>NZ_GL622579.1:0-40002 GCF_000185625.1 Eggerthella sp. 1_3_56FAA
ATCCCGCCCGGGAGCTGGATCGCGAAGCCTTCGAGTAATCCGTCTCCGGCCTTATTCGCCCTCTTCTTTCTCCCATTGTCTACTGCTTCCCTTTTCCTTGCGTTCCGCATGCGCCGAAGCGCCGTTGGGACAACTCGCTTGCTATATATGTTGACAACATGCATGCTTAAGGAGTATAGATGTTATTAGCATATAGAGGCGAGCTTGCGGAAGGAAGTGGGGCCTATGCCGAGAGACGATTGCGGCGGAGAGGGTGCGGCGCGTCAGCCGTGTTGTCGACGCCGCGGAGGCGGCGGCGGGGCGTTGGTCGAGCCTGCCGCCCTTGCAGCATTGCTGTATGCGGGCGGATATGGCTACGACATGCGCAAGGCGATCCTCGAGCGTACGAATGGCGAGGTGGATGTCGACGTAGGCGGCTTGTACCGGTCGCTCAGACGGCTCGAGGACGAAGGTGCGGTGGCGCGCGGCTTCGTCGCTATCGAAGGCAAGTCTTACTATCTCGATACCGATGGGGTTCTGTTCTCTTCGGGATGGCTGCTGGTCGATCGCGCCTGGTACTACGCAGCTGCGTCGGGCGAGATAGAAACCGGCTGGCTGAAGCTGGGCGGGACCTGGTACTACCTCGATCCTTCGCGAGGTGGTGCCATGTTGACCGGCTCCTACCGTGTGGGATCGACGCTGTACCATGCACGTCCGAGCGGGGCGCTCGTCACCGGCAACGGTTGGGTGCGTACGGATGGCGCTTGGTACTATGCGAGTCCCTCGGGTGCTTTGCGCACCGGCTGGCTGAAGCTGAGCGGCACCTGGTACTGGCTCGACCCGGAAACCGGAGTCATGGCAACGGGTTGGTATAAAGATGGATCGACCTGGTACTATTCTGACGGGTCCGGTGCGATGCTTGCCAATCGCTGGATGAAGCAGGGAGGAACGTGGTACTACCTTAGGGCATCCGGTGCGATGGCTACCGGTTGGTTGAAGCAAGGTGGTATCTGGTACTGGCTTGATCGTTCTTCGGGAGCTATGGAGACCGGCTGGTATCGTGATGGGTCAACTTGGTACTACTCTGACGGATCAGGTGCGATGCTCGCCAATCGCTGGTTGAAACAGGCTGGGACATGGTACTATTTGAACCCATCGGGCTCTATGCGCACGGGCTGGTTCAAGCAACACGGAGTTTGGTACTGGCTTAATCCCGAAAGCGGCGCCATGGCTACTGGATGGGCGAAGGCGACTGATGGAAAGTGGTACTACTTCAACGGATCCGGCGCGATGCTTGCCGATCGATGGCTTAACCTGGGCGGCACATGGTATACGCTCAGCGCATCAGGCGCCATGCGCACCGGTTGGTACCAAGAGGGATCGGCGCGTTATTGGCTTGATCCGGAAACCGGAGCCATGGCTGTCGGTAGGTGCACGATCGATGGACGCGAGTACGTGTTCTCTGGCAGCGGTGCTATGGTCAACAACGTATGGGTGTCGCTTGGGAACGGCTCCTGTGGCTTCATCGATGGCTCGGGGGATGCCGTGCTCGTCGCCTCGTACGATGCTCAGGGCAGAATCGTATGTGCTGATGGGAAGACGGGCTGGCGCACAGCCGCTGGAAAGACCTTCTATTTCGATCCGAAGGACGAAGGCGCGTTGCGTACGGGCATGTTCGACGTCGATGGAGTTCGTTACTACGCCGACGCTTCGGGCATCAGGCAAACGGGATGGGTCAAAGCCTCCGGAACGTGGTATTACCTGGATCCCTCGAGCGGGGTCATGCGCACCGGTTGGGCTTCCGTGGGCGGTTCTTGGTACTATCTCGATCCTTCGACGGGGGCTATGCAGACCGGTTGGCTGCAGGAGAGCGGTGATTGGTATTACCTGAAGAGCAGCGGCGCGATGGTTTCCAACGCAAGCGTGAAGGTGTCGGACGGCACCTACTGGTACATGAACGGGTCGGGACGCCATGACAAGCAGGCGGGCATCGATATCATCATGCGCACGGCGCGCTCGCTTCTTGGCGTGCCCTATGTATGGCTTGGCGTGTACCCGCAGGACGGAGGCATGGATTGCGCTTCGTTTACGTGGTATCTGTATAAGCAGCTAGGGATCGATATCGGTTTCGAGACGTATGATCAGATGTACAGCGGCGTGAGAGTGTTCGGCGATCCCCAACCTGGCGATATCATCTTGATGTATTACGGTGCGTGGCCGAACTACAATCCTATGCTGCCTGAGCACGTGGTGCTGTATGCCGGCGGCGGAATGATTTACGAAGAGCCGGCATTCGGCGGTCGCTGCCAGTACGTGTCGCTCGCCTCGAAGGGAGCATCTACGACGACGGCGCAAAGGATTCTGTCATAGAACGGATCGTGGAGGGTCCAGAGGACCCTCCACGTGTTTTCAAGTGGCTTTCTTGATGCGATTTACAAGATGGGTTGGTTTCGCCGTTCCTGCGCCTCGGCGCAGGCGAGGGCAGTCAAACGAGCTGTTTCGCTCCAAGAGAATTTATCGATAACCAGTTGATTGATGTTTTGACCCATGATGAGGCATCGTGTGCGATCGCTATTGAGTTCGAGTATGGCGTTGGCTATCGTTTCGCCGTCCGCCGAGGGGAGTATGATGCCGTGTTCGTTGCTCGGCACCAGCTCTTGCACGCCTCCTACATTTGTGACGATGGGCGTTGCTTTGCATGCAGCTGCTTCCAGCAAGGAGGTCGAGAATCCTTCAGAGCGCGATGGAAGGCAGAACACGTTTGATTCTGTAAGCAGGGCAGAAACATCCGGCGAGTGCAGACGGCCGAGAAACGTTGCATTGGGAAGCGATGCCCGGAGGAGGCTGTCTTCCAATGGACCCTCTCCTGCGATGAGGAAATGAATCGATTTTTCATCGGCCAAGATGCGCATAGCTTCGATGAGGGCCGGTATTCCCTTTTCAGGTATCAGCCTTCCGGTGAAAGCCACGAGGAGCGTTTCGTCGGATAGGCTGAGTTCTTTCCTGAACGATCGGCAAGACGAGCCTTCAGCGAAGGCTCGCGCGTCGATGGAGTTGTTGAGCACCCCGCGGGCTTCGATGCCGAAATGCCGGAGCCATTCGGTTCCCGCGAGGGAAACCGCGTAGTAATCGGCGGAGTGGCGCTTCACCAGCTCGGTGACTGCGTGTTCGACTATTGCCACGAAGGGGTCGACGAGCTTGCTTCCCATGGTCAAGTGAGCCGATCCGTGGTCGACGATGATAGGGCGAATGCCCTTGGCCTCCGCTAGCGCGATTCCTTCCAGCGTATGGCGGTAGAACCGGGTGTTAATGGCAACGTAGTCGATATTTTGGTTGTGAAGGTACGCCATGATCCGTTCGTATGCCTTATCGTGGCGCGTAACGGGGTATCTGTCGCCCAAAAGCTTATAGCAGGGGAGACGAACTATCTCGACCCCTTCTCCCAGGTCTTCCCTCTCGGCGAGATCGTAGACGTTCGATGTGACGATGATGACGCGATTACCCTGGTCGGCCAGTTGGCGCGCAAGGTTCTGGGTGTACTTTTCAACGCCTCCGACGTGAGGGAGGTAGTGGGCGGAAAATATGCAGAAGGTGTCGTTCTTGTTCGTCAATGTGTTACCGAACCTGATCTTGAACGGTGTCTGCATTGGAGAGCCCGCTTGGGTCAGAGTCGCTTGGGCTCCGATCGTCTTTCTCCAGCTTTTTCGCGAGCAGAGCCTGCTCTTGCACGAGGTTCTTGATCATGAGGGCTTGCTTGCTGGCGATTGAGCTAAGCGAAAGGGATATGGCCAGCAAGAAGAACAATCCGATGAAGAAGATGAAGTTCGAAGGGGTTTCGAACCCGAGGAAGGACGAGATGGAGTACAGGGGCTGAGGAAACAGGGCGCATAGCACGATGACGACGGTGAGCGCCATCCACAGCAGCGAGTACTTGAGCAACAGTCGTTCTCGGGCGACCAGATGGACGACGTACGCGAAGAAGGCGACGCATAGGATGATTGCGACAATTTGAAGAACGAACACGAAACCCTCCGCTTTCTAGACTCGCTTGCGCTTGTGTGAAAAGCTGACGATCAAGATGGCCAGCGACACTTTGATCATGTAGTACAGGCTGGAAAGCCCTCCAATGGACGATTTTCCGCCCTGGCGCTCGCGCATGGTTACCGGAGCTTCGTTCACGGACAGACCCGATTTGATGGCGAGCATGATGGACTCGGGCTCCGGGTAGTCGGTGGGGTAGTTCCTTGCGAACAGCGCCATGGCTTTCTTGCTTGAAGCTCGAAAGCCGGACGTCGGATCGGTGATGCGCTTGCCGGAGAATGCTTTTATCCAGAATGACAGCCAAACGATGCCCAGCCTTCTGAGGGCGGTCGATCGGAATCCGTCGGTGTCCTCCACGAAGCGGGAGCCGATGGCCAGATCCGATCCCGACTCGATCAGCTCGACGAGACTGGGAATGCAGCGGGCATCGTGTTGGCCGTCGCCATCGAACTGGATGTCAACGTCGTAGCCGTTGAGGAGCGCGTACTTATGACCCGCTTGCACGCAGCCGCCGATGCCGAGGTTCTGAGGCAGGTTCAAAACGTTGAACCCGTGCGATTCGCATAACGACTGGGTTTCGTCTGTCGATCCGTCATTGACGACGACGTAATCGTATCCTGCGGACACTACGTCGTTGACGACCGAAACGATGCTCTCCTGCTCGTTGTAGGCGGGGATGACGACGAGGACGTTCAGGTGCTTGTTGTTGGGATATGCATTCGAGGTATCCATATATCGAAGTATACCGTAGTTCGAACCCTCTTTCGCGCGTATGCTTTCTTAAACCCGCATTAAGTCCCGCAATGGATCGATGGGTCGATTCTCAAGCTGGGTCGAACGTCTGCATCTTTTTCCTGCTTATCCTCCTTGCTCCCTGTATCATATGATTCGGCATTTTTGGTTTTTGTCCCGAGCTCGCCACCGTGACCCTTGTTGCGGCAAAAGCGGATTGGGTCGTTGCCGTAAAGCCGCATGTGAAAGCCATCGTATTGTTTTTCGTTTGAGGAGTTTTGATGATTGGGAAGCTGATGAAAGACTGGGCGGGTAATTTGAAGCGCGGTGAAGTTTGCGCTTGCTTTGTTTTCGCCGTCCTATTTGCCTGGGCCGTCTTGCTTCCCGAGTTGGGGAAGTTCGGTCTCAAGCAGGTCGCTCTTTTCTCGATCGGGCTATCGATCGTCTCGGCTTCCGTTCTTGTTGCGATTTGCGACCAAATCAAGCAGATCAACCGGAAAGAACGGGTCGCCGCTCGTAGGTCTTCGAAGCAGGTGAGGATCGCGTTCTTGCTCTGCTTTGCTGCTTTGGAGGTTTCGTTTCTTGCGGTGCTGCTGTCTAATTGGCCTGGCTTTTGCTCTACGGACTCAAACGACATCGTCAACCAGGTCTTGGGCGTTTCCGAGTGGAGCACGTGGCATCGTTACGACGGGTTGGCGAACCACCATCCTATTTTCTACACCTTCCTTGTTTGGGTGGTCTTTCAGGCTACGGCATTCTTTGGCAGCGTCGATCTGTCGATAGGCATCTTTCTTTTCCTTCAGATGACCGTGGCCGCCCTTGTGCTCAGCTGGTGCATCTCGGTGTTTGTCAGGCTTGGTTTTGGAAAAAGGTACATCCTGGCGGCTTTTGCCTTCATGCTGTTCAACCCGATTCTCGCAAACTACTCGGTGACCATGTGGAAGGATGTCTTGTTTAGCTGTTGCGCCCTGTTTCTGATTGTTCGCCTGTATTCGCTTTTGTTCCATGGCGAGAAGAAACACATTGGAAGAACCCTGCTTGTCGCTTGTCTGCTGCTCACTTTTTTGAGGAGCAATGGGTTCGTGGTCGTGGGAGCTACCTTGCTTGTCTTGTTCGCGATCGAGCCCGATCTGAGAAAGAAGGTCGCGGCTGTGGGCGCCGCAGTGCTTTGCGCTTTTCTGGTTGTTCAGGGTCCGTTGCTCTCGATCATGGGAGTGCAGAAGGGGCATTTTTCAGAGTCCGTGGGCATTCCGCTTCAGCAAATCGCAGCAACCGTGCACAAAGGCGGACATATCAACGAAGAACAAGAGGAGTTCATCAACAGGGTTCTTCCTATGGAAGCCATGAGGGACTCTTACAATCCTCAAACTCCCAATCCGATCAAGTTCCACGAGTCTTTCGACGATGCCTTTCTGGAGGAGCATAAGATCGAGTTCTTGGTCACCTGGGCTTCGATGCTTCCCGACAACCTTGGAATATACGTCAAAGCCTGGATCGATGAAACGCAAGGATACTGGAATCCGGGCTATCCGTCGTGGCTTGTGACAAACTCCACTCTTTACGAGCAAGCCCCGCGCGATTACCTCGGATTCGATTGGGATCCTGGTTTCTTGGCGCAAAAGCTGATCGCGGCTTTGCCTGTTCCTTTCAGTTCCGGCACGCTAATTTGGGCGGTGGCTGCGCTTGTTTTCGTCGGATGCGTCGGACTCGAGAAGAAGAAGCGGGCAAGATGCTTGGTATGCGTTATGCCTCTCATTGCGCTGCTTGCGACGCTGTTCGTTGCGGCTCCTGCAGTCGGGGACTATCGCTACATATTTGCCTTCAATCTGGCGTTGCCCTTCGTTTTGCCGATTGCTTGCTTGGTGAAGGCGGGCCGACCCAAGGCGTAGCTTTTTCTGTTTCGTGCTGATGAGTAACGGGTGAACGTTTCAAATCTGTAAGAGCGGTTGTGAGCTGAAACAGGTGCGCGCATTCTGTTTTGCTTCGGGAGAGTTTCATTTCGAGGTTGGGAATGCCTTACACTTGTACATTCTTGATACTTTGCAATGCGAGTGGTTTTGCTCGTCTGCGTTATGGTTCGATCGACAGGAGAGGTGCGGATCGCTTCCGCCAAGCAAGTTATGCAAAAGGGATTTCTCGAGGTTTTGCACAGGCACAGAGTCGATATGATCCTGATCGCCGTCGTTGCGGTCATGACGATCCACGCCCTGTACTGTTACTCGTTCAGCGATTCGCGGCTCGCCCTTGCTTTTTCGTGCGTTTCCGTGATCGTCGTTGCGTTTGCATACCTGTTGATACGGGCGCTTGAATCGAGGGTGCGCCATCAGGTTGAAATGGCGTTCTTGGTGGGTTTGATAAGCTGCGGCCTCTTGTATTCTGTGGTTTTCGCGCCGGGGACCGTCCCTGACGAGACTTTTCATTTTGAAGCGTCGTACAAACTGGCGGACTACATCATGCTTCAAAGTCCTACTGTCGATTCTCTGCCGGTAAGAGAAGACGATTCGATCATGCTGAACGGTATGCTCGAATCTTATACGCTTGGATACGATAAGTACCGTACGGCCATAGACCAGTTCGCCTTTTTCGCGAACGACGCGTCTCGTGTTGCGGTCGAGCCCGTCTCCTCGTTTGACTGGACTGCGAACCCTCCGTACATCAAGCTTCCCTCGGCTTTGGGCATCGTATTGGCCACGCTGCTCAATCTCGGAAGCTATCCGCTGTTCTACCTGGGCAGGTTCTTCAATTTGTTGATGTTTGCAGTGTTAGTATATTCTGCCGTTCGCATCACTCCTATCGGCAAGAACGTCATGATGACTGCAGGGCTTCTTCCTATGACACTGCATTTAGCGTCTTCGTATTCGTACGATGCTGGAATTATAGGGTTGGCCTTCCTGTTGACGGGTATGTGCTTGCGAGCCGTGTATGGAGAAGGGCTCATGAGCCGATGGGAGAAAGTAGGGCTTGTCGTTATTGCAGCTTTGCTCGCTCCGTCCAAGGTTGTGTATGCGGTCATCGTGTTCCTCGTCGTTTTGATACCGCGGAAGCGTTTTCCCTCAACCGCTGCTTCCGTGCGGTTCAAGTCCATTGCGATTGGCTGCTCCCTGGTTGCCATACTCGCATTTCGTGCTGCGGTATTATTGCAGATGTCAGGGATCGCGTCTTCTGGGGGTGGCGTAAGCTCGCGTGGCGACGAACAAGGCACGTTCTATAGCCTGACCGGACTTATCTCTGATCCTGCGAATACGGTTCTGCTTTTTCTCAGGACGTTTGATGTGCAAGGCTCTTTTTATTTGGAAACGCTTGTCGGGGGGTCCCTCGCTTGGTTTCAGATTGAGCTGAAAGCTCCGCTTTATGTCACGGTCGTTCTGTTGATTATTGTGATGATATCCTTTCAACGATGCGAGGACGACAATGCCTTAGTGCCGGTCGCTCATAGGATTCTGTTCGGAGGTTTAGCGCTGGTCGGCGGTTTGGGAGTGATTCTCTCGATGCTGGTCGGATGGACATTTACATATGAAAACGTCATACAGGGTGTGCAAGGCCGCTATTTCCTCCCGTTGCTTCCTATGGCAGCATTGGCGATGCGAAGCAAGCATGTATGCATCGACATTCCTCTTGGTGAAGGGCTTGTCTTTGCCATGATCGCCGTGAATGCAATGTACCTCGCGCGAACCTTCTCCATCGCTGTAGGGGTTTAGCATCCGATCATGCGATTTGATTTTGACGGCTGGTTAGGCACACCTTATCGATGAGGGTGCTCTCGCATTGTGGCTAAAGAGTATCTGGTCAGAGGCGGTTTCCTTCGGTAGGCCGACAGCGATTGCGTTTGCGATCAGTTGAGGTCGCGGTCGTCGAGGCGAAAATACCCGCAGCTCGGGTGCAGGTTCCTGTTCATATACGGATCACCGATGACGAAGTATTCGGGCCATGTTGCGTTGAGCAGCGACGCTTCCCGATGGAATCGCATTTGCTTGGCGACAGTCGTCTCGTATCCGCGGGAAAGCGATTCGTAATGATAGAGCTCCGCTTCCGGCGCGAAAACGATGCTGTATCCTTTGGCGCGGAGCTTCAGGCAGAAGTCGACATCGTTGAAGGCGACGGCGAACTCTTCCGAAAAACCTCCCACCTCCTCGAACGCCTTCCGTTTCGTCAAAACGCACGCTGCGGTTACGGCGCTTACCTCGCGAGTGCTCGAAGCTGTGTGATAGTAGCCCTTCTCATTGCGATCTAAGCTGGAATTGAGATGGCCCGCACCCGTTCCTTGAACGTAAACTCCTGCATGCTGAATGGTTCCATCCCGATAGTAGAGTTTTGCGCCGACTGCGCCTACGGTTGGTTCTTGGGATATTCCTAGCATGGATTCTATCCAGAAGGGAGATATGACTTCGGTGTCGTTGTTCAAGAGGAGCAGGAATTCGCCTCTAGCATGCTGTGCGCCGAAGTTTATGAGCTTCGAGAAGTTGAACTCGTGCTTCCAGGTTGCGATCTTGATACGGGGGTCTCGTCTCTTCGCGTTTTCGTAATAATCGAAGGTTGATGCCTCGGTGCTGTTGTTCTCTACGACGATTATCTCAAAATGGTCATAGGTGCTTTTATCCAGTATCGAGGATAAGCACGTATCGAGCACTTCGGCGTTGTCTTTGTTCGGGATGATGATCGATACGAGGGGTTTGCCCGTAACATGGTATTCGATGTGATAGCGACAAGCTTCTTCGGTGTGGTGAGCCTTCCCGGGGATAGCCATCGCTTGTAGATGCTCTTCGATCGCGAGCTTACCTGCTTTGTCGGCGTAGGGTTTTTCACCGGTTCCGCTTGCTGTCGAGTTCTCGCTAATGCGCCAATGGTATAAAACACTGGGTACGTGGTGTATCCTCGCCCCCTTTTCTACTGCTTGCAGGATCATGCGATGATCTTGAGCGCCGTCGAATATCGGATCGGCGGGCGCAAGGCGGGCGAGCAAGTTGTTCCTTACCATGAGCAAGTGGCAGACGTAGTTCACCTCGCGAAGCAGGTGGGGGCTGAAGTCGGGTTTGAAATAGGGGTCGCCGTAGGTTCCGTCGGGGAATAGCTTATCTTCGTCGCAATAGAGCAGATCGATATTCTCATTGACATTGATGGCGGAGGCGTATTCGAAAAGAGCGTTGGGCTCCAGCAGATCGTCGTGATCGAGGAAGGCGATGTAGTCGCCTTGTGCAGCGGCGATTCCTTGGGCCGAATTGAGCGATATGCCAAGATTCTTCTCGAGGCGCACTTCTTTGACTCTATCGTCTCGATTGGCGAGGTTTTTGATCGCTTTAGCCAAGTCGTCATTGTCGGGATCTGCGTTGACCAGTATCAGCTCAAAATTTCCGTAAGTTTGCTCGAGCACGCTCGATGCCATCTCGCGAAAGAACTTCAAAGGAGTTCGAAATAGAGGCGTTACGATGCTGATCAGGGGTTTGCTCTTGAGAAAGGCGTTGCGTTGTTCTTTTATTACGGCATCGTCCGCCCGATGTCTGTCAAGCCATTGGGGATACCTTGTGTCATGGGTAGCGTCAAGCGCTTCTTCATGCCGCTTGGCGAGAAGCGTTTCGTAGAGCTGAGGTTCGAGCGTTGCGAAATTGGTACGAACCGAGCCAGAGGGATCCTCAAAGCTTACTACATACGTTGCAATGGGCTTGGGGATGCGTACGGAGAAATCGATGCGTCTTACGGGCATTGGAACCATACTGCTTTCCGGCTCGACGGAATCGCTCATAACGATAAAGCTAGAGTCGATTGGTCTGAAGCGACCATCAAGGAGCTTGATCGAATAGGGGATGTCGTCCACGGTTGGTACGGTGATCGTCCCCCGCAGAATGTTAGCGTTGTCTGACGGTATGCATTCGCGAAGAATGATGGTGGCATGGCGGAAGAAGTCCGTTCCGTCTATGTCGCGGATCCGGGCGCATTCGCGGTCCTTTAGGCGGTAGTTGATTCTCGATTGCCATTTTAAAGCGGAGGGTTGGATCGTGAAGGTGCAGCTGTTTGTCGCGTCGCCGTTCGGTGCTGTTTCGTCGAGCTTCAGCTTGATGGTAACGGGGGCTAGGGGGAAAACGAGCACGGCGGTCTTCGACGTGTCGTCTTCGTCTATGACGTAGAGCTGGGTGGGCGCATGATCGTTCTCGTCGGTGAATCCTGCGAGCTTGAGCCTGGCGTCTTCGGAAAAACGAGTGACCTGGACGCTCATGTACCCTCTGCCGTCTCCTCGGCATGTGCAGATAACGCGTGCTTTCATAGGGCTCCTCGTTGAAGTCGTCGGAACGTAATATGAAGGATAGTATAGAAGAAAGAGGTGCTCTGGCAATTATCGGTATCTTTTCGTCTGGTTAAACATATAATCTAGCGGTATGCAATTTAGGTTGATCTTGCCGCCTGTGGCGGATTCAGAGGAGCGTCTATGAAGGGCATCATACTTGCTGGAGGCAGCGGCACGCGCCTGTACCCGCTCACCACGGTGACGTCGAAGCAGCTGCTTCCGGTGTACGACAAGCCGATGATCTACTACCCGCTGTCGGTGCTCATGATGGCGGGCATCCGCGAGATCCTCATCATCTCGACGCCCGCCGACCTGCCGAACTTCGAGCGTCTGCTCAAGGACGGCTCGGACTACGGCGTGAGCCTGTCCTACGCCGAGCAGCCCAGCCCGGACGGCCTGGCGCAGGCCTTCGTCATCGGCGAGGAGTTCGTGGGCGGCGACAGCTGCGCGCTGGTGCTGGGCGACAACATCTTCTACGGCAACGGCCTGGGGCGCCACCTGCGCGCCGCCGTCGAGCGCGCCGAGCGCGAGGGCGGCGCCACCGTGTTCGGCTACCACGTGGACGACCCCGAGCGCTTCGGCGTGGTGGAGTTCGACGAGGAGTTCAACGCCGTGTCCATCGAGGAGAAGCCCGAGAACCCCAAGAGCAACTATGCGGTGACCGGCCTGTACTTCTACGACAGCCGCGTGTGCGGGCTGGCTAAGCAGGTGAGGCCGAGCGCGCGCGGCGAGCTGGAGATCACCACCCTGAACCAGATGTACCTGGAGGACGGCTCGCTCAACGTGGTGACGCTCGGCCGCGGCTACGCGTGGCTGGACACCGGCACCATGGAGAGCCTGTTCGAGGCCTCCGAGTTCGTGCGCGCCGTCGAGCGCAGCCAGGGCCTGAGCGTGTCGGTGGTGGAGGAGATCGCCTACCAGAACGGCTGGATCGACCGCGAGCGCCTTCTGGCCGCCGCCGACAAGTACGGCAAGTCCGTCTACGGCCAGCACCTCAAGAAGGTGGCCGAGGGCAGGATCGTGCCGCACAAGGAGGCGATGTGAGCATGAGGATCCTCGTCACCGGCGGCAACGGCCAGCTGGGCAACGAGCTGCAGCGCATCCTGCGCGAGGGCCGCTCCGAGATCGGGCCGATCCCGGACGCCTACGCGGGTGCGGAGATCGTGGCGGCCGACGTGGACGAGCTGGACGTCACCGATGCCGACGCCGTCATGGCCTATGTGGCCCAGGGCGGCTTCGACCTTATCGTCAACGGCGCCGCCATGACGAACGTCGATGGTTGCGAGACGGCCGAGGACGCGGCGTTCCGCGTGAACGCCGAAGCGCCGGGCAACCTCGCGCGCGCCGCCGAGGCGGTCGGCGCGAAGCTCGTGCAGGTGTCGACCGACTACGTGTTCCCCGGCACCGAGCCCGAGCCGCGCGTCGAGGACGACCCGACAGGCCCCGTCTCGGCTTACGGTCGCACGAAGCTGGCCGGCGAGGAGCGCTCGCTCGCGGCGTGCAGCCGCTGCTTCGTGGTGCGCACGGCGTGGCTGTACGGCTACGTAGGCAAGAACTTCGTCAAGACCATGATGCGCCTGGGCGCGGACCGCGACGAGGTCACCGTGGTGGACGACCAGTTGGGCAACCCGACGTCGGCGAACGACCTGGCGCACGAGATACTGAAGATCGCCTCCACCGAGGACTACGGCGTGTACCACTGCACGAACGAGGGCACCTGCTCATGGGCCGACTTCGCCGAGGCCGTCATGGAGGGCGCGGGGCTCGACTGCGCCGTCATCCGCTGCACGTCCGAGGAGTACGCGGCCATGAATCCCGCGTCGGCTAAACGCCCGGCGTACTCGTCTCTGCGAAACAAGCGCCTCGAGGACACCGTGGGCAACGAGATGCGCCCGTGGCGCGACGCGCTGTCCGCGTACTTGAACAACCTACCCGAGATGGAAGGCTAGAGGAATGTCAGAGATCTTCGAACCGAAGCGCATCATCGTCACCGGCGGAGCCGGGTTCATCGGAAGCAACTTCGTCCACTGGGTGGTGGACAACCAGCCGGACGTGCACGTCGTCGTGCTGGACGCGCTCACCTATGCCGGCAACCTGGACAACCTCGCCGGCATCCCCGAGGAGCGCATGACCTTCGTCCACGGCGACATCTGCGACGAGGCGCTGCTGGAGGAGATCGTCCCCGGCGTGGACGCCATCGTGCACTTCGCCGCCGAGTCCCACAACGACAACTCCATCGCCGACCCGGAGCCGTTCGTGCGCACCAACGTGCACGGCACGTTCCGCCTGCTGGAGGCCGCGCGCAAGCACGACGTGCGCTTCCATCACATCTCCACCGACGAGGTGTACGGCGACCTCGCATTGGACGACCCGGCGCGCTTCACGGAGGAGACGCCGTACCGTCCGAGCAGCCCGTACAGCTCCACCAAGGCGTCGTCCGACATGCTGGTGCGCGCGTGGTTCCGCACCTACGGAGTGCGCGTCACCATCTCGAACTGTTCGAACAACTACGGCCCGCGCCAGCACATCGAGAAGTTCATCCCGCGCCAGATCACCAACGTGCTCACCGGCATCCGTCCGAAGCTCTACGGCGACGGCCTGAACGTGCGCGACTGGATCCACACAGAGGACCACTCCTCGGCCGTGTGGGCGATCCTGACGAAGGGACGTCTGGGCGAGACGTACCTGATCGGGGCGGACGGCGAAAAGAACAACATCGACGTGCTGCACGCCATCCTGGAGGGCATGGGCAAGAGCGCGGACGACTTCGACTGGGTCAAAGACCGTCCCGGCCACGATCGCCGCTACGCCATCGACTCCTCGAAGCTGCGCTCGGAACTGGGATGGGAGCCGAAGCGCACCGACTTCGCGGAAGGTCTCAAGGCCACCATCGCATGGTACCGTGACAACCCCGGATGGTGGCAGGGCGCCAAGGAGGCCGTCGAGGCCAAGTACGCGAAGCAGGGACAGTAGGAGGCGGTATGGCAGCGGGAGACAGCGTCAAGCACGGCAACTTCACGTTCACCGAGACCTCCATCGAGGGCGTGCTCGTGGTGGACGTCACCGCTTACGGCGACGAACGAGGCTACTTTGTGGAAACCTACAAGCGCCCCGACTTCGTCGCGGGCGGCATCGACTGCGAGTTCGTGCAGGACAACCAGTCCTCCTCGGTCAAGGGCGTGCTGCGCGGCCTGCACTTCCAGATAGAGCATCCGCAGTCCAAGCTCGTCCGCGTGGTGTCGGGCGAGGTGTTCGACGTGGCCGTCGACTTGCGCCCGGACAGCCCCACCTACGGAAAATGGGAGGGCGCGGTGCTGTCGGCGGAGAACCGTCGCCAGTTCTTCGTGCCGCGCGGGTTCGCCCACGGCTTCCTCGTGTTGTCCGATATCGCCGAGTTCTGCTACAAGTGCGACGACGTGTACCATCCCAACGACGAGGGCGGGCTTATGTGGAATGATCCCGAGATCGGCATCGAGTGGCCCATCTCGGAGGGTATGGAACTCGTGCTGAGCGAGAAGGACAAGGCGCATCCGGGGCTCAAGGATCTCGCCTAGCTTATGAAAATCAAGAATCTTGTCCTGTGCAGAGGCGACGGCAAAGGTTATGCCCGTCTCCGCATCGTTGGCTCTGCCGGACGTGACGTTGCGGTTGAGGCGGCGCTTGAAGATGGCTCATCGATTCCGACCCTTTGGCTGAAGGAGTCCGATCCCGCTTCGGATGTTGTCGGGGTGTTGGTGTTCCCCTTGCTCGACGATGTCACGTTGTTCGTCAGAGTCGTGCAGCGCGGCGGGGATGAACCCTTGTGCGCGATGCGCTTGCCTGCCGGGAAGCTGAAATGGCTCTCTCGCCTGAACTACCGCCTCCGTCCGTCCCTGTGCGTTGCTTTGCGTGGCACGGACGAGCGGTCGGTCGATCGTTTGCGCCTTTCGCTGGTCATGTGTATGCCGGATGGCGAGGAGGGGGTATGGCGCATTGCCGCCGAGTCCCGTTCGCTGGGATCTCAGCCGAGGTTCTCTGCCTGGGACGGTGTAGGGCATGCGCTTCAAATAGATCCTATCTTCTTCGAGGATCAGTGCATACCCGATGGCACTGTCGAAGGCGTTCGCCGTCGGATGGTGGTTTCGGTTCGCGTTCCCGCTGCGACGGGCGGCTTGTTCGTAGTCGCCGAGGACGAGACGGGTGCTGCCTTGCCCGCCATGCTGGGGTTCGATAAGGCTGCGTTTTTCGGCGAGCTGCACCGCGCGCTTCGGCGCGTGCGCAACGCTGCGGACGAGGACGACTATCGTGCTTGGCGCGAATCGCGGAAGATGGAAGGGCTTTCCGGGTCGCGCTTGGATCCTGAAGTTTCCCTCTCTCCGTTGGTGAGCATCGTCGTGCCCTGCTATCGGGTGAACGAGCGCTACTTCGAGGAGATGCTGGAATCCGTCCTTGCGCAAAGCTACGTTCGGTGGGAACTCGTCCTCGTCGATTCCGAGAGCGAATCCTCAAAGGTGCCGGGCATCGTCGAGCGCATCGCTGACGATCGCATCACGGTGGTTCCGCTGCGCGACAACCTCGGCATCGTGGGCAACACGAACGCCGGCATTCAGCATGCGCGGGGCGAGTACGTGGCGTTCCTCGATTACGACGACGTGTTGGAGCCGAACGCGCTGGAGGCGTACGTCCAGGCCATCGCCGAGCATCCCGACGCGGGCCTGCTGTACTGCGACGAGGACTCGTTCGAGGTCGGGGGAGCGTTCAGGAACCCTGTGTTCAAGACTGATTTCAACCGAGATCTGCTGTACTCACACAATTGCATCACGCATTGGCTCATGGTGCGCAAGGACGTTTTGGCCGAGACGGGCCTGTCCGACGACGAGGTGAATGGGGCGCAGGATTACGACCTCTCCTTGCGTGTGTCGGAAACCGGACGCGAGATTGTGCACGTGCCGCACATGCTGTACCACTGGCGCGTGCATGGCGAGTCGACCGCAGGGGACAACCTGGGGAGCAAGCCCTACGCTCACCAGGCGGGGAAGATCGCGCTGCGCCGGCATTTCGACCGCCGCGGGATACCCGTCTCGGTGGAGGACGGCGACGGGCCGTTCGTGTACCGGGTCCGCTACCAGCTGCCCGACCCTCAGCCGAGCGTGGAGATCCTCATCCCCAGCAAAGACCATGTTGACGTGCTGGATCGCTGCGTTCGCAGCATCCTGGAGAAGTCGGCCTACGGGAACTACCGCATCACCGTCATCGAGAATAACAGCATGGAGGACGAGACGTTCGCCTACTACCGCGAGCTCGAGGCGCGCAGCGATCGCGTCCGCGTCATCGAATGGCCGCACGGGTTCAACTATGCCAAGATCATGAACTTCGGTGCCGCTAGCACCGATGCGGATCTGCTTTTGCTGCTGAACAACGACACCGAGGTGATCGCACCCGACTTCATCGAGGAGATGGCGGGCTACCTGCAACGTCCCGAGGTGGGCATCGTCGGCGCGAAGCTGCTGTATTACGACGGTCTCGTGCAGCACGCGGGCATGCTCATCGGCCCTGACGGCACGGTTGTGCACGTAAACCAGAACGTGCCCGATGCGCAAGGCTGCTATCTTGGCCGGTCGGTGCGCCCCGGCAATTTCTCAAGCGTGACGGGCGCATGCCAGATGGTGAAGAGGACGGTGTTCGAGGAGGTGGGTGGTTACTCTGAGGAGTTCGCGGTGGGGTACAACGACGCCGACTTCTGCTGCAAAGTGAGCGCAGCGGGCTACTCGGTGACGTTTACGCCGTACGCGAAGCTGTACCACAACGAGTTCGTATCTCGTGGGCGCGAAGAGGGGGATCCCTCGAAGATGCAGCGCTGGCTGCGCGAGCGCGCTCTTATGCAAGAGAAATGGCCGCAGTTCTTCGAGCAGGGGGATCCGTTCTCGAACCCGAACCTCGATAGGGACAGCCTGTACTTCGCGCTTCCCTCGCCGGAGGACGCGCGCCGTTAACGGCCGAGGATCTTTTTCGCGGGTTTGAGGACGGCCTCGCCGACGCGGTACGTCTTCGATGCGCGCAATTCCTCGACTTCGCGCCAAGCGCGCAGTGCATCGTTCTTCTGCTCTTCCATGCGCCGATTCGTTTCCCTGAGCAGGAAGAACAGGAAATCGTCGGCGTCGTCGCACAGCAGGTGGCGCACCTGGTCGTAGGTGCGCGGGTCGAAGAACTCGGCCTTTTTCATCGTGTCGAGGCCGAGTTCGACGCATCCGCGCTGCTGCATCTCGCGACGCAGCTCCTCGAAGGCGTCGCGGGCTTTCAGGCTGCAGAGGTTGAAGAACACCGACTCGGCCGCCCAGTTCTTGAAGCCCCGCTCGACCGCGGCGAAGCGCCCGACGTTCTCAAGGTGCTGCTTGACGGCGACGAAAGATCGGTAGAAGTCGAGAGGAGCGCGCTCGTTCGTGGCGATGTTGCTGTTCGGATTGTTCACGCGGTAGTGGTACAGCACCTCGTCTACCGTGGCGACACGGTCGGCCTGGGCCAGCGCGCAGCAGACGAAGTACAGGTCGGCGCTGCGCTGGACCTCATGGAAGCGTAGGCCGCTTGCCTGTACGAACGAGGATCGGAACAGCTTGTTCCACGTCCAGTTCTGAAAGGCATAGAACAGCTTGTCGGGGTTGTCGCCGGGTGACGACACGCGGTCGGCGGGGAAGGCGTCGGCGTCCAGCGACCAGGGCATGGGCAGCGTCTCGCCGGTTTCATCGTTGTACGAATCGACCCGGTACGCCACCACGTCGGCGCCGGTTTCCTCGGCGCGCCGAACGACTTTCTCAAGCAGCTGCGGTTCGGCGAAGTCGTCGGCGTCGAAGAACGCGAGGTAGCGTCCGCGCGCCACGTCCAGTCCGGCGTTGCGGGCGGCGCCCTCGCCCTTGTTCTCCTGGTGGATGACGCGCATACGATCGTCTCGGGCGGCCATGTCGTCGAGGAGGCTTCCCGTGCCGTCGGTGGATCCGTCGTTTACGCAGATGAGCTCGAAGTCGGCCAGCGTTTGGGCCAGCACGCTTTCGACGCACTGGCGGATATGGCGTTCGCCGTTGTAGGCCGGTACGATGACGGAGACGAGGGGGGTGTCGCTCATGACCGCTCGCTACCTTCCCGAGCGCGCGTCGTCGAGGGATTCGACGAGCAGTTCGCGGTCGAGGCGCGCGACCCCGCTTTCTTTGCCGATGAACACGAGCTTGTCGACCTGGGCGCTGGAGCGCTCGACGAAGTCGAGGCATTGGGCGATGTCGTCGAGATCGGTGGGGTTTTCAAGCAGAAGCGCGCTGTCCCGCTTGGCCGCGTACGCGCCGCATCCCAGCAGCTCAGGCCATTGAGAAAGCGACAGGGAGGCAATGCATAGCTCCCGCCTTCCGTTTCGCGAGGGGCGCGTTTCCGCGAGGGATCGCTCGCAGAGGGCGATGCAGGTAGCCTGTGGCGTATCGCGAGCGATGCGCTCGACGGAGACGCCTCGCTCGCGCAGGCGGTCGTCGATCGTCGCGTCGGCGGCATTGCCGATCACGAGAGCCCGGCTGTGCCGGCCTTCGGAGAAAGCGTTCTCGAGAACGTCATTCGGAACGGCTCCGTGTGTGGCGATAACGGGGCAGCGTTTGACGCATGCAAGCGGTGCGGCCGCAAGCGACTCGGGGTTGTCGTCGAAATCAACGATCATCATCTCATCGCCCCAGAGCCCTCGTTCGATGCCGTGGCGATGTATATCCAGAGACAGGTCGAACACGTTTCCGTCGTTCACGAAAGCGACAATGGTAGGAGACCAGGAAAGCCGCTCGAGGGCGGCAAGCGGCTCGACTGCATTGCGCTCCCCGTCAACGAAGTAGATGATGGAGGGTTTCGTCTCTCTCAGTATGGATGCGACCGCATCGGGTATCCTATCGGGTTTCACCGGCAGGACGGGCGCATCGATGGCTCCGGCAAGGCCGTTCGCCATGATGGCGTTGATATGGGTTGAGGCGCATACGATGACGGCGGCATCGAACCCGTTTTCCCAGCCTCGGTATGCGAGCTGCACGGCAGTGCCGTTGGCGTCGTCTCCGGCGATCGCGCTGAAATCGCTCTCCTCGTGCTCTCTGCCGCGCTGCAGCGCTTCGAACACGCGCTGTTCCGCTTCGGGGCTGCCGGTACGGCCTCCCAAGCCGCCGTACACGCGGCATACCGACGCGGCGTCGCCCATCATGCGCGTATGGCCCTTCTCGATCCAGATGACCTTGTTGCACAAACGCTCCACCTGGGCGTTGCTGTGGGACACGATGAGCACGGTCACGCCGTGTTTCTCGATAAGCTCGCTGATGCGGTCTTCGCATTTCTTCTGGAACATGAAGTCGCCAACCGAAAGCACCTCGTCCACTACGAGGATCTCGGGGACGATCACCGTGGCGATAGCGAACGCGATGCGCGCCACCATGCCCGAGGAGTAGTTCTTGAGCGGCATGTCGAGAAACTTCTCGATCTCGGCGAACTCCACGATCTCGTCGAAATGGTCGTTGATGAACTCCTTCGAATAGCCTAGCAGGGCTCCGTTGAGATAGATGTTCTCGCGGGCGGACAGCTCGGTGTCGAAACCGGCGCCGAGCTCGATGAGCGGCGCGATGTTTCCGTTGATCTCGCACGTGCCCTTCGTAGGCTCCAGCACGCCGGCGATGATCTTGAGCATGGTGGACTTGCCCGACCCGTTCGTGCCGATGATGCCGAACACATCGCCTTTCTTCACTTCGAACGAGACGTCGTCAAGCGCGGTGAAGCCCTCGAAGAAAAGCTTGCGCCGGGCGATCTGAATGGCGTACTCCTTCAAGCTGTTGAGCTGCTCGGACGCCATATTGAAGATCATGGACACGTGGTCGACTTTGACCATGGTCTGACGATTGTCCTCGCTGAGGTCTTCAACTGCGGCGGCCAAAGAAGAGGTGTTGACGTTTTCAGGCATAACGAACCTTCGTCTCTATACGTACAGGATGAATTTCTTCTGCTGCTTGCGGAACACGGCGAACCCGATGACGAGGGTGGCGACGCCGCAGCCGAGGCAGATGACATTCGCTCCCAGGCTCGGCGTCACGCCGTTGAGGGCGATGTCGCGGAAATAGGTGACGTAATAGTACATGGGATTGAACTGCATGATGGTCCACATCCAGTCCGTGAGGATGCTGGTGGGATAGAACAGAGGCGTCGCGTACGTCCAGGCGGTCAGCACGACGCCCCAAAGATGCATGACGTCGCGGAAGAACACGGCGAGTGACGACAGCAGCAGCCCAAGGCCGAGGCAGAACAGGAAGATGTAGAACAGCAAAAGCGGTAGGAGCAGGATGTTCCACGTGAGGGGGATCTGGAAGAAGGCGATGACCGCTGCGACGGCGATGAGCGAGATGGCGAAGTTCAAAAGGCTGAACACGACTTTCTCAAGAGGGAACAGCATCTTGTTGATGCGGATCTTCTTGATGAGGGGGGCCGAGTCGATGATGGAGCTCATGGCTCCTGACGTGGCGTCGCTCATGAACGTGAACAGAGTTTGGCCGAGGATCAGGTAGACGGGGAAGTTCGGGATGTCGAAGCGGAACACCACGGAGAACACCGCGGTGAGCACGATCATCATGAGCAGGGGATTCAGTACCGACCACAGCACGCCGAGCATGCTGCGTCGGTATTTGAGTTTGAAATCTTTCGAAACGAGAGAGGTGAGGATGAACCAATCTCGTTTGAACCGTGTCTTAGCTGCACTCATAATGCGGATCGTAGCCTCTCTGATGCGACGCGCGCCCCTGCGCGGTGTGTTCTGCAACCTTCGCAAAACCGCATGATACCACGTAACGATCCTTTTCTTTTTCAGGCCGGGCGGAGTCCATCCTTTATGCGCTCTATGCTACCCTTGCAGATATCGTTTGACAGATACCGTTTTCCTGTCGGTTTGCGACGGGGTGGCAGGGAGTTCGCATGTGGGTTGATTTTTGCTTGGCCGTTCTAACTGGCACCGCGGTGTTGTATGGGCCGGGCTTTTTCGCTTGGAGAGCCCTTGGTATGAGGGGATTGGCTGCGCTGTCCTGCGCACCCCTCTTTTCGATCTTGGCGTATTCCATCTTGGGGGTCGTGTATTTCTTTCTCGGCGTGCGATCGACTGCTTTGTCGGTGGGGCTTTCCGTGGCGGTTGTGTCGCTTGCGGCCTACGGCCTCCTCCTGTTCGTCGCGCGCAGGAAAGGCGTCGCGCTCGGTTCGGGCGAGCGTGCAGACCGGCAGTTCGATGCCGCTCTCGTCTCGGCGTACTTGGCTGTCGGGGTGGTCGTCGGGTTATTCGCGTTCGTCCTTCCTCTGGATGGCCCCGCGTCGTCGGTGCAGACGTATGACAACGTGCATCACTTCGCCTCGGTGCGCAGCTTCTCGGATTCCGGCATGTGGTCTTCGCTGCACGTCTCGTCGTACTTGGACGTTTCCGATCCCGCAGCCAACCCTCTGCCGGGAACCGGATACTATCCCTCGGGATGGCATATCGTATGCTCCATGGTGGTAAGCGCTTTGGGCGTCGAGGTGGCATTGGCCGTCAATGCCGTGAACTTCCTGTTCGCGGCAATCGTCTTCCCCTTGAGCATGGCGTTCCTCATGAAGGTTCTGTTCTCCGGCGATCGCGCTATCGCCTTGATCGGAGCATTGGGCGCGGTCGCCGTCGGGGCGTTCCCCTGGGTCCTCGTCGAGGTGTGGCCTTTGTATCCGAACACGGCGGCGTTCGCGCTGGTGCCGGTTCTTGTTGCGTGTTTTGCGGCGGTTTGGGGCCGGGACGCCTCGAGGAGGGAGCGCGTCGCGTACGGCGCCGTGTTCGTTCTCGGTTGTTGCTGCATGGCGTTCATGCAGCCGAACGCGGTGTTCTCGGCGGCGGTCTTCCTCATTCCTTTTTGCGTGTATCGATCGGCGGTCGAGGCGGGCCGTCGATGCCGGGAGCCGAAACGTCGCATGGAGGTCATGCTGGCGGCCGGGTCGGTCGCGCTCGCGTGCGTTGCCTTGCTGTGGGTGGCTGCGCTTTCTCTGCCCTTCATGCAAGGAGCCGTCGCAGTGTACTGGCCTCCGATCCATTCAAGGGCGCAGGGTCTCGTGAGCGTGCTCGGCATGGGATTCGCCGGATCCTCCGTGCAGCCGATCGCTGCGTGCCTCGTCGCGGCGGGCGCGCTGTACACGCTGCGCAAACGACGCTATCTTTGGCTGACGTGCTCGTATCTTCTGGCATGCTGCATCTATTACGTTTCGGCCGTGGAGGGAGATACCCTGCTCAAACACGCGCTGTCGGGATTCTGGTACACCGATCCTTATCGCACCGCCGCACTGGCCGGGATACTGGCTCTTCCGCTTCTGGCGATGGGACTGTACGTCGCGTGCAAGATCGTCGGGAAGACTCTTGCATCCGTTCGCGCGCCAGGCGAGAACCGTTTGAAGGCGCTTTCTCTGGCCGTCGTTGCCGTCGCCTTCCTCGCATTGAACTTCTTGCCGGTTCGAGGGGCGCTCGGACTGGGCCAGGGCGCGTTCCAGGGCATCGCCGCCACCGCAACGGCTCTCAATGACGGTTCGGCGGTAAACGCCTACAGCGAAGAGAAGAGCCGGTTCTCGAAGCACGTGAAAGAGGTCGTGCCGTCCGGGGCGCTTATCGTCAACCAGCCTTACGACGGATCGCTTTTCGCATACAGCCTCGATGATTTGAATCTGTACTATCGCGACATATCGGGTTACGGTGGAGAGGACGAACGGCCGGAGAGCTCGACGATCCGCTGTCGGCTGGCTGCCGAGGCGTCCAATCCTTCGGTGCGAGACGCGGTTCTGACGACCGGAGCCGAGTACCTCCTGGTTCTCGATCGGGATGTCGAGCGCATGAAGGAGCTGTTCTTCCTCTACGATCCGGCTGTCTGGGAGGGCATCGAGGGCGTGGTCGATGAGACGCCCGGTTTCGAGATGGTTTTGTCCGAGGGCGATATGCGCCTGTATCGG
Source organism: Eggerthella sp. 1_3_56FAA (assembly GCF_000185625.1). Taxonomy (NCBI): domain Bacteria; kingdom Bacillati; phylum Actinomycetota; class Coriobacteriia; order Eggerthellales; family Eggerthellaceae; genus Eggerthella; species Eggerthella sp. 1_3_56FAA. The sequence goes on from NZ_GL622579.1 coordinate 23,000, forward strand.
ATAGCGAGCGGCGATGCCATACAATAAGCATGTACAATGCAGGTTCGAGAAAGGACGGTGAGTCGATGCAGCAAGCTTGCCCCAGCGTCTCGGTGCTGGTTCCCATATACAACGTGGAGCGCTATTTGCCGCAGTGCCTTGAGGCGCTGTGTTCCCAGAGGCTGCGCGACTTGGAGATCGTGGCCGTCAACGACGGTTCGACCGACGGCTCGCTGTCTATTCTGCAGGAATGGGCGCGGAAGGACGAGCGCATCGTCATCGTCGACAAGCCGAATTCGGGGTACGGCGCTTCTATGAACTGCGGCATCGAGGCCGCACGCGGCGCGTACATCGGCATCGTTGAGCCCGACGACTTCCCTGAGCGCGACATGTTCAAACGCTTGCTCCGCATGGCGCAGCGACATGACTGCGACCTCGTGAAATGCAACTTTTTCGAGCACTACGAGGATCATGACGACCGCATACGCAACTTCGCCGATTTCCCCTACGGCAGGCTTTTCGATCCCGTCGAGCAGCCGCGCATCGTCTGCACGATCCCCGCGATCTGGACGGGGCTCTATCGCAAGGCTTGGCTCGACGATGAGGGCATCCGCTTTCGCGAGACGCCGGGCGCGTCGTTTCAGGACACGTCGTTCGTGATGAAGTCGTGGTTCGCGGCCCGTCGGTGCGCGCTGGTGCGCAAGCCGCTGCTGCACTACCGCATGGACAACCCGGGTTCGTCGGTGAAGACGACGGACAAAGTGTTCGTCGTGTGCGACGAGCTGGAAGACTGCGAGCGGTTCTTGCGCGCCCGTCCTGACCGCTGCCGCGCGCTGCTGCCATGGTTCTACGTGGACAAATGGAGCAAATACCGGTGGAATTACGAGCGCATCGACGCGAGCGCCCACGAGGCGTTCGCGCAGCGCATGGCCGACGAGTACGCGGCGGCGCGGGAAGCAGGCGAGCTCGATATGCAGCTGTTCGATCCTATCAGTAGAGACGTTCTCGGCGAATTGCTCGACAGCGGGGCGGCGAAGTTCGCAGCCGACCATCCGGAAACATATTAGGAAGCTTTCATGAAACGCAATGGCAAGCAGTCCGTCGTATCCGTTATCGTGCCCACGTACAACGCGGGGGAGTTCGTGGCGCAGTGCCTCGACAGCGTACTCGGGCAGACGATGGGCGATTTCGAACTGATCTGCGTCGACGACGGTTCGACGGACGATACCTGGGCGATCGTGGAAGAGCGTGCGCAGCGTGACGGGCGCGTGGCGGCGCTTCGCCAGGCGAACGCGGGACCAGGTGCGGCGCGCAACGCCGGGCTGGAGCGGGCGTGCGGACGGTACGTGTACTGCCTCGATGCGGACGACTACCTCGACCGCGATATGCTTGCGAGCTGCGTGAAAGCGCTCGACGACGCGCAGGCAGATATGGCGCTTGTAGCGTTCCGCACGTACAACCAGCGGGCGGGCAGGACCTATCCGGCCGAATGGGGGATGCGGCACGAGGACGCGTTCCCCTCGTACCCTGCAGGTTCGTTCACGTGGGAGACGGCGCCCGATCTGTTCTTCGAGACGGTGCAGAACGTTCCTTGGAACAAGATGGTGCGTCGCTCGCTGCTCGAGGAGCGCGGCATCCGCTTTCAGGAGCTGCGCTTGACGGAGGACCTGATGTATTCGCTGCCTGCGGCAGTGTCGGCGAGGCGCATCGTGCGCATCGCCCGCCCGCTCGTGGTGCATCGCGAATTCTCCGGCACGAACGCGATGGTCGACAAAGGGCGGCATCCGCTCGATTTCCTCGACGCGTTCGCCGCGTTGCGCGCGTGGCTGCAGGAGGAGGGCTTGTACGAGCCGTTGCGTTTGGCGTACCAGGCGTGGCTGCTCGATGCGGTGTATTACAACTTGCCGACGTATCGCGACTTCGACGCGTTCGCCGTCGCTTACGAGCGACTGGCTTCCGGCGGGCTCGAAGCGTACGACCTGGCGCACGTCGACGCCGACCGCATTCTCGACCATCGTTATCGGGAATTGCTCGAAGCGCTCCAGCGGGGTTCGCGCGAACGATTCTTGCTGGCGTGCGCCAATATCGAGGCGGCCGAGGTCCAGGAGCAGAAGTGCGGTTTCCAGGACGCCCAAGGATCGCTCAAGTGGCTTGTGCGGCGGCTGAAGGAGCGTTTGCGCTCGAAGTGAGAGTGCGGTTTGCGGTTGACGATCCGCTTTGCGGCGTTTCGCCCTTTTCGGGACTACAATTGAATTCTGAGATGCGCCGTCCCCGACGCTCTGTTTACGTGTCGACTCGCATTCGTTTCCGTACTGTTATAATAGGGGCGTTGAACGAGCGCATTTGCGCGATATCCGGCAAGGACAATCATGGAATGGTATCAGGCGGTAATCGTGTTTGCCGTGGCCTTTGCGGTCGCGTACTGCATGGTACCCGTTTCCAAGAAGATCGCATTTCGGATCGGTGCTATCGACTACCCGGGGTATCGTCGTATGAATCGCGAGCCTATCCCGCGTTGCGGAGGCATCGCGTTATATGTTGGGCTGATCGCGGCATGTTTCACGATGTTCCTCGGAGTGCGGTTCTTCGATTGGGATTTGCATGATCTGTATATTTTGAGCGACGTGAACTACATCGTATTGTTCGTCGGCGTGACGACAATGTTCACCGTGGGTCTGGTGGACGACATCACGCAGCTGTCGCCCGGCGTGAAGCTGGCGGGGCAGATCGTGGCCGCGACGGTCGTCACGCTTTCGGGCATCACCATCGGCGCGGTGCGCACGCTGGTCGTGGGCGACTATCTGTCGCTCGGTTGGATCGACTATCCTTTGACCGTGTTGTACCTCGTGGTGTTCGTGAACATCACCAACCTGATCGATGGGCTGGACGGGCTCGCTTCGGGTTTGGTGGCCATAGTCGCCGGCGGACTGCTGTACCTTGTCTTGATGCGGGGAAGCTTCACCCTCGTGCTCGTCTGCCTTGCGCTGATAGCCGTCTGCCTTGCGTTTCTGCGCTACAATTTCTTTCCCGCCTCGGTGTTCATGGGCGATTCCGGATCGCTGTTGCTCGGCTTGGTCGTAGGCATCGTGTCGGTGGTGGGCGTCGTTCGCACGCAGAGCTTCGTGGTCATGCTGGTGCCGCTTATCATCGCGGGAGTTCCCGTGCTCGATACCGTCTCGGCTATCGTCCGACGCAAGCGTCTGCATCAGCCGGTGAAAGACGCCGATTTGGGGCATATCCATCATCGTCTCATGCGCGCAGGGTTGAGCCAGAAGCGCTCGGTGGCGGTGCTGTGGCTTTGCTCGGCGGCACTCGTGCTCGTAGGTTGCCTGATGGGAAGCTTCTCGGGGCCGGTGCGCTGGATGGTATGCATTGTGCTGGCTGTGGTTTTGTTCTTCGTTATCTGGAAATTCGGTTTGTTCAAGCCTGTTTTGAAGCATCATTACGACAACAGGGGCAAGCGGGGCCCGCGCGTTCCGCGCCAACGATAAGCTGGTAGAGCGATGACTGAGATTTCCGAAGCGCATAAGAGACAGTCGAAGAGGACGGCCGCAGCGGCCGTCGCCGTCGTTGCGGTGCTGTCGCTTGCGTTCATTGGGCTGGTGTCGTTCTTGGACAACGCAGCCGAGCAGGTTCAGGCCGACAGCGTCTCCATCGAGGCTGTCTCGTCGCCCGAGCCGTTCTATACCTTGCTCATTGGCTCCGACTCTCGCAAGGGCACGGCGCTCTACACGGGTAAGAAGACCGACCATGCCCAGGTCGACCAGCACGCCGACGTCATGACGCTCGTGCGCGTTGATCCGGAAACCTACACCATCACGCTTGTCAGCATCCCTCGAGACACGGTGTTTCAGGGCGCATCGCTGAAGATCAACGACTCTCTGCTGGGCGGCGATCCCGAGGAGGTCGTGGCGAGCGTCGAGCGCCTGACGGGCGTGGCTATCGAGTACTACATGTTGACCACGTTCACATCGTTCGAGGCGCTGATCGACGCGCTTGGCGGCGTCACCGTCGACGTGCCGAAAAACATTACGGTTCCCGATCCCATGACGGCCGAGAACGTGTCCCTGAAAGCGGGCCGGTCGCAGAGTCTCGGCGGATCGGAGGCGCTCGTCCTCGCGCGTGCGCGCAAGGAGTACGGCGAGCATCAAGAGGCCCTTCGGCAGATGAACGTGCGCAACATCGAGACGGCCATGATCCAGAAAGTGCTTTCGCTCGACAGCGAGAAGAACGCGAACGCGGTGCTCGTCGACTTGGAGGAGTACACGGATACCAATTTGGACATGGCCTCGGTGGGGTACTTGCTTGTGGATTTCATTGCGAATCGTGAAGAGGTGACGATCTATTCGACCACGGGGCCTTATGCGGGCGGCGAGAACGCCGAGGGGTTATGGGTTGTGCAGGAAGATCCCGCTACCTGGGCCGAGCTGATGGCCGTCGTAGACGCAGGGGAGGATCCCGAGGGCATCGTGAAGCTGCCCTCCCACTCGTAGAAACGATGGCGAATCGTTTTAGATTTGTTGCTATGCTATTATGTCAATTTGTCTGTTTGGGATGTCGAATGGGAGCGTTGTGCTGAGTACTCTTGCGACGATATTGAAGGACAACTGGGAGTGGCGCAAGCAAATAGGCCGGTTGGCCATATTCGAATTGGTCAAGAAAAGCCGTGGCGCCGTTCTCGGTTGGGCATGGTTTTTCATCAAGCCTGCGATGTACATCTTTTGTTTCTGGTTCGCTTTGGAAATCGGGCTCCGTGCAGGAAACAGCGCGGAGGGGGTGCCTCCATATATTCTTTGGTTGTGCGCCGGCCTCGTTCCTTGGTTCTTCATACAGGACATGCTGGGTTCAGGCATTGATGTGCTGCATCGGTACCCCTACCTAGTCAACAAGATAAAGTTCCCCTTAAGCGGTATTTCCACCATATTCACAGGCGCTACCATGATCGTGCAGCTGATGCTCATGGTTGTGTTGTTCGCAATTTACTTTGCTTGCGGCATGCCGGTCGACGTGTATCTTTTGCAGGTTCCTATTTTGCTTCTGCTCATGTTCCTGTTCTGGGATGTCGTGTCCATCCTGTTCTCGCAGCTATCCGCAATGAGCAAGGATGTGAAGAATCTGATGGGTGCTATGTCGACGCCCTTTTTCTGGCTTTCTGGAGTGTTGTTCGATGTGAAGGGCATACATATCGGTTGGATTCAGGTGTTACTTAACTTCAACCCCATTACGTTTTTCGTTACTTCGTTTCGTGGTGCTTTTTATGATAAGACTTGGTTCTGGAACGATGCATCGGGCTGTATCGGTTTCGCTGTTGTGTTCGTAATCACCCTTTTTGCTGCGCTGTTCGTTTACAAGAAGTTCAACGAGGAGGTGTGCGATGTCCTCTAACGAAGAATCGTTGAAAGATGCCAAGTCCCTTCATAAAACCAGCGTGAGCGATGAGGTGGTCATCAAGTTCGACCACGTGACCAAGACGTATAACCTCTACAAAAACGACCGCGGACGCTTCCTCGGCATTTTCAACTACAACCGCAAGGGTTCGTTTTTGGGAAGCGTCGATGCAAGCAAAGATCTGTCGTTTGAGATCAAGAAGGGCGAGGCTGTGGCCTTTCTCGGTCGTAACGGGGCGGGGAAGAGTACGACACTCAAGATGGTGACGGGTGTAACTCATCCGACGAGCGGTGAGATCCGTGTCGAAGGGCGTGTTTCCGCTTTGCTCGAATTGACTGCGGGGTTCGATTCGCAGCTTACCGGACGCGAGAATATCAGCCTTCGAGGTCAGATTCTTGGTTTGAATCGCTCTGAAATAAAAGAGCTCGAACCGGATATTATTGATTTCGCCGAGCTTGGTCTGTATATCGATCAGCCGATGCGTACATACTCAAGCGGTATGAAAGCTCGTCTTGGCTTTGCATTCGCCGTGGCTATCGATCCTGAGATCCTCGTTGTGGACGAAGCTCTTTCGGTAGGGGATCGTGCGTTTCAAAAGAAATGCATCGATCGCATACGCGAGATCATGATGGACGAGAACGTGACTGTTCTGTTCGTGACGCATACGTCTTCAACTGCAAAAGAGTTTTGCAGCAGGGGTATTGTGCTTGACAAGGGCACGAAGGTGTTCGACGGTTCCATCGATGACGCGACGGCTTACTACGAGAAAAACTATTAGGGAGTGTCCATGGAACGTGCAAACGAGGTTTCTAACGCTTTCGCCGCCATTCTGGCCGGTGGTTCGGGTACGCGCATGGGCAATCCCGATAAGCCGAAGCAATTCCTCATGCTAGGTTCGAAGCCGATTCTCGTGCATACCGTTGAAAAATTCTGCGTGACGGGCGAGTTCGATGCGGTGCTCGTGTTGTGCCCCGAAACGTGGGTGCAGCAAACCAGGGATGTTATGGCCAGGTACAGTCCGAACTTCGCTTGCGAGGTGACGGTTATCGCAGGCGGCGCTACGCGCAACGATACGGTGACGAATGCAGTGAGCTACATAGAGAGCTCTTTTGCCGTCGATGACGAGACGGTGCTGGTGACGCACGATGCGGTGAGGCCGTTCGTGACGCATCGCATTATTCTTGACAATCTGAAAGCTGCACGGGCGCACGGTGCATGCGACACGGTCATCCCTGCGACCGACACCATCGTCGAGAGCCTTGATGCTGCGACGATCTCGTCTATTCCGAACAGGCGCGATTTTTATCAGGGGCAAACGCCTCAATCGTTTAACCTCTTGAAGCTCAAGAAGCTGATGGAAAGCCTGTCCGAAGAAGAGAAGGAGCTGCTCACCGATGCATGCAAAGTGTTTGTGTTGCGCGGTGAGAAGGTATCGCTCGTGTTTGGCGATCCCGCCAACATGAAGATCACATATCCGCAGGACATGAGGCTCGCTTCTGCTTTGGTAGGTGTGTAACAGTGCTCAACTGCGTGTACAGATTGATCGCCCCTCGCTCGTTCGAGCCGGTGCAGGTGGAGGTTCCCGACGACCTTGCGCAGGTGATTGTGCGTCCAACGTATTTGTCCATCTGCAATGCCGACATGCGCTATTACCAAGGGAAGCGTAGTGCGGAAGCGTTGGCGCAAAAGCTGCCGATGGCTCTCATCCACGAAGGGGTCGGATCCGTGGTGCATGACGCGACGGGTACGTTCGAACGAGGCTCGAGCGTCGTCATGCTTCCGAATAATCCGCATGAATCGAATCCCCATATCGCGGAGAACTACCTGCGCAGCAGCGAGTTCTGCGGTAGCGGTTACGATGGCTTCATGCAGGAATATATGATGTTATCTCCCAGTCGCCTGGTGTCATTGCCGCTCGGCATCAATCAGGAAGTGGCTGCTTTCACCGAATTAGTCAGCGTCGCCATGCACGCGGTGAGCCGATTCGACGCCATAGCGCACGAAGGACGCGATACCGTGGGAGTGTGGGGCGACGGAAACCTCGGGTTCATCGTAAGCTTGATATTGCGCATGATTCATCCACACATGCGCATTGTCGTGTTCGGGCGAAACGGGTACAAGCTCAACGATTTCACCTTTGTCGACAAAACCCATCTGACGTACGAAGTAGGGGAAGGCTTCGCTGTCGACCATGCGTTCGAATGCTGCGGTGGCGACGGCTCGGCTTCCGCAATCGATCAGATCATCGACGTTATCAAGCCCGAAGGGACGGTTTCCCTGCTCGGTGTCTCAGAGACCCCGATTCCCGTCAACACGCGTATGGTGCTTGAAAAAGGCCTGCGTCTGTTCGGAAGCAGCAGAAGCGGTCGACAGGACTTCCTCGACACTATCGCGATGTACGAGGTTCATCCCGAGATATTGGGCTATCTTTCGGCTCTTGTGGGGTCTGTCGTCAAAGTCGATTCGACGGCTTGCATTGCGAAAGCGTTCGAAGCGGATGCGCGCAAAAGCATGGGCAAAACCGTTATGAAGTGGGATGTGTGATCGTGACTTTTATATGTTGGTGCTCGGAATGAAAGATGCATTAGAATCGTTTGCGGTTGCCGTTTCCCGTTTCGTCTTGAACGTCCTCTATGCCGTATGTTGTTTGCTGCCTCGAAAAGACGAAGCAATGTTCGTGTCACGTCAGGCCAACGAACCGTCATATGATTTTCTAGCAATAGGTGGCGCTTTTGAAGATAGAGGGTATTCTGCGATATTCTTAACGTTAAAACTACGGAAAAGAAATTTTATTAAATATGCGTTTCATGCCATGCGCGAGATATACCACCTTGCGCGGTGCAGGATTTGTTTTGTCGATCGGTACGATCCGGTAATCAGCTTGCTTGATTTCAAATATGAGCGTTTTTCTTCTTCGAGAAGTTCGACGGATGGCGAGTATCATGAATTTCCTATTGAACCGGTAGTCGTTCAGCTCTGGCATGCGTTCGGCGCTTTTAAGCGTTTTGGATTTCAGTCGCATGACACTGTTGAAGGTCATACGCTGAAGGCAATGGATCGATATCGGATTCACCGCAATAATTCATGGGTTTTATGTTCAGGACAGGACTGCCGACAAGCGTTCTCTCAAGCATTCAACTGTCCAGTTGAGCGTGTAGTTACGTTGTTGAGGCCTGTGTATGATGAGTTGAGACGACTGCGTATTGATTTAGAAGAAAATTTTGAGGCTTCGAGCCATATCCCTTCGATTCTATTCGCTCCAACTTTGCGAAAAAACTCAGACTCGCGGCACCCTTTTCGCGATCTTGATCGGGAAGGCGAATGGGGGCGTCTTGCAAGCGTTGCTCGAGTTGAGTGGGCTTTCCATCCTCTTGAGGAGAAGGGCGTAGCCGCAGGGATGGCGAGCGATGCCTTGCTCGGCGCGTCGATCGTTGTTACGGATTACTCGTCTATCGTGTACGAGGCATATCTGCTTGGCAAGCCTACGGTGTTCTATGTACCCGACATCGCGGAATATCGTATCTCGCCGGGACTCAACATCGATCCGGTTGTCGCGTGTCCTCAAATCGCTTTTGTGGAGAAGGAAGATTTGTTGAAGTTCTTGACGGTGTGTGTCAAGGGTATTGAACCGTATCCTTGGGATGCGCTCGAGGCATTCGTCGGTTCCTCTATCGACGAATGCAAGGGCTGCGCTCTTGATGAGTTGATGGAAGCGGCTTTTGGATGGCTTGGTCGGGAAAGGCGTGAGTGATTGTATGGGTGATGCGAGAGCTCAGGCAAAAACTGTGCTAAGTAAAGCAAAGGAACTGGTAAAAGAGCTTGTAAAGAATATTACCCTGGGCTTCGTGTTCCCGCGGGTATTTGCTTTTGCTGCGAAGGATCCTGTTGACGCGCGCAAGGTGGTTTTCCTGGAATCGAAACAAGAAGAGATTCCTGATAGCTTTCGCGTTCTTTTTGATAGGATGGAGGTCGATCCTCGGTTTGATGTCCTCTATATTTCATTGGGGCGACATCGTGTTTCTTATCTACGGTATCTAGGGAATTGCGTTGAGGCTCTTAGACAGATTGCCACGGCGCGGTGCGTCTTTTTGAACGATGCATCCGACGTAGTTAGCTGCGTGTCAATGAGGCCTGAAACCAAGGTGGTACAATTGTGGCATGCATGCGGCGCGTTCAAGAAATGGGGCATGAGCACAGCTGATCTGGAATTCGGAGGTTCGCGCGATCAGATTTTGCAACATCCTTTCTACGGGAATCTTTCGCTGGTGACGGTGAGCAGCCCTGAAGTGGTTTGGGCGTATGCCGAAGCCATGGTGCTCGAAGATCGGTTGGATATCATACAGCCCTTGGGGGTGAGCAGAACGGATGTGTTCTTCGATGAAGGATTTCTTTCTGGTGCGCGGCAGCGCGTTCAAGCGGTCGTTCCTCAAGTTGGGGATAGGAAGGTCATGCTGTATGCTCCGACATTCAGAGGTAGGGTATCAAAAGCGATAGGTCCCGACCGGTTGGACGTAGAGGCTTTTCGCATGGCATTTGAGGGCGAATACGTGCTTTTGGTAAAACACCATCCTTTCGTGAAGGATCGTCCGGCTATTCCTTCGGAGAGCGCATCCTTCGCATTCGACATTTCAGACAAAGTAACGATAGAGGATGCGTTAATCGTAGCCGATGTATGCATATCCGACTATTCATCACTCGTGTTCGAGTATTCCCTTTTTGAACGTCCGATGGTGTTTTTCGCCTACGACAAAGAGGAATACGACGACTGGCGCGGGTTTTATTATGACTATGAGGATTTGACTCCGGGACCGGTGTTCAAGAGTAATCAGCCGATGATAGAGTATCTAAAGAACGTTGATACATTGTTCGACAAGAAGCGCGTGGTGGAGTTCCGCAAGCGCTTTATGAGCGCTTGTGATGGACGTGCAACCGATAGGATCATCGAGGAGGTGCTGTAATGCCGTATAACCATGATGAAAAAAGCGTTTTGATCAGCATTATAGTGCCCGTGTACAATAAGGAGCGGTCATTGCAGAATTGCATTGATTCGCTGGACGCACAAACCATTGATAAAAGTCTAATGGAGGTCATTCTAGTCAATGACGGATCGACGGATGAAAGTCTTTCGATTTGCGAGCGTGCTGCGCAAAGGCATTCCTATATACGCGTTTTGTCGCAAAAGAACCAAGGTGTTTCTGCTGCGCGCAACGCGGCTTTATCTCAGGCGTTGGGGAGGTACCTGATGTTCCTCGATGCTGACGACTTCGTGTCGAAAGCGACTCTGAAAAGCGTTTCTACATTTTTCACCCGCTTCGAAGACGAAGTGGACGTTGTTACGTACCCTCTTCGTTACCTCAATCCTCAGACGGGAAATAAAAAAGCTCATATGCGCGAGGGGTGGCTTGCAACCGAAGGCGTGTACTCTCTAGCAGAGAATCCCTTCATTGCGCAAACGACCATGAATATATGCGTAAAAAACAAAGGTCCAGAGAATATCCTATTTGATGTTTCACTAAAAATGGGCGAGGATCAACTCTATATAACTGAGAATTTAAAAGAGAAAGCGAAGATCGGGTTCTGCTTGAACGCTGAATATGTGTATGTGAAAGATGGAGGGAACTCGTCGCGGATCGGAAATAATCCGCTCTATGCTTACGATGACATGATTCGCCTGTATACCATGCTTTTGCGCATGCAGGAGCATTCTGGCATGAAGCGCTACGCTTATCAGACGATACTTTACAATATTGGATGGCGTCTGCGCAGCAACTTGCTGTTTCCAACGTTTAGCTTCGGTGAAGAACGAAAGCGGCAAGAAGAGCGCCTGTCTGAGATTATGCGATCTATCCCTGCGCAAGAGTATTGCGAATGTCCTTATCTAAGTGAATACCACAAAAGTTTTCTGCTCGATAGGTACGGGTTTGTTTTGAAGCCCGTTGCAGTAGAGTATGCTCATGCAGCGAAAATAGCTATTGCCGACGGTTATACCTGGGAAACAAAGCCGCCTACGATGTACGTGTCCTATTTTATGAAAGCGGGAGGACAATTCGAGTTGCGTGGGCGCCTTGCTTGTCCTTCTTTTTTATGGGAGAGGCAACCCAGACTGTTCGCATGCTCTGCATATGGCGAAAAAGAGATTCCTCTGGGTCCTTCCTCGTATGATTACAGCGAGGCAAAAGTAAAGACGGCGAAATGTTACAGCTTCACCTTCCTCCCTCCCTCTTCGTGGGGACAGCCGGGGTGCCGTATTCGCTTTCGCGTGGAGATTCCCTCAAGAAAAGTTCCGGATATCAAGATTGAGCTAGCTTTGAGACGGCATAATGCCCGGGCAACGAAAGACTTGCTCGCATTTTGCGACTGTAGCGTGACGGTCGAAGGGGACTCTTTGGCGATTAGGCGAAAGGACGTTGTCGGCAATGCCCTTTCACTCGTCGAAGGGTGCATGGATGATAGGGTGTTTTTCGCAAAACGAGCTGCACTAAGGCTCTTTTTGTTGAGGAATCGGTCAAAACGAATATGGTTGTACGTTGATCTTCCAACATCCTCCTCGGAGGGAAATGCGCTCGTTCAGATTCTTCACGATCTGGATAAGGACGATGGGGTGGATCGTTATTATGTGAGCAATTTCGGAGAACAGCTCATCGAAAAGTATCCGCTCTTGTCCGGGCGTGTCCTGAAATGCGAATCTCGGCAGCACGTGTATTGTTCATTTAAAGCTGAAGTCATCATGGCTTCTTACCTTGAGAATTTCACGTTCAGGCCTGTGAGCCAGAGCACGTTCAACGAGCTTGGAGATTTGCTTCAGCCCCAACGGTGTGTATATCTTCAGCACGGTATACTTCATGCGCATATGCCGTGGTATGTCTCATACGATCGCATTTTGTTCGATTACGTTGTTGTTTCTACGCAGTTCGAGATGAATAATCTAATCGAAAACTATTGTTTTCCGGCAAGTTCGCTCATTGCTTCCGGAATGCCACGATTTGATCTGCTCCAAAGAGGCTCGGCACAGCGTCGCAAGAAGATCGCATTCATCCCGTCGTGGCGAGCATATCTGGTAACGGGAAGGGCGTCGGAGCGCGTTGGTATTGAGGAGGCGTTCCGATCTTCTTCGTTTTATAAAGGTATCAAGGCGTTTTTCGAAAGGCTTTCTTCGGGAGGTTTGCTTGATCGGTACGAATTTGATTTAGACATAAAATTGCATCCAAATTTTGAATGCTACAGAGGGCTTTTTGAATTCGACGACCCTCGCTTACATCTCATAACCGGCGAGATTAATGAAAGGGAGTATTCTGTCGTAATATCTGATTTTTCTTCATATATATATGATTTTATTTATGCGGGGAGCGACGTGCTTTACTTTGTACCTGATTTTGTTGAGTTTAAAGCCGGTTTAAACCAGTATTCGGAACTTGATATCCCCTTCGGGGAGGGTTTCGGTCCTTTCTGCACTTCACCAGGAGATGCGGAGTTAGCTTTGGAAAGGATGCTTGCCTATCATGATGCAAAAGATGTGTATCGAGCTGACGTAAAGGATTTTTTCTTGCATGAAGATCGTGGGAATGCCGATAGGTTGTATGGCGCGGTGTCTTTGTTATGCGCAGGCAGGGATGCGTCAGACTGTCAAACCATGAAATCTAAGAATCTGTGATTCGTTTGTAGGGTATTTCAGACTGTCTCTCCCGGACGTTCTCTTGATCGATTTTCTTTTTTGATAGGGTGCTGAAAGGTTTACCATGGGTCATACTGCTTTCACGATTGTATGTGCGGTTTACAACGCCGAGGCGTATCTTGATGAGTTACTTGAGTCGATCTTCGAAAAGCAAAACTACCAGTCAAAAGATTTGTTTTTTATTGCCGTCGATGATGGCTCGATCGATAATTCATTGAGAATTATCGAGAAATGGATTAGTAAGTTTCCAGATCAGATTCGCTGTTTTGAGCAAGAAAACGCTGGTCAGAGTTCAGCAAGAAACACCGGTTTGAGGCATGTAGAAACAGAGTGGGTTACGTTTGTCGATAGCGATGATTTTTTAAGTGAGAACTATTTCGCTACTGTTGATAATGAGATAACTAATAATAGCGACATAAAGATTGTCTGTTGTAGGAATATTGCGTACCGTGAAGAAACCGGTGCATATAAAGACAGCCATTTTTTGAAATATCGTTTTGAAAAGGGTAGTAAACGATTCGAAATCGGCGATGAGAATGCGTATCCCCATCATTCCGCGAGTACTTCGTTCTTTAGAATGAGTGAGATCAATCGCCATAGCCTGTCGTTTCCAGAAGATCTTCGCATCAGCTTCGAAGATGCCTTCTTCATAGGAGAATACCTCCTTAATGCGAAGACTGGTAAAATGTCCTTTTTATCGGACGCGAAGTATTACGCACGGAGGCGAATCGCTCCTAATTCTGTGACGGGAAACTCGCTTCAAAAGCCGGAATTTTGGTTGTCTTGTCTTGAATACGGTGCCTTGCGTTTGTTGAAGCTGTATGCGCAAACGACGGGCTCCGTTCCCAACAATATCCAAAAGACGGTTCTTTATGATCTGGTCTGGCGTATTCGATATATGGTTGATTCCCATTCGTCCATAGAGTGCCTATCTGAAGTGGAGCAGGCGAGGGTCATCGACACCTTTAGTGAGATATTCGAGTATATCGATGCAGCTGTCATAGAGTCTTCTCCGGGTAGCATTTATTGGTATATGTATAAAGTTGGCCTACTGAATCGTTTTAAACATTGCGATCCTCGGAATACATACATGTATTTATGGAGCATTGATTTTGTGTCTCGGTCTTTTGTTTTTCGTACTTTTGGAACAATTCCGACGGTGAAATTGTCCGGGGATACTATTGGCTATGCCGTGAAGAAAGTAATCTCCCATTACATGTTGGGCGATTCTTTTGTTGACGAGTGTCTGGTTCGGGTGCCTTTCTCGTGTTCGGATGATCTGTTGGAAGCTTATGCTGGTAGCAGGAAGACAAAAATCATGCTGCACGGGAAAGACCTTTTCGGCCTTTCCGTTAAAGATATAGTTGCAATTTGGACTAAGAATTGGCATCGTTATGCGCAAAAGGGAGATGTTTGGTTGGTCTCCGACAGTGTGGGGATGGCGGATGACAACGGAGAGCATTTCTATCGATATCTTCGAGAATTCCATCCAAAGCAAAAAGCTTACTATGTCCTGGATAGGCAATCTCCAGATTGGACTCGTCTCAAGAAAGAAGGTTTCAAGCTCCTTCCGTATAAAACAAAGCGCTTTGAAAAGAAGCTGAAGCAGGCAAGCACTGTCGTTTCCAGTCAGCTAATGAAAGGTGTAATGGATTATTGGCGTGATTCGTATGGGTTTTCAAAACGTAGGGTTTTCTTGCAGCATGGGGTGGCAAAAGACGACCTGTCTGAGTATTTCAATGCTTGGATGTTGGATTTGATAGTTACTTCAACGCAAGCGGAATACGATTCCATTGTGCAGTCTGGTTCTCCTTATCGCTATATCGACGATCAAGTAATTTTAACTGGGATACCGCGTTTCGACAGGCTTCGCGAGATTGCGGTCGGATCTTCGGAGAAGAAGATGATTCTGGTCGCTCCGACATGGCGAAGGGGTATTGTGTCCGGATGCACTGAGCTTGGTGGCTCAAGAAAACTTTCAGATGGATTCTTCGTGTCTGATTATTATCAAAAATGGAGACATTTGATTTGTTCGGACGCATTGAGCAGAATGATCGTCGGGAGTGGCTATACCGTTGTGTTTAAGCCTCATCCAAATATGGGCGAGATGCTTGAAGAGGTCGAATGGGACGTTCCAGAGGGGATCCGTCTTGCGCAGAGCGGAGAAGGCTACCAAGACCTGATATCTCAAGCAGCTTTAGTTATTACTGATTATTCATCATTGTCTTTTGATGCCGCGTACATCGGAAGTCCTTCGGTTTATTATCAATTTGATAAGGAGAGTTTCTTTTCTGACCATACATATCAACCGGGGTATTTCAGTTACGAGGAAGATGGATTCGGACCTGTTGTTTCTACTGAGGAGGGTGTGCTCGAATGGGTGCGGATATTCATCGATAGGCAGGGTGTGATGGACGAAGAGTATCAGGCTAGGATCAATTCGGTCTTTTCGAATAGGGATGGAAAATGTTGTTCGAGAATATACGAAGCTATTCTTTCATCAGGGAGTCAGTATTTGGCTTGGAGGAACGGACGCTATGGGTAGATGCTTGCTGAGTGATTCGGCAGGTTTTTAAAATGGATCTGGTATTTCGAACTGAGGAGTAATGCAATGCTCTTCTTGCTGGAGCCTTGAAAAACAAACGCGCGATAAGGAGGCGCATGCTAACGCACAACTCTTAAAGGTGTCGAAACCAACGTTGTTAGACCCCTTTAAGTAGATTACTCGATCTTCTTTGAAGCGACAGAGCCGGTGCTTACGGAGAGGTGTCGGCCCGAAGGCTTCTTCTCCTCATCGCCGTGAGGACACGTCCGAGAAGTCGTTGAGGAGATGCTTTCTCGGACGTGTCCTCTTTCTGTTGTGGTAGCCTCCGAAATCGGGGATGTTCTTTTTGGGACAATTGGCGGCTTGCGCGAACGAACATCGTGACGCCTTGGCTTCTCGCCTAGGCATGTTTCTGCTTCGGCAGACAGAGCGGCTCTCTTTTGGCTTCTTTGATCCGATCTCGTGCGAAGTGGAGCCTCTTCGTCAAAAGCTTCGCCTGAAGGTGAGCGTCTTGGAAAGATGAACTCGACGTAAATTCCTTGGCAAGCGCTCTGTACTGTTCGGTTTTGGCTCGCCGCGCCGGCCACGTGATGTCCTTCTGAAGTCTTCTGGTGTTCTGCTATGGACGAGGTCAGCCGTCGTCTCTGCGCCGAGTGCGCTGGCCTTGGGTCTCGTGAATGATCCGGGGTGCCACGGAAGGCGTGCCTCCGAATGGGATTAATCGTCACGAACTCCGTAGTTATGGGAGTTCGTCCGACGTCGATCTTAGCATCTACGGCATATTGAGCGCGCATTGCAGGCGATGACGGAGGTTCGTATTTGGTAGATTTCGCACCCAGGTGACGGGCTTCTCCGTAACCTGGGTGCGTGCCGGGCAGCTAATTCTTGATACTGTAATGAGCAGTGAAAATTAAACTGCTAGTTCGCATATGACTATTGCAGCGCTTTTGCTACACCGTTCCACGCTCCACTGCTACAGCGCTCCATGGCAGACTGCCACACCCTAACAATCTAAATTGCCACGCGCCCCGAAAGGGGCGCTTCCTTTTCCGCCACAATTCCGATGGGCACAAAAGTGCCCATCGGACCATTGCGAGAAAGGAAGAAAAAATGGTCAAGTACAGAGAAATACTTCGGCAAAGGGCGATGGGGGTGAGTGTCAGGAACACAGCGTTCTCGTGCAGGTGCTCCACCGCAACGGTAAGGGCGGTGACCACCCGCGCGAAGGCGCACGGCCTCGAGTGGCCCTTGCCGGAGGAGATGAACGATGCGGCGATTCGAGCCGTCATCTATCCGGCAAAGGAGCGATCCGATATGTCGAAGGCGGAGATCGACCATCCCCGCATCGACAAGGAGATGAACCGTCCCGGCATGACCATGCTGACGCTTTGGAGGGAGTACTGCGAGGACGCCCTGGCA
>NZ_GL622579.1:40500-63598 GCF_000185625.1 Eggerthella sp. 1_3_56FAA
CCGGTTGCCCGAAATGCTCGACGAGCTGAACGTGAGCAAGAACGAGGATTGGCTCAAGGCGAAGAAGCGCTACACGAAATGCGACTTGCTGATACTGGACGATTGGCTTTTGGAAAAGCTCGAGGGGAAGGCGGCGCGCGAGCTTTTAGAGATAGTCGAGGCGCGCTTGCGCAGCGGGTCCTTATTGATTTGCTCGCAGTTCTCGCCAGCAGGCTGGCATTCAAAGCTCGGGGAAGGAGCAATCGCAGATGCCGTCATCGACCGCATAGTCTATCGGTCGGACGTCATCCATATTGAAGGCGACGAGTCAATGCGCAAGCGCATCGGCTAAGAGCATAACCGGCCGTATTGGCCAAGAGGGGCGCTTGCGCGCCCCTCGCAATCAGAGCAACCCGCATTGCTACGTGGCAGTCTGCCATGGAACGCTGTAGCAGTGGAGCGTGGAACGGTGTAGCAAAAACGGCGCAATAAGCACGCATAGAAGTTATAGATTTGCTCGTTTATCAAGGACCATCCATAATTGCTAGGATGAGTGTTGTCCCGAAGGAAATACGTGCTCGCGCTGTAATCGGAAAAATCTGCCAGTTTTACTTTGTTCGCATCGCATAGGTTTCGCATCGTATCGTAATACATATTGCGATATTTGATCGTGTAGGCACTCTGGTCATAGAGAAGGTCGTTCGACGGTATTAATATGACAAGTGGTTCGATGCCGCTCTCTTTGCAGACTTTTATGAAGAGCTCGAAATCTTCAATCTCGCTTTCATTGAGAACTTTGTTATCGTCGACCTTCCATTTCTTCGCACTTTTGAGCCAATCTTCATAAGCGTTATCGTAGACCCATTTATCAAGAAACAAATCGTTGTTGGATGCTCGGGACTTTGCGTACTCAAGTGCGTCTTGCTGGATGGCTGTCCAGTCGGGTTCTTCTGGGCTGCCGAATCGTGATGTAGGTATTGCTTGACTAAGTGTTTTTTCCGAGTTGGAAACGATTAGTTTGCCATCATTTTTCGGGGCGTTTAATATCGCGCACCGGAGACGCACTGAGCTGGCAGCATCGGCGGCAAAGGTGTCGATGGTTTCGAGAGTCATTGACATTTTTTGAGGTAAAGGGGTGGTGATGGTGGGATATTTGAATTCATAGGAGTCAAGTTTTTCGGATACTGCAATCTTGGTATCTTCGGATATATCTTCGTTTTTAAGGAATTCATCGTATGCTCCCTTGGAGAAAGTCTCGTTGAGCACATCGTTGGAGTACTTTGTGCCCTCCATGAACCATTGCATCGAGGGTATTATTACTACTTTGTTGTTTGTTATTTCCCTCTTGTCGAATGCGCCAACTGCAATAGCATCCCATAAGCTACAAATGTGGGCATAGCCTTCTGCCATGATGTCCATACCGTAATTATGGTCGGTCCAGAATGAAGCAGTATACGATTTGCTAAGATAGGTGTTCAATTCCGAAGATGCAAGTACTAGTACGGGGTTGTCCCCTTGCTCGATGCGTGCGTCGTAATTTGCTCGTTGCAGGTTGAAGTCTCGAAGTTGCTCCAGGGAGCTACATACGATGAACGGCTTATTGCTCGCCAGATTTTCATATGAGCCTATCGTGACCAGGAATCCCCCAAGGATTCCAGCAATTAGAGCGAAGCCACTGAAAAGTCCAATAAAGCGCTTAATCATATTGACCTCTTAGAATCCTTCATATACGGGTTCAGCGGGCGTGCCGTAAGATGAGACAAGGAAAAACCACGCTAGTATGCTGAGGCAGGCGAGTACAACGAACGTCCACATAATGGCCGATACCCAGGAGTCGCCGAAGAACGCATCCCTGACTTTTTCAGCGTACAGATAAGCTTTTGCTTTGCGCGCATAATAAAACCGGGTCAACTTGCTTTCCGATGCAGACTTGATGGTCCTCTTCCGTATGCTATTGTCTTGGTTGGAGGTGGTGGGACGGGTTACTGCCATCGTCTACAGCCTGATCTCAATCTGATGAATAATCTTGTTGACACTGTTCATCTCCTCGCGTTCGACAGCTGTAGGAGCGATCTCGATGCCGAAGGTGCTTTCGATTCCGACTAGCAGCTCGATAGCTCCCATGGAGTCAAGCAATCCTGCTTCGAACAAATCGATATCGCGTTCCTCTCGAATGATGTCGTCGGCGCAGATCTCTTCAAGCATGTCGAGCGTACTCTCTTCAACGTTGTGCATCACAAAAGTCCTTTCACTATAAGGGTGGCCTGTCCGCTAAATAGACTGAATCCAAGCATAATTAGATTTATCGTGATCATCCAAGATACAGCCTTGAACCAGATCTCGTTTTTGTAACGTTTGTAAAAGCTCGACTTCTTCTGGAACACGTCCGTTATCGCTAAGAGGGCCCCATGGTATACGCCGTAGAGCAGGAAATCGATTGTTAGACCGTGCCATGCGCCCATAAGGGTCATATCTATCAGGTAACCGAAACATGCGCTGGTCAGTCGATCCTTTATCAGTTTATGTTTGCTGACCGAGCGAACAAAGCGCATGAACACGAAATCGCGCAGCCAAAACGACAGTGTCATATTCCAACGATTCCAGAAATCCTTTATATCGAGTGATGCGAAGGGCGCTCTGAAATTCCGCGGGGTTTTGATGCCGAAGCAGTAGCTGGCCCCCATGGCCATCATAGAGTAGCCGGCGAAATTGAAGAAGAGAAAGAAACCGTAAGCCCAGGCGTCCTTGCCCGCTGCCGCAATGTTGAATAGGAGGGTCTTCGATTCTCTGAAAGTGTGGAAGTCGAAGAATTGGCTGCAGACTGTGGCGATGACCATCTGGTATACGGCACCTATGAGCAAAAGAAGGATGCCCCTGCTAAGAAGATCGGCGTATTCCGATTTGCTGTAACGCTTGTTGGCGTCTTCCATGAATCGACGGGATCGATCTATAGGGCCTGAAGTTAAAACAGGGAAGAAGGAGATGAAATATAAAAAATCCGAGAAAGCCATCTTGGTGATGAGCCCATCCCGTATCTCAATGATGACTTGCACGGCTTTAAACGTTACATAAGAAATGCCAATGAAGCCCAGCAGGCTGCTGTCAAGCAAGCCGCTGATCTTGTAAACGACCAAAGGAGCGATGGTTGCTGCTAGACACATGCGGTACAGGGCGAGAGACTTCTTTCCTTTCGTCCAGCTGCGTTGGGTGAGAAAAGCGGCGCTGGTCGCGATAAGGAGAAAGACGCCGAACATGGCTAATTGCTTGACATCGTCTGAGAACAATAAAGCGACGAACACAATTGTTGCCGCCATGCCATACGGTCGAATTCGCCGACCTGTAAAACCTAACACGGCTGCAGGGATGATGCTGATGGCGAGCAGGACGAAAAAAGATGGAGAAGTGTAGAAACTCATGATTCAAAGTGTCCTTATGCTTTGTTTTGAGATGCAAGCAACTTACGGTCAAGCTTGCCGTTAGGCGTAACGGGTAACGCGTCGATGAATACGATTTTCTTCGGAATCATGTAGTGTGGCAGACTTGATTTCAGGGCATCTTTCAAGGCGAGGCCTTCTTGGAAATCGGATTGATCGCGATGTGCGCCGCTTACCACATAAGCTACCAGATGGGCGAGCTTTTCGTTGCGATACGCGGGCACCACGCATGCTGCGGCTACTTGTTCAAGCGCGCAGAGCCGTTCCTCAATCTCACCAAGTTCGATGCGATAGCCATTGAGCTTGACTTGTAAATCGAGTCTCCCACGGAAATGCAGCTGACCTAAGGGATCCAGCATCCCCTCATCGCCTGTGCGATAGTAGCGTACCGAATCCCGTTGGGCGGGTAACCACGATCCGTCTGATTCGCCGAAAGACTGCGCCGTAAGATCGCTTCGTCCGAAATAGCCTTTGGCTACCGTGTCTCCTTCGATGACGATCTCGCCCCATTCGCCCGGGAGAAGATCGTTACCGTCGCTGTTTGCTATGTGAATGCGGGTTCCCGTGCGGGGTTTGCCGACAGTGAGCGGCTCGGGGGATTCAATCATTTCTTTGGAGACTTCGACAGATGTAACCGCTACGGTTGATTCCGTCGGCCCATACGTATTCATGATGCGAAGGCCTTGGAATCGGTCTAAGAGTTTTCCCGCTGTCTGGTTTGTCAATGTCTCGCCGCAAAACACCATGGTGGCAAGATTCGGCATGAGTTCTCTACGAAAGTCCTTATTTGCTAGACACATGTCCGCAAACGATGGGGTGGATACCCAGATATCAGGATGCACTTTATTCAAAAAGGAAAGCATATCTGCAGGATGGTCTAGCGTTTCCTTTTCGAGGCACAGGAGAGTACCTCCGCTGGCAAGCGCCATGGTGAGCTCGTACACCGACAGATCGAATGAAAACGGCGCTTGGTTAAGGAATCCCATGCCAGGCTTGTCGATTTGAGAGAATTCGAGCGCCCAAGGGTAGAAGTTGTCGACGCATGAAGCAGTAACTTGTACGCCTTTTGGAGAACCGGTTGAGCCGGAGGTGAAGATAACGTACATGAGGTCTTCGTCCGATATGGCAGTTTTTTCGTCGTTGTAAGGGATTCCTTGATTAGCAATATCTCGAAGAGCTAGGGGGGGGTGAGCATGACATCAAGGCTTCCTTCTGCGCTCTCTGGAAGGGGCAGCGAGGCTAAAACCGCAACATTTCCGGCCTTTTCTCTGATCTGTCCTGCTATAGATGCCACTCTCTCTTTCGGCACAGAGTAGGCATCAATGGGAACATAAGCGTGACCCGAGCGCATACATCCCAGGAAGCTGGCGAGCATGAGTGGAGATTTATGGCCGTAGACTATGACAGGATCATTGTTCACGGGAAGAGTTTCGTGAAGATAGGCGGCGATTGAACTCGAATACGACCATAGCTGACCGAAGGTTACCGATTTACCAGGGTTGGTCGAACCTATAAGTGCTGGCGTGTCGGGCCGTTCCTGGCAATGATAACGAACCCTGTCGAGGAGCTGCATGTTCTGATGCCTTTCGTGGATGTGCTGGCTAGGAATTGCCGAAGCTATTATACAGTAGAATACTAAGGGTGGCATATTCGGAAGCGGTCGATTTCGGTTCGACCGCAGAGAGGGCAAACTCGGGACCGATGATTCTCCGTTTAATTGTTTTGGCAGTGGTAAGGCGTTTATTGTATGTCATTGGATAATCTGTACGGTTTTCGGAGTCCTTTTTCCCTCGTGGTATCATGAACAGTCGTTTGCATGCGTACGAGGAAGGCAGGGTTTTGGCGGAGCGGGACTATTCGAGAAACTCTCCTCGGTATTCGACGTCTTCAAGGCGTCCCTCGCGCAGCGCCGCCCATCCGGGGAGCGCCTCGGGGCATCGCGGGCGGCAGGTTTCCGTTCCCCGGGGTGCATCGGCTCGCCCACAGGTCATGCCCCAGCAGCAAGGGCGCCCGCCCGTCGGCGCAGGGGCGCGCACGCCTGCTGCGCGTCCGACGGCGCAGCAGCTGTACCCCGAATACCTCAGGAAGCGCAAGCGTTCCAACCTTCTCAAACGCGCGGGCGCGTGCGTGCTCGCGGTGCTGCTGGCGGCCGTCTGCGCGACGGGAGGCTACGCGCTGTGGTATTCCTCGGCGCTTGACGGCGCGCTTTCCCTGGGTACCGAGACCGACGCTTCTGTCGAGGCCGTGCTGACGCCGGCTGAGCCGGGCAAGCCTTTCTACATGCTGTTGCTGGGGTCGGACTCGCGCGAAGGGTCGGGCACGTCCAGCCGCGCGGATGAGTCGGGGGACAGCCAGCGTTCGGACGTGATGATCCTCGCCCGTGTGGATGCCTCCAATCGCGAGGTCACCCTGGTCAGCATCCCGCGCGACACCCGCTACACGTTGGAAGACGGCAGCGTGGTGAAAATCAACGAAGCCTACAACCTGGGCGGGGCCGCCGCCTCTATCAAGGCGGTGTCCACGGTGACGGGCACGCCGATCAATCATTACGCCGAGGTGCATTTCTCCGAGTTCCAAGAACTGGTGGACAAAGTGGGCGGCATCACCGTGGACGTGCCGGTGGAGATATCCTACAAAGACGCGTTGACTGGCGAGGCGGTGTCCCTGCAGCCAGGCGTCCAGACGCTGAACGGACAGCAAGCGCAGATATTCGCCCGTGCGCGCCACGAATACGGCGACAACCAGGAGGCGAAGCGCCAAAGCAACATCCGCCAGATACTCACGGCCATCGTGGAGAAAGTGCTGCAGAAGCCCGCCATGGAGCTGCCGGGTGCCATCCTCGACCTCGCCCAAAGTGTCGGAACCGACATGAACACGCCCGATATCGTATCGCTGGCTCTTTCGTTTTCGGGGGACCCGGGCGGGATGACCTTGTACAGTTGCACCGGCCCCAGCAATGGGGACTTCGACGAGGCGCAGAACGGCCTCTGGCTGTGCTACGAGAACCCCGAAGGCTGGGCGACCCTCATGGCGGCAGTCGATGCGGGCGAGGATCCCGGCGAGCTGGACGTCGAATCGACCGCGATCATCCCTGCATCTTCGGACGCGTCGGTCTGATAGGCATCAAGGAAGGGCGAGAGGCCATGCCGGCTGTATCCGTGATCATACCCATGTACAACGTGCGTCCCTATATCGAGGACTGCCTGCTGTCGTTGAAGCGGCAGACGTTCGGCGATTTCGAGGCGCTGTGCGTCGACGACGGTTCGACCGACGGCACGCTGGAAGCCGCTCGGAAGGCGGGCGACGACGACGCTCGCTTCTCATTTCTTTCTCAGGCGAACGCGGGGCAGTCTGCCGCGCGCAACGCGGGCATCGCCCGCGCGACGGGGAAGTACATCGTCTTCCTGGATTCCGACGATTACTACGAGGACCGCGCGCTGCAGACGCTGTTCGAGCGGGCCGAGCGCGACGAGCTGGACGACTTGTTCTTCTCGGCGCGGACAGTGTACGAAGATGCCGAGGCGCGGGCGCGCTACCGCGACGATTACGACGATCGCGAGGGCATCGACGGCGTCATGACGGGCCGCCAGCTCATGGCGCGCTTCGCCGAACTCGATTCGTTCTGCGTGTCGCCCGCGCTGCAGTTCGTTCGCAGGGGTTTCTTGGAAGAATCAGGAATTCGGTTCTACGAGGGCATCGTGCACGAGGACAACCTGTTCACCTGCCTGATGCTGGCGGCCGCGCCCCGCGCGGCCTTTCTGAACGAGCCTTTGTACGTAAGGCGAGTGCGCGCCGGATCCACTATGACCGAGGCTCGCGAGATGCGCCACGTTTACGGCCACTTCAAGGCTGCCTACGAGCTTGAGGCATGGCTGCGCGCGCATGCGGGGGAGTGTTCGGAAGAGTTCGTCCGAGCCCTGGTTCGTCATGTGGCGTTCTGCTACGACCGGGCGGCGTTCGACGCGCTTTCGTTCGACGAAGCGCGTCTGGACGCGTGCGCGGCGGGCCTTGTGCCCGAGGAAGGGGCATCCTTCCGGCTGCACGTAATGGAGCATGCGCGCGAAACCGAGGGAATTCGCAAAGAGTACCTGGAATCGACGACCTACCGAGTCGGTCGTGCTATCATGGCTCTGCCTTGTCGGCTCAAAGAGCGTTTCGGCCGCTAGGCGCACTACCTAAGCGAAAGGAATGGTTCTGGTGAAGTTGAAGAAAATCGTTCGCTGCGGCGCGATGGCGGCTCTGCTTGCGCTGTCGATGGTCGTCGTGGCCGGATGTCAGCAGCAGCACGCTGTGGAGGATCCCGACACGAAGCTGATGCAGGATGCCGTGGACAGCGGCAAGGAGCCCGTCAACAGCATCGACACCCCCTTCTATGTGCTCATCGTCGGAAACGACGCGCGTACGGGTACCACGGAGGCATCCAGCGAGATGTACGCGGACGGCAAGGGACGCTCCGACACCATGATGCTGGTTCGCATCGATCCGAAGACGTACCAGGTCTCCCTCGTTACCATTCCCCGCGATACGGAAACGACGATCGACGGGGGAGTGGCGAAGATCAACGAGGCGTATCATGTCGGCGGTATCGATATGGCGATCGATCAGGTTGAAAGCCTGACCGGCGTTCACGTCCAGTATTATCTCGACATGGGCTTCGTCGACTTCGAGAACTTCGTCAACGCGCTTGGAGGAGTCACGGCGAACGTGCCCATAGACATGCATTTGAAGGACATCGTGAACGGCGGCACCATTGAGCTAAACGCCGGAGCGCAGGAGCTCGACGGCCCCGAGGCCCTTGTTCTCGCCCGTGTGCGCAAGCTGTACGCTGTCGACATCGAGGCGTGCCGCCAGATCCAGGACCGCCAGCTGGTCGAGGCGGGCATCAAGCAGGTTGCGGCCGACCCGGCGAACGCTGCGGCGCACCTTGACGCGCTTCTTGGCAATGCCGAAACGAATTGGCCGAAGGACGAGCTGGCGGCTATGGTGGCGGACTTCGCCGCGAACGCCGACAGGATCGCTTTCCAGTCGGGTACCGGCCCTTACGTTGGCGACTTTATGGAGGAGCATGACGGCCTCTGGATGGTTCCTCGCGACGAGGGAACGTGGAGGAAGGTTATCGAAGTGGTCGAATCCGGCGGCGATCCGACGACGGTCGTAGCCTTGCCCGAAGTAGAAGCGGCGTAAGCCATTTAGTATGCAAGAAGACCCCGAATGCTCGGGGTCTTCCTTTATTTCCCGCCTTCGCGGCTGCTTTTTCTCGTCACGTATTTCTTGAAGGTGCGAAGAGTGAACCAAGGACCTACGTTGCGTAGGTTGTACAGCCCCTGCTTGACGAGCCCCCAGGCGTAGGGCGCGCTGCGGACGTACGGTTCGGGCATGCTGCGCAGTTCGGCAAACATGCGCTTGCATCCTGGAGGTATCTCGGCGTCAGACAGAACAAGATCGGTATCCATTCGCTCGAACATGCGCGTGGCTGCCGCCCGCACCTCGTCGTTCGTCAGGTCGACTTCTTCCAGGACGCCACCTAGGTAGGTGAAGCCGCGGCTGTTGTGGGCGCGCAGCACGGCTTCGTCGCGGATGCCTATGCGTTCGAGCGCATCCATCATGTCGTTCCATCGGTCAAAAGGCAGTAGCGTGTTGTTCAGCGCGAAGGACTTCGATTTCTCGGGCGTTTCCTCGCGGTAGCAGTAGTACGGTTCGTCGAGATAGACGATGCGCTCGGCTTGGCAGAGCGTCTCTATCAGAAACGGGTTGTCGGCCCATCCCGCTCCCGGATACTCGCGGAAGCGGATACCGTGCTTTTCAAGGAATCCTTTGCGGTAGATGGCCGACCATATGGACGGATGGTGCGTGAGCAGATGCGCCGCGTCGCGGATGATGAACGGCTGGCAAGGCGGCTTGATGCGACGGCGGTAGCTGCAGTTCAGCTTGCGTTGCTCGGGGGTGTCGGGCATCCAGATGCGCCAGTACGGGGTTTTCACGATGTCTGCGGGATCGTTGAAGGTTGCCTCGAAAGCGAGCATGTCGGCATACATGCCGGGTTCGATCCAGTCGTCGGGCTCGACGATGGAGATCCATGCGCCTCGCGCCTCTTCCAGTCCGCGATTGCAGGTGGCTCCGTAGCCTTGGTTCTGCTTGTCGATGACGCGGATGCGCTCGTCGCGAGCGGCGTATGCCTGCATGATGGCGAGAGAGCCGTCCGTGCTGCCGTCGTTCAGGCAGATGACCTCCAGCTCGCGGTGCGTTTGCGCGAGAATGCTGTCGAGGCATTGCGCAAGGTACGGCTCCGCGTTGAAGACCGGGACGATTATAGAGACGAGCTGATTATCTACGTTGCGCATGAAGGGCCTTTCTTTTCCTATTCATCCACGAAATCAGCGCACGCGCCGGAATCGTCGAATATGTAGCGGGTGCCGTCGATTACCGCGGTGCCGGTCGCCATGGCTCCAGAGGAGGGGTCAAGATAGTACCATGACCCTCCGTTCTCGAGCCAGCCCGTTGCCATCATGCCTGATTCGGGATCCATCCAGTACCAAGCTCCTCCCGTGAGCAACCAGCCGGTTTGCATGGCTCCCGATCCGCTCAGGTAATACCAAGCGGTTCCTTGTTTCAGCCAGCGGCTCGACTGCATGGCGCCGGAGCCTTCGAAGTAGTACCACTTGCCGTCCGAGGCCTTCTCCCAGCCCGTGGCCATCGCGCCGGAGTCGGGGTCCAGCCAGTACCAGGAGCCGCCCTTGCTCAGCCAGCCCGTCTGCATCGCCCCGGAGCCGGACAGGTAGTACCAGGAGGAGCCCTGCTTCATCCAGCCGCCGGAGCGCATGGCGCCGGAGCCTTCGAAGTAGTACCACTTGCCGTCCGATGCCTTCGCCCAGCCGGTGGCCATCCTCCCGCTCTCGGGGTCCAGCCAGTACCAGGAGCCGCCCTTGCTCAGCCAGCCCGTCTGCATCGCCCCGGAGCCGGAGAGGTAGTACCAGGAGGAGCCCTGCTTCATCCAGCCGCCGGAGCGCATGGCGCCGGAGCCTTCGAAGTAGTACCACTTGCCGTCGGCCGCCTTCGCCCAGCCCGTGGCCATGGCGCCGGATTCCGGGTCCAGCCAGTACCAAGTGCCGCCGAGCTTGAGCCAGCCCGTCTGCATCGCCCCGGAGCCGGACAGGTAGTACCAGGCTCCGCCCACCTTCGCCCAACCCGTCTGCATGGCCCCCGATCCGTCGAAGTAGTACCACTTGCCGTCGGCCGCCTTCGCCCAGCCCGTGGCCATGGCGCCGGAGTCGGTGAGCCAGTACCACGTGCCTCCCTGCTTGATCCAGGAGTTTTGGGTGGCGGCTGCGCTGTTCGCGAACCAGTACCATGATCCGCCCAGCTTCTTCCACCCCTGATAGGCCTGTTTGAGCCCTTGGTAGTACAAGACGAGTCGGGGGTCGTGATTGAACGCGTGGTACGTGGCGGCGTCCTTCATGACGTTCAGATGCAGGCCATCTCTCGCGAACGTGGCCACGACGGCCCCGTATCCGTTCGCCGACGCTTCCGGCGCGGTGAAGTAGCGGACGCCGAGCCGGTCAAGGGTCTTGGTCGCGTATTCGGGAAGATTGCTGCTGTTGCCCGTCTGCACGGCGTACGTGGGGGAGAGTGCTGTCAGGTAGGACGGCGTGTTCGATCCGCTCAGGCCGTGATGAGCCAGCTTGAGCAGATCGACGTGGCCTATCATGCCCGAAAGCCGATCCTCGTCTCCATCGTAGTTGTTAATGTCTCCTGCGAGGAAGGCGGTGGAGCCGCCCGCCTTCACCTTGACGCCCCAGGAGAAGTAGTTCGCGTCGGGCACGGGGTTGAACTTGTAGTCGTCTCCGTAGTTGACGATCTCGATGTTCATGTCTCCTAGGGTGAAGAAGGGGCTTCCCGTGGTCGAGGGGTCGGGGGCGTGCTCGTGGATCAGGTTGGGATCGACCGACCGGGTGACCGCGATGCCCTCTTCTGGCAGTAATTCGGAGTTGTACGGATCGTCCTGGTCGGTGGGGTCCACGCCGAAGCGCTCCATCACGCCTTCGGCGTCCAGCACGTCGGCTTGCGGAGCGTCGCCGACAGCAGTCAAGTCGCTTTGAGCTTCGACGGGGTTCGGCGCGGGTTCCACGGGCGCGTTCGGATCCAGGTTCTGGATCAGGATGGCGCCCGTCTCTTTCGCCGCAGCGATAGCTCTGTCGTACACGTACTGGTTGTCCCAGAGGCGAGCTTCGTCCGATATGAATGAATCCTGATATTCAGCCAGGTACACGCGCTGGGGGCGGAACTCGCGGATGATCTCGTCGGCGGAGCCTATGTGGTCGCTGTGGGGATGCGTGCCGAGGTAGAACTCGAGGTTGCCCGAATTCACCCCGAGGTTTTTCAGGTATGCGACGACAGCATCCTCGACGCCGCTCCCTTTTACGATTCCGGGGCGGAGCGGGTAGCGTGGATCCGATCCGTCGGGGTAATCGCTGTCCTCGCCTGAATCCACGATGCCGAAGCGGCCGTTGCTCTCCAGGACGATGGCGTCCGTGCCGGCGAAGGGGAGGATATGGATGTACGTGCCGGCGCTCGCCGCTTCGGTCTGGCTCTGATCAGCGTACGCAGTCGGTGGGCTTGCAAGCGCCGGAGCCGCGCAGGCGACTGCGAGAACGATTGCGAGCATGGTTCGGAAGGCGCAGGGGCGCGGCAAGCGCATGGGATTCACGGAAGCCTCCTTGACGATGGCGCGCTGGGCGTGCGGGTTCGTTGCTTTCGACGGGTCGCTTGGATATTCTCCTCATTATACGATTTGGTCCTGGTTCTTCGGTAATCAACGCTAAAATAGGGCTTTGCAATTGAGGAACTCAACGGGATTGGGCGGATGCGGCCGATTACCGGGCACATTTTGATGACGTGAAGAAATCCGAGGTAGGACTTGCCATGGAGCGCCTGACGATAGACGACATGAAGGAAATCCAGCTTGAGCTGATGGACGAGCTGGACAGGGTTTGTCGTGAGCAGGGCATAACGTATTTTTTGGCGTACGGCAGCCTTTTAGGTGCGGTTCGCCACGGCGGGTTCATTCCGTGGGACGACGACATGGACGTCGTGATGCTGCGCGCCGACTACGAGCGTCTGATTGCAGGGTTCGACGAATGGAAGTCGAGCGATCGCTTCTCCTTGGCGTGGTATCGGGACGGAAAGTCCATCTACTCCTTCGTCAAGCTGGTCGACACCACCACGCGCGTGCTGGAGAATTTCGTCGACAAGAAAACGTCCACGGGCGTGTGGGTCGATATATTTCCGCTCGAAGATTTGAAGCCCGGCGACCGACGTCCTTATCGAAAGAATGCCCTCTTATCGCTGGTGCGCGGCTTCATCGTCGCCGATCCGTCGGTGGGGTCGAGCGCCTTCGTGAAGCTCGTCAAGCGCATCGTGTGTCCGTTCGCGCGCAGGCTCGATGCGTTGAAGTACGCTCGCGCCATCGACGAGAACGCTCGCGATGCCAACCGGGGGGAAAGGTCGGACGTGGTGGCCGACATCGTCGGCACGGAGAACAAAATCGTCGAGTTTCCCAGAAGCCTGTTCGACCCCGTCGAGATGCCCTTCGAAGATCGGGTGTTCCTGGCTCCGGCGGGCTATGAACGATTCCTGGAGCTACAGTACGGAGATTGGCGGGCGATTCCGGGCGACGATGATCGGGAGATCCATACGTTCGAGGCGTATCGTCTATGAAGCCGACATCTTCCAAGATGCGAGACGTGCCGCCCCTGTCCACCAAGCAGAACATGCTGTGGAACTCTGCGGGGTCGATGACGTACTTGGCCTGCCAATGGCTGGTCACGGTTCTCGTTGTGAGGTTGTCCGCGGGCTACGACGATGCCGGCCTGCTCTCTTTGGCCATGTCGGTTGTTGGCATCTTCGGCACGTTTGCGAACTACAAGATGGGGACGTATCAGATTTCTGATATCAGGCGCGAGAACGACCTCGCCGAATACCTGGGCTTCCGTTGTTTGACGCTGGGCTTGGCTTTCGTTGCGTGCATGGTGTACGCCTATCTAACATGCGCCCCGTACGCGCTGGCCACCATCGCGCTTTTCTTCGTGTTCAAGGCCGTAGGCTTGCTGATTGACATCCTGCACGGTGCCGACCAGCAGCATCGCCGTATGGACTATATAGGAAAGTCGTTCATCGCCCAAGGCTTGAGCACGCTCGCCGCGTTCGTAGCGGTTTTTTGGTTCACGCGGAACCTGAACCTCGCTATCGTGGGGATGACCGCTTCGGCGCTCGGAGTCCTTGTGCTGTTCGACATACCGAAAGCTGGCCAGTTCGAGCGCGTCTGCTTGCGGCTATCTCGCAGCAAGGCGCTCTTCTTTCTCAAGGTGTCGTTTCCCGCCGTGCTGGCCTCTTTGGCCGCTAGCGCGATTTTCGCCATCCCGAAGCAGTATCTGGCCATGACCTCGGGGGATGCGGCTCTCGGCATCTACGCGTCGGTGGCCGCGCCTGCGCTCGTCATCCAGATGGGAGCGATGTATTTGTACGGCCCTCTCCTCGACGTCTTCCCGCGCCACTTCTTCGACGGGGATCTTTCGGGTTTCCTCAAGCTGCTGGGGAAAACGATCGGCGGTATCGTCTTGGTGGGGATCGCCTGTTCCATTGTCTTGGAGCTCGTCGGATCGTGGGCTTTGCAGCTTTTGTTCGGTTCCAGCATCGAGCCGTACGTCTATCTTCTGCAGCCCATCATCCTATCCACGATACTGACGGCTTTTCTCTGGTTTTTCGGGGATTTGTTGATCACGTTGCGCAACTTCAAAGCCAATTTCATCGGCAACATCGTCGCGCTTGCCTCGGTGCTGGCGGTCACGTTCCCGTTCGTGAACCTGTGGGATATGAACGGGGTGAGCTTTGCCGGAGCCGTTGCCTGCCTGGCGGGCGTGCTGACCCTTCTGGGATTCCTCATAGCCACGGTGCGGCGCGGGCCTGCTCGCGCGCACGGGGGCAATGGAGAAAGGACGGACGGATGATACGTGTTCTGCATGTCATTGGCGCTATGGATCGAGGGGGCGCCGAGACGATGATAATGAACCTGTACCGCGCCATCGATCGAACGAAGGTGCAGTTCGATTTCCTGGTTCACGAACAGCGCGTGTGCGACTACGACGAAGAGATCAAGGATTTGGGAGGCGAGGTGTTTCGCGGGCTGCCTCGCTTCAAGGTGGTGAACTATTCTACGTATCGCGACGAGTGCCGCGACTTCTTCTCTCGTCATTCCGAGCATCCCGTCGTGCATGGGCATATCGGAAGCTGTGCCCCGGTGTACCTCAGGGAGGCGAAGCGGCAGGGCCGGGTGACGATCGCGCATAGCCATTCCCAGAAGTTCCCTCTTTCCGTTACGGAGCTGGGATTCAGGGCGTTGGCGTATCCCGTCCGACGCGTGGCCGACAACTTCATCGCCTGCTCCATGGAGGCGGGGGTTGATCGGTTCGGAAAGGCCGTCGTCGAGGGCGAGCGGTTCCATCTGTTGAAAAACGCCATCGACGTCGATTCGTACGCCGGCGACCCTTCCGCTTGCGAGCGTGCCAAACGATCTCTTGGATTCGCCGGCGTTCCGTTGATTGGACATGTGGGCAGATTCGATCCGGTGAAGAACCACCTGTTCCTCGTCGAGACGTTCTCCGAAGTGAAAAGGCGCATTCCCGATGCCAAGCTGCTGCTGGTGGGTCGAGGTCCTTTCGAGGGCGGTGTTCGCCAAGCGGTCGAGGATGCCGGCCTTGAAGGCGATGTGGTGTTCTTCGGAGTCACCGATCGCGTGCCCGACGTGCTGAAGGCCCTCGATGCGTTCGTGTTCCCCTCGTTTTCGGAGGGCCTGCCTATGTCCGTGATGGAGGCTCAGGCCGCCGGCGTGCCGTGCGTGTTGTCCACGGGGGTTCCCGAGTTGGCGGTTGCGGTTCCTTTTGCGGTCGAGCGGCTGCCTTTGGAGGCCGGAGCGGGGGCGTGGGCTGATGCGGTTGAGCGCGCTCTGTCGAAGCGCTTCGACCGGGCGGAAGCTGCCGCGGCCGTGCGCCTGTCGGGTTTCGATATCCGCGACACGGCCGCATGGCTCGAATCGTACTATCTGGATCTGGCTGAAACCCAATAAAAAGCAAGGGAAGGTGCGAAAGCGGTGCAATACGAACAGGACGTGCTGAGGAAGCTGCAGCTTGCGGAATTGAGCATCCTCCGCGACATCGATTCGGTATGCCGATCGGAGGGCATACCGTACTTCCTGGAGTGCGGCACGCTTTTGGGCGCCGTTCGGCACGGAGGGTTCATTCCGTGGGACGACGATATCGATGTAGGGATGCTTCGACCTGATTACGAACGCTTCTTGAAGGTGGCTCCGAAAGCGCTTGGAGAAAGGTATGCGGTGTGCGAGCCTCGGGCGAATTCCCGTTGTGCTGGCATGTTCGCGAAAGTTTGGAAGCGTGGCACGAAGTTCTTCACGGCGGAAACCATGGAGGCGGGAATCGATCAGGGCATCTTCGTGGACGTGTTCCCCTACGACATCCTCCATGCCGACGAGAGCGTTGCTACTCGGCAGATTCGGCGATGTCGAGCATGGCAAAGCGCGTCTTACCTGCTGCACGCTCGGCATGTGACCGTGCCCCATTGCGGCATCCTTGGTGCGCTCGAAAGAGGTGCTTGCTCGGTTGCCCACGTGGGTGCAAAGGCGTTTTTGAACCACGAGCGTGTCGTGAGGTCGTTCGAGGCTTGGGCGCTTCGAGGTTCGGAGCGTCCCGGCAGTGATTACATGAGCATGGCGTACGTTACTGATTCGGCGTTTCCTGCGGACGAGCTTTCGCCTGGTCGTGAGATGCTGTTCGAAGGGTTCTCGTTTCCCGTTCCCGCTCGAGCGGAGTCTTATCTTGAGAGGGTATACGGCTCGAGTTGGAGGGAATTGCCCCCGATTGAGGCTCGTCGCAACCATGCTCCAATTGAGCTCGACTTCGGAAGCGATTAGGCGCTGCGGATCGGAAGCTCCCGATAAGCTTATGTTCAAAAAGTACACCTACTTTACAGTATTGAACAAATCTACTATGCTTCGTTTTGCTATTCGATAAAGTCGACGAGGAAGCGGAGCGTATGGTCGCGGCAATTTCACGAAGAAGGTTCTGCTGGATTGCCGCGGGCGCGCTAGCCGTCTTGGCGCTGCCCGGCTGCAGCTCGGCGAACGACGGCACCGTCGTCATCTACTCGTGTGCCGAAGGCGTGCGCAACGAGTCGCTGATCACGGCGATGCATGCGCGTTTCCCAGAGTACGACATCCGCCTGCACTACATTCCCACGGGCAACTGCGCCGCGAAGCTGAGGATGGAGGGTTCGCAATCGGAGGCCGACATCGTGCTTGACCTCGAAGGCGGTTACATCAAGCAGGTGTCGGAGTGGCTCGACCAGCTTCCCGCGCAGGATGCGAAGCGCTACTGCGCCGACCTGGTGGATCCCGACCATCGCTACTTCCCCTTCGCGCGTGAGAGCGCATGCATCGCCGTGAATGAGACGACGCTTTCCGCGCACGGCCTCGAGGCCCCGCAAAGCTACGAGGATCTGACCGATCCTCAGTACAAAGGGCTGGTTACGATGCCGAATCCAAAATCGTCGGGCACGGGCTATAACTTCGTCAAAAGTCTGGTGAACGCTTGGGGCGAGGACGAGGCGTTCGACTACTTCGACCGTCTGGCCGACAACGTGTACCAGTTCACCTCATCGGGATCGGGCCCGGTGAACGCGCTCGTTCAGGGCGAGGCCGCCATCGGCCTGGGCATGACGTTTCAGGCCGTGTCCGAGATCAACCAGGGCGTGCCGCTGAAGGTGCTGTTCTTCGAGGAGGGCGCGCCGTGGGCCGTATACGGCATGGGCATCGTCGAAGGCAAAGGCTCGCGCGCCGCCGTGCGCGAGGTGTTCGACTGGCTTTCCACCGAGGGCGTCAAGATCGACAACGAGACCTACGTGCCCGATCAGGTGCTCGCGGACTTCAAGGCCGAGATCCCGAACTACCCGACCGATATCGATTACGCCGACATGACGGGCATCACCGACCCCGACGAGAAGAAGAGGCTGCTGGGAAGATGGAAGTACTGATGACGAACGAATCGAAGGCGCCGGCCGCCGGCGGCGCGCCGAAGAAGCTGTCCGCGCGCGGCCTCGTGAAGCGCTTCGACGGTAAGGAAGTGCTGCACGCGCTGGACTTCGACGTGTTGGACGGCGAGTTCCTCTCCATCCTTGGCCCGTCGGGGTGCGGTAAGACCACCACGCTGCGCATCCTCATCGGCCTCTTGATGCCCGACGAGGGTACGCTCACGCTCGGCGGGCGCGACATCACCACGGCGCCTCCTGACGACCGCGGCATGGGCATCGTCTTCCAGAACTACGCGCTGTTCGAGAACATGACCGTGCGTGGAAACGTGGAGTATGCGCTGAAGTTCAAGCCCGAGCTGAAGGCGCGTCGTCGTGAGATCGCGCAGGGCGTGCTGGAGCAGCTGGGGCTTGCAGAGCACCTCGACAAGAGCGTGCGCCAGCTTTCGGGCGGCCAGCAGCAGCGCGTGTCCATCGCACGCACGCTGGCGCTGAACCCCGAGGTCATCCTGTTCGACGAGCCCATGAGCGCGCTCGACGTGGAGACGCGCCTGTCGCTGCGCCTCGAGCTCAAGCGCATCCAGCGCGAGTTCGGCACCACGATGGTGTACATCACCCACGACCAGGAGGAGGCGTTCGCGCTGTCCGACCGCGTGATGGTGATGGGCGAGGGCAGCATCCACCAGCTGGCCGCGCCCGACGAGATCATCGCCAACCCGGCCGACGACTACGTCGCCGACTTCGTGGTGAAGAACCTGCGGATCAAGATGGATTCGCTCGCCCGCTTCATGGATCGGTAGGCGGCCGTGAGACGGGCAGGGAAACTCAACCTCACGCGCATCGTGCTGGCGGCCTTCTTCCTGGTCGCGGCGGTGCTGCCGCTCATTGGCATGTTCTCGCGGCTTGCGAGCCCCGAGGCGCGCGCCGTGTTCGGCACCGAGCAGTTCGCCACGGCGTGCCTCAACTCCATCGGCGTCGCGTTGACCTCGACGGCCATCTCGCTCGCGTTCGCGCTGGCGATGTCGTGGGTGCTCTGCCGTACTAACGTGCGGGCGAAGGGCGTCATCGCCGTGGTCATGACGCTGCCCATGCTCATCCCGTCGCTCGCGCTCGGCATGGGCCTGGTGTTCCTGCTGGGCTCGAACGGCGTCATCACGAACGCGCTGGGGCTGGACTTCTCGCTGTACGGGTTCTGGGGCATCGTGATGGGTTCGGTGCTGTACTCGTTCCCGTCGGCCTTCCTGCTGCTGTACGATGTGCTGAAGTACGAGGACGCCTCGCCGTACGAGGCTGCCGACGTGCTGGGCGTGCCGAAGCGCAGCCAGTTCTTGCGCATCACGATGCCGTATCTGCGCAAGCCGCTCATCTCGGCGGTGTTCGCCACGTTCACGCTTGTGGTGACCGACTACGGCGTGCCCCTCATGGTGGGCGGCAAAACCACCACGCTTCCGGTGCTCATGTACCAGGAGGTCATCGGCCTGCTGAACTACGACACGGGCGTGGCTATCGGCTTCGTGCTGTTGATCCCGGCCATCGTGGCTTTTCTCATCGATGTGCTCAACGCGGACAAGGGGAAAAGCTCGTTCGTGTCGAAGCGCTTCTCCATCGCCCGAAGCGCCGTGCGCGACGTGCTGGGTTACGCGCTGGCCGCCATCGTGTCGGTCGCTATTATCTTGCCTCTGGGTTCGTTCGTGCTCGTGTCGTTCGTAAAGAAGTACCCCGTCGACATGGCCGTGACGTTCGACAACGTCGGCCGGGCGCTCAACATGAACGCGGGCGATTACTGGTTCAACTCCATCGTCATCGCCTGTCTCGTGGCGCTCGTCGGCACGACGTTGGCGTACTTCGCAGCGTATATAACCGCGCGCATGGGGGGCCGCTTCGCGAAGCTGCTGCATCTCGTGTGCATCACGACGCTGGCCATCCCGGGCCTCGTGCTGGGCCTGTCCTACGTGCTGTTCTTCAAGGGCTCCGTCCTGTACGGCACGTTGGCCATCCTCGTCCTGGTGAACCTCGTGCACTTCTTCGCCTCGCCGTACCTGATGGCGTACAACTCGCTGGGCAAGGCGAACGAGAACCTGGAGGCGGTCGGATCGACTATGGGCATCGGGCGCGCGAGCATCCTCAAAGACGTGCTGATCCCCCAGACGATGGATACGATCATCGAGATGGCGGGCTACTTCTTCGTGAACTGCATGGTCACCATCTCGGCGGTGGCGTTCCTCGCTACGACGCTCGACATGCCGCTTGCGCTGCTCATCACCGATCTGGACGCGCAGCGTCTGACGGAGTGCGCCGCGTTCGTGTCGCTGATCATCCTCCTTACGAACATTGCCTCGAAGCTCGTGCTCGCAGGCATCAAAAAAGCTATTCATCGCGCGGAAGCGCCCGAGGCCTTCGCGGCCTGACGCGTCCGTCGCTCGAACGAGAGGGATACTGCTGCCATGGAACGTTCTCTTGGTGTGAAGGATTTCAAGATACTGACCGCGCTCGAGGAGCGCGTCGACGAGGCGCTCACGCAGCGCGAGATCGCCACGGCGGCCGATTTGTCGGTGGGCACGGTGAACCGTGCGATGGCCGACCTGCACGAGCGCGGCTTCGTGCGCGAGGGCATGCTGTCGGCGGCCGGCTTGGAGGCGCTCGAGCCCTACCGTGTGAAGCGTGCGGTGCTGATCGCCGCCGGGTTCGGCTCCCGTCTGGTGCCCATCACGCTGAACACCCCGAAGCCGCTCATCCGAGTGCAGGGGCGGCGCATCATCGACTCGCTGCTCGACGCCGTGTACGCGGCGGGCATCGAGGAGGTGTACGTGGTGCGCGGCTATCTGGCCGAGCAGTTCGACCAGCTGCTGTACAAGTACCCCGGTCTCAAGTTCATCGAGAACCCCTTCTACAACGAGGCGAACAATATCTCGTCGGCCGTGGCGGCGAAGGATCTGCTGCAGAACGCTTACGTGTTCGAGTCCGACCTGCTGCTGTACAACCCGAAGCTGATCACGAAGTACCAGTACTCGTCGAACTATCTCGGCGTGCCCGTGCAGGTGACTGACGACTGGTGCTTCCAAACGCGCCGCGGTGTGATCACGGGACTGTCGGTAGGCGGGACGGACTGCCATCATATGTTCGGCATCTCCTATTGGACCGAAGAGGACGGCAGGAAGCTGGCCGACGACGTGCCGGCGACGTTCGCCATGCCCGGCGGCAAGGAGCGCTATTGGGACGAGGTAGCGCTGCGATACTTCGCCCGCAACTACGAGGTGGTCGTGCGTGAGTGCACGTTCGACGACGTGATCGAGATCGACACGTACCGCGAGTTGCAAGAGCTTGACAAAGCGTACGTGTGACACGGAAGGTCCGATACCGTTCGCTCACGCGTTCAGCTGCTTCGGCGCGTCCGACATACGCCATCTGTCGAGAGGTCTTCGGGAGGGGCTCGTTTACTGATATACTCATCAGCGGTAATATTTGCGACAACGCATCGTAGTAGCAACTGACAGTTCGAAGTACGGAGGTGCTCCATGCACCAGGTTTCATCCCGATTGTCCAAGCTGGCCTTGTCGGTTATGCTGGCTTTCGCGCTCGTTCCCACGGCTTCCGTGGCCGCGATGGCCGATCCCCAGATCTCCGATCCGGCATCCGACCCGGTCATCCAGTCGCCTTCCATCGATCAGGGTGTGTCGGAAGAGGCTCCCGCTTCTACCGAATCGTGGCAAGGGGAGGGCTCGGAGCCCGCTGAGGCGGACGAAACCGCCCAACCCGATAGCGAGGCCGAAGCCTCGGCGGCGGCTCTCGGTCCCGACCGGCAACCGGTGGGCTTCGTGTACTTCGACGAAAGCTCCCCCAGCGCGGGCGGTTCCCAGCTCGTCGTGGTTGCGCTGGACGACGAGTCGATCGAGCTGACGTCCGCAGAACTGACGCTGACGGCTCCTTCGGGCGCGTCGGTCAAAGCGACCGCTTCCGAGTACGCGGGCAATGCGGCGCTCTTCTCCGTAGACGTTCCGGAGGCCGGGGAGTACCGTCTCGAACGGATGGAGGGCGCGTCTGCCGCCGACAGCCGCACGCTGCTGGTGGATCTGTCCTCCTGTGAGGGCGAGCCCTACGCGTTCATGGTGGCCGAGCCGCAAGCCGAAGCGTTTTCCCTGTCCGATGAGTCGACCGGCGGCGTGTCCGTGTACGCACTGACCGACGACGGCCAGCTTGAGGAGGCATCGTCCTTCGAGGAGGCTGCGCAGCTGTCCGCCGAAGCGGCTTCTGCCGTCGCAGGTCGTTCGGCCGCCTCGGGCGCGCGCAGCCCCTCCGGCAAGTTCGTGGTTGCCTTGGATCCCGGCCACGGAGGTAGCGAGCCCGGGGCTTCGGCCAACGGTTTGGTTGAGAGGGAGCTCACATGGAAGATCGCGTTGTACTGCAAGGAGGCGCTGGAGTCCTATGCGAACGTCGAAGTGGTGCTGACGCGTGGAAGCGACGAAAAGGTGAGCCTTGTTGAGCGCGTGAACCGCGCGGTTGACGCAGGAGCCAACGTGTTCGTCAGCTTGCATCTTAACTCCGGACCTGCTTCGGGCAACGGTGCCGAAGTGTGGTATCCGAACGACAGCTCGTATCGTCACGAGCTTCACGAGGAGGGCGCGCAGCTCTCCAGCAAGATCCTGGAGAAGCTGACTGCACTCGGCTTGACCGACCGCGGCATAAAAGTGCGCGATTCGGAGCGCGTGGATGGCGAAGGCCCGTTCTACTATCCCGATGGCAGCATCCAGGACTACTACACGGTCATCGAGGCAAGTCGCGAAGCCGGCATCGTGGGCATCATCGTCGAGCATGCGTTCCTGTCTAATAAGAGCGACAGCGACAAGCTGAAAAGCGAGGCGTTCCTGAAGGAGCTGGGCTACGCTGATGCCGAGGGCATAGCCGAGACGTACAAGCTCTCTTCTGGGTGGGAAATCGACAACGGCCGCTGGAAGCTGAAGCTGGCCGACGGTACGTATGCTACGAGCAGCTGGCAGCAGGTCAAGGGTAAGAAGTACTGGTTCGGGGCGGATTCGTACGCCGTCACCGGATGGCAGACCATTGATGAAAAGCGCTACTATTTCGACAGCTCGTGTGCCTTGCGGACAGACGGGTGGTTGAAAGACGACGGGTCCTGGTATTGGCTTTCGTCTTCCGGCGTCATGCAGACGGGGTGGTTGAAGCTGGGTGGAACGTGGTACTGGCTCGATCCGCAGACTGGCAAGATGGCAACGGGCTGGACGACGGCTTCGGACGGACATCGCTACTACTTCGACGGATCGGGGGCCATGCAGACGGGTTGGGCGAAGGTAGGCGGAACCTGGTACTACCTGTCCGGCTCCGGGGCGATGCAGACCGGCTGGCTGAGCAAGGGCGGCTCCTGGTACTGGCTCGACCCGGAATCCGGCGCCATGGCCACGGGCTGGGAGAAGGCCTCGGACGGCAAGTGGTACTACTTCGAAGGCTCCGGCGCCATGCGCTCCGGCGGCTGGATGAAGCAGGGATCTTCCTGGTACTACCTGTCCGGCTCCGGCGCGATGCAGACCGGCTGGCTGAGCAAGGGCGGCTCCTGGTACTGGCTCGACCCCGAGAGCGGG
>NZ_GL622579.1:63856-81691 GCF_000185625.1 Eggerthella sp. 1_3_56FAA
GAAGGCGGCCGACGGCAAGTGGTACTACTTCGAAGGCTCCGGCGCCATGCGCTCCGGCGGCTGGATGAAGCAGGGATCTTCCTGGTACTACCTGTCCGGCTCCGGCGCGATGCAGACCGGCTGGCTGAGCAAGGGCGGCTCCTGGTACTGGCTCGACCCCGAGAGCGGGAGGATGGCCACCGGCTGGGCGAAGGCGGCCGACGGCAAGTGGTACTACTTCGAAGGTTCCGGAGCCATGCGCTCCGGCGGCTGGATGAAGCAGGGTGGCACGTGGTACTACCTGAACGGATCGGGAGCCATGCACACCGGTTGGCTCGATTTGGACGGTAAGCGCTACTATCTTGGGGAGTCGGGAGCGATGGTCACGGGAAAGGCCACTATAGAAGGCGAGACCTACCGCTTCGATTCGTCGGGTGCGCTGCTGCCGTCCGACTCCATCATGGGCCCTTCGCTTGCGACGGTGGAGCAGATGGTGACGCTCTTCAACGCGCAGGGCGTTCCTTATCCTGTTGATAAGTACGCGTCGCGAGGGGCTGCCACCATCAAGGACTTTTGCCAGGTGCTGCTGGATCAGGCTCGATCCGAGGATGTCCGCGCCGAGGTGCTGTTCGCTCAGGCCATGGTGGAGACCGGATGGCTGCAGTTCGGCGGAGACGTGGACAGGAACGGCAAAGTGCAGTGCAATTTCGGAGGTCTGGGCGCAACGGGCAACGGCGTTGCTGGTGAAGAGTTCCCAGATGTGAAAACGGGCCTTCTGGCGCAAGCTCAGCACTTGAAAGGCTATGCTTCAACGGCACCGCTCAATCAGTCTTGTGTCGACACGCGATTCGGTCTTCTTGCCGGCAAGCGTGGCTCGGCACCCACGGTCGACAAGCTTTCCGGTACCTGGGCGGCTGACAAGACCTATGGCACGAAAGTCATGAACGTTGTAGACAAGCTTTTGGGTTATTGATTCGGCGGCGACGGGCATCTCCTGCAAAATTCGGCGCGCTCTCCGAGAACGGGGAGCGCGTTTTCTATGTGTTCATATTTTGTAGTAGAAAATTGTAAATGAACATACCGTTCAGATTCTTTAAAATGCAATAAAAAATGAACTTCGACGCACGATCGAGATCGTCTGAATCTGCCATGAAAGGATGCTCCGTTTTGATCACGAAGAACGAATTCGCGGTGCTCGCTGCGCTCGAACGCGAACCGGGGACGAGCCAGCGGGCGATCGCCGCTCGTAAGGCCATGTCGTTGGGTTCGGTGAACGCGGCCTACAAAGCGCTGGTCGACAAAGGGCTTGTCGTCGACGGCGCACTGTCCGACGCCGGGTTCGAGGCGCTCGCTCCTTTTAAGGTGGACAACGCTATCATCTTGGCAGCTGGCCTGTCGTCGCGGTTCGCCCCTATTTCCTACGAGAAGCCCAAAGGTCTGCTGCATGTTCGTGGAGAGATTCTGATCGAGCGTCAGATCCGCCAGCTTCAGGAGTCCGGCATCGACGACATCACTGTGGTGGCAGGGTACAAGAAGGAGTACTTCTTCTACCTTGAAGAGAAGCACGGCGTGTCCATCGTCGTGAACGAGGAATACGCCACGCGGAACAACCATTCCTCTCTCATGGTGGTGCGCGAGCGTCTGGGCAACACGTTCATATGCTCTTCCGACAACTACTTCGTCGAGAACCCCTTCGAGCCGTACGTGTGGAAGGCCTATTACGCTGCCCAATACCAAGAGGGCCCTACGAACGAATGGTGCATGCGTTTGGGTTCGGGCAACCGCATCGTTTCGGTCGATATCGGTGGCAGCGACTCTCTTATCATGCTCGGCCATGTTTACTTCGATAAAAACTTTTCTCGTGCCTTTTCCCGAATACTCGAGGAGGAGTACGATCTGCCGACGACGGCCGATAAGCTGTGGGAAGAGCTGTACGTCGACCATATCGCGGAGTTGGACATGGTTGCGCGCGAGTACCCCGTCGGAACGGTATTCGAGTTCGACACACTCGACGAGCTGCGCGAATTCGATCCGCGTTTCCTGGAAAACGTCGATTCCGAGGCTTTCGACAATATCGTTGCAGCGCTCGGGTGCGACAAAGACGATAT
Source organism: Eggerthella sp. 1_3_56FAA (assembly GCF_000185625.1). NCBI lineage: Bacteria > Bacillati > Actinomycetota > Coriobacteriia > Eggerthellales > Eggerthellaceae > Eggerthella > Eggerthella sp. 1_3_56FAA. The sequence goes on from NZ_GL622579.1 coordinate 65,944, forward strand.
TCGCGACGTGTATCCGCTGAAGCAGGGCCTCACCAATCTATCGTGCCATATCCGTGTGGGCGACTCCGAATACGTGTATCGCCATCCCGGCATCGGGACGGAGGGCATCATCGATCGCCGAGCCGAGGTGGTGGCTCAAGGCGTGGCGCGCGATCTGGGGCTTGATCGTACGTTCATCACCGAGGATCCCGAAAAAGGCTGGAAGCTGTCGCGCTTTATCCCCGATTGCCGCCAGCTCGATCCGCATGACCCTGAGCAGGTCAAGCGTGCAATGGAAATGGCTCGTCGCCTGCACGAATCCGGTGCGAAGGTGGAGCGCTCGTTCGATTTCTTCACCGAGGGCAAGCGTTACGAGCGTCTGCTGGAGCGCAAGTCCGGCCGCATTGAAGTGCCGGGTTATGCTGAGATGGCTGCACGGGCCGAGGAACTCAAGCGCTTCGTGGATGCAGACGATGCGCGCATCTGCCTGACCCATAACGACTTCTTCATGCTGAACTTCCTTATCGACGACCAGGACGACATGTCGCTCATCGATTGGGAGTATTCCGGCATGTCCGACTACGCAAGCGATTTCGGCACGTTCACGGTGTGCTGCCAGCTGAGCGAAGAGGAGGCATCGCGTGCCCTTGCGTATTATTTCGGGCGCGAGCCGTCTGCGGCGGAGCGCCGTCACAACTTCGCCTTCGTGGCGCTTGCGGGATGGTGCTGGTACGTGTGGTCGCTGCTCAAAGAGGCAGAAGGGGACATGGTTGGCGAGTGGCTGTACGTCTATTACCGTTACGCGAAGGATTATCTGGACAAGGTGCTGGACTGGTACCGTCAGGGAAGCGACTAAGGGGAGCGCCATGAAGGGTTTTGGAAGAATGAAGTTCGGTCTGACGAGCGGCTTGCTCTGGGGTCTTGACACGGTCGTCCTCGGAATCGGATTGTCGATGAGCCCTTTCATCGGCACTGCCGAGGCGATTGCGTTTGCAGCTATCGCGAGCGCCGCTTTGCATGACATCTTCTGCGCGATCTGGCTGTTGATCTACATGGGCGTGCGGGGTCGTCTGGGCGACACGTTAGCGGCGCTTAAAACGCGCAGCGGCAAGGCGGTCATTCTGGGGGCGCTTTTGGGCGGGCCTATCGGCATGACCGGCTACGTGATAGCCATCAACAATATCGGTGCCGGCTATACTGCCATCATCTCGTCGTTCTATCCTGCAGTTGGCGCCTTCCTCGCCTTCGTGTTCCTGAAGGAACGCATGGCGCCTAAGCAGTTCGTCGCATTGCTGGCGGCCCTTGCCGGTATCATCGTCATGGGCTATGTGTCTTCCGGCGAATCGGAGCTGGGCAATCCGATCCTCGGTTTGTTCGGTGCGCTGTTGTGCGTTTTGGGATGGGGGTCCGAAGCCGTCATCTGCGCTTGGGGTATGCGCGACGATGCCGTCGACAACGAGACGGCGCTTCAGATCCGCGAGACCACGTCGGCGCTCGTGTACGCGATCGCCGTATTGCCGCTATTCGGTGCCTGGGGTTTCACGGCCGCAGTTGTTCCCAGTCTCGCGACGGGCGTGGTAGGGCTGGCTGCTTTGGCTGGAACCGTGTCGTACCTGTTCTACTACAAGAGCATCTCGTCGCCTATCGGGGCGGCGAAGTCCATGGCTCTCAATATCAGCTATTCGGCCTGGGCCGTCCTGTTCGCGCTCGTGTTGCAGGGAACGATGCCGACGCCGATATCGATCGTCTGCTGCGTGGTCATCTTGGCGGGCACTGTATTGGCCGCAAGCGACTGGAACGAGCTGTTCGGCCGTGAGAAGGCGAAAGCGTAGGCGCCTCTGCCTCGATGCCTGCTAGCGCATCGAGGTCGAAAGTCCCTACTCTTCCAGGTTCGTCAGCGCTTCCAGCACGGCAACGTGGCTTTCGCGCAGGCCGGGCATGAGGGTGCGTGCGCTGTCGATATCGTTGGCGCGCAGTGCATCGGTGACTCGCGCGGCCAGGTCGTAAAGGCGCACGAACGACAAGTTGCCGGCGACGCCTTTGAGCGAATGGGCTTCGCGCTCGGCTGCGGCTGCGTCGCCGCTGGCCATCGCGGCTTCGAGCGCATCGACATGCGGGTCGTCCAGGTACTTCACGGCGATGCGGGCGAACAGGGACTCGTTGCCGCAGAATCGCTCCATCGCTTCGGCGTAATCGATGCCGTACCGTGCAAGCATTGCCGTCTGATCGTTCGTCATGGTCTCACTCTCCTGCGTGCTTTTTGTCGAGCGCCCCCATTGCGTGGCGCACGACCATGATAGAGGGTGAGGGACGTGCGCGTCGGGTCGGCAGGGGTCACGTTAGCCGAACGTTACTTCTCCGACCCGTCTTCCACGAACACGCCCTCCTGGTTGAATACGGCCGAGAACGTCTTGAAGAACACTTTAACGTCGAGCGGGAAGGACACGTTGCGCACGTAGTGCACGTCGAGCGCCAGACGGTCGTGCCAGGGCAGCGAGTTGCGTCCGTACACGGCGGCGTACCCGGTGATGCCGGGCTTCACGGTGAGTTTGAGGCCTTCCTCTCCCTCATAAAGCTCCGTTTCGCGGCGCAAGTCGGGGCGGGGCCCTACGACGCTCATGTCGCCTTTCAGTACGTTGAGGAACTGCGGCATCTCGTCGAGCGACGTCTTGCGCATGAAGGCACCAACCCGCGTCATGCGCGGGTCGTCGGCGCCGTTGTAGGTGGAGCCGTCCTCCATGATGAGGTCGGGCGCGTTCACCCGCATCGAGCGCAGCTTGTACATCTTGAAATCGCGCCCGTCTTTTCCGACGCGCGGCGCGTTGTAGAAGACGGGGCCCTTGTCCTCGAAGTGGATGAACGGTGCCAGCACCGCGATGATCAGCAGCACGAAGGGCAGCGCCACCAGCCCTACGACGATGTCGCACACGCGTTTTCCGAAACTCACGTACATCAGCGGACGCCTTCCGCCTCGAGTCCGTCCAGGGCGCGCTTGAACGATCCCGCCACGTAGTCCACGTCCTCGTCGGAGAGCAACGTGTGCAGCGGCAGCGTCACCTCGTTCTCGAACTGCGCAAGCGCGTTCGGGAAGTCGGCGATGGCGAAGCCGAGGTCGCGGTACGCGGTGAGAAGGGGCAGCGGCTTGTAGTGCACGTTCGTCGCCACGCCGTCGTTGGCCATCCGCTCGATGAGCGCGTTGCGGAACGCCGACGATTTGCCCGTGAGGCGCACGAGCATGAGATGCCCGCTCGACTCGAAGTCTTCGCCGTAATGCCTCAGCAGCTCGACATCGCATTCGCCCAGGTTGCGCTCGTAGCGCTCGACGATGGCGCGCCGACGGGCGAGCGAGGCGGGGTAGCGGCGCAGCTGCGCGAGGCCGAGGGCCGCCTGAATGTCGGTCATGTTGCACTTCCACCCGGGGAAGGCGATGTCGTACTCCCAGGCGCCCGCGCGGTTCTTCGCCAGCGCGTCCTTCGTCTGGCCGTGCAGCGACTGCAACATGAACCGGCGGTACAGCTCGTCGGAATCGAACGCGCCCGCGCGCCATGCAAGCGCGCCTCCTTCGGCCGTCGTCAGGTTTTTCACGGCGTGAAACGAGAAGGCGGTGAAGTCGGCCACCGACCCGGAGGGACGTCCCTGATATGTCGCGCCGAACGAGTGGGCGGCGTCGGCTAAGACGATGACGCGATCGAACGCGCTCTGCAGCTCCGTCGCGGGCTTCCAGCGGTCGCTCGCCGAATCGAGTGCGGCGAACAGACGGTCGTAGTCGACCATGCGTCCTGCGATGTCCACGGGGATGACGGCGCGCGTGCGCTCGGTGACGAGATCGGGCAGGGCGTCGTAATCCATCTCGTAGGAGCCGGGCGCCACGTCGCAGAGCACCGGAGTCGCACCCACATGGCAGATGACCGAGCAAGAGGCCGTGTACGTGTAGGCGCTCGTGATCACCTCGTCGCCCGGGCCGATGCCGAAAGCGCGCAGGGCGCATTCGAGCGCTGCGGTGGCCGACGCGAACGTGGCCGAGCGCTCGGCCTGTGCGAAGAGGGCGATCTCGCGCTCGAACTCCTTCGTCTTCGGGCCGGTGGTTATCCAGCCGCTTCTCAGCGCGTCGGCCACCTCGTCGAGCTCCGCCTGCGTGATGTCGGGCGGTGAGAACGAAATGCGTTTCTGCTCAGTCACGATTGCTCCTTGGTACCCTGTAAACGGCGTGCGACCTGCGTGATCGCACGCAATCGGCGTATGCAAGCTCCCTATTTTGACGCGCTCCGCCCGCTTTGGCGAGTCGTTCGACAGAAATCACAGCAACGTGCGCAGCAAATCCACGATCTCGCGGTACGCGCGGGGTTGGTCGAACTCCTTTTCGGCGACGGCACGCGCCTTCGAGCCCATGATCTTGCGCAGCGACGCGTGACCTGCGAGCTTCGCGATGGCGTCGGCCAGCGCCTGCGCGTCTTCCGCTTCGACGTTCGCTCCGAAGCCGTCGGCGGTCACCTTCGCGCGGAACTCGGGGCTCGAGCCTGTGTTGATCATGGGATTCCCGCTGGCCAGGTAGTCGCCGATTTTCGTGACGATGCTCTGCGCCGCCGATTTGACGAGCGAGTTCACCGTGATGTCCGATGCGCACAAGTACGCCGCCATCAGCTCGTAGGCCGTGTAGCCCAGAAAATCCACGGGGGCGTTCAGCTGCACGGCCAGCGCTTCGAGCTTCTCGCGATCGGGACCATCGCCCAGCACCTTCACGCGCACGGGGGGTAGCGCAGGCGGCAGTTCGTCGTCCTTCGATGCGGCGCGCACGAGGCGCCCGCGCTCGAGCAGCGCGGCGGCTTCGACGAGGGTCGCCACGTCATAGCTGGCGCCGAGCGTTCCGGCGTAGACGACCCACAGCTCGCCTTCCGGTTTGCGTACTGCGGGCGCGTTGATTCGGGCGCCCTCGTCGAACGCCGCCAAGTCGTTGCCCACGTACACGGTTGCCTTCGGGTAGGGCTTCGCGCGATCCTTCGCCGGACGCGCTGCGTATTCGTCAGAGGTTCCGACGGCAGCTGACAGCAGCTGATAGACGCGCTTAGCATCGCGCGAGAAGGGGTAGAAGGCCACGTCGCTGACCACGGGCACGTCCACCACCATGCGCATGGCCTCGGGCCATAGGTCGTTGATGTCGGCGACGAAGGGGATGCCCTGCTTGTCGGCCTCTTCGGCGCATACGCGCGCGACGTCGTTCGGCGGAATCTCCGCGTAGACGAGGTCGTAGGTGCCCGCCGTGCGCTCGAAATGCTCGCGCAAATTCTTCGCCGCCACGCGATGGCTGCGAATGCGCGTGAGATCGAGGTTCTTCGTGTAGCCGGGCTCGTCGATGAACACTACGTTGTAGGGAAGGTTTCGGTAGCATGCTTTCGACGTGTCGCGATGCGCCTTGTCCCAATGCTGGAACGATGACGTGATGAGGTCGACTTCGAAGCCCTCGCGCGCGAGCAGCTCCGACAGGAAGCGAAAGCGCGTGTAGCCGCGCGTCTCGTCGCCCAGCTTCACTCCCATCGTGACGACGGCGAGGCGCTTGGGCTTGCGGGTTTGGTATCGATTGATTTCCATAGCAAGCCAGTATACCAACTTATAGAGCCTTCATGCCCGACGGCCCGCGCGAAAACAGGCGCGAGCCGTCGGGACCGCGACAGCTTCCTTCCGTTGCTACCCTTCCTCGTCCTTCTTCGCCACGAGGACGGGGATCTCGGCGGAGCGCAGGACGCCGTAGCTGACGCTGCCCAGCATGCCGCGCAGCACGCCGAGGCCGCGCGAGCCCATGACGATGAGGTCGCAGCCGTGCTCCTTCGCGAAGTCGTTGATGCCGTCGACGGGCGACGGCGCGTTGACGGCGGCGATGTCCACGTCGTTGAGCATGCCGTCGAGCAGCCCTCCGATGGCCTGCTTCATGTCGTCCTTCTCGCGGTCGAGCGCCGCCTCGACGAGCTTCTTGTACAGGTCGGGCTGGATGACCAGCGGCGGCGCGCTCTCGTACGGGTTCGCGTCGAGACCTAGCGCAGGCGGGATGTCGGAGACGAACACGACCCCGATGACGTGCAGCTTGATGGCGGGATCCTCCTCCGCCAGGCCCTTGGCCAGGGTCAATGCATGCAATGCGTGGTCGGATTTGTCGAACGGCACGAGGATGTTGGTGAACTTCATGGTATACCTCCTGATCGTCGCTGATCGGATGGATAAAGTATAGCACGCGGCGCGCAGCGCGGCGAAGCGGCAAGGTTCTGGCGACGGACCGTCACCATCGTCCCTCTCGCGAAACGCAACCGAAACACCGGCGAGTATAATGGTGGTTCGAGAGAGAAAGGATCGTCCGATGACCGTGACCCCCGAGCAAGACTTCGTCCTGAAAACCATCAAGAGCCGCGACGTCCATTTCGTGCGCTTCTGGTTCACCGACGTGCTGGGGCGCATGAAGTCGTTCGCGGTCATCCCGAGCGAGCTGGAGGACGCCTTCGCCGACGGCATGGGCTTCGACGGCAGCTGCATCGAGGGCTTCTGCCGCACGCAGGAGTCCGACATGCTGGCGTTCCCCGATGCCTCCACGTTCCAGGTGCTGCCCTGGCGGCCGGAGTCCAACGCGGTGGCGCGCATGTTCTGCGGCCTGCGCACGCCCGACGGCACGCCGTTCGAGGGCGACCCGCGTCAGGTGCTGGCCCGCACGGTGGAGAAGGCGCAGGAGATGGGGTATGCGTTCAACGTCGGCCCCGAGCTGGAGTTCTACTACTTCAAGGACGCTGAGGGCACCGAGGTGCTCGACCGCGGCGGCTACTTCGACCTGACCAGCCTCGACTACGCTTCCGACCTGCGGCGCGACACCGTGCTCACGCTGGAGAAGATGGGCATCCCCGTGGAATACTCGCATCATGAGAACGGCCCGTCGCAGCATGAGATCGACCTGCGCTTCACCGACGCGCTGTCCATGGCCGACGCGGTGATGACGTACAAGCTGGTCGTCAAGGAGATCGCCATGAAGCACGGTGTGTACGCGTCGTTCATGCCCAAACCCATGGCGGGCGAGCCGGGCAGCGGCATGCACGTGCACCAGAGCCTTTACGACCTCGACGGCAACAACGCCTTCTACGATCCGGACGATCCCCAGGGCTACCGTCTGTCGAAAGTGGCCAAACGCTACCTGGCGGGCCTGCTCAAGTACGCGCCCGAGTTCTGCGCCATCACGAACCAGCACGTGAACTCGTACAAGCGCCTCATCGCCGGCGGCGAGGCGCCTATCTACCTGTCGTGGGCTCGCTCGAACCGCTCCACGCTCGTGCGCGTGCCGGGCTACCGACCTGCGAGCGAGGGCGCGTGCCGCCTCGAGCTGCGCAGCCCCGACCCCAGCGCGAACCCCTACCTTGCCTTCGCCGTCATGCTGGCGGCGGGCCTCGCGGGCATCGAAGAGGAGCTGGAGCTGCAGGAGCCCAACGAGGACCAGGATCTGTTCATGCTGTCGCGCCAGGATCTGCGCCAGCAGGGCATCGCCACGCTTCCCGAGAGCCTGGGCGAGGCGGTGGAGCTGTTCGCGGAATCCGAGCTGATGCGCGCCACGCTGGGCGATCACATCCATTCGTACCTTGTGGCCGCGAAACGCGCCGAGTGGAACGACTACCAGGGGTACGTGTCGCAATGGGAGCGCGACCGCTATCTCGCGGTGCTGTGACGTGCGAAAGGAGGGGGCATGCAGCGCAAGCAGGTGATATTCGTCGCCGACAGCCTCGACAACGCGCATAAGTTCCAGCAGGTGCTGTCGAGCCTGGACGTGGACGTGGCAGCGGGATCCTCCGCCCAGTTCAAGAAGCTGCTCGGGCGCCATCCCGCATGCGATCTCGTCGTATACGAGGCGCGTGGCGGCGCCTCGGAGGACGTGGCCGGCATCGAGGCGCTGCTGCTCGAGGACGGAACGGCATCGCTCCTGGTCATCGTGGGGGAGGGCCAGCTCGCGCGCTTTCGTCTGCCGGTGCAGGTGAAGAGCGACTTCGTGATGCGAAACGCCTCGCCCGAGGAGTGCGCGGCGCGCATCCGCCAGCTGCTGTGGCCCGGCAACGAGGCCGCCACGTCCGACTGCCTCGTCGTGGAGAACATGACGGTGAACCTGGCAACCTACCAGGTCACCGTGGCCGGCGAGCCGCTCGACCTCACCTACCTCGAGTACGCGCTGCTGGCCTTCCTCGTCACGCACCCCTCGCGCACGTACTCGCGCGACGCGCTGCTGCGCCGCGTGTGGGGCTTCGACTACTACGGCGGCTCGCGCACGGTGGACGTCCACGTCCGCCGTATCCGTGCGAAGCTGGGCCCCGAACTGGCTCAGCACCTGGAAACCGTCCGCGGCGTCGGCTACCTCTGGAGCGCATAGGTCGAGCAGTCCGCCACCCGCCCAAACCTCCCAACAAGAACCTCCTCCACCAAGGTAGCATGAGAGCGTTGCCGCCTCGCAGGTCGTCCCCGCCAGGCGCAGCCGCCTCGCAATATGGTGCTTTCAAGGAGATGCCGGCAGCTTCGGAGGCTGTGCGGTGCTCACCAAGCGAGTTCCGCACGAGCCGAAACGCCCTGTGGGCGTTTCGTGCGAGCAGGACTGCCGAGCGACTGAGCATCGCACAGCCCCCGAAGCGGACAACGCATATGCGCTATACTGAACCCCCGAAAACACCACCCGACGGAGGACAGCCCATGCCGAAGAAGATCGCCGTCATCGACGGCAACTCGCTTATGCACCGCGCCTACCATGCCGTGCCCCAAACCATGAACGCCCCCGACGGGCGCCCCACCAACGCCGTGTTCGGCTTCATCGCCATGCTTCTCAAGTTCATCGACATCGCAAGCCCCGACGCTCTCATCTGCGCGTTCGATGCGGGCCGCCCCGCGTTTCGCATGGAAGCGCTCGAGCAGTACAAGTCCCAGCGCCCTCCCATGGACGACGACCTCAAGGTGCAGTTCCCCATCATCGAGGAGCTGTTGGAGGCCATGAACGTGCCCGTGGTTCGCATCAAAGGCTGGGAGGGCGACGACGTGCTGGGCACCATCGCCGCGCGCGACGAGGAGCTGGGCTACGAGACGCTGCTGGTGACGGGCGACAAGGACGCCTACCAGCTGGCCACCGACATGACGCGCATCGTCACCACGAAGAAGGGCATCACCGACGTGGCCATCTACGGCCCGGCCGAGGTGCTCGAGCGTTACGGCGTGCGCCCCGACCAGTTCATCGACTTCCTCGGCCTCAAGGGCGACTCGTCCGACAACATCCCCGGCGTGCCCGGCATCGGCGACAAGACCGCGGCGAAGCTGCTGCAGACCTACGGCAGCCTGGAGGGCATCTACGAGCATGTGGACGACCTCAAGGGCAAGCAGAAAGAGAAGATCGTCGACAACAAGGACATGGCATTCTTGAGCCGCGACGTGGCCACCATCGTGCGCGACCTCGACTTCCCGCTCGACCTCGAAGCATGCTCGTTCCCCTCGTTCGATTCGGAAAAGGTGACCGAAGCGTTCAAGGGCGTGCAGTTCAACGCGCACCTCGGCCGCGTGCTCAAGCTCGTGGGCAAGGAGCTGGAGAAGAAGGCGGCTCCGCTTGCGGTGGAGCCGGTGGTCTCGGGGTCAGAGGCGCACGCACTCGTGGACGCGGCCGTCGCGCGCGGCGAGACGGTGGGCGTGGCGTTCATCGAGCCCGAGCAGGTGTCGCTGTTCAACGCGGGGCTCCATTGCGCGGTGAACACGAGCGAGGGCACGGCGCTGTTCGAGGACGACGAGGGCCGCGAGGCGTTCGCGCGCATCGTGCGCGCCGGCTCGTTCGCCGCCCTCGACGTCAAGCGCGAGGTACATCGCGTCTATCCCGCCGACACGGCCAAGATCGCGCTTGTGGAGGATGCCGAGCTCATGAGCATGCGCGCGTTCGACCTGGGACTGGCGGGCTACGTGCTGAACTCGTCGGTGTCCGAGTACTCCTACGACGCGCTGCTCGACGCCTACTGCGGCGGCGTGCTGCCCGAGGCCAAGGACGAGGCCGGCAGTGCGGCCGCGCAAGCCGCGGCGGCCCGCATGCTGGTGAAGCCGCTCACCGACGCGCTCGGGCGCGACGAGAGCAAGCGCGCCTACTTCGACATCGATCTGCCGCTCGTGGCGGTGCTCGCCATCGTCGAGCGAACGGGCGCCGCGGTGGATTGCGACCGTCTGGCCGAGCTGGGAGCGACGACGCAGGCCGAGCTCGATGAGCTGCGCGCGCGCATCATCGAGATCGCGGGGGAGGAGTTCAACCTCGACAGTCCCAAGCAGCTCGGGCACATCCTATTCGAGGTGCTGGGCCTGCGCACGCTCAAGAAGAACCAGCGCGGCTACTCCACCGACGCCGCCGTGCTCAAGGAGCTGTCGAACGACCACGAGATGCCGGCGCTCGTCCTGCGCTACCGCGAGCTCGCGAAGATCAAGTCCACCTACATCGACGCCCTGCCGCGCATGCGCGCCGACGACGGGCGCGTGCACACGTGCTTCAACGAGACCGTGACCACGACGGGCCGCCTCTCGTCGTCGGAGCCGAACCTGCAGAACATCCCCGTGCGCACCGAGTTCGGCCGCCAGATCCGCGAGTGCTTCGTGCCGCTGGAGAAGGGCCACAAGTTCCTGTCGGCCGACTATTCGCAGATCGAGCTGCGCCTGCTCGCTCACCTGTCGAACGACGAGCACCTCGTGGCCGCGTTCTGCTCCGGCGCCGACTTCCACGCCGCCACGGCCAGCCGCGTGTTCGGCCTGCCCGTGGAGGACGTTAGCCCTGAGCTGCGCAGCCGCGCGAAGGCCGTGAACTTCGGCATCGTGTACGGCCAGCAGGCGTTCGGCCTGTCACAGAGCCTGGGCATCCCGTTCGGCGAGGCCAAGGAGATGATCGAGCGCTACTTCGAGGCCTACCCCGGCGTGCGCGCCTACCTCGACCGCACCATCGCCGAAGCGAAGGAGAAGGGCTATGCCGAGACGATGTTCGGCCGCAAGCGCCATATCCCCGAGCTCAAGGCCGCGAACGCCACGCAGCGCGGCTTCGGCGAGCGCACGGCCATGAACCACCCCATGCAGGGCAGCGCGGCCGACATCATCAAGCTGGCCATGACCGAGGTGCAGCGCCGCATCATGGAGCGCGGCTTCGAAGCGAAGCTGCTGTTGCAGGTGCACGACGAGCTGGACTTCAGCGTGCCGGAAGGCGAGATCGAGGAGCTGTCGGCCATCGTGAAAGACGTGATGGAGCACATCGTGGATCTGCGCGTGCCTCTCGACGTCGACGTCTCCTATGCCGATAACTGGGCGGAAGCGCACTGAGGTTACGTCGACTCGGCGGCCGACGCTCAGAAGCCGCATCATTGCTCGCTGATTTTGCTGGACTTGTGATGTGTAAAAAAATCACACCACGCCGCCGCGTGTGGCTAGAGTATCTGCTATCATATAAACGTTGTGCTCTGTGGAGGCACAGCGTAGGAAGAGTGCGATGATACGCGTGGATCGTGCATAAGATCACATTGACTTGCTACGGTCACGCTGGTAAGCTATCGCCTTGCGTTTATTCATATCAAGGAGACACTCATGTACGCAATTGTAAAAACGGGCGGCAAGCAGTACAAGGTCGCACCCGGCGACAAGCTGAACATCGAGAAGCTTGACGCCGCCGTGGGCGACAAGGTCGAGCTGGAAGCCATCTGCGTCGTCGACGGCGCCAAGGTGGAAGCCGACCCCGCGAAAGCGGCCGCAACGAAGGTCACCGCCATCATCCTCGAGCAGTTCAAGGGTGAGAAGCAGCTGGTCTTCAAGTTCAAGAAGCGCAAGAACTACAAGAAGCTGCGCGGCCATCGCCAGCAGCTCACGCGCGTCCAGATCGAGTCCGTCGGCTCGGCCAAGGCTGAGAAGCCGGCCGTCAAGAAGGCTGCGAAGAAGGACGATGCCGAGAAGAAGCCGGCTCCTGCTAAGGCCGCCGACAAGCCCGCGTCCGAAGACGCCGAGTAAGCATAAGGAGGGAATACCATGGCACACAAGAAAGGTCTCGGTTCCAGCCGTAACGGCCGCGATTCCCGCGCACAGCGTCTCGGCGTGAAGATGTTCGCCGGCCAGGCTGTGAAGACGGGCAACGTCATCGTCCGCCAGCGCGGCACGCACATCCATCCGGGCGAGAACGTCGGTCGCGGCAAGGACGACACCCTGTTCGCCCTGTGCGACGGCAAGCTGGAGTTCACGAAGGGCGCCAAGCACAAGGTGCACGTGCGTCGCGAGGCGTAAGGTTCCGCCTGCCCACGACTGCGTGACGTTATCTGTTTTCGCATGCCCCCTGCTCGTCAGGGGGCATTTTTCATATACAATCCGAGTTGTCGTGTTCAAGCGAGCAACCCGTTGCGCCCCTCGAGGCGCGGATCGAAATAGAGGTACCACCCGTGTTCATCGATAAAGTACGCATCCATGTCAAAGGCGGCAACGGCGGTGCCGGCTGCATGTCATTTCGCCGCGAGGCTCATGTGCCGAAGGGCGGTCCGGACGGCGGCGATGGCGGTCACGGCGGCAACGTTGTGGTCGAGGCCGATGCCAGCCTGTCCTCGCTCATCGAATACCGCTTCAAACACCATTTCAAAGCCGAGCGCGGCACGCACGGCAAGGGCTCGCGCATGCACGGAGCCACCGGCGAGGACCTTGTGCTCAAGGTGCCGATGGGCACGGTCGTCCACGAGTATTTCGAAGAATCGAAGGAAGTGGGCGAGCTCATCGCCGACCTCACGCACGACGGCGAACGCGTCACCGTGGCCGAGGGCGGCATGGGCGGCCGCGGCAACATCCACTTCGTGACGCCGACCCGACGCGCGCCCGCGTTCGCCGAGCTGGGCGAGCCGTCGCAGGAGCGCTGGATCGAGCTGGAGATGAAGCTCATGGCCGACGCGGCCCTCGTGGGCATGCCGTCGGCGGGCAAGTCGTCGCTCATCGCTAAGATGAGCGCGGCGCGGCCGAAGATCGCCGACTACCCGTTCACCACGCTCGTGCCGAACCTCGGCGTGGCGCGTTCGGGGGACTACAGCTTCGTCGTGGCCGACATCCCCGGCCTCATCGAGGGCGCGCACGAAGGGCGCGGTCTGGGACACGAGTTCCTGCGCCACATCGAGCGCACGGCGCTCATCGTGCACGTGGTGGACCTGACGGGCGACTACGAGGGACGCGATCCGCTGGAGGATTACGATATCATCAACCGCGAGCTGGCGCTGTACGCCGACGAGCTGGCGGCGCGCCCGCGCATCGTGGTGGCGAACAAGATCGACGTGCCCGGCGCGGAGGAGGTTGCCGACCGGCTGGCCGAGCGCGTGCGCGAGGACTCGATCGCGGCAGCGGGCGGCGACGAGTTCGCCCCGAGCCCCGTCGATCCGAAGCTCTACCGCATCAGCGCGCTCACGGGCGAGGGCGTCGACGGCCTCAAGGCCGCCATCGCGACCAAGGTGCACGAGCTGCGCGAGGAGCTGCGCGCGCTTTCGGAGGCCGACGTGCAGTACGAGCACGTGTGGGAGCACAAGCGCGAGGAACGCGACAAGCAGTTCAAGGTCGTGCCGCTCGGCGGCGGGGTGTTCCGCGTCGAGGGCCCGCAGGTGGAGCGCATGGTGGTGCAGACCGACTGGGAGAACGAAGAAGCCATCGCGTTTTTGCAGCACCGCCTCAAGCGCCTCGGCGTGGAGAAGGCGCTTGAGAAGGCGGGCGCCGTGGACGGCGACGAGATCCGCATTGTCGGCCGAGCGTTCGAATTCGAGTCGGTTCGCACGGCGGAGGATCTGTTCAAGGAGCTCGACCTGTGATGAAGCCGGCTGGATGCGCGCATGCCGCCGATCATGGCAAGCGCCTCGTGATAAAAATCGGGTCGTCCACGCTCACCACGTCGGAGAGCAAGATCGACTACGCCTACCTCGCGGAGGTGACCGACCAGGTCGCGCGCGTGCGCGCCGCCGGTTGGCGCCCCATCGTCGTCACCTCGGCCGCTATCGCCTGCGGCCTCGAGCGCTTAAGCATCGAGAAGCGCCCGCACGACATGCCCAGCCTGCAGGCGGCCGCCTCGGTGGGGCAGAGCGCGCTTTCCACGGCGTACGCCGAGGCGTTCGCGCGCCACGGCATCGTGACGTCCACGGTGCTGCTGACGCGCCGCGACACGGCCGACCGCCGGGCGTACCTGCACGCGCGCGACACGTTCGACCGCCTGCTGGAGCTGGGGGTGGTGCCCATCGTGAACGAGAACGACACCATCTCGGTCGAGCAGATCCGCTTCGGCGACAACGATACGCTGGCAGCGCTCGTGGCATGCCTCGTGGAAGCCGACCTCATGGTCATCCTCTCGGACATCGAGGGGCTCTACGATGCCAACCCGCATCACCATCCCGACGCGAACCTCATCGGCCGCGTTGAGGCCATTGGCCCCGAGATCATGGCCGTGGCGGGCGAAGCCGGCACCACGGTGGGCTCGGGCGGCATGATCACGAAGATCAAGGCCGCGCGCGTGCTCATGGTGGCCGGCATCCCGCTCGTGGTGTGCGACGGTCATCGTGCGGAGGCCATCGTGGACGCGGCGGCGGGCGAGGACGTGGGCACACTGTTCGTGGCTGCGAAGAAGCCGCACGAGATCACGCCCAAGAAGCTGTGGATCGCGCTCGGCGATGCCGCGCGCGGCGCGCTCGCTGTGGACGACGGCGCGAAGGCGGCGCTCATCGAGCGCGGCAGCTCGCTTCTGTCGGTGGGCGTGCGCTCGGTGGAAGGGCGCTTCGAGGCGAACGACATCGTCGACATCAAGGATGCGACGGGGCATCTGTTCGCGCGCGGCAAGGTGGCGTTCGCTAGCGACGAGGCGGCGTTGGCCATCGGGCGCACCCGCGCGGAGCTGCAGGCGAACCGCCTGCTGGCAAGCTTGGCCGACAAGCCGCTCGTCCATCGCGACGAGTTGGTCGTCTTCGAATAGGGGGGAACCATGGAACGGGAAACGGTGCGGGACCAGGTGCGGCGCATCGCCGAGGAGGCGCGCGCGGCGAGCGGGGCGCTCGCGCAGACGAGCGCAGACGAGCGCAACGGCGCGCTGGCCTCCATGGCGGCGGCGTTGCGCTCGCATGCGGCCGCCATCGTCGAGGCGAACGGCTGCGACATGGACGCGGCGCGCAAGGCCGGCACGAAAGAAGGCCTCCTCGACCGCCTCATGCTCGACGAGGACCGCGTCGAAGCCATGGCGGCCGCGCTCGAGGACCTCGTCGCTCTTCCCGACCCGTTGGGGGCGGTGCAGCAAAAGCGCACGTTGGAAAGCGGCATCGAGCTTCAGCGCGTGAGCGTGCCTCTGGGGGTGGTGGCCGTCGTGTACGAGGCGCGCCCGAACGTGACGGCCGATGCGGCCGGCATCTGCCTGAAGTCGGGCAACGCGGCGGTGCTGCGCGGCGGCAGCATGGCGGCGGCCTCGAACGAGGTGATCGCACGCGTGCTGCACGAGGCGGCGGTGGAGGCGGGCATGCCCCGCGGCTGCATCGGCGCCGTCACATTGGCCGACCGCGCGGCGGCCGACGAGCTCATGCAGCTGCACGGCGTGGTGGACGTGCTCATACCGCGCGGCGGAGCGGGCCTCATCCGCCACTGCGTGGAGACGTCGAAGGTGCCGGTCATCGAGACGGGCACGGGCAACTGCCACGTGTACGTGCACGAGAGCGCCGACTACGATAAGGCGCGCGCCATCATCGTGAACGCGAAATGCCGCCGCCTCGGCGTGTGCAACGCCGCC
>NZ_GL622579.1:81875-174529 GCF_000185625.1 Eggerthella sp. 1_3_56FAA
GCGGCCGGCGGCACGCCCACGGTGCCCGCCGGGGAAGCCGACTGGGAGACCGAGTACCTTGCGGCCGACCTGGCCGTGCGCGTGGTCGGCGGCGTCGACGAGGCCATCGGCCACGTGAACCGCTACGGCACCAAGCATTCCGAGGCGATCGTCGCCGAGGACGAGGCCGCTGTCGAGGCGTTCCTCGCGCGCGTCGACGCGGCCGCCGTGTACGCGAACGCGTCGACGGCGTTCACCGACGGAGCCGAGTTCGGTCTGGGCGCCGAGATCGGCATCTCGACGCAGAAGCTGCATGCGCGCGGCCCGTTCGCGCTCGATGCGCTCACCTCGTACAAGTACGTGCTGCGCGGATCCGGGCAGGTGCGCGCGTAGTGGGACGCATCTGCGATCATTTCGACGACCTGGGACGGGACGGCGGACGCGCGCGCCTCGGCATCATGGGCGGCACGTTCGACCCCATCCATATCGGGCACCTCGCGTGCGCCGAGCAAGCGCGCGAGGCCTACGACCTCGACGGCGTGGTGTTCGTGCCCGCCGGCAACCCCGTGTTCAAGAAGGACCGCCCCGTCACGCCGGCTGCCGAGCGTCTGGAGATGTGCCGCATCGCCACGCGCAGCAACCCGGCGTTCGACGTGAGCGCCATCGAGATCGAGCGCGGCGGCGACACCTACACCGTGGACACGCTACGCCAGCTGCGCGCGCATTACCCCGATAACGTGGAGCTGCGCTTCATTACGGGCGCCGATGCCGTGTACCATATCGTGCAGTGGCGCGAGAGCGCGGCCATCGCCGACCTCGCCCGCCTCATCGCGGTCACGCGCCCCGGCTACGCGCTGTCGGAGGAGCGGCGGGCGTTCATCGCCGAGCACGGCAACTTCGCCATCGACTACCTCGAGGTGACGGCGCTGGCCATCTCGTCCAGCGACCTGCGCCGACGCGTAGCGGCGGGGAAGTCGATCCGTTATTTGACGATGCAGGGCGTGCTCGACTATATTCAAGAGCGAGGCCTGTACCGAGCCGATCCCCATCACGAAGGAGGCGTGCGATGAGCGAGGACGTGCTTTCGGATGCGTTCTTCGATGCGCGCGAGCGCGATCTGAAGAAACGGTTGAAGCCCAAGCGGTTCGAGCATGCGCGAGGCGTGTCGAAGACGGCCGCGTCGTTGGCCGAGACGTACGGCGTCGACGTGCGCAAGGCGCGCTTGGCCGGCCTGCTGCACGATTGGGACAAGGAGTACGGCGACGACGAGATCCGCGAGCGCGCTCGCGCGCTGGGCGTGGACGTGGACCCGTACGTGCTGGACACGATGCCGCGTCTGCTGCACGGCCCCACGGCCGCGGCCGAGCTCGTGCGCGCGTACCCCGACCTGTCCGCCGACGTGGTCCAGGCCATCGCTCGGCACACGGCCGCGGCGGTGGGCATGAGCGATCTGGACATGATCATATACATCGCCGACGCCATCGAGCCCAGCCGCGACTTCGACGGCCTCGACGAGCTGCGCGCCGCCATCGGCGCGGTGCCGCTCGAAGAGCTCTTCATGATGACGTTCAACCATATCCTGCTGACGCTCGTGGAGCGCCGGCGACGCCTGCACCCGGCAACCGTCGAGGTGTGGAACCATTACGTGGCCCGATCGCGCGACGCGAAGGCCGAGAAAGGAACAGCGTGAGCACAACGACGACCGAGAAGACTTCGAGGGAATGCGCCCTCATCGCGGCCTGCGCGGCCGACGAGAAGAAGGCCACCGACATCATGGTGCAGGAGGTGCGCGACCTCATCGGCGTGACGGACTACTTCGTCATCGCCACGGCCTCCAACAACCGTCAGGTGGAGGCCATCATCGACGAGATCGAGGATGCGGTGCGCACGAAGGCGCAGATGAAGCCCCTGCATCGCGAGGGCACGCAGGACGGCACGTGGTCGCTTCTGGACTACGGCAGCTTCGTCGTGCACGTGTTCCAGCCCGAGACGCGCGAGTACTATCGCCTCGAGGCGCTGTGGAACGACGCGCCCGTCATCGACCTCGCCGCCGAAGCGGGCCTTACCGACATCGAGTACTCCGACCGCATCGCCAAGATGCTGGGCAAGGAGTAGCTTTCGCGCATCGCCGCTTTGATGCGTCCTGCGCCGCCGCCTTCCGCGGCGGCGTTTTTTTGTTTCGTCAACCTTCCGCTTGCTCGGCGCGCAAGGCTTTCGGCAGCGGGACGGCGGCGCCGAGGGCCGCGGCGGCCAGCATGACGACGATGCCCTTCACGGGGAAGCAGAGGAACAGCAGCAGCACGGTCATGAGCGGCTGGCGCATGACGCCTCCCACGAGCGCGGCCGTGCTTGCGCACAGGCAGAACACGGGGTCGGCGCCGGTGAGCATGGCCATGCCGTAGCCGATGGAGATGCCGGCGAAGATGACGGGGAAGAAGTGGCCGCCGCGCCAGCCGAAGCGGATGCACAAAGGCGTGACGAGCACCTTGCCGAAGCCCGTGGCCAAAAGCGCGAACGCCGTCATGGTGCCCCAGACCTCTCCCAGCTGCTCGGCCTGCGTCTCGCCGGCGAACATCGTGAACGGCAAGGCGATGCCCATGAGCGCCAGCACGAGCCCGGCGATGAGCGCCTTTGCCACGGGACGCTCTCCCATGCGTTCGGACAGGCGCTCGAACAGGCCGTCGAACGCACAGAACAGCCAACCGCCTGCCGCGCCCACCAGCGCGAGCGGCACGAGCCACAGAAGCTCGGTCGCTCCCACGTGGATGTCGGTGAAACGAGGCAGCGACAGCCCGCCGCCGAACAGCGCGCCCAGTCCGAGGAAAGCCGCCAGCGCACCAGCGATGGCGCACAGGTACACGACGATCTTCGACGACTTCGGCAGCGTGATGGCTGCCTGCGCGCCCTTCGCCTCGTCGCCGTCGTCGTACAGCGGCGCGGCGAACCCGAAGAGGGGCGCGGTGAAGATGGCCGACAGCGCCGCCATGGTGCCGACCGACGTGAGCTGCTGGAAGTCCGAGCCGAAGCGCTTCATGCGATCGCCCACCCACGTGCAGATGCCCGCGACCGCCCCGGTGAGGCCCGCCTCGGGGCCTACCGACCCGCCGAAGAACAGGGGCAGCAGCGCGGAAACGGACATGACGCCCAGCTTGTCGTAGTCGTAGCGGCCGTCGCGCTTCACCTTCGCCATCACCTGGTTCAAGTCTTCGGGATACGATCCGAACTTCTTGGCGAACAGCCCGATGACCAGGCCGCCCACCAGGCAGGCGGCCAAGGGGAAGTACGGGCCGAAATGCGCGGGCAGCCGGTCCCAGATGAACGTGATGCCCAGGTTCATGGCGAACAAGAGCAGCCACACGAACGCGCCGGCGATGGCGCCGGTCACGATCACCGAAGCGACGAACAGCGTTCGGTTGGCAAGCTGAGCCCCTTTCATGTCGCCCTCTTCCTAACAGGAGACGAGGTCGCGGGCGGCGGGCAACCCGTAGGCGCCCTCGGCCTGCTCGACCGCACGCACGACGGCTCCCTGCATGGCCTCGGTGGCAAGGATGGCGAACGTATCGTAGTCGGCTTCCACCTCGCCGGATGCGAACGTGAACACGGTGTCGCCGTCGCCGGAAGTGTGCACGGGCTTGATGGCGCG
Source organism: Eggerthella sp. 1_3_56FAA (assembly GCF_000185625.1). Lineage (NCBI taxonomy): Bacteria > Bacillati > Actinomycetota > Coriobacteriia > Eggerthellales > Eggerthellaceae > Eggerthella > Eggerthella sp. 1_3_56FAA. The sequence continues at coordinate 85,498 of NZ_GL622579.1, forward strand.
CGCGTAGGCGTCGTGGACGGTCGAAGAAGCCTTCGTCGCCTGCGCCTTCGTCAGACGCGCGTTCGTCAGCACGACGCCGATGGTGGTGTTGGCGCACGGACCTGCGGCGGGGTCGGCTTCCTGCTCCGCATGCGCGGCCGCCTGCTGCGCGAGGACGCCGAACGCCTCGAGGGGATCCATGACGCGCCCTTCTCCGTCGCGGCAGCCGGCGATCCAGGCACCGTCCGCGCTGCGCACGTTGCCGAGCGCGTTCACCGCCACGACGGCGCACGCCGTGAGCTCGCCCAGGCGCAATCCGCAGATTCCGAGCCCGGCTTTCATGGCGCGCTCGCCGCCGAGGAGCTTGCCCACCGATGCGCCGCATCCGGCGCCCACGTTGCCTTCGGCCAGCGGTTCCGCCGCCTCGCGCTCGAACGCCGCCCTCGCAGCAGCGCGCCCCATGGCGGCATCGGGATGGGCGTTCTGCCCGACCAGCAGATCGAACAGGCAGGCTCCCACGACGATGGGCACGCGGGCGCTCTCCACGGGAAAGCCGATGCCGCGTGCGGCCAGCTCGTCCATGACGCCGGTCGCGGCGGCCAGCCCGAAGGCGCTGCCGCCCGACAGGACCACGCCGTGCACGGCCTGGATCATGTTCTCGGGCTTGAGCAGATCGGTCTCTCGCGTGGCAGGACCGCCGCCGCGCACGTCGACGCCGCAGGTGGCCCCGTCAGGAGCTATGAAGACGGTGCAGCCGGTGCCCGCGCGGGCGTCCTCGGCGTGCGCGCAGAGGAATGCGGGCAAATCGGCGAGCGTTGCGGGTTGCAGCATGGCGTTCTCCCTAGCGACGGGGCGGATCGATTCGCTTATTGTACACCGCGGATCGCAGCGGAGTCGAACCGATGTCGGCTTGCGCGAAGCTGGTTTCGGTAGTAAGGTCGATTCCTCTCTCGCTACGCACTCCCCTCGAAGAAGGGAGTGGATCATATGCCGGAATTCCTCAAGAAGGCGTCGTGCCGAGGCCGTCGTCCGCTGCATCTCGTCCCGCGGCGCCAGATACCTCGCCCCAACCTCATCGCTAAGCTTTTGCGCGAGCGGCACGTCGCGCGGTTCATCGTCGCGCCCGACGGCTTCGGCAAGACGGGTCTTGCGATGGAATACGCCGATACGGTGTTCTCGTTCGAGCATGTGGTCTGGCTCGACGGCCGCAGCCCGTGCTTCTTGCGCGATCTCGATCGCGGCGTCATAGCGCGCACGCTTTTGGAGGGCGACCCGCAGCCGTTCCTCGTCGTCATAGACGATGTGCCGCTGCTCGATCCTGAGCGCGCCGAGCTGTTATCCGACGAGCTCGATCTGCTGCTCGACCGCGATTGCGAGGTGATGGTGGCCTGCATGCCATCGCGCGACGCCTTCGCGCGTCATCGCGACCGCATCAAGCTCACGGCCGTCGATCTGCTGCTCACCGATGAGGAAGTGGACCTGCTCCGCACACCGGGGGAGCGCTCGAGCGATCCCGCATCGACGATTGCGCCCGCGTGCCGCGTCGCCACGTTCGTATGGGGGTCGGACGAGGAGCGCGCGGGGTTCTTGTCCGCCGTGCTTGGCGAGGAGCTTCCGGCCGACCTGCTGCTGCCGCTGTTCGTGATGGCGTCGCTGGGGAAGGGGACGTTCGAGGACGTGGCGGCGTTCGGCCCGTTCGGCCCCGATCAGGACGCGCTGCTCGCCGAGCAGTACCCCTATCTCGGCATCGACTCCCGCAGCGGCCGGTTCGAGGCCGCGCCGTTCGAGGTCGAAGCCCTCGCCGGCGCGTTTGCGCGTAAGCTGGGCGCGTTGGCCGATCGGTCGTTGTTCTCCGATGCGAGCACGCTCGTCGTGCGCTTGGGCGATGCGCTCGCGATGCGCGGCGAGCACGAACGGGCCTGCGATTTCGTACGTTTGCTGGCGTCGCGCGCCCCGCGAGCGTCCTGGCTCGCGAAACACGGGGCGGCGTTGCTCGAAGCCGCTTGCCTCGTGCCGGCCTGCGAGGTGCACCGCTCCTTATCGGGCGAGACGGCGGGGAAGGGCGCTCTGCTCAGCGCCCACGAGGCGGTTCGCCGCGCGCTTCTGGGGGATCGACAAGCGGCCTGCGTTGCCGCGCGCAAGGCGGTGCGCGACAGGAACGCGCCGTCCTCCGTGCGGATGACGGGCGCGTTGGTGCTCGCGCAATGCGCGGAAGCGGACGAGCGGCGGCGCGCCGACAAGCTCGTCGTGTCGCTGCTCGCGGCCGCGGGCATCGCGGATGCGGCCGAAGCGCCCCGTGAGGCCGTCTGCGCGAAGGCGCCGGAAGATCGGGGATGGCTCGCTGCGGGATGCGTGCATGCGCAGCTGCGGAAAGCGGGCTGCCCCGAGGCTGCTCGGGTATGGCTCGATTGGCACGACGACGGCGCGCGCGGGAGCTTCCTCAAGCAGTCGGCCGCCGAAGTGCTGCGTCAAGCTGCGGCGTCGGGAGCCGGCGAGGCCCGATCGATCGAGCTCGACCGTTTGGGCGCCTTCGTGCGCAAGGAGGTGTCCCAGGCGAGCCGCGGCACGCTCGGGCTCGGCGACGCTTTGGCCGGCATCGCCTACGAGCGGGCCTGCGAGCGCGGGGCGATCGCCGTTCCCGCGCTCGACGCGCAGGCGGCCCTCGCCGTCAGGCGCATAGAGATGCGCCTGTTCTCCCAGCGCAACGCGTGCGAGCGGCTGGAGCTGGAGCGATTGGAACGCGAGCGCGTATTCGTCGCCACCCATCCCGACGCATACCGTGAAGAGGGTCGCGCGACTCGCCTGCCGAAGCTGCCGTCCTCCGTGCCCGCGCTCACCGTCAACCTGTTCGGGGGCCTCGACGTGCTGATGGGGGATGAGCGGGTGGATCCGTCGCTGTTCAGCCGCCAGAAGGTCAAGACGCTGCTCGCCCTGCTCGTGCTGCACAACGGCCGCGAGTTCTCGCGCGACAAGCTGGTGGGTCTTCTGTGGCCCGACAGCGAGATCATGCACGGGCGCAAGAACTTCTACGGCATTTGGGCGATGCTGCGCCGCGCGCTGACGCTGCCGTCGGGCGAGTGCCCCTATCTCATTCGCCAGCAGCAGGGGTTGAGACTTGACGCGAGCCTGCTGACGAGCGATGTGGCGCAGCTCGAGGACGTGTGCCGCACGCTGCTGTTCGAGCGGCCCGGATACGGCGGCTGGGCGCAGGTGTACTCGCAGGTCAACGATCGCTTCTCGGACGATCTTCTGCCCAGCGAGAACGGCAACGACGCCCTCGCGTCGCTGCGCGTGGACTACCGCAACCGCCTCGTGGACGCGCTGGTGGCCGCCTCGACGCGCCTCGTCGCTGCAGGCGAGGCCCAGGAGGGACTCTGGTTCGCCCGTGCGGCGCTCCAGCGCGACCGCTCGCGCGAAGACGCCTACATCTGCCTCATGCAGGCCCAGCTGGCCGCGGGGCAGCGTACGGCCGCTCTCGAGACCTACTTTGCCTGCCGCCGCTTCCTCACCGACGAGCTGGGTATCGACCCCTCCCTCGAAACGATGCGCCTCTATCGCAGCATCATCGAAACCGAAACCGATTTCGAGTGACGGACGGGGAACGGAATAACGAGCATAGATTGCGAAAAAGGTATATTATGGATATAATTACTATATCTTTAGGTTCAATACTGACGTTCGAATGCGATCCGAAGAAGAGCGTGGCGAACCTTCAGAAGCACGGTATCGACTTCGATGAGGCGCAGCAGCTTTGGGAGGGCATCTACATCAAGGCTCCTGCGCGGAAAAGAGGAGAGCGACGATATGCGGTGGTCGGCGTCCTGCGCGGAGTCCATTGGACGGCGATCGCGACCGATAGGGGCGACCGCATTCGAATCATCTCGGTAAGGCGAGCGACGGAACAAGAGAGGATTCGCTATGAGCAACGAAAAGATAACCTCTGAGAATCTCGAAGAGCTGTTCGACGAAGGCTGCGACGTGACCGGGTTCTTCGATTTCGATTCCGCGGTGGTGGTCGAGGGGAGAACCGAGACGAAGCGCGTCAACGTCGACATGCCCATCTGGATGGTGGAGGCGCTCGACAAGGAAGCGAAGCGCGTGGGCATCGGGCGGCAGGCCGTGATCAAGATGTGGCTCGCCGAACGTCTCGACGAGGAGGCGCGCCGCAGCGCTTGAGCCGGCGGGCTGCGGCATGCGCGGCGGATCGGCGGCGCTTGCGTTCCCGATCCGCCGCTGCGCCTCGCGCCGCGCCTTGCGTGCCCTGTGAATTTCCTTTGAGGTCAGGCGCGATATGCTAGAGTAGCAAGTGCTGTATTCAAGTGAACAGGCGCGCATCGCCGCGCTGCAAGCCACGAAAAGGATGGCGCATACATGGCAGGATTTCTTTCCAAGCTCCTGACGCTTGGCGAGGGCAAGCAGCTCAAGCACTACGAAGCCACCGCGGCCAAGATCAACGGCCTCGAATCCGAGATGCAGGCGCGCTCTGACCAGGAGCTTCGCGCGCTCACCGCCGCGTTCCGCGAACGCGCCCAGAACGGAGAGGATCTCAAGAGCCTTCTGCCCGAAGCGTTCGCCGCCGTGCGCGAGGCCTCGGTGCGCACGCTGGGGCTGCGTCACTTCGACGTGCAGCTCATCGGCGGCATGGCTTTGAACGACGGCCAGATCGCCGAGATGAAGACCGGCGAGGGCAAGACGCTCGTCTCCACGCTGGCCGGCTACCTGAACGCCCTGCCCGGCAACAACGTGCACGTGGTCACCGTCAACGACTACCTGGCCCGTCGCGACAGCGAGTGGATGGGGCAGGTGTACCGCTTCCTCGGCATGGAGGTGGGCCTCATCCAGAACGGCATGCGCCCCGACAAGAAGATACCCGCCTACAAGGCGGATGTCACTTACGGCACGAACAGCGAGTTCGGCTTCGACTACCTGCGCGACAACATGGTGACGCGCGCAGAGGCCCGCGTGCAGCGCGGCCACCACTTCGCCATCGTCGACGAGGTGGACTCCATCCTCATCGACGAAGCCCGCACGCCGCTCATCATCTCGGGAGCGGGCACGCAGGCGGCCGAGACGTACAATAAGTTCGCGCGCGTCATGGTCGGCCTCGTGCCCGAGGCCGACTTCGACATGGACGAGGCGAAGAAGACCATCAACGCCACCGAGAGCGGCCTGGAGAAGATCGAGGCCATGCTCGGCATCGACGACATCTACGCCGACCCGTCCGGCCAGCTGCCGAACCACTTGCAGCAGGCGCTCAAGGCCCAGTTCCTGTTCCACCGCGACGTGGACTACGTCGTGGTGAACGGCGAGGTGAAGATCGTCGACGAGTTCACCGGCCGCATCATGGAAGGCCGCCGCTACTCCGAGGGCCTGCACCAGGCGCTCGAGGCGAAAGAGCGCGTGCTCGTGCGCGAGGAGAACCAGACGCTGGCCACCATCACGCTGCAGAACTACTTCCGCCTGTACGAGAAGCTCTCCGGCATGACCGGCACGGCCATGACCGAGGACGCCGAGTTCCGCGAGATCTACAAGCTGCCGGTCGTGGCCATCCCGCCGAACCGCCCAGTCGCCCGAAAGGACGAGGACGACCTCATCTACCGCACGGTGGAGGCGAAGTTCAACGCCGTGGCCGACGACGTGGCCGAGCGCAACAAGGCGGGCCAGCCCTGCCTCATCGGCACCGTGTCCATCGAGAGCTCCGAGAAGTTGTCGCGCCTGCTGGACAAGCGCGGCATCAAGCACGAGACCTTGAACGCGAAGAACCACGAGCGCGAGGCACACATCATCGCGCAGGCGGGCCGCGTGGGCGCCGTGACCATCGCCACGAACATGGCCGGCCGAGGCACCGACATCCTGTTGGGCGGCAACCCCGACGTGCTGGCCGACGACGTGCTGCGCGAGCGCGGGCTCGATCCGGACGCCGAACCTTTGACCGAGGACGGCGAGCCGAACCCGGCCCTTCCCACCGACGAGCAGCGCGCGGACGCGCTGGCCGAGGCGAAGCGCGTGTGCGCCGAGGAGCACGACCAGGTCATCGCGGCCGGCGGCCTCACCGTCATCGGCACCGAGCGCCACGAGTCGCGCCGTATCGACAATCAGCTGCGCGGCCGTGCCGGCCGTCAGGGCGACCCCGGCGTGACGCAGTTCTACCTGTCGCTCGAAGACGACCTCATGCGCCTGTTCGGCGGCAACCGCATGGACTCCATCGCCCGCATGATGGAGAAGACCGACATGCCCGAGGACATGCCCATCCAGGCCGGCATGGTGTCGAAGGCCATCGAAGGCGCCCAGCGCCAGGTGGAGAGCATGCACTTCGCCGCCCGTAAGAACGTCCTCGAGTACGACGACGTCATGAACCTGCAGCGCGTGGCCATCTACAGTGAGCGCAACGCCATCCTCGACGGCAAAGACATGGACGAGCGCATCCCCGAGATCATCGGCGACGCGGTGGAAGCCGTCGTCGCGGAGAACTGCCCGGCCAAGGTGCCCAGCGACGACTGGGATGCCAAGGCCGTGGAGCTGTGGGCCGCCAACATGACGGGTCGCGACGACTTCAGCGTGGCCGAGGTCGACCACGACGACGACCCCGCCGTGCTGTCCGAAGCGTTGGAAGCGTACTTGGAGGACGTGTTCGCGAGCAAGTCCGAGCAGCTGGGCGAGCCGGTGATGAAGATGCTGGAGGGCCAGGTCATGCTGCGCATGATCGACACGCGCTGGATGGCGCACCTCCAGGAGATGGACTATCTCAAGGCCGGTATCGGCCTGCGCGCGTTCGGCCAGCGCGACCCGCTGGTGGAGTACAAGAACGAGGCGTACAACGCGTTCCAGAACCTGACTGCGGGCATGTACGAGGATTATCTGCGCACGCTGTTGCGGCTCCAGGTGGCTGTGAAGCAGGAGCAGCCGGCGTTGGCGGAGGACAAGAGCCCGCTCGACGGAAAGGTGAGCTACTCGTCTCCCGAGCAGGCTCTCGAGCAGACGGGCGTGGGCGCCGCGCGCAAGCAGGCGGCCGCGGCTCCGCCCAAGTCCGCGGCGGCGAAGCCCCAGACGTACACGAAGGACAAGGACGATCCCTTCGCCAACGTCGGGCGCAACGAGCCGTGCCCCTGCGGCTCGGGCCTCAAGTACAAGAAGTGTCACGGACGAGATCAATAAGGAATCATGGCTGATAGAGACGAAAAAGACTTGGAGAAGGTAGCCCAGCGCGTCGAGGCGGCGCACGGCTACCTGCACATCGACGAGCGCGCGGCGGAGCTGGCGAAGCTCGACGAGGAGATCGCGCAGCCCGGCTTCTGGGACGACGCCTCGCATGCCCAGAGCGTGTCGAAGCAGGCCAGCGTGCTGCGCGACACCATCGCAGAGTACGACGAGGCCGCAGCGTTGTTGGACGATGCGCGCGCCGCGTTCGACTTGGCATCGGAGGACGAGCTGTTCGCCGAGGAGGCCTCCGCGGCTCTCGACAAGCTCGACGAGCTGCTGGACGCGCTCGAGATCAGCTCGTGGTTCTCGGAGCGCTTCGACGGCGGCGACGCCATCCTGACGGTGAACCCCGGCTCCGGCGGCCTCGAGGCCCAGGACTGGACCGACATGCTCTACCGCATGTACGTGCGCTACGCCGAGAAGAAGGACTGGAAGGTCACCGTGCTCGACGTGGTCCCGGGCGAGGGCATCGGGCTGGACAAGGCCACCATCCAGATCGAAGGACGCAACGCCTTCGGCATGCTGAAAAGCGAGAGCGGCGTGCACCGCCTCGTGCGCATCAGCCCCACCGACGACAAGAAGCGCCGTCACACCACGTTCGCGGGCGTGGAGGTGCTGCCGGTGCTGCCCGACGACATCGAGGTGGATCTCAACCCCGCCGACGTGCGCGTGGACGTGTACCGCTCCAGCGGCCCCGGCGGCCAGTGCGTCAACACCACCGACTCGGCCGTGCGCCTTACGCACATCCCCACGAACATCGTGGTGACGTGCCAGAACGAGAAGTCCCAGCTGCAGAACAAGGAAGCGGCGTTCCGCGTGCTCAAGGCGAAGCTCTACGAGCGCGAGGAGCAGAAGCGCCAAGAGGAGCTGGCCGAGCTGCGCGGCGACCGCATGGACAACACCTTCGGCAGCCAGATCCGCAACTACGTGCTGTACCCCTACCAGATGGTGAAGGACGTGCGCAGCGGCATCGAGACCGGCAACGTCGACGCCGTGCTGGATGGGGAGTTGGATGAGTTCGTAATAGGCTACCACCGTTGGCGAGTATCTCAATGACGGTTGCTGGATGACGGCCGGCTGTGGCGGCGCATCTTGCCTTTCAGAACCCGCGCGGCTTCGCACACGGCCCATCAGGCCGCTTAGCTCAGCCGCGCGGAACCTTCAAGGCAACCTGCACCACCACAGCCAACCTGTTGTTTACATTGTTGAGTTCTAGAAAGGAACAGGCATGACCGAACTTGAACGGCGGGCGAACGAGATGCGCTCCGACATCGTGCGCATGATCGCGGAGGCGGGCAGCGGGCATCCCGGCGGGTCGCTGTCGTGCGCCGACATCCTTGCGGCGCTGTACTTCGGCGGAGTGCTCGATCATGATCCCGAGCGACCCGATTGGGAAGAGCGCGACCGCTTCATCCTGGCGAAGGGCCATGCGGCTCCGGCTTTGTACGCCGTGCTCGCCCAGGCGGGCTACTTCCCCCGCGAGGAGCTGCTCACGCTGCGCAAGCTGGGCACGCGACTGCAGGGCCATCCCGACTCGAACCTCGTGCCGGGCGTCGAGGTGTCCACGGGCTCGCTCGGCCAGGGCCTGTCCGTCGCGGCGGGCGCCGCGGCCGGTCTCAAGCTGGACGGCAAGCCGCAGAGCGTGTTCGCCTTGCTCGGCGACGGCGAATGCCAGGAAGGGCAGGTATGGGAGGCTGCCATGTTCGCGGCGCATCGCAACCTCGACAACCTGGTGGCCGTCGTGGACCGCAACTGCCTGCAGATCGACGGCGACACGGCCGATGTGTGCGATCCGGGCGATCTCGCAGCGAAGTTCCAGGCCTTCGGCTGGGATGCGCGCGAAGTGGACGGCCACGACATGGCCGCGCTCGTGGAGGCGCTCGCTGCGGCGAAGGCCGATCGCGCGGGCAAGCCCCATGCGCTGATCGCGCGCACGGTGAAGGGCAAGGGCGTGTCGTTCATGGAGAACCAGGCGGGTTGGCACGGCAAGGCGCCGAACGCCGAGCAGATGGAGACCGCGCTGGCCGAGCTGGCGGCGCCGAGCGGAGAGGAGTCCAGCCGTGGTTAAGCTGGCGAACGAAGAGCAGTCCCAGGTCAAACGTGCCACGCGCGCCGCATACGGCGCCACGTTGGCCGAGCTGGCGAACGAGGGTTTGCCTGTGGTGGCCGTGGACGCCGATCTGACGGGCTCCACCACCACGAAGAAGCTGGCCGACGCGGGCTTCGCCGACCGTCTGTTCAACTGCGGCATCGCCGAGCAGAACATGGTGGATGTGGCCGCCGGCCTCGCGGCCACCGGCCATATCGCCTACACCGGCTCGTTCGCCGTGTTCGGAACGGGTCGCGCCTACGACCAGATCCGCAACACCGTGTGCTACAGCAACCTCGACGTGAAGATCGCCCCCACGCACGCCGGCATCTCCGTCGGCCCCGACGGCGGCAGCCATCAGATGCTCGAGGACGTTTCGCTCATGCGCGGGCTTCCGAACATGCGCGTGCTCGTGCCGGCGGACTACGCCGCGGCTCGCGCGGCCATCCGACTGGCTGCTGAAACGCCAGGCCCTGTGTACGTGCGCATGGGCCGCGCATCGGTGCCGGCCGTCTATGCCGACGGGGTGGAGCTGGAGCTCGGGCGCGCCTACGTGCTGCGCGAAGGCTCGGACGCCACCATCGTCGCCTGCGGCGTCGAGGTGGAGCAGGCGCTGAAGGCTGCCCAGATGCTGGCCGCCGAGGGCGTCGAGGTCGAGGTCATCGACGCGTTCAGCGTGAAGCCCCTCGACGAGGACACCGTTCTCGCGTCGGTGGGGAAGACGGGGCGCGCCGTGGTCGCCGAGGAGCACAGCGTGTACGGCGGCCTCGGGTCGGCCGTGGCCGAGACGCTCGCGCGCTCGAATCCGGCTCCGGTCGAGTTCGTGGGCATGCGCGACCAGTTCGGCAAATCGGGCGAATTCGAGGAGCTGCTCGACTACTTCGACCTGGGTTCCAGGGCGATTGTCGAAGCTGTGAAGAAGGTCATGGCCCGATAGTGCTTCTGCTAGAATCAACCCGTCTCAGTACCCTACTATTCGAACGGAGCACTCTGTGACGAACGACATAAGCCAAGGGGTTCCCGCGCGTCCCGCACGACGCGGCGGCGCCCACGCGGCGCCCGCGCGGCAGACCACGTCGCAGCTTTCTGCGTCGCTGCCGGTGCTGGAAGTCGATGACATTCCCCAGCAAACAGGCACGCCGGTCATCACGTTCGACCATGTGACGAAGGTGTACCCGGCTCAGCCGAACAAGCCGGCGCTTAACGATATATCCCTGCAGATCTACGCGGGCGAGTTCATCTTCCTCGTGGGCCATTCCGGCTCCGGCAAGTCCACGTTCATCCGCATGCTCATCCGAGAGGTGAAGCCCTCGCAGGGCCACATCTACGTCGCGGACGAGGACCTGACCACCATGCGCAACTGGCGCGTGCCCTACCTGCGCCGCAACATCGGCTGCGTGTTCCAGGACTTCAAGCTGCTGCCGAACAAGACCGTGTTCGAGAACGTCGCGTTCGCGCTCGAGGTAATCGGCAAGAGCCGCCACGTCATCAAGACGCAGGTACCCGAGGTGCTGCGCCTCGTCGGTCTGCAGGACAAGCTCAACAAGCGCCCCGACCAGCTGTCCGGCGGCGAACAGCAGCGCGTGTCCATCGCGCGCGCCATCGTGAACCGCCCGCCGCTTCTGGTGTGCGACGAGCCTACCGGCAACCTCGACCCGCAGACGTCGCGCGGCATCATGGATCTGCTCGAGCGCATCAACCGCACGGGCACCACGGTGCTCGTGGCGACGCACGACCGCGAGATGGTGGACAACATGCGCCGACGCGTCATCGCGCTCGACCGCGGACACCTCACCCGCGACCAGGATCGGGGGGTGTACGGTTTCGATGTCTAGTTTCTTCTACTTTATCAAGGAGTCCCTCAAGGGCTTCACGCGCAACCTGTCGACGGCGCTGGGATCCATCGTGACCATCTTCCTGTCGCTGCTGATCATCGGCGTGTTCCTCGTCGGCGGCTTCGTCGTCGAGAAGCTCGTCTCGTCGGTGGAGAGCGAGGTGTCCATCACGGCCTACGTGTCCGACGATGCCTCCGATGCCGATATCCAGTCGGTCGAGAACTTCATCGAGGGGCTCGACGGCGTGGCATCGGTGGGCTTCACGAACAAGGAGCAGGCGCTCGAGAAGTTCCGCTCCTCCACGACGTCCGACATCATCGACACGCTGGACGGGCAGAACCCGCTGCCGCGCTCGATCGACGTCGAGCTGTCCGACCCGCAGCTGGTCGAGCAGGTGGCCGATGCGATCCGCGGCAACTCCACCTACCAGCAGATCATCGGGTACGACACGCCCGAGCAGTCGCTCAAGTACGGCCAGCAGACGGTCGACCGCCTGTTCACGCTCACGAACTACGTGCGCTACATCGGCATCGCGCTGGTGGCTCTGCTCATCTTCATCGCCATGGTGTTCATCAACAACACCATCCGCCTGGCCATTCTGGCGCGCCGCAAGGAAATCGCCATCATGCGCCTCGTGGGCGCGTCGAACGGCTTCATCCGCGGGCCCTTCCTCATGGAAGGCGCGCTGCACGCCATCATCGGCTCGCTTTTGGCGGTGGGCTGCCTTGAGCTTCTGCGCACGCTCGCGCTGCCGAAGCTGCAGAGCGCGCTCATGTTCCTCAACTTCGACCTGAGCCTGAACACCTTCCTGTTCATCTACGCCGTGCTGGTGGGCGCGGGCCTGCTCATCGGCCTGCTGGGTTCGGCGTTCGCCATGCGCCGCTACCTCAAGGTGTAACCGGTTGAACGGCCATGGCCAAGCATACTGACACTTCGCATGTTGCGGCGTCCGCCCGTCGAGCGCGGGCGCGCAACATGCGCCTTATCAAGGCCTGCATCGTCGTCATCGTCGTGAGCGTCGCTTTCGTCGCGGGCTTTACTGCGCGAGGCGACGCTTCTCTTCTCGAGTCGCTCGGCTTCACGTCGCTTGTGGTGGACGTCGACCGCAATCCGGGATCCACCACGTCGGGCGACACCTATGACTCCCTCGGGGCGCGCGTGGAGGAGGTCGAGGGCATCATCGACAACGACAGCTTGGACTCCTACGATTTGAACATGGCCACGACCAACGTGCTGAACGCGCTTTCGGACACGACGGAAGACGCGTATCTGCGCTATTACGATCCTGCGCGCTACGCCGCGCTCATGCAGGACAGCGCCGAGCAGTCGGCGGGCATCGGCGTGCTGTTCTCCGAATACAAAGGGCGCGCTTACGCGGCCGACGTGTTCGAGGGTTCGGCCGCCCAGATGGCCGACGTGCGCAGCGGCGATTTCGTGGTGGCCATCGACGGCGACCGCGGACACGAGTGGACCACGAACGAGGTGACCTCCGCGCTCAAGCGCGAGGAGGGCGAGAACGTCGTCATCACGTGGCGGCGCGCCAGCTCGCTCGACGACGAGGGCGGCGAGGAGTTCACTACGACGCTCGTGTGCTCGAACTACGCGGTGAAGAACGTGGAGACCGAGCTTTCCGACACGGTGGGCTACATCAAGCTCAAGCAGATCACGCAGAACGCGGCAGACCTCGTGAAGAACGCGGTCGCCGACCTCGAGTCGCAAGGCGCCACATCGTTCGTGCTCGATATCCGCGACAACCCCGGCGGTTTCCTCACGCAGTCGGTGGATATCGCCAGCCTGTTCGTGAAGAGCGGCACCATTGTGAAGATCCAGACGAAGGCCGAGGAGACGTCCAAGACCACCTCGCGCCCCTACGTGACGGAGAAGCCGCTGGTCTTGCTCGTGAACGGCAAGACCTCCGCTTCCGCCGAGGTGCTGGCCGCGTCGCTCAAGGACAACCAGCGCGCCACGCTCGTGGGATCCACGACGTTGGGCAAGGGCTCGGTGCAGGTGACGCGCGATTTGAGTTTCGGCGGAGCGCTGCGCTACACCGCCGCGTTCTACAAGAGCCCGCTCGGACACGACATCGAAGGCGTGGGCGTCACCCCCGACGTGATGGTGGGTTTGGCGGAGGGCGAGGATAACCAGAAGGCTCTCGCGCTCGAAACCGCCCAGTCCCTCGTGAAGGGCTAGCCGTGGGGCGGACGCGTTCCCATACGCGCCGGCATCCCCGTAGCAACCCGCGGGGCGTGCTGAGCGTGCGCGGAGGCGGCTTCGGCTTCGTGCAGACGGCGGAGGGCGAGTTCTTCGTTCCGGAATCCAAGATGGCGGGTGCGTTCGACGGCGATCTCGTGGAAGTGGCGCCGCTGCCCGTGCAGAGCGGCCGCAAGAAGCAGCCACATGAACGCAAAGCAGATCTTCGCGCAGGAGAGAAGCCGGCGGCGCGCGTGCTGCGGGTCGTCGACCGTGCGCACGACACGCTCGTGGGGCGCTACGAGGTGGCCGAACCTTTCGGCGTGGTCGTGCCCGAAGATGCGAACATCCCCTATGACATATTCACCATGCGTGCCGACCGGCCCGACATCGAAGACGGATCGCTCGTGCGCGTGCGCATCACGACGTTTCCTTCGCGCAACACGGCGGCCACCGGCGTTATCGAGGAGGTGCTCGGGCTCGCCGACGACGAGCACGCGGCCGTAGACGTGGTGATCGCCCGTCACAAGCTGGAGACGGTGTTCTCCGAAGGGGCGCTTTCGGAGGCGCGAAGCGCGGTGCTCGACGAGGACGGCGCGTTGGCGTCGGGGTACCGCGACTTGAGGGAGCGTTTCACGTTCACCATCGATCCGGCCGATGCGAGGGACTTCGACGATGCGGTCAGCCTGGAGCCCGTTTCGACCTGCGGGGTTGGAACCGGCATCCGCGTGGTGGACGAGCGCGGGCTCGGGGTGGCGCGTTGGCGGTTGGGCGTGCATATCGCCGACGTGGCGCACTACGTGCCGTGGAATTCCTCGCTCGACCTCGATGCGCGCAGGCGGGCGACCAGCGTGTACCTCGTCGACCGTGTGATTCCCATGCTGCCCGACGAGTTGTCGGGCGATCTGTGCTCGCTCAAGCCCGACGAAGTGCGTCGTACGATGACGGCCGACCTCTACCTCGACGATCGGGCGCGGCTCGTGGCCTACGATCTGTATCCGGCGCTCATCCGCTCGCATGCGCGCCTGTCGTACGAGGAAGCGCAGGCGCTGCTGGACCGTTGTCATCCTGAGCGGAGCGCCGAAGGCGCGGAGTCGAAGGATCTCGTGCGGCGCGACGGCGCTTGCGCGCCGGGCGACGGGCTTTCCGACCGCCTCGCCGCGCTGTCGCGCCTGGCGAAGCAGCGGTTCGCCTCCCGCGAGAGGGCGGGCGGCCTCGACTTCGACTCGGTCGAGGCGCGCGTGGTTCTCGATGAGGAGGGGAGTCCGACGGGTATCGACTTGCGCGTCAAGACCGACGCGACCTCGCTCATCGAAGAGGCCATGATCCTTGCGAACGAGACCGTCGCCAAGCACCTGCGCGATGCGAAGTTCCCCAGCCTGTACCGCGTCCACGAGCAGCCTTCGGCCGACAGCTTGGCGGCGCTCGTGCCCGTGTTCCAGGACTTCGCGTGGTTCCGCGACATCGATCAAGCCGACTTCATCGCGGGCGATGCGCACGTCGTCCAGCGCGTGCTGGAGGCGAGCGCGGAGCGTCCCGAGGGCGAGCTCGTGTCGACGCTCCTGCTGCGGTCGATGAAGCGGGCGGTGTACCGTCCCGACTGCGCTGCGCACTACGGCCTGGCCAGCGGGGCCTACACGCATTTCACGTCTCCCATCAGGCGCTATCCCGACCTTGTGGTGCATCGTATGCTCAAGGCCCTCATCGGCGGACGCCCGGAGAAGTTCGACCAGGAAAAATCGGCGCTGCCATGGATCGCCGAGCACTCCTCCGACATGGAGCGCATAGCCGAGAAGGCTGCGCGCGAGTCGCAGGAGGTCAAGCTCATCGAGTATCTCGAGCGGTTCGTGGGGCAGACGTTCTCGGCGACGGTGTCGGGGGTGGCGACGTACGGCGCGTACGTGCGCCTCGACAACACGGCCGAAGGTTTGATCCCGTGCAAGAACCTTGGTTCGGAGTACTTCGCGCTCGATCCTGTGCAGCATCGTCTGACCGGGCAGGACACGGGCGCGTCGTATCGCCTGGCGCAGCGGCTCGCCGTCGTGCTCGTCTCTGCCGATCCGCGTGCTCGGCGCTTGGACTTTCGTCCTGCCCGCGACGAGCGATAGGGCGCCGGCATGGGACGGGTGCGCGAGGTCTTCGCGGCCATGGGTCGCGAGATGCGCAAGAACAAAGGGTCGTTTGCGGTATACGTGGTGCTGCGCCTTATCGTGTTGGCATGCGCGGTCGGCTCGCTCGCCTTCGACAACTACGAGGCGTTCTTCCTGTGCCTGCTCACGCTCGTGCTGTTTCTCGTCCCCACGTTCATAGAGGTGAACTTCAGCATCTCCATCCCCGAGACGCTCGAGGTGGTCATCGCGCTGTTCATCTTCGCGGCCGAGATACTGGGGGAGCTGCTCCACTTCTACACCATCTTCCCGTTCTGGGATGCGCTGCTGCATACGTTCAACGGGTTTCTGGCTGCCGCTATAGGCCTTGCCCTCGTGTCCATCCTTAACCGCTCGGATCGCATCGCGTTCTCTCTGTCGCCGTTCTTCTGCGTGGTGGTGGCGTTCTGCTTTTCCATGACCATCGGCGTGCTGTGGGAGTTCTTCGAGTTCGGCATGGACGAGATGTTCGGACTCGACATGCAGAAGGACACGGTGGTGACCGGCATCTCCAGCACGCTGCTCGATCCGTCGGGCTCGCAGCATCCGCAACGTATAGACCGTATCGAATCCGTCGAGGTCAACGGGCAGGAGCTAGGTGTCGGCGGATATTTGGACATCGGGCTGCGCGATACCATGGGAGACCTGTTCGTGAACTTCGTCGGAGCGCTTGCGTTCTCGGTCATCGGGTACCGCTACCTCAAAAGCAAGAGCGAGGGTCGGTTCGTGCGACGTTTCGTGCCCACCCCCGCACCGCCCGACGATGTCGAAACTTTGACTATCTAACTACATACGGTATGATGCGGCCGATGTGAAACGACGGACGAGGAGGCGGGGATCGTGGACGGTTCGAACGAGACGGCGAGCGCTTCTCAAAGACGGCGCGAGGAAATCGACGACCTACTGTCCGGCACGTTCAACTCCATCCTGCGCATCGAGGAGCAGTCGCTGGACAACCGCCTGACGCACGGGCTCACCATAACCGAGGTCCACACCATCGTGGCTATCGGCCTGCACGAGCGCAATCCGATGAACGTGATAGCCGCGCGCCTGAACGTGACCTTGGCTACGCTGACCACGGCGGTGAACAAACTGGCGAACAAGGGCTTCGTGGAACGTACGCGCGCCGAGGACGATCGGCGCAAGGTGCTGGTCTCGCTCACCAAGAAAGGCAGGCAGGTGCTGCGCGCGCACAACCTGTTCCACCATCAGATGATCGACGAGGCGTTGGCCGATCTTACCGAGGAGGAGGAGCGCGTGTTCGCCGGGGCGCTCAAGAAGGTGAAGGGCTTCTTCGACGCGCAGGCGTAAGGAGTTTGCGACCTGCGGGGCGGGCGTGAGCGGTCACGCAGCACTCCTCGCACACGCAGCGATTGCTCGTCGCACTGCATGACCGCTCACGCCCTGTTCGCGGTTGGGCTATTCGGCTGGATGCGTCGAAGGGGCCTGTCTTGGGTGCGCCTGGAACGGGGCGGTGGGAATAAGAGGAAGGGCGCAGAAATCGTGGAGGGCGCATGGCGGCTCTTGCAATCGGAGTCCCGTCACCATACCATTACTTCCGGAGAAATACTTTGACTATCAAACTAAATTGCATGAAGCGAAAGGAACGCACCATGGCTACCATCGACACCGTGAAGGAAGTCCTCGTCGAGAACCTCGATCTCGAGGCCGAGAAGATCACCGAGGAGGCCACGCTGGAGTCGCTCGGCATCGACTCGCTGGACATGGTCGAGCTCATCTGCGACCTCGAGGAGAAGTGCGACGTCGAGTTCGGCGAGCCCGAGGGAATCGAGACGGTGGGTCAGCTGGTCGCGCACATCGATTCGCTGTAACGCGCGTTGATCGGGCCCCGTACGGGGCCCGCTTGTATGACGGGGCCCGAACGGGGCCGTGGGTTCGAGGAAGAGAGAGCATGAGCATGAAGACGCGGGTAACAGAACTGCTGGGCATCGAGGCGCCCGTCGTGCAGGGCGCGATGGCGCGCATCGCGGATGCGAGCCTGGCCGGCGCGGTGAGCGAGGCCGGCGGCCTCGGCATCATCGCATGCGGCGGCGCGCCGCTCGACTGGGTCGAGGAGCAGGTGCGTATCGCCCGCTCGATGACCGACAAGCCCATCGGCGCGAACGTCATGCTCATGGATCCGAACGCCGCCCAGACGGCCGAGCTTCTGGCGAAGCTGCGTGTTGACGTCATCACGACGGGCGCGGGTTCTCCCGCGAACTACATGCAGCTGTGGAAGGACGCCGGCATCA
This sequence comes from Eggerthella sp. 1_3_56FAA, assembly GCF_000185625.1. Lineage (NCBI taxonomy): Bacteria > Bacillati > Actinomycetota > Coriobacteriia > Eggerthellales > Eggerthellaceae > Eggerthella > Eggerthella sp. 1_3_56FAA. The sequence continues at coordinate 103,190 of NZ_GL622579.1, forward strand.
AGGTGGTACCCGTGGTGGCCTCCAGCGCGCTGGCCGCGCGCATGGAGCGCCTCGGTGCCGATGCCGTGGTGGCCGAGGGCACCGAGGCCGGCGGCCATATCGGCGAGCTGACCACGATGGCGCTCATCCCCGCAGTATGCGACGCCGTGTCCATCCCCGTGATCGCCGCAGGCGGCATCGCCGACGGGCGCGGCATGGCCGCCGCCTTCGCGCTGGGCGCCGAGGGCGTGCAGGCAGGCACCCGCTTCCTCACGGTGGACGAGTGCACCATCTCCGACGCGTACAAAGAGCGCGTGATCGCCGCCAAGGACGCCGACACCATCGTCACGGGCCGCGGCAGCGGGCATCCCGTGCGCTGCCTCAAGAACAAGTTCGCCCGTACCGTGCGCAAGCTCGAAGGCGACGTCGCCGCCAACGGCGACGAGCTGGAGGCTATGTACGTGGGCTCCCTGCGCCGCGCCGTGGAGGGCGACGTGGACAACGGCGCCATGATGGCAGGCCAGTCGGCCGCGCTCGTGCACGAGCGCGCCACGGCGGCCGAGGCTATCGCTCGGATGATCGAAGAGGCCGAGGCTCTGGGCGGTCTCGACTTGGAAGCACTGGCTGCGCTGAGCGCCCGGCGCGGGCGCGCGATCTAGGGGGCTTTGATGGATGAGGAAAAAGGGCTTCGGAAGCCTGTGGGTGTGGAGCGAGGAGGGGCGGCGGCGTCCACCAAGCGAGTTCCGCAGCGAAGCGAGGACTGTTTGAGCGATTGGACGTTGCCGCCCCTCCTCGCGGGCGCGCCCGTCTTCATGTTCTCGGGGCAAGGGGCGCAGAAGCCCGGCATGGGCGCGGACCTGCTCGATATTCCCGAGGTGAAGGGAACGTTTTCCTGCGCGTCCGACGTGCTGGGGTACGACGTGGCCGATCTCGTGCTCAATGCCGATCCCGACGAGCTCAACGACACGCGCAACGCCCAGCCGGCGCTGTGCGTGCTGTCGGTGGGCATCGCCCGCGCGCTCATGGCGCGCGGCGTGCAGCCTGCGGCGGTGCTGGGCTTCTCGCTGGGGCAGGTGAGCGCGCTGGCCGTGTCGGGCATGCTGAGCGACGAGGCGACGTTCGCGCTGGTGAAAGCGCGCTCCGAGCTTATGGCCGAGGCCGCTGCGGCGCACCCCGGCGTCATGAGCGCGCTGCTGAAGGCCGACGAGGACGGCGTGGCTGCGCTCTGCGAGCAGTGCGCCGAGGGCGAGGTGCTGGTGCCCGCGAACTTCAACTGCCCGGGGCAGATCGTCATCGCCGGTGCGCCCGCGGCCGTCGAGCGCGCCGAGGCGGCATGGGCCGAGGCGGGGAAGCGCTCGTCGCGTTTGGCCACCTCGGGCGCGTTCCATAGCCCGCTCATGGCCGATGCGGCGGCGGGGCTCGCAGCTTACTTGGATAACGTCGAGTTCTCGGAGGCGCGCATCCCGCTCGTCTGCAACGTCACTGCCGCGCCGCTGTCCGCCGCCGACGCGCGCGAGAACCTCGTGCGCCACCTCACGAGCCCCGTGCGCTTCGATGCGAGCGTGGCTGCGTTGACCGCCGCAGGGGCGGACATGTTCGTCGAAGTCGGCTTCGGCGGCGTTCTGGCGAACCTCGTGAAACGCATCGACAAGACCGCGACGCGCGCCTGCGTGCAGGACCGCGCGAGCTTCGACGGCTGTCTGGCCGTCGCTTCCGCAACCGATTCCGAATAGGAGCTTCTACTCCCATGACCAACGAAACCGAAACTCCGCGTCGAAGCGCGGTCGTCACCGGCTCGAACCGCGGCATCGGCCGCGCGGTGGCCGAGGAGCTGGCGCGCGCGGGCTTCGACGTGTGCGTGAACTGCTCGAGCGAGCGCGGGCTGGACGAGGCGCGGGCGTTCGCCGCAGCCCTGGAGGCCGACTGCGGCGTGCGCGCCATCGCGGTGGCCGCCAACGTGGCGGACGCCGCCGAGGCCGCTGCGCTCGTCGACGCCGCCCAGGAAGCGTTCGGCCGCGTGGACGTGCTGGTGAACAACGCCGGCATCACGCGCGACGGGCTGCTGGCGCGCATGAAGGACGAGGACTTCGACGCGGTGATCGACGTGAACCTCAAGGGCACGTTCAACTGCTGCAAGGCCGCGGCGCAGCGCATGATGAAGCAGCGCTACGGACGCATCGTCAACATGTCGAGCGTCGTGGGCGTGGCGGGCAACGCGGGCCAGGCGAACTATGCGGCCTCGAAGGCCGGCGTCATCGGGCTCACGAAGTCCATCGCCCGCGAGCTGGCGGCCCGCAACGTCACGGCCAACGCCGTGGCCCCGGGCTTCATCGCCACCGACATGACTGACGCGCTGTCCGAGAAGCAGCGCGAGGCCATCGTGGGGCGCATCGCGTCCAAGCGCCTCGGGGAGCCCGAGGACGTGGCGAAGCTCGTGCGCTTCTTGGCCAGCGAGGACGCGGGCTACATCACCGGACAGGTTGTCTGCATCGACGGAGGTATGTCGCTATGAGCGAGAACATTGCGAACGCGGCGAGCACGCGCCGCCCCGACGGCACGCACCGCGTGGTCATCACCGGCATGGGCGCGGTGTCGCCGGCCGGCGTGGGCGTGCAGGCGCTGTGGGACGCGGTCATGGGCCGCGCCTGCTGCATCGGCCCGGTCACGCGCTTCGACACGGCCGACTACGACGTGCACATCGCCGCCGAGGTGCGCGATTTCGACGCTGCCGAGCACGGCATCACGAAGAAGGAGGCGCGCCGGTTCGAGCGCTTCGTGCAGTACGCCATCGTCGCTTCCGACGAGGCGCTGGCGCAGTCGGGCCTGAACCTCGAGGCCGAGGACACCGCGCGCATCGCGTGCGTGTTCGGCACCGGCATCGGCGGCATCGACGAGCTGCAAAGCGGCTTCTTCACCTTGGCCGAGAAGGGTCCGAAGCGCGTGAGCCCGCTGTTCATCCCCACGATGATCGGCAACATCGCGGCGGGCAACCTCTCCATCCGCTACGGGCTGCGCGGCGAATGCCTGAACGTGGTCACCGCCTGCGCCACCGGCGCGCACTCCATCGGCGCGGCCGTGCGCGACATCCGCCACGGCTACATCGACGCGGCGCTGGCCGGCGGCTCGGAAGAGTCCGTGTCGCCCATCTGCCTGGCCGGGTTCTCGAACCTCGGCGCGCTGTCGAAGGCCGAGGATCCGACGCAGGCCTCCCTGCCGTTCGACGTGCGCCGCGCGGGATTCGTGGCGGGCGAGGGCGCGGGCGCGGTGGTGTTGGAGTCGCTGGAGCATGCGCTCGAGCGCGGCGCCACGGTGCTGGCCGAGATCACGGGCTTCGGCTCCACGGGCGACGCCTACCATATGACGGCTCCCGAGCCCAGCGGCGAGGGCGTGGCGCGCGCGATGCGCCAGGCGCTGGAGGAGGGCGGCTTCACGCCGGACGACCTGGGGCATCTGAACGCCCACGGCACCGGCACGCCGGCGAACGACGCCACCGAGTCCAAGGCGCTGCTGGCGCTGTGCGGCGAAGAGGCGGGAAGCCGGATCCCGGTGACGTCGGTGAAGGGCACGACGGGCCACACGCTGGGCGCCGCGGGCGCTATCGAGGCCATCGTCACGGCTTTGTCCGTGATGAACGACTGCGTGCCGCCCACGGCCGGCTTCGCCGAGGCCGATCCGGAATGCCCGGTCAGCGTCGTCATCGAGGCGAAGACGGGCTATCCTCAGAAGGTGGCGCTGTCGAACTCGCTCGGATTCGGCGGCCATAACGCGAGCTTGGCCGTTTCGCCGTATCGCGCATAGGTTGGGAGGAGCCGAACCATGGACATCGAATACCCTTGCGGCAAGGACGTCGTCGAGGCGGTGCTGCCGCATCGCGACCCGTTCTGCTGGGTGAGCCGCATCGTCGCGTGTGAGCCGGGCGTGGAGGTGACGGCCGAGCTCGACGTCGACCCGGAGCTGGCGCTGTTCGCGGGGCATTTCCCGGGGCATCCCGTTTTGCCGGGCGTCATCATCATGGAGGCGCTCGCGCAGGCGGCATCGTTCTGCATCCTCGTCGAGCGCGGAGCCGAGGGCTCCATCGGGTTCCTCACCGGCATCGACGGCGCGAAGTTCCGCCGCCAGGTGGAGCCGGGCGAGACGCTCACGCTGAAAGGGCGCATCGTGAAGTCCTCGTCGCGTCTGTGCGTCGCAGAGGTGGAGGCGAGCGTCGACGGCGCGGTGTGCGCGTCGGCGACGCAGAAGTACGTGCTGGCGAAAGCGGAAGCTTAAAAGAGCGAGAGGCCGTTCGATGAAGAGTGCCAAGCAGAACTACATCACCATCGGATCCGACGGAACGGTGCTGCCCCAGGGCAAGCCGCGCAAGGCGGCCGAGCCTATCGGCGAATCGGCCGACGTGGCCTACCGCCTTGCGCGCATGGCCGAGGAGGCCGCCGCTTCGCTTCCCATAGCGCCGAACGCGCACGATGCTGCCGACGCGGCCGACTACACCGCCGTGCCGCGGGCGTTGGCCACCGCCGCCCCGCGCACGCCGAAAGGCGCCGGGGGGATCGATGCGGGCTCCAAGCCCGTCGCGCTCGTCATGGCGCGCCCGAAAACCGCGAAGCGCCTGATGCAGGCCGTGGGCGATGCGGGTTTCGCCGCCTGCGCAGTGTACACGCAGGATCATCGGGGCGATAGCCACATCAAGCTCGCCCAAAGCGCGGTGAGCCTGGGCGAGAAGTACTCCGACGCGCTGTTCTGCAACGGCCATGCCGTGCTGACGGCCATCGACTCCTGCGGGGCTTCGGTGGTTCTGCTGTGCGACGAGGCGCTGCCGCTGGCCGAGGTGGACAGCTTTCTCGCTCGCACGGCGGCTCGCGGCGTGCGGGTGTTCCGCCCGCTCAGCAATGACGCGCCGCTTCTGGGCTGGGTGCTGTGCACTACCGACAAACCCGCTATCGACGGCGATTCGTGGCGCGCGTGCCCGCACTGCGGCCTCAAGTTCGACGGCCCCAGCCTGGCCGCCGGCCATTACGTGTGCCCCGCTTGCGGCGGTTACCTGCGCATGTCGTCGAGCGAGCGCATCGACGACTTGCTGGATGCGGACAGCTTCGTGGAATGGAACCGCACGGTTCCCGAAACCGACCCGCTCGAGTTCCCCGGCTACCTGGGCAAGCTCGAGGCTCAGCGCGAGAAGACGGGTCTGGAGGAGGGCGTGCGCACCGGCGTCGGACGTATCGCGGGCTTGCGCGTGGCCATCGGCATCATGGAGTCGCAGTTCTTCATGGGCTCGATGGGCTCGGTCGTGGGCGAGAAGGTGGCGCGGCTCGTGGAGCGCGCGACCGACGAGCGTCTGCCCGTGGTGGTGTTCACCGCGTCGGGCGGCGCGCGCATGCAGGAGGGTCTCGTGTCACTCATGCAGATGGCGAAGGTGTCGTGCGCGCTGGAGCGCCATGCTGCGGCGAAGCTCCCCTACATCTCGGTGCTCACCGATCCCACGACGGGCGGCGTGACCGCGTCGTTCGCCATGCAGGGCGACGTGATCCTGGCCGAGCCGCGCGCGCTGATCGGCTTCGCGGGCCAGCGCGTCATCAAGGACACCATCAAGCAGGAGCTGCCCGAAGGCTTCCAGACGGCCGAGTTCGCGCTGGATCACGGGCTGATCGACGCCATCGTGGAGCGCGGCGAGCTGCGCAGCGTGCTGGCTCACTTGCTGGCGTTGCACCTTGCCACGGCATCGGCTGTGCGCGGCGAGCAGGAGCACGAGCCGGGCGATCGCGATATCCTCGTCAGCTACGAGGCGGTGCGCGAGAACCTGGCCAGCGGCACCGATACGTACAACACGGTGACGTACGGCGATTTGACCGTGGGCGGCGGCTTGCCTTTCGCCGGAGGGGTGGACTCGGCGCGCGCCAAGCTGCGCGGGCGCATGGCGGCCGTCACCGAGCGCTTCGACCGCCGCGGCTCCTCCATGCGCAAGCGTTTGGAGAAGGCGCTCAGCACGGGCGGTTTCGATGCGGAGGCCGGCGTGTCTTTGGAGGACGCGTCCGCTGCGGCGCGCGAGGCCACTGCGCCCACGTCGAACCGCGCATGGGAGAGCGTTCAGTTGGCGCGCAACGTGCATCGTCCCACGGCGCTCGCCTACATCGACTCGTTCGTGGACGGGTTCATCGAGCTGCACGGCGATCGCATGTTCGGCGACGACGGCGCCGTGGTGTGCGGCCTCGGCTGGATCGGGGGTCGCGCGGTGACGGTGATCGCGCAAGAGAAAGGACGCGACCTCAAAGAGCGCATCGCGCGCAACTTCGGCTGCCCGCAGCCGGAGGGCTACCGCAAATCTTTGCGCCTCATGCGTCAGGCCGAGAAGTTCGGCCGCCCCGTGGTGTGCCTCGTGGACACGCAAGGCGCGTTCTGCGGCATGGAGGCCGAGGAGCGCGGGCAGGGCAACGCCATCGCCGACAACCTGCTGGCGCTCGCGGGCCTGCGCGTGCCCGTGGTGAGCGTGCTGTTGGGCGAGGGCGGCTCGGGCGGCGCGCTGGCGCTGGCGCTGGCCGATCGCGTGGCCATGCAGGAGCACGCGGTGTACTCGGTGCTGTCGCCGGAGGGCTTCGCGTCCATCCTGTGGAAGGATCGCACGCGCGCCGCCGAGGCGGCCGCCGTCATGAAGATGAGCGCGGCCGAAGCCTGCGAGATGGGTATCGTGGACGCCGTGCTGTCCGAAGGAGCGGGCCCTGCGCATGAGAACCCCGAGCAGGCGGCCGAGGGCGTGCGCTCCTACGTGTGCGCCACGCTTGACGAGCTATGCGCAACGCCGACCGACGAGCTGCTGCGAGCCCGCTACGAACGCTTCGGCAAGTTCTAAGCCGCGCCTCATCCGTCCAGCAAATCGAGCAGCTCCTCCTGGCTCAGGCTCGCCAGCGACACGCCGCCGGCGCCGATCACCTGGTCGGCGAGGTCGGTCTTCGCATCCTGCAAATGCAGGATGCGCTCTTCGACGGTGTCCTTCGCGATGACCTTGTGGACGCTCACCACCTGCGTCTGGCCGATGCGGTGCGCGCGGTCGGTGGCCTGGTTCTGCGCAGCGGCGTTCCACCAGGGGTCGGCGTGCACCACCACCGACGCGCCGGTGAGGTTGAGCCCGGTGCCACCCGCTTTGAGCGACACGAGGAACACGGGCGTGTCGTCGTCGTTGAACGCGTTCACCAGATCGAGCCGGCGCTTCTTCGGCGTGGTTCCCGTGATGGTGAAGTAGGGCACGCCGTGCGCGTCCAGCACTTCGGCGATCAGCGAAAGGAAGCTTGTGAACTGGGAGAACACAAGCGTCTTCTCGCCGGCGTCCATGGCCGATTCCACGATCTCTGCGATGGCGTCCAGCTTTGCCGCGTGCCCGGCGTAGTTCTCGTACAGAAGGCGCGGGTCGCAGCACAGCTGGCGCAGCTTCGTCAGCTCGGCGAGCACCTCCACTTTGCGCTCGTGGAACTGCTTGTTGTTGCGGTTGTTCTTCTGCAGGGTCAGCGCGTCGCGCAGCTGCTGCTCGTGGGCGGCGTACAGGCGCTGCTGCTCGGCCTCCATGGGGACGTACACCACCGATTCCAGCTTGTCGGGCAAGTCTTGCAGCACGTCGGCCTTCAAGCGGCGCAGCATGAACGGTGCCACGAGGGAGCGCAGACGGCGGGCGGCGTCCTCGTCGCCTCCGGTGATGTCCAGCTCGAAGTGCTCGCGGAAGCGCATGTAGGATCCCAGAAGCCCGGGCATGAGGAAGTCGAAGATGCTCCACAGCTCGCTCAGACGGTTCTCCATCGGCGTTCCGGTCAGCGCGAAGCGGTGGCGCGCCCGCACGCGCTTCGCGGCGCGCGCCGTCTTGGTGGCGTGGTTCTTCACGTACTGCGCCTCGTCGAGCGCGCAGCAGTAGAATTCGCGCCGGGCGAAGTCCTCCGCGTCGATGCGCAGCAGGTCGTAGGAGGTGATCAGCACGTCGCAGCAGCGCCCGTCGCGGGCAAGCTCGCTTTCGCGTGCGTCTCTCTCGCACGCCTCGGCGCGGATGCGCATGCGCTCGCGCTTGGCGCCCACCGCGGCGCGCACGTCTAGGGTCGGGGCGAAGCGCTCGAACTCGGCCATCCAGTTGTACACGAGGGAGGCGGGGCACACGATGAGGCTGGGCCCAACGGCGCGCGCCTCGCTCTGGCGTGCCAGCAGAAACGCGATGAGCTGCACCGACTTGCCCAGGCCCATCTCGTCGGCCAGGATGCCGCCGAGATCGCGGTCGGCCAACGCGCTCATCCAGCGCAGCCCTTCCGCCTGGTAGGGGCGCAGCGTGGCGGCCAGCTGGTCGGGCACCGGGCACGGCTCGCCGGCCGATGCCCGGAAGCTTTCCAGGTAGCGCATGAACGAGCGGTTGCGCTCTGCGCCCTTGAACTGCTCGTCGAGGTAGAACGCGTGGTAGGCGGGAAGCTCCACCGCGCCTGCGGCCAGCTGTTTGGGCGTGAAGCCGAAGTCCTCCGCAAGGTGGTCGAGCTGAGCGAGGTCGTACTCCGTCAGATCGAGGTACGCACCGCTCTTCAGACGGTGGAAGCGCTTGCGCCGCCGGTAGCTCGCCAGCAGCGCCGCCACCTCGGCCGGGGGCAGGTCGTCGGTGGACACGGCCAGGTTGATGAGGTTGCCCGCCAGCGAGATGCCCACCGAGATGCGTGGCTTCTTGTCTACGAGCAGCCGGTCGAACGCGGGCGTGGTGAACGCCTGGCCCAGCGCCTGGAACTGGACAAGGCCGCCGAACACGAGGTCGGCCACCGCCGTCTCGTCGCTCAGCATGATGGATGGGGGAGCTTCTAATGTGTCGAAATACTGCTTGACCAGCCGCCTCGCGCGACCCTCCAGCTTCTCGTCGCGCAGGGGGCCCGCCTCGTCGCGAGCGGGGGAGTCGAGCAGCGGATAGCGGCGTTCGCCGTACACGGCTTGCGCGTCGCAGGTGACGTCGCGGTCGGTCTTGTCGAAGTAGAACTCCAGCTTGCACGGCACGGGGCGGAACAGCCCGATCTCGGTCGGCGTTTCCACATGGAGGCGCTTCTCGATGGCGGGCAGCACGGTGGCGCAGAACAGGGGCATGTCGGCGAGGCTGACGAACAGGCGGGCATCGTCGTTCTCGTACACGGTGCGCAGGAAGCCCGCCGTGCGCGCGAAGTCGGCCGAGCAGCGGAAGAACGTCTCGCCCTGCCACAGGTACATGCGGTCGCCCTGCGCCACGAAAGGCAGCTCGTCGGCTTCGATGGCGTAGCCGCCGTCGTCGGTGCGCCGCACCGAGACCTCGACATCGGGGTCGGCGCTGACGACATGCGCGCGGGTGAGGGAGCGCGTTCCGTAGTCGGTGCCTTCGACGGTGAAGGGGCGGCCGTCCAGCAGATCCAACAGCTCGATGAGCTCGTAGTCCGACAGGTCGAGGTCGCGTCCGATCTCGTCGCGTCCGCGGTAGCGCCAAAACGCGCTGCCGGTGGCCTGCTCGCGCAGCGCCACGGCGCGGTCGAGGAACCGGGCGATGGGGCGCGCCGACTCGGCGAGCATCGCCGGGACGTGCGTGAACGCGAGCTTCTTGCCGTAGGAGAACCGCTCGCCGCGCCGCATGCGGCCGACGAAGTCCGAGATGCTCTTCATGACGTAGGAGCCCTGGGGGCCGACGACCTTGAAGTGCGCCGACCACGACCGATAGCCGTACACGACGGTTGCTTCCAGATCGATGCCGCCCTGTTCCTCAGCTTCTGCAGCGGCTTTGCTGCGCTCCATGAGCTCGAGCAGGCATGAAGACGTGGTCGGCGCGCGATGGGCTCGGTAGCCCATGAACTTCTCAGGCGCGTCCAGATACGTCAACGCCAGAGCCACGCAGTGCTTGCACATGCCGTCATACTCGCGGTAGGCGGGGCAGGTGCAGGCGTAGTCGACCAGGTCGCCTTCGTCCTCGTCGAAGGTGACGGAGGTGCGGTAACGGTCGTTCCAGCCGCTGCTGCTGGCAACGAACGCGGACAGCGTGGTCTCGGGAGGGTTGTAGCGGACCTGCTTTGTGAGGATGTTGCGGTCGGAGGCTGCGATGGACCGTGCCCGTTGCAACGTGCGCGCATGGCAGTGCCTGCTGATGTCGTCTTCGGATAGCATGCGGTGCGGCGGCCCTCCCTCGAAAGCATTGCAGAACATCCGTACAATGGTACCAGAAATCCAGAACCGTGCGCGCCGCGTTGGGCGAACGCGGGTGTTCCCTGCGTCCGTTCGGAATGCTATGCTGTCCGCAATCGCTCCTCGCAGGGAAGAGCGCGGGTGTAATTCGCGGTGAACGAACGGATGGTGCCATGCTCGCGCATGCAGTCGACGCGTCGGAATCCTCGCAGCCTCGGCAAGGGGTGCGAGGCCTCGTCATCGCCACGTTCGCCTTCGTCACCGTGTTCGCCGCTTCGGCTGTGCCTATCCCTTTGTACTCCGAGTACAAAGGGGCGATCGGGCTCACCGACGCCGACATCTCCGCCACCATGCTCATGTACCTGTTCGGCGTCGTGCTGACGCTGTTCTTGTCGGGATCGCTGTCCGATGCGGCGGGACGGCGCCCCTTGGCGGCGGCGTCGCTGCTGCTTGCCATGCTCGGTTGTTTCCTGTTCTTGAGAGCGGCCGATCCGACGATCGTGCTGGTTGCGCGAGCCGTGCAGGGCGTGTCGTGCGGCTTGGCCATGAGCGCCGTTTCGGCGCTGGTCGTCGATTCCGCCGTGGGGCGCTACGAGGGGTTCGGGCTGGCGGTGGCCGGTTGCGGCGCGCTGCTGGGCGTGATGGCGGGCTCGCTGGCCGTGGGGTTCTTGTCCTTGGTCACCCAACAGCACGCGCTGATCTATTGGATCATGATCGCGTTGCTGGCGCTGGGCGCGATCCTCATTCCCGCGGCTCCCGAAACGGTCGTCAGCCGCGTGCCGCTGCGAACCGCCTGCAAGCCGGTGATCGGCGTGGATGCGAAGCTGCGTGGTGTGCTGCCCATCGCCGCGTGCGCCTACGTCGCGTCGTGGGGCGTGGGCACGTTCTTCCAATCGTTCAGCTCGCCGGTGGCGGCGGAATGCTTCGGTTCGAGCGACCCGTTCATGGCATCGGCTATCCTCGCGCTGTCGATGGCGCCCAGCGCGTTGGGGGCGCCGCTTGAGGCGCGCATGCCGTCGGGCGTGTCGTTGCGTGTTTCGATGGCGGCGCTCCTCGTGTTCACGTGCGCGATGTGCGTAGCGATGGCGGCCGGGGCTTTGGGCGCTTTCCTCGTGCTGGTGGCGTTGTTCGGCCTGTCCACGGGCATGTGCCTGTCGGGCAGCCTGCGCCTCTTGTTCGCGCGGGCCGACATGCGCAGCACGGCGACGGTGGTGTCGACCATCAATCTCATCGGCTACACGGGATCGGCGGTTCTTAGCGGGATGATGGGCGCGCTCGTGGGCGCGACGACGCTCGTGGGCGTGCTTGCGGCGCTGGCCATGTTCGCGGCCGTCGCCACGGTTCTAGTGTTCGCGCGCACGCGCTAACGCAGCGGAGTCGCGGGCTTTGCTATACTGGGTTTTTCGACGAAACGAGGACGAGCGATGCCGATAGCCGTGAGCGCATGCCTGCTGGGGGAGCCGTGCCGCTACGATGGGAAGTCGCGTCCCTGCGAGGACGTGCTGAAGCTGCACGACGCTTGCGAGATGGTTCCCGTGTGCCCCGAGGTGCTGGGCGGGCTGCCTGTGCCGCATGCCCCCTGCGAGATCGCCGCCGCCGAGCGCGCGCTGCGCGTGACGGACGCGGACGGGGTCGACGTCACGGACGCGTTTTTGGCCGGAGCCGCCAAGACGGTGGAGCTGGCGAAGGAGCAGGGGTGCAAGCTGGCCGTGCTCAAGGCGAAGAGCCCTTCGTGCGGATGCGGCCTCGTGTACGACGGCGCGTTCGCCGGCGAGCTCGTGCCCGGTTACGGCGTGGCGGCGCGCGCCTTGCGCGAGGCGGGCGTGCGGGTGCTCGACGAGGTGTGGTTCGCGGCTTGTGTTCGGGCCGGCGAGGCGCGGCATCCCGGTTGTCCGCCGGCGATTCTGGCGGAGACGTCGGGGGAGTGCCCTGCGCTCGAGACCGAGCGCCTCGTGCTGCGCCCGCTCGTTTCCGACGATATCGACGACGTGTACGCCTACTGCAGCGATCCCGCCGTCGGGCCCGATGCCGGATGGGCCCCGCACCGCACGCGCGAGGACTCGCGCATGTTCGTGGAGGTGATCGCGAGCGAGCCTCATGTGTTCGGCATCTTCGAGAAGACGGGCGCGGGGACGGGAGCCACGGGGCCGTGCATCGGGTCGATCGGCCTCATCCGCGATCCGCAGCGGCGCAACGTCGACTGCCTCATGCTGGGCTATGCGCTCGCGCGCACGGCATGGGGGCGGGGCTGCATGACCGAGGCGGCGGACGAGATGCTGCGCTACGGCTTCGAGGAGCTGGGGCTTGGCCTGATCACGTGCACGCACTACACGTTCAACGATCGTTCGCGCCGCGTGATCGAGAAGGCGGGCTTCGTCCACGAGGGCACCATCCACGGCGCCGAAGCAACCCCCGACGGCCTCATGCAGGACTTCGAATCGTACTATCTTCCCCGCGAGCTTTGGGATGAGGCGAAGGGACGGGGCTAACGTCTCATTTCGAGGTCGACCGCGGCCAGCTTGTCGACGAGCTTGCGGTAGATCCGGTCGCGCATCCACGGTTCCGTCGATGCGGCCAGCGCCTCGTCGAGGTCCATCCAGCGCACGCCGCTGTTCTCGTCGGGCTTGACGCGCAGCGGGTCGTCGGGCGACGCGACGGCCAGATACGTCACGTTGAGGTGTACATGCGAGCTGACGTAGCGCCCGCGTTTCTCGTGCCCGTCCACGGTGAGCACCTCGAGCGAGAAGATGTTCCCCGGCCCGCACGGCACGATGCGCGCGTCGGCGACGCCGGTCTCCTCCTCCAATTCGCGCAGCGCCACCTGTTCCAGGTCGCGCTCTCCGTCGGCGTGCCCGCCTATCCAGCTCCACGACCCGTACGTGTTGTGGAACACCATGAGCGTCTTGGTCGCGGTCGGGTCGACCGTCCAGATCGAGCACGTCATATGCGCGAGCGAGTCGCGTTGGAAGACCCGCGGGTCGGCTTCCAGCTGTCGGAGGATAACCTCGCGATCGGATGCCTCCTGCTGGTTGAAGGGTTGGTAGGAGCGTATGTCGGTGGTGAGGGACATGGGGGTATTGTACAACCCGGTTGTTCTTCGGGCATGCTTCATGCACCTGTTTTTTGGATTAGACATTCTTTCAATGATAAACGAAAACGCTTTTCTGCAAGTCCCGCTTGGGGGACATGCGAAAACAGTTTCCAGAGTATCATCGAGAGCTATAAAAATGATTAGAGAGCTTATGCATGTCAAGATGAGTTATATTTTATAGCTGAACGGCGCGCGATTGCGCCAACTGACGGGAGGTATTCATGTACGTATCCCATGTTGCCGAAGATGGGCGTATCGAAGAAGTGGCCGACCATCTTCGCGAGGTGGCCGAGATGGCGGCTGAATTCGCGCGGCCGTTCGGAGCCGAGTCTTGGGCTTATGCGGCAGGCATGGCCCACGATATCGGCAAGTACTCCGCAGAATTCCAGAACCGCATCCTCCGTGACGGCCGCAAGGTGGACCACTCCACGGCGGGGGCTTATGAGCTATATGAGCGGGCCGGGTTGCCACTGCTCGGCTTCTGCATCGCGGGACACCACGGAGGCCTGCCCGATAGCGGATCATTGGCCGAACCGGATGGACCGTCGCTGATAGGACGCTTTCGCAAAGCGGAGCATCGCCAGCTTCCCGACTATCGCGCTTATGCTCGCGAGGTCGAGCTGCCCGAGACGGAATCGGTCACTTTCGACAACATGGCTCATTTCGATCCCTTCTCGATCGCCTTTTTGACGCGCATGGTGTTCTCGTGTCTGGTCGATGCGGACTTCCTCTGCACGGAGCGCTTCATGAAGGGGTCGGCGCGCGAGCATCTGAACGCCGATTCGCTCGAAACATTGAACGAGCGCCTCGAGTGCGTGATCCAATCGTTCTACCCTCCTCGAACCGAACTCAGCAAGACGCGTTGCTCTATTCTGGACGCGTGTGCCGAATCGGCATCGGATGCTCCAGGCGTTTTCTCGCTCACGGTTCCCACCGGCGGCGGCAAGACGTACGCCTCGCTGCGCTTCGCTTTGCGGCATGCGCTCTCTGACGGGCATAATATGCGACGCGTCATCTATGCGGTACCCTACACGTCGATCATCGAGCAGAACGCCGAGGTGTTTCGCAAGGTGGTCGGCGCGAACAACGTTCTCGAACATCATGGCAACTTCGATTTCGATAATGCGGGCGAAGATGGAGGGCTGTTGCGACTTGCGACGGAGAATTGGGATGCGCCCGTCGTGGTCACAACGAATGTGCAGCTTTTCGAATCGCTGTACGCCAGCAAAACGTCGCGTTGCCGCAAATTGCACAATATCACGAACAGCGTGATCGTGCTCGACGAGGCTCAGATGCTCCCTGCGAAGCAGCTGCTGCCTTGCGTGCGGGCGCTGGCCGAGTTGGTTCACCGCTATGGATGCACGGTAGTGCTCTGCACGGCCACCCAGCCGTCGCTAGACAAGATGTTCGGTTTGTACGGATGTCCGGTGCGCGAGATCGCTCCCGAGCCGCAAGCTCTGTACGAGCGTTTGCGGCGCACTGAGTATCGCTTCATCGGCAAGATCGAAGATGCGGTGCTCGCTGACAGGTTGTCTTCTCGTGAACAAGTGCTTTGCGTCGTCAATAGTCGAAGTCAGGCGAAATCCCTCTATGATTTGGTGCAAGCGTCGTCGGATGACGGAGACGGCGTGTTCCATCTGTCCACGCTCATGCATTCGGTTCATCGAGAGAAGGCGCTCGCCGAGATACGCCTGCGGCTGGTTCGAGGAGAAACCTGCAGGGTGATCGCAACGAGCTTGATCGAGGCCGGTGTCGATGTCGATTTTCCTATCGTGTACCGCGCGCTTGCCGGAGTGGACAGCATGGTTCAATGTGCTGGTCGATGCAACCGCGAGGGAAGGCATCCTGTTTACGAGAGCGTCGTCTACCTGTTCGAGCCGGGTACGGGGTACGGCGTTCCGAATGATATTAGTCAAAAATGCGCGATCGCGCGTTCGGTAATGCTGGAGATGGGGGTCGACATCCGAGCTGCCGAGGCGGTGGAAGAGGGTGTCGCATGCGATATCGGTTCGCTTGGGGCGATCGCGTCGTATTTTGAACAGTTGCACGATATACGCCGCGACCGGCTGGATGCGGAAGGCGTGCTCGAGGACCTCACGGAAATTGGTCGGGCGGAGTTCCATGAAGGCAAGTCGGTTCCCCTTATCCCCTTCAAGCATGCCGCCGATCGCTTCCGTATGATCGAAGACGGATCGTGCTCCATCATCGTTCCTGATCCCGCGATAGCGCAGCAGCTTCACGAGCTTCGCGTGGGAGTCGCTTCCCGGGGTTCGATGCGCCGGGTGGCGCGCTATTCGGTGAGTCTCTACGACAATGACGTCAAAGCGTTGCAGAGCACGGGTGCCATCAGATTGCTGGATGGGGATACATACGAGTTGGTGGATACCGGCCTCTACAGCGAAGAAACGGGACTCGATGCCTCGCAGGCTGGAGGAAAGGGCTTGTTCTTGTAGCGGCCGAAAAGCCGAGCTTTTTCAAAGTTGTACCAGAACAGTCCCACGCGTGCAGTTCGAAGCTGGTATGCTGCATGTATAAGCACCTTGATAATTTTATGAAATCAAGGATCTCGATCATCTGAAGAATCGAGCGGTAGAAAAGAGTAAAACGTACAGGAAGGAGGTGTCCTATGGCTTATGGCATTTGCGTCGAAGTATGGGGCGATCGAGCGCTCTTCACGCGTCCGGAACTTTCGGTGGAGCGCGTGTCGTACGACGCGATGACTCCCAGCGCTGCGAGAGGGCTGCTCGAGAGCATTTACTGGCATCCGGGCATGCGCTACACCATCGACCGTATCCATGTGCTCAATCCCATCCGATTCACGAACGTGCGCCGAAACGAGGTGAAATCGAAAGCGCTCGCCAGTACCATGCGCACGGCGGCGACAGGGGGAGGAAAGCTTCCCTATATCAATACGAAGGACGATATCCAGCAGAGGGCGTCACTCATCCTCATCGATGTTCGCTATGTTATAGAGGCTCATTTCGACCTCACCGACAAGGCCACGCCGGACGACAACGCTGGTAAATTCAAGGACATTATCAGGCGAAGGCTCGAACGTGGGCAGTGCTACTCGATGCCCTACTTCGGAACACGCGAGTTCCCGGCGCATTTCAAAGCATGCGAAGAGGTTCCGTCATCTTGCGGGTTCTATGCAGACGAAAGCGAACGTGACCTCGGCTTCATGTTGTACGACATGGACTACCGCGATCCGAAGAACATTGCCCCTATGTTCTTCCGCGCGGTCATGCGCAACGGGGTGATCGACGTGGCGGGAAGCGAGGTGTTTCGATGATCCTTCAAGCGCTGGTCGGCTTTTACGAGCAGCTCGCTAAAGAGCATCCTGAGAAGATCGCTCGGGTGGGGTGGTGCTCGCGTCAGGTGGCGTTCATGCTGGTGCTGTCGTCCGAGGGCGAACTGGTCAATGTTATTCCATCCGATGAGAAGCGCGGTTGGACGATGATGGTTCCCGAGCAGGTGAAGCGCACGGTGGGTGTGGCAGCGAACCTGTTATGCGACAACGCGACCTATCTGCTTGGCATCGATGCGAAGGGCAAGCCCGAACGCGCTCGGCAGTGCTTCGAAGCTGCGAGGGAGCGGCATCTCGCGTTCTTGCAGGGGGTTGGTTCTCCGTCTGCAGCGGCGATCCGCCGTTTCTTCGAAACGTGGAACCCTGAAGATGCGCTTTCCCGCGTGGCCGTTACGGATGCAGGGGAGGCTTTGCTCGCTGGAGGGAATCTCGTGTTCAGAGTGGACGGCAAGAACGCGCTGGACGATCCCGCCATCCGGTCGGCTTGGGAAAAGGCCTGCGAAAAGCCCTCGGAGGGCGCGGCTGTTATGACCTGTCTAGTATCGGGCAAACAAGCTCCTATTGCCCGGCTGCATCCCGCCATCAAGGGCGTTGTGGGCGCGCAGGCCATGGGTGCTTCGCTCGTCGGGTTCAACGCGCGAGCATTTGAATCCTACGGGCACGACGAAGAGCAGGGCCTTAACGCGCCGGTGAGCGAGTACGCGACGTTCGCTTATTCTACGGCGCTCAACTACCTGCTTTCAGATCGCAAGCACCATATGAGGATCGGCGATACGACAGTAGTGTACTGGGCTGACAAGCACGATCAGGCCTGCGTCGACATCATGTCCGATTTCTTGAATCCTCAAACAGGAGGTGGCGACGATAAAGACAACGAAAGCGGCAAAGGTGATCCCGATCGCGTCATAGACGCGGTTATGCAGAGACTTGCGCAAGGGCTTCCTATTGGGGAGGTCGATCCTGATGCCAACTTCTATGTGCTCGGACTTGCTCCGAACGCTGCTCGCTTGTCGGTTCGTTTCTTTCAGCGGGATACGTTCGGCGCCATGCTCGACAATTTGTACCAGCACTACGAGAGACTCGATATCGCGCGCGCTCCGTATGAGAAGAAGTACCTCGTGCCATACCGCTTACTGGTTGAAACCGAGAATCCGAATGCGAAGCAGCCGGCTGCCACATCGCTGCTTGGCGGTGCGCTCCTTCGCTCCATTTTGGGGAACCAGCGCTACCCGGAGGCTCTTTTCGAGCAGACGATCCTGCGCGTGCGAGCAACACAGGATAACGAGGAGCGGCGCACGCGCAAGGTGACGCGCGGTCGAGCAGCCATCATCAAGGCATACCTGATAAAAAACTGCAACCGAAGCGAGGAGGAGGTCACCGTGGGACTGAACGAAGAGCGTTCCGACGCTCCCTACGTGCTGGGAAGGTTGTTCTCGGTGCTCGAGAGCATTCAAGAAGCCGCAAGCCCCGGTTTGAATTCGACGATTAAGAACAAATACTACGATTCGGCGAGTGCCACTCCGAGCGTGATCTTCCCGATCGTGATCGGCTTGTGCGACAAGCACCTCACCAAGCTTTCGCGAGACAGCAAGGGGCTTGCCGTGCACTACGAGAAGATGCGCGGGGAGCTTCTCGGCAAGTTGGACGCGTTTCCCAAACGGCTCTCGCTTGAGGAACAGGGCGATTTCATCTTGGGATACTACCATCAAAACCAAAAGCGCTTTGAAAAGCGCGATGCTGAATCCGACCAGATCCAGGAGGCATAGCCATGAGCAATCCTATCAAGAACCGTTACGATTTCGTTGTCTACTTCGATGTCGAGAACGGCAACCCCAACGGTGACCCGGATGCTGGCAATATGCCGCGCATCGACCCGGAAACCGGATACGGCATCGTCACGGACGTATGCCTGAAGCGCAAAGTGCGCAACTACGTCGAAACGGTGAAGGAGGACGATCCCGGTTTCGACATCTACGTGAAGGATGGCTCCATTCTCAACGTGAACGATGCTCGCGCGTTCGAAGCGCTTGGCATCGATGCGAAAGACATAAAGAAGCTCAAGAAGGATGATCCTGAGCTTGACGAGAAGATTCGCGACTTCATGTGCGCGACGTTCTACGACGTGCGCACGTTCGGCGCGGTGATGACGACGTTTGTGAAAAACTCGCTCAACTGCGGCCAGGTGCGAGGTCCGGTGCAGCTGACGTTCGCTCGAAGCGTCGACCCTATCATTCCTCAGGAGATCACCATCACGCGCGTAGCCAAGACCACCGAAGAACGCGCCGAAGCGAGCAACACCGAGATGGGCCGCAAGTACGTGGTTCCCTATGCGCTCTATCGCGGGGAGGGCTACGTTTCTGCGAACTTGGCGCGCAAATCGACGGGATTCTCGGAGGACGACCTCGCCCTTCTGTGGGATGCTATCGTCAACATGTTCGAGCACGATCATTCGGCTGCGCGCGGCAAGATGGCGGTTCGCGCGCTCGTGGTGTTCAAACATGACAGCGAGCTTGGCAATGCGCCGTCGTACAAGCTGTTCGACGCTGTTTCAACCCAGAAGAAAGCCGGCGTGGAGGCTCCGCGTTCCATCGACGACTACGAGGAGATCACCGTTGACGAGGGCGCCGTGCCCGAGGGGGTCACGGTTCTGAGGATGGTGTAGCGGTGTACGACGAGGACGAGTTCCTCGCGCTGTCCGGTATCCAGCACTTCGCGTTCTGCCGACGACAGTGGGCGCTCATCCATATCGAGCAAGCGTGGGCCGACAACGTGTTGACAGCCCAAGGCGAGCTCATGCACAAACGCGCCCATGATGAAGAGCTGCGCGAACGGCGAGGCGATACCCTCGTCGTTCGCGGCTTGTCGGTGCATTCGCGTGCGCTCGGCTTGTCAGGGAAGTGCGATGTCGTCGAATTCCATAAGGATACGCATGGCCATCCTCTCGCAGGAGAGGATGGCCTTTGGCGCGCCGTGCCGGTGGAGTACAAGCGTGGGTCGAGCAAGGCGAACGATGCCGACCGACTGCAATTGTGCGCACAGGCGTTGTGCTTGGAGGAGATGCTTGGGGCGGATGTGCCCATTGGGTTCCTCTACTACGGCGAAACGCGTTCGCGCGAAAAGGTGGAGTTCGACGAGTCGTTGCGCGCCTTGGTTGGCTCGATGGCGGAGGAGATGCATGCCTTGTATCGACGTCGTCATACGCCACGGGTGAAGCCTTTCTCGGCCTGTCGGTCGTGCTCGTTGAACGACCTCTGCCTGCCGCGCGCCATCAATCGGGCGACGGTCGGGGAGTATGTGGCCAAAAGGCTTTCCGAGGAGGAGCTATGAGGCATTTGCTCAACACGCTTTACGTGTTCACGGAAGACGCGTATCTCATGCTCGATGGGGAGAACGTGGTTGTACGTCGCGATGGCGCAGAGCTTGGACGAGTGCCGCTCCATACGCTCGAGGGCATCCTCTGCTTCTCGTACCGAGGTGCAAGTCCTGCCCTTATGGGTGCTTGCGTCGAACGGGGCGTTGGCTTGTCGTTCTTCGATCGGAAGGGTCGTTTCCTTGCAGGCGCATACGGCGAGCAGCGCGGAAACGTGCTGCTGCGAAAAACGCAGTATGCATGGTCTGAAGACACCGAAAAGAGCCTTGCTATCGCTCGGAATTTCATTGTGGGAAAGCTCTACAACGGTCGTTGGGTGCTCGAACGGGCGGTGCGCGACCATGGGTTGCGTATTGATACGGGATCGGTGAAGGCAACCAGCATGAGGCTTGACGGCTCACTTCGTAGTGCGGCCGAGTGTGAAACGATGGATTCCTTGCGAGGGATTGAGGGCGACGCGGCTGCAGAGTATTTCGGCGTGTTCGATGAGCTGGTGTTGCGAGATAGGGAGACGTTTCGTTTTACAGGTAGAGCGCGGCGTCCTCCGACTGATGCGATGAACGCTATGCTGTCTCTGTTCTACACGGTTCTGGCTTTCGATTGCGCGTCTGCGCTTGAGGGTGTTGGGCTTGATCCGTTCGTGGGTTTCATGCATGCGGATAGGCCTGGTCGACGCTCGCTTGCTTTGGACTTAATGGAGGAGCTGCGGCCGGTGTTCGTCGATCGGTTCGTGCTTTCCGCCGTGAACAACCGGGTGGTGAGTTCGAAGGATTTTGAAAAGCGGGAATCGGGTGAGGTTCGGTTGGGCGATGAAGGGAGACGGGCTTTGTTCGGCGCTTGGCAAGAGCGAAAGAAGGAGACGATCACCCATCCCTTTTTGAAGGAGAAGATCCCCCGGGGGCTTGTGCCGCATGTGCAGGCGCTGTTGCTCGCTCGTTGCTTGCGCGGCGATCTAGACGGCTACCCGCCGTTTCTATGGAAGTGAGATGGTTGGCATGCTGACAGTGATTACCTACGACGTGAATACCGAGGATCCGGCAGGCCGACGTCGCTTGCGAAAAGTGGCGCGACATTGCGTCAATTACGGTCAGCGTGTCCAGAACTCAGTGTTCGAATGCGTTGCCGATGCTGCGACGATGGTTCGTATCAAGAGCGAGCTCGTCGAGCTGATCGATCCGGAGAAAGATAGTTTGCGATTCTACAGTCTTGGAAGCAAATATGAGACGAAGATTGAGCATGTAGGTGCGAAGCCAACGTACGAAGCTGAAGGGTTCTTGGCATTGTAGGACCATGGTGCGAGCACGAAGCTCGCATATGACATACGTGAGGTTCGCACCAAATAGTGTGACATAAAGATGCCTGACGCGCTTGTTGCGTGTACCTTGTTTGTCTATTGGCGCTATATGTTGATCGAGGCAGTAAATTTTGCGCATAATATTGCGGTCACTCCCCGCATGGGGAGTGCGGGTTGAAATCATCTCCTTGCTTGAATGAGCGCCGAGAACCCCGTCACTCCCCGCATGGGGAGTGCGGGTTGAAATACCTTCGTCTTGTACGCCGTCGTCCACAAATGGGTCACTCCCCGCATGGGGAGTGCGGGTTGAAATACCGTGATAACGTCGGTGTCCGCGAAGGGGCGCGTCACTCCCCGCATGGGGAGTGCGGGTTGAAATAGCTCCAAAAGGTCTATCAGCTTAGACGAATGAGTCACTCCCCGCATGGGGAGTGCGGGTTGAAATAGCTCCCATCGCAGCTTGTAGCCCATCCTCCCGTGTCACTCCCCGCATGGGGAGTGCGGGTTGAAATATCACGCAGTCCGCAGACGGCGGCGAGACATGGGGTCACTCCCCGCATGGGGAGTGCGGGTTGAAATGTGAAGGGATACATCGACGCGCTCGACGTGAACGTCACTCCCCGCATGGGGAGTGCGGGTTGAAATACCTTCTGCTCCGCGTCAAGCCCCATGTTCTCAGTCACTCCCCGCATGGGGAGTGCGGGTTGAAATCTGAACTTCGCGGCCATGAGGGGAGCGCCCACGGTCACTCCCCGCATGGGGAGTGCGGGTTGAAATTGTTAAGGAGGTGAGCCGATGACCAAGGCTAAGTCACTCCCCGCATGGGGAGTGCGGGTTGAAATCTGAACGACTACGGGCTGCAAGACCTCGTGGGGCGTCACTCCCCGCATGGGGAGTGCGGGTTGAAATCCCTTTATTACAGGTACATAAACACCGACCGCGGTCACTCCCCGCATGGGGAGTGCGGGTTGAAATTACTCCGAAACGGAGTACATCCATGACACGGAGGTCACTCCCCGCATGGGGAGTGCGGGTTGAAATCGACACCTGCGCCTGAGTGTTTCCGATGGTAAGGTCACTCCCCGCATGGGGAGTGCGGGTTGAAAT
The DNA here is from genome assembly GCF_000185625.1 of Eggerthella sp. 1_3_56FAA. Taxonomy (NCBI): domain Bacteria; kingdom Bacillati; phylum Actinomycetota; class Coriobacteriia; order Eggerthellales; family Eggerthellaceae; genus Eggerthella; species Eggerthella sp. 1_3_56FAA. The sequence continues at coordinate 125,472 of NZ_GL622579.1, forward strand.
ACGATCAGCCCGCCGTCTATCCGATGGCGCAGCGTCACTCCCCGCATGGGGAGTGCGGGTTGAAATCAGATGTCGCCGTTCATGGGCGCTTCAAGATCGGTCACTCCCCGCATGGGGAGTGCGGGTTGAAATCTCATAGTATGCGGGGCGCTGATGCGCGCCCCGGTCACTCCCCGCATGGGGAGTGCGGGTTGAAATCTCATTGGTGATCTCAATTCCAACCGGCACGAAGTCACTCCCCGCATGGGGAGTGCGGGTTGAAATTCCAGTATACAGAGCGTTGCGCAAGTTGTCCTGGGTCACTCCCCGCATGGGGAGTGCGGGTTGAAATCCGTGCTGCGCCCGCCCAATTCCATGAAAAGGCGTCACTCCCCGCATGGGGAGTGCGGGTTGAAATCAAAACCGAGAGGATGCTCATATCCGACGGCCGCGTCACTCCCCGCATGGGGAGTGCGGGTTGAAATAGGCCCTTAAAGCCCGCAATTACGACCTGTTGAGTCACTCCCCGCATGGGGAGTGCGGGTTGAAATACCTTGTAAAAGCCGTCGATGCGCGCGTACTCGGGTCACTCCCCGCATGGGGAGTGCGGGTTGAAATCACATAGTCACGCCATAATCATCGCGCGAGAGCGTCACTCCCCGCATGGGGAGTGCGGGTTGAAATTACTTAGTGTGTTATATGCGCCGCAAATACTATGTCACTCCCCGCATGGGGAGTGCGGGTTGAAATGGATACGCTCTCATGCATGCATACCCTGTGGCCGGTCACTCCCCGCATGGGGAGTGCGGGTTGAAATTTGTTGTCGCCGTTCCTCGCGGCAGCCACCTCGGCGTCACTCCCCGCATGGGGAGTGCGGGTTGAAATCGATGCCGACCACGACGATAGCGCCCATGATGGGTCACTCCCCGCATGGGGAGTGCGGGTTGAAATGGGCTGACGACCCAAAGAAAAGTCAGCGCCGCGTCACTCCCCGCATGGGGAGTGCGGGTTGAAATTACTATGTTTACAGTACCGAGGAGCTGAGGCCGTGTCACTCCCCGCATGGGGAGTGCGGGTTGAAATTTGCCGACGTGCTGGACGGCTACAACCGCACCCACGAGTCACTCCCCGCATGGGGAGTGCGGGTTGAAATAGCCTCTTTTCGCTCGTCGCGTTCGTCGAGCTGGTCACTCCCCGCATGGGGAGTGCGGGTTGAAATTAAACGAACTTGAACAGACGCATTTTGATAACCGTCACTCCCCGCATGGGGAGTGCGGGTTGAAATGAGTTCGTTACCGACACGATCGGCCTCATCGGGTCACTCCCCGCATGGGGAGTGCGGGTTGAAATGAGCTCGCCTGTGTACCCGTCGTTGGTGACGATGGTCACTCCCCGCATGGGGAGTGCGGGTTGAAATACGTTGCCCGGATCGAGCTTGAGCGCGCGCTCGAGTCACTCCCCGCATGGGGAGTGCGGGTTGAAATTCGACGACGGCCCTCACGTCGTCGATGGTGCGGCCGTCACTCCCCGCATGGGGAGTGCGGGTTGAAATTATCACATGGAGCGGACGAGGTTCTCCGCGCGAGGTCACTCCCCGCATGGGGAGTGCGGGTTGAAATATCTTGGGCGTGCCGGGAGCGGGCAAGAGCTTCAGTCACTCCCCGCATGGGGAGTGCGGGTTGAAATATGGCGAGTACTTGGACGTAGTTGACGGTCGCCGGTCACTCCCCGCATGGGGAGTGCGGGTTGAAATACGTATACGGGCTTCGCGCCGGTGCCGTTGACGTCCGTCACTCCCCGCATGGGGAGTGCGGGTTGAAATGACAACGCGATGGCCAAGGTATCGACCATCGCGGTCACTCCCCGCATGGGGAGTGCGGGTTGAAATGATCCGCTACGACAACGTAGGGGATCAGGCCGAGTCACTCCCCGCATGGGGAGTGCGGGTTGAAATAATGAATCGATCAAGCGCGCCAACGGCGAACTCACCGTCACTCCCCGCATGGGGAGTGCGGGTTGAAATGAAACCGTGCGCGACGGCGGAAGCAAGCTGGACGGTCACTCCCCGCATGGGGAGTGCGGGTTGAAATGGAGAAACATATAAAAAGGACGGTGTAATCTCGGTCACTCCCCGCATGGGGAGTGCGGGTTGAAATCAGTTGATGTCTTTTCGCAGGTCGATGGCGCACGCGTCACTCCCCGCATGGGGAGTGCGGGTTGAAATAAGCCGACGAATACGCCGGCGAACGCCATTCAGCGTCACTCCCCGCATGGGGAGTGCGGGTTGAAATAGGCCCTGTCGGCCCGGTCGGCCCTGTCGGCCCCGTCACTCCCCGCATGGGGAGTGCGGGTTGAAATATGTCGGCCTTGGTGAACTCGGACAGGTCGAAGCGTCACTCCCCGCATGGGGAGTGCGGGTTGAAATATGCTACTAGACGATTTTTTGTTCCGAAATTGGTCACTCCCCGCATGGGGAGTGCGGGTTGAAATGGGCTGACGACCCAAAGAAAAGTCAGCGCCGCGTCACTCCCCGCATGGGGAGTGCGGGTTGAAATTACTATGTTTACAGTACCGAGGAGCTGAGGCCGTGTCACTCCCCGCATGGGGAGTGCGGGTTGAAATAGCCTCTTTTCGCTCGTCGCGTTCGTCGAGCTGGTCACTCCCCGCATGGGGAGTGCGGGTTGAAATTAAACGAACTTGAACAGACGCATTTTGATAACCGTCACTCCCCGCATGGGGAGTGCGGGTTGAAATTGGCAGCCTCTCGCAGGGTCTCGGCTGGCTCAAGTCACTCCCCGCATGGGGAGTGCGGGTTGAAATGAAAAGCTGCACCGGCGTGCCGACCGTGATGCCGTTAGTCACTCCCCGCATGGGGAGTGCGGGTTGAAATGGCACTGACGTGAACGAAAGCGTCAAGGCTGCAAACGTCACTCCCCGCATGGGGAGTGCGGGTTGAAATCCCACCGCGATCACCCAGAACGTCGAGTACCTGGTCACTCCCCGCACGGGGAGTGCGGGTTGAAATATGTCGGGGAAAAGGCGCGAACCCATGTAGGCGGTCACTCCCCGCATGGGGAGTGCGGGTTGAAATCAGGTAGGCGTTGACGGCCTTGTCGTTGGCCTCGGCCAGTTACTCCCCGCATGGGGAGTGCGGGTTGAAATCTACGATGCCATGGCGTCCTATGCATTCACGGGGTCACTTCCCGCATGGGGAGTGCGGGTTGAAATGAGGAATATACGCGATTCGTTGAAACGGATGTAGATCACTTCCCGCATGGGGAGTGCGGGGTGAAATGGCACCGCGGTGTACTCCGTGCTCGAGAACGCGCGGGTCACTCCCCGCATGGGAGTGCGGGTTGAAACTGTTCGGGTTGGCTGGCAAGCTGAACGCTGACACGTCATCGTTCAGCTTGCGGGCGCGCGGGTTGAAGTCGCGCGCAGCTGTCGTGGTACGGCCGAGGCGTGGTCGGTCGTACCACTCGCGGGCGCGCGGGTAGAAGCAGGGTATCCGGGTTGAAATCGAGCAGCGTTTCGGCAGGTTCTGTCGCTCCCTAACGAAGGGGCGACCGATCCTTGCCGTCGCTTCCTATCGAGAACGCGGATTGATTCGCTGATTCCGAGTTTTGCTCGTCGGACGTCTGCGCCGAGTTGCGAAAGGCGCAGACGTCCTTCGGATCGCTACTCCACCACCAAATCAACGAACTCAAACGTCGTGCAGTCAACCAGGCCGCGGTTCGTCAGGCGCAGTTCGGGCAGGCATGCTAGCGGGATCAGGGCCATCGTCATGAACGGCGACGGCATGGTGCAGCCGATCTCGGCCCATGCGCCCTCCAAAGCATGTACCTTCTCGCTCATCGTTACGGCGTCGAGCGAGTCCATCAAACCGGCGATAGGAAGCTCCACCAACCCCAGGATCTCCCCGTCGGCGACCACCGCCATGCCGCCGCCGCAGGCGGCCAGCGTGTTCGCGGCCAGGGCCATGTCCTCGTCGTTCGTGCCCACCACCAGCAAATTGTGCGCGTCGTGCGCCACGGTGGACGCCATCGCGCCGCGCTTGATGCCGAAGCCCTTCACGAAGCCGCAGCCGCACGTGCCCGTCTCGTGATGGCGTTCGAACACGAACGTCTTCAGCACGTCCTGCTGAAGGTCGGACTCAAGCCGCCCGTCCACGACCGGCAGGTCCACATGCGCCTCGAACGTGCCGACCTTGGCGGGGATGATCTCGATCGCGCGCACCCGCACGGTTCCGTCGGCAACGCCTTCGGGTGCGGGCACCTCGAACGATGCGGGCGTCAGCTCGCGACCCAGGTGCATCGAGTGCGTAACCCAGTCGGGGAATTGGAACGGCGGCAGGTCGAACAGGGCGCGGCCGTCTTCCGCCACCACGTCGCCGTCGATCAGCACGCGGGTGACCCTCAGGTCCTCCAGATCGTCCAAGAACACGATGTCGGCGCACTTGCCCGGCGCGATGGAGCCCAGGTCGTGGTCCATCTGGAAGCACTGAGCGCAGTTGATGGTGACCATCTGGATGGCGGTCACCGCGTCGATCCCCAGCCCGACGGCCACCCGCACGATGTGGTCGAGGTGCCCGTCGGCCACCAGCGTGTGCGGGTGCGTGTCGTCGCTGACCAGCGTCGCGAAGCGCGTGTCGATGTCGTTCGCCAGCACGGCTTCGGCCAGCACCGGCAGGTCCTTCCATGCCGAGCCGTAGCGCAGCTGGGCGTACATGCCGAGGCGCATCTTCGCCAACACGTCCTCGGGGCGCGTTGACTCGTGGCAGCAGCGCACGCCCGAGGCGATGTAGGCGTTCAGGCCCCGGTCGGTCTCGGGCATGGAGTAATGGCCGGTCACGATCTTGCCTGCCTCCAGCGTGGCACCCACTTCGCCATGCGCGTGGTCCGTGCTTCCTAGGATGCCCGGGAAGTTCATCATCTCGCCGAGCCCCACGACGCTCGGCCATGCCATCGTCTCGGCCACGTCGTCCGGGCCGATGGACGAACCGGTGTCCTCGAAGCCGGGCACGGCGGGCACGCACGACGGGGTGGTGATCATCGTCTTGAGCGGCGTGCGCCGCGCGTCCTCCTCCATCACCTTCACGCCGTCGAGGCCTAGCACGTTGCAGATCTCGTGCGGGTCCATGTAGATGCCCGTGGTGCCGTGCGGCACGACGGCGCGCGCGTATTCGCCCACGCCCATCATGGACGATTCCACGTGGATGTGCCCGTCGAGGAACCCTGGCGCGATGTACTGCCCCTTCGCATCGATGACCTGCGTGTCCTCGCCGATGCAGTGGTCTGCCCGGCCGAGGTAGGCGATGCGGCCCTCGGCGATGGCCACGTCCACGTCCTCCTGGATCTCGGCCGTGCACACGTTCACGAGCTTCGCGCCCTTGATCACCGTCTCGGCGGGCGCGAGCCCCTGGGCGACGGCGGACAGGGTTTTCGAGCATTCCCACAGCGGCTTCTTGCAGAACTTGTTGATCATGCCTCGCTCCTTCGATGAACGGCGCCGTCTCTTCGGCGCAGGGTCGATACGGTCATTATCTGCCTTGCTCAAGCTGCCGTCCACGATCCCTTTCTAGACTTCAAGCGGAATGCGCAAACGTTCTGTTGCGTCCGCGCTGACGTCCTCGGGTGTATACTGCGAGTCGCTTTGCGCGCCGTGCACCCGTACCGAAAGGACCGATCATGCTGGTTACCACCCTCGACCATGCCGCTGGCAACGATTACCTCGCCGCGCGTTTTCAGAAGGCGTATGCTTTTTTGAACAGGGATGACCTCGGGTCGCTCCCGCTCGGCCGCGTCGACATCGACGGGGACGCCGTGTTCGCCAACGTGCAGGAATACGACACGGTTCCCGCCGAGGAGAAGCAGCTGGAGGCGCACCGCCGCTACTACGACGTGCAGTTCGTCGTGTCGGGCGAGGAGGTCATGCAGTATGCGCCGCTCGAAGGCCTCGCGAAAGTACAGCCCTTTGACGAAGACGCCGATTTCGGGCTGTACTGCACACCCGAGCGTCCCAGCTCCATCGTGCTGCGTGCGGGCGACGTGGCCGTGCTCGCACCCGAAGACGCCCACAAGCCGGGATGCGCGCTCGACGCCCCATGCTGCGTGCGCAAGATCGTCGTCAAGGTGCTCGTGTAGCGCGCATGGATCCCCGGGCAGAAAACGATCCGTCGTTCTACCTGTACGTGCTCGAATGCGCCGACGGCACATGGTACACGGGCTACACCGTGGACGTCGCCGAACGCGTGCGCGCGCATAACGCCGGCGCGGGCGCGAAGTACACGCGCAGCCGCCTTCCCGTGCGCCTGCTCGCGCAGGCGGCTTACGCGACGAAGCACGAGGCCATGAGCGCCGAGTACCGCTTCAAGCGCCTCACGCGCCGTCAGAAAGAACGGCTCGTGCGCCGTGCCGCGCGCGAGCCGTTCGAGCAGGTTCTGAGCGACCTCATGCCCGCGGCGGGTGTGCGCGAAGACACGGAAGGTGTTGATGTCGGAGGGGAGGCGCGATGAGCCTGCGAAGCGCCGGCGACGACGTCGTTTCCCGGATCGCGCGCTTGTTGGAGCTCGAAGGCGACCGGTGGCGGCCTCATCGGGCGCTCGAGCTGCTGTCGTTCGTGCTGGGCGACCGCGCCCAGGTGGGCGATGCGTCCCGCTACATATTCGCGTACGCGCGCCATCGGGGCTACGACCTGCCGCCGTACCCGTTGGCGGGGTGCGGGGAGATCCGCGCGTTCTTCGCCGACGAGGGCGTGCGCAACGTGCCCGACTGGTACGGGAAGAAGCTCGGGCTCGACGAGCGCGCCTACGAGGCGCTGCCGTCGCAGACCGTCGTCGTGTTGCGCGACCGTGCCGACCGGCGCAAGGCGTTCTTCCTCGACGGCATCCGCTATCGCAACGCCGCCGCCTTCGAGAACCTCGTCGATAGCGGCTTCTCCCGCACGCTTTCCGAAGACGATCTGGAAGCGCTGTTGAGCCGCGTGCTCGCGTTTTTGACCGGCGACGATGCGTCCGTCGAGGCGGAAACGACGGCCGTCGGCCCGCTTCGCGGCTCCTCTTGCGCGTTCTAGCGGACCGGCTCGGCTTCGGCCATCGCTTCCAGCAGCTGGCGCATCTCGGCGCTGTTCTTGAGCGCGAAGCGGGCGCGGGTGGGGCCGCCGCCTATCTTGACGGTCCACGCGTCGTCGGGCGCGGCTTCGAACACGTCCTCGTCGGTGCGGTCGTCGCCGGCCGCCAGCAAGAAGCCGTAGGCGGGGTCGCGGAACCAGCGGTGGGCCGCGTGCCCCTTGTCGACGCCGCGCGGCTTCACCTCGATCACCTTATTGCCGTCCATGAGCGCGATGCCGCGGTCGGCCAGGCCGTCTCCCAGTGCGCATCTGATCTCGATGACGCGCCGTTCGGCCAGCTCTTGGCTGCACATGCGGTAATGCCACACCAGCGAGTAGTCCTTCTCTTCCAGCAGCGATCCGGGCGTGCGGTCGACGAAGTCGGCCAGCACGGGGCGGATGGCGTCCTTCCAGCTGTTGTCGAGCGGTTCCTGCAGCGTCCATGCCCGCCCGCTCGCCGTGCCTCCGTCCGCTTGCGCGGCGAACCAAACGCCGTGCTCGGCCACGAGGTCGACGGGCAGCCGGCCCAGCCATGCCTCGAGCGTGGCGTGGTCGCGCCCCGACACCACCACCACGTCGTTGTCCGCGCTGCCGCCCAGGCGCGCCAGCACGTCCAGCAGCCGTTCGTCGGGCGCGACGCGCGCGGGGTCGTCCGAGAAGGGCATGAGCGTGCCGTCGTAGTCCAGCAGCAGCGCGCGCCGATCCGCGCGGCGGTACGCCTCCAGCAGCCGGCCGGCCGACGTGGGGCCCAGCAGATGCGCGCTCATGCCCGCCTGGCGGCGCTTCACGTCGGCCACGGCATCGAGGAACTCGCGCGCCCACTTCTTCGACGTGTAGCGTGCCAGGCGCTGTTGCATGGGTGCGTTGCGCTTGCGCTGCTCGTCGGGTGGCATGGTGAGCGCCTCCTGCATGGCACGGGCGATGCCCGCGCGGTCGAACGGGTTCACGCACAGAGCCTCGTGCAGCTCGTAGGACGCGCCGGCCATCTCCGACAGCACCAGCACGCCTCCGTCGCCGTCGTGGCAGGCCAGGTACTCCTTGCATACGAGGTTCATGCCGTCGCGCAGCGGGGTGACCAGCATCACGTCGCTCGCGGCGTACAGGCTGACCAGCTGCTCGAACGGCAACGAGCGGTAGTAGTAGTCCACAGGCGTCCAGTCCATCGTTGAGTGTTTGCCGTTCACCTGGCCCACCAGCTCGTCGATGCGCTTCTTGAGCGCGCGGTACGACGCCACGTTCTCGCGCGACGGCACGGTGACCAGCATGAGCACCACGCGACCCTTCCACTCGGGGTGCTTGTCGAGGAACGCGTCGAAGGCGTCCAGCCGCTCGGGAATGCCCTTCGAGTAGTCCAGCCGTTCCACCGACAGCATCACCTTGCAACCTTCGTGTCCCTTCTCGGCCGCGAGCGTTTCCACTGCTGCTTGCACTTCCGGTGTGCGTGCGGCGTCGCGGAAGCGCGCGTAGTCGATGCCGAGCGGGAAGGCGTCCACCTGCACCACGCGTCCGTCAACCGTGAGCGTGCCGCTCGTGTTCTCGATGCCCGCCACGCGCCGGCAGCTGGACAGGAAATGGCGCACGTAGTCGTAGGCATGGAAGCCGATGAGGTCGGCTCCCAGCACGCCGCGGACGATCTCGTCGCGCCACGGCAGCGTGCGGAACGTCTCGTAGTCGGGGAAGGGGATGTGCAGGAAGAACCCGATGGACGCATCCGGCAGTGCCTCTCGCAGCATCGACGGCAGCAGCATGAGGTGGTAGTCCTGGATCCACAGCGTGTCGCCCGGGCGCGCTTCTGCCAGTGCTGCCTCGCAGAACCGTTCGTTCACGCGCCGGTATGCCTCCCATTCTTCCTCGTCGAAGCGGGTGAACTGGGGGAACCCGTGGAACAGCGGCCAGATGGCCGAGTTGGAGAAGCCCTCGTAGTAGGCTTCGGCGTCGCGGTCGTCCAAGAACACCGCGCGGCAATCGCGCTCGTCGAACGCCGCGGCCAGCCGGGCGCGCTCGTCGTCGTCCATGCCCGCATCCGCGTCGGCCCAGCCGATCCAGAGGTTGCCGTCCTGCTCGTGCAAGGGGCCCAGGCCCGTGGCCAGGCCGCCCACGCTGCGCTCGAGCTCGAAGCCGCCTTCGCCGTCGTCTTCGAAACGGTAGGGCAGCCGGTTCGACACGATGATCAGCCGCCCGGCCTCGGGCGCGACGACGCTGCGCGCGTCATGCTGCGCGCGCCGAGCTGCCGCGCTCTCTTCCCGGGGGCGGTCGATGCGCGCGAGGGGTAAGGGGAGCGGCGTGTCGCGCAGAAGGGTCGCCGCGGTGCTGTGAGTGTTTGGCATGGAAGTCCACCTTTGCTGTCTTTTCTGCCATTGTAGGGAAGGCGCCGCCGCTTCCCCGAAGCGGTTGCGCCCTTGTTTCGCTGCCGTCAGGCGGCCGTGAACGCGCCTTTTTCTCGCGCGTTGCGCAGCGGCGGCCGTCGCCTTGGGGTATCATGCGAACAGTGCGAAAACCACGACCGTCGAAGGAAGGATATGCAGACCTACATCGCCCATTACATCTCTCCCGCGGCTGCTGACGTGCGAGGCACGGGGCTCTTCGAGTTCGAAAGCGACTCGCGCGCCAACACGAAGGGGAACCTGCGCGACGCGCGCCTCAAGATGCTGGAGCTGTACGGCAAGGACGCCGTGTCGTGGACCATCGACAGCGTGGAGCGGAAGAAAGCGTCCGTCGCCTCGCAGGACGGCCAACTGGCGCTGGACTTCCGCCCGCCGAAGCCCGAGCGCAAGCGCGCGAAGAAGAAAGAGTACTGGTAGGCCCGCAACGCCCGCCGTCGGCGCCGGACGCTTCATGGTACTCCGGTGACGGCCTCGCTTCATCACCGCGATGAGGTGGCTGCTCGGACGATGCAAGGGCTATACTGGTTCCCATACCGAACGAACGCGCCGCGCCTGCGCGCGGCCTCGCCCAGAACAGGGAGCATTTATGAAGAACAAGCAGGTGAAATTCCTCAAGCAACTGCTCGAGACCCCGTCGGCCACCGGCACCGAGATCGCCGTGGCCGAACTGGTGCGCGAGCGCCTGGCCGGCACGGCCGACGAGATCCAGACCGACGTCATGGGCTCGGTCCATGCCCGCCTGTCGGGCACGGGCGTGGCCCCGTCGCTCATGCTGTCGGCCCACATGGACGAGATCGGCCTCATGGTCACGTACATCTCCGACGAGGGCTTCCTGTCCGTGTCGTCCGTCGGCGGCGTGGACGCGGCCATCCTCCCGGGCATGCGCGTGGACGTGCACGCGTCGAACTCCTTCGAGCCGCTGCGCGGCGTGGTGGGCCGCAAGCCCATCCACCTCATCGAGCCCGACGAGCGCAAGAACGTCACGCCCATCGACAAGCTGGTCATCGACCTCGGCATGCCGGCGAAGCGTGTGAAGAAGCTCGTCATGGTGGGCGACGTCATCACCTTCGGCGTGGGCTTCGAGCGCTTCGGCAAGAACATGGCTGTCTCGCGCGCCTTCGACGACAAGGCGGGCGTGTGGGTCGCCGTGCGCGTGCTGGAGACGCTCGCTAAGGAGGGCCGCGCGCCCGGCGACTTCATCGTGGCCGCCACCGTTCAGGAGGAGATCGGCACGCGTGGCGCCATTACGTCCGCGTACGGCCTAGACCCCGATGTGGCCATCGCGTTCGACGTGACGCACGCCACCGACTATCCCGGCATCGACAAGACGAAGTACGGAAAGATCGTCTGCGGCGAGGGTCCCGTTATCGCGCGCGGCCCCAACATCAACCCGGCTGTGTTCGAGCGCCTCGTGGCGGCGGCCGAGGCCGAGGGTCTGCCGTACCAGATCGAGGCCGAGCCCGGCGTCACCGGCACCGACGCCCGTTCCATCCAGATCTCCCGCGGAGGCGTCCCCACCGGCCTCGTGTCGGTGCCCCTGCGCTACATGCATACGCCCACCGAGGTGGTCAGCCTCGACGACCTCGACGCAACGGTGAAGCTGCTCGCCCGTTTCGCGCGCGACCTGGACGAGGACGCCTGCTTCGTGCCGGGCATGGGCGACGCGGTGACCGAGGGCGACGGCGCTGGCGCCGAGTCCGCTGCGCAGATGCAGTTCGACGAGACGGGCGTGGAGTAGGTACGGCCGTGAAACGCGAAGAGAAGACCATCGCCAAGAACAAGAAGGCGTTCCACGAGTACGAGATCCTCGAGACGCTGGAGGCGGGCATCGAGCTGACGGGCACCGAGGTGCGCTCGCTGCGCGACAACCACTGCCAGCTCACCGACTGCTTCGCACTCATCCGAGACGGCGAGGTGTGGCTGCACAACGTGCACATCCCGCCGTACCTCAACGGCAACATCGCCAATCCCGATCCCGACCGCAAGCGCAAGCTGCTGCTGCACAAGAAGCAGATCCGCCAGCTGCAGGAGCAGGTCAAGGAGAAGGGCATGGCGCTCGTGCCCGTGAAGATGTACTTCAAGGACAACTCGCTCGTGAAGGTGGAGCTGGCCGTGGCGCGCGGCAAGAAGCTCTACGACAAGCGCGCTACCATGGCGGCGCGCGATTCCCGCCGCGAGGTGGAGCGCGCGCTGAAGGAACGCAGCCGCTACTAAGCTGCAACGACGAACCACGCCGCGCTTTGCGCCGACGTGCGAACCACGCGAAGGAGGCCATCATGGGCTTGGACGAGGAACTGGAAACCATCGAGGACGGCGCCGAGACGGAAGCCGAGCAGATCGACCAGGAGACCGAACTCGAGGACGTCGAAGAGTTCCAAAACGACGAGGAGTTCGATCCTTCCGACGACGAGACCGACCTCGAGGAAGCCTACGAGGGCTTCTTCGCCGAGGAAGGCCCCGACGGAGAGGGCGAGACGTCGCTCGACGGCGAGGACGGGGGCCTGGCGGCCGTCGCGTCGCAGGCGGCGGGCATCGACCTGTCCGAGGAGGGCTTCCATATCGTCGACGGCGACGAGGCCGACGAGGAGGCGCAGCTCTACGAGAACGGCTCGCTCGACAGCTACGATGCCGATGCGCTGAACGAGGACGGCGACGCGACCGCCGGCTCCGTGCCTGAGGTCGACGAGGCGAACGCCCTCGAAGAGCTGGAGGACGGCCAAGACGACGACGTGCAGGACGTGGTCATCATCGAGCCGAGCGCCGAGGACGACGGCTACGAACTGGTGGAGCTCGAGCTCGACGATGACGACATCGTGCGCTACATCGAGGACGAGGACGGCGACGTCATCGGCTTCGTGCTCATGGAGGACGGCGAAGAGGCGGAGTACTACTACGTCGAAGAGGACGAGGAAGAAGCCGAAGAAGAGGACAACCCCTACGATCTGGGCATCACGAAGGAAGGTGTGGCCGAGGCCACGAACGATATGAACGCCATCTACAAGGACGGCATCGCCGTGGCGGCCGAGCTCAAGGGCGCCTTCGACGACATCAAGAGCGCGCTCGACTTCACGTCTTTTTTGAAGAAGTAGCCTGACGCAGCCTAGGAAACGCAAAGGAGCCCCGCCGGCTGCGCGCCGACGGGGCTCCTGTCGTCAGTGGTGGAGGCGCGGAGAATCGAACTCCGGTCCATACTACCTTCTCCATGAGGCTCTACAAGCTTAGTCCGTGGTCGGGATTCGGATGCGGCCGGCCCGCGGACAAGCGAGACGCACCCTAGCCGGTTCGATCTTTGCCTGAGCCATACCGGCTACGTGCTCAAGCGCATTCCCCTAGGTTGATGCCGGACCGAGGGGCGGGGAAGTCCCAAGGCCGACAGCCAGGCGCTATTAAGCAGCCATGGCGAGCGCCGGAGCGCTCTGAGTGTTGTTCTTGCCAATTAAATTGACGGTACCCCTGTTTAACGTGGCGAGGAGACCACGACCTGCTCCTCATTTCAAACGTACCATGTCGAAACCAGTCGCCCCCAGAAGAAGTGCGGGGTCGAAGGCCCACCTTGTCAATGTTCCCGCGGCTTTGCCGCGAACATCTATTCTATCCGCAGGCCGGCGTTTGTCAAGGATGATCGTGAGGCCGTGAACGAAGCGATGGCTGCGGCATCGCGGTGGAGCTTGCGGACGCCTCGTGCACGCCCCATGTCGAAATTGTGACAATCGCAGCCCGGTCGGAAAGCGAACCGTTTTGTTACAGGAGAATTACCCCCGACTTGCTACAATGGACGGAAGACCGAGACGTTTGAGAGTGATTATGAGCGAAAACAAGTCTGACAAGCCGTCGCGCGGTCGTCACGCCGCCGGCGCTCATCGCAACGATGGCGCGAGCAGCGGGCCTCTTCCGCAAACGCGACCGAAACCCGTCGTCCCTCCCGTGCAGCCTACGGCCGCCATGCCGCCGACCGCTTCGCCGTCGCGACCCGCCTCGGGGCAGGAGCCTCCGATGCGCTATGCAACCGACCAGGTGTTCAAGCCGCTCGATCCCATGCGCCCGGTCGATACGGCTCAGGCGTTCGCCGTCGAGCGCAAGCGCAAGCCCTTGAAGATCCTCGGCATAACGTTCGGCGCGATCATTGCACTGCTTCTGATCGCGTATGCGGGCGTAGCGTTGTACTTCACCGACCGCTTCATGCCGAATTCGAACATCGGCGACATCAACGTGTCGCTCATGAGCGCGGGAGATGCCGAGAAAGTGCTGGTCGATTCCATCAAGGACTATGCCTTGTCCATCGACGGCCAGGGATTCTCGCTCAAGCTCACGGCCAGCGATGCGGGCCTGTCCATCGACGAGGGCAAGGTAGTACGCGACATGCTTTCCGACATGAACCCGTGGGCATGGCCGTTCGAACTGCAGAAAGACCACGACGAGACGGCCAAGCTCGTGGCCACGTACAACGGCACCGGTCTGGAAGACGTAATCCGTTCTGCGGTCGCAGCGTTCAACGAAGGAGCTGCGCAGCCTGTGAACGCGACGATCGGCTTCGACGATGCGCAGGCCTCCTTCGTCATCAAGCCCGAAGCCGTGGGCACGGCGCTCGATGCCGACGCGGTGATCAAAGCCGCCGATGAAGCGGTGGCCGATCTCGATCCGCACGTGAAGCTCACTTCCGAACAGCTGCTGAAGCCGACGGTGCTGTCCACCGATCCGAAGCTCACTTCTGCAGCTGACTCGGCGAACACCATGATCAAAGCCGATCTTGAGCTGCTCATGGCCGGTACAGTCGCCGGAACCGTGGACGCGAGCCTGATCTCCCAATGGGTTTCGCTCGACGACGAGCTGGCGGTCACGCTCGATGAAGGCGCGCTGACGGCTTGGGTCGACGAGCTGGCGGCCGCCTGCAACACCGTCGGCACGCAGCGCACCTACACACGGTCTGACGGCAAGGTGGTCACGGTGGCCGGCGGCACGTACGGGTGGGAAGTGGACAAGGACGCCCTGCTCGCCTTGGTGAAGGACGGCGTGGCGAACGGCGCCGCGAACACGGTGGACATCCCGTGCACGCAGACGGGCGACGCGTACAACGGCGCGGGCAGCCGGGATTGGGGCGCTCGTTACATGGACGTCGACCTGTCCGAGCAGCATGCGCGCTTGTACGACGCGTCGGGTGCCGTTATCTGGGAGTCCGACATCATCACCGGCAAGCCTGACGGCGAGCACGACACGCCGACGGGCGTCTACATGGTGAACGCCAAGCAGAGTCCGTCGAAGTTAATCGGCTACAACGGCAACGAGAAGATCTACGAGACCGAGGTGCAGTACTGGATGCCGTTCGTTGGCAACTACATTGGGTTCCACGACGCCGATTGGCAGCCTGCGTTTGGCGGAACGCTGTACGCCGACGGCGTAGGCAGCCATGGCTGCGTGAACCTGCCGCCGTCGAAGGCAGCCGAGCTCTACGGCATGCTGTCGTCGGGCGACACGGTTGTGTCGCACTGGTAAAGCAGCGCTCCGATCCTACGCAACGGGCCCGCATCGAGCGGGCCCGTTTTTCGTCGCGAATAGGAATGATTAGCGTTCAGGCGTTTTCACACCACGGTGAGATCGGCCACGGCGAGGGGCACCGCGCGCGCCAGGTCGTCAGGCGTCATCTCGATCTGGCATCCGATGCGGCCGCCCGAGAATGCGATGCGCTCATGCAGCTGGCATGTCTCGTCGATGGCGGTGGGGAAGGCCTTTTTCATGCCGAGAGGCGAGCAGCCCCCGTGTACGTAGCCGGTCAAGGGCAGCAGCTCGCGCGAGCGGATCATCGCCACGGCTTTTTCGTTCACGACGTTTGCCGCCTTCTTGAGATCCAGCTCGCAGGCTACGGGGATCATGAACACGTAATGCTCGCCCGATTTGCCGCGCGTGACCAGCGTCTTGAACACGGTGTCCGGATCGAGTTCCAGTATGCGCGCCACTTCCACGCCCGAGACGGCCTCGGGGCAGTCGAAGAAGCGCGCTTCGTACGGCGTTCCCGCCGCATCGAGCACGCGCATGGCGTTCGTCTTGCGGTCGTGTTCTTTGGACATGGCTTTCTCGCGTTCGCGCTAGCGGATGAAGCTCGTCATGATCTTCTGCTCGACGTTCGGCGCAGGCACAGCGGACGTCGCCTGCAACATCCAGGCCATGTTCGTGCCCAGCACGCGCATGATCTGCAGACCCTCGGCATCCTGCCGTACGTCTTCGACGCTTCGGCCGTGCACCATGGGCCAGTAGTTGGACGATACCACCGGCATGCAGTTGATCTGGAAATACTTGTTGATCTGGTCGATGGCGGGCGTAGTGCCGGCGCGGCGCGCGGAGGCGACGGCGGCAGCGGGCTTGAAGCGCAGCCGTGCCGAGGCGGCGTAGAACAGGCGGTCGAGCACGGCCAGCAGGGCGCCGTTCGCTCCCGCGTAGAACACCGGCGTGCCGACGACGAGGCCGTCGGCTTCCACTGCCTTCTCGATGAGCCCGTTCGCCACGTCGTCGTCGAAGATGCAGCGGTTGTCGCCGCGCTTGGAGCAACCGCCGCAGCCCAGGCAGCCGCGAACGGGGTCGCGCCCGATCCAGGCGATCTCGGTGTCGACGCCTTGCGCTTCCAGCGCGCCGGCTACTTCGGACAGCGCGGTGTAGGTGCAGCGCTTCTCGTTCGGACTCCCGTTGACCAGCAGAACTTTCATGAGCCTCGCCTCGTTTCTCGTCTTGCTTCTTTCGCTCGTGAACCAGGTTAGCAGAAACTATGACCGGCCGGTATCGATTGCAAACAACGAACGAACCCTGCGGTATACTGGGGCGATGGATACCAACGAGACAACGATAGAGCCGCTCGAAGGCGCGGATGCGCCGCGCTTCGACAACGCGCCCATCGGCGTGTTCGACTCGGGGTTCGGCGGCCTTACCGTGGCGCGCGAGATCGCCAAGGAGCTGCCGCGCGAATCCATCGTCTACCTGGGAGATTCGGCACGCTGCCCCTACGGGCCGCGCAGCTTGGACGAGGTCGACGGCTTCGTGCAGCAGATCGGCGCGTGGCTGGTCGAGCGCGGGGTGAAGCTCGTCGTCATCGCGTGCAACACGGCCACGGCGGCCGGCCTGGCGCATGCGCAGCGGACGTTTCCCGTGCCGGTCATCGGCGTGGTGGAGCCGGGCGCCCGCGCCGCGGCCCATGCCACGAAGAACCGCCGCGTGGGCGTGATCGCCACGAAGGCCACGGTGGAGTCGGACGCCTACACCAAGGCAATCCGCCACCTCGACGCCGGCATTACCGTGTTCTCCACGGCCACGCCGCGTTTCGTGGAGATAGCCGAGCAGGGCCTGCGCATGGCCGAGGGCCCCATCGAGGATTTCACCTCCCTCGTGTCCACCGTGTACATCCGTCCCGCGTTCCAGGAGATCGCCCGCGAGTACCTTGAGCCGCTGCGCCGCTGCGACATCGACACGCTCGTGCTGGGGTGCACGCACTTCCCGCTGCTCAAGGCGCTTATCGGCGGCGTGGTGGGACGCGAGGTCACGCTGATCTCGTCGGCGCAGGAGGCGGCTCACGACGTGGCGCATATCCTTTCGCGCCGCGGCGCGCTGGCCTCGGAAGATCACGAGCCGAGCTACGACTTCTACACGACGGGGGAGGACGTGGAGGAATTCCGCAGCTTCGGCGCGCGCGTGTTCCGCACCGACATCGACCGGGTCGGACGCGTCGCGTTCCCCTCGTAACGCAACCGTTCAAGGAGAAGGAGCTTCACCGTATGAAGACTATCGTCATCGCCAGCAACAACGCGCACAAGGCTGAGGAGATAGCCACGGCGCTTGCGTTTCCCGGTTGGGAGTTCCGCACGCTGCGCCAGCTGGGGCTGGACTCCGACCCGGCCGAGGACGCCGATACGTTCGAAGGCAACGCGCGCATCAAGGCGCAGGCCGCTCGTGCGGCCAGCGGCGGCTTGGCCGTGCTCGCGGACGACTCGGGGCTTGCCGTGGACGCGCTGGACGGTGCGCCCGGCGTGCACTCGGCGCGCTACGCGGGCGAGCCGTGCGACGACGCGGCGAACAACGCCAAGCTGCTTGCTGAATTGGCCGACGTACCCGACGAGAAGCGCACGGGTCGCTTCGTGTGCACGCTCGTGTTCATCGACGAAGACGGCGCCGAGACGGTCGCGCGCGGCACGATAGAGGGACGCATCGGCCGCGAGGAGCGCGGCGATCACGGCTTCGGGTACGACCCGCTATTCCTTCCCGACGTGTTCGAAGACGGCCGCACCCTGGCCGAGGCTTTGCCCGAGGAGAAGAACGCCGTGTCCCATCGCGGCAACGCCCTCCGTGAGCTGCGCGCGAAGCTGGAGAAGTAGCCTTTCGCCCTGCTTCGCGTTCGCGAGACTTCTGGTATACTGGCTTGTGCTGTTTTGCGTCGGGATGTGGCGCAGTTTGGTAGCGCGCCTGCTTTGGGAGCAGGATGTCGCAGGTTCGAATCCTGTCATCCCGACCATCTTTCTTTTATTCCAAGATCCGCTGCTAAGCCAATATCGGCATACCGCTGCACCGATCCTGGCGGGTTATGTGTCGGCTCAACGTTGGATTCTGGGAATCGATTTGCTGCATAAGGTGACGGGTCGATCTCGCAAGCGTTTCTGGCTACATTATTGGGTTGCTCAATGTACGCTGATAGTACGTGCGAACTCAGCGATCAACAGAATAGATCTTGCTGCCGCCTCATAGGGTACGGCTTCGAATAGCAAGTGCGCGGTTACGTTCTCGTAATCGTCGCGGTACGCATCTTCTTTTATCATTGCTTCCAGGACGGACGGGATATCCACGTCGTCTTGTGCGGAGAAGCATCCATGCGAACTCTTGCGCTGCAGGCGCACCTTATCGAAAAGGACAGCGAGGGTTTCGTCGAAGGACACGACGGATGAGAGCTTGTTGAGGTCGTAGATATGCCTCGATTGCCGAGGCGGGATCGGGCCTGCCAGGTAGTAGTCGCACAGTGCGAATATTTTATCGACGAAGGTTCGTTCGATGGAGTTCGCCAAGAGCTCGAACGGTTCGAGTCCGTACTCTGAGACGACATCGTGAAAGCCTTCGTCAATACAAAGGCGGTACAGGTAGCTGTCGACGGCCTTTGTGACCGCCGGGGATGCCGGGGTCATGACCGCCGTCTCGATTATCAGAGCGTCGTTGCCGAATCCGCCAGCGATCGTTGGAAGCGGTACGAGGTACTTGTTGAACTCGCGCCGGCTTCGGGTTTCGTCAAGGTTGGAGACGGCGAGCCCCATCTTTTCTGCAGCGCGCGTGACCGCGAGCTTCATGCGCTTGCGCTGCCCTTCGGTCGCGTGCTCGACCTCCAGGCCGAGGTCGACGTCTTCCGAGAACCGCGCGATGGCGTTGTGGCATTTCGAGAGGCAGGTGCCTCCTTTGAACACGATCTCCGGATACTCTTGCGTGATGAGTTTCAGCGCCAAGAATATGAAGTAGTCCTTGATGACGAACGCTTCAGCGAGAGCGTAGCGCTTCGCGGCTCTTGCGACGAGCTCGTCCCATTCTTTCTGGTTTTCATGCAAGTACACCGTTCGCCTCGCTTTCGAGGAGCCTCAAGGCTGTTTTACCCGGATAGCGTTTCGCGCATTCTACCACCTTTTGCCTGTCCACCTTCGAGGCGAACTCCTTGAGCCGTGCGAGCTCGTCTGGGGCGAGACGGTTGACGGGCGCGTAGGTCAAGATGTCGAGCAGCTGCAGCGCCTCGACGTTGCCAGCGTTCACGGGGATCTTGGGACGGCGCAGGGTGATCTCGCGGTAGCCTCCGTACGGCTCGATCCTGCGCGATCGGGTGGACTCGCGGTTGGTGACGATCTCGAGCGTGCCGGGAACCTGGTTCGAGATGCCGATCTGGTTTTCGAGGGCCAGACCGGTGACATAGCCGTATACTTCGCAGCCGTCCGTCAGGTACTTCTTTTCGAGTATCTTCGCATCGCTAAGCGTAGACGGGCCGAATCGCGTTTCAATGGGGATGTAATAGACGCCCTTGCGGGGCTTTGCCAGCCTCGAAGAGGCCACGGCGTTGCGGAGGCGGCGGTAGAGCGTTGCCTCGGACATGCCGGGGAATGCTCCCCGTATCTCGTCGAGGAGGATAGGGCGGCCCGAGCCGAAGGCTCGTTCGAGTATGTTGACGAAGTCTTCCATATGGTTGATGGTAGCATGTGGTAGTAAATTCTACAAGTTTTATAAAATTCACTATCAATCAATCATGTCGAGGGCGAAAGACGTATTAAGGTGGTTGGAATCCTGCCACCTTAAGTGCCTCGGGGGGGGGTAATCCGCAATCTTCGGCGAATGCCCGTCTGTATCGCCTTCAGTGCTATTCGTTTATGTTTTCTATTAGCTTCGTGGCGTATTCAATAAAATCGGGATCGTTCAGCATTTTGTGTTCTACAGCCTCGTCCATGGTTGCACCGATTCTTTTTCGTCTTGATGCTACGGTGGATGGATTTGCATTGAACAAGGAAGCGATCTCGCTATTGAGATGATCTTCGATGACGAAAAGCGTGTAAAGGTCACCGTCGGAAAGGTCGGCTAGGCTTAGTTCCTCACCGCGGTTTTTTCGTCGCAATAAGCTTTTGTACAAAGGGTCGTTGGGTCGTCTTTCTTTCTCGAAATCAATAAAGGGCTTTACTAAATCAGGCTGATCGTCATCTTCGTCGCTTTCGAAGTCGTAATAATTGATACATGAATTATTTTCGTCGCTCAAGATGGTAGATAATGAAGCATGATTGCTCCCGAAAAGGCGAAAGCTTATCCATTGAAGAGGGATCGCATGGTTAGGGAAGGAGCCTATCTCGGCGATTGAGTGAAGGAATATCTCATCGACATCGTAAAAGATATCGGAGTTATTGCGCAGCTGCAACAGCATTTCCCGAAACTTCTTCTCGGCAGTATCTATGTCTTTCGCCTTGACGATTGCTTGAAAGATGGCAACTCCATCATCGCGAGCTTCTTTTTCGTCGGATAAAGCATTGCCATATTCGGTGTGCTCAAACAGCGCGACATAGTACATGGTTACCCTCTCAAACGAAACATTGTCTCTGACTGTCTTTATAATACTTCACGGAGAGGAAAAGGAGCCAAGAATGCAGCAGTCGTCATCTTTCGAACTATCTTGGTCGAATTTGATCGATCTTTGGAATGAGTCGTCTTATGAAAAGGGAGCAGATCTTTCATTCAAAGAGATTGTCATTTTGGAGTCGTTTGCGGAGGAGGGGGTAGAGCCTTGTCAGGGCTTCGATTGGCTTCCTGTGGCCAAATTGGCAGAACCCGTAAAACCCAAAAAGCGTACGATCAGTTATAGCTTTGGGAAATATACTGCCCATGTTGCGCAAGCACCCAAGGCTTCTTTGGAAACTTTGAATTTGCTTATGGAGAACAATCTAGACGAAAAAGCATTCGCTTCTATTGCGCTGATCGCCACTGCGGAGCAGTTTTTGGGCAAGCTGCCCGAGCATTGGCGAGGATGGAACTACCGGTTTCTTCAAAAAATAGAAGAGTGCCATAGGAGCGAGTCGGACCGGTTGAGCTACTCTTTGCCTTGGTATCACAGCTCGAAATGGTTGTTTCCAAAGGGGTTCTATTCGAAAGGGCTTGTAAATGCGACTTCCAGACTAAATGCTTCGAGATTTGTGGAATTAGCGCTCTGCAATTTGCTGTACTATCTCGATTCTTATCGTCCATGTTATTACCTTCGAGCGGGCGTCGATGATGTTTCTCGTTTTGAGGCAGTGGCGGCTGAAATGGGCGTGCGTGCAATCTTGCGGGAGGCGAAGGTAAGTGGCAGCGCATGCGGTAGGAATGTCTCCAAAAAGAGGCAGGTCGAACGCATCGAGGATGAGATCGAAGACTACGACAAAGGGGTTCGCCATCGCGAAGGGAGGATGGTGGAGAGGAGATCCGTAGCTTACGAAAGATCACCGCAAGCGCGAAGAGCGTGCTTGCGACACTATGGATGCAAATGCTCAATTTGTGGCATAGACTTTGGCAAGGAGTTCGGGGAAGAATTCTCGGGAGTAATCGAGGTGCATCATCTCGAACCATTGAGCCTATCGAAAGGGGAACGCGAGATAGATCCGATTAAGGATCTTGTCCCGCTATGTCCCAACTGTCACAAAATGGTGCATAGAAAAGCGGGGAAACCTTACACTCTAGAACAAATAAGGGCACTTAGAAGAACTTCGCTTGACTGATGAGAATGGATGGAAAACGCAGACGGGTTCGGTAAGGCATCGCATGGGTACTCGGCAGCCTCGAATGGAGCCTCGGGTCGATGTAGCTTGGTGCCCGTTCGATAACGGCTTTTCCAGCGGCTCGCTGCGCGTGTAGCCCCTCGCTACTCGAGCGCCTGGTCGACGTCGAAGTAGCCGTCCCACGGGTCGTCGCCCTCGATGCGCGCGAGCGCGTCGTCCATCGTGAAGGCGTCGGGCGCCGCCTCGTCCAGCTCTTCCCAGCTGAGCGGCATCGACACGCGCGCGCCGCTGCGGGCGCGCAGGGAGTACGGGGCGATGCTCGTGGCGCCGCGCCCGTTGCGCATCCAGTCGATGAACACCTTGCCGGTGCGCTTCGCCAGGCGCACGTTGCTCGTGTAGCGGTCGGGCCACTTCTCGGCCATCACCTGGGCGATGCGCCGCGCGAAGTCGTGGAACGCGTCCCAGGAAGCTGCCGGCTGAAACGGCAGCACCACATGGTAGCCCTTGCCGCCGCTCGTCTTGAGAAACGACTTCAGCCCCAGCTCGTCGAGGATGCCCTTCAGGTCGCGCACGCCGCGCCGCACCTGCTCGAGGCCGAGCCCCTTGTCGGGGTCGAGGTCGAACACCATCATGTCGGGCTGTTCGAGCGTGTCCACCCGGCTGCCCCAGAGATGGAACTCCAACGTGTCCATCTGCGCTTCCGACACGAGCCCGACGGCATCCTCCACGTAGAAGTACGGCTCCTCGTCGCCGCTGCTCGTGGGGATGTCCACGGTGCGCACGCCCGGGGTGGAAGGCCCGGGATGCTTCTTGAAGAAGCAGGCCGAATCCGCGCCGCGCGGGCATCGCACGATGCTGAGGATGCGGCCGGACGCGTAGGGCAGCATGCGGTCGGCCATGCTGGCGTAGTAGCGCACCACGTCCTCCTTCGTGATGGGTGGGTCTTCGAACAACAGCTTTCCGGGGTTCGTGATGCGAACGCCGTCGATGCGCAGCTCGCCGTTCTTCTCGTTGTCGGAATTCATGGGGCGCTCCAATCGGTCGGGGGTTTGCTCGTCAGGTTCCGATGCGGGTTCCCGTTGCAAGTCGTGTGGGTCTTTGTCGGTGCGGATGCCCTGGTAGCTGGGGTGTCGCAGCAGGCCGTCCTCGGTCCACTCGGCGAACTTCACCTGCACGATCACCTGAGGATCCAGCCATACGACGCGCTCGCCCGAGCGCGGCTTCGGCGCGTCGGCGAAAGGCGCGTCCGGTCGCTCGAGGCCTTCGAACGCGGCCATCAGCTCGCGTGAGGCCGCTTCGCTCAATCCCGAGCCCACGCGTCCGACGTACGCGAGCCGGCCGCCCTCGTACTGCCCCAGCAAGAGCGAGCTGATCCCGCGCACGCGCTTGGCGGACTGCGTGTATCCTCCGACGACGAACTCCTGCTCGTTTCCGCATTTCAGTTTGATCCAGTCTCCGTTGCGAACGCCGCGGTACGGCGAATCGGCCCGCTTGCCCACCACGCCTTCGAGATGCTGCTCGCAGGCGGCGCGGAAGCTGTCCGCGCCGTTGCCGCGCACGTGCACGCTGTAGCGCAGGTCGTCGGGCGCGTCGCTCATCAGCGACTCCAGCAGCTCCTTGCGCTCGGCGAGCGGCCGGTCGCGCATATCGTCTCCTTCGAACGCCATCAGGTCGAACGCCACGTAGGCGGGATGCTTGCCCGAAGGGTCGCGCAGGAAGTTCTGCAGCGCCTGGAAATCGGTTTTTCCGGCCTCGTCGGTTACCACGAGCTCGCCGTCGAGCACCATCGCGCGTCCCGCCGCCCAGTCTTCCAAGGAGCGCGCGATGGCGGGGAAGCGGTCGGTGTAGTCGTTGCCGTTGCGCGTGACGAGGCGCGCCCGCCCGCCTTCGACGTACGCGACGATGCGGTAGCCGTCGTACTTCACCTCGAACAGCCAGCCGTCGCCGGGCGGCGCCGTGCTCACCAGCTTGGCCAGCTCGACGTCCACGTGATCGAAGGGGTTCGCGGCGAACGCCTCGTCTTCCCCGCGCGCGATCTCGTCCATGGTGCGCCCGGTTTGCTCGGACGTGTCGAAACTCGCGATGCCCGCCTCGTCCTGCACGTAGTCGTCCTTCTCTTTGATGAGCAGCCAGTTCACGTCGCGCTCGCCCTTCTTCGGCTTCATATGCACGAGCACTCAGGCCCCTTTCAGGCGATGCCCGTGCAGCACGAATTTCAGGTCGCCCTCGCGCAACCCCCGCTCCACGTCCACGAGCGGCTCCCACCAGCCTTCGTCCCACAGCATGACGGTGCCGCCGCCGTATTCTCCCTGCGGGATGGTGCCCTCGAAGGTGCGGTAGTCCAGCGGATGGTCCTCCACGCGAACGGCCAGCCTCTTATCGCGGGGGTTGTACGAAGGACCTTTGGGAACGGCCCAGCTCAGCAGCGTCCCGTTCCATTCGAGGCGCAGGTCGTAGTGGTCGCGCGAGGCCAGATGGTGCTGCACCGCGAAGCGCAAACGCCCGTCGCGCCCGCCGGCGGTGCCGTCGTCGCGCGGCGCTGCGGTGCCGGGCGGCTCGGCCGTCCGGTCGAAGTTGCGCTTGCGGTTGTAGTCGTCCAAAGGGGAGGTCATGGGCACCTCGTGGTTCTTCTCGGATAATTTCGCTCGCATCGGGCGAACTTGCGGTACAATAGTCGCCGCGCAAAACGCGGGTGTGGTTCAATGGTAGAACCTGAGCCTTCCAAGCTCATGACGCGGGTTCGATTCCCGTCACCCGCTCCACGAATTCGCAGGCCGTGCACCCAGTGTGCACGGCCTTTTCTTTGCCGGTCGGCGCCGCGCCCGACTTGATTGCGCATCGTTACCGCCCGTTCGGCGTCGCGTCGCCGCGCGCCCGTCGAAAACGAAGCCCCGGCTCGCGATTGCGGGCCGGGGCTTCTGCTTGCGATCTAGGGAGGGGGCGGATGCGCAAGCCGGAAAGAGCGGGGGCGGACGGCTAAGCCAGCAGCTCGGCTGCGTCCTTCATGGCCAGGCGGCCTGAGTTGACGGCCCACGCCGCCTGGGAGCCGGGGGCGAACTTCACGTCGTAGGAGTCGCCGTACAGGCCGCCCGCGTCCGATCCGCCGGCGTACAGGCCGACGATGACCTGGCCGTCCTTGTCCAGCACCTGGGTCTTCTCGTTCACCTTGATGCCGCCGCACGTGGTGTAGAAGCCGTCGGCCGTCTCGCACAGCCAGTAGGGGCCCGCGTCCATCTTGTGCAGGTACTTCGCGCGCTTGCCGAACTCCTCGTCGGCGCTCGTGTCGTCGCCGTCCAAGCCGACGGCCACGTCGCAGTAGCCGTTGTACTGCTCGAGCGTGGCCTTCACCGCGGCGACGTCGAGCCCGACTTCCTTGCACACGTCCTCCAACGTGTCGCCCACATGGCAGCCCTCGGCCTTCTCCAGCACCTCGCGCGCCTTGGCCAACGGCGTGCCCGGCGTGCCGAACGAGAACACCTGGCCGTCGGGGCCGTCCGTCTCCCAGCGCAGCATGTCGGCCTCGGTGAACAGCGCGAACGTCTTCTCCTGGTTGCGCACGCAGATGCCCGCGCCGGCGAAGTCGTCGAGCCACAGGTCTTCCTTGCAGAAGCGCGAGCCGCTCTCGTTGAGCCATAGCGTTGGTTGCACGCCGGCGGAGTACGCGTCGGTGGTCCACGTGGCCGTCACGGCGCCGATGGTCACCGGGCCGCACCACATGACCGTGCCCAGCCCCTCGGCCATCTCGGCGCCCGCATCCTTCGCCATCTTGATGCCGTCGCCTGCGCGGCAGTCCATGCCGAGCGCCTGGATGTTGGCGTTCTTCGTCTCGGACACGGCGTAGAGGAACTCGGAGTTGTTGGCGTAGCCGCCCGTGGCGATCATCACGACGGGCGCCTCCACCTTCAGCACGTCGCCGTTCTCCTTCTCAGCCAGCACGCCTTTCACCTTGCCGTCTTCCACGACGAGCTTGCGGCCGAACGTGTTGAAGTACGCCTGCACGCCCAGCTTCTCGGCCTCGGCGCCGAAGCACTGCATGAAGTAGCCGCCGGGGCTGGCGTTGTCGCCCTTGTCGTAGACGTGCCACACCTTCGGGCCCACGCCGATGGAGATGTTGCCCTCGAACTGGATGCCGTGGCCCTCCAGCCAGTCGATGGTCTCGGACGTCTGGCCGAAGAAGTTCTCGTACAGCTTGTGCTGGGGGATCCAGTGGTGGTAGTTCAGGCAGGTGTTGATGGCGTTCTTCACGCCGTAGGGGGCGTCGGGGCTGTAGGCGCCGGCGAACTTCACGCCGCCGTCGGCCTCGGTGAAGTGCGTTTCGAGGCCGGTCATGCCCTCGGTGCCGATGAACGAACCGCCGTAGCCGCTCAAACGCTCGATGACGACGGGCTTGAGGCCCAGGTCGATGGCCTGGATGGCCGCCGCGGTGCCCGTGCCGCCCGCGCCGACGATGCATACGTCGGCCTGCACGGTCTCCTTCGGCTCGCCCAGCTCGGGGATGCTCCAGATGGCGTCGTCGGCTGCGTTGCCTGCTGCGGCGCTCGTTTCGGCGCCCTCTGCCGGAGCGTCGGCCGCGCCCTCCTTGGTCTGCTGCGGCCCGCAGCCCGTCAGCGCAGCACCGGCGAATCCCGCGGTCAGGATGCCGGCGCCTGCGAGAAAGGAACGCCTGCTCAGGTTGTTGGTAGATGCGCTCATGATGCTCCTCCTTGCCTTCCTCCCATGCGAGGAAGTGGTTAGCGGCCGCCCTCCTGCGGCCTGACTCTACTGTAGATTCTCATGGATATTCTGTGCAATAGCTTGACGTGTAGCTCATTGTTTGCAGCTGAAACATTTAGTTTCAAGCATGGCGAAAAGGCCGAATCGAGCCGTGCGCCGTAGTACAATGGGCGGCGCGGAGCAGGAGAGGGAGCCCTTTCCGCGCAAGGAGGCGGGAGGGACATGCGATGATGCAGGACAAGTACGACTACTTCATGCTGGCATACGATTCGCCCAGTTTCAGTGCCGCCGCGGGCAAGGTGCCTATGTCGCCGCAAGGCTTCGCGAAGGCGATCCGCAACCTCGAGCGCGAGTTGGGCGTGCCGCTTTTCGCGGTGGACGAGGACGGTACGCGCCGCGCCACGCCCTACGCCGACGAGCTGTACGAGTATGCCAAGCGCATGCGCGCCGAGCGCAACCTGCTGGCCAGCGCGTTCGAGCGCATATCGTCGAGCGGCTACGTGGAGCTGCGCATCGCCTGCTCGCTGGGCGTGCCCGGCCTTTTGGGTTCGGGCTTCCTCGACGAGTTCCTCGGGCAGCATCCCGACGTGTCCATCACGCTGAACGAAATGCCCGATGCCATGTGCGAGTCGGTGCTGCGCGATGGCCTGTACGACCTCGCGTTGACCGTGACGTCTCCGGTCGACGATTTCCACTCCCACGAGCTGTATTCCTCGCCCGTGAGCTACTGGGTGCGCAGCGACGACCCGCTCAGCGCGCGCGGCGTGCTGGAGCCGGAGGATTTGGCGCAACGGCGCCTGGCCATACCCGGAGACGACTTCAAATGCTATCGCGATCTCTTGGCACGGTTCGAGCGCGAGGGCGTTCATCCGCCCGAGATCGTGAAATACTCCGAGATATTTTGGATCTACGAGTTCGTCCTGCGGGGCGAGGGCATCGGATTCACGCTGCCGCACCTCGCCTCGCTCGAGGTCTTCAGCGGTAGCGATGCCGTGACGGTCGTTCCGGCGCAGGGTTTCACCTGGGGGTTCGGCGTTTCCCACCTCAAGGCGCACACCCTGGGCCCTCGCGAGGAGGATCTCATCGCGTATTTGGACAGGCGGGCAGCGCAACTTCGCCGCGTTTGAGCCTGCGGCATGAAAAAAACCGCCCGCAGCGAGTGCGGACGGTCGATGGCGCAGGTGCTATGAAAGCGGCGCTAAGCGTTCGTCGAGCGCAGGTAGGCGATGATGTCGTCTGATTCGTAGAGGGGCTTGCCGTTGATGACGAGGCAGGGAACCTGCTTCTTTCCCCCGATGCGAACGAGGTCGTTCTGGTTGCCGGGTTGCAAGGTGTCTCGCGTGTCCATCGTGATCTTGTTGTCGTCCATGAAGCGTAGAACCTTTTGACAGAACGGGCACTGCTTCTTGTAGTACAACGTATGGTTCTCCATGTACGGCATGCGCAGCTCCTCTCGATGTGCGATCTAAGAATAGTCATGAGCTAGGAGGTTATAGAGCTTTCAATAGTACGCCATCGAATAAGAAGATCGAGTTAGCTTGCGAAGGATGTTGCCAATCGGTTGACAACGCCGCATCCTGCGTCCGAAAACAGAGCTGTCCGTCATCGCCTTGTGACTAACTTAGAACTTCCTATTGTATTTTAGAAAAAAGTTTGAGATAATAATTAAATTTTATTCAAATTGCCAAAAAAGGCAGGTACGAACGAAGCGCCGACGCAAGCAGAAGATGGCGCGCCCGGCAGGACTCGAACCTGCAACCGACGGATTAGAAGTCCGTTGCTCTATCCATTGAGCCACGGGCGCGTTTCAGCGAGCACCGGTATTATACCGTAAAACTCCCTTCTGCAACCGATGGATGCGTAGAGCGCACCGGCGGGGGAGCGATGGCTGAAAATTAGCCATATATCTGGCGTTTTGCGCTCGAAAGCTGCAAGAGTATCGGCTCGGGGCACCTCGTGCTCTCAGCATCCGATCGGCATGCGGCGAAGCGATTGCATCCTAAATGCATCTTTTTGAATGTTTATGCATTCGAGTTAATCAAATATGCACTCCCAACGTCCGTCGATGGGGCGTTCCAGCCCTGAAAACCAGCTTCAGCAACCACTTCAGTACTTTATCGCAATAAAGCAACTATGAAGAAACTGTGAATAGTACTCGGCTAGGTGATGACCATTCGCCGAAAAACCACGAGGTATGACGAGGGGTACCGTTTTGTTTCGTTTTTGTGGTTGCAATTTGATCCGAACCATGAGATTTTGGCGAGGTGAACGGACGCCCGGTGCGCAACGGGCGCTTCCGCAAGCCTAAAATCTGGAAAATGCATAAAGGAAAAGGAGGGTTGCTATGGCTGGTTTGAACGTCAAGAGCGAGATCAAGCCCTTGAAAAAAGTTCTTCTCCACCGCCCTGGTCGAGAGCTTCTGAACCTGACGCCGAACACGCTCGAAGAGCTGCTGTTCGACGACATCCCGTTTCTGAAGGTCGCTCAGGAGGAGCACGACGCTTTCGCGCAGATTCTGCGCGACAACGGCGTGGAGGTCGTGTACCTCGAGAAGCTCATGGCCGAGGTCCTCGATCAGAAACCCGAACTGCGCGAGAAGTTCCTCAAGCAGTGGATCGAAGAGGCCGGTATCCGCACCGACCGCTACCAGAAGATCATCTTCGACTATATGCAGGAGAACTACCCCGATAACCTCGACCTGGTCATGAAGACGATGGAGGGCATCAACCTCACCGAGCTTCACACCGACAAGTCGAACTCCCTGGTCGATCTCGTCAGCGAGTCCTCCAAGATGGTCATCGCCCCCATGCCGAACCTGTACTTCACCCGCGATCCGTTCGCGTCCATCGGCAACGGCGTGTCCATCAACCGCATGTACTCCGTCACGCGCAACCGCGAGACGATCTACGCCGAGTACATCTTCGGAAACCATCCGGACTTCGCGGATGTTCCCGAGTACTACAGCCGCTACAACACGTTCCACATCGAGGGCGGCGACATCCTCAACATCAACGACAAGGTGCTGGCCATCGGCATTTCCCAGCGCACTGAGCCCGACGCCATCGACGCCATCGCGAAGAACATCTTCGAGGACGAGACCAGCCCGGTCGAGACCATCCTGGCGTTCAACATCCCGAACAACCGCGCGATGATGCACCTCGACACGGTGTTCACCCAGATCGACGTCGACAAGTTCACCATCCATCCCGGCATCATGGGCCCGCTGACCGTCTTCGAGATCACCGCCGAGGGCGACGGTATCAAGGTCAAGGAGATGAGCGGCAAGCTCGAGGACATCCTCGAGAAGTACGTCGGCAACCCCGTGGAGCTCATCCCCTGCGGCGGCGGCGACCGCATCGCGGCCGAGCGCGAGCAGTGGAACGACGGCTCGAACACGCTGTGCATCGCGCCGGGCACCATCGTGGTGTACGAGCGCAACGACGTGACGAACGCGCTGCTCAAGGAGAAGGGCCTCAAGGTTCTCGAGATGCCCTCCGCCGAGCTGTCCCGCGGCCGTGGCGGCCCGCGCTGCATGAGCATGCCGCTTGTGCGCGAGGACTAAGGTACCAAGCTCGTGCGCAGCTGCATGCGCACGAGTGCTATGAGAGCTACCCTTGCCTTTTCCGGATTGCCGGGGCCGTGCAACGCGGCCCTGGCGTTCGAAAAGGGGCGGACGGAAACTTGGCTCTATCCGCCGGTGCGTATTTTGTTTTGTTCTGTAAGCAACGTTGAAAGGAATGATCTATGCCTACTAGCCTGAGCGGTCGCGACTTCCTGCGCCTCCTCGACTTCACCACCGAGGAAATCGAGTACCTGCTGAAGTTGTCCCGCGAATTCAAGAACCTGAAATTGACCGGTACCCCCCATCGTTACCTCGAGGGCAAGAACATCGTCCTGCTGTTCCAGAAGACGTCCACCCGCACGCGCTGCGCGTTCGAGGTCGGCGCCATGGATCTCGGCATGGGCGTGACCTACCTCGATCCGGGCAGCTCCCAGATGGGCAAGAAGGAGTCCATCGAGGACACCGCCCGCGTGCTCGACCGTTTCTACGACGGCATCGAATTCCGCGGCTTCGCGCAGTCCGACGTGGAAGAGCTGGCTGCCGGCGCTTCCGTGCCGGTGTGGAACGGCCTGACCACCGAGTGGCATCCCACCCAGATGCTCGCTGACATCCTGACGGTTCAGGAGAACTTCAACTACGACATCAAGGGCAAGACGCTGGTGTTCATGGGCGATGCCGCCAACAACGTGGCTCGTTCGCTCATGGTCGTGTGCGCCAAGCTGGGCCTGAACTTCGTCGCCTGCGGCCCCAAGGAGAACATGCCGGCCGCCGACC
This sequence comes from Eggerthella sp. 1_3_56FAA, assembly GCF_000185625.1. Classification (NCBI taxonomy): domain Bacteria; kingdom Bacillati; phylum Actinomycetota; class Coriobacteriia; order Eggerthellales; family Eggerthellaceae; genus Eggerthella; species Eggerthella sp. 1_3_56FAA. The sequence continues at coordinate 156,221 of NZ_GL622579.1, forward strand.
TCGTGGAGACCTGCGAGGCCATCGCCGCCGAGAACGGCTGCACGATCAAGCTGACCGAAGACGTGAAGGATGCCTGCACGGGCGCCGACGTCATCTACACCGACGTGTGGGTGTCCATGGGCGAGCCCGACGAGGTGTGGGCCGAGCGCATCAAGCTCCTCGAGCCCTACCGCGTGACGGAGGAAGTCATGGCCATGGCCAGCAAGGACGCCATCTTCCTGCACTGCCTGCCGTCGTTCCACGACACCAACACCACCACCGGTGCCGACATCGCCGAGCGCTTCGGCGTCACGGAGATGGAAGTCACCGACGGCGTGTTCGAGTCCAAGCAGTCCAAGGTGTTCGACGAGGCCGAGAACCGCATGCACACCATCAAGGCCGTCATGTACGCGACGCTCTCCTAACTCAGAAAGACTAGGTGAACAAACATGCCTTATCAGAAGGGTGAAGGTAAGTCGGTCGTCATCGCGCTCGGCGGCAACGCTCTGGGCAACACGCCCCAGGAGCAGCTCGAGCTCGTGAAGGCGACGGCGAAGAACATCGTCGACATGGTCGAAGAGGGCATCAACGTCGTGGTCTCCCACGGAAACGGCCCCCAGGTCGGCATGATCAACAACGCGTTCGCGTACGCGTCCGCCAACGACGGCAAGACCCCGGAGATGCCGTTCCCCGAGGCCGGCGCCATGAGCCAGGGCTACATCGGCTACCAGCTGTCCCAGGCGATCCTGAACGACCTGAAGCATCGCGGCATCAACCGTTCTACGGCGTGCGTCGTGACCCAGACGGTCGTGGATCCCGAGGATCCGGCGTTCCAGAACCCCACGAAGCCGGTCGGCGCCTTCCTCACCGAGGAAGAGGCCAAGGCCAAGGCCGAGGAGACGGGCTGGACGTTCAAGGAGGACGCGGGCCGCGGCTGGCGCCAGGTCGTCGCCTCGCCGAAGCCGGTGCGCATCGTCGAGTTCGACGCGGTCAAGGATCTCATGGACGGCGGTTACGTGGTCGTGTCCACGGGCGGCGGCGGCGTGCCGGTGTTCGAGAAGGACGGCCTGTACGAGGGCGTCCCGGCGGTCATCGACAAGGACCGCTCGTCGGCCAAGCTGGCCGCCGACTTCGGTGCCGACATGCTGGTCATCCTGACGGCTGTCGAGAAGGTTTGCGTGAACTTCGGCAAGCCCGACCAGGCCGAGATCGACACGATGACCATTGCCGAGGCTGAGGAGTTCATCGCCCAGGGCCAGTTCGCCCCCGGCTCCATGCTCCCGAAGGTGGAGGCGTGCATCGAGTACGTGCGCGCGTTCCCCGAGGGCAAGGCTCTCATCACGTCGCTCGAGTGCGCCGCTGCCGGTATCGAAGGCAAGACGGGCACCGTCATCACGGCGTAAAGCTTTTTGCGTGTGAGCGGAAGGCTTCCCCCAGCTTCCGCACGATGGGCGGTGGCATGCGTTTCGGCGCATGCCACCGCAACAGGGGTACAGCGGTCTGCGGTTACGCTTCCACTGATCCGCTTGAAAATTTCTCGTTCGCCAAAATATCCGACTCGATCCTCATAATTAGGAGGGGTTGTTATGACCGAGAAAGCAAAAGAAAAGAGCAAGAAAAAGCGATCTATATCATCGTTTACCATCCTGCTGATCATCCTGATCGTGCTGGCGCTGGTCACGGTAGTGATGTCGCTGGCCGGTGTGGAAGGGGTCCAAGGCGCCACGGTCGCCAATGTGGCCACGGCTCCCGTCAAGGGCTTTACCGACGCCCTGCCTGTTTGTCTGTTCGTGTTGATCCTGGGCGGTTTCCTGGGTATCGTCACGGAAACGGGCGCGCTGGACGCCGGTATCGCAGCGCTGGTGAAGAAGCTCAAGGGCAATGAGCTCATCCTCATTCCCATTCTGATGTTCATCTTCTCCATCGGCGGTACGACGTACGGTATGTGCGAGGAAACGGTTCCGTTCTACCTGCTGCTCGCGGCCACCATGGTCGCCGCAGGCTTCGACAGCGTTGTCGGTGCCGCGGTCGTGCTGTTGGGTGCTGGTTGCGGCGTGCTCGGTTCGACGGTCAACCCGTTTGCCGTCGGTGCTGCCGTGGACTCTTTGAGCTCTTCCGGCATCGTGATCAACCAGGGCACCATCATCCTGCTGGGCGTGGTGCTGTGGCTCGTGACGCTGGCGATCTCCATCGTCTTCGTCATGCGCTACGCGAAGAAGGTTAAGGCCAACAAGGGTTCCACCATCCTGTCCTTGCAGGAACAGGAAACCATGAAGGCCGAGTTCGGCGAGGCTCAGCAGGAAGCTGAAACCGCTGAGGCGAACCCGAACGAGAAGCTTATGACGGGTCGTCAGAAGTGGACGCTCATCGTGTTCGCCCTGACGTTCGTAGTCATGATCGTCGGCTTCATCCCTTGGGGCGACTTCGGCGTCGAGGTGTTCGATGCCGGTGCGGCGACGGAAGAGGTCACCACGCAGGTTAGCGGCGACGACATCTCCGCGGCTTGGACCGACAAGAAGGTTGGTGGCGAGATTACGTTCGACGGCGATGTGACCGGCACGGTCACGGCCGAAGAAGAGATCTCCCAGGGTTGGTCCGCGTTCCTGACGGGTCTGCCGTTGGGTCAATGGTACTTCGATGAGGCTTCCACCTGGTTCCTCATCATGGCTATCATCATCGGTATCGTGGGCGGCGTGTCCGAGAGCCGTTTCGTCAAGGCATTCATCAACGGCACCGCCGATATGATGAGCGTCGTGCTGATCATCGCCATGGCTCGTTCTATCACCGTGCTTATGGGCGAGACCGGTCTCGACATGTGGATCCTGAACAACGCGGCGAACGCTCTGAACGGTTTGTCGGCGGTCATCTTCGCGCCGATGTCGTTCTTGCTGTACATCGTGCTGTCGTTCTTGATCCCGTCGTCGTCCGGCATGGCCACGGTGTCCATGCCCATCATGGGCCCGCTGGCGAACTCGCTGGGCTTCTCGACCGACGTCATGATCATGATCTTCAGCGCCGGCAACGGCCTGGTGAACCTGTTCACCCCGACGAGCGGTGCTATCATGGGCGGTTTGGCGCTGGCCAAGGTGGAATACTCCACGTGGCTGAAGTTCGGCGGCAAGCTGTTCGTGGTGCTGGGCGTCGCCTGCGTGATCATCTTGACGGTTGCGATGATGGTTATCCCGGGCACCGCGTAAGCGTGCAACCCGCGGCATAGCCGCAATGAACCGACGCGTTTCGAGGATCCCCTGCTTCGGCGGGGGATCCTTTTTCGCGTGCGGGAATGAGACGGGGGGGGGGTGAGGCAGGGGGACGGGGCTAATGTCTCATTCCTTGTCGATACGGATGCGGTATGCTTGCGGAATGAGACATTAGCCCCGTCCCCCTGCCTCACCCAGGAGCTTCTCCATCCAGATGTGCTCGACGTGCTCGTCCAGCTCGACGGGGCCGTACTGCGCGTAGCCCATACGCTCGTAGAACGGCGTGACGCGGCATTGGGCGTGCAGGTGCATTTCGGTCGCGCCGGCCTCGCGCGCCAGGCGCTCGGACTCGGCCAGCAGCGCGGCCCCGAAGCCGCCGCGGCGCGCCTCGGGAAGCACGGCCAGGCGGCCGAACACCCAGCGACCCGGCTGATCGGGGCGGTCGGGATCGGGGAAGGTGCGTGCGCAGCCGACAAGGGCGTTTGCGTCGTAAAGCGTTACGTGGATGGTGCGCGGATCGTCGTCGATGTCGTCGAACTCGTCCTGGAAACCCTGTTCCTCCATGAACACGCGTGTGCGTACGATGCGCGCGTCATCGAAGTTCCCATGCTCGAATCGCAATTCCATGCCGGTCCTTTCTCTCGTCGGTTGCTGGGTCACTGTACCATATGTGCGCAACGAAACGGAGATTATCCGAGGTCGTGTGTATGTTTTCTGCATAACGGGCGTTCGAGTGAAACGCGTGGGGGCTGCGTGCCCCAAACGCTCGGGAACATGGTAGAATCGTGAGACGTGTAAACGAAAGACCCATCCGCTAAGGAAAGATGCGTACCATGCAAATTCGCGAACAACTTGAACAGCTGATCGACGCGGCCGTCGCGGCCGCGTGCGAGGACGGAACGCTCACGCTCGAGCAGGCTCCCGAGGCGGCTCTCGAGCGCCCGCGCGACGAGAGCAACGGCGACTGGGCGTCCACCGTCGCCATGCGTTCGGCAAAGCTTGCCAAGAAGAACCCTCGCGAGATCGCTCAGATCATCGTCGACCACCTGCCCGAGAACGACATGATCGCTTCCGTCGACATCGCCGGCCCCGGCTTCATCAACATTCGTCTGGCGAACGCCGTCCTGCAGGGCGTTGTGGCGGCGGCTCGCGCCGAGAAGGACGACTTCGGCAAGGGCGAGATTCCCGAGGGCGAGCGCAAGATCAACCTGGAGTACATCTCGGCGAACCCCACCGGCCCCTTGCACGTGGGCCATGGCCGCTGGGCCGCGCTGGGCGATGCCACGGCGCGCGTCATGCGCCATGCGGGCTACGACGTGTTCGAAGAGTTCTACATCAACGATGCCGGCACGCAGATGGACAACTTCGGCGAGTCGGTGGCCGTGCGCTACCAGCAGCTGCTGGGCCGCGACGTGGAGATGCCCGAGGCGTGCTATGCAGGCTCTTACGTGAAGGATATCGCGCAGACCATCATCGATGAGGACGGCGACAAGTGGCTCGATGCCGACCCGAAGGAGCGCATGGAGAACTTCCGCGAGCGCGCCTATGCCTACGAGTTGGCCGAGCAGCACCGCGTCACCGAGCGGTTCGGCACCACCTTCGGATGCTGGTTCTCCGAGCGCTCGCTGTACGTGCCCGATGAGGACGGCTTGAGCGCGGTGGACCGCAGCCTCAAGGCCATGGACGAGAAGGGCTACATCTACGTCGAGGACGGCGCCACCTGGTTCAGGTCCAGCGCGTTCGACGACGAGAAGGATCGCGTGCTCATCAAGGCCAACGGCGAGATGACGTACTTCATGAGCGACGTGGCGTACCACTACAACAAGATGGAGCGCGGCTTCGACCACCTCATCAACATCTGGGGCGCCGACCACCACGGCTACATCGCCCGCTGCGAGGCCATGCTGGCCGCGTGGGGCTGGCCCGGCGCGCTCGAGATCATGCTCGGCCAGCTGGTGAACCTGTTCCGCGACGGCGAGGCCGTGCGCATGTCGAAGCGCACGGGCGAGATGATCACGTTCGAGGAGCTCATCGACGAGGTGGGCGTGGACGCCACCCGCTACCTCATGCTGGCGAAGTCCTCCGACCAGCCCATCGACTTCGACATCGAGGTGGCGAAGAAGAAGGACGCGTCGAACCCGGTGTACTACGTGCAGTACGCGCACGCGCGCATCTGCTCGATCCTGCGCAAGGCGGCCGACCCGGCCGATGCCGAAGCGGCCGCGAACGGCGACATGTCGATGGACGATTTGGCCTCGAAGGTGATCCCGGCGAACGTGGACCTCTCGCCGCTCACGCACGAGTCCGAGCTGGCGCTGATGCGCAAGATGGACGACTTCGGCCCGCTCGTGGCTCAGGCGGCTCGCGACCGCGCGGCGTTCCGTTTGACGCACTACGCTCAGGATCTGGCCTCGCTGTTCCATTCGTTCTACACGAACTGCCACGTCATCGGCGAGGAGGAGGCTGTGACGAACGCGCGTCTTGCCCTCGTGGACGCCACGCGCATCGTGCTGGCCAAGACGCTGGACCTGCTGGGCGTTTCCGCTCCGGCCAAGATGTAGGTTTCGTTCGAAGGAAGGCCGCCCGATGGGCGGCCTTTTTTATACGTTGTCCTCCAGGTCGACCTGCATCAGGGCGACATTCTCGCGCAGGCGCTTGTACGAGGATCGGCACAGGTCGCCTTCTGAAAAATTTAGGATAACCGTATAGCGTCCTTCGCTGTATGCGATTGCTTCTGGTGTACAATCATTGTTGCCATATGTTGATAGTTTGCAATGCTATGAAGGAGGAGGTTGTGAGCGATGACGGCAATGGAATTGTTGACGATCCCCGGTCTGGACAACAGCAAAAAGCTAGAGAACGTCCGAAAGGACTCGATGGAGAAAGCCGTCTCGAACTTGGCCAGGATGAAAAGGGCTCGAATATCGGCAAGCAAGAAGCGCTTGATAAGCGTTCGGAAGAGCTCCTAGCCGCTGTTGACATTCTCGACGCTGCTTCAGAAGATGAACTCGAATCAGCTGGGATTATTTTGAGTTCCGAAAGCAAGTCTGTGTCGTTTTCGGGTCTATTGCCCCATCCGGATGTTCATAAGCTGTATGATCCTGAGACACGTGAGCGAATATGCAGATGGAATGACGCTTTTACCATTGACGAGTCGAAAAGGCAGGATAGGCTTGTTGACAATGAAATAGAGCAGGCAAAAAGAGGCCCGATCCTATCAATGATAATGCTCACTATATTTTCGTTGCTGGCGTTTGTTTCGTTCTTAGTAACGCGTGAAACGGCATCGTTCTGGTTTTTGGCGGTACCGGTTGTTTCCGTCATTGGAAACTTGATCGTTCCCGTGTTTTCGAAAAGCAGTAGAGGCAGACGGCGATAAAGCATTGGGAAGGCCACCCGATGACTTGGCCTCAAAAGCTGGACGGTGAATAGCCTAATCTAGACGACGCGAATGGGCTGGCATCGGAATCTTCCGGTGTCGGCCCATTCGGCCTTTCTTGGCGGCAGCGCTTGTTTCGATAGACGTGTTTTTCGGAGAACTGTCGCTCGATCTTGTCGGATTCTCTCGGTCTCCGCGTGGCTCGCGGCGCATGAAGCCCAGAACGAACCTGTGCCGCCAATGGTTTAACAACGGACGTTTAGGGTATGGTCACAATTGATACCTCAAACAATGATCGAAACATCCGTTTTCCGTGTCGAGCACACTGAAGATATGGGGTGATTCGATTAGCGGATGGCGATAGCTCTCATTACTTGACTTTAGTTTTATTAAAGAGTATCTTTAATAAAACTAAAGGAGGTGTGCACGTTGAGCATTGAAGTGGTTCCCGAATGGATGGTCGATCTCGACGACGAGGATGTCGCGTTCGTCAAGCGGTTCTTACTTGCGTCCGGTTCCTTGAAAGAGGTCGCGCGTCAGTACGGAGTCACCTATCCAACGGTCCGACTGCGGCTCGACCGGCTCATCCAGAAGATCAGGATAGGGGAGGATCGCGAGACCGATCCGTACATCGCCCTGATCAAGCGGCTCGCAGTGAACGAGCGCATCGACTTCGACGCCGCCAAAGTGCTCATATCCGAATATCGCAAGGTTCGCCACTTTGAAGGAGGATGACATGCTTTTCGGACCTGCTGCCTTCGTCATGCTGCTCGCCGCTGTCGCGCTGTTCGCCGGATTGGTGGCGCTTCAGTTCGCGGCCTCGAGGGCGAGAAACGCGATTGCGGGCTTGGTGCTGCCGATAGCGTCCCTCGTGGCCGCCATCGGCTTCTCCGCCCCGAACTTCATCGAGGCGTTTCGCGTCATGTTCTCTGCGGGAGCCTTTTTCGCCTCCGTTCTCGCCCTTGCCCTGTACTGCCTTCCTGCGGTCGTCTTCACGCTGGTGTATGTGCGCCAGCGCCGCAAGATGGAGATGTCGCGGCAGCTCAACAAGATGAACGTGCAGGATCTGTAGTCTGCCGTCTCTCGCTCGGGACGACGGACGGAGGCCGCATCCTATACGTTGTCCTCCAGGTCGACCTGCATCAGGGCGACGTTCTCGCGCAGGCGCTTGTACGAGGATCGGCACAGGTCGCCGTCTTCGTAGCGCGCTTGGATCTGCTCGAGCTCGAGGCGCAAGCCGTAGCGTTCGATGTCTTGGGCCTTGCTTGCCGTGTTCGTGAGGGCGGTGATGGACGGGTTGGCATTGCGCAAGGCCGTGATGGAACGCTGGTATTCCAGCAAGAGCGTGCTGACGTCCTCGGCCGGTTCGTCCGATTCGGGGGAGGCCAGCTTCTGCTGCAGGCGCTCCACCACGTGCTCGGCGCATTGCATCTGCAGATCGCGGATGGCCTGCACGCGTTCCGTGACGTTGATGCCGGGCAGTCCGGCGACGATGCGGTGCCATCCCGAGCGCGCTATGGCTCGCAGGCGCAGCATGAAGTTCTGAGCCGACCAGCGGCCTCGATGATGCTTCAGCATATTCTCGATGCGGGCGAGGCGGCTGAGGTACTGGTAGCCGATGATGGGGTAGATCTCCTCGTCGTCGATGAGCTTGAGCGTGAGCTCCTGCTCCCAGCGCACCGCCTGCAGGCGCAGGGCCGTGTTCGGCTCGTCCTCGATGTCGTTGCGGCTTTTGATGCGCGCGATGCGGTCGTTGTAGGAGCGGATCACCATCTGCGTGGCCGCACGGTTCTCGGCGGTCTGGCGCGCGGCCAAATCCTCGATGACGGTGCGCAGTATCTCGATGCTCACCTCGGTCTCGTCGCAGCGCAGGTCCTCGTCGGTGGGCGGCTTCTTCGGCGCCAGCAGGGGCACGACGAACGTGGCCAGAAGCAGGGTTACTACGATCACGCCGCAGGCCATGAATATCATGAGGTCGCGCTGCGGCACCGCGTAGGATATGGTGAACGCCACGGCCAGCGTGATGGCTCCTTTCGGGCCGCCCAGGGTCATGACGGCAGCCGTGCGCACGTTCTCCAACCCGAACGGGCGATCTGCGCGTTCGGCGCGGCTGTGCACCCATTCCATGGCCATCACCCAAACGAATCGTGCGAAGATCACGATGAAGGCGAGACCCAGCACGTACGCGATGAGCTTGTCGTTCGAAACGGCCGTGCTTTCCCATGTTCCTTGAAAGGCGAGCGGCAGCTGCGTGCCCAGCAACACGAACACCACGCCGTTGAGCGCGAAGGACAGCACCCGCCAAACGCTTGTCGAGACGATGTTCATGCGCGAGATGGACGGCCCGATGACGCGCGGCGAGATGACGTTCACGAGACCTGCCGCCACCACGGCCAGGATGCCGCTCGTGTGCAGCGCGTTGGCCACAAGGTACACGATGAACGGCGTGAACACCTCGAACAACACGTGGAAGGTCGTGTTCTCCAGGCCCCACGAGCGAACCTTGCGCACAAGGAAGTTGCCCAGGTAGCTCAGGGCGATGCCCATGAGGATACCGCCGAAGAAGCTGAACAGGAAGTCGGCTGTGGCGTCGACGAGGGAGAACGTGCCGGTGACGGCGGCTGCGATGGCGAATTGGAACGCCACGATGCCCGAGGCGTCGTTGATGAGCGACTCGCCTTCGAGAATGCTCTTGGAACGTGAGGAGATGCTCGTTTCCTTGGAAAGCGACGCTACCGCCACGGCATCGGTCGGGCCGAGCGCCGCGCCCAGCGCGAAAGCGGCGAACAAGCTGATGGACGGCACGAGCCAGTGGACGGCGAACCCCACGACGAGCGCCGTGGCAAGCACCAGTCCGATGGCCAGCGACAGCACGGGCTTGCGGTTGCGCCACAGCGATGCCTTGTCGATGTTCTTGGCCTCGTCGTAGAGCAAAGGAGCGATGAACAGCACGAGGAACAGCTTGTCATCGAGTTCGATCTTGATTTGCGAGGAAGCGAGAAGCGCGATGCCGAGGCCAAGCAGGATCTGTATGAGGGGCGAGGAGATCTTGGGCACCAGCTGGTCGATGACCGACGAGACGAGGACGGCCGCCAGCAAGAGCAGGGCGAGCATGAGCGCTTCCAAGGGCTCCTCCATTCGTTGGGATGGGATCGACCCTTTTATTGTAACCGAGCCGGTCGCATCCGCTCGGCTTTGCGCACGAAATGAGCGGAAGGCGTTATTTGGGCCGCCCGCCCGCTACGGCGATGCTCGCTTTGATGTAGAGCGTGTAGGCGACAGCCGCCGTGGAAGCCAGCACCAGATCCCGCTCGAAATCCCCCTCATTTTCTCCGCTCATCAGGCCTTTCGGGCTGGTTGGAAGGGGTGCGAACAACGCTCGCAGCGCGGCTTCGAACGCATCGCAGTAGTAGTCGTAGGCCACGCGCGTGTCGAAGCTGGCGATTTGCATGCGGATGAGCCGGTCGATTTCCGCTATGGAGAACGTCTGCTTAAGGGTGCAGATGACGATGAGGTATGCGATGTGGGAGCGCGTGTACTTCTTGCCTGCGGCCGATGCCAGCACGCCCTGCTTCACGTAGTTGTTCACCATGGAACGCGTGATGATCTTCTCGCCGGGCTGGTACAGCGGAGCCAACGTGTCTTCGAGAAAACCCACCAGTTGGTCCATGTACAGGTCGATGGAGGGTATCTCGTCGTAGCGAGGGAGGTGCAGGGAGACGAGATGCTCGGCATAGGTCGATGTGCTGACGGATGCGTCGTTCATGAAGGAGCCTTTCGCGCGCGTGCGGAGGAAACGAAACGAGCATAGCAAGGCGACCGTTTGGAGTCAATCTTTAGAACTGCTTGACATAGTACGTTTCAACCAATAATCTAGTTATTGATACTAGATAGTAACCCGGGTGATGCCCGGACGAACGAAAGCAGGTCGCATGGACACCTCTCGCATCGCTCTCGTCATCGACTCGTGCACCGACGTGCCGCCGGCGGACGTCGAGCGGTACGGCATGTACGTCGTGCCGTTGCAGGTGAACTACGAACGCGAGAGCTTTCTCGATAAAGTGACCATCACGCCGCAACAGGTATACGACCGCTTCTCCGAGGAGATCCCCACTACGTCCACGCCGACTCCTGCGATTGCGCGCGAGGTGCTGCAGCGCGTCGTGGACGACGGTTACGAGCAGGCCGTCATCGTCACTATCTCGAGCGGCCTGTCGGCCACATGCGAGCTCATGCGATCGATCACCGTCGGGATGCCCGAGCTGGACTGCTGCATCGTGGACACGAAGAACATCGGCATGGGCGCGGGCTTGGTCGCGCTTGCGGTGGCGCGCAGGCTGGCCGACGGCGCCACGCTCGACGACCTGCGACGCGACAGCGAGCGCATCGTGGAGAGCACGAAGGTGTTCTTCTGCGTGGACACGCTGGAATACCTGCATAAGGGCGGCCGCATAGGCAACGTGACGTACGCGGTGGGCAGTCTGCTGGACATGCGCCCGGTGATCACCTGCAACGAGAAGGGCGTGTACTGCACCGTGGCGAAGGCCAAGGGTCGCCGTCAATCGCTGAAGAAGGCCATGCGCTGCGCCGAGGAGGCAGCGGCGCGGTATCCGCGTTGCACGATGGCCGTGGTGAACGGCGATGCCGCTGCGGAGGCGGCCGAAGTAAAGCACGAGCTGGAGCAGCGCGTGCACAACGTGGACGCCTGGTACGAAGGGCAGATCAGCCCCGTGCTCGTGGTGCATACCGGCCCCGGCCTCATCGGCATCGGCGTCTGCGGAGCGTAAACCCTTCCGTCGCTACGCCAGCGGGAGGGCGAGGGTCACGGAGAAGCCTTCGCCCGGCGCGCCGTCGAGGGAGAGCGATCCCTCGTGCGCGCGGGCGATGCGGTCGACCAGAACGAGCCCCAGGCCGTGATCGCGGTTGAACGACCCGGCCGCGCTGCGCGCCGTGCGCGAGCGCGCGAGGCGCGCTTCGAGCGCGGCGAGGTCGGCAGCCGCGATTCCAGCACCGTCGTCGCTCACGCGGATCGTGCAGTACGCGTTGTCTCGCAGCGCCAGTTCGACGCTGATCGTGCATCCCTGCTCGTTGTGCAGCCGCGCGTTGGAGATGGCGTTCTCCACCGCGCGCGTGAGCAGCCTCTCGTCCCCCAGCACCACCGCGTTCAGCGCGTCCTCTGCGATGTCGAGCTCGATAGGATGCGCTTCGTCCAGCCCGCTGTTCGCATGCGCGGCCGCCACGGTGCGCAGCAGGCGCGCCGCATGCACGCGTTCCAGGCGCATCGGCTGCATGTCGTAGTCCAGCTGCGAGGCGGTGTTGAGATCGGTGACGAGGTCCTTGATCTTGAGCCCCTGCGCTCTGATGACCCGCGCGCTTGCGCGCGCCTCTTCGGCTGCGCCCTCGTCCTGCACGAGCGCGTCGGCGTAGCCGAGAATCATCGACAGCGGCGTGCGGATGTCGTGGGAGATGCCGCGAATCCAGCTTGCGCGCGCGGCGTCCTTCTGCTCGATGACGGCGCTCGTCTCGGTGATCTGGTCGCCGATGTCGCGCAGATCCCCTTTGAGGTGCAGCTCGGCCGCGCGCCCGTCAGACAGCGCGTCGAGCGCTTCGGCGATGGGAGCCACGGCGTTTTGCGTCCGGCGACGCGACACCGCGTAGATGGTGTACAAGATCCCGAGGTCGACTGCGAATATCAGCAGCACGTACAGCGGGAAGTTGCGCACGGTCGACGCGGGGTAGGTGAGCGTCATCGTCCAGAACTCGTTCTTCGGGAAACCCACGACCAGCAGGCCGTCGTCCCGATCCCAGAAAAACGCCGGATAGTCGGCGACGGCCGCATAATGCGCTGCCATCGCCACGTCGTTCACGCTGAACCGGTCGGGCACGTCCTCCGGCTTGTCCTGCGACCAGGCCACCGCGCCGTCCGTCCCGATGACGAGCGCCCAGGCGTCCTGCTGGCCGAGCGCCTCCAGGCCGTTCTCCCCAAGCGTCCATGAGCCGTCGGCATCCTGCTCGAGAGCTTGGTCGACTGCGCGCGTCGTGGACGCGGGCGTGCCGTCGTTGAAGTTCGAGTTCGATTCCCGGTAGGCGATGACGGCGTACAGGAAGAAGTCGATGACCACGATGAGCAGCGCCAGCGCCACGAACAGCAGCAGCTGCTTGGTGAAGAAGCGCGCGAAGCCCGCCGGTCGCCTTGTGCGACGGTCTCGAGCAGATGTGCGAGGGGCGCGGCCCATGAGCTAGCCGCGCTCGACCAGCTTGTAGCCCAGTCCGCGCGCCGTGACGAGCGAAACCGGCGCCGACGGGTCTGCCTCGATCTTCTCGCGCAGGCGACGGATGTGCGCCATGAGCGAGTTCTCGTAGCCGAACGACGTGCCCCAGCACGCCTCGCACAGGGAATCGATGGTGACGATGCGCCCGGCGTTGCGCGCGAGCACGCTCAGGATCTCGTGTTCTTTGGCGGTGAGCGGCACCGTCTGCCCGTCGGCGCGCTCCACCTCGGCGGTGGCGAAGTTCACGCGGCTCGCAGCCAGCTCCAACAGCGGGTTCTCGGCGGCATAGCAGCGGCGCAGCACGGCGGCGATGCGCAGCACCAGCTCTTGGGGCAGAAACGGCTTCGCGATGTAATCGTCGGCGCCCAACGTGAGTCCCGACACGCGATCGAAAGGCTCGTCTTTCGCCGTGAGGAACAGCGCGGGCGTCGAGGTGTGCGCGGGCAGCTGACGGATGCGTCCGAGCAGCTCGAAGCCGTCCATGCCGGGCATCATCACGTCGAGCACGAACAGCTGGTACGCGTGCTCGGGGGAGGCGCTGCGCGCCGCGATCGAGGAGAGCGCTTCGGCGCTGGAATTCGCGATGTCGACGGAGGCGAACCCCGCGCCGTGCAAGATGGTGGCCACCATGTCGGCCAGCTCGCGCTCGTCGTCCACCAGCAGGATGCGCTTGCCGCGCAAGTGCGTCTCCACCATGCCGAATGCGCCGGTCATCGTCGAACCCCTTTCTCTTTCGTGCTTGCCAGTATGACACATGCGGCCGAGCGCGGTAATCCGCTTCTTCGTATCGTAAGGCAGCCGCAAGGTGCGGTAAGGAAGCCGCAAGGCGCGCTGCAAGGCGCTGTAAGGAGCGGCTCGTAACCTGGGAGCAGGAGCAAAACGAGAAGAAGGAGCTGAATATGGATGCAAGGGACGTCGGCGCGTCGACGGTGGTGGAGGTGCGCGCTCTCAGCAAGCGCTACGGCGCCGAGGGGCGCAAGCACGACGGCAGCGTGACGCAGGCGCTCGACCGCGTGAGCTTCGCGGTGGCGTGCGGCGAGTTCACCGGCATCATGGGGCCCAGCGGGTCGGGCAAATCGACGCTACTGAACTGCCTGGCCACCATCGACAAGCCGTCGAGCGGCACCATCGTCGTCGGCGGGCGCGACGTGACCGCGCTCGCTGGCAAGGAGCTGGCGAAGTTCCGGCGCGAGGACCTGGGCTTCATCTTCCAGGACTCGAACCTGCTGGACACGCTCACGGCGTACGAGAACATCGCGCTGGCGCTGACCATCCAGAAGGCGCCCGTGCGCGAGATCGACCCGCGCGTGCGTGAGGCGGCGCGCACGCTGGGCATCGAGGATGTGCTGCAGAAGTACCCCTACCAGATGTCCGGCGGCCAGAAGCAGCGCGTGGCCGCGGCGCGCGCCACGGTGACCCGCCCGCATCTTGTGCTGGCCGACGAGCCCACCGGCGCGCTCGATTCGAAATCGGCGCGCCAGCTGCTCGAATCGCTTGCGCACCTCAACGAGCGGGGATCCACCATCCTCATGGTCACGCACGACTCGTTCTCGGCCAGCTACTGCAACCGCATCGTGTTCATCAAGGATGGCGGCCTGTACGGCGAGCTGCGCCGTAACGGCACGGAGCGTTCGGCGTTCTACCGCCGCATCGTGGACGTGGTCTCCAGCATGGGCGGCGCGGGCGAGGACGATGCCGCGGACGAGGTGACGCGCCATGCTTGCTAGGCTCGCGCTCGGCAACGTGCGCAAGTCGCTGGCGGACTTCGGCATCTACTTCCTCACGGTCATGCTGGGCGTGGCGGTGTTCTACGCGTTCAACTCCATGACGGCCCAGCAGGGCGTGCTCGCGTTCTCCGAGACGCAAAGCAAGATGTTCGATCTGCTGGGCATGGTCATCGGCGGCGTGTCGGTGTTCATTGCGTTCGTGCTCGTGTTCCTCGTGGTGTACGCGAACAGTTTCCTCATCAAGCGGCGCAAGCGCGAGTTCGGGGTGTACCTCGCCTTGGGCATGAGCACGGGCGACGTGGTGAAGATCGTGGCGCTGGAATCGCTGATCGCGGGCGCGGCCTCGCTTGCGGCGGGGCTCGTCGTGGGCATCGGGCTGTCGCAGCTTCTCTTGCAGCTGACGAGCGCGCTGTTCCAGGCCGACGTGGCCGAGGCGGGCGGCTTCGCGTTCGTGTTCTCGGCCGACGCGTTGGCGAAGACCGCCATCGTGTTCGCGGCCATCTTCCTGACGGCCGCGCTGTTGAACGCGCGCACGGTGGCGCGGGCGAAGCTTATCGACCTTCTGCACGCGCAGCGTAAGAACGAGGAGATGCGGCTGACCAGCTTGCCGCTGTCGCTCGCGCTGTTCGCGGCGTCGCTCGTGCTGATAGGCGTGTCGTACAAGCTGCTCATCGACAACGGGCTGATGGAGCCCTCGCCCGAATTCGCGGCGGCCACGTTGCTCGTGTGCGCAGGCACGGTGCTGTTCTTCTACGCGCTGTCGGGCTTCCTGTTGAAGCTGGTACAGCTGATCAAGCCGCTGTACCTGCGCGGGCTTAACATGTTCGCGCTGCGGCAGCTGAACGCGAAGGTGAACACCGCGTTCGCGTCGCTGTCGGTGGTGTGCCTCGTGCTGTTCCTGGCCATCACCAGCGTGTGCGGCGGCATCGGCATCCGCAACGCCATCGACGGCTCGCTGGACAAGAGCACCGGCTACAGCGCCAGCGTGTCCACGTCGTTCGGCTCGTACAACGCCGAGGCGGGCTATCAGCCTGCCGAACTGGGTGAATTCGGGGCCTTCGCCGAGCGGCAGGGCTACGATATGGCCGCGGGGCTGCGCGCGAGCGTGGCGGCCGTGGGCGCGGGCGACTTCGATGCGGCGGCGTCCCGCACGGCGCAGATCGACTTTTTGGTCGATCCGGCCGACGGCCTCGTGATGGACGACGTGGAGCGCGCGAGCGGCCTCAAGCTGTCCGACTACGCGGGCGCGTCCGTCAACAGCGGTTACGGCGCGTACCCCGTGTACCTGGCGAAGCTGTCGCAGGTGAACGCCGCGCTCGAGCTGGCGGGTCGACCGGCGCTCGAGCTGGGCGCGGGGGAGTGCGCGGTTTTCAGCGACTCCGACATCACGAGCGGGTTCTACCGCGACGCGGTGGATCGCGGCACCGTGCTGTCCGTGGGCGGGCGCGACCTGCGCGTGGCCGAATTCCGGGGCGAGAGCCTGCAGACCACGCCGTTTCCGATGAACACGGGCACGCTCGTGGTGCCCGACGAGGCGGTGCCGGCAGGATCGGCGATCCTCCAGTCCGTCCTCGACGTGCAGTGCGCAAGCGACGAGGACGAGGCCGCGTTCGGCGAGATGATGGACGCCGTGGCGGACACCGACAACCCCGACACCTGGCCGATCACGCTGTCCATGACGCGCGCCGAGGTGATCGACCAGAGCATCAGCCTGTCCACCATTGTGGCGTACCTGGCCATCTACCTGGGCTTCGTGCTGGTCATCGCCTGTGCGGCCATACTCGCCATCCAGCAGCTGTCCGACGCTTCCGATAACGCGCAGCGCTACGGGCTGCTGCGAAAGCTGGGGGCTCCCGAGGGCATGATCAGCAGCGCGCTGTTCGTTCAGGTGCTCGTGTACTTCCTGTTCCCGCTGCTGCTGGCCGTCGCGCACGCCGCGTGCGCGCTCGTGGTGGTCACCGACGTCGTGGCCGTGTTCGGGCACCTCGACATCACGTCGATGGCGTTGGCCTGCGCCGGCGCGTTCCTGGCGGTGTACGGCGCCTACTTCGCGGTGACGTACGTCGGCGCCCGGAAGCTCGTGCGCGAATAGGGGGGGGGGAGCGAAGGAGCCCCCGCAGGCCGAGTCTGCGGGGGCTCCGCGATGAAGCGGCGGGGCAGCTAGATCTGCCCGCCGAGGGAGAAGGCCTGGGAGAACGGGCTGCCGTCGTCGGTCGGCACGAGCACCAGGTTTCCGCTCTCCAGGACGTACGTGGGCAGGACGCGCACCACGGTCAGCTGCACTGTGCCGCCCGGCGCGATGACGACGTGCTGGGGGTCGTCGGAGGGCACGGTGTCGCCCGTTGCCTCGAAGTCCAGATCGTAACCCGTCCGCACCATGTCGAGCGTTCCGTCATCGTTGCGCAGGGCGAAATCGTAGAGCACGGGCGTCCAAACGGGGACGGCCGTATCTTCAAGGTTGCGCAGCGTCACCGTCGTGGACGCGTAACGGTAGTCGTCGCTCGTAAGCGTGCCGTCGTCGTTGTAGCCGTAGCCCCACACCTCGCGCGAGCATTTGTCCATGTAGCGCGCGTTGCCCAGCCATCCGTCCACGACAAAGAGGCAGTCGTCGAGCGCCTTTCCGCCCGGAAGAGTGTCGGAGAGCGAGATGGAAGGGGAGCTCATGGCCAAGCGCGCGGTCGGCTGTTGCGAGCTTTCGGAGTCTGGGTGAGAGGAGCCGGTGCTTTCGTATCCGAAGTCGAACGCGACTTCGCCGTCGGACGGTGTGAGCGCGTTTTCGGGCAGGGTCGCGTCGACGCGCGCGCCGTTCTCCTCGACGGTTGCCCGCCAGGTATCGTCCTGGCGCTCGATGGTCGACGCGGGCAGCACTTCGTCGGCGCGGTCGTTCGCGTCGTCGAGCGGGAAGGGGAACGGGCCGCTTCCCGCTTTCACCACGATGCCGTAGAGCGATTTCGCTGCCGAGGGGGCTTCGGCGTCGTCTGCGGCGAGACGGGTGGTCAGGCGGGGGGTGCCGTCGACCATTTCGGTCTCGAAGTTGGCCGCGTGCAGCTCGATGGCCTGGGTGGACGTGCGCCCGTCCTCGAACGTCACGGTGACGGTGAGCGTCTGTCCTTCGAACAGGTCGATGACGGGGGATTGCAGGTCGCCCATGATGTTTTCAGGAGGCTCGCCCTCGTTCGTCCAGAGGCCGAAACTCGTCGTGCCGTCCGCGATGCCGGGGTCGTCGCTTGCGGAGACGTCGATGGTGGAACCCATGAGCTTCGCGAGGCTCAGCTTACTCTCTCCGTTCCGCATGGAGCTTCCGACGAAATCGTAGCCGCCGTAGTACTCGCCGGTACCGCGCGCCGTGGGCTTCCAGCTTGCCAGCTCGCCCATGCGCGGGTCGTCGGGGTCGGTCGGTCCGTCTTCGAACGTCACGCGGTACAGGGCTCCGCCCGTCAGGTTCGCCTGCACGCGGGAGATGCCCTCGCCCTCAACGTGGAAGAGGCAGCCGGTGAAGAAGCCGCTCACTTTGTAGTCGTCGCCTCCTGAGAAGCGGTAGCCCAAGTCGCGGTCGAACGCAACGGTGCCCCCCTCGCCGGGCGCGAGCGGCGCGCTGCCGTCGGAGGCGTAGGCGCGCACGGCGAAGCCGCTTGCCTGTTGGGCGTCGCTCAGGGAGATGGCCGTATGGCCGTCCGCGTCCATCGCGCCCATGACCATGGGCACGCCGCCGGCGACGATGGCCGCGGCGACGAGGCAGGCTGCGGCGGGCA
>NZ_GL622579.1:175180-250330 GCF_000185625.1 Eggerthella sp. 1_3_56FAA
GCGCAACTGCGACGCCGCCGCTGCGCGATCCGGCGCGCCGATGTGGGCGCTTGGCTGACGCGGTCGCGACCGGCTGAGCGGAGGAGGCGAAGCGGTCGGCTGCCCGCTCGGCGGCGGCTAGCGTGCGTTCTTTGAGATCGGACGACGCGCGCACCTGGTGCTGCATGCGCTCGTACTCCTTGCGGAAATCGTTTTCGTTCATGAGTGCGCTCCTAGATTGATCTTGAGGGCCTTGCGCGCGCGGTGGAGGTGGGATCGGACGGTGCCTGAGCGCTCGCCGGTGATCTGCGCTATCTCGTCGGTTGCATATCCTTCGAAGTAGAACAGGTGCACGGCGGTGCGCTGCTGGGGCGTGAGGCGGGCGAGAGCCGCGGCCAAGTCGCCGGGCTCGAGGTTGCGGTTGCCGAAAGCGTCGTCGGGCGCTTCGCGTCCCGGCTCGTCCAGCTCGGAGGCGCGCAACGTGGACAGCGTGGCATCGTCAAGCTCGGCGCGGCGCTTGCTCCAGGGGCTGCGGTGCACGTCGTTGCAGCAGTTGATCGTCACGCGCAGAAGCCACGCCTTCAGATGCTCGTCGTCGGTGAACCGCTCTCTCGATTGCAGCAGGCGCATGAACACGGTTTGAAACACGTCCTCAGCGTCGGCGACGCTGCCCATGCGGCTGGTAGCCAAGCGAAGCACGGTGTCGCCCCAGCGCTCCATGGCGCTTTCGAGCGCCACGGCGTCGAGGACGTGCACGGTTCCGCTCGGCTGGCCAGCGTGCGGTTTTCGTCCGTTCGCTGCAGCAAGCGGACGGTCGCTCCGGGACGTTCCGGCTCCCAGAGCCTCGCAACCTACATCCATATCCCATCTCCTTTCCGCTACCAACACGCGCGAAGGAGCGTTTTGTCGCAGATGCTTCCGCCATCATACACAAGGTGCCCACAATTCAGAGGAGAAGGGGGAAAATGAAAAAGGCCAGACATGATGTCTGACCTTTAGAATTCAAATGGTGGACTGTCGGGGACTCGAACCCCGGACCTTGGGATTAAGAGTCCCCTGCTCTACCAACTAAGCTAACAGTCCAGAAATAACGCCTATGTCAAAGTTCCAAGTGCGCAAAGCGCTGGATTATTTTAAAGCATGTTTCCAGCAATTGCAAGTACTTTTTTCAAACTCGCGCTGGGGTGGATGATGGGACTCGAACCCACGACCTCCAGAGCCACAATCTGGCGTTCTAGCCGACTGAACTACACCCACCAAGGCGCAAGGTGGTAGTATACGGATTTTCTACCGGGAGTGCAAGAGGAATATGAGCAAAATGTATCAACCATTTTGCAAACGCCTGTCGATCGCTTGCTTTCAAGTAGTATAGAATCATCCAAGACGTCGAAAACGGCTGCCTAGCGCGGCGCCCGAAGAAGAGTCGACGCCCGAGGGGCAGGGCATCCGGCCCTCCCGCAATCGGAATGAGGAGCACTACGTGGATATCAAGCAATCGTCTGAAAAGCGGTTCGCACTTTTGATCGATGCCGACAACGTGTCGGCGAAATATATAAAGCCCATCACCGACGAGCTGTCGAAGTACGGCACCGTCACCTACAAGCGCATCTACGGCGACTGGACGCTCACGCTCCATGCCAAGTGGAAAGACGCGCTGCTGGAGAACTCCATCACGCCCATCCAGCAGTTCGGCTACACTCAAGGCAAGAATGCCACCGACTCGGCCATGATCATCGACGCCATGGACATCCTGTACACGCGCTCGGTGGAGGGCTTCTGCATCGTGTCGAGCGACAGCGATTTCACGCGTCTGGCCAGCCGTATCCGCGAAAGCGGCCTCACGGTCATCGGCATGGGCGAGAAGAAGACGCCCACGCCGTTCAGAAAGGCATGCGACATTTTCACCACGCTGGAGCTTCTGCTGGGCGACACGGGCGGCAAGTCGGGCGGACGCAACAGGAACCGTCACGACCAGGGCTCGTCGTCGAACGGCCAGGGCGCTGGAACCACCACCATGAGCAAGGACGAGATCGAGCAGGCCGTGGTGAACATCATCACGGACAACCAGAACAACGGCAAGTCGACGGGGCTCGGAGAGGTGGGCAGCCGTCTGCTGAAGCGCTACCCCGACTTCGACGTGCGCAGCTACGGCACGAACCTGCTGTCGAAGCTGCTCGACGAGTTCGCCAGCGTGCAGATCATCAAGGACGGCAGCTCGGTGGCCGTGGTGCTGGCTGAGGGTGCGAACGCTCCGAAGGACGCTTCCCCGGAGGCAGAGCAGGCACCCGAGACCAAGCAGGCCGACGACGTGAAAGACGCGCCGGTTGCAGAATCTGAAGGATCGACGGACGCACAGGGCGCCGCTGAGGCGAAGCCGGTCGAGAAGAAGCCCGCGTCGCGCCGTCAGCCGCGTCGTCGCAAGGATCAGGTCGCGGCGCAGCAGGGATCCGAGGCTACCGAGGAGAAGCCGGTTCAGGAACCGGAACTCTCAGCGGAGCCCGCAGGCGAGCAGCATGATCGTCTGGCCGAACCTGTCGTCGAAGCCGAGCCTGCCGAGCAGCCTCCCTCGGACAACCGTCCCGGACGTGCCGCCCGCATGCGCGCGGCTGCTTCTCGCTCGAGAGGCTCGGAAGGGCGCAAGCAGGCGGGGAAGAAGCAGACCGAGAAGGGTGAGCGCTCGGACGGCGAGGTGCCTGCCCAGGCCGCCGCGCCAACCGAGGAGCAGAAGCCCGCTGCGAAGCCGAAGCGCAAGCCCGCGAGGGCGAAGGCCCCCAAGGCCGAGCAGCCGGTCGCCGAGGCTACGGCGACGCAGGAGGAGCCCGTCGGGGAAGCGCCGAAGCGGGAGTCCGAAGCGCCCGCGAAGCGCGCACCGAAGCGTCCAGCCAAAGCGACTGCGAAGGCTGTCGCCGAAGGCGCCGCTGCCCCGTCCGACCCCGAGGCGTTCATCCGCCAGACCGTGGCCGCCGCCGAGCCGGAGGGGATCGCGCTGTCCGTGCTGGGCAAGCGCGTGCGCGGCAAGTTCCGCACGTTCAAGCTGCGCGATCTGGGCTACGCGCAGTTCAGGCCCTATCTCGACGACCTGGACGGCATCAAGGTGGAGCAGCGCGACGGCCAATCCTACGCCCGCCTCGACCGATAAGCGCGAATTGCCCGCGAGGGGTTTCTCGTGCGGTGCCGACAGGGAGGCTTCCCATCGGCGCCGCAGGGAGCCGCCCGATTACGGCTCGTGGTCTGCGCTCGGGGCGTCGAGCGGAATACCGCGCCCTCTTGGCAGAGGCGCGCATAAGTCGAGGACTTGGACTCCCTGCCCGATGCCGTGCGAACTCGCGGGCGCGGAAATGGACGAACGCGGCGGCGCATCCCGGCTCGTGACGGTCGGGCAACAACCGTTCGTTGAAGTCGTGAGGCGGCGTTTTCGGGTTCTTCTCCCATGATATCCTTGTAGCGTGAAAGCTGACGAGGTAGGAGAGGCATGAAGAAGATAGTCATGGTTATCGTCGCCGTCGCGCTGATCGCGGCCGGTGTGTTCGGAACGCTCGCCGTGCAGCGCACGTTCGAGCCCAGCATCTCGCTGTCGTCCACGTCCATCCAGGAGCAGCTGTCCGATTGCAGCGAGCTTGCCACGGCCAAGCTGGACTACCGCGGCCTCGTGCGCTACGAGAACGGCGACATCGACTTCATCACGAAGAAGGCCTTCACCATGGTCTACGATGCCGAGGTGCGCGCAGGCGTGGATCTGGCGCAGGCCCGCGTCGAGGTCAGCGGCAACGCCATCACGGTGAGCCTGCCGGCGCCGCAGCTTCTGGGCATCGAGATCGACCCGAACTCCCTCGAGTTCTACGATTCATCGTTCGCGCTGTTCAACTGGGAGAACAAGCAAGACACGGCCGAGGCGCTGAAGGTGGCGCAGCAAGATGCCGAGGGCAAGGTGAACCAGGCCAACATGCTGGAGCAAGCCAAGGCTCAGGCGCATACGCTGGTCGAGAACCTGTTGAAGCCCTTCACCGTCGGCGACAACGCCTATACGGTGACGGTGGTCGACCAATAGCAACGCGTGCAAGAAGAAGGGCGGCCCTGGAGCCGCCCTTCTTCTTGCAGAGGAACCGTTCCCCTTACGCCAGCTCGTTCTCGCTGAACGCATCCTCGCCGAACGTGATCTCCTTGCCGGCTTTGCGCCACTCGCGGTACTCCGACGTGGCGGTGAACAGCACGTCGGACGACGAGTTGAGCGCCGTCTCGCACGAATCCTGAACCACGCCGATGATGAAGCCGATGGCCACCACCTGCATGGCCACGTCGTTGCCGATGCCGAACAGCGAACATGCCAGCGGGATGAGCAGCAGCGACCCTCCTGCCACGCCCGACGCGCCGCAGGCGGACACCGCTGCCAGCGCGCTGAGGATGACGGCGGTGGGCAGATCGATGGACACGCCCATGGTGTGGGCGGCCGCCATGGCCATGACCGAGATGGTCACCGCAGCGCCCGCCATGTTTATGGTGGCTCCCAGCGGGATGGACACTGAGTAGTTGTCCTTGTCCAGCCCCAGCTTGCGGCACAGCTCCATGTTCACCGGGATGTTCGCCGCCGAGCTGCGCGTGAAGAACGCCGTGATGCCGCTGTCCTTCAGGCAGCGCAGCACGAGGGGGTAGGGGTTCTTGCGGATGCCCCAGAACACCAGCAGCGGGTTCGTGACGAACGCGATGAACAGCATGCAGCCCACCAGCACCAGCAGAAGCTGGCCGTACTCGGTGAATATCTCCAGGCCGTTCGCGCTCACCGTGGTGTACACGAGGCCCAAGATGCCGAAGGGCGCCAGCGAGATCACCCAGCGCACCACCTGCGACACGGCGTCGGACACGCTGGCGAACACGTCCTTCGTGCTCTGCGACGCGGCGCGCAGCGCGATGCCCAGCACCACGGCCCAAGCCAGGATGCCGATGTAGTTCGCGTTCATAAGCGCGTCCACCGGGTTCGACACCACGTTCATCACGAGCGCGCCCAGCACCTCCCCGATGCCCGACGGCGAGCTCTGGTCGGCCGCCGGAGCGCTCAGCGTGAGCTCGATGGGGAACAGGAAGCTGGCCACCACGGCCACGAGCGCCGCGACGAACGTGCTCACCACGTACAGGAGCACGACGGTTTTCATCGATCCGGCTGCGCGAGCGTTCGCAAGCGCGCTGATAACCAGGAAGAACACCAGAATCGGCGCGACGCCTTTCAGCGCCGACACGAACAGCGTGCCCAGCAGCTCGACGACCTCGATGTTCGGCACCGCCACGCCCAGCACGCCGCCGATCACCAGTCCGATGACGATACGCTTCACCAGGCTGACCGAGTTCCACGCCTGGACGACCTTCTTGATTCCCATGATGCGTTCCTTTCCCGTTGAGTCGCATCATAGTAGCAGAAAGAGGGCGCGCGCACGAAAAGCGTTCGGACGACGGTTTTCTTTCCCGCCGTTTTTGGTATCATGGTCGCTGCGCGCTTTCGGGCGCGATGCAACGCGTGCGGGCGTGGCGGAATTGGCAGACGCGCCAGATTTAGGTTCTGGTGGGGAAACTCGTGAAGGTTCAAGTCCTTTCGCCCGCACCATCAAGATACGTCGCGGCGCGCTTCGCCCAATACGGGATGCGAAGGCTGCGCGTCCCGTTCCCCATGCACGCTTTTGTCAAGCTAAACGCATCGTTGGACCCGCATACGCTTGACAAAAGCGTGCACGAGCAGAAAAAGGCTCGCAGCTTCGGCGTTCGGGCGAGCTAGGCGAAGAACTTTCCCAACAGAAAGCCTATGACTACGCTGAGGGCGGCGAACAAAGCGGCGGTGCCCACGAGGCGCGTTTCGCGACGCTCGCGGCGCTTGCGCTCCTCTTCCTCCTGTTTGAGCATGGGAAAGTAGGAGTATCCGTCCGACGTGATGGTGACCACGGTGCCGCGGCGGTCGTCGATTTTCTGCATGAGCGCGCCGTGCGCGATGAGCTCTACCTGCAGGTCGTCGTCGGGGCGATAGGGGAAGGCGCAGTGATACACGAGGTCGCCGTCGACGGTGCACGTTGCGCGCTCGTAGTCCAGCAAGCGCGCCAGCTCGCGTTCCTGCAATATGTTGAGATCGATGGTGGGCATGGAAGCCTCCGGCTGCTGCGTTTCGGGTGCGTTTCGCTTTCGGCTTCATGATACCGTGATCGGGCGATTAGCGGGAGGGCAAAATCGATTTGTAACCTTCGAGATTCGGGTAAGAGGCGCCTTCCTTGCCGTCCAATGGCGCTACGCTTCCGTTTCGACGGTGAGCTTGCCCGAATCGCCCGACTCGATCCGGAAGGGGTAGGCGATCAGTTCCAGGCCCAGCAACAGCACGTGGTGCTCGATGTTCGCGAACGGGCTGATGATAAGCAGCACGGCCAGCACCATCTCGAACACGGTGAAGGCCAGCTTCAACGCGAAGGGCCTCCTTCCCTTGAGCGCGTGCACCACCTCGTCGATCTCGTCGGCGGCCTTGTACAGGCCCAGGAGTCCCCACATCACGCCGACGAAGCTGATGGAGGCATGTCCCTGCACGAGGATGACGCCGCCGAGCACGCACATGACCACGGCCCGCCCCAGCACGGCCGGTTCCTCGACGAGGCTGCGCGCGTCGGCTCGCGCGCCGCTCGCGTGCGCAACCGCGTACACGAGGCCCGCCGCGCCCGATACCGCCATGAGGCCTCCCAGCAGATACGGCAGCGCGTCGGTGACGGTGTCGGGGATCAGCAGGCAGCACATCCCCAAAAGCGGCAGGAGCAGCAGCGAGACCACCGACACCTGCTCGCTGCGGCTGCGGGATTTGATGGCTTTGAGGGTGCGGTCCTGGGGCATAAGGGGCTCCTTGCGTCCTTGTCGAAAGTCGTCTCATGGTAGCATGACTTTCGATGCCGGCGGAATTTTCAACGGGCGGTTCCCCGGTTTCGTTTCCGTTGCACCCTGGTTGCGTCCCGGTTTCGTCGGTTCTTCGTGAACCTGCCTCATCTTTACTTCCCGGCTGGGCGCATATGTGCGATAATTCCGTCTCGGTGTGCTTGGCTTGCTTTGCAGGTCGTAACGCATCGCTGCAAGGGAAGGCCAAGGCAGTCGCACCGAACGATGCCGCAAGGCGACATATGAATGATGGAGGATAGTTACGTGGAAACAAAAGTTGAGGCATTGGAAGATAACCGCACGAAAGTGACCGTTACCGTCGATGCCGCGGACATCGATGCCCGCATCAAGAAGACCTACAAGGACTTCGCCAACAAGTACAACTTCCCCGGGTTCCGCAAGGGCAAGGCCCCGCGCCCGATCATCGACAACGCCCTGGGCGCCGAAGCCGTGCGCGCGACGGTCACCGACGACGTGGTCAACGGCACCTATCCTCTCGCCATCGACGATTGCGACCTGTACCCCATCGCCAAGCCTGAATTCGACGAGACGGACCTCGTCGAGGCCGGCAAGCCCTACACCTTCTCGTTCACCGTCACGGTGAAGCCCGAGATCGAGATTTCCAGCTACGAGCCCGTCGAGATCGAGCTGCCCGCCGAAGGCACGACCGATGCCGAGATCGACGAGCAGATCGACGCCCTGCGCGAGCACTACTACTCGTTCGAGGACGCTTCCGCCGCCACGAAGGTGAAGGAAGACAGCTATATCGACCTGGCCATGAAGGCCACCGACGACAAGGGCGAGGAGATTCCGTCGCTCACGACCGAGAACCGTCCCTACGGCTTGGGCGCGAACCTGTTCCCGGCCGAGTTCGACGAGCAGCTGGTGGGCCTGAAGAAGGGCCAGACCGCTACGTTCACGCTGGACATGCCCGCCGATCCGCCCATCATGCTGTCCGCGCTGGCCGGCAAGACCGAGAAGATCAACTTCGAGGTCGAGGTCAAGGTCGTCAAGAAGAAGATCGTTCCCGAGGTCAACGACGAGTGGGCCAAGGAGCAGATGGGCTTCGAAAGCGTCGAGGACCTGCGTGCGCGCATCGCCGAGTCCGTCACCAGCCAGAAGGCCGACATGATGCCGCGCCTGAAGGAGAACGCCTGCCTGTACGCGCTCGCCGAGCGCGTGGAGGGCGACGTCCCCGAGGCCATGCTGGAGGACGCGGAGGCCAGCTTGATCCAGGACTTCTTCCAGCAGCTGCAGAGCCAGGGCATGACCTTCGACGTGTACCTCGCCCAGCAAGGCATCACGCCCGACCAGTTCAAGGAGGACGTGAAGAAGCAGGCCGAGGACATGTCCAAGCAGGATCTCGCGCTTGACGCGTGGGCCCGCCACTTCGGCATGGAGGCTACGGCCGAGGAGGTCACCGAGGAGTTCGTGAAGAGCGGCGTCGAGGATCCCGCGGCTCTGGAGGCCGAGTGGCGCTCGAACGGCCAGCTGCACATGGTGCGCCAGGGCGTGATCCGCACCAAGGCCGTGAAGGACATCATGGACAAGGCCGTCGTGACCGAGCTCGACCTCTCGAAGAAGAAGGACGAGGAAAAGAAGCCGGCCAAGAAGGCTGCGGCCAAGAAGACGGCCAAGAAGGACGAGGCCGCAGGCGACGAGCCCGCGAAGAAGCCCGCCAAGAAGGCCGCTCCGAAGAAGGCTGCGAAGAAGGACGAGGACGTCGAGGCCAAGGCCGACGACGCAGAATAGCACCGTGAGCACATCGAGCCGTCCGGCCGCGCATCCGCGCGTCGCCGGGCGGCTCGAGGTAACGAAACGGTACCCCGGCCTTGCACAGCGCAGCGATAAACCTCACTATGGCATAAACGCAAGCAGGCCGCCGAGCGGCCGCAAGAGACAAGCGAGGCAACCTTATGAGCTTTGATCCCAAATCAGCACTGATTCCCTACGTTATCGAGCAGTCCCCGCGCGGCGAGCGCAGCTACGACATCTACTCCCGCCTGCTCAACGATCGCGTTATCTTCCTGGGCGAGCAGATCGACGACAACGTGGCCAACTCTGTGGTGGCGCAGCTGCTGCACCTCGAGAGCGCCGATCCGGACAAGGACATCTCCCTGTACATCAACTCGCCGGGCGGCTCGGTGACCGCGGGTCTTGCCATCCTTGACACGATGGACTTCATCAAGTGCGATGTGTCCACCATCTGCCTGGGCGAGTGCGCCTCTATGGCCGCCGTGCTGCTGTCCAACGGCGCCAAGGGTAAGCGCCTGTGCCTGCCGAACTCCATGGTGCTCATCCACCAGCCGTCCGGCGGCGCGCAGGGCCAGCAGACCGAGATCGCCATCGTGGCCGACTTCATGCTGAAGACCCGCAACCGCCTGAACAAGATCCTCGCGGACAACACGGGCCAGACGCTGGAGACCATCCAGAACGACACCGAGCGCGACAACTATATGACCGCCGAAGAGGCCGTCGCCTACGGCCTGGTCGACCGCATCACCACCTCGCGCGCGGTTGCGCCGAGCACCGACGAGTAGAGAAGCGAACAGGATACATGAACGACAGACGCGACGACGAATTCGAAGGCCGAGACGCCGATATCGCCTGCGCCTTCTGCGGCAAGCAGCCGCATCAGGTGGCGGCCATGATATCGGGGCCGAACGGCATCTACATCTGCGACGAGTGCATCTCCGTGTGCGCCGATGCCATGATGCGCGACCTGGGGCTGAGCGTTCCGGGCCACGACGAGGCAGCAATGGCGGAGGGCTTCTCCCACGCCGAGGAGGGCCGTCACGCGCGGGTGGGCGACGGGGTCGTGACGGCTTCGGTCGCCGATCCGGCGCCGGAGGACGTGCTGGCCGACCTGCCCACGCCCCACGAGCTGTACGCCGAGCTCTCCGAGCACGTGGTGGGCCAGGAGCAGGCGAAGCGCGCGCTGTCGGTGGCGGTGTACAACCACTACAAGCGCATCAGCCTGGGCGCGGACGCCGTAGACGGCGACGTGGAGCTGGCGAAGAGCAACATCATGCTTCTGGGTCCCACGGGCTCGGGCAAGACGCTGCTTGCGCAGACGCTGGCCCGCACGTTGCGCGTGCCGTTCGCCATCGCCGACGCCACCACCCTCACCGAGGCGGGCTACGTGGGCGAGGATGTGGAGAACATCCTGCTCAAGCTCATGACCGCGGCCGACTTCGATATCCCGCGCGCCGAGATCGGCATCATCTACATCGACGAGATCGACAAGGTGGCCCGCAAGGCCGAGAACCTGTCCATCACGCGCGACGTGTCGGGCGAGGGCGTGCAGCAGGCGCTGCTGAAGATCGTGGAGGGCACGGAGGCCAGCGTGCCGCCGCAGGGCGGCCGCAAGCACCCGCAGCAGGAGCTCATCCATATCGACACCACGAACATCCTGTTCATCCTGGGCGGCGCGTTTGTCGGGCTTGCCGACATCATCGCCGACCGCGTGGGCAAGAAGGGCCTGGGCTTCAACGCCGAGCTGCCCGAGAGCAAGAAGCACGCCGAGGCCGAGCTTTTGGCGCGCGTGCTGCCGGAGGATCTGAACAAGTACGGCATGATCCCCGAGTTCGTGGGGCGCATCCCCGTGGTGACGTCGCTCAACGAGCTTTCCGAGGAAGATCTCGTGCGCATCCTCACCGAGCCGAAGAACGCTCTGGTGAAGCAGTACACCAAGATGTTCGAGTTCGAGGATTCCGTGCTGACGTTCGAGCCGGAAGCCTTGAAAGTCATCGCTCACGAAGCGGTGGAGCACGGCACGGGCGCCCGCGGTCTGCGCTCCATCTGCGAGCGCGTGCTGCAGGACGTGATGTACGACCTGCCCGAGCAGAAAGGCCCGTCGACGGTGACCATCCGTGCGACGGACATCACGGGGGAGACAAAGCCCGACATCGAGCCGACGGACGGGGCGGAAGCTCTTCCGGCGGGCGATGCGGCAAGCCTGCAAAGCGCGTAGCGCGGGCGCAGGATACGGTAAACGAGCGGGCGGATCGCGGACGAGCGGCGCGCCCGCTTTTCGGTTTGAGAGACTTTGAGGACGAAAGAGCAGATCATGGCCGATAACACGAACGACAAGAGCGGCAAGAAGATCGACTACGACTTCGCCGCCCACGAGCGCCCGCTTTTCGACGCGTGGATGGACGCGGGCTACTTCCAGCGCACGCCCGAGCTGGGCGCGGGCACGGGGCAGCCCTACACCATCGTCATCCCGCCGCCGAACATCACGGGCGTGCTGCACATGGGCCACGCCCTCAACGACACCATCCAGGACACGTGCATCCGCCGCGCCCGCATGCAGGGCCGTCCCACGCGCTGGATCCTCGGCACCGACCACGCCGGCATCTCCACGCAGACCAAGGTGGACAAGAAGCTGGCCGACCAGGGCATCAGCCGTTTGGAAATCGGCCGCGAGGCGTTCATCGAGGCGTGCTACGACTGGTACAAGGAGTACGGCACCACCATCGTGAACCAGATCAAGGGCATGGGCTGCTCGTGCGACTACGCCGACGAGCACTTCACGCTGGAGCCGGCCTACGTGAAGGCCGTGCGCAAGCTGTTCGTGGACTGGTACCACGACGACCTCATCTACAAGGGCAAGCGCATCGTGAACTGGTGCCCCCACTGCACGACGTCCATCTCCGACGACGAGGCCGAGTACGTGGACGAGGCGGGGCACCTGTGGTACCTGCGCTACCCGCTGACCGAGCCCGAGGACGGCCTGGAGTACCTCGTGGTGGCCACGACGCGCCCCGAGACGATGCTCGGCGACACGGGCGTGGCGGTGAACCCGAAGGACGAGCGCTTCAAGCACCTCGTGGGCAAGACGGTGAAACTGCCGCTCGTCGACCGCGAGATCCCCATCTTCGCCGACTGGCACGTGGACAGGGAGTTCGGTACCGGCTGCGTGAAGACCACGCCCGCGCACGACCCGAACGACTGGGCGATGGGCGAGCGCAACGGCCTCGAGCGCATCAATATCTTCGACGAGACCGCGCACGTGGTGGACGGCTTCGGCGCGTTCAGCGGCATGGACCGCGACGAGGCCCGCGAAGCCGTCGTGGCCGCGTTCGACGAGCTGGGCTTGCTGGAGAAGGTGGAGGACCACGACCACTCCGTCATGACGTGCTACCGCTGCCACACGAAGCTCGAGCCCTGGGAGTCCGAGCAGTGGTTCGTGGCCGTGGACGGCCTCAAGCAGGACGCGGCGCGCGTGGTGGAGGACGGCTCCATCCAGTTCCACCCCGAGCGCTGGAAGCAGGTGTACCTCGACTGGCTGGACAACCTCAAGGACTGGTGCATCTCGCGCCAGCTGTGGTGGGGCCACCGCATCCCCATGTTCTACTGCGACGAGTGCGGCTGGGAGGACGCGTCGGTGGAGGACGTCGAGACGTGCCCCGTGTGCGGGAAGCCCGTGCGCCAGGACGAGGACGTGCTGGACACGTGGTTCTCGTCGCAGCTGTGGCCGTTCGCCACGATGGGCTGGACCGAGGAGGGCATGGACGCGCCGCAGATGAAGCAGGCGTATCCCACCCAGGTGCTGTCCACGGCTCGCGACATCATGGGCTTGTGGGTGGCGCGCATGGTGATGGCATCCATGTACTGCACCGATCGCATCCCGTTCGAGCACGTCATCATCCATCCCACGGTGATGGCCGCCGACGGCAAGCCCATGTCGAAGAGCCGCGGCAACGGCGTGGACCCGCTGCGCCTCATGGAGGACTACGGAGCCGACGGCATGCGCTTCGGCCTGCTCATGCAGGTGACGGGTGCGCAGGACCTCAAGTTCAACGAGGCGAAGCTGGAAAGCTCGCGCAATTTCGCGAACAAGATCCGCAACGCGGCGCGCTTCGTGACGATGAACCTCGACGACTACGTGCCGGGCGCGCCCGAGCCCGTGACGCCGGCCGACCGTTGGATATTCTCGCGCCTGGCGGGGCTCGTGGCCCGCGTCGACGAGGCGTACGGGAACTTCGAGTTCGGCGAGATCACGCGCGAGCTGTTCTCGTTCTTCTGGAACGAGTTCTGCGACTGGTACATCGAGTTTTCGAAGGCGCGCCTGAACGGCTCGCCTGAGGATCGCGCGGCGTGCCAGCGTAACCTCGTGTTCGTGCTCGACCAGGCGCTGCGCCTGCTGCACCCCATCATGCCGTTCGTGACGGAAGAGATCTATCAGCAGCTGCCTATCGACCGCACGGAGGCGCCGTACCTCATCGTGGCCGCATGGCCCGATGCCGATGCGCTGGCGCAGTACGTGGACGCGGATGCCGAGCGTGCCATCGACATGGTGTGCGAGACGGTATCGGCCATCCGCAGCACGCGCGCCCGCTACGGCATCTCGCCGAAGACGCAGCTGGCCGTGGCCGTGAAAGCGGGGGAGGACGACATCGCGCGCTTGGAGGCGCAGCGCGGGCTGATCGAGGGCATGGGCAATGTGGCCTCGCTTCAGATGGCCGCCGACGTGGAGAAGCCGGCCGAGTCCAGCGTGACGCTGGCGCCGGGCCTCGAGGTGTACATCGTGCTGTCGGGCCTGGTGGACTTTGAAGCCGAGCGCGCCCGCCTGGAGAAGGAGCGCGTGAAGCTGGCCGCCGACGCCGCGAAGCTGGGCAAGAAGCTGTCGAACCCGGGCTTTTTGGCGAAGGCCGCGCCCGAGATCGTGGAGAAGGATCGCGCCAAGCATGCCGAGATGACCGACAAGCTGGCTCGCGTGGAAGCGCAGCTGGCGGAGCTGGGGTAGCCTGTGTTCCCGTACGCGAGCATCCATCCTGAGGTTGCGAGCGCCGCGACCGACCTGCTGAGATTCGATTATTACCGGTTGGTCGATCCGCGCGACCACCGGGTGTTCGCGTACGACCGCGATGGGGATCGTCTGATCGAGGTCGACGGTCCCTGCTACCAGCTGTGGAACCAGGACGATCCGTGTCTCAACTGCTCGTCGCGCGCTTGCCTGACGATGCAGGACGCCGTGTTCAAGATCGAGTACCTCGACGGTCGCGTGCTTCACGTGACCAGCGTGCCGATGGACATAGAGGGCGCCGAGCTTGTGCTCGAGCTGATCAAGGATGTGACGGACAGCCTGCTGGTGGCCGACATCGAGGTGCGCGACAACATCGAGATCACCCAAATGATCACGAAGTTCAACGAACTCGCCGTGCGCGACGGGTTCACGAAGCTGTACAACAAGACCTTCATCAACAACGAGCTGGAATCTCTCGTTCAGGCTGCACGTGGCGGATCGCCGGCGGGAGAGGCCGCCGTGGTTCTGCTCGACATCGATGGATTCAAGCAGATCAACGATGCGTACGGGCATATTGCCGGCGACGACGCCTTGCAGTACTTCGCGAGCAAGATGCGCAGTTTCTCACGCTCTTTCGACGGGTGGGTCGGACGTTTCGGCGGCGATGAGTTCGTGCTGTGCGCGCCGAAAGGACTTTCGGAAGGCGATCTGGAGCGTCTGTTCGCTGAGATCGACGCGATCGAGCGCCATGCGTTCCAGGCTGAGGCGGGGTCGTTCTCGCTTGCGGCAAGTTGCGGCGTGTGCTTCGTGCGGCCGGATGACACCGTTCGCTCGCTGCTGGATCGCGCTGACGTTGCCATGTACCGGGCGAAGGAAAGCGGCCGAAGGTGGGTTGAGCGCTAGGGCGTGCGGAGCGCCGTCGAGGTGCGCGGTTGATTTTGCGATCCGGCGTTCGGCCATCGAGCCACTTGTCGAAGGAACCCGTGCGATTCGTCGTTCTGGACGAAGCCGCCAGGGCTCCGCACGTTGCCATCCTGAGCGAAACGACCGCAGGACGGTGCCATCATGGAGGCGATCAACGAGCGCTTCAAAGGTGGAAGCATCGCGGACTCATGTAGTCAGCTTTACTTGCGCCCCCTGTGCATCCCGAAGATGCACAGGGGGCGTTTTCGTGTTGCAGGGGCGACGGCTCTTTTGAATCGTATAGAAACCGCGTTGGATTTGTCGGTGAACCGCGTGTAATCCGCGTTGGATTCGTAGGTGCCGCGCGTGGAAACCGCGTTGGGGCGGCGTGGGAAAGGCGCTGGATTCAGGGGGAACCCGCGCTAGATCCCTGCCATCTGCGCGTGAGATCGCGTCGCTATCATTGAACGAGGAGGAATGCTGGACATAAAATAACGTGTGAGGTATATTATGGGGAACTGGGAAGTTGACCTGAGCCTGATAGCTCCATGGCTTAAGGAGCAGGATCAGGAGACGATCGTCGGTATGACGGCGGCGCTGAACGAGCTTCGCGATGTGGGCCCAGGACTGGGAAGGCCGCTTGTGGACACGGTGAAAGGTTCGTCGTTCAAGAACATGAAAGAGCTTAGACCTCCTTCTTCCGGCAGAAGCGAGATCAGGATATTGTTCGCGTTCGACCCGAAGCGGCGTGCGGTGACGCTGCTGGCGGGCGACAAATCGGCTGGCGGAACCCGCGAGCGATGGAATCGTTGGTATGCGCGGGCTATTCCGAGAGCCGATAGGCTTTACCGACAGCATTTGAGCGAGTTGGAGGATGAGAAATGAAGAAGAGCCTTTCCATCGAAGAATTTCTTGAAACGCGTCCTGACATCACTCCTGAAATGTTGGAGGAAGGCCGTCTTCTCGTCGAGGCGAAGATCAAGGGCTATGAGCTGCAGCAGGCGCGCAAGGCGTGCGGCATGACGCAGAAGGAGGTCGCCGCCAAGATGGGCGTCAGCCAGAAGCGCATCTCCGACCTGGAGAACGGCAGCATCGACGTCATGCAGGTGGAGACGCTGCGGCGCTACATCACCAGCCTGGGCGGCACCCTCGAGATCACGGCCAAACTTCCCGGTGTCTCGTTAGAGCTTCAGGGTCTGGGTACCGATCATCCGCTCTTCAAGCAAGAGGCGTGCGCCTTGGCGGCGGACTGACGGAGGGGATCGTCTCGACCAGCGACGGAGCCTCGCGATTCCGTTGCGCTGCGGGACGGCGTTGGTATGGCAATGCCGCTCGTTGCGGATTTATCGTCATTCGTTACCTTTTTGTTGTGTTTATACAACATGTAGGTATAATAAAGACCGCGACGAACGAACCGCTGATCGAAATGGTCAGGTATTTGGGTCGACGCGGGGAATACCCTCGAAGAACTCGGAAAGCGTCATGTCGAACCCGTTCGCGATTTTCGCGAGGTTCTGCAGGGTGACGTTGCGCTGCCCGACCTCGATGGAGGCCAGATAGGTGCGGTCCATGCCGATTTTGTTGGCGAACCGCTCTTGGCTGACATCGTGGACGGCTCGCAGATCCTTGATGCGCAGACCGACTTTTATTTGAAGTATGTTTCGCATCGTCGCAGCGTATCGTGGATGTTGTGTATATAACAACGGACTATATACAACATTGCATGATCGTTAAGGGAGGGAAGGGCGCTCGTCGCCTTTTTCTTTCGCCGTGATTGTTGTATTTGAGCAACAAATACGGGAGTCGCAAGGCTCGTTACATATCTTGAGAAGGCGAAATCGTCGCAAAGCGCGTTCCGTCGATCGACAAGAGGATGAATAGATGCGCAGCCGGCTCTGCATGAGCGGCCGTTGCCTGAGGGCGGCGGCGGGGCGCAGCTATTCATCCTCTTTTCTTTTGACGGAGCGGTTCGACATGTGCGAGGGAAAGGAGCAGGCATGTGGTACGTGGCGCAAGTGCAAGCGGGTCGTGAGTCCTCGACGCTCGAGATGTGCCGCCGTTTGGTACCGCCCTCCGTCATGGAGGACTGCTTCATGCCCGAATACGAGGTCATGTGGAAGATCCGCGGCGAATGGCGCCTGGTGAAGCGGCTGCTGTTCCCGGGGTACCTGTTCTTCGTGACCGATGACCCCGAGGCTCTCAATAGGGAGCTGTCGCGCGTGCCCATGCCCATTCGTCTGCTGGGCAACGAGGAGAACTCGTTCTTCCCGCTCACTGGTAAGGAACGCGACTGGTTCCTGTCGTTCATGGACGGCAACCATACCGTGCGCATGAGCGAGGGCTACATAAGCGGTGACAAGATCACCGTCACGCGCGGTCCGCTCATGGGCTTCGAGGGCGACATCCGCAAGATCGACCGCCACAAGCGTCGCGCCTACATCGACGTCAGCCTGTTCGGTCGTACCGTCCCCGCCAGCGTCGGTCTGGAAATCGTGAGGAAGTCCGCATGAGGCTGAATCGCTCAACGGGGGGGGGGGTGCTGACCGCAAGGGTCGTGTGCTGGTGGTTGAAACTCAAACGACAACAGAAGATTTACTCGAAGGCGGCACGCTAGCGGCGGAAGCCGGGGAAAGCGCGTTCGCTGTTTCTGAGGAGGAGCACGTCGCTGAGACCGCCGGGAACGGTCTGGTCTACCGCTTTGTTAAACGCGCTTTCGATATAGCGTTCTCGCTGTGCGTGGTCGTTGTTGGCTTGGCGCCGATCGCGCTGCTCTTACTGATCATTCGCCTCGAATCCCCCGGTTCGCCGATATACCGCCAAGAGCGCATCGGCTATCGCGGCCAACCGTTACGCATCTTCAAGCTGCGCACCATGGTGGCCGACTCCGACGATGTCGAGAAGCATCTGAGCCCTGAGCAGCTGGCGCAGTGGAGAAGCGAGCGCAAGGTGGAGGACGATCCCCGCGTCACGCGAGTCGGGCGCTTCCTGCGCAGGACCTCCCTCGACGAGCTGCCCCAGTTCCTCAACGTGCTTGCTGGCTCTATGAGCATCGTGGGCCCGCGTCCCGTGGTGGCCGACGAGCTGCCTGCGTACGGTACGGATGTGGACGCTTTCCTGAGCATGAAGCCCGGCATCACCGGCTGGTGGCAGGTTCAAGCAAGAAACGATGCAACCTACGAAGACGGCAGTCGCCAACAACTTGAGCTGTACTACGTGCGGAACGCGAATCTCAAACTGGACGTGGTTGTATTTCTCGAAACATTCAAATCCATCATCAACAAGACGGGGGTATGAGCGTTGTCTTCTGAAGTGGAGTCTTTACGCGACGATAAGACGCGCGCCTTCGAAGTGCGAAAGTTCTGCTCCATACACGCCGGCGCTGACGAGCATCTGATCGAGTTTTGGGAATTCGGCGAGGCCGACGCCCCACTCGTGAGCATCATCATTCCTCTTTACAACTGCGAGCGATATCTGGCTGAAACATTGGATTCGATCGTATCTCAAAGCCTGTCTTCCTGGGAGGCGATTCTGGTTGACGACTGCAGTTCGGATGGATCGCTTGAGATAGCCCTTCAGTTTTCGGAGCGGGATCATCGTTTCGTCGTATTGAGAAACGATTGCAACAGGGGAGCGGCTTTTTCTAGGAACAGGGCTTTAGCGGCTGCGTGCGGCAGGTTTATTGCCTATTTGGATTCCGACGACTACTGGAAGAAAGAGAAGTTGGAGAGGCAGATCACCTTCATGACCGAGAACCGTTTCGGAGCATGCATGACGTCGTACGAGACGGTGAACGAAGACGGAAGCTTTCGCAACATCGTTCATATCGATGAGCGTCTCGACTATAAAAAATTTCTGAAAAAACCTCCCACCTGCTCGCACACGATCATGTTCGATACCGAGCTCGTCGATAAAAAAGCTCTCGTCATGCCGGATATACGAAAAAGGCAGGATGCCGCAACGTGGCTCCAGGTTATAAAGCTGTACGGATGTCTTCATGGGTTCGATGAAGTGTTGGCGGCGAATAGGAAGCGAAGCGATTCGCTCAGCGCGAATAAGGTTTCGGCAGTGAAGGGAACATGGTTCCTGTATACGGAGATTGAAGGTTTGAGCAAGCCATATGCAGGCTACTGCCTGTTTTGGCAGATGTTTCATGCAGTTCTGAAGAGAATAGGAAAACGGTAAAGTGAGCGTGTACCAAGATTTGGTCGAGCGGAAGACGAAGCTATCCCTTATCGGACTGGGATATGTTGGCATGCCGATAGCGGTTGAGTTCGCTAAGCATATCGAAGTTGTCGGATTCGATGTCAACGAAGAGAAAATCCGCTTGTACCGAAAGGGGGTCGATCCGACGAAAGAAGTAGGCGACGAGGCGATCAGCTCCACAGGCGTCGACTTCACGTCGAATCCCGAACGTTTACGGGAAGCGCGTTTTCATATAGTTGCTGTTCCTACTCCGATCAATCAGGACAAGACCCCCGATCTGTCGCCGGTTGTTGGGGCGTCGACCATGCTTGGCCGTCACCTTGAATGGGGTTCGATCGTGGTTTTCGAATCTACCGTCTATCCTGGGGTCACGGAGGACGTATGCGTTCCTATCCTTGAGAGGGAATCCGGATTGCGGTGCGGCGTTGATTTCAAAGTGGGTTACAGTCCTGAGCGAATCAACCCCGGGGACAAAGTCCATACCTTGACCACTATCCGAAAAATCGTTTCGGGCATGGATGATGAGTCCCTTGAAGAAATCAAACGCGTGTACGACATCGTGATAGAGGCAGGCACCTATCCGGTCTCCTCGATCAAAACAGCTGAAGCAATTAAGGTAGTGGAGAACTCCCAGCGCGATATCAATATTGCCTTCATGAACGAGCTTGCCATGGTCTTCGACCGCATGGGTATCGATACGAGCGAAGTCGTGGAGGGCATGAACACGAAGTGGAATGCGCTCGGCTTTAAACCAGGACTGGTTGGTGGGCATTGCATCGGCGTTGATCCGTATTACTTTACCTACGAGGCCGAGAAGCTCGGTTACCACTCTCAGATCATTCTTTCGGGCAGAAGAGTGAACGATGCCATGGGAGGGTTTGTTGCCGAGACGGCCATCAGGGAGATGGTGCGAGTTGGGCTTGCTCCCAAGTCCTCGAACGTGGTCGTCTTGGGCATTACCTTCAAAGAGAACTGTCCCGATGTTCGAAATTCCAAGGTGTACGACATTGTCATGAGGCTAAAGGAATATGGAGTCGAGCCGTCGGTGGTGGATCCTTGGGCTTCGGGAGACGAGGTGAAGCAGGTTTACGGCATGCAGCTACGCGAGTCGGGTGATATTGCGAACGCAGATTGCCTGATTGTCGCGGTTGCCCATGATGAGTTCAAAGAGCTGGGCTTCGAGCGTATTGATGCTTTCTTCGGAGACAAGCCCGACGAAAGCAAGGTGCTTTTGGATGTTAAAGGAATATTGGACGCGAAGCGCTTCTCGTCTTATGGAAGCTTTTGGCGGCTATGAGTTTGTTTACGGATTTGAACGAACCGGGCGTGGCTGGAGTGGATTACGGGAACAGGGTGCTTCTCGTGCAAGCGTTTCTTGCATTTGAGAATCGCCATGATGTTTTCAGTCGAAATGTCGATGGCATGCACTATTGGCATCTTCTGAGGAAGTGGCTGTTCGACTCGGTATGCAAGCAGGTTCGACGTTTCGAATTCGGTGGGCATCCTGATTTTCATGCGCAGTTTTCAAAGGCTAATATCGCAAGAAGCCTGCCTCGTCTCCTCATGCAGCTGGGTGAATCGCGGAGCGGTATCGAGACGGGGGTAAGGGAAGGCAAGAAGGTTGTCTTTTTAGGCAATTGGAAGAAAACCGCTGGTTCGAACGGCGTTTGCAACGTGTTCCTCGAGGATCTGGCTCGAGACCTTGCAGACGACTGCTCGATTCTGGAGCGTCCCCATAAGCTTGCCCATGTAAAAGACTCCCTTGAAGATCTTACGATATACACGGATATCCTAGAGGCTAGATGGCTTGTTGCTCTTGCAACAAGAAAGTGGGAGAAAGCGTCTCGTTGCGTTTTGTCCGACCTTGCGGAATTGGTGGGGCTGCTCGAGTGTGAATTCGATGTCGAGATTGATCGGGAGGCTCTGGCTAAAAGAACCTCTTACGTGGTGACTGGCTATTACGCGCTTTCGAAATCGTTTCGTGAAATCTTCTCAAGATGGCAACCTGAATGCGTCGTCGAGGTCGAGCATTACTCGGTGTTCTGTCTCGTCTGCAACGAAGTTCTTCATGAGCTGGGCATACCGGTAATCGAACTCCAGCATGGGCAAATAGGGCCTGGTCATATTGCGTACAATCTTGATGCGCCGGACTGCGGAAGATACCTTCCTGACCGTATCGCCGCATTCGGTCAGTATTGGATTGACGAATGCGTTGTGCCGGATAGGGATCGACGGATGATCGCCGTAGGATCCATTCCGCTTGAGCGAGGGTTGAAAGCGTCTTTCGACATCGAAAAAGAACAGGTAGACGAGCACGTTCCTTTCGTCTTGGTGGTGTCTCAGGGTTATGACAACGGTGCGGTTTCCTCGTTCGTGTGCGATCTTGCTCGGGATCCGCGTGCGAACGAATACCGCATTGTCGTGAAACTGCATCCTTCCGAAAGAAACTCGTGGAGGGTCGTCCATCCTGAATTGACGGAGGTCGGCACCAGGGTTGAGATCGCGGAGACCGGGGATATCGATTGGTATCTGCAAAGGGCGACAGTTGTCGTAGGGATATCGAGCACGGTGCTTTTCGAGGCTATAGCCTATAGAAAGCGCGTGTTCATCCTGGATACGGTTGACAGTGAAATTGCTCAACCGCTGATGAGGTCAGGTGCGGCCGAGCTTGTGAAGGACGCATCTGAATTTGTGGGGCGCATGAGCGTAGAGGTCGAATCCGTTTCTGACAGCTTGAAATCCTACGTCTGGCACGAGGCTGCGCTCGAGAATACGGAACGGCTCGTTAGAGGCTTTCTTGAGTCCTGATCGGGGCAAAACGGTTATTCGATGATCGTGAAACCATGAAAAAAGACTTCTTGAAAAAAGCATCGACCGATTTCGCTCTCACTATCGGTGCGACCGTGGTTCTCGTAGGGACGCTGCAGCTTCTCGTGTATCCGTTTTTGGCGTGGAAGCTTGACGGCGATCGATACGGTTTGTTCCTGGTGGCGATAGGGATCGTCAACGCGCTTGAGCCGTCGTTCGGGAGCACCTTGTGCAATACGAGGATTATTCGCAACGAACGCTATGAGAAAGCCGGAATAGGACCGGGAGACTTCAAATACCTCCTATCCATTTCTGCCCCCGTACTGGCAGTGGCGACTGCGATAGTGTGCTGGCAACTTCTATCGATGGATCTATTGATGGCGTTAGCTGTTGGGATCCTTACGGGTATGAGTATCGTGAAGGCGTATTGTCTCGTCGCGTTCAGGCTTCATTTCAATTCCAAGAAGCTGTTGCTAGTCAACCTCTTAACTGCTTTGGGTTATGTGGTAGGTATGGGCGTTGCTTTCGCAAGCGGATTCTGGCCTTTCGTGTTCATACTTGGAGAAGCATTTGCCCTCGCATGTTTTGCACGATGCTCAAACGTGTTTTCAGAACCGTATGGCAAAACAAGGCTTTTTGGGTCGTCGCTGCGCACCTATGTGTCTCTTATAGCGAGCAATCTCATCACCTATTCGTCGGTGTACGTTGATCGGTTGCTGCTGTATCCGGCCTTAGGGCCTTCGGCTGTGTCGACCTATTACGTTGCAACCTTTTTCGGCAAGACGTTCTCGTTTTTCTCCTCACCGATCAGTTCCATCATGCTCAGTTACATGAGCGACGGCGTAGTCAAGATAACCGTCCGCAGGTATCACTTAGTGAATCTGTTCATACTCGCAGTGGGGCTTTTCATGTATGCGATTGCCTTCTTCATTGGGCCGCTGTTCGCGATGATTCTCTATCCTACGCTTTATGACCAGGCCTTGTCGTTGATGCCGTTGGGAAATGCAGCATCGATATTTGCGGTTGTCAACTCGTTCAATATGGTCGTAGTTCTTAAAGTTGCCCCGCCCCGCCTTCAGGTTGTTTCGTCGCTGTTCCGTTTGGTTTTGTATGCCGCTTCGATTGCTTTCTCTTCTTGGGTCGGTAGTCTTTGGGTGCTTTGCCTTCTCATGCTCATTTCTAACGCGGTGTCCTACCTATTCACGTATTCAGTGGGGCTTTTCTATATGAAACGTTCAGGAGCTATGGTTCGTACAGGAGCAAATTCGTGATTGCGCAAAAAACTGATACTACAGCGCCGAGCGCGAGAAAAAGTCACATTGGCATTGTGTACTCAATCTTGATGGTTCTTTTGCTGCTTGTTCTTTTTCTCTTGTCGCCGGCAAACAAAGTTTATGCATCGGTGGTTCTTACCGCAGTATTGGTGATTGCGACCGGTCTCTTTGGAAGAGAAGAGCTGGACGAGACAAAGATGTCGTTGCCGATGATCCTTTGCCTTTTCGGCCTTGCTGGTTCGATTCTCCTCACGATGGCGATTTCTCCCTATTCCATGCGGGATTTGTTCATCGACACGAGTTTTCTCCTGCTAACGGTTCTTTTCTTCTATTGCATACGACCGTCCTCGTTCGAGATTAGTCCCTTCATGAAACGCGTCTTTTATTGCCTTGCCCTTGCGGTTGTGCTGGTTTCCGTTTTTCGCCGCGACGCGGAAACTCCTTATTATGTTTTTGGTTCGTACGACAAGAACTATTTTGGCGTGGTGCTGTTCCTGTTTTTCTGCTGGTGCTGGTACGAGAAGCGAAAGCTTGGCGTAGCGGTATGTGTAGTTGCGGCTCTCGTCCTCAACAGCAGGGGATATCAAATGATGCTTCTATGCTTTGCTTTAATAAATGCTGTGATATGGATCAGAGCGCGACGAAAGGGGTCGGTTTCTCAGCCTTCGAGATCCGTGCATCCTGTCGTGTTGTTTTTGCTCTTCGCTCTCATGTTCTTTTCAATCGTGACGTTTAGCTGGTGGTGGAGTACGGCTGTCGTCGGAGGCGATACCGTTTCGGCCTCTTTAGCATCGCGAGGTTTGAATGATACCTCTAATGCTATCAGGTTCAATTCCAATCTTTATGCTATCGAGCAGATTTCCAAGGATCCGCTTTTGATTTTTCGTGGATACGATATCGACATCCGGCGCGTCATGAACATTGGAAACCCTTTTGGCGATAAAGACACTTTGCTCGCGAGTGCTTCGTTGCATGGGTACAGGGTTGTGCAGCCGCACCACGCGGTCATCAACTTGCTTCTTAAGCACGGGGTTCTCTATACAATTTTTTACTTTGCTGTGTTCAGCATTGTCATCGCCCCTTATGCCAGAAAAGAGACGGCTGGCGTTTGGGTTCCGTTTTTTCTTGTCGGCATGGTGATGCATTCGACCATGACGAGTCATTACTTGCTGTTCTTTGTGTTCGTTCTAGCCACGTCGGCACATGATCAAGGTTTTTGTTGTGCGGATGCGAGTAGGGCTGCGAAGAAGTTGGAAAAGTCGCCGAATCAAAGGGTTGTTCGTCGACGTGTCGTCTCCAGGAAAGGTGCCTTCATTTGATGAATGTGGAGAGGAACGTGCTCGCTGTCATTCCTGCTCGAGGAGGCTCGAAAGGGATACCACGAAAGAATATGCGCCTTATGCACGGCAGGCCGTTGATTGACTATGCGATTTCATGTGCAGCAGAGAGCAGCTGTATCACCGATGTTGCCGTTAGCACTGATTCGAGAGAGATACTGGATTTCGTAGAACAGATCGATGGCGTTGTTGCTCTTGAGCGCAGCCCGGAACTTTCCGGAGACGATATTACGCTCGATCCGGTAGTGAATGACGCAGTGGTTCGTGTGGAAGCGTTGCGGGGTGTGCGATACGACATCGTCATCACGATGCAGCCTACCTCGCCTTTGCTAACAGTGCGCACTCTCGATACGGCGATTGAGCGGTTTTTGAATTCCGATTCGGATACGATGGTGAGTGCGACAAACGCTCCTCATTTGAGCTGGGGCAAAGACGGTCGGAATCGTTTTGTTCCGAATTACGAACGACGTCTCAATCGACAGGAGCTTCCGCCGAACTATGTTGAAACCGGTGCATTTTTGGTTTCGAAGCGTTCGTGTATCGGGCCTTCGTCTCGCATAGGGGACAACGTTACGGTTTTTGAGGTCCCTGCTGACGAAGCGGTCGACATCGACACGATGCAAGATTGGATCGTGTGCGAAGCCATGCTCTCTCGAAGGCTCATCGTGTTTCGGGTCGACGGGCATAAGGAGCTTGGCCTTGGGCATGTGTACCGTGCATTAACGCTTGGGTACGAACTGATAGAGCATGACGTCGTATTCGTATGCAATGCACGTCATAGAGAAGGAATCGCCAAGTTGAAATCGGCGAATATGCCGGTTTTAGAGGTGGAGGACGACGAAGAGATGCTCCGATGGCTGGAGGAGCGCCGTCCCGATGTATTCGTATACGATTGCCTTGATAGCGATGCCAGTCTTATGGCTGATGTGAAGAGGTATGTTAAGCGCTTGGTGACGTTCGAGGATTTGGGTGAAGGCGCAAGGTTGGCCGATGCTGTTGTCAACGCCATTTACGAAGGGGCGTCTCCGCATGGAAACGTGTATTCGGGTAAGGGGTACGTCTGCTTGCGGGACGAGTTCCTTATAACGCAGCCTTCGGAAGATTCGGATGAGGTGCGCCGGATTCTCGTCACGTTTGGAGGAACGGATCCGCTCGATTTGACGGCGCGGGTGTACGAACTGGCAAAAAGGCATAATGCAGAGGCAGTGGACGTGACGTTTGATTTCGTTCTCGGCTCGGGATACGACAATCCTGCGGTGCAAAGCGTTCCTGAGTGCGGGATAGAGGTGAGTCGCAACGTGTTGCGCATGAGCGACCATATGCGTAAGGCCGACATGGCTCTTTCCTCCCAAGGGCGCACCACGTTCGAGCTTGCCTGCATGGGCGTGCCTACAATTGTTCTCGCGGAGAACGAACGCGAGCAGCTCCACACGTTTGCTCAAATGGATAACGGGTTCATCAACCTGGGGCTCGGAAGCGAGGTTTCCGACGAAGACCTCGCTTCAACAATAGCGTGGCTTGCGGGGGCGAGGTCCGTACGGCGAGAGATGCGCAAGCTGATGCTTGAGAACGATTTGAGATTAGGGATACGAAGAGTAAAGAGGATCGTTTTGGGAGACGTACTATGAACTTAGAGGATAGGATTGCAAGCGGGGCGTTTACACTCATAGCTGAGATCGGCGTCAATTATTACGATATCGCTCGGCAGCGTGGCATCAGCCCTATGGAGGCGGCAAAGCTCATGTGCAAAGAAGCGAGCGAAGCTGGCGTTCATGCGGTGAAATTTCAGACGTACAAGGCCGAATCGCTCGCTTCCCGACATTCTCCTTCGTATTGGGATACGAGCGAGGAATCCTCAACGAGCCAATACGAGCTTTTCAAGCGATACGACTCGTT
The DNA here is from genome assembly GCF_000185625.1 of Eggerthella sp. 1_3_56FAA. Lineage (NCBI taxonomy): Bacteria > Bacillati > Actinomycetota > Coriobacteriia > Eggerthellales > Eggerthellaceae > Eggerthella > Eggerthella sp. 1_3_56FAA. The sequence goes on from NZ_GL622579.1 coordinate 201,220, forward strand.
TGGAGAGAGGGAGTATCGAGAACTTTCCGTCTATTGCGACTCGATCGGGATAGGTTTCTGCTCGACCCCCTTTGATTTCGAGTCGGCTGATTATCTAGAACCCCTGATGGGGGTATACAAAGTGTCTTCATCCGACCTGACGAACATCCCTTTCATCGAGCATCAGGCTCGAAAAGGCAAGCCTATGATTCTTTCGGTTGGGGCTGGCGACTTGACCGAGATGCGTTCTGCCGTTCAGGCGGTACGCGCCGTGAACGACAGTCCGCTCGCTCTGCTGCATTGCGTGCTCGAATATCCAACGCCGTACGAGCATGCTAATTTGAGCAGGATTGCATCGATCACCCGGGAATTTCCAGACGTAATTGTGGGGTATTCGGACCATTGTAAGCCCGACCCCTCTGCCGAGGTTGTCAAGACGGCTTACGTGCTTGGAGCTCGCATTGTGGAGAAGCACTTCACGCTCGATAAGACGCTTCCAGGAAATGACCATTACCACGCCATGGATCCCTCTGATGCCCGAACGATCCTCGAAGGCGTGTGCTTCGTTGAAACACTACTTGGCGATTCCTCGTTACGACATAGCGAATCGGAAACTGCTGCAAGGGCCAATGCTCGTCGGTCTCTTGTCGCGGCGGCGGATATACCCGCTGGAAGCGTGATAGATAAGGGGATGCTCACGTTTAAGAGACCGGGCACGGGCATCTCGCCCTCGTTGGTGGGGGAAGTCGTGGGAAGGGTTGCTCGCGTGGATATTCCTGCGGATGTCTTGATAGACATGACAATGCTCTCGGATTCTCGTTATTTGAACGGTGCGAGTGACCAATAGATTTGAGAGAGGATGCTGAGTGAAACGGTTGATTTCGAAAGTAAAGCAGGTGCTTTTCGGTGCGGTCGTGAGAACCCGTGCGCGTACGGTGGGCAAAGGTCTCAAAGTGAATCGCTATTCATGGGTATCGAAAAGCGTCGTTCTGGGAGACAACGTTAACTTTAACGGTATGAGAATTGTTGGCGAAGGAGAAATTCGGATCGGGAGCAATTTTCATTCGGGAAGAGGGTGTTCGATAATTGGTTCGTTTCATGACTTCGACTACGGTGATGCCGTTCCGTATGGTATGGCGAAGATTGATAAAGATGTGGTGATTGAAGACAACGTATGGCTTGGGGATCAAGTCATCGTTCTTGGAGGGGCTCATATCGGAGAGGGCGCTGTTATACAGGCTGGGAGTGTCGTCGTCGATCATGTTCCAAAGGGTGCTGTTGCCGGAGGTCATCCTGCCAAAATGTTCAAGATGCGAGATATGGATCATTACGAAGCTCTGAAAGCACAAGGTCGGTTCTTTTGATTTTTCGACAAAGAGCAGGAAAAAAGGGTTGGATCGCGTCTGATAACGAGGTGAACTCATGGAGATATCACGCAGGCGTGATGCTTCGATAGCTTTTTTCTCGGTTATGAAAGGCGATCTGGTCGAGTCGTATCACGGGGAGCTTCGTCGAATTTATCGGAGGCGGCTTCGGTCGTGAGCGCGCAGTAGTCTAGCAGGCAGGAGATCAGCCTTATGGTGTCGGGCTCGTGCATGCCGCTGTTCGCAAGCGCCAGGGTTAAAGAGGCTAGGCCGCTGAGCGTCATGCGCACGTCGGTGAGTTCGTCGACGGCATCGGCTATAGTTTCGATGATCGGTAACTGTCGGAACATCTTAACCTCAAATCCGAATCTAATGAAATAAATCTGTATATTCGGATATTCTAATCCAGAGCTGATGAAAAGGAAATAGTGCTTTTAATCCTCGGCTTTTCGACGCTGCGGTTTGCTGGTAGTCTGTCAGCAGCGAGGAGGAACAATGATGGCTTCCATTAGGTTTTTCAAGCTTTTCGATATGCTTGCGCGGATGGGGTATAAAAAGACCGATCTCAAAACAGAGATAGGGCTTTCGTCAACTACCATCGCCAAGCTCTCCAAAGGGGAGTCCGTCACCACGGACACCATCCTTCGCATCTGCGAGCGATTCGACGTGCAGCCGGGCGACATCATGGAGTACGTCCCCGACGAGGATCAATCCTAGAAGTTCGCTACCCACCTTCAATGCTTTCTTTGTGAGTTGCGTCCGTCACTATCGCTATCCTTCGACTTGCCGCACTCGCTCAGGACGACGGGGGATGGATGGGGCGCTGACCCCGTTCTCTTGTCTTGTTCGGCATCGCGCGGTATTTCGTCCGGCGTTTTTCCAGATCGTGCGATTTGGGAACCGTTTTCGGCACGGTTGACGAGGCTAACATTGTCATGGAAGTTGATTCGCGTCCGCCTCCGCACGGTTTCGCTTGTCGAGGTGCAGCAAAATCGTCGGTTTGGCACATCTCGACGAACTTCGGCCTCGTTTCCCGAAAAAGGCCGAAGCGAAACCCCAGATCGTGTTCGGCGGCCTCCTGGGAATATGGCATCCGGGCGGGTCTGGCGTGCCAAACCGGCGATTTTGCTGCACGCAGGCACTCCGAAACCGTGCGTCGGCCCGGCTCGACCGCGAACCCGCTCATCGGCTCGGCTCGGCCGCGCTTCCGTGCGCCCGGGCTTAGCTTCAGAGTCTGGTAGGGGGCGGCTCTCGAACCAGCCCTCGAATTCAACAGCTTGCGGAAATTACCTGCACGTGAGCTTGTTTTTCGGCAACTTTGCTATAATGACTGATCGTGTGCATGTATTGCGCGTTTTCCATACCTGTGCACCAGTCGCTGAATATACAAGAAAACGAGGTTGAAATGAGCGAACTGCTTAACCAGCTGTGGACTCCTGAACTGCAAGCCGCGTTCACCGTGGTTGTGGTGCTGCTGGTCATCCTGTATGTGCTGTCCATCGTCTGGGTGGTGCGCGATGCGTACCTGCGCGGTTCCTACTGGTACGTGTGGGCTATCGTGGCGCTCGTCCCGTTGCTCGGCATCATCGCGTACTGCTTGCTGCGCCCGCCGCTGCTGCAGATCGACCGCGACGAGCAGGAGCTGGAGATCGCGCTGAAGCAGCGCGAGCTCATGAAGTACGGCGAGTGCGCGAACTGCGGCTACCCGGTGGAAGCCGACTTCGTGCTGTGCCCGAACTGCCACCAGCGTCTCAAGAACCTTTGCGGCACCTGCAACCACGCGCTCGACCCCACCTGGACCGTGTGCCCGTACTGCGCCACGCCCGTTGCCGGTGGTCCGCGCACGCGTCGTGCCCCGCAGCAGCGCGGCGCTCGAACGCAGCAGCCGCAGCAGGCGGCGACCCAGCAGCAGACGAGGCAGGCGCGCCCCGCTCAGTCCGAGCACGGCGTGCAGTAACCACTTCGCAATGCAATCGAAGCCGCCTCGCGAACAACGGGGCGGCTTCGTTGTTTTGTCGCAAAGGCGGGCGCAAGGCGCGCTCGCTGCGAACCGATCGTGCAGGCGCTTTGTGCGCGCCCGGCACAGGAAAGGAACAGATATGAACATCGTACTTCCCGACGGCTCGAAGAAAGAGCTCGCAGACGGCTCCACCGTCGCCGACGTGGCCGCGTCCATCGGCGCCGGCCTGGCGAAGGCCGCGCTCGCGGGCATCGTGAACGACCAGCCGGTCGACCTCTCGGCTCCCGTGGCCGAAGGCGACTCGGTTGCCATCGTCACGGCCAAGAGCGACGAGGGGCTGGAGCTTCTGCGCCACTCCACCGCGCACGTCATGGCCGCCGCGCTCGTCGACCTCTACGGCGACGTGCAGTTCGGTGTGGGGCCGGCCATCGAGGACGGTTTCTACTACGACGTGAAGCTCGACCGCGCGCTGTCGCCGGACGACTTTGCCGCCATCGAGGCCCGCATGGCCGAGATCGTGAAGGCCGACGAAGCCTTCGAGCGCCGCGTGGTCACGCGCGCCGAGGCCGAGGAGATCTTCGCGAGCCAGCCGTTCAAGCTGGAGCTCATCGCCGAGCTGCCGGAGGACGCCGTCATCACCACGTACACCATCGGCAAGTTCACCGACCTGTGCCGCGGCCCGCACCTGCCCTCTACCGGCAAGCTGGGCGCGTTCAAGTTGACCAAGCTGGCCGGCGCGTACTGGCGCGGCGATGCCGAGCGCGAGATGCTCACCCGCATCTACGGCACCGCCTTCTTCAAGCAGAAGGAGCTGGACGAGCACCTGCGCAACCTGGAGGAGGCCGAGAAGCGCGACCATCGCAAGCTGGGCCGTGAACTGGGGATCTACACCATGGACCCGCTGGCCGGCGTGGGTCTGCCCATGTACCTGCCCAAGGGCGCGCGCGTGATCCGCACCATGCAGGAGTGGCTGCGCCGCGACCTGTACGAGCGCGGCTACGAGGAGGTCATCACGCCGCACGTGTACAACGCCGACGTGTGGAAGACCTCGGGCCACTACGGCTTCTACAAAGAGAACATGTACTTCTTCAACATCAACGAGGGCACCGACGAGGATCCGCGCCTCACCGAGTACGCCGTGAAGCCCATGAACTGCCCGGGCCACGTGATGCTGTACAAGAGCGAGCTGCATTCCTACCGCGACCTGCCGCTGCGCTACTTCGAGTTCGGCACCGTGTACCGCCACGAGATGAGCGGCGTCGTGCACGGCCTGCTGCGCGCCCGCGGCTTCACTCAGGACGACGCGCACGTGTTCTGCACGCGCGACCAGGTAGTGGACGAGGTGGTGGCCATCCTCGACCTCGTGGACCACATCATGTCCACGTTCGGGTTCCAGTACGAGGCCGAGATCTCCACGCGCCCGGAGAAGAGCATCGGAACCGACGACATGTGGGAGCACGCCACCAACGCGCTCAAGGAAGCCTGCGCGCGCCACGAGCTGGCCTACGACATCAACGAGGGCGACGGCGCGTTCTACGGCCCGAAGATCGACATCAAGGTGAAGGACGCCATCGGGCGCACCTGGCAGTGCTCCACCGTGCAGGTGGACTTCAACATGCCCGAGCGCTTCGAACTGACCTACCGCACCGAGGACAACACCGAGGAGCGCCCCTGGATGCTCCATCGCGCCATCTTCGGCTCCATCGAGCGCTTCCTCGGCATCCTCATCGAGCACTACGCCGGCGCGCTGCCGCTGTGGCTGGCTCCCGTGCAGGTGGCCGTGCTGCCGCTGGCCGACCGTCACAACGAGGCGGCGCACGAGCTGGCGAAGCAGCTGAAGGCCGCGGGCGGCCGCATCGAGGTGTACGACCAGAACGAGCCCATGCGCGTGAAGATCGCGAAGGCGCAAAGCCAGAAGATCCCGTACATGGTGGTGCTGGGCGACAAGGAGATCGAGAACGGCACGGTCAGCGTGCGCGAGCGCCACGAGGGCGACCTCGGCGCGTGGCCGGTCGAGCAGCTGGTGGAGAAGCTGCGCGAGGCCGCGCTGTAGACGCTCGCTCCCCATCCTCCGCGTGACAGCGACCTCGGCAGCGTGCCGGGGTCGCTTTTTTTTTCACGGTTGCGTACTATATCGGCTTCCGATATACTGACTATATCGGAAGCCGATATAGTTTTGGAACGGAGGGGAACCGTGGAATCGATCGCGCTGACCGAGGCGGTGTTCTACATCCTGCTCTCGCTCGACGAGCCGCTGCACGGCTACGGCATCATGCAAAACGCCGAGCGCCTGAGCAACGGCCGAGTGCGCCTGGCGGCGGGCACCCTGTACGGCGCGCTCGACACGCTGCAGAAACGGCGCTGGATCGAGCCGGCGCCCGGCGCAGGGTCGGGGCGCAAGAAGGAGTACCGGTTGACGGACGCCGGCCGCGATGCGGTGCGGGTCGAGCTCGACCGGCTGCGCGAGCTGGTGGGAAACGGCGAGGAGATCGTGGGGAGGTGGTCGGCATGAAGCGGGTCATGCACCGGCTGTTCTGGGCATGGGATTTCGACCGCGAGGAGGACTGGCTGAACGCCTGGGCCGCGCGCGGGCTGGCCCTCGTCGACGTATGCGGGATCCGCTACGTGTTCGAGGAGGGAGCGCCGGGGGAGTGCGAGTACCGTCTGGAGCTGCTGGAGCATACGGCGGGCAGCTCCGAGGGCCGCTGTTATCTGGACTTCCTGCGCGATCTGGACATCGAGTGCGTCGGAACGTACGGCCGCTGGGCGTACCTGCGCCGCCCGCGCGATGGCGCGCCCTTCGACCTGTTCTCCGACATCGACTCCAAGATCGCGCATCTGCGCCGCATCGAGGTGCTGGTGCTGGCCGTGCTCCTCGTCCAGGTGACGACAGCGGCGAGCCTGCTGCATAGAGGCGGTTTCCTGCCGGAAATGCTGCCGATCGCCGTGCTGTGGGCGGCGATCATGATCCTCATGGCGTGCGGGTTCGTCCGCATCGCCCGCAAGCTTCGACGGTTGAAGCGCGAGCGCGCCGTGCGCGAGTAACTACGCCCTAGGTTGTCATCCTGAGCGCAGCGCCGCAAGGCGGGGACGCGAAGGATCCCATGCGGCGCCAGCGGAAAGCGCCACGGCTGGCGCCGCATGGGATCCTTCGCGTCCCTGCTGCGCGGGGCCTCCCTGCGCTCGCTTTGCGTGCTCGGGAGCTTGACAGTCCGCTGGACTGTCAAATGCTGCGCTCGCCCGGGATGACGAAGGGGGCGCAGGATCAGCCCAGCCAGAGGCGATAGATGGTGGGCGGGTCGTAGTCGGCCAAAGCGACGCAGAAGCGAGACGGGTCGATGTTCTCGTAGGCCGCCGGATCGCGGAACGTCTTCTCGTAGACGAGGAAGGGGCGGGTGAGGGTGCGCGTCTCTCCCGGTTGGAGGACGAACCATTCGTCGGGGATGCTGTTTTGGACGAGCCCTCGGTCGGAAGGGGTGCCGTACAGCTCCTGCAGCAGATAGTTTCCCGAATCGCCGCCTCCGCCGTTGTCGAGCATGTCGTTGGCGCCGTTGAAGTCTTCGCTCCAAAGCTGCATGACGGGGAGATCCTGCTCGTATTCCATGGTGTTCGTCAGAGTCAGTTCGACGAGCATGATCTTGCATTCGTGCTTACGAGCCTCGGTGTACCCGGTCGTCAAGGCGTAATGGGGGTACCACTCCGCAAATGCGTCGAGGGAGACGGTTTTGGTTTCGCCGGGGACGATCTCGACGCCGTCAGAATCGTATATATAGTTGAATTCGCTTAGATAACGCTCGCGTTCCTCATCGGACCACGAACTTCGCTCTTCCTCACTCACGCTGAACCATTTCCCTCGGGTCAGGCTTTCAGTTCGGTAGGTTTGCCCGAAAGGCACGTCTACGATGCGCTCGGCCTCGTAGTTTCGGTTGCCCGCGGTGCTGATCGTCGAGGGAAGGGGTTCTCGATCCGTCGTCCGTTCGCGCGGCTCGCCGGGGGCGAACTGGAAGGCGAACCAGACGAGCGCGCAGGTGGCCGCCGCGATGCAGGCGGCGCCGATCAGGGTCCGTGCGATTCTGCTGCGTGCTGCGCTCATAAGGTTCTCCTTCTTCGTGTTCTTCCGCATCCAACCTAGCACGACCCTCGGCGATGCGGCAATGATGAAGTTTTTCATCACCGGTTCTGCCGGCCGCGCCGGGCGGCTTGCGCTATGCTGGGACGATCCAAGCGGCAAAAGGGAAGGAGCGGCGATGGTTTCGTGGTCGACGGTGGCGGTGCTGGCGCTGACGTGCGTCGTGTACGCCGCGTTCTGCGCGGCGGTGGTGCGGGCGTTTTTCCGCGCGCGCGTCAACCGCACGGCGGTATCGGGCGGCGGGCGCGTGGGCTGCCTGCTTCGGCGTGACCCTTGTCGGATCGCTTATGGCGCTCGATGCGCGGGGCGTCGATGCGGCCGCGACGTTCGCCGCCTGCGCGTGTCTCTTGTCGTTCCCGTCGTGCCTGCTGCTCGAGCGCCGCTGGCGCAACCGCGACATGGCCGCTGCCGTGGCTTATCTGCAGCTCCATCGGCCGGCTCCCCGACCTGCAACGCCGGCTGCCGCGCCGGGGTCGGAATGGGGCACCGGCCTCGACGCCACCTGCGCGCGCCTCGCGCGCTCCTACGACCTGACGCGCCGCGAGGAGGACGTGCTGCGCCTGCTCATGGAGGGCCGCACGTTCGCCGAGGCCGCCGACGAGTTGGTGGTGTCGCTCAACACGGTGAAGAGCCACGTGCGCCGCATCTACGCGAAGATGGGCGTCAACGGCAAAGCCGATTTGCTGGAAAAGGTGTCATCGGCCATCTAGCCCCAACTGGGGCGCGCGGGACGGCTGCGCTTGGTGTACCATACGTTGGACGAAACGGCGCGGCGACGGCGGGGAGGTGCGCGCATGGCGCAGAGGGAACTTGCGAGCTATCGGGACAAGCTCGCTCAGACGAACAGGGAGGCGAAGGCCACGGCGGCAGCGCTGGCCGTCATCGTGGCGGTGTGGCTCGTGGGCGGGTTCGGGCTCGCAGGCTTCGACGTCCAGCTGTTCGGCACGCCTTTGTGGATAATCGCGGGGTGCATGGGCACATGGGTCGCCGCGGTCATCGCCGCCGTCGTGCTGGCGCGGTTCGTGTTCGCCGACTTCCCGCTGGACGACGAGGAGGGCCTTGATGGGTAACCTCGCCGCGCTCGTCCCCGTCGCGCTGTTCCTCGCGTTCGCCGTAGGGCTCAGCGTGGTCGTGCGCCATCGCACGCAGAGCGCGTCGGACGGCGGCGGCTTCGTGAAGGAGTACTTCATCGGCAACCGCGGCCTGGGCGGCTTCGTGCTGGCCATGACCACCATCGCCACGTACGGGTCGGTGAGCTCGTTCGTGGGCGGTCCGGGCCAGGCGTGGAGCATCGGTTTCGGCTGGGTGTACATGGCCGTGGTGCAGGTGACGGCGCTCGTTCTGCTGTACGGCATCGTGGGCAAGAAGATGGCGCTCATCGCGCGCAAGCTCGATGCGATCACGGTGGCCGACGTCGTCCGGGCTCGCTACGGATCGAACGCGCTCGCGAACTTGTCGGCCGCCATCGTCGTCGTGTTCTTCGGCGCCACCATGATCGCGCAGTTCGTGGGCGGTGCGAAGCTGTTCGAGGCCGTGACCGGCTACTCCTACGTGTTCGGCCTCGTGCTCTTCGGCGTTGCCGTGATTCTGTTCACCACCATCGGCGGCTTCCGCGGCGTGGCGCTGACCGATGCGCTCTGCGGCATCGCCATGCTCGTGGGCATCGTGGTCCTGGCCGCGGGCATCCTGGACGCCGGCGGCGGCTACGAGGCTATCATGGGTTCGATCGCGCAGAACCACCCCGAGATGCTGGAGCCCACGTCCGGCGGCAACATGCCGCCGTCGCTGTACCTTACCCAGTGGCTGCTCGTGGGCGTGTTCACGTTCGTCCTGCCGCAGTCGGTGGTGCGCACGATGGGGTACAAGGACGTGAAATCGCTCCACCGCGCCATGATCGTGGGCACCGTCATCATCGGCGCCATGATGATCGGCGTCACGGCGCTCGGCGTGTTGGCCGCTGGCGTGCTCACCGAGGATCTGGCGGCCTACGGCGGCAGCGTGGACAACATCATCCCGCTGGCCATCTCGCGGACGCTGCCGCCGGTGCTGGCGGGCATAGCTATCATCGGGCCGGTGGCCGCCTCCATCTCAACCGTGTCCTCGCTGCTCATCTCGTCATCCTCGGCGCTGGTCAAGGACGTGTGGATGCATTACGCCGAAGCGCGCGGCCGCCGCATGGGGGAGCGTGCGCTGTCCGTGTCGAGCCAGGCGGTTACGCTGGGGCTGGGCGCGGTGGTGTTCGTGCTGGCCGTCGTGCCGCCCGACGTCATATGGAAGATCAACATGTTCGCCTTCGGCGGCCTTGAGACGGCGTTTTTCTGGGTGATGGTGTGCGGCCTGTTCTGGAAGCGGGCGAACCGGACGGGTGCGCTGTGGTCGATGGCGGGCGGTACGCTGGCGTATTGCGCAACGATGGCGCTCGGCTTCAAAGTGGCCGATCTGCATCAGATCGTCATAGGCATCGTCGTGGCTGGCGTGTGCATGGTCGCAGGCTCGCTGGCCGGCAAGCAGGCGCCGGCCAGCCGCATGGAGGTGTTCTTCCCTGATTGCGACAGCGGCGCGGAGGCTGCGAACGGGTCCTCGACTCGCCGCGCGGGCTAGCGCCGCCGGCCGTCGCGTTCGTCGGGGTGTTCGTCGCGACGTTGTCGCGCGTCCTCGAACATCTGCCTGACGTCGTCTTCGCTCAGTCCCATCCGCTCTGCCGCACGGCCCATCTCGTCCATGCGCCGACGGTACTCGCGCACAACGCGCTCGGCCATGCGACGCCGCCGCTCTTCGCGATGCTGCAGAGCCTGCGCCAGCAGCGGGTCGTCTCCGTCGGGACGGGCATCGGGCGCCAGCTCGCGACGCGCCATCTCCTGTGCGGCCAGGTCGAGCGCCTCGTCGATGGCGCGCTTGCGGGCCGAGCGACGTTGCAGCAGCGCCGCTTGCTCCTCCCAGGACTCACCGTCTCGGCCGCGCTCCTCGCGCCGTGCCGCCAGCCGCTCGAGCGCCTCCTTGCGTGCCAGCATGCGCTCCAGCTCCCAGTGCTCGCGCAGGATGTCGCCGATGTCGCGCGGGTTGCGGCTGATCTCCTTCACGGCCTCGATGGGCTTCGCGTCGGCCACGCGATAAGTGAGCATGCCCATCAGCGGCATGAGGAACACGGTGATGGCGCCGGCGGCCACCAGCACGCTGGCCGTCTCCTGCGACATGGCGTTTGCGCTCACGGCTACCGAGGTCACCGCCACGATGATGGGCAGCGCCGTGGTGCAGTACAGGGCGATGGTCAAGCGGTTGTGCGTGGAGATGCTGCGCGTGTCCTTGCCGGTGGCGAGTGCGACGAATATGGGCACGGTGCGGATGAGCAGGAGCAGCACGATGAACCCGACCAGCACCACAGGCTGCTGGAACACGGCCATGAGGTCGATCTTCGCGCCCGAGGCGACGAAGAACACGGGGATGAGGAAGCCGTACGCCACGCCGTCCAGCTTATGCTCCAGCGCGTGATCGCCCTCGGGAATGATGTAGCGCAGCACGAACCCGGCGGCGAACGCGCCCAGCACGATGTCGAGGTCGAACGCCGCGGAGAGCGCCACCAGCCCCACCAGCAGCAGCACGGTGACGCGCATCATGGTCTGGGAGGTGCCTTCCGCGTTCTCGGTGAGGAAGTTGAACAGCTTGTGCCCGGCCTTCTTCGCCTTCGCGGGAACGACGGCCGCCACCACGCACAAGGCGACGAACGCGAGCAGGATGAGCACGGTCTTCCATTCCGCGCGCGTGGACAAGAGCAGCGCCATGGCCAGCACCGGGCCCAGCTCGCCCCAGGTGCCGTATGCGAGGACGGATTCGCCCACCTGCGTTCCCATGAGTCCGCGCTCCTTCAGGATGGGCATGAGCGTGCCCAACGCCGTCGTGGTCAACGCGATGGCGATGGCAACCGACTCGAGCTCGTTGGAAAACAGGCCGCTGGCGAAATGCACGAAGAGGAACGCCAGGACGATGGATACGCACCAGGTTGCCAGCCCGCGCTTGCCCTGGCTCCCGGTGAGGCTCTTCGGATTGATCTCGTAGCCGGCTAGCAGGAACAAAAACGCCAGGCCGAGGTCGGACAGCAGCCCCACCGCGTCGGTGAGCACGATGGCGCCCGTCATGTTCGGCCCCAGCAACGCGCCGGCGATGAGCAGGAACACCGTCTCGGGAACCAGCTTGTTGGGGATGAGTTTGGCGACGATCGGGCAGGCTGCCGCGACGAGCGCGATGATGGCGAGCGAAACGAGGTCGACGGTCATAGGTTGCCTTTCGTGCATGTTTGGCATAGGTGCAGGTAAACGTTGCTATTGTACACCCTCGGCTCCGCGCTGATCGTGGTATGCTAACGGACACGCAAAGCGCATCGGTTCGCTCGTCCGTTGAAAGGAACGCCCATGATCGTGACCACTACCCCCTCCGTCGAAGGCTACCGCATCACCGGCTACTACGGCATCGTGTTCGGCGAGGTTATCACCGGCATCAACTTCCTGCGCGATTTCGGCGCGGGCATCCGCAACATCGTGGGCGGCCGCAGCGAGGGCTACGAGCAGGAGCTTCTGCAGGCCCGCAACGAGGCTCTGCAGGAGCTGGAGCAGCGTGCGGCCTCCATGGGCGCGCACGCCGTGGTGGGCGTGGACATGGATTACGAGGTGCTGGGTCAAGGCAACATGCTCATGGTGACCGCTTCCGGCACCGCCGTGACCCTCGAGCAGGCGTAAGGGGCCGACGCGATGGGCGCAGCGAGGCGAAACGCAGGGCACGCGGGGGGTGCGCGGGATGCGAAGCGCGCGCCCCGCCGCGCCCCCTCGGCGTTCAAGCGGGAGGCGTACTTTGCGCTCGAGGACGTGCGGCGCGGCAACGCCGTCGCGCGCATCGTGGGCATCGCGCTGTTCGCGCTCATCGTCGCGAACGCGATCCTCGTGTTCGCCGAGACGCAGCCCGGCATCCCGGCCGGGGTGTCGGCGGCGCTTCTGGCTTTCGGGCTGGCGTCCAGCGTGTGCTTCGGCTTGGAGTACGCCGCGCGCCTGTGGACTGCCGACCTCGTCCATCCCGATGCATCGCCCGCTCGCGCACGCATGCGCTACGCGCTGTCGCCGATGGGGATCATCGACCTGCTGGCCTTCGCGCCCGGTCTGCTCGTGCTGTTCGTGCCCGTGTCGTCCTCCATGCTGAACGCGGCTCGCATCATCCGCCTCGTGCGCCTTATCAAGCTGTCGCGCTACATGCGCGGTCTGCGCTCCATCGCGCGCGTGTTCCGAAAGCGCCGTCCGGAGATCGTGGCGGCATTCATGGTGCTCGCCCTGCTCACCGTAACGGCCAGCGTGCTCATGTACGAAATCGAGCATCCCGTGCAGCCCGAGAAGTTCGACAGCGTGTTCACGGGCATGTACTGGGCGATGACCACCATCACCACCACGGGCTACGGCGACCTCGTGCCCGTCACGGCCGCCGGGCGCCTCGTCGGCTTCTGCACGATGCTCCTGTCAATCGGCGTGGTGGCCATTCCGGCCGGCATCTTCTCAGCCGGGTTCGTGTCCGAGTTCCGGGCTCAGGATGCGCGCGACCGGCTCGATGCCGACGCGTTGCAAGGAGGCTTCGACGAGCGCGCTGCGGAAGGCGGACCGGCCGAAGGCGGGGAAGCGGACCGCGACGCCTAGGGAGCCTGCGTCCCCGTCAGGCCCTCTGGCGCTCCGCACCCGCGCGCCTGGTCCGTCCGCGTGCGATTTTTCGGCACGCGGCACCCGCGCGCGGCCAAGATGCTTCACGTGAAATATTTGCTCTCAAGCGCCCGATTGCTTCACGTGAAATAATCGGGCGCGTCGAAGCGGGGTGCAGGGTGGAGCCCGTGGTGGCATAGGCTCTGCGGGAGGTCGCCCGCGCCCCCGCTCGCGCCGCCTCCGCACGTCTCCGCATGGCAGAGATTGCACGCTATGCACGATTCGCCGCCATCGCCGTTTCTTCCGACCTGGGTTTTCTTCCTGCGCCTTTGACGACGGGCCCAAATAATCGTGCATAGCGTGCAATCTCTGCCATCCCGCTTGCCAGCCCGTCGTCAGGCCGATGCTGAAGCGAGCCCATTCGCGTCGGACGCGACGGCTTGCCCTCCCGCCCCGCGCGCCCCGCGCTCCGCCTGCCCGTCCCGCGCGCCTCGCGCTCCGCCCGCGAGTCCCGCCCCCGCATGCCGCGAAAGAGGGGCACCGGGATCGAGCCGCCCTTGGCGTACCACTAGAAACAGCGAAGGATCCGAGTGTTTCACGTGAAACATCTGTTCTCAAGCACCAGATTGTTTCACGTGAAACATTTGAGCGCATCAGGGTGCCTCGAGGCGAGGAGGGGTCGGAGCCGGATCGCGTCGCCCGCGCGGGCTCCGCCGGTTCTGCGCATCCGTGGTGCGGTGGGGGCGCGGGCGCGGTTCTACACGGGCGCGAGCGCGACGCGACGTCCTGCGGCTTCTACACGGGTGCGTGAGCGGCGCGACGCCCTGCGGCTTCGATGCGGGCGAGAGCGTGGCGCGACGTCCTGCGGCTTCGGCGCGGGCGCGCCGCTGTGCGCCGGACAACTGCGCGGGAAGAGGGCCACATGCGCAGGCCGTTCGTGCGAACGGGACGCCTTGCGATGCGGGTGCGCTGAGCCGGCCTTTACGCCTCCAGGTACGCCTGGAGCGCGGGCCAGCGACGGGCCGCTTCGGCGTAGCCCTGCTCGTAGAGCGCGAACAGCTTGTCGGCGTCGCGCTCCATGCTGCCCACGGTAACCGGCTCGGGAGGCCTGATGAGGAACAGCTTTCCGGCATCGTGCAGGCGAGGCAGCGCGCGGTACGTGCGGTTGTACTCGTAGTGGCGGTGCTGCAGGCGCTCGAGGTAGTGGGGGTACAGTCCATAGCGCTGGCGCAGGATGGCCATGAGCTTGTTCGGTCCTTTCACGTAGTCGGCCGCCTGCGTGAGCACCACGATGTGCTTGCGCGCGCCCGTCAGCATCGAGTACATAATGGGCACGCTGTCGCAGGTGCCGCCGTCCAGCAGCAGCTTGCCGTCGACGTCCACGATCTGGCTGACCAGCGGCATGGACGACGACGCGATGAGGTAGGGCAGGTCGGCCAGCGAGTCGGCGAAGGGGTGGTAGTCCGCCTCGCCGGTGACGAGGTCGCTGGAAACGGCGATCAGCTGCATGGGCGACTGGTCGAACCCGGCGTAGTCGAACGGCTCCAGGCGGTTGGGGATCTCGTCGAAGGCGAACTCGCGCCCGCAGGCGTTGCCGGTGCGCACGAAGCTCTTCATGGACAGATAACGCCAGTCGTCGCAGTACTTCGTGTTGAGGTAGCACGTGCGGCCGTCTTCGCCGGCCACGTAGTTGTAGCCGCACAGCGCACCCGCCGACACGCCGATGACGCGCTCGCAGAACAGCTTCTGATCCATGAAGAAGTCCAGCACGCCGGCCGTGAACTGGCCGCGCATGGCGCCGCCTTCCAGCACGAGGTTCACCGGGACGGTGCCGTGTCCGCGCCAAGCGGGCACGTGCGACGATGCGGGCGAGGAGGCGGGTGCTGCGGAGGCGTGCTCGGTCGTTTCGCTCATGCGGGTTCCTTTCTGTGCGTCGTCTCCGATTATATCTCAGCGCGCCCGCCCCTCGAGCATTCGCAGGCAAGACGTGCAACAAGGCCGCCGTCTGTGGAGCAACGATGGAGGAGACCGTCCTCGACGACCGTTCACCGGGCGAAAATGTCGGGAATGTCGAGATTCATGCTCCGAACCGTAACAATTTGATGCACAGTTGAGCAAACGCGTTTACAATACGATGCGAACAAGAATTGCCGCGGGTGAGAGATGCGCGCGGCCCCTACAAAGGAGGCTTTAACATGAGCGAGGTCGTTTCTTCTTCCGATTTCCAGTCCAAGGTGCTTGATGCGCAGGGTCCCGTTCTCGTGGACTTCTTCGCCACGTGGTGCGGTCCGTGCAAGATGCTCGCGCCCACGCTCGACGAGGTTGCCGCCGAGACGGCCGGCAAGGCAGCCGTCTACAAGCTCGACATCGACCAGAGCCCCGACATCGCGCAGAAGTACGGCGTCATGAGCGTGCCCACTCTCATGGTGTTCGAAAACGGCCAGGTGAAGAACCAGGCCGTGGGCGTGCAGCCCAAGCAGAACATCCTCTCGATGATCGGCTAGCTTCTTCCTCGGCCTGAGGCAGCGAAGCCCTCTCCGCTCGGAGGGGGCTTTTTTGCGCCCGCATGCCGGATGTCGCCCGGGCTTACCGGTCGTCTGCGGGATCGCGCGGCGTTTCCCCCACCACCCAGGCGCGATGGCAGTCCCAGCGTCCTGTTTCGTCCGATGCCGTCAGAAGGTAGTTTCCCACCACCGCCTGAGGCTCGATGCCTTGGCGGGAGGCTTCGGCGAACAGCGCGGCGGCGTTGCTGGCGTCGGCAGTGGGGGACACTTTGAGCAGGCACTCCCGGCAGGTCGTCTCGTCGTGCGCGCTCGATCGGCGCCAAAGCACGGCACCGTCCTGCGCGCCTGCGTCCACGGCCGACTCGTAAACCTCGTCAGGCTTGTCCGCAAAGACGACCACCCCGTAGCGCCAGGGCTCCTCCACGAGCAGCTTCCAGGGAGCCGCGGCATCGTAGTCGATGGCGCTCAGGCTGCCGATGGCCGGGGAGCCGGGCTGCATGCCCGCCCGTCGCAGCTCCTCGGCTTTCGCGTTGAGCGCGCGCTGGCGGGCGAGGCGCGCCTTCGTGGCTTCCAGCTCGGCGATGCGCTGCTCTACGCCGTCCTCGGTGCGCGCGAGGGCCTCGTCCAGGCTGCGCGCCGAAAGCGCTCGGTACCCCCGCAGCTCCTTGACCGGCACGCCCAGTTTGCGGTAGAACGCGATCTTGCTGGCCTCGATGAGATCATGCAGCGAATACTGGCGGTAGCCGTTCGCTTCGCCCCGTCCGGCTTGCACGAGGCCCTCGCTTTCCCAATAGCGCAGCGTGGAGGAGGCGACGCCCAGGTAGCGGGCTGCTTCTTTGATGTCGTAGAGGCGGGGCAAGGTCATGGGCGCGTTCCTTATCGATGGTCTGAAGATTCGGCGAATCCCGCACATTGCGGGCTTTACCTTAAAGCAGCTTTAAGGTTTAGAGTACCATGCGGAAAAAATCTCAGCAAATTGCATATCGGAGCGACATGACATGATTACCAGAGGCATGCTCAAAGAGTATTTGAAATACATCGTCCCCACGATGATCACGTTCACGTTGGGCGGCGTGTACAGCATCATCGACGGCGTGTTCGTGGGACACGCGGTAGGAGACGCGGGCCTGGCCGGCATCAACGTGGCCTTCCCGCTGGTGGCGTTCATCATGGCCGTGGGCACGGGCGTCGGCATGGGCGGCGGCGTGATCTCGTCCATCGCGCGCGGCGCCGGAAACGAGGCGAAGGCGCGGCGCGCCATGGGCACCACGCTCACGATGCTCGCGCTGTCCGCCGTGCCCATCATGGCGCTGCTGTTCACGCTGGCGACGCCCATTTGCGAGCTTTTAGGAGGCCAGGGCGAGACGCTGGCGCAGGCGGCGGCGTACACGGGCGTCATCGCCTGGGGCGTCCCGTTCCAGATCCTCGTGACCGGCTGCACGCCGCTTATCCGCAACCAGGGGAAAGTGGCCTACGCGATGGCCGTGCAGGTGTTCGCCGGCTTGATGAACGTGGCGCTTGACTACGTGTTCGTCATCTTGCTGGGCATGGGCACCGCCGGTGCGGCGGCGGCCACCGTGGTCTCGCAGGTTTCGGCGTTTCTGCTGGTGCTGGGCTTTTTCCTGAAGAGGGAGAACCGCATCGCCGTGGCCGACTTGCGTCCCGACCGGCATATCGCGCTGCATGCGCTGCGGTTGGGGCTGGCGCCGTTCGGGCTGACCCTTTTGCCCGAGGCCACGGTGGTGGCCATCAACGTGAACCTGTCGATGTACGGCGGCGAGCAGGCGCTGGCGGCCTACGCAGTGGTGTCGTACACCGCCTGCGTCATCCAGATGCTCATCCAGGGCGTGGGCGACGGCTCGCAGCCGCTCATCTCCAAGCACTACGGCGCGGGCGACGCCGACGGCGTGCGCCGCTTCCGCAACACGAACTACCTGATCACCATCAGCCTGGGCGTGTTGGGGTTGGCGGCCATGTACTTGCTGCGGAATCAGGTGCCGCTGCTGTTCGGGGCGTCCGACGAGACGGCGGGGCTCATCGCGTACGCGCTGCCCGTCTTCTCCACCGCGTACGTGTTCTACGGGTTCACCCATGCGTCCACTTCGTATTTCTACGCGGTGGACGACGCGAAGGCGTCGAGCGCCATCGTGTACGGCGAGGCGCTGCTGGTCGTTCTCATCGTGTTCGGCGCGGCGCGCCTGTTCGGGCTCGACGGCATCTGGCTGTCGGTGACCGCCGTGCAGATGGTGCTGTCCGTGGCGGCCGCCGCTCTGCTGCGCTACCGTCATCGCGCGCGTCGGCCCGATCGCGCGGCAGAGCCTGCGGCAAGCGAGGCCTGCTAGCGGGCGCCCTGTCATCCTGAGCGAGCGCAGGGAGGCCCCGCGCAGCGGGGACGCGAAGGATCCCGTGCGGCGCCAGCGGGGAATCTCACGGCTGGCGCCGCACGGGATCCCTCGGCTTCGCCGCTTCGCTCAGGATGACAAGGGGGCTGTCGCCCGCCGTCGCTTCGCTCAGGATGATGCGGAGTCGAGCTCTTTCTCGACGAGGGGCTTGAGGTAGCCGTAGCCTTCGGCGTCCATGCGCGCGTAGGGCACGAAGCGCAGCGCTGCGCTGTTGATGCAGTAGCGCAACCCGCCCGTCTCGGCCGGGCCGTCGGTGAACACGTGGCCGAGATGAGCATCGCCCGCACGGCTGCGGACCTCGGTTCGATAGGTGCCCAGCGTCCGGTCGAGGCGCTCGGTGACCACCTCGCGCGCGATGGGGCGCGAGAAGGCGGGCCAGCCGCATCCGGCATCGAACTTGTCGGACGAGGCGAACAGCGGCTCGCCGCTGGTCACGTCCACGTAGATGCCCGGTTCGAACGTGCGGTCGTAGGCGTTGCGGAAGGGCGGCTCGGTAGCGTTCATGCGCGTAACGCGGTACTGGTCGGCCGACAGCATGCGGCGCAGCTCGTCGTCGGAGGGGGCGGCGTAGCCCGCCTCGCGGATGAGCGCGTCCACGTCCGCATCTGCAAGGCCGTCTTCGTCGCGCGGCCCGTCTGCACGACGCGATACGGACGGCGTGGGGATGTCCTCGCGCTCGACCGCGCCCGCCGTCGCGGCGCCCTCGCCCAACGCGAGCGGTTCGCACAGCCCGTCCACCTGCACGCAGGCCCGACCTTCCTCGAGGCCCATGCGCTCGGCGAACGCGTCGGCGCTGCGGACGTCGATATGGCAGTAGCCGCCCGGGTTCTTCTCGAGGTAGTTCTGGTGGTACTCCTCGGCGGGGTAGAAGCCGTCGAGCGGCTCCACCTCGGTGACGATGGGGCTCGTATAGCGCGCCTGCTGGCGCAGCAGCGACGCCTCGATGGCGGTCAGGTCGGCCTCGTCGGTCCAATAGATGCCCGAGCGGTACTGGGTGCCGCGGTCGTTTCCCTGACAGTCGACCGACGTGGGGTCGATGGCCTCGAAGAAGGCGTCCAGCAGCACGTCGGTGGGCAGCACGCGCGGGTCGTAGGTTACGGCCACGGTTTCGGCGTGGCCCGTGTTCCAGCGACATACGTCGTAATAGCTGGGGTTCTCGGTGGAACCGTTCGCGTAGCCGACGACGGTTCCGCGAACGCCCGGCAGTCGTTTCAGATAGGCTTCGAGCCCCCAGAAGCATCCTCCGGCAAGATACAGGGTGCGTAGCTCGGCGGGGGTTTCGCTCCCTGCCGAATCCACGTTCGTCATGTTGCTCGCGTGATTCATGCCCGGTCCTTTCGATAGCGATCGCATTCATGGTAGTGCGGAGGGGGCGGACGCGGGGCGCATGCTGGAATCCGTCACGCATGCGTTGCCGGTCGCGCTCCGTTCCTGCCGTTTTAGCGCATATTGGTGCCAAGTTTGTGACATTTAGGCGACGTACCTTATACTTACACTCGGAAAACACGGATACCCGCGAAACCAGGAGGCATGCATGACCGAGGAAACCGCGAGCAACGAAACATCTGCCGCGTGCAAGGCGGCATCGACGAACGACGTCATCGACGTCGCCGTCATCGGAGCCGGTCCGGCCGGGCTCACGGCGGGGCTGTACGCCGCGCGCGCAGGCTTGAACGTGGTGCTGTTCGAGCGCATCTCGCCGGGCGGACAGCTTGCTCAGACCGAGCACATGGAGAACTACCCGGGCTTTCCCGAGGGAACGGGAGGCTTCGAACTGGCCTTCGCCATGAAGCAGCAGGCCGATCGTTTCGGCGCGAGCAACGTCGGCGAAGAGGTGGTGTCGGTCGACTTCACCCAGAACCCGAAGGTTCTGACCACCGCGTTCAACGAGTACCGCGCCAAGAGCGTGATCATCGCCACGGGCGCGCGCCCGCGCAAGCTGGGACTCGAGCTGGAGGAGGACCTGCAAGGGCGCGGCGTGTCGTACTGCGCCACGTGCGACGGCAACTTCTTCCGCGACAAGGAGGTCATGGTGGTGGGCGGCGGCAACACGGCCGCGGGCGACGCCATCTACCTGTCGCGCATCTGCAAGAAGGTGTATCTCGTGCACCGGCGCGACAAGCTGCGCGCCACGGCCATCTACCACAAGCGCCTGGAGGACCTGCCGAACCTCGAGTTCGTGTGGAACGCCGTGCCTCGCAAGCTCGTGGCCGACGAGGGCAAGCTGGCCGGCGTGCGCCTCGAGATGCTCGAAACGGGCGAGGAGCGCGACATCGCGGTGGACGGCCTGTTCGTGGCCGTGGGCACCGAGCCCAACACCGAGTTTCTGGGCGGCGCGCTGCAGTGCGACGAAACGGGATACATCGTGGCCGATGAGTCGTGCGCGACCGAGGTGCCCGGCGTGTTCGCCGCGGGCGACGTGCGAACGAAGTTCCTGCACCAGGTGGTGACCGCCGTGTCCGACGGCGCCGTCTGCGCCGAAGAGGCCGCAGAGTATCTGGCGATCTAGGATAAGATGCGGATCGACGGTCGATCTGCTATCATAAGCCAGTTACAGCATAGGCGCCCGCTCCGCATGCTTGGAGCGGGCGTTCTTGGCGCGCGGGGCGCGCGAGCACGGGAACCACGTCGAAAAGGACAGCACCCATCATGCAGGATAACGATATGCGCGAGAAGCTGACGAAGATCATCGAAGCCTACGAGGATGTGCAGGCGAAGATGGGCGATCCGGCAGTCCTCGCAGACCAGAAAGAATACAACCGCCTGGCCAAGGAGTACGCCAACCAGGGTCCTTTGGCGAAGAAGGCGCGCGAGTACGTGCAGGCGGCCGACGATCTGGCCGAAGCCAGGGAGATGCTGGCCGATCCGGACATGAAGGAATTCGCGTTGGAGGAAATCGCCGGCATCGAGGCGAAGCTGCCGGCGCTCGAAGAGGATATCAAGTTCATGCTGATCCCGGCCGACCCGGCCGACGACAAGGACATCATCGTAGAGATCCGCGCAGCTGCCGGCGGCGACGAGGCGGCCATCTTCGCGGGCGAGCTGTACAAGATGTACGAGCGGTTCGCGAGCGCGCAAGGCTGGAAGACCGAGACGATGGACATGTCGGCCTCCGAAGCCGGCGGCTTCAAGGAGATCCAGTTCAAGGTCAAAGGCGACCACGTGTACTCGGTCATGAAGTTCGAGAGCGGCGTGCACCGCGTGCAACGCGTTCCGAAGACCGAGAGCCAGGGCCGCATCCACACCTCCACGGCCACCGTGGCCGTGCTGCCCGAGGCCGACGAGGTGGAGGTCGAGATCAACGAGAACGATCTGCGCATCGACGTGTACCGCGCCGGCGGCCCGGGCGGCCAGTGCGTGAACACCACCGACTCGGCCGTGCGCATCACGCACCTGCCTTCGGGCCTCGTGGTGCAGTCGCAGGATCAGAAGTCGCAGCTGCAGAACAAGATCGCGGCCATGGCCGTGCTGCGCGCCCGTCTGTACGAGAAGATGCTGGCCGAGCAGCAGGCCGCCGAGGGCGCGAAGCGCCTCGCGCAGATCGGATCGGGCGACCGCTCCGAGAAGATCCGCACGTACAACGGCCCGCAGGATCGCGTGACCGACCACCGCATCGGCTTCAACGGCACGTACAACGGCGTGCTTCTGGGCGACGGCTTGGGAGACGTGATCACCGCTCTGCAGGCCGCCGACCGCGCGCAGAAGCTGGAAGCCGCGGTCTAGATTGAACGACATCTGGACCATTCAGGCCGCCCTTGATTGGACGGTGGGCTACCTCGAGCGCAAGGGCGACGAGAACCCACGGCTGTCCGCGCAGTGGCTGCTGTCCGAGGCGACCGGCCTTTCCCGCATCGAGCTGTACGCGAATTTCGAGCAGCCGCTGTCGATGGGGGAGCGCGATGTGCTGCGCGCCTACGTCACGCGCCGCGGCAAGGGCGAGCCTCTGCAGTACATCACGGGCGAGGTCGGTTTTCGCCATATCACGGTGAAGGTTCGTCCCGGCGTGCTGATCCCGCGCCCCGAGACCGAGGTGCTGGTCAGTGAGGCCTTGGCGCTGCTGCCGGCGGCGCCGAAGCGGGTGGCGCAGCATGCATGGTCGGAAGACGACCTTCCCCCTGCCACTTGGCCGGAAGGCGAAGCCGGGGAGCAACGCCCCGAGCGAACGGCCGACCAGGGCGTCGCCGAGGATGGATCGACGCCGGGCGTCGCCCCGGGTGAACCCGTTCCCGAGCCCGCCCCGCTCCTCGTGGCCGACCTCTGCACCGGCTCCGGCTGCATCGCCTGCTCCGTCGCCTACGAGCATCCGCTTGCGCGCGTGATGGCCACCGACATCGCGCCCGAGGCCGTCGCGCTCGCTCGCGACAACGTATCCGCCCTCGATCTGGGCGATCGCGTCGAGGTGCTGTCGTGCGATCTGGGCGAGGGCGTCGATCCTGCGCTCATGGGCGCATTCGACCTGGTCGTGTCCAATCCGCCGTACGTGCCCACGGCCGTCATGGACGATATCCCCCGCGAGGTGGCCGAATTCGAGCCTGCGCTCGCGCTCGACGGCGGCGCCGACGGGCTCGACGTGCTGCGCCGCCTGCTTCCCTGGTGCCGCCGCGCCCTCAAGGAGGGCGGCGGCTTCGCCTTCGAGCTGCACGAGACCTGCCTGGGCGAGGCCGCCCGCCTCGCCGAAGAGGCCGGCTTCTCCGATGTTCGCGTCACGGCCGATCTCGCCGGGCGCCCCCGCGTCCTCACCGCCCGAAAGCGCGCCGTGTAGGACGGATCTTCAGGGCGGCGCGGTTTCCGTGCGAGCCCCGGCGCTTCCGGCAGGACGCGGCGTCCCGCGCGGGCGGGACAGGCTTATGCGCTGCCGGTTGCACGGTTTCGCCCTCGGATGTGCGGCAAAAACGAGGTTTTGGCAGTCATCGGCCGGTTCCCAGCTCCTTCTTCGAAGGATGCCGAAGCGAAACCCCAGGTCGCGGTTCGCGAGTTCTGCAAAACGCGGTGCCCGGGCGGGTCGTCGGTGCCAAAACCTCGATTTTGCTGCACGTGACCCCAGCGAAACGGTGCGCGAGGCCCGCCAGCGCCGCCTCCGCGCAAGATCGGCGCTCGTGGAACCCGCCGAGCCTGCCGAACCAGCGCCGAACCCGCCGAGATCGCTGCTGCGAGCGTCCGTCCCGGACGCTCGCGCGTGGACGGCTATAATAGGACGGAACCTACGAACGGAGGGCTTCCATGCTTGAACGCAACATCCTCGACGACAACCTGACGCTTTCGGCCTACGTGCTGCGCCAGCGGCTGGAAGGCCGCGAACCGACGATCGGCCTCGTGCTGGGCTCGGGCCTGAATCCGCTGGCGAACGAGATCGCCGATGCGGCGAGCATCCCCTACGCGGAGGTGCCGCGCATGAAGACGAGTACGGCCGAAAGCCATGTGGGCCGCTTCGTCTGCGGCACGCTGGGCGGCAAGTGCGTGCTGGCCATGCAGGGTCGTCTGCACGCCTACGAGGGGAACAGCGCCCAGGAGGTGGCCTACCCGGTGTGGCTCATGGAGCGCCTGGGCGTGCGCACGCTTATCACCACGAACGCGGCCGGCGCGCTCAACCCGAACTACGAGGTGGGCGATTTCTGTATCATGGCCGATCAGATCAATTTCACGGGGCGCAATCCCATCGCCGCGCCCGACCCGGCGAACTTGTCGGACCGCTTCTTCTCCATGCTGGACGCGTTCGACCCCGAGCTGCGCGCCATCGCCCACGACGTGGCGGCCGAGCGCGGCGTGCGGGTGCGAGAGGGCGTGTACCTGGGCGCGCTCGGACCCAGCTTCGAGACGCCGGCCGAGATCCGCATGTTCCGTTCGTGGGGCGCCGATACGGTGGCGATGAGCGTGTGCGAGGAAGTCATCGCCGCGCGGCACGTGGGGATGCGCGTGCTGGGCATCTCGCTGGTGTCGAACATGGGCTGCGGCATCGAGGGCGCAAGCCCCACGGGGCTCGAGGTGCTGGACGTGGCGAAGACGCGCGAGGGCGATTTCTCGCGCCTGATCACGGGCATCGTCGAGCAGCTGTAGTAGGAGAGGGGGAGCCGCTGCGAAGGAAGCGGCTGTGAAGGGAGCGCCGGCGCGAGCGGCTGCGCAAGCGCCGGCGCTCCGTACTGGCGCCTTACGCCTCCAGCAGTAGATCCCCTTCGGCGATGAGGCCGGCCTTGCGCATGAGCGCGCCCACGGCCCAGGCGATGAGCGCGGGCAGCACGAAGCAGACCAGCACGAGGCCGACCCAGTCGAACGCGCCGGGCGCGGCCGCCCCGGCCTCCATGCCCGATATCCAGCCGGTGTACACGCCGATGGGCCCCACGAGCCCGCACGTTCCCATGCCCGATGCCACGGCGGGTCCGTTCTGGCTCAGCTGGAACACGCACGTGGCCACCGGCCCGGTGACGGCCGAGGCGACGATGGCCGGCACCCAGATCAGCGGCTTCTTCACGATGTTTCCCATCTGCAGCATGGAGGTTCCCAGACCCTGCGACAGCAGGCCGCCCCAGCGATTCTCGCGGAAGCTCAGCACGGCGAAGCCCACCATCTGGGCGCAGCACCCTGCCAGCGCCGCGCCGCCCGCGAGCCCCGTCAGCCCGAGAGCGGCGCAGATGGCCGCCGACGAGATGGGCAGCGTCAGCGCGATGCCGATGACAACCGACACGATGACGCCCATGAAGAAGGGCTGCAGCTCGGTGGCCCACATGATGAACCCGCCCACCGACGAGGCCAGCGCGCCGATCCACGGCGCTGCGACCAGCGCCAGGCCGCAGCCTCCTAGGATGGTGACGGCGGGCGTGACGATGATGTCCACCTTCGTCTCCTTGGACACGGCCTTGCCCAGCTCGGAGGCGACCACGGCGATGACCAGCACGGCCAAGGGACCGCCCGCGCCGCCTGCGTCGTTGGCGGCGAAGCCCACGGCGGCCAGCGAGAACAGCACGAGCGGCGGGGTGTGCAGCGCGTATCCGATGGCGATGGCCATGGCCGGCCCCGCCACGCTTTTGGCGAACGTGCCGATTTGGTTGAAGAACGCCAAGCCCGAAAGATCGCCCACGGTGCTCAGGATGGTGCCGATGAGAAGCGAAGCGAACAGGCCCTGCGCCATGGCCGACAACGCGTCGATGGCGTAGCGTTGGAAAGTGACCTCGATATCCTTGCGCTCCAGAAATGCTGCGACAGTTGATGCCATGATGCCCCGTCCCCCTTGGTTCGACCTGCATGTTCGTATGAGGAACCATAGTAGGCGAAACGGGCGGCGCGGGGAACCGTTGATTCCCGATCGGCGGCAATTCCGCCTGCGCGCGGCGCGTTTTGAAAGGAAAAACCCGAGCAGGGGCCGTGCCATTCGGGACGCCCTTTTGAGCGTTTGGGGATGCGGGACGCGAGGGGCGCGCATTCGGGTACAATCGGAGACCGACTGAGACACCGAGAAGAGATGCGGGAAGCGAACCCTATGAACCAACGACTTGCATTGCACGTGCTGGCCAGCGGAAGCCGCGGCAACGCGGCCGTAGTCGAGGATACCGCCACGGGCAAGGGCGTGCTCGTGGATTGCGGCATCTGCAAGCGCGATTTCTTCGCGCGTTGCGACGAGGCCGGGTTCGATCCGGCGAACCTCGAGGCCGTCCTCATCACGCACGACCATACCGACCATACGAAGGGCCTCGGCGTGGTGCTGCGCGGCCTGGCGAAGCTGGGCATCGAGCCCGCGGTGTTCGCCGACGACGCCGTGCGCGCGGCCAGCAAGGAGATCATCGTGCTGGAGGGCGCATGCGACCTACGTGCGTTCTCCTCGGGCGACGCGCTGTCGCTGGCGGGCATGCAGGTGCACGCCTTCCGCACGTCGCACGACGCGGCATCGTCGTGCGGGTTCCGGGTCGAGGCCGACGGAGACGCGGTGGGGTTCATGACCGACACGGGCATCGTCACCGGCGAGGCCGACGAGGCGTTGCGCGATGTGCGCATCCTCGCACTGGAGAGCAACCACGATGTGCAGATGCTCAAAGACGGGCCCTACCCGTATCCGGTGAAGCGGCGCGTGGGCTCGGATACGGGCCACTTGTCGAACGTGCAGGCCGCAGACGAGCTGGAGGCGCTGTTGAGCGACGCGCTCGAGCAGGTGGTGGCCATGCATATCTCGCAGAACAACAACACGTACCGTCTGCCCGGCGAGGCGCTGACCGCTGTGGTTCGGCGCGCCGGGCATCCGGCAACGGTGCAGGTCGCGTACCAGACCATGCTGATGAGCGCGCGCTGAGGCGCGCTCCGCTCAGGATGACAGGAGGGCCGGATCCTGAGCCAGCGCTACATGATCCGCTGCATGCGGGCGATCTGCGCGAAATAGACGATCGAGGCTACGACCTCGACGGCGATGATCGTGAGCACGCCGGCCGTGCTGATCTGCTCGAAGGCGTACGGCGCGAGCGCCGCCAAAGGCGCGAGCACGGAGAACGCCTCGAAGGCGCGCAGTCCCGCTTTCCCGTTGATGGCCGCATTGCGCTCGTCGCCCTGCTCGATGATCTGCTGCGGCGTGGGCTTGTGGGCCAGCGCGAAGGCGCCGCAAACGAGCAGCGCGGCCGCGCATCCGGCGAAGCCCCACACGCCCTTCGCGGCGATGGGCAGGACCGAGGAGATCCCGCCGAGGTCGAGAGCCAGCGCGACGGCGACGATCGCGCTGGCGATTCCGATGGACAGCGTGAGGACAGCGGACTTCCTATTCATGGTCTTCCTCCTGGTAGATGAACACGTCTTCAATCTGCAAGCCGAAGCGGCGGGCTATTTTGAACGCGAGCAGGATGGAAGGGTTGTAGCGCCCCTTCTCGAGCGAGCTGATGGTCTGGCGCGACACGCCCAGCTCCAACGCGAGATCCTCTTGCTTGATGCCGCGCGCCTTGCGGATCTCCTCCAACCGGTTCTCCATGGCGCTCCTCTCCGATGCGAATATGTAAAGCTAGCTTTCCATCAAGTATAGACCCCTGCGCCAGCAATGTAAAGCATGCTTTCCATAAAAGAAAAGCGCGCCCATCGGGCGCGCTGAATGGCGGGGAGAGCGGCGGACTTTACGCGGCCGCCGTGTAGGACCAGAGGCCGGTGGCTTGCGAGATGATCTCGTCGAACGTCCAATGGCGGCTTGTCCGATCGCGGCTGAGCGGATCGACCACCGCCAGTTCGCCGTGCTCGTCGATGCCGGTGACCACGATGTAGGTGTCCGACGATCCGAACGAGCCTGCTTTCATGGAGGCGATGATGGGACGGTCTCCCACGAGCTCGCGTCGCATGGCCAACTCGTTCGCATCGATCTCTCGCGATGCGAGCCCTAGTTGGGCTGCGCCGTCGGTCAGGAGCCCGGTGGCTTCAACGGTGTCGGCATAGCCGCTGCTCTGCGAGAGGGAGGCCACTTCGACGGGCCCCATGCTGGCGTCCCCGGTGGCTTCGATGCGCACCATGGCCAGGCACAGCGGGGCGGCGCCCGCATCGCCGACGGTCCTCGATCCGTAGGGGCGATCGGCCCATTGCGGGTCGTCCTGATACAGGGTGGGCACGACGCCTTGTTCCCATGACGATCGAGGGGTGCTGAAGCCGTCTTCGGCGGTGGCGGCGTCGGCCGATCCTATGAGGGGAAAGGCTCCGTCGTCGATCGCGGCGGACAGGGCGTGCGCGGCGAAGATTCCGAGAAACGCAGACAGGACGGCGACGAGCACCATGGCGAACACCGCTTTGAGCATGCGCTGCGGCTCGACGCTTCGGCTTGCTTGGCTGGCGGCGGTGGTTGAGCTTGCGCATACGGGGCGCACCGTCTCGGAGGGAGCGTAGGTCCTGATGCAGGTGGAACGTTTCGGCGCGGATGCGTAGCGGATGCCGTGCGTGCGGTTCGGGAGGCTGCGGCGTTCCGTCGCGTACGGGTCGGAGCGGTAATCGGAGCTGGCGCTTTGGGAAACGAAATAGAGTAAGCCTCGATACGGCATGAACGCCTCCTTTCGGATAGAGGGGTGAAGATAGGTCGAACCGCTCCTCGCGCTCGGCGGGAAGCGGTTCTCGGGTTCGTTCGCGTGAGGCGAGTCTAGTCGCCGTATGGGGTTTCTCGTGCGAGCTGGGACGATCGTTTCCCCTCTATGGGCGATCGGTCAGCAATCCGACAAGTTATCGGCTGGGATGCAAAGGTATTCGAAATGATGGAGGTGCGCCGGGGAGGACGAGTTTCCGGCTTCGGTTACTCGATCACCCAGGTTCCGAGGAGGGCGAAGTGGTCCGAGCCCTGCACGTTGACGGTCTCGAGATCGCCGACGGACATACCGCTGTTCTTCGAGTACACGATGTGGTCGATCTCGATCATGGGCGGCACGGGAACCATGGCATAGTGGGGTTCCGACGGATACGTCATGTGGAAGCCTTCGCCCGCTTGCTCGGAGGCGTCCACCAGCGTGTCTCCCAGCATCTTGCGGTAGCGGGAGTGATCCCAGGTGGAGTTGAAGTCTCCCATGATCAGGTATTCATCGCTGTATCGGCGCAAGGTTCCCAAGTTGGTGAGGCTCTCGTTCCAGAAGCCGAGCGTGCCCGTCTTGGGCGATGTGGGATGCGCGCTGACGAGGCGCACCTCGTGGGATCCGGCGGTTATCGTGCAGGCCGGCACGGCAGATCCGGTGAGGGGCAAGATGCTTTCCGAAGCGTTGCGCATGGGCGCGAGCGTGTAGATGACGTTGACGCCGCCGTTGTCGCCCGCTCCTGCCAAGCCGATGACGCGCGAGGGCAAAAGCTCGTCCAGTCCGGCGGCGGAAAGCCGTTCGATCAGCGAGCCGCTGACCTCTTGCATGGCGAGTACTTCCACGTGCTGGTCGCGGACGATCGAGACGATCTGCTCGGCATCGGCGTTTCCGTTCTTCGTGTTGAGCGTCATCACGCGCATGACGGTGTCTCGCGGGGTGGTCTGCTCCGGGACGGCTTCGACCGCCTCCTCGGCGATGCGGGGCGCGGGCAAGAAGAAGCCGACATGCCACACGATCTGGCAGACAAGGCAGAGAACGGTGACGGCGGAAAGTACTTTCCGCCTGGTCAACGCTGCGATTATGAGAACGAGGACGCTGAGAAGGGCCAGCCACGGGATGAATGCTGCCGCCTCCGGGATGAGCCTGCCGTTGCTCAGGGCTGAAGGTGCGAAGCGTGCGGCCATGATGACGACAACGCATGCCGTGACCGCCCATAGCAGCGTCGATATCGCTATGCGGACGGGGGAGCGTCGGGGCCGCTGCGTCGAGGTCGTTTTGCTATGCGCCGGTGCCGGGTTCATAATCGCTCCTGCTTTGTTTTCGGATATTTGCAGATACCAATTTATCATCCGAATCGTCATCGTGTGACGGAAAATCGCCGCTCATCTTTCAAATGGCCATGAACGCCCGTTTCGGGCGCACGAACGCCTTTTCCGTCTGAGCGAGATGCGTCGGAAAGACGAGCGGCTGGCCGCATGCCTTGCAAAGCGACATCGAGACCTCGCGGCGTCCGTCAAGATTGAGATGATGGAGAAGCTTATAAATTATGGAGAACTCGGGGGGGGGGGGGGCTGTTCACTGTTGCACTTCCGGCGCTCTGCCGTTATCATCTTGTAAAACAACGCTGCGCGCCGAACGGGTTTTTGTTACATGTTACCGGTCTTTTGTGTCGAGGCGTCTTGCAATGACGTGAGCCTATGGTTAAATAGAGCGCGCTTTACAAACGAGTAACGGTTAGGGTACAAGTTTATGGGCTTTCCGGCTTCAACATATCGCTTCATCGATGAGCATGCAAGCTCGTCGACGGAGCAGTGCGCCCTGGCTCGCCCTGCTTCTGCAATCTGCGATGACATGCTGACCCAAAAACCGTCCGGGGGGGGGCAGTCTGAGAAAGACTGTCGCGAGCCGCATCGAATAGGCGGCGTCGCTCGCGCCGCGTCCGTCGGATGCGTCGTTCGAGAACCCCGCGTCATCAGGATCTCTCCAACTGAATCGATCGAGCCGCCCGTGCCTTTGCGCGGTCGGGCTCGCTATGTGCTGCAGGTGGTGCCGGGCAGGGAGCGTGCTATGGCCGAGCGCGTCAAGGCGCTTGCCGGTCCGGAGCTGGTGCGCGACTGCTTCGCGCTGAGCTACCGCATCCTCAAGAAGAACCAGGGCGTTTGGCGTCTGCTCACGGAGACCATGTTCCCGGGTTACCTGTTCGTAGCCTCCGACGACATCGAGGCTTTCGAGAAAACCATCAAACGCTCCACTGCGTTCGCGCGCCTTCTGGGCGCCGAGCGGCGCGCTTTCGCGCTGCGGCCCGAGGAGGCCTCGTTCGTGCATGATTTCGGCGGGCCGAGCCACGTGGTGGGCTTTTCCCGCGGCACGATAGACAACGGCCGCACCATCATCGACGAAGGGCCGCTACGCGGTCACGTCGACCGCATCAAGAAGATCGACCGTCACAAGCGCATCGCCTACCTGGACATCGGCCTGCTCGACCAGAAGCAGGTGAGGGTGGGGCTTGAGATCGTGCGAAAAACCTGACCGCGCCCTTCGCAGCTTGAACCAGCTTGCTGCGAGGAGCTCGACGGATAGGCGCCGACGGCGAAACCCCTCCTTCGATCTCCCCGCAGGAAACTGCATGCGCCTTTACGGGCGCGACCGAACATACTTCGATGCGCGAAAACGATGCCGCGTGTGCGTTTCGCCAGCTTCGAAGGGATGAATACCCCCGTCATACGTGCGCGCCGGCGGCATAGCCGAAGGGCGAAGCCATGCCGTCGCGCGTTGAGGAGCCGTGCATGTGGTACGTGGTGCAGACGGTGGCAGGGCGCGAGTTCGCCGTATGCCGCCTGATAGAGAGCTTGGTGGAGGGCGATGTGCTGCAGGAGTGCTTCGTGCCGCGCTACGAGGTGCAAAAGCAGTTCCGCGGCCAGTGGCGCACCTGTACGGCCACGCTGTTCCCCGGTTACCTGATCGTGGTGACCGACCGTGTGGACGAGCTGGAATCGCAGCTTCGGCGCGTGCCGGCGTTCGCTCGGGTGCTGAGCAACGACGGGGGTTTCGTTCCTTTGGAGCGCGACGAGGTGGCGTGGATCGACGCGTTCACCGAGAAGGGGCATCGGACGGTGGGCGTGTCCGAGGGCGTGATCGAGGGCGACCGGATCATCGTGCTGAAGGGCCCGCTGGTGGGCCGCGAGAGCTGGATCAGGAAGATCAACCGCCGCAAGCGCACCGCGTATCTGGAGATCGATATGTTCGGGCGAACCATCCAAACGAAAATCGGATTGGGAATTGTCAGAAAACGAACTTGAAAACGGAATAAGGGGAGTGGACGTTGGGGGAGCGGGCGTGCTGGACGAGACCGCCGGTTGCCATCCCGAGCAAGCGACCGGAGGGGTCCGCCAGGCTGTCATCCTGAGCGAAGCGACCGGAGGGAGCGCAGTCGAAGGATCCCGTGCGGCGTCAGCCGAAACCGCATGCGGCCCCATGGCCGCCGAGGGCCGCCTGGCCTACCGCTTCGCGAAGCGCGCCTTCGACATCGGCTTCAGCGCGTGCGCGATCGCGGCGCTCCTCATCCCCTCGATCATCCTCTGCATCGCCATCCGCCTGGAGTCCCCTGGCTGCCCCATCTACACCCAGAAGCGCGTCGGCCGCATCGGCCGCGACGGCGAGGTTGCGACCTTCGACATGTACAAGTTCCGCTCCATGTCCGCCGACGCCGACGAGCGCCTCTCCGAGCTCGCCGAGCTCAACGAGGCCGACGGCCCGCTCTTCAAGATCAAGGACGACCCCCGCGTCACGCGCATAGGCCGCTTCATCCGCAAGCACTCCATGGCTCCGGTAATAATAGGGACACCGGGCGACGGGGAGCCGACCAAATCCTTATCGCATCCAGAAAATTCCTCACTTGACCTGCAAAAATGCGAGCGTCGCCCGGGAACTTCCTTGGGTGCGCGCCACCATTATACCAACTTCCAATTCTTGTCTTTTGCCGTTTTCGGGGGCCCGGAGGGCGCCTCGGGGCGGCCTCTCTGCGCCTGCGTGCAGGCCCCTTTCGCGGCCGTTGGGACGGTGGCGTAAATGGCAAACAACCTTACGGACAGAGCAGCGACGGCTGCGGCAGGATCCGACGCTCTCTTCCCGGTGGAGGTGTCCCTCGGTGAGGCGGGCGTGGAGTGGCGCGGACGCGGGTCTGGCCAAGAGTGGCCCGACGGGGACGAGGGCGCCGACCCCGAGGTCGCCGCGGCTGCCGAGCGCCTCTCCAAGCGCCATGGATACCGCTTCGCCAAGCGCGCCTTCGACATCGCCTTCAGCCTCCTGGTGCTGGTCTGCTTCTGCTGGCTTTTCGCCATAATCGCGGTCGCCGTCAAGATGGACGACCCCAAGGGGCCGGTGCTGTTCAGGCAGAGGCGTGTAACCAAGGACGGCCGCGAGTTCACCATGTACAAGTTCCGCAGCATGTGCGCGGACGCGGAGGAGCGCCTTGCGGAGCTGAGGGCCCTCAACGAGAAGACCGGCCCCGTGTTCAAGATGCGCGACGACCCGCGCGTCACCCGCGTGGGGCGCCTGCTGCGGCGCGTGTCGCTCGACGAGCTGCCTCAGTTCGCGAACGTCCTGAAGGGCGACTTGTCGGTCGTGGGGCCGCGCCCCGCCCTGCCCTCCGAGGTCGCCGCCTACACACCGCGCCAGAGGCAGAGGCTGCTCGTCAAGAGCGGCATCACCTGCTACTGGCAGACGCGCAGGAACCGCGACTCCATCACCTTCGACGAGTGGGTTGATTTAGACCTGCTCTACATCAAGAAATGCGGTGCTTTAGCTGACCTCAAGCTGATTGTTCAGACCGTGGGCTGTGTGCTTACCGCGCAAGGAAACTAGGTAGTGAGTATGGAGAAAATACCCAAGCTGAACAGGCACGCCATCCTCAACACCTACGTGAATGACTTGACCATGGACGAGACCGTAGCCGAGGTGGAGCGCATCGTGGAGGCGGGGGTTCCCACCCAGCATGTGGTGGTCAACGCGTCCAAGGTGAACCTCATGGAGGACGACCCCGAGTTACGCTCAATCGTCAACGAATGCCCTCTCATCAATGCCGACGGCGCCTCCATCGTCTGGGCCGCGCGCATACTCGGCATTCCGCTGCGCGAGCGCGTGACGGGTATCGACCTGTTCCTACGTCTGGTGGAGCTCGCCCCGCAAAAGGGCTGGGGCGTATACCTCTTCGGTGCCAAGGAGGAGGTTGTCCGGAAGGTCAAGTCGATTCTCGAGGAGAGATACCCCGGCATCCGCATCGTGGGCGTGCGCAACGGCTACTTCACTGAAGACGAGGAGCCCACCATCGTCGCTGACATGGCTGCCTCGGGCGCCGATCTCATGTTCGTCGCCTTCTCGTCCCCCAAAAAAGAGTACTGGGTGCACCGGTACCTCGATCGTATCGGCATCCCTTTCGTGATGGGCGTCGGCGGCAGCTTCGACGTGGTTGCCGGGGTCACCGCTCGAGCGCCGGTGTGGATGCAGAGGTGCGGGCTGGAGTGGTTCTACCGGTTCATTCAAGAGCCGGGGCGCCTCTGGAGGCGCTACGTCATGGGCAACGCGAGATTCGTCGCGCTCGTCCTCAGGTACAAGCTAGGGAAAGGAAACCGCAATGGTTAATGTCATAGGGCTCGGCTACATAGGCCTGCCTACCGCTCTCATGATGGCCTCGCACGGGGTCGATGTCACGGGCACCGACTACAACGAAGATTTGGTGGCTACGCTCAACGCTGGCAGGACCACCTTCAAGG
Organism: Eggerthella sp. 1_3_56FAA; assembly: GCF_000185625.1. Classification (NCBI taxonomy): domain Bacteria; kingdom Bacillati; phylum Actinomycetota; class Coriobacteriia; order Eggerthellales; family Eggerthellaceae; genus Eggerthella; species Eggerthella sp. 1_3_56FAA. Next base: position 234,999 of record NZ_GL622579.1, read on the forward strand.
AGGAGGGGCTTGACGAGCTGTTCGAGGCGGCCGTGAAGGCCGGGGTGAAGTTCACGACCGAGTACCAGAAGTGCGATACCTACATCGTGAGTGTGCCGACTCCTTACGACAAGGTGGACAAGAGGATCGACCCGAGCTACGTCGTAACGGCATGCGAGACGGTGCTGGAGGTCGCGCCGGAGGGCGCGACGCTCGTCATCGAGTCCACGATTTCCCCGAATACGATCGACCGCTTCGTGCGTCCGCTGCTCGAGGGGGTCGGACGTCAGGACGTCTCTCTCGTGCACGCCCCGGAGCGCATCATTCCCGGCAACATGGTCTACGAGCTCGTGCACAACAACCGCACCATCGGCGCGGACGACCCGGAGGTGGGGCGCCGCGTCGCGGGGCTCTACGCCTCCTTCTGCCAGGGCGAGATCTCGGTCACCGACATCCGCACCGCCGAGATGACCAAGGTCGTGGAGAACACCTTCCGCGCCGTAAACATTGCCTTTGCAAACGAACTCGCCAAGATCTGCCGCATCGGCGGCATGGACGTGGCAGAGGTCATCCGGATCGCTAACAAGCACCCGAGGGTCAACATCCTGCGGCCCGGCCCGGGCGTCGGCGGCCACTGCATCCCCGTGGACCCTTGGTTCTTGGTGGGCGACTACCCCGAGACCGCGAGCTTCGTCAGGCTCGCCCTGCAGACCAACGCCTCCATGCCCGAGTACGTGCTCAGGCGCGCGCACGAGGCGATGGCCGAGAACGGCATCACGGATCCCTCAAAGGTCGGCATCTACGGTCTCACCTACAAGGAGGACGTGGACGACGTTCGCGAGTCCCCGACCCTGCAGCTGCTGGAGGCGCAGGCCGAGCACCTGTGCGGATCCCCCATGAGGGTCTACGACCCCTGGGTGGAGCGCGACGAGGTGCCCAACCAGGTGCACTCCATGGAGGAGTTCCTGGAGGGCTTGGAGATGGTCATCGTTATGATTGGCCACTCCGAGGTGAAGGACAAGCCCGAGGTGTTCGGGGACCGGGTCATCGTCGACCCCCGCGACGTCATGGGCGACGGCGCGAACGTGTACAAGCTGTAGGGATTGAATGTGAACGTCTACAAGTGGTACGCGGCGTCAAGATGGCTCTATCTGCACCATGTACCGATTCTACCTGGAATCATAAAAACGGGCATTCGAATTATATGGGGGGGGGTTATTCCTTACCAGGCAGATATCGGAAAAGGAACCATTCTCGGTTACCAGGCGTGCGGGATCGTCATCCACAAGAGATGTGTTATCGGCACGGGGTGTCATATCTCTCAAGGAGTGACCATCGGTGGAACATCGGGGTTGTATGAGGTTCCCGTGCTCGGAGAGAACGTCCAAGTCGGCGCGAACGCAGTGATTATCGGTCCAGTGCACGTAGGAAGTGGATCGGTTATCGGTGCCGGTGCCGTTGTGACCAGAGACATTCCACCGCGCAGCGTCGCGGTCGGCGTTCCTGCAAAGGTTGTTAAAACGCTCGAGGAAAACGAGACCGCATCGATTTAATAGGAAGGTTTTATGATGAAAGTGATGCTCGTCTTTGGGACGAGGCCCGAGGCAATCAAGATGTGCCCGCTCGTGTTGGAGCTGAAGGGCCGCCCCGACGAGTTCGAGACGGTCGTTACCGTCACCGGCCAGCACCGCGAGATGCTCGATCAGGTGTTGTCGGTGTTCGGGATCGTGCCCGAGCATGACTTGGCCATCATGAAGCCGGGTCAGACTCTCTTCGACATAACTTCCGATGTGCTCTTGAAGATACAGGCGGTGCTGGCGGAGGAGCGCCCGGACGTCGTGCTCGTCCACGGCGACACCACCACATCGTTCGCGGCGGCACTCGCCGCGTTCTACCTCCAGATACCTGTGGGGCACGTCGAGGCCGGCCTGCGCACGCGCAACCTGCTCTCCCCTTGGCCGGAGGAGTTCAACCGCCAGGCGGTCGACGTGATCTCGAACTGGTACTTCGCTCCAACGGAGACGAGCCGACAGAATCTGCTCGATGAAGCCAAGCCGGACGAGAGGGTTTTCGTCACCGGCAACACGGGCATCGACGCCCTGCGCCACACGGTGCGGGATGGCTACACTCATCCCGAATTGGAGTGGGCGGAGGACAGCCGCCTCATCCTTATCACAGCGCACCGTAGGGAGAACCTGGGTGAGCCCATGCACCGCATGTTCCGGGCCATCCGACGCGTCATGGAGGAAAGGCCGGATACCAAGGCAATCTACCCCATACACATGAACCCTCAGGTGCGCAAAGCGGCGCACGAGGAGCTGGACGGCTTTGACTGTCTGCACGTCATCGCCCCGCTCGAGGTGGTGGACTTCCACAACTTCATGGCTCGCTCGTACCTCATCCTCACCGACTCGGGAGGTATCCAGGAGGAAGCGCCCAGCCTCGGCAAGCCTGTGCTCGTCATGCGCGACACCACCGAGCGTCCTGAGGGCGTGGCGGCCGGCACGCTGCGCCTCGTCGGCACGGAGGAGGACACCATCTGTCGCGAGTTCTCCCGCCTGCTGGACGATCCGGCGGAGTATGAGGCTATGTCCCATGCGAGCAACCCCTACGGGGACGGGTGCGCTAGCGAGCGCATCGCAGACGTCCTTTCGGGGAGGGTTTCTGCGTAGATGGGCCTCTCCTGGTACATACGAAGGCTCAGGGCTATGAGTGCTGGCGAGGTCGCGTACCGTGTGTCCCAGCGGTGCCTGCAGAGACGCGAGAGGGCGGAGTTCCGTGAGCCAATACCCGTGTACGAGGTGCGGGCGTACGGGGAGCCCCCGGAGCCTGTCCTGTCGAAACTTGGTCTGAACCTTGCGAACGATGCCTTCACCGCTGGCAGGTCGATCGAGCTCCTTGGCGGCTACGGTTACGATGACTACCGGACACGCTGGCACGCCGCCTTCCAGTCAGAGGGCGACTGGCCTGTGCGCTTCGCGCACGACTACTCGTTCAGCGCCGAGGGGGTCCCGGGCGACATACGCACCAACTGGGAGCTCAACAGGCACCATCAGTTCACCGTCCTCGCAAAGTCTCACTTCGCTACGGGTGACGACTGCTATCTCAAAGAGCTTTCGGAGCTGTTCAGGGACTGGAACGATAAGAACCCCTTCCTCTGGGGTCCCGAGTGGTCGAGCCCCATGGAGAACTCCATCAGGCTCGTCAACTGGCTTGTCGCTGCGGCGTTCCTCGACGCGACGGATGGTGCAGGCGAGCTCGCCCGCGCTCTCCGCGACCGCCTTGCGGACGGCTCCTGGGTGATTGCTGCCAACGTACGCCGGCACTACTCTCGCCATTCATCCGCCAACAACCACACCGTCATTGAGGCAGTTGGCGTAGGCATCGCCGCTGTAGTTTTCGGTGAGGAGGGATGGCTCCTCGAAGCCGTCTCTCTCCTGGAGAACGAGATCACGCGCCAAACCTGGCCCGATGGCGTGAACAAGGAGCAGGCGCTCCACTATCAGCTCTTCGTCATGGAGGCGCTCTGTCTCCTCTCGCACGTCCTCCGCGCGTCGGGACACGAGCTCCCTTCGGAGCTGGCGTCCCTGGTTCGTTCGATGGCGGGTTACGCACGGTCCTGCAGCGTCGGCAACGGCCGCTACATTGAGTTCGGGGACGATGACGAGGGGCGCATCCTCAATCTATCGCCGTCCAAGGCCGGCTATCCGGACTACGTCCTCTCCTTGGCTTCCTTGGAGTGTGGTGAGAGCGTCCGCTGGGTGCGGGATGTGTCTGCCGACGAAACCGTGCGCTGGCTCTATCCTGATTCGGAGCTGGAAACGGCCGGCGCAATGCCCTTGAGGATGCCAGCCGATATAGAGACCTTTCTTGACGGCGGCGTTACCGTGCTTCGGACGGACGAAGACGCTGTCCTAGCGGTCGACCACGGCCCGCTGGGGCTTGGGCCACTTGCGGCTCACGGCCATGCTGACGCGCTCAGTGTGCAGCTCTACGTCGATGGGGTGCCGGTGCTCGTAGACCCCGGCACCTATATCTACAACGGAGACCCCGAGATGCGCGACCTGTTCCGCTCGACCGCGGTGCACAACACGGTGTGCGTCAGCGGTAAAGACCAATCCGAGATGCTCGGCCCCTTCCTTTGGGGCAAGCGCTCGGAATGCGAGGTGGAACGCGTATTCGAAAGCGGCCTCGCCGCGCGCTGCGCTTGGCCGGACGGTGCCACCATCCATGCGAGAGAGGTGGAGATATCCCCGACCATCATCGATATCAAGGATAGGGTCCACTGCCCCAGCGAGACGACAAGCGCGGTCGCGTCCTTCGTGTTTGCGCCGGGAACCGAACTGGTCGTCGAGGACTCAGCGCTGCTGGCTATAGTCTCCGGGCTGAAGCTGGCCCTATATTTCGAAGGTGCCAAGGATGTCTGCATCGACGAGGTCCCCTGCTCTTCTCGTTACGGCTCCCAGGTTCGGGCTCCGAGGGCGCTTGTCGTCATGGGGCGCTCGGAGGAAGGCTGCGTGAGAACCCTGAAGACCATGATCAGAAAGGCCGGGAAATGAGCACGCTCGGAACGCTGAAAAAACGGGCGAACCAGCTTGCGCCCGACTTCATCAAGCAGGCCGCCGCGCCGCTTATCCGTCGCCAGCTGACGGGGAACCGTGCGTTTCGCGAGCAGTACGAGTTCCTCACGCGAGCCAAGGGGATGAGCTCCGATGAGAGGGCGACGTGGCAGCTCGACCGCCTCAGGCGGGTATTAATCGATGCCTATCACCATGTTCCGTACTACCGCGAGGTATTCGACGGTGCCGGGCTCGATCCGAGCGGACTCCGCGATTTCTCCGAGCTAAGCGTCATCCCCCTGCTGACGAAGAAGGTCTTGAAGGAACGGTTCGACGATCTTCAGTCTCCTGATGTCGACGACTACTACCTCGCGACGACCGGCGGGTCGACGGGCGAGCCGACCAAGGTCAACCTGGATACGAGGTCCATATATCTTGAGAGGGCGTTCGTCTACGCGTTCTGGGCGGAGCAGGGATATGATTGGAGAGCCAGCCGCGTTGCGACGCTTCGAGGCGTCAAATTCGGGGGCAAGCTGCACCGGCCCGACCCCCTATACAACGCCGTATTGCTCAACCCGTTTCTTCTCAACGAGGGCAACGTGTCCGAATACGTTAGCACGATCGACTCGTTCGGGGCCGACTTTATACACGGGTACCCTTCGGCGATCCAGAACCTCTGTCTGCTCATGAAGAGGACAGGAGTCTTGCCGAAAAGACGCATCCGCTGCGTTTTCTTCGTATCCGAGAACGTGGAGCAGCGCCATGTCGACCTCGTCAGGGATGTTCTGGGGTGCCCCGCCAGGGCGTTTTACGGCCATTCGGAAAGGGCTGTTTTCGCCGAGCAGCACGGGGATGTGGTGTCGTACGATTTCAACCCCTTCTACGGATACACCGAGATCGTGCCCCACGGCGACGGGAACATCGTGTGCACCGGGTTCCTCAGTCGGCGGATGCCCCTCATCCGCTACGCCGTGGACGATACGGCGACGCCCTCCGAGCCTTGCGTCTCGATTTCCGGCCATCATGACGACACCGTGCTCTACGGCAGAAGCGGGGAGCGGATCAGCCAGACGGCCGTCAACTTCCACGACGGGACTTTCGACGGGGTCGAGGCCTATCAGCTGGTTCAATCCGAGGTGGGGCGCGCCGAATGCCGCGTCCGATCCTCATCTTCGCTCTCGGACTCCGATATCGGTGCGATAGCGTCCGCCCTGGACGGAAAGACCGAGGGGCGCATTGCCTGGCAAGTGACCCAGAACAAACCTTTCGAGCTAACGCAGCGCGGTAAGGCGAAAACCATTGTGCAGAAAATCGGGTGGGGGGGGGTCGTGATTCGCGGACATAGAGAGGGCGATTACCTCGTGGGCCGCAATGGTGAGCGCCTTACGCTTAGCGCGCTCAATTTCCACGGATCCACATTCGACGGAATCGGGGGCGTGCAGGGATACCAGTTCGTTCAGACGGCCCCCGGCAGCGCCGTCTGTCGCCTGCGCTGCGACCGCATCTTAGGACGGGGCGAAGTGCGCCAGATCGCGGATAGGCTGGCTCGGGGCACGGGCAGCTCGGTTGCATGGGATGTAACCCAGGATGAGCCCTTCGCTTTGTCTCCGCGAGGCAAGGCAAAGGCCGTGTGCAGGTTGTTTCAGGAGGAAAGCTGAGTTGACTGGAGATCTTTCTAAAAAAACGAGTTGTACAGCGAAGAATCTATTGTTTATTGGAGAGTTCCCTCCGCCGTATGGCGGCGTAACGATAAAGGACTCTCTTCTCGTCGAAGAAGTGTTTGATGACTGCTGCGTTGAACGGTTTGATTTGTACTGCTTCAAGAGAGATAGATTCAAGGCTCCGTGGAACGCAATACGTCTGATCCAAATGATAAAGAAAGCGAGTGTGGTCGCGGTCGGCGTGGGTCACCCGGCAAGGACATGCTGGGTGTTCCGCATTGCAAAGGCTATACGAGGCTATCCATTTCTTGGCAAGATCAGCGTGTTCATGATGGGTGTGGGAACGCCTGCTTACCTCCAGGAGCATCCGCGATACATCCCGCTGGTATCGAAGGGTCGCTGCATTTTCACTGAAAGCGAGCAGCTCAACAGGCAACTCGCTGATCTCGGCTGCAAGAACGCGCGCTTTCTTCCTAACTGTCGAAAAGGGGTCGGCGCATGTGAGCCGAGCCCGGTGGGCAATATCGTGCGCTTTGTGTACTTTGCACAAGTCCGGCCAGAAAAAGGCATCGAGACACTTGCGAGGGCTGTCAAAGCGCTTAATTCGGAAGGGTATGAAGATCAGTTCGATGTCGCGATTTATGGATCGATTCAGAAAGGGTATGAAACGGCATTCTCCGGATTGTTCAGGGGAGTACCTAATGCGACCTATAGAGGCGCCTTCGACTCAAGCAAAAACAATGTCTACAAAGAGCTGAACCAGTACGACGTTTCGGTCTCCTCCTCCTCATGGCGAGAAGGGATGAGCGGCACGAACATTGAGAGCAAGTTTGCCGGTATAACCAGCATCGTAAGCGATGCTGGCCTCAATTCCGAATGCGTACAAGATGGAGTGGACGGGCTGTTGGTTAAACCCGGTGATGTTGATTCTCTGCAAAATGCCATGCGACGAGTGATAGAAGATACATCGCTGTTAGAGCGCCTGAAAAACGCAAGCTACCAGAGCCGAATCGATTACGACGTAGCCACGTGGAGGCAGGAGGTGCTAGATGTCGTTTTTCAATAATCCTTTCAAGCAAGACACTTACCATTATTTCGGAAAAGACAAGGTCGATTTCAAGCATCTACTGAAGGATCACGGCTACCGCTACGTTTTCTATTTGCGTCAATGCCAGGCAGGCGGCTGGAGAAAACTCATATTCAGTATCCCCAGAAAGCACCTGTCCCTGCGCCACGGTATCGAGATTAGCCCCGAAGTTCGTTGCGGGGGAGGGTTGTACCTTGGACACCCTTACGGAATCACGGTCAGCACCGGGGCGGTGCTTGGGATGAACGTTAACCTGCATAAAGGATGCACGACTGGGCGTGAGAATAGAGGGAAGCGACAGGGGTATCCAACTATCGGAAACTGCGTCTCCGTAGGAATTAACGCCACTGTAGTCGGTCGCATAACCGTCGGAGACGATGTAATGATTGCGGCAGGTTCCTTTGTGAACCGCGATGTTCCCTCTCATTCGATCTGCATCGGCAATCCGTGTCAAATCATTCCAAAAGAGGGCGCAACTGATGGCTACATCGTCAACAGGGTCGGTGCTGAATGATGAGCGTGCCGAAAATAATTCATTATTGCTGGTTCGGGGGAGGGCCTATCAGCGAACAGGCTGAGAGGTCTTTGGAGTCATGGCGTCGGTTTGCCCCGGACTATGAAATCAGGCGCTGGGACGAGAGTAACTTTGATATCGATGAATGCTCATTTGCGAAGGGCGCTCATAGTGCGGGAAAGTGGGCATTCGTTTCCGACTATGCGCGGTTCAAAGTTCTATACGAGCATGGCGGGATATATATGGATGTCGGCTCTGAGCTGGTGAAAGGAATCGATGGCCTTATAAAAGAGTACGCGCCTCTTGTTGGCATAGAAAGGGGCAGCTTCACAGCAAGCACAGGGCTCATTGCTGCCTGCGGCGCTCACGAGGTGCTCTTTGAAGAGATTCTGAAGAAATACGAATCCATTGAGTTCGAAAATACTGACGCCTTCTGCGCGGCGCACACGGTCAATGACATGCTCACAAGCACACTTATCGAGCATGGCTATAAACGCAATGGAGAATTCCAAACCGTATATGGCTGGACTTTTTTGCCACCGGAGTTTTTTGACCCGGCGTACGGATTCGGAGGCTATGCCATAACCGAAAACACTTATAGCGTTCATAAAGGCTCGGGGTCCTGGTGCCCTCCGCCTCTCAAGACAAAAAGAAGGATTGTTCATAGAATTGCACCCTATGTCGGCTCACGACCGGCGCAAATCATCGGTCGCATTGTAGGAGAAATCTCCTACAATGGCGTGAAAGGCGGCTTCTCTAACCTTCTTGGTGTCACGGCGAGTGTACTTGGGAGAGGGAAAGCCCGCACCCTCATCCCCCCTCAAGTTTATGAGCCTTCATTAGTTAAGAAAGCAGAGCCAGTTCATCAGGATACGGTGCGCATAGCACTCGTTCTACCGTATTTTGGATCACTACCGAGCTATTTTCGATACTGGCTTGAGAGCGCAGGAAAGAACAAGGACATCGATTTCCTGATCTTCAGCGACTGCGATTTCAGCGAATATGATGTTCCGAACAATGTGATTATTAACTACTGTTGTTTAGGGGACGTAAAATCGAGGATTAGCGACATACTTGATTTTCGCGCTGCACTTCATAAACCCTACAAGCTTTGTGATTTCAGGCCGTTGTACGGCCTCATATTCAGCAGCGAACTGAATGATTACGATTACTGGGGCCATTGCGATTCCGACGTAATTTGGGGGAATTTACGCAAGTTTATAGAACCCGGTCTCAGCGGTGGCTATGATCGCCTGCTGAGCAATGGCCATCTTTGCATATATAAAAATGTTTCGCACATTAACCGATTCATTCTAACGCCACCTTCGGGCGAGCATGTTACCTACAAAGACGTGTATCGTCTTTCAGGAAGTATGGGGTACGACGAATCAAAACTTCTCGCCGACAATCTTGCGGCAGTCGGGGGGCGCCAATGGGATAGAGACTGCTTCGCCGACGTTGACTTTCGTACCAAGCAATTCGTTTGCAGATATAAAGGCGATCTCCATGAAACTGTGGCGTTTTTTCGGTGGAAAGACGGATCCCTATTTGGGTATTGCTCAAATGGCGAATCGCTTTACAAGAAAGAATACGCTTACCTTCATTTGCAGAAAAGAAAGATGGAAATCTCAAACATTCCACTCGACCAGTGTGTCATTACTCCTACTGAGTTCGCTGATGAAAAGCTATTTGACGAAGAACTGATTCCTACATTGCTCGCCCCCGATCAAAAATGGCAGTCATATTGGAGAAGGCAGGAGCTCTGGCTGAAGATTAAGAACAACTTAATGGGCTATGCGCTCCTCAAGGCAAAGAAGCGTCTCCTGAACAGGGGTGCGAAATGATAGCCGCTCAGCATAGAATTCTTGAAGTTCGAAAAACGCCGCGAAAAACAGACGATTCCTATAGAAGCACGATAGCGGAACTCCCCGGGCTATTTACGGCGGGCTTTACCCTCTCGTATCTCAAGGGATTCTTATCAACGTTAGCTACTGTCGAGTTACCTCCTCTTCTTGACAACGCATTGCTGCTAGCGGGGCTCTCATTCCTGATTTTGCACTTGATTGCCAATGCTCAGATGCTAGGAAAAAAAATAATTCCCTGCTTTGCTGTCCTCGTGCTTATGGCTGCTTGCTACGTTCTATCAAGTGACAGCTCTCCTTTCTTTGCCTGCCTAGTATTCTTCTGCGCGATCTCGCTCACAAATGTGCGTCCACTGATAAAACTATGGTTCTGGATGACGTGCTTGCTGGTTGCGTTCAACTCATTAGTTTACGGTTTGCAAGTTGTTGCGGGCTCCGCCGAAGTGTTTTATAGGTTTGAAGGGGGATTGAGCACGGTTCGTTTCGGTATGGGGTTTGTTCACCCTAACATGGCCGGCGCCTTCCTTTTCTGGCTATGTGGATGTGGCCTGTATCTCCGTTACGGGAAGCAAACCATTCTTGATTATGTAGTGGTCGAAGCAGTGGCGATCTTTGTGATTGTGGTAGTCGACTCAAGAACCTCGGGTTACCTGACGAGCGCACTTCCTTTTGTCTTTTGCATGCAGAGCCGGTGGCACCTTTTTACGGGAAGTAGAGCGATCCGTTTTGTCCTTGGTCTATTGCCGGTTGCCTTGTTTCTGGTCACGTTCGCCTTGGCCGGGCCGCTCTACAACGCAGATATTGGCGAGTCATTCACTGGTCGCCCATGGCTATGGCACGCTTGCCTCGAGAGTCAAGGACTTACTTTGTTTGGCCAAGAGTTCCAGGACGCTCGAGCGATTGGTTCTGGCGGCTTTACATGGGTTGCAACAACGTTGGATAGCTTTTATGCCAACGGGCTCATGGTGTCGGGGCTTCTGTTTTCGTCGCTTTTTTGCATTGCGTTCTTTAAACGATGCCAGCGAGACGACAGAATGCTGAAAGCCGCAATGCCTTTTTTGGTGCTCGTCCTTTTGTTCGGTTTCACTGAGGGACATTTGCTGGATATCTGCTTCGGGTTCCCCTTGATTATGATATGCAGCACCGGCTTCTCGCTTTCGAACAGCCAATTCGAAAGAACCAAGAGATTACAGCAGGTTTAGGTGAAGACTGCTTGTCAAAACTTTCTATCGCAACTAGTTATCCGATCGATAGCGTTGCCTGCCTAATCGTTGAGTTATGAGGTGTCCACTATATGTCCGAAGCTGAAGCGTCTGTAAACAAGAGAAGATCAGAACGCCGTCGTACCGGTATTGTTCTTTCGTATGTTTACACGGTGGCACAGGTGGTTGTTAATCTACTTTATGTCCCCATTCTATTGAGAGGCATTGGAGATAGCGAGTACGGTCTATACCAGATTATCGGATCGGTGATGGCGTACATCCTTCTCATGAATTCGACTTTCTCCGGAGGGGTAACACGATTCTATTGTAAGTATTACTCCGAGGGCGATATTCTCATGATGGAAAACACGCTTGCCATAAGCAGGCGTATCTATAACTACGCGGCGGTGGTGTCTATAGGGGTTGGAGCGATTGCGATTGTCGCTGTGCGTTTTGTCTACGCTGGAGTGCTGACTGCTTTTCAGGTGCTGGAGAGCTCGCTCATGCTCGCGGTCTTAATTGCGAATCTCATCGTGACGATGCATAACACCATCGATGTTGCCGTAATAAACGCAAATGAGAGATTCTCCTTCTTGAAGGCTACGCAGATTGCGACAGTGGTAGTTCAGCCAATCCTCATTGTGTTGCTGATCCAATGGCAGCCATACGCCATCAGCATCGTCTGCGTTCAGTTTGGGACGAATATAATATGCTTCGTTATACAGCGTTTGTACCGAAGCAAAGTTCTAGGTGCGCGCATCAAAATGCACTCCCGTGACCAGGAGCTGATGAAAGCGATCCTCCGGTTCTCATCCGGGATACTGCTTGTTCTTGTTGCAGATCAGGTGTTCTGGAGGACGAACCAGCTTATCATCGGTTTTTTCTATGGTACGTCTGTCGTCGCCGTATATGGTGTGGCAGCCCAAGTCTACGCGGCGTACGGGCCGATGGGCACGGCAGTGTCGTCAGTGTTTATGCCGCATATCTCTCGACTCTATTATTCCGATCGTACGGGGAGGGCAATATCTGACTTGTTCAAGCGAGTCGGAAGGATAGCAACATACCCGCTTCTCCTCGTTCTTCTCGGATTTCTAGTATTCGGGAAAGAGTTCATTGCGATGTGGGCGGGCGACGGGTATCAAGATGCATATCTTATCGCTCTTCTCGTAATGGTGCCTTACACAGTCGATCTGATGCAAAATCTAGGATTGACAATCATGCAGGTTGAGAACAAGTATGCATTCCGTGGTGTTGTATATGCGATTCTCGCAGCGGCAAACATCGCAGCAGTTTTTATCATATCGCCAGCGTATGGCCCTATTGGGGCTGCTGCATGCACTGGCCTCCTCATGCTCGTTGGCAACGGTCTCGTAATGAATGTGTTCTACGCTAAGGTTATGAAGCTTGACATCCTAGGATATTGGAAAGAAATAGCGCGCGTCGCAATACCGCTGTGCTTGTTCGGATGCGCATTTCTCGCAGCGAAAGGCGCGTTTGATATATCAGTTTCGGGATGGCTAGACTTTTCATTATGGATTGTTGCTTTTGGGATCCTCTATACAATCGTAGCTTACCTGTTCTCTATGAATCGATATGAGAAGGGTATCTTGCTGGGTTTGGTTAAGCGACTTAAGAAGTCGTAGTGTTTGGAATAATGATGTCTTTGGAGCAGGTCTATCTGGACTGTCGAGGTGCGTACTAAGCATCCATTGACTAGATAGTTGCCGTAATTAATCCAAGGGATTAGTTTTGTTTTCGGGCCGGGCGTATCAATACCCGGCTCTTTTCATGTATGAGCCATTGTGAGAGAGTTAATTCCGAAACACCTCAAGCTTCAAAACTTCTTCCTCGATCCTTACCTTATAGGCCCTCTTCCCGGGAATCATCTCGTGCCGGTACATCTCGTCGAGGTGCATCGTCCAGTTGATGATCGACGAGTGCCTGCTCTTCATGAGTTCCATCTGGACATCGGGGTCGGCGAGCAGCCTCCTCGATGACCCCGGAGCCATCTTGTTCATGATGGAGATTAGCTGCCTGATTCCCTCCTGCGATGCCTTGATCTCGAAAGCCCTCTTCAGCTTCGCGAAGATGTAGCCCAGGCTGCGGAACAGCTCCTCGTTTCCCGCGCACATGGCGCAGATGGCAATCACCGCGACGCACTGGACGTGGAAGAGCGAATTCTTCCTCTTTCTTGCCTCCGAGAGGCCGTTGAAAGCGATCTTTAGCAGCCTCAGCGGGCTCCGGCTTTCCATCGGCGCCCTCTCGAGGCGCGAAAGCTCCATGAACCATCTGAGCGAGACGGCGACGACGGCTTGGTTCCCCAGTTGCTCGGGATGCTCCCTGACGATCGTCTCGTGCTGTTTGACGAGTCTGTTGAAGCTGGCGGTGTCGCAGCCTTCTTCGACCGCGCCCTTCGCCAGGGCGTTGGTGACCTCGGCGCCTATCGCAGACGCGGTCTCGTATGCCTTGTAGCCGTCTCCTGCGTAGTTGAGGTCCTGGAGCGCGCCCACGGCGGACTCGAACTGCGCTGCGTGGCCCGCTGAGGGCTCAGCGTTGTTGGTGAGCTGTCGTATGCTCGCCAGGGCGGACATCCGGTCGGCGCAGGCGCCGTCTATCTTGGAGCGGTTGTCCTCGAGGGTCCGGCGCAGTTGACAGAGGTCCTTGTCGCTCTGCTTGACGTTGCCGCGCTTCAGGTCGAACTTCGCCATGTAGTAGGTGAGGGCAGCCTCCGACTGGGCTCCGTAGCGCGATGTTATCCCCCGGTCGAGGGCCGCCCGGATGATCGAATCCACCTTCACCCCGCTGCAATAGATCTCGCTGAGGGCTATCCATGAGCCCTGCTCGTCGGCTGCGCTTAGGAACTCGTCGCCGTCGGGGAGGTGTATCTGCCTCATGAGGAGGTCCATGGAGGCGGGGAGGGCTTCAGTGGCGAGCAGGTTGATCCCGGCCGCCTCCTCTTCCCTTATCCTCTGCGGAGCCGCCAGGGCGATCCTTTGAAGTGCCTCCTTGATCCTCGCCTCGTCCCCCTCACTGATGCTCGTTTTGCCGTAGAGCTGGACGGCAACCTCTTTGATCATCGCGGCGAGCGCTTTTCTCCTCTCCTGCGTCAGCCGAGTGTCGCCCGACTGCTGGGCGAGCTCCCCGAAGTCGCCCCATCCTCGTTTCTTCAACAGCTTTGTGATGCCCTTCGCCACGAGGTCGGGGTCGTATGTGGACGAGTCCTCTCCGATTCGCAAGCCGGCATTTACCAGCGCGCAGAGCGCCTCGACGGTTCTCTCGTTGAAGGCGGCTTTCCCGGATTTGATGGCGTTGCGCAGCATGCTGCGGTAGGGCGTCGCCGTGCTCACTATGCGCCATTTTATAGGCTCGACCAAGATGGTCCCGAAGCATGCCCTGAGAATGTCCTCCAGCAGCTGCGCCGTGCCGCACGGTCCCTCTTTACCCTCGCTCATATCACGGCTCCTTCCCGCTTTTGAACCGATTTGAAACCGAGCTCCGTCATTCTTTGACACCGCCGCTGAACTGCGCTGATGAGCTGCCGCAACTATGATTTTCTCATCCTTTGGGGACGGGGAGGCCAGCGCACCCGGCGGGTGACCTGGCGGCGAACTCATCTGCTCTTGAAGGTTATTGTCTGCCCGTTGTATCGATTCTAGCAGCGCGCGCGGGCCGTGGGGCTCGGTTCCTCCGGCGCCGAGGCAAGGCGCCGGAAGCCTGCGAGACGGAGGTCATCATGGGTCCATAAAGCATTGAATGGGAGCTAGTGCTTAAGCGCTCGAGAGCTTCGAGCTCTAGCCAGGCAGGTGCGCGCAGCCTCCAGCAGGGAGGTCCTGTCGGCCGTCCTTCGGCCGTTGCGCCCACCGATCGCCAGGCTGGGCCCGAGAATTCGTGCTGCGCGCACCTGCCTTCTCGCGGAAAGGGACCGCCCCGCCTGGGCTCGAAGGAAGCTCAGGTGCTATGATGAACGAACGCAGGGACGGGCGCTATCCGCACGAGAAGTCTCTCGAGGGAGCGCGCAACTCCGCCTCGAGGAGGGCGGAGCGCTCCAAGGAGGATGTCCGGGAGGTATACGAGCATGCCGACGGCGTGACCATCGTGTACGAGACGCATGCCGTCCGCCTCGAGGGCGTGCGGCGCACGCTGATCCCCCTGGACCTCGTGGACGAGTACCCCATCGTCATGGAGTTCGCGAACGACGAGGGCCCCGTCGGCAAGGGCATGCCCCACCGGCCTGCCGACCGGCCCGCCATCGAGGTCAGGGGCGCCATGAGGGACGTGAAGCACGAGGTGCTCCGGCGGGCCGCGTCGGGGACGGTCCGCGACGCCGACGGCGTGATGCGCAAGTTGGTGGTCTGGCCCGACGAGCTCGGGGAGGGGTCTTTCCGCTTCCGCCTGGAGTGGTGGGCAGGCTATTTGCGCGAAAGGATCGATGCCAGGCGCGAGGGCTCCCGCCGCGCCATCCGCGACG
>NZ_GL622579.1:250857-255972 GCF_000185625.1 Eggerthella sp. 1_3_56FAA
TCGACCTGGTGGACGCGGTGGAGAGCGTGCTCGCGGGCGCGAGCGAGCGAGACGCCTACATCTTCCGCCAGCATTTCTTCCAGGACCGCGAGTACAAGGACATCGCCCGAGAGCTGGGGTGCGCCAACTCGACGGCCACATACTCGATGAAGAAGCTGCTCCCCCTGGTGAGGAAGTGCCTCAGGGAGCTCGGGTACTAGGCTGCCCGGGGACCGGAAGGGGCGGGGCCGCGCAATCCGGTGCGCGGCCCCGCCCCTCGCTTTCGTTCCGCCCGCCTCTCCGTCAGTCGTCCTCGTGCGCGGAGCCGACGCGGCAGCATGCGTACGCCGTGACGGTGCAGGCGCCCATGAGCATGCCGATGCAGAACAGCGCGGCGCTGGCCATCTACCCCACCTCCCTCGCGAGCACGACCGTCCGGGAGTTGGCGGTCTGGTAGCTGCACGTCGCGAACGCCCAGGCCCGCTCGACGCCTCCGGGGCGCTCGAGCACGACCTCGCACCTGCCGAGCCTCTCGTCGAGGTAGGCCTGCAGGTCGGCGGCGCCCCCGAACTCGGTGCGCACGCCCTCCCTGTCCGCGTCCACGACGTCCGTGGCAAAGACCTCAAGCTCGACGGCCCGCTCCCTCGTGTAGATGAGGATCGTGCGATGCTCCTCGGCGAATTCCCGATCGGCGTACCGCTCCAGCGGTCCGAACATCGTGCCGTCCGACATGTGATGCCCGTACACGACGACGAGCGGGCTGAGCACCCCTTCGGCGCAGCCGGCGTCGATGTAGGGGGTTCCCCACGCCGAGCGGCTGCCGTTCATGTCGTGGGCCAGGTAGAAGTCCGGGTCCGAGGCGTCGCCCTGGACGATGGGGTAGTCGACGGTGGTCCCCGGGACGCGAACCCAGGCGACGACGGAGTCCGGCAGCGCGTTCCAGTCGACGAGGGCGGGCTCCTCCTCAGGCGCGGGCACGCCCGCCTCCGCCTCCACGAGGGGCACCTCGGCGACCTCGTAGGGGATGGTCTCCCTCGTGTACGACGCGACGAGGAACGCGAAGATCGCCGCCGCTGCCGCGAGGCAGCCTACTGCCACTACGGACATCCTTCTCATCTCTCCTCCCTTGGCGAGACGCCCCTCCCGGCCGTCGGTCGGGAGGGGTGCGGCTTTTCAGCCTTGGTGCTACTCGGCTTCCTCGTTCTTTCTGCGGCCCGCCCTCATGCGGGAGCGGATAGCGAGGGTCGCGCCGCCGACGGATGCGACCACCAGCAGCGTGACGGCGCCCGCGACGAGCGGATCGACCCCGGTGGGCGCGTCGGCCCCAGTCTTGGCATAGGGCGCCTCCGGCGCCTCGGGGGTCTCCGGGTTGTCCACGACGACCGTCTGGCCTTCGTCCTCGAGGTCCTGGTGCACCGCGGCGACGTTCCCGCTCGCGTCGAGCACCTCCTCGAACGCCACGAGGGCGGCACCCTCCTCGAGCCGGGAGGCGTCGAACTCGAAGGCCACCTCGACGGTCCCCTCGGAGCTCTCCGCCGTGAACTCGGCGGCGGCGGTCACGGGGTTGCCCTCCGCGTCCTCAAGCGGCATGCCGGTGGCCTTGTCCATGATGGTGCCGTGGGCGGTGTAGGTCTCGCCCGCGACGAGCCCCTTATACTCGACCGTGTCCACGACGCTGACCGTCCCGTTCTCGACCATGTGGTCGCCGTCGGCGGAGTCGACGAGCTCGGTGCCGATCTCACACGCCGTGACCGACTGGCCCTCGTCCTCGATGTCCTCGTGCGCCGCGAGGACGGTGCCCTCGGCGTCGAGCAGTCTCTCGAACGCCACCAGGCGGTGCCCGCCGTACCCCGTGCTGTCGAAGGAGAGTTCGACCGTCTGGGTGCCCTCGGCTGCCTCGGGCGCGAACTCGGCGGTCGCGGCCACGGGGCTGCCGTCGGCGCCCGTCAGCGGCTCGCCCGTCTCGGCGTCCATGAGCGTCGCCTCGAGCGTGTAGGTCTCGCCCGGAGTCAGGCCCTCGAAGGAGACCTCGTCGGCGATTGCGGCCTCGGGGCCCGTCACGAGCTTGTCGCCGTCCGCGGCGTCCGTGGCCGTGGTGCCGATGTCGACGAAGTGAATCGTCTGGCCCTCGTCTTCGATGTCGGCGTGGGCGGCCACCTCGACGCCGTCCCTGACGAGGCTCTCGAAGGCCACGACGTCCTCGCCCGCGAGCAGGCTAGCGTCGAAGGTGAACTTGATGTCGACAGATCCGTTGGTGTTGTTCGCCGTGAACTCCTTGGTTGCGGTCACGGGGTTGCCCTCGGCGTCGAGCAGCGGCTCGCCGGTGGACTTGACCATGAGCGTGCCGGTGAGGGCGTAGGTGCCGCCGAACTCGAGGTTCTCGTAGTAGACGGTGTCCACGATCGTCACCTGCCCGCCCGCCTGGGCGATCTGGTCGCCGTCGGCGGCGTCGGTTGCCTGCGTCCCGATCTTCGGCCCTTCCCGGTCGTCGAGGGACATCCACACGGGCTTGACCGCGGTGCTGTCGCGCTCGACCCAGAAGGTGCGGGTGACGAGCTCGTAGCCCTCGTTGGTGTCGCTGCGGAGCTCCTCCAGGGTGTACTGGCCGTAGGGGAGGGCGGCGAGTGCGTCGTCAACCTCCGCCTCAGACCCGTCCTCGCCGAGGGAGAACCAGACGCCGGCCGACGGGTCCATCATGTCCGCCGTGATGGACTCGGCCTCGAGCAGCACGTCGTTGCCGTTGGTGTTCGCGCTGTGCGCGTTCCAGCTGCTGGCGCTCGAGAAGTCGCCGTTGCGGTCGGTGACGATCACGTGCGCCTCCCCGGTGGAGACGTTGGTCATCTTGAACGCGACCTGGAGGGCGGCGTTGGTGTCCTCGGCCATCTTGGACAGCTCGATGTCGTTGCGCACGACCTGGTCGCGGAACTCGAGCGCCGCGCCGTCCCTCGAGACGCTCACGACCTCGCCGTCGGTCCGCACCTCGAAGGTGCGGGGCTCGCCGTCGGTGAGCAGATAGGAGCCGTTGGTCGCGGTCTCTCGGACGGTGTAGGTGCCGTAGGGCAGCGCGTCGGGCGCGGTCTCGGCCGTGTAGGCCTGGGCGTCATCGTTCCAGTGCGTGGAGATGGTCATGACGTCGTCGCCGACGTGGAACCACTCGCCTCCCACCATGACGCCGTGCTCGCTCGCGTTGGCGATGGTGAACTCGATTCCGGAGAGCGTGGAGCCGGTCCCCAGCGCATCGTGGGCGTTGCCGCCCAGCGCCTCGGAGGCCCCGAGCTCGATGTCGGCCTTCACGACCTGCACGCCGCCCGCGGCGACCTCGTTGAGCTCGCCCCCGTCGAGGAGGAACTCGCTGACCTCGCCGTCCTCGCGCACCTGGAACTCCTTCTCGACCGCGCCTTCGGGCGTGTAGCCCTCGGGGGCCTTCGTCTCGCGCAGCAGGTAGGTGCCGTACGGGAGCAGCCGGTCGGCGGTCCGCGCCACGTAGGCGTCGAGGTTGGCGTCGTACTCGGTGGCGATGGTGACGACGGGGTCGCCCGGGGCGAACGTCTCGCCGTCCCCGATCGAGCCGTCCCCGTCCAGGTCGGCGCAGATGCGCCCGGTGCTCGCGTTGTAGACGGTGAACTCGGCGCCCGCCAGCGTGGCGTCGCCCTGGGCGTAGTTGTAGTAGGCGCCGTCGCCGCCGGTGTCGCCCTCGTCGAAGAGCAGGGCGTCGCCCTTCGCGACCGCCACTCCGCCCAGCGCCGGGGTCTGCACGTAGCCGAGCGAGCCGTCGAGGGCGTTGGAGAACGTCGCCTGCGTGCTCGTGGGGGAGTCCTGGCCCGATGCGGTCACCTCGATGGTCTGCGTGGCGTCCTCGGGAATCACGCACCCCTGGGGCGCCTCGACCTCGGTGACGCGGTACGTGCCGAGCTGCAGCACGTACATGCCGTCCACGACGTCCAGCGGGTCTCCCTCCACGAAGGCGCCGTCGTCCACCCTCATGGAGACCCTGCCGTCGGGGCCGGCCTGGTAGACGCCGGACTTGCCGTTGGGGTAGTCGATGCGGAACTTCGCGCCCCCGAACGAGGCGTCGCCCTCGGGGGTCGTCTCTCCGTCGCGCGCGAGCTTGACGACGGAGACGTCGATGGGGAAGTACTGCTTCTCCTCCACGGAGGACACGGTCGCGTCATCGTCGAGCACGACGCGCTGGACGCTCGGGTCGAGCGCGTAGCCCGCCGGTGCCCTCGTCTCCTTCACCCAGTACGTGCCAGGGTCGAGCCCCTCGGCGGTGCCGGAGTAGCCGGACCCATTGGCGGACACAGTGATGCTGGCCGCCTTGTCGGTGCACGCCTCGTCGCGGTACACGCCGTACTCCGCGCCCTCGAGGCTCGCGGCGTACTTCCCGTTGCCCTCGGTGGCCAGCGCGATGGCGTCGCCGGCGCTCTTGTCCACGGTCAGGTCGAAGCCGTGGGACACGGTGGCCTTCGCGTAGTAGAGGTCGCCCACCACCTTGCCCTCGATGGGGCCGATCTTGCAGACCGGCGGGGTGGCGTGGAACATCAGGTCCTCGCCGTTGCCCTCGCCCCAGTAGATGCCCACGTGGCTGGCCCCGCCCCCGAGGGGCACCTCGCCGGCGGACTTTGCCCACACGAACAGGATGTCGCCCTTGGCGGGCTTGCTCGCGAGCAGGTCCTCCTTGCTGCCGAATACCTGCACGTCGCAGTTCGCGAACGCCCAGGTGAAGAGCGTCTCGGTGTTGGGCAGGCAGTTGTCGTCGGAGTGGCGCGGCTGCATGTCGTAGCGCAGCGCCGAGTCAGCGACGCCCGCCTCGTTGATGAGCGCGTAGCTCACGAACGTCGAGCAGTCCATGCCGAGGCCGGGGCCCGCCTCGCGGTCGTCCATGGTGTAGGGCGTACCCAGGTACCTGTCCTGGTGGGCCTCGAGGTTGGCGACGAACGCCTCGGGGTCGAAGCCGAGCTTCTCGGCGAGGGTGACGCCTCTGCCGGACTCGTACGCCGGCTCGGCCGCCAGTGCGGGCGAGGCGCTCGACAGCAGCGTCGCCGCTGCCAGGAGCAGCGCGAGGGCGCATCTCAGGATCTTCTCGGGCGCGCGCGCCCGTGTCTTCTCGTCCATCTTATCCTCCGTTCCGTCCTA
>NZ_GL622579.1:256367-258380 GCF_000185625.1 Eggerthella sp. 1_3_56FAA
TCCTTGATCTGCTGCGGCTTCGCGCGGAGCTCCTCGACCTCGGGCTCCCCGTCGTCCCCGAGGACCACGTTGCCCTCCGCGTCGCGGGCGACCCGGGTGAGCCGCACCTCGCGGTCGGCGAGCAGCGGCACGACGCGCTGGTCCTCGTCGAACCGGCTCCGGTCGACGAACAGGGGGCTGAACCTGAAGCCCCCGACCGCAATGCCGTCCAGGACCGTGTCCGACGGCAGGGTCACTGAGTTGAACGTCCTCTCCTCCCCGGTGTCCCGGTCGACGTAGGGGACGCCCTCCCTCACAAAGCTCTTGTGGAAGGTCAGGTAGACCTTCCCTCCTCCTTCTGAGTCCATTCGCTTCTCCTTTCTCGATGCTCTGCCTCGCGGGCCTCGCGCGCCGCCTTCCTCTCGCCTCCCTTTCGCGCCGCGTGCGCATGGGACGGGCCCGCCTCCACCTGTGAGGTGGGGACGGGCCCTCCGGTTTCGACGTGTCGGTCCGAGCGGCTCGCTCAGCCGCCCATGACGTCGCGGGCCCAGGCGCCGCTCTTGACGAGGCTCAGGATGAGCAGGATGCACATCGCCAGGTACTGCAGCGCGTAGGAAAGCCCCCCGACCACCGAGTCGACGGGCGTCCCGGTGCCGGCCGAGACGGCGTTGAGGCCGGAGAGCACGATGGGGAAGCTCACCAGCACGACGAGGATCACGATGCCCGCGATGCAGACCCCGGCGAAGTTCCTGAGGAAGCCGATCCCGAGCTGCCGCGTCTCCTCGAGGGCGAGCAGGCTCAGGGGTATGGGAGCGAAGCAGGCGTAGACGTAGATCTGCACGCAGCGCGCCCAGCTGACGACGAGCGCGACCACGTAGGCGACGATCACCACGAGCCAGCTCACCACTGCGACCAGCATCATGGCGACCAGCGACGGCACGTCGTCCTCCTGGGTGACGAGGCTCACGGCGCCGAGGTCGAGCTGCGAGCCCTGTCCGAACAGCGCGACGATCCTCTCGATGGCCAGGCGTGTCACCTCGTACACCGCCCGGCACAGCTCGAAGCTGTGCTGGACGAGGAAGAGGAACACGGCGAAGAACACGAGCAGGAAGACGACCTCCCTGACCGCCGGCATCGACTGGCTGCCCTCCATGCGCTGGCTTATCTTGATGAGCTGCACGGTGAACACGAACGAAAGGATCCCGCAGCCTATGGGCAGGATGGCGTTCTCCCACGCGCCGTAGGCGATGTCGTACATGCTGATCCCGCCGGCGTTTCCCAGCATCTGGTCGAACCCCTCGGAGAGGATGCCGTCGTAGCCGATGGAGGCGAGCACCTGCACCTGCCCCGAGAAGATCCAGTTGCAGATGCCGCGGAGCTGCTCGCAGAGCCAGGCGTTGATGTCCTCGGCGATGCCGGCGTAGGCGGGCTGCGGGAAGAGCAGCGTCGCGAGGACCACCGCGAACGAGGCCGCTGCCGCCGCGAGGGGGAGCCTGGCAGGGCGCCGGCGTGCGGGCGCCGTCCCCGGCGCCGGGTTCCGTTTCGTCATGGCGGGCCTCCTAGAGAACCGTGAACGCGCCGCCGGCCCACTGGACGGTGACGATTGTCGAGGCGTTGTCGTCGAGGTGGAAGGTCGCCGAGACCATGCCGCTCGCGAGGTCGAGGAAGACCTCGCCGTCGAAGGAGGCGCTGGACGCCTGCGGGCTGCGCCGGGCGGCGTAGGCTCCGATCGCGGCCCTGAGCGCGTCCTCGTCGCCGCCCACGAGCTCGAGGTAGCGCTCGTCGAGCCCGGTGACCTCGAAGGGGCCGCCCCCGCCCTCGCTCGCCACGTAGCTCGGCGCGGCCGAGAAGGCGTCGGACGCCACGGCCGCGGGCTCCCCGTCTTCGAGCGTCACGATGAGGGTCGCCGCCGAGCCGTCCTCGAGGGTCAGCGTGACGATGGCCTGCCCGTCGGCCTCGGCCTCATCGGCCGCGGAGTAGGCGAGTGCGCTCACCGTGCCGTCCGTCGCGCTCTCGACCAGCGACCGGTCGGTG
>NZ_GL622579.1:259133-260338 GCF_000185625.1 Eggerthella sp. 1_3_56FAA
ACGGCGATGACCTTGCCCCTCTTTCCGTTCTTCCTCATCTTTTGTCTCCCTTCTATCCGGTGTGCCTGAGCGCGCAGGTGAACGAGCTGATCCCGGTCGACATCTTGCAGACGTCCCCCGGCTTGGGCTCGTGGATGTAGCGGTCGCCGCCTATGTAGATGGCGACGTGCCCGGGGCGGTAGAGGATGTCCCCGGGGCGCGCCTGTGAGAGGGGGAGGGCGGTGAGCTCCCTTCGCTGGTCCTCGGTGTAGTGGCTGATCTGGATGCCCGCCTGGCGGTAGCAGTACTGCGTGAGGCCGCTGCAGTCGAGCCCGACCCCGGGGGTCGAGCCTCCCCACACGTAGGGGACGCCGAGCTGGCTGTACGCCGCCTGCACGATTGCGTCGCCCGCCCCGCCGCCGCTCTCCCAGTCCTCGAGGCTCATGCTGTCGAAGCGGTAGAGGCCGTAGGTCGCCATGATGTCCTTGAGCGTTTCGACATAGTCGGAGCTGGTGGCGTACCCGGCGTCCTTGAGGCCCTCGGCCATGAGGTCCGAGTCCTTCTCCTCGATCGCCTCCCTGATGAGAGCGTTATCCCGGTAGCGCGGGCTCTGGAGCAGGACCCTGCTGCGGAAGACGACGCAGTCGCGCGGCGACGCGAAGCTCGTGAAGTCGGCGGTCACGGTCACGTGCTGCCCGCCGTACTCCTCGCCGGTCTGCCAGCTCGACTTCCCCGTCACCTCGGGGCACCCCGCGAAGCTCGGCGACCACTTGATGCCGAACAGGTTGTTGTCCCGCTCGGCGAGCCCTGAGAGGTGGTCCCCGACGCCCGACTCGCAGATGATCTGGGCGATGGTGCACCCTGCCGGGTGCCCGTACTCCTCCTGGCACTCGAGGGCAGCCTCCACCATCTCGTAGGTGATGTAGGGCGGCAGGCCTTCGAGGGAGGCCTTGGAGGCCTCGTTCGTCCAGAAGCCGAAGAGCGCTCCGACGAGGCTCGAGAGCATGACCACGGCGAGCACCGCGGCGAGGGCTCCGGCGAGCACGCCCGCGAGGGGCGCGGCGATGGAGGAGAGGGCCGCCGCCACGGTGCCGGCCGCCTTTCCCCTCGCCGCCGAGGATGCTACCGACCTCCCGAGCCGGGTGGCGGCGGACCGTGAGGTCGCCCAGTTGCGGCGCCGCTGGGCCGAGCGCATGACCGGCAGGCCTCCCTTCCCGCGCCCCCTT
>NZ_GL622579.1:261108-265717 GCF_000185625.1 Eggerthella sp. 1_3_56FAA
CGTCGAACTCCTCGGTGGAGCTGAAGCCCGCCTTGCGGCGCCCTGCGCTACGGCCGTCCATCTTCGGCACCTGCGCGCTTGATGGCGGCGATCTCGTCCGCCTTCGTGTTCCAGAGGTCGTAGAGCCTGCCGTGCGGCCAGTCGTCGACGATGGGCACCCGCGCGGCGCCTGCGATGAGCAGTCCCTCGCCCGGCTTGACGCTGTCGTCGATGTAGCCGAGCTCCTGCTCGGACAGGTTGAGCAGCTCCCGCCACTTCTCCCCGTCGGTGAGCGACTGCTTGAACAGCATGAGGAAGTCGCTGTTGAGGATCAGGGTGCGCCCCTGCGGGTTGTCGAGCAGGTAGGTGGCGTTCTGCGTGATCCCCGTCGCGATGAGCCCGAACTTGCGCCCCTCCGCCCACAGCCGCGAGAGGTACCCGATGGTGGCGGGGTGGCCGAAGAGGCCCTGGACCTCGTCCACGTAGAGCCAGGTCGTCACGCCACGCTCGAAGTTGCGATACATGCGGTTGCGGATGAACTCGAGGGCGGCGACCATGGCGAACGCGAGCATGCTGTCGGGCAGGTCGCGGAAGCTGAAGCACGTCATGGGGGCGTCGAACTCGACGTTGCTGGGGTGGTTGAAGATCGAGAGGGCGCCCTCGACGTAGCGCTCCAGCCGCAGCGCCACGAAGCGGGCCTCGGGCTCCGGCTGGCGCACGAGCTCGTCGTGGACGTCGCCGATGAGCAGCTCGCGCCCCTCCGCGCGGGCGCGGGCGAGGGCGGCGCCGAAGCAGCGGCTCACGATGGAGCGCTCGGCGTCCGTCTGGCGCTCGTCGCCGTCGGCCATGGAGGCACCGCACAGCGCGATGAGCGCCTCGGTCTTCGACGCCGCCTGGAGCTGCTCCGCCTGGTGGGAGACGTCCGCCATCCCCATCGGGTTGAGGTGGTTGCCCGAGTCGGGGGAGAGACGGACGTGCCGCCCCCCGCAGGCCTCGGTGATGGGGCCGAACTCCTGGGCGGGGTCGAGGATGATGATCTCGTCTCCCGGGTACGCGAGCCTGGTGTTCGTGATCTCGCGCTTGGTCTGGAAGCTCTTGCCGCTGCCGGGCTTGCCGCCGACGAACCCCATGGGGCTCGCGAGCCTCTTGCGGTTGGCGATGACGAGGTTGAGCGAGTGGCGGTTCTGGCCGTAGTAGCCACCGCCCTCCTCGTTGAGCTCGAGGGTGGCGAACGGGCTCTGGATCGCTATCTCGTCGGTGAGCATGTAGCGCTCCACGTCGACCTCGCTCGTCCCCAGCGGCAGGGCGGAGTTCAGGCCCTCGCGCTGCCGGTAGTGCAGGGGCGCGAGCTCGATCCCGTTGGCCTGGGCGGTCGAGACGAGGCGCCCTACCCGGTCCTCGAGCTCCTCGCGGGACGGCGCGTAGGTCATCGCCACGCCGCAGTAGCGGAACAGGCGCTGACTGTCGTCCTTGAGGCGCTCGAACATGTCCTGCGCCTCCTCGCGCGTGTAGCGCAGCTCGGCGGGTAGCAGGGTGTAGTCGTAACCCCTCTTGACGGCGCTCATCTGGTCCTCCACGACCTCCTTGTCGATCCAGTTGAGGCGCTGTTTGACGAAGCCGATGGCCTTGTTCTGCTCGAGCGCGCGCACGTGGGTCGAGATGACGAGGGGGATCGGCAGGTCGACCATGTCGGCCAGACACCGGTCCGACAGGTTGCTCTCGAACCGGCGGAACGCGAGCACCTGGAACCACGTGCCGTCCATGGTGAAGGCCGAGGCGGCCCCCTGCGGCTTGAAGTCGATGAGGTTCGGTGCCACGAGGTCCTTCGTCGTGGTGCCCCGGTGCGCGGCCACCTCCGACCAGTCGACGGGGAGCGGGGGCTCGGCGGGCCTGAGCATCGAGCGCAGGAGCCCCGCGCGCTCGGCTCCGTCGAGCGGGGAGAGGTCGCTCCTGATCCCCGTGAGCACGCCGGAGGCCATCGAGCGCATCCGAGCGAGCGCGGGGACGGCGTGCTCCGCGTCCGGGGCGTCCACCGCGAAGGTTATGTAGCGCTCGCGCACGAGGTTGGAGACGCCCTCGCGCATCTTCGCGTTGAGGACGTCGTTGTACTCCTCGGCCAGTGGCCCGGTCGGGTCGTCGCGGACCTCGAAGAAGGTGCGGTTGCCGATCTCGGACTCGTGGATGGGGCGCGTGACGAGGGTCGTCTGCATGGAGACCTCGGGCGTGAGGCCGTTGTAGAGCATGCGCATGCGCTTGCACACCGCCGCCTGGGCCTCGTCGCTCGCCGACTGGTAGCTGATGTCGCCGAAGCGGTAGGTTCTGCTGTACCTGCCGAGGTCGTTCATCGCGACTCCGTCGCGGAAGAGCGCGAGGTAGGACACGGCGTCCGCGGTCCTCGCCCTGCGCCTCCCCCTCTCCGGCGCCCTCCTCCGCTCCCGCTTCTTCTCCTCAGCGGGCCTGTAGTGCTTGGGCTTCTCCCGCCTGAAGGGTGGGCGCATAGTCCTCACCGACCTTTCTCATGAGTTTCCTGAACTTCCTCCGGGTCACCGACGGCCTCACGGCCGCGGCAGCAGGGCCGGGGGCCTCCTGCGAGGGGGACCGGTAGACGAGGGTCCCGTCCGCGGTCAGGTGCCGGAGCGCGAGCGGGACGAAGCGCTCGGGGCGCATCCCCCTGGGCCTCCAGAACCCGAGCAGCCAGAACGGCATCGACGAGGCCATGACGGGCAGGCTCGCGTCCGCCACGGGGATCCCCAGGCAGAGGTGGCAGGCCGCCGCCGAGGCGAGGGACGCGGCGACGCCCGCGGCGATGCAGGCGACCATGCGCGCCGAGAGCTTCCCGACGACCTTCTCCTCGTACTCCCCGATGTCCTTGTGGACGTAGGTGTGCTGCATGCCGGCCCCCTCAGCTCGGCATCCAGCTCGTGTCGAGCTGGCCGAAGTAGACCGCGGCGGCGATGATGATCGCGCCGCCGGCGATGGTCGCGATGGCGCTCGCCAGCTGCGCGCCCCCGCCGCCGGTCTCCGAGCGGATGGCGATGCCGAGGCTTACCGCGCCCCACACGACGACGAAGCCGCCGAGGAAGGTCACGCAGCCGCTGACGAGGCTGATGATGTTTGCGAGCATTGGCTAACCCCCTTGCCCTACGCGGGGCCCGCCGCCCCGGTGGCGGCGGGTCCCCTCCTGACAAGGGGTCGCCGGCGCGCGGTCATTTCGAGTCGCCGCCGTGCGCGACCTCGCCCCAGCGCGGGTGCCTGTCTGCCGCGTACTTGTCGTCGATGACGGGGTCGGACCCGCTGAACAGGACGATGGCCTTCCCGCGGGGCAGCCGCCCCGCTTCGCTCGCCTGGATGAGGTCACGCTCGAGCCTCCCGCGGTTCCTCGTGGTCGAGCCCGATGCGCCCCGCGTGACGTTCCAGGTCTCCGAGTCGACGGTCTCCTTGCCGACCATCTCGCTCACCATCCTGTTGGTCTGGGTCGACTTGCCGCCGAGGTAGAGGACGACGTCGCAGTTGTCGACGATGATCTGCGCCTCCTGCTCCCCGTAGCGCGCCTCGAGCTGGGCGACGGACTGGAGCATGATCGACATCGAGATGTTGCGCGAGCGGACGGTGGTGATGACGTGGTCCATCTGGCTGAGGCGCCCCAGGTTGTAGAACTCGTCGCACATCAGGTGCAGCGGGCGGGGGAGCTCGCCGCCGTGCTCGCGGTCCGCCTTAGCCGTGCAGACGTGGATCGTCTGCCAGACCATCATCGACATGAGGAAGCTGAACGCGTCGGTCGTGTCGTCGGTCTCGGCGAACAGGACGCGCTTGCGCCCGGCCTCCCCGAAGCGGTCGAGGCCGACCTCGTCGCGCATGGTGAGCTCGCGCATCTCGGGGACCATCATCGACTGGAGGCGGGAGTTCGCGGAGATGATGACCGACTTCAGGGTCTTGCCGGCTGCGGCCTTGAGGAGGGTCCAGCTGAGCAGAGCGATGTCGTCCTCGGGCGCCTTGGGCTCGGCCACGCTCACCCACTCGAACGAGCGCGCCGCCCGCCCCTTGAAGTCGCGGCGCCCCCTGCGCGCGGGCGCGGCGGGGGCCTCCCTCTCAACGAGCATGGTCCCGTCGGCGATCTCGCGCATGAGCAGCTCGTAGGGGCTCACGAACGACTCGTCCTCCTCGCTCGCCTGCGCGAGGCTGAGCAGCGTGACGAGCCCGTTGAGGTTGCGGTCCTCCTCGGGGCAGTGGAACACGAGGTAGCTCACCTACGAGAGGAGCAGGAGCACCGTCGTGTTGGTCCAGAACGCCTCCTCCGCCTTCGCGTCCTCGCCGTTGGTCACGGAGATGAACGCCTGCACCCACTCGATGACGTCCACGGGGGTCCTGAGGTAGGCGAGCGTGTTGTAGCGGGCGGACCGCGATGGGTCCTTGGTCGAGAACACCACGACCTCGTAGCCGTGGGCGGCGAACATGCCCCCGAGGTCCCTGGAGAGCGTCCCCTTGGTGTCGGTGATGAGGAAGTCCTGGTTTGCCTGCAGCGCGTTGGGCATCACGTACGAGAACGTCTTGCCGCTGCCGGTGCCCCCTATGACGAGGATGTTCTTGGCGCGCCTCCACTCCCTCTTGAGGCGCGACTGGTCGACGGCGA
>NZ_GL622579.1:266054-272984 GCF_000185625.1 Eggerthella sp. 1_3_56FAA
GTCCCGCTCCGCCTCCTCCGTCTCGCGGGCGCGACCGACGGCCCTGGCCGCCTGCTCGTGGGCCGCCTCCACCTTATCGGCGAGGCTGCCGAGGGAGTCCGCGAGCCCCCGCGCGTCGTCCGTGCGGAACAGGAGCCGCCGCTCCCCGGTGCGTCCGTCCTCGAACCACTCGTGCGCGATGCCGCGCGCGTCGAGCTCGGCGTCGATGGCTGCGCGCACGTCCTCCCATCCCTCGACGCTCGCGAGGTCGCGGACGTCGAGCTTAGCCCACCCGTTCCGCTCCTCGCCCTGCGGGGCGCCGCCGCCGGGCGCGACCCTCTCCTGGGCGTCCCGCAGCGCGCGGGCGAGTCCAGCCGAGCTCTCCCGCGCGTGCAGGCGCCCCCGCTCGATCATGATCCGTATGCTCCATTCCAGCAGCTTGTCGCCGGCGTCGTCGCCGAAGTCGTCAGCCATGCCCGGTCTCTCCCTTCCGTCTCCTGCCAGCTGTCCCCGTGGGGGCTACCTTTTGCCGGCGTCCTGGACCTCGAGCCAGTGCTCCCGGGCGTCGACGTCCCGCTTGAGGAACATGTACGCGAACCAGCGGTCCCAGAGCTCGCCCCGGCGGTCCTCCGAGCGGAGGTGGTCCTGGTAGAGCTCGGACGCCCTCGCGTCGAGCCCGTCGAGCGCGTATCGGGCGTACACGTCCTCGGGGCGGGCGTCGCGCGTGAGCTCCTTCACCCGCTTTGCGCGCTCCCGCGCCGCGGCGGCCCTCGCCCTGGCGGCGAGGGCCCGGTAGCCCTCCGGGTTGTTCGGGTCGAGGAAGCTCGCGAGCTCGGGGTAGAAGCGCCCCTTCCCCTCCCTGGCGGGGTGCAGGCCCTCCCAGTCCCTGAGCGACCGCGCGATGTCCGGGGCCCTCACGCCCTCCTCGTAGAGGGGCCTGTAGAGGGCGAGCGCCTCGGCGCGGTCGCGCGTGTACGGGTAACAGCGGAGGACCTCGTGGAATGCCCCCTCGATCCCCTCGCCGCGTCCGGTCGGGGCGTCCCCGCCTTTGGTATGCGTATCTAACCCTTTTCTATTGGGTGAGGCGCGCTCAGGGCACCCCTGAGATCTCTTCAGGGGTGAGGGTGAGGCGGCTTCAGGGGAGCCCCCTGCGCGGGGTGAGGCGGCTTCAGGGGTCGCCGCGCCCCCGCAGCGGGCTATCGCCTCCGCGACCGGCCCCGGCACGGCGACGTACATGTTCGTCGTCCTCCCGCGCCACCTGCGCTCGCCGACGCAGTCGATGAGTCCCCTCCTCTCGAGCGCGTGCACGACGTCGATCGCGTGCCGCTCCGAGCAGCCGGCGCGGTGGGCCGTCATCGCGTTGCTGCCGTAGTAGCAGCCGCCCTTCCCCTGGCTGTAGGAGTACACGAGTGCGTAGACCGCCAGCTCGACCCCCTTCAGGGCGAGGCCGTCCCGGCTGCTCATGAACTCGAAGATGCAGTAGAAGCTCTCGGGCGGCACCCTCGGCGCCGCCCCGCTCTCCCTCTCTGGCATGGGGCCTCCTTCTCCCGCTCCGCCGCGCTCCCGCGCGTCCCAGGGGTCGTCGCGCGGCGCCCCTTTTCGAGGCCGCCGCCGGGCGGCGAGTGCCCGCAGCTTTCGAAAACGCGGCCGCCGCCGCGACCCCCGGGGCGAGGGCCGGGGCCGAGGAGGGCCCCGGAATGGGAGAGGAGGTGCGTGGGCATGGGCGAGACGAGCGGGACGAGGGACCTGGCGGACGTCGTCATCCCCGCCGGCCTGTCCGCGGAGGAGCGCGCCGCCAGCTTCGTCGAGCAGGTGGGGAGCCCCTACGAGTTCGAGAGCCACGGCGTGAGGGTCCGCATCAGCTTCGCGGGGCAGATCCCCATAGAGGACGCGGTCGCCCGAGTCCTGGGGCTGGGGACCGAGTGAGGCGCCGGGCCACTGCGCGCCCGGGCTGTGCTAGAATCTCGTCGAGGAAAAAACTGGACGACGGTTTTTGGTCGGCTCTCCGGGCGCGCCTGGTCGCGCGCCGTCAGAGGAGGGCCGATTTTTTCATGCCAAGAACCAAGGGAAGGGCTGTCCGCCTGGGCAGCTACGCGCGCCTGTCGCGCGGTGACGACTCGGACGGCGTGTCCGGGAGCATCGTCAACCAGCAGCAGATAATCCGGCAGTACTGCGAGAGGAGCCCCGAGGACCTGAGGATAGTCCGCGAGTACGCCGACGACGGGGTCTCGGGCACCACCTACGACCGCGAGGGGTGGAGGGCGCTCATGTCGGACCTCGAGTCCGGCGTCATCGAGGGCTTCGTCGTCAAGGACTCGAGCCGGTTCGGGCGCAACTCCATCGAGAGCGGGCTGCTCCTGGAGAAGGAGTTCCCAAGGATGAACGGCGGCAGGGGCGTGCGCGTCATCATGATCTCGGAGGGCTACGACTCCGCCTCGAGCGACCCCTACACCTCGAGCATCATGCTCGCCTTCCGCGGGATGCTCAACGAGAACGTCAGCCGCGACACCTCCGTCAAGACCCGCGCGGGCCTCCACGCGAAGATGCAGCGCGGCGAGAGGGCGTGTGCCTTCGCGCCGTACGGTTACGCCGACGACCCCGAGAGGCGCGGGCGCCTGGTCGTAGACGGGCCGGCGGCCTCCAACGTCAGGAGGATATTCGCCATGAAGCTCGACGGGATGTCGCCCCAGGCAATCGCCGACGAGCTCAACCGCCTGGGCGAGCCGTGTCCGGGCGCGTACAAGCGGGAGCGCGGGGTGAGCCTCGCGATGCCCTTCGCCGGCGCCGACGGCCCTCGGTGGCGCCCGGTCACCGTGGCGCGGATACTCTCCAACGAGGTGTACGCGGGCACGATGGTCCAGGGGAGGACCTACACCCCCAGCTTCCGCAGCAGGAAGACACTCCCGCACGCCCCCGAGGAGTGGTTCCGCAAGGAGGGGGCGCACGAGGCGATCGTGAGCCTCCACGAGTTCGAGCTGGTCCAGGATCTCATGGCGAGGGACACGCGGACCGCCCCCGGGTCGCGTGTCGTCGCCCTGTTCAGCGGCATCGCGTACTGCGCCGAATGCGGGCAGCAGATGCTCATCCGGACGGGCCGCAACGGCAACCGCTACCTCACCTGCTCGACCAACAAGCGAGACGCGCGCCGCTGCAGCTCTCACCTGTTCAACGAGGCGCGCCTCCGCGCGATCGTCGCGGAGGCCGCCCAGGCCCTGGTCGACGTGAGTGTCGACACCTCGCGATTCGTGGCGTCCCACAGGGACGAGCTCGTGCGCGAGCGCACGGCCGACGTCGACCGCCGCATAGACGACGCGCGCAGGAGGCAGGAGCGGGCGCTTCACTTCCGCCACGGCCTCGTCGACGACCTCGAGGCCGGGGTCATCACCAAGGAGGAGTACGGCCTGTTCGCCTCCGCCTACGCCTCGAGGATCGAGGAGGCGCGCTCGGCGGTGCTCGAGCTCGAGGCGGAGCGGGAGCGGGTCGCGGACCTCGTGACGGAGGCAGAGGCCGCCCTGGAGCGGTTCGCGGCGAGCGGGAGCATCGGCGAGCTCACCAGGCGCAAGGTTGTCGAGCTCGTCGAGCGCGTCGACATCCACGAGGACAAGTCGGTCGAGGTCCGCTTCCGCGTCCAGGACGTGATGGAGCGCGCGGGCGTCGCGTTCGCGGAGGGGGAATCCCGATGAGGGCGGAGGGCAGGGCGCTCAGAGCGGCCATCTACGCGAGCGCGTCGAACTGGGCGCCGCTGACGCGCCCCGACGTCCCGCTCGCGGAGCAGTCCAGGAGGTGCCGGGAGGCGATAGACGCCGACCCGACGCTCAGGCGCGCGGCGACCTATCGCAACCGCTACGCGAACGGCGAGGCGGGCGACTACCGGCGCCTCGTCGAGGACGCCGTCAACCGGAGGTTCGACTGCCTCGTCGTGTGCGGGGGCAACCGGCTGGGCCCCTCGGAGCGGGCCGCCTTCTTCCTGGTCGGGCGCTTCCTCGCGCCGGCGGGCTTCCGCGTCGTCGACGTGGCGGAGGGCTGGGACACGGAGGCCTCGGGCGGGAGGGCGTACGCGTTCCACTTGCGCGGGATGTCGAGGACCGAGAGACGGGCGGAGAGGAGGTCCGAGGATGGCGCGCAAGAGCAGGAGGACTGACGCCCCGGCGACCGCGCCCGCGGCGAGGGCGAAGGTGTGCCGGATGGGCGTCTACGCACGCACCAGCAAGAGCTACGGCGACGACGGAAGCAGCATCGAGAACCAGAAACGCATCGTCGCCGACCACATCGGGAGGCTGCCGGACGCCGTGGTGGCCGGGTACTACGTCGACGACGGGGCGACGGGCACCAACCAGGACCGGGAGGCGTTCCAGCGCATGGTCGGCGACCTCCGTGCCGGCAGGATCGACGGCGTGGCGGCCAAGGACGCCAGCCGCCTCGGGCGCGACTACGTCGAGTGCCAGACCTTCATCAGGGAGACCCTGCCCGCGCTCGGCGCCCGGCTCATCCTCGTGGCGGACGGGGTGGACAGCAAGGACGGCGCGTCCCCCGACGGGTTCGGGATGGACGTCAAGAGCCTCCTGAACTCCCTGTACAGCCGCGACCTCAGCAGGAAGATCCACGCCACCTTCGAGGCGGCGCGCCGGAGGGGCCCCATCGTCCTCGGGAACGTCCCGTACGGGTACCTTCGCGACCCCGCCGACGCGCACCACCTGGTCCCCGACCCCGAGACCGCGCCCCACGTGCGCGAGATGTTCCGCATGAAGCTCGCCGGCGCGCCCAACGCCGAGATCGCGCGGCGCCTCGAGGAGGCTGGCGCGCCGACCGCGGGGAGGGCGAAGTACGACCGCGCGGGCAAGCAGGCGACGAGCAGGGACTCCAGGCGCTGGCACGCCCGCAACGTCAACCGGATGCTCGCCAACCCCGTCTACGCGGGGCGGGTGGCCATGGGCAAGTGGACCCAGAAGCTCTACCTCGGCTTACCGCACGAGAAGAACTCCCCCGAGGAGTGGCTCCTCGTGGAGGGGGCGCACGAGCCCCTGGTCGACCCCGGCGACTTCGACAGGCTGCAGCGCGAGCACGAGGAGAGGGTCGCGAGGCGCAGGGAGGCCCTCGCCGCAACAGAAAGGATCAGGGAGCTGCACCCCGACCGGCTCGCCGGGAAGGTGCGCTGCGGCGTCTGCGGAGCCTCCATGCACATCTGCCGCTGGGTCGAGGACGGCGTGTTCTGGGGCGCCGAGTACATGTGCGGCAGGAACGACGCCGGCGAGGGCGGCGGCAGGCACCGCGTCGCCGTGCCGCTGGTGGAGACCGTGTGCATGGACGTCATCCGCAGCCAGGTCGAGCAGCGCGTCGCGCTGGACGAGCTCGTCGCCTCGAGGGCCGCCGACGGCACGCTCGCGCGGCGGCTCGCCGAGGCGGCCGCGTCCCTGGCGGAGACGGACGCCGAGGTCGGCGAGATCGAGGAGAAGGCCGTCCAACTCAAGGCCGAGCACTCGCGCGGCGAGGTCTCCTCGGCCGACTACCGGCGCATCGAGCGGCTCCTCTGGTCGAGGCTCGAGGCAGCGAGGGCGCATCGGGCAGAGGCGGAGGCGCGCCGCGGACTGCTCGCGTCCCTCTCCGAGGGAGGGGCCGGGGCCGTCCTCGGCGAGGCGGGGCGCCTCCTCGGCAGCTTCAGCAAGGAGCTCGCGGACGCCGCCATCGAGTCGGTAACCCTCGAGGGCGACGGCTCCCTCTCGGTGCGCCTGCGGTTCACCGACGCCTACCGAAAGGCCGAGACGATACGGGAGGCCCTGTCATGATCGCGCTCTACTGCAGGCTCTCCGTCGCCGACGGCACCGGGGGCGAGTCCGACTCCATAGCGAACCAGAGGCTGCTCCTCGCGGACTTCATCGCCTCGCGCGACGACCTCGCGGGCGAGGGCCACCTGTTCTTCGTGGACGACGGCATCAGCGGCACCCACGCCGAGAACCGCCCCGCCCTCCAGAGGATGCTGGCCATGTGCCGGGAGGGGCGGATCAGCACGGTCGTGGTGAAGGACCTCTCGAGGCTCAGCCGCGACGGCCTCTACTGCGTGGGCCTCGTCGAGGACGAGCTGCCGTCGCTCGGGGTCCGCGTCATCGCGGTCACGGACAACTACGACTCCAAGCGCGACGGCAAGAGCCCCGCCGCCAGCACCGAGCTCGGCTTCCGGACGATCATGAACTCGTGGTACTCCAGGGACCTTTCTCACAAGGTGACCCAGTCCATAGAGAGCGAGCGCGCGGGCGGGACGAACCTCAACACGGTCCCGTTCGGCTACCGCAAGGGGAGGGGCGAGCGGGCCTGCGAGGTCGACGAGGAGGGCGCGGCGGTGGTCCGGAGGATATTCGAGCTCGCGTGCGAGGGGCTCGACCAGGGGGCGATCGCCGCCGCACTCAACGAGGAGGGCGCCGTCACCCCGCACAACCTCAGGGCCCTCAGGAACCCGGGAGGCAAGCTCGCGCCCAAGCCGAACCAGCGGTGGACGGGCACGATGGTGAAGACCGTGGTGCGCAACCCCCACTACAAGGGGACCCTCGTCCTCGGCAAGAGCAAGAGGGTCGAGATGGGCCTCGGGGCGTCCCGCCCGACGGACCCGTCGGAGCGCCGGGTCTTCGAAGGCGCCCACGAGGCGGTCGTGGACGCCGGCACGTGGGAGCGCGCGCAGGCGTCCATGCGCGACACGCGCTGCGGCGGGAGGAGGGAGCCTCTCGGCCACCTGTTCTCAGGGCTCGTCTTCTGCCCCCACTGCGGGGCGGCGGTGTCCTTCAGGAGCGAGAGGCAGGCTCCCGTCGAGCGCTACACGGCCTACTGCGGGTGCTTCACGGAGCCGCCCTCCATCTCGCTCGCGGACCTTTCCGACGCCGTCGGGTGCGTGCTCCGCGCGCACGCCGACCTGGCGCTCGGACTGTCGGACGCGATCGCCGCCGCCGAGGCGGCGCCAGAGAG
>NZ_GL622579.1:273942-275783 GCF_000185625.1 Eggerthella sp. 1_3_56FAA
GCGCCGACGGCTTCGTGCAGGAGCCCTCCGCCTCCGGGCCCGCGCGCCCGGAGGCAATCAACGGATGCAGGCGGGGCCTGCATCCGGCGGTCCCGATGAGACGCGAGGAGGGCCATATGGAAGCTGTCAGGGACCTGGCGGACGTCGCGGTTGACGCGAGCCTGCCGGTGGACGAGCGCGTCCGCTCGTTCGCGGAGCAGATCGGCGACCCGTACCACTTCACGGCGCACGGGGTGGAGGTGAGGCTGAGTTTCGCGGGGCAGGTGCCCGTCGAGGAGGCGGTCGCACGGCTGCTCGGCATCGGCGGGGCACCCATGGAAACGGAGGCCGCGGGGCCGGTGCGGAGGGCCGAGCCCGGCGCGGCGTAGCGGTCGAAACGCTGGGCGCGCCGCGACCACGGAACCGTGGCGCGCCCCCGAGGGAAAGGACGGAAGGAATGAGGGTCATAACGGCAAGCAACTTCAAGGGAGGGGTGGGCAAGACCACCACGGCGGTGAACCTGGCGGTGCTCTGCGCCTCGCGTGGGCTCAGGACGCTGCTGGTCGACCTGGACCCGCAGGCGTCGGCGACCGACTACTTCGGCCTCTACGACGCGGCGGGGGAGTCCGGGCGCAACGCGGTCTCCCTGCTCTACGGCGACATGCCCGCGCAGGAGGCAGCGCACCAGACGGGCGTCGAGCGCCTGAGCTGCGTCCCGACGACGCTCGACCTCATCGACCAGAACGAGCTCATGCTGCGCGAGCAGCGGCTCAGGTTCGCCCTCGACGACGCGGAGGGGGCCTACGACGTCGCCATCCTCGACTGCGCGCCGAGCGCAAAGCAGCTCGCCATGTGCGCCTACGTTGCGACGAGCGGGCGCGGCACGGTCGTCATCCCGGTCAAGCTCGACTCGACGGTCATGAGGGGGACGGCGTCGGCGGTGGCGGCGGTGCGCGGCGTGGCGACGAAGCTGCGGATGCCCCTGCCCGACTGGAGGATCCTGCGCACGTGCGTGCCGGGGCGGATGACGAGGGCGGAGGCGACGGGCGCTGCGGTGCTCGACCGCTTCTTCCCCGACCGCCAGTACGCGACCGTGATCCACCACTCGGCGAAGGTGATGGAGGGGAGCTGGGAGTGGAGGCCCATCGTGTCGTTCATGCCCGGCAACCGCGCGGCGCTCGACTACGAGGAGCTCGGGAGGGAGATGGGGCTGTGGCGGGAGTAGAGGAGATCGCGCGCCGCTTCAGCCTGGCGGGCGTGCTGGACGACGACGCCCGGGCGCGCGAGAGGTACCCCATCAGCGAAATCGAGGTCGCCGACATCGCCGACCACCCGGGGAACGCGGCCTACAGCATGGACGAGGGGGCCATACGCTCCCTCGCCGAGTCCATACGGAGGGACGGGCTCACCGACATCCCCCTCGTCCGCAGGCTCGACGACGGTTCGTTCCAGATGATAAGCGGGCACCGGCGCAAGGCCGCCTACGAGCTGCTCGCGCGCGAAGACCCGTCCTTCTCGAGGATGCCGTGCCGCGTCATCGAGGGCATCGGCGACGATGAGGCCCTCACGCTGCTGCACACCGCGAACTACTTCACGCGCGAGCTCACCGTCATCGAGCGTGCCCGGGCTACCCAGGCGCTCGGCATCGAGGTGAGGCGGATGCGCGAGGCGGACCCCTCGCTCAGGGGCGTGCGCAGCTCCAGCCTCAAGGCGGCGATCATCAAGGCTCAGACGGGCCGCGACGTCGCCCCGAGGACGATCGAGCACCACGAGCGCATCGCCCGTGTCGTCGAGGAGAGCCTGGAGCCGGTGTGGCGCGAGCGGGCCGAGAGGGGCGAGCTGAGCGACGCCGACATCCAGAG
>NZ_GL622579.1:276439-277930 GCF_000185625.1 Eggerthella sp. 1_3_56FAA
GCGGCCGCCCGGGCGCCGGCCGCCGGTGGCGCCGATGCGGGGGTGGCCCCGCGCCCCAGGAAGGGAGGCAGCCCATGCCCTACCGGAACATGGTCAGCCTGAGGCTCGACGACCGCGACTTGGACGCCCTGGAGGCGGCGTCCGAGAGGTCTGGGCTGTCGCGCTCGGAGCTCCTCCGCTCGCTGCTGCGCGTCCCGCCGGGGGCGGACCGGCAGAGGACCGTCTACGCCGTCGACGGCAGGACGCTCGGGAGGATGGCGACCGAGCTGGTCCGCTGGGGCCGCCACTACAACCAGGCGGTCCACGCGCTCAATACCATCGCTCTCCTCGTCCGCAGGGGGAGCCCGCCCAAGCCGCCGGAGCTCGAGGCGATGCTCGGGCGGGCCCTCTCGGCGCTCGAGGAGGTCGAGGCGGGCAGGCGCGTCCTCGAGGCGGCGCTCACCGAGGTCGCGGACTCCATCGCCGTGAGGAGGGACTAGCGGTGCCCGTCGTCAAGCCAATCAGCGGCCACACCGGGTGCGGCGGCATCATGCGCTACCTCACCAGGGGCGGGCGCGCGCTCGCCGTGGACCTCGCGAACCTCTCCTGGTCGCCCGAGCACCCCTGCGGGTTCCGGGACTGGGCGGAGGAGATGGACTTCACGCGAGTCGCCTACGGCAACCACACGCCGTGGAAGGGGAGGCCCGCGCGGACCTACAAGCACTACGTCCTGAGCCCCGACCCGAGGGACGGCATCTCCCTCGAGGCGCTCCGCGACCTGGCGCGCGCGTGGGTCGCCGAGAACTTCGCGGGGTTCCAGGCGGCCGTCGTCTACCATGACGACAACGAGGGCGGCGTCATGCACGCCCACGTCGTGGTGAACAACACCAACCTCGAGACCGGGGCGCGCCTGCAGGACCCGGCGCCGCGGGAGCTCATGCGCTCCGCCCAGAGGCTTGCCGAGGAGCGCGGCCTGAGCTTCTTCGCCGACGGGCCCGGAGAGGGGGCCGCCCCGCTCCTCGCGGCGAGGGGGACGCGCGGCAGGGAGCGGGTCCACTTCCGCAGGGCCGAGAGGGAGCTCGCCGAGAGGGGCGCCTATTCGTGGGTGGCCGACATCAGGGCCCGCGTGACGGTCGCCAGGCGGGTCGCGCGCGACGAGGCCGACTTCGTCGCTGCGCTCTCCGAGCTCGGCGTGGAGGTCTCCGGCGCCGCGCCCGGAAACGGCGCCGCGGACTGGGTCTACGCGCTCTCGGGAGAGGGCGCGCGCAGGATCAGGGGAGAGAACCTCGGGACCTCGTTCGGGCGGAGGTCAGTGCTCCAGGAGCTCGCGCTGCGCTCGTCCCCGCGGAGGGCCGACGCGATCCGCGAGATCGCCCGCAACGCCGTCGCGGTCGACGACCTGGACGACCTGAGGCGGCTGGCCGACGCCCTCGACGCGTTCTCGCGGGAGGGCATCAGGAGCCTCGCCGACTGCGAGGCGCGCATCGGGGCGCTGGAGGCCGCGGGCGACTT
>NZ_GL622579.1:278117-294988 GCF_000185625.1 Eggerthella sp. 1_3_56FAA
TGCGCGACTACGCGAGGCGAAGGGCCTGCTCCCGGAGCGCGCCGCGACCCGTCGGAGGAGGCCCGCGCCGGACGACGGGAGCCCCCGGACGGGCGCCGCTCGGCGGCGCGGGGAGGATGCCCGGCGCCCCGACGTCGGGGGCGGAAGGGGAAGGGAAGGAAGGGAGAGGTAGGCATGAGGGTCGAGATCGACTACGAGGACGGGAGGCTCGGCGTGTTCGACACCGCCAACCTGGTCGCCGGTCAGCCATTCGGAGGGGCGTGCGTCGCGGCGGAGCTCGTGCTGCGGCTCGACGCCGCCGAGGGCGAGGGGATATGCCTCGACATACACCACCACGACATCCCCGGCTCCGAGGAGGGCGGCGACGTACCGTATGCCGACCGCTGCAGGGGCTACAGGGTGTGCCTCGCCGACGCGGGCGAGCTCGGCGGCATCGAGTGCGTCTCCGTGGACGGCAGGGCGGTAGCCTGGAAGCGCGCCGGACGGTTCGTGGACGGGGCGAGGTTCGAGCGGGCCCAGCGGCTGTGGTACTCCGAGTCGCCCAACGCGTGCGAGAACTACAGGGCGTGCAGGATCTACGACTACCTGGAGGCGTCCCGCCCCGACCTGCGCGGCGACCCGGAGGCGATCTGCTCGCTGTTCGGCTACCCGCCCGAGGCGCTCGCCGAGGCGCGGCGGGCCGAGGCGGCCCAGCCCGCAGAGGAGGTGGAGTAGGCCATGAGGATCGCGAAGGCGGCCCTGGCGGCGTGCGTCGCGTTCCTCGCGTGGCTGTTCAGGTCGGTGTTCAGGTGGTTCATGTGAGGGCGGTGTCCCCAATTGTCAGCCCCGGCAGTCTGAGCTAAAACAAAACCGACATAACGATACGAGGGAGTCGACATGGCAACGACGACGGCACCGGCGGCGACCATCGTGGACAACAGGGCGGGCGACGCGGCTTCGATCGGCGCGCTGAAGGCGTTCCTGCGGGCGCTCGGCGCGGCCTACGCCCTCGAGGGGAGGCCGACGCCCGGCTCACCACGGGGCGGGCGGCGCGAATCGTGGGCACCTTCCCGCGGACGATCGCGCGGCTGACAGGCTCCGGAAGGCTCGAGGGCGCGCGCGGGCGGCGGGCACCGCTACGTCATGCTCTCCGACCCCGTGGACTTCGACCGGCGGTCCCGGGAGGGGCGCACTGCCGCCCTCGTCGAGATGCGCGAGGCCGCCGCCGGGGAGGGCCTCTACGGCAACTCCGACGCGGTGTCGGATTACCTGAGGTGCCTCGGGTTAGCCGGCCCGTAAGGGCGCTCGTCGACGCGAACGTGTTCGTGCCACGTGGACGCTCGACGTCCTGCTCGCGCTCGCAGGCGGCTGCGACGTGATCGTGACGTACAACGTGAGGGACTTCCCCGGGAGGCCCTCGCGACGCTTGGCCTGCGCGCCCTGCGCGCCCCGACGACTTCCTCATGGAGGTCGCCGCCGCCGACCCCGACGGGGCCACAGCGGCGGCGAGGTCGCTCGTCGCGGTCAAGAGGCGCCCTCCGCGCACTATGGAGGAAGAGATCGAGGGGCCACGCGCCTACATGCTCGGCAGGTTCGCCGAGTTCATCGAACAGACCCTGGGGCTGGGGTGACGAGGCTGTGCGAACCGAGACGATCGCGGGGCATGCTTGTAGCCTCGCCGCAAGCGTCGGTTGGGGCCCTTTACGCTCATGGGAGGCCTTTTCTCATCGAGTGGTGCAGGCGATGTCGGTAACGCAGCTATGGAGTGGCATGAATGGGGGCGGGGAGGCGCGGAGCGGATGGCGCTATTCGACGAGGGAGTGGATCGCCTTGCAGACTGTCACGCCGAAGTCGATCAGGAACCTTTTCTGCCCATCGGTTAGCCTCGCTCTCTCTTCCAGCGACTCCTTGCTCGAGTGCCTGAAGCACTGGAGCTTGTTTCTGAGGCTCCTCACCGTATCGCCGTCGACGAGTCCGAGCATCACCTTCGAGTAGTCGGGCTGTATGAACTTCCCGTTCTCCTTCAGCAGGTTCTCGATTAGGTTCGCGATCTCCCTGAGCTTTTCGTCGTCCTCCATCTCCTCGAATCGCGAATTGCCTGCGGAGATGAGCTGGATCTTCTGGCTCAGGGCCTCGCCGATTGCCACCGAGGATGCCTTGCGCACGAAGGTCATGCCGGCAACCATCGTGCGGCGGGTCGCCCAGCGTACCGTGCCGTCATCGTCGAGCCCAAGCGATACGGCTCTGTCCCTGATTGTCCCATATGTAAAACTGGAAGGCTCTGTCGGAGGCCTGCGCAGCACGTCGGGGAACTGCTCGATGACATAGCCGTGCGCGTTCAGATAGTAGGCGACGACATAGAACCAGCACCTGTCCTCGTTGCGTTCCGGCTCGTTGCCGGGCTGGCATAGCAGCCGGAACTTCTCTATCGCCTCTATCTCGTCGTGGACTAGAAACTCGAATCCCTGCGTCTCCTCCTCCCCATAGAAGACGTTGTAAGTCCTGTTCACGCCTTCGATCAGCGAGAAGAAGCGATAGTAGTAGTCGTCCTCTGAGATGTTGTCGAGATAGTACTCTCTCAGGTCGATCATCTGACCTCACGCCCTCGTTCGTCTTCGGTGAAGTGGCTGTGCCCGCATCTGGCCCCGGCTGTCATTGGGCTCTGACCTGTTATCGACTTGAGCTGGGTGGACGACTTGCAGGTTACCTCCCCGAACAGCGCGCGGTGATGCGGTCTCGCCGCGATGGCTTTCGGTGCGGCGGCATTTCCTCAAACGCCGTAGAAATGCTTTGCGAGCCGCCGCGCTTGCCTACGCTCGCATAGACACGGTAGCACATGGTATCGAGGTTGTTGCGCGCGTTTGCTGTAGGGGGCGCTATTGGCGACAGGGCTGCTCGAGCTCCTTTTGACGTCTCCTCGAAAGGGCGGTATTGCTCACGGGCGGTCGGCGGCGCTGCTCTGGCATCGGGGTGCCAATTCGCTTCGAAACCACGTTCCGAACAAGGAGCCTGGCCAGGGCGTATGAGTGTAGGAACCCTATAGATAATGCTTGTGGCTGCTGTGTCGTTTGAGCATTGTCGGTAACCGCACTAGATACCGGTTCGCAAAAAAGCATGGCGATTGCAGGATGACGGGGATGACGACTTGGCTGCGTGCGCGACGCGAATCGATGCTGTATCCCGTTGGGCGTCTCTCGCCGTGCCCTTAGCGGCTAACCTCGATGGCACGTTCGGGGGCGCGGCCCCCGTCGGACACCGCGCGGGCGGCCCCTGCGCGCTCGGCCAGGCTCCTGGCGCTTCGCCCCGGTGTCCTTTCAGTTTCTTTGGCTCGCTCTCGCTCTCCCGGCACGCGTGTCTTCGAGGCCTCCCTCTCGATGACGTCGATTATCCCGTGCGAGGCGCTGCGTATCTCGTCGAGCGACGCCCTGAGCTCGCTCACGTCCCTCCCATCGCTCCACGACGCGATGTAGCCGAAGCTGTAGTCGCTCGTATCGAGCCCCAGCCAGCTGGAGACGACGTAGGCGACGCTCTCCGCCTGCACCTCCCGCGTACCGCGGCCGGGGAGGGAGGACCTCTCCTTGCTCGGCTCGGCGTCGTGCATGACGCTGTGGGCGAGCTCGTGGACGGCGGTCTTGAGCGTCTGGGCTTGCGACATCCCCTCCTGTATGACGATGCGCTTGGGCTCGGCGCGGGAGAAGTACCCCTTCGCGCCTCCCTCGATGCCCTCGAAGACGATGGGGTACCTGCTCGCCTTGCGGATGGCGCCCATGACGGCTTCGTATCCCTCGACGTCGCCCCTCAGCTCGTCGACGCCCAGGGAGGGCAGCTCCCTGCCCTCGGTCTGGCTCACGTCGAAGACCGTCCCCATCCGGAAGCCGACGAGCCTCTTCTCGGAGGCCTTCTCCTTGCCCTGCTCGGCATCCTCCCTCGGGGCGTCCCCGGCGGGCCTCGCCCTCACGACGACGGGGCAGAGGATCCTGATGCCGTGCTCGCCCTTGCGGACGTGTCTTCCGAACTTGTCCTGCCAGGCGCGGTACCCCGCAACCAGGGTCGCCTCGGGCTTCTGCATAGCTATGAGCAGGAAGTTGTTGACGCTGTAGTCGTGGAAGCGCGACATCACGGCGAGGTACTCAGCGTACCTCCCCGAGGAGAACACGTCCCTCACGCCCTCCTCCAGGCGTTCGAGAGTCTGCTGCAGCTCCTCGCTCCGCCTGTCAGCCGCCTCAGTGCCCCTCTTGTCTCTCTTTCCCGCCATAGTCGCCGTCCCGGATAGATCGTGGTCTTTCTCCCACGGGGTCGGGAGGGTGCGTGGGATTTCGACGGTCTTGCGAGGGACGGGCGCCCCTCGCGCTCCCCGGCAGGGGGGCTTCCCCTGCGCCCCGCTCTCGCCCTCCACGCCGGGCGGGCGCTCCCGGTTCAGTCGCCGCCGAGGCTCGCGGTGCGCGGGGCGTAGCCGTAAAGGCCTCTTAGCGCCCTCCTCGGGCCCTGCGAGTCGGGCGGCTTCGTCAAGGTGATGGCGCTCGACGACGATCCGCTCTTCGAGCGGTTCGAGCGCGCTGGGCCGAGGACGAGCGCTCCGCCGAGCGCGGATCAGCCCGTTCTGCTGGGGCGATGCCGCTGCCAGTAGCTACGGGCGCTAAGAAACTCCAGCGTCAGGTCGCGCTCAAAACCGTGGGGGAGGACCTTCGCGCTCGGATGGGAGAGCGGCGAGGGCTTTGAACGACCGAGGGGGCGGCACAGTGGCCGCCCCCTCGGCTGCTTGATGACAGCGCTGGCGTCAGTCGTCGCTGTCTTCGCCGTCGCGCTCCTCGAAGCGAT
Source organism: Eggerthella sp. 1_3_56FAA (assembly GCF_000185625.1). Taxonomy (NCBI): domain Bacteria; kingdom Bacillati; phylum Actinomycetota; class Coriobacteriia; order Eggerthellales; family Eggerthellaceae; genus Eggerthella; species Eggerthella sp. 1_3_56FAA. The sequence goes on from NZ_GL622579.1 coordinate 282,915, forward strand.
CTTCCTCGGGAATGGGCCCCGCATCGCTCGTGCAGACGCGACCGTACTCGTCTCTCTCTGGCTCTGGCATCTCGACCTCCTTTGACATGGCGGCGTCTCCGCCGGGTTCCATCGCCGCCCTCTCATGCGGCTTTGTCTAAGGGGTCGCCGATATCGGCGCCATTTCGATGGTGGTGGCTCGCTATTTCCCGCGGGCAAGCTCCGGGCTCGCTATCCCTGCCTCGAAGAGCCTTCGGTTCTCTCCGAGGCGAAGTAGGCGGAGTTGACCTCGTACACCCTCCTGTTCGTGTCGCCGTGCGCGGTGATGGCGTCCTTCTCGACGAGGGCCGCCAGGATCCTTCTCGCCGTGCGGACGCTCACCCCGAGTCCCGCGGCAACGTCGGCCGAGCTTGCCTCACCCCGTTCGAGGACGGCGACGCAGACGTCCTTCTCCCTGGGGCTCAAAGACGCGACGCGTTCGATGGAGCTTCGGCCAACTTCGGCCAACTTCGGCCAACTTCGGCCAACCTCGGCAGTCTCGGCGCCGACGAACGGGTCTTTCCGGTGGAAGACGACGCGCGTGCCGCCCGGCACCTTCAGGTACTCGACCTCGATGCCCTCGGCGTCGCAGAGGCGCTTGATTCGGGGCATCCCGGTTCCGTACGACTCGATGTCCTTGGACTTGAAGAGGCTGGAGGCGATAAGCTGGTTTCGGCTCTTGGAGCGCTTGTCCTCTCCCGAAAGGTGCGCTTCGGGGGTCTGGCCGTCGAGGAACCAACCGGAGTTGTATATCTCGACCGAGTCCGCGAAGATGTCGACCTGCATTGCCTCTCCGCTCCGGTAGTCGGCGTGCGTGAGCCCGTTTACGATTGCCTCGCGAACCGCGGGCATCGGGAGCTCGGGCACCTCTTTTCGTTCGATGCCCGCCCCCTCGATGACGACCCGCCTGCGGATGTTCGACAGCACGTAGAACTCCGCTTTGCGGGCGAGGTCGAAGAGCGTCCCTTCGACCTGTTGGACATCGAGGATGTCGACCCTGTCGCGGGAGCCGAGCACGCCCATCTTCAGCATGGGCGTTCGGGATCTGCAGAAGAGGACCGCGGCGGCGTTGGTCAGCTTGCCATCCGGTGTAAGAAGGCCGAGGCGCTCCAAGGCGTCTTCGACGCCATCGTAGCTGAAGCTTATCCTGCCGCATTCGTTGCCGCGAGTGACGTAGTCTATGAGGACCGGTTCCTCGACGTCGCTCATCGGCCTCTCCGAGGGCCTGCCATCCCAGGGTTTCGATTGCGCCTCGGCATCGAGAGCCATTGCGCGAACCTCGGCGGGGCTCATGAGGAGATCCTCGTCCGCCACCCTGATTCTGAACCTGCCGTTGCTTGAGTATGGGGCCTCGTCACCGGAGAACCTCACTTCGACGTAGCTTCTCCCGTCATCGGAAGTCTTTCTGGTGATGGTCGGGCGGATGGGCGGCGCGATCGCGTTTCCGATTGCTTGGCTCACCCTGCGCAAGGTCGACTCCTCGACGTCCTGGCCGAGAACCTCGCCGTCAGGGCGGACTCCGAAGTAGAGGACACCCGACCCGTGTTTGTTGAGGATGGCGCAGATTGAATCCATCGCCTCTTTCATCTCCGAGGTCGTCTTCTTGAATTCAGTTTGCTCGTTTTCGCGACCAAGGTTCATGTTCATCGCCTTTCATAGTGTGGCTTCTTTCTGACGGATTGCGGAACGAAAGGGAACCGCCGTGCTCTGCCCTGTCGGCAGGGTGGCATGGATTCTGTCCGCCTTCGAATCTGGAAAGCCATCGGGGCCAATTATCCCTTATCGTGCCCTTGATTCAAATCGACCCTCCGTTCAATCGTCGAAGGGGACACGCAGCTCGAAGGCAACCTGCCCGAGAAACAGGTGCACCAGCGCGTTCGGGGTGATGCACATCTCCTTGCAGTAGCTTCGCATCTCCCTCTTGAATTCCGGCGTCATCTTCACGACGATCCCCGTCACGACGCCGGTGCGGGGCGACGAAGACTTCTCTATGCCGTACCTCTCGGCGACGCAGTCCGCCATGCCCGTCCCCGCGAAGACCGGGTCACGCGTCACCTCGAACGGGATCCTGTGCTCGAGCATGCCGAGCGTGACCATCCTCCTGATCGCGCCGGAAAGCGTCATCCCCTTCGCCTCGAGGACCGCCATCGCACGCCTCTTGATGCCGGAATCGACTTCGAGGCTGATGTTCGCCGTCTTTGCAGTCATCGCTACCGCTCCTTTCTCGACTTGGACATCGTTTCGGATACATGGTCGGGAAAGCACATCCGAATTCGGGGGACTTCGTTTCTTCGTGAAGGAGGATAAGGACGAAGTTCAACCGCGCGTTTCTTTTCCCGAAGAATGTCCGCCCTTTCCAAGGACGCCCGTTTCTGGCTTGCCGGCCGCGGCGACTCCTTCATGGCTACCATCCTTTCAGTGCGTCGAACAGCGCTCACCCCGGGGCTCCTCGCCCTCCCGATGTGTCGGGCAAATCAATTCCCATTGCGGTCGAGTAACCGCTAACAAGTTGATTGATTCTGCCCACCCCGAAGCGATCGACGAGCTCCCCCAGTTCCTGAACTGCCTCATGGGCCAGCTCTCCTGCGTGGGCCCGCGCCCGCCGCTCCCCTCCGAGGTCGCCCAGTACGACGCGCGCGCCATGCGCCGCCTGTCCGTCAAGCCCGGCCTCACCGGCTACTGGCAGGTGCGGGGCCGCAGCGACACCACCTTCGACGACATGGTGGCCATGGACCTCGCCTACATCGAGGAGCGCTCGTTCCTGGTGGACCTCAGGGTGGTCGCGGGCACGGCCGCCATAATGCTGCGGGGGGGGGCGCTTACTAGATGCCCGTCGCCCGCGACACAGCCCTTTCGCCCGTCTTCCGCGGAGGCTTCCGTGCCGGTAGCGCGGGGCGGCTGCGGGCGGGCGCTCCCGCATCGGGCGCCCGCCGCCGGCCGCCTGGCCTACCGCTTCGCGAAGCGCGCCTTCGACGTGGCGTTCTCGCTCGCCGTCGTCCTGCTCTGCCTGGTCCCGGTCGCGCTCCTCTGCGCCGCCATCCGCCTGGAGTCCGAGGGGTCCCCCTTGTATAGGCAGCGAAGGGTCGGCCTCGAAGGGCGGCCGATCGGCATCCTCAAGCTGCGCACGATGGTCGCCGACTCCGACGACGTGGAGAGGCACCTGGATCCCGTGCAGCTCGAGCAGTGGAGGCGCGAGCGCAAGGTGGACGGCGACCCCCGCGTCACCAAGGTGGGCCGCTTCCTGAGGAAGACCTCCCTCGACGAGCTCCCTCAGTTCCTCAACGTGCTGGCCGGCCAGATGAGCGTGATCGGCCCGCGCCCTGTCGTCGAGGAGGAGCTCGCGGCCTACGGCGACGATGCGGGCGAGCTCCTCTCCGCGAAGCCCGGCATCACCGGCTGGTGGCAGGTGCAGGCCCGAAACGACGCGACCTACGGGGACGGCAGCCGCCAGGAGCTGGAGCTGTGGCAGCTTCCCCAGCGCCCCGAACCCCCGTCTCCTCAATCCCCACCGCCTCCATGTGGATTTACCGCGCAATCGCTTCGATCGTCAAAGTTTTACTTGCGACATCATGAAGCTGGAGTATACTTACCCGCAACAAGTTCATAGACGAAATGCGTTGACGAGGACAGTAGGGACGAACCCATCTTCAGAGAGCCGGCGGATGCTGCGAGCCGGCGGTGGGCGGCCTGAACGCCACCTCCGAGCAGTTCGGCTCGAACGCGACGGCACGCAGCGGACGACCTCCGCGTGCAGCCGGGGCAAGTAGGCTGAACCGGCGACTCCGTTATCAGTCCGATCGAGAGCGACCGCGGCGCGCAGGGATGCGTGCAGCCGGGCGCATCTCCCTTCCTTCTGAGGTCCTGGTGCAGCTTGCTTGCAGCGGGATTTTTTTATGCCACGAAACCGGCAACGCCAGGAAGGAAGGGATCGGACATGCAACTACGCAGCGATGCCGTGCGATGCGGCACGGCGCGCGCCCCGCACCGAAGCCTGCTCAAGGCCGACGGCATCACCGACGAGGAGATGGAACGGCCGCTCGTCGCCGTCTTCAACTCCCGCAACGACATCATCCCCGGCCATAACAACCTCGACAAGATCGCCGAAGCCGTGAAGGCGGGCATCTACATGGCCGGCGGCGTGCCGTTCGAGATATCCACCATCGGCGTGTGCGACGGCATCGCCATGAACCACGACGGCATGCACTACTCGCTCGTGTCGCGCGAAGCCATCGCCGACTCGCTGGAATGCGCGGTGCAGGGCCATGCCTTCGACGCGCTCGTGTGCATCCCGAACTGCGACAAGATCGTGCCGGGCATGCTGCTGGGCGCGCTGCGCGTGAACATCCCCACGGTGTTCGTGTCGGGCGGCCCGATGCTCGCCGGCAAGCAGCCGGGCGGGTGCGGGCCCACCACCGACCTCAACACGCTGTTCGACGGCGCGGCGCAGGTGATGAACGGCGACATGACCGAAGCCGAGCTCAAGCGCTACGAGGACACCGCGTGCCCCACCTGCGGCAGCTGCTCGGGCATGTTCACGGCGAACTCCATGAACTGCCTGTGCGAGGCCCTGGGCATCGCGCTTCCCGGCAACGGCACCGTGCCCGCGGTGTACTCCGAGCGCATCCGCTTGGCGAAGCATGCGGGCATGAAGGTGATGGAGCTGCTGGAGAAGGGCATCTGCGCGCGCGACATCGTGAGCGCGGCCGCCTTGCACAACGCCATGGAATGCGACATGGCCTTCGGCGGCTCCACGAACACGGTGCTGCACCTCACGGCCATCGCGCGTGAGGCGGGACACCCCATCACGATGGACGACTGGGACGCCGCGAGCGCGCGCACGCCGCACCTCGTGAAGCTGCAGCCCTCCGGCCCGCGCCCGCTGTCCGACCTGTACGAGGTCGGGGGCGTGCCTGTGGTCATGCACGAGCTGGCAGAGCTCGACCTGCTCGACCGCAGCGCCGTCACGTGCATGGGCACGCTCGACGAGTACCTGCAGGCCTGCACGAAACCGGCCGACGGCGAGGTGTGCCGCGCGCACGACAACCCCTTCTCCCCGTCAGGCGCGCTCAAGGTGCTGCACGGCAACATCGCGCCCGACGGCGCCATCGTGAAGAAGTCGGCCGTCGATCCGTCCATGCTCGTCCACACCGGCCCCGCGCGCTGCTTCGACAGCGAGGAGGAGGCCTGCGCGGCCATCAACGCCGGCAAGATCGTAGCGGGCGACGTGGTGGTCATCCGCTACGAGGGCCCCAAGGGCGGCCCGGGCATGCGCGAGATGCTGACGCCCACGTCCTCCATCGTGGGGATGGGGCTGTCCACCAGCGTGGCGCTGATCACCGACGGGCGCTTCTCGGGCGCCACGAAGGGCCCGGCCGTGGGGCACGTGAGCCCCGAGGCGGCGGCCGGCGGCCCCATCGCGCTCATCGAGGAAGGCGACCCGGTGACGGTCGATATCGAAGGCGGCGCGCTCACGCTGGGCGTGGACGACGCCGAACTGGAACGCCGTCGCGTGGCCTGGCGGCCGCCGGCGCCGAAGCACGACCACGGCGTGCTCGCGAAGTACGCGAAGCTCGTCTCGTCGGCAGACAAGGGGGCGTACGTATCATGACGAACGCACGGAGCACCGCAACCGACGGCCGCGCGCCGCGCCCGAACCAGGCGAACGCCACCGAGGCCGGCGCCCCGCGCGGCCTGGGCAGCAAGACGCCGAAGCAGGGCAAGACGATGAAGGGCGCCGAGGCCGTGGTGGCCTCGCTCGAAGCCGAGGGCGTCGACCTCGTGTTCGGCTATCCCGGCGGCCAAGCCATCAAAATATACGACGCGTTGTACGACTCGGACCAGATCAAGCACGTGCTGGCGCGCCACGAACAGGGCGCCGTGCACGAGGCCGACGGCTACGCGCGCGCCACGGGCAACGTGGGCGTGGTCATTGTCACCAGCGGCCCGGGCGCCACGAACACGGTGACGGGCATCGCGACGGCCTACATGGACAGCGTGCCGCTCGTGGTGATCACGGGCCAGGTGCCGCGCGGCGTCATCGGCACGGACTCGTTCCAGGAATCCGATATCGTGGGCATCACCATGCCGGTGGTGAAGCACAGCTACCTTTTGCAGTCCACTGACGAGTTGACGACTACGTTCCGCGAGGCGTTCCACATCGCCAAGACCGGCCGTCCCGGCCCCGTGCTCATCGACGTCCCGTCGGATCTGGCCAGCGAGCTCATGACGTTCGAGTACCCCGACGACGTGAACCTGCCGTCGTACAAGCCCACCTACCGCGGCAACGCCAAGCAGATCAAACAGGCCGTGTCCCGTATCAAGCAAGCAGAACGTCCCGTGCTGTACGTGGGCGGCGGCACCGTGTCCTCCGGCGCGTCCGAAGAGCTGAAGGCGCTGGCCGAGCTCATGCAGATTCCCGTGGTCACCACGCTCATGGGCAAGGGCGCGTTCCCCGCGTCCCACGAGCTGAACCTGGGGCCCGTCGGGATGCATGGCTCGAAGTACGCGAACCTCGCCATGACGGAAAGCGACCTTATCATTGCGGCGGGAGCGCGCTTCTCCGACCGCGTCACCGGCAAGCTGGACGAGTTCGCGCCGCACGCCGACGTCATCCACATCGACATCGATCCGGCCGAGATCGGCAAGGTGCGCGAGGTGCAGGTGCCCATCGTAGGCGACCTCAAGGGCGTGCTGGCCGGCATCGTGTCGACGTTGGAGAAGGAAGGCGCGCGCCCCGGCACGGGCACGTGGGTGGAGCAGATCTCCGCCTGGCGCACGCGCTACCCGTTCTACCATCCCGGCGTGGGGGACGACCCCGACGAGATCGTCCCCGAGGTGGTGCTGAAGAAGCTGTCGGAGTCGCTCGATCCTCAGAACAGCGTCGTCGTGACCGAGGTAGGGCAGCACCAGATGTGGGCGGCCCAGAGCGTGGACCGCGAGGCGCCGCGCAGCTTCCTGTCGTCGGGCGGCCTGGGCACGATGGGCTTCGGCTTCCCGGCCGCCATCGGCGCGGCCATCGGCTGTCCGGAGAAGCAGGTGGTGTGCGTGGCGGGCGACGGGTCGTTCCAGATGAACAGCCAGGAGATGGCCACGGCCAGCATCCACCGCGTGCCGGTGAAGGTGCTCATCCTGGACAACCGCTGCCTCGGCATGGTGCACCAGTGGCAGAAGCTGTTCTACGACGAGCGCTACTCCTCGACGCTGCTGGACGCCAGCCCCGACTTCGTGAAGCTGGCCGAAGCGTACGGCTGGCAGGGCGAGCGGGTGGAGAAGCCCGCTGACGTGGACGCGGCGCTGGCGCGCATGCTGGCGAGCGACGGGCCGTACCTGCTGGACGTGGCCATCTCGCGCGATCAGAACGTGTATCCCATGGTGGCGCCGGGCCGCGCGCTCGACGAGGTGATCGGCGCCATCGACGTGGCCGTGGGCGCCGTGCGCACCGACGTGCCCGAAGGCGACGAAGCCGATGGAAGCGACGAGGAGGGGAGCGACCGATGAAGCACATCCTGTCCGTTCTGGTGGAGAACAAGCCCGGCGTGCTGTCGCGCGTCACCGGCCTCATCTCGCGGCGCGGCTTCAACATCGAGTCGCTGTCGGTGGGCCCCACCGAAGATCCCACCATGTCGCGCGTCACGGCCATCGTGAAGGCCGACGACGTGGCCTACGAGCAGATCACGAAGCAGCTGCACAAGCTGATCAGCGTGCACAAGATCACCGACCTCACCAACGACGCGGCCATCGAGCGCGAGCTGGTGCTGTTCAAGGTGAACGCCCAGCCCGACCGTCGCAACGAGATCATCGAGATCGCCAACGTGTTCCGTGCGAAGATCGTGGACGTGGGCCGCAGCTCGCTGACCATCGAGGCCACGGGCGACGAGAGCAAGCTCAAGGGCATGGAGGACCTCTTCCGCGCCTACGGCATCAAGGAGATCACCCGCACCGGCAAAATCGCCATGTCCCGCAATTCGAAGGACGTGTGAGGCTCGCGCGGCGCATCCCGAACACCAGGTAACCTCAGCCAATAGAAAGGAAAAACGAACATGGCTGTTACGATCTATCACGAGAAAGACGCGAACCCCCAGCTCATCCAGGACAAGAAGGTGGCCATCATCGGCTACGGCAGCCAGGGCCACGCCCATGCGCTCAACCTGCTGGACTCGGGCGTGGACGTGCGCGTGGGCCTGCGCGAGGACTCGCGCTCGCGGGCCAAGGCCGAGGAGGCGGGCCTCAAGGTGATGAGCGTCGCCGACGCTGCCGAGGAAGCCGACTTCATCATGATCCTCACGCCCGACGAGACCCAGGCCGCCACGTACGAAGCGGACATCGCCCCGCATCTCAAGGCCGGCGACACGCTGGCGTTCGCGCACGGCTTCAACATCCACTTCGGCTACATCGAGCCGCCCGCGGACGTCGATGTGGTCATGATCGCGCCGAAGGGCCCGGGCCACATGGTGCGCCGCGTGTTCACCGAAGGCGCGGGCGTGCCGTGCCTCATCTGCGTGAACCAGGACGCGTCGGGTGCGGCCAAGGATGTGGCGCTGTCGTACGCGTGGGGCATCGGCGGCGCACGCGCCGGCGTCATCGAGACCACGTTCAAGAACGAGACCGAAACCGACCTGTTCGGCGAGCAGGCCGTGCTGTGCGGCGGCGTGACGGCGCTCATCAACGCCGGCTTCGAGACGCTGGTGGAGGCGGGCTATCCGCCCGAGATGGCCTACTTCGAGTGCTTCCACGAGATGAAGCTCATCGTGGACCTCATGTACGAGGGCGGCATGTCGAACATGCGCTACTCCATCTCGAACACGGCCGAGTACGGCGACTACTACGCCGGCCCGCAGGTGATCACCGACGAGACGAAGGCCGCGATGAAGACCGTGCTGGCGCGCATCCAGGACGGCAGCTTCGCCCACGAGTTCATGGAGGACTCGAAGAACGGCCAGAAGTGGCTCAAAGAGCAGCGCATGGAGCACGGCAACGCCCAGATCGAGGAAGTGGGCGCCAACATCCGCTCGATGTTCAGCTTCGTGAGGAGGTAGGACTGCGGTCCGTCGCCCGCGCAGACGGAGAAGCGCGGGCAGACGGGTTCGATTCGCCGGAGACGGCTTCGCACAAAGAAGGGGCCCGACGTCGGGCCCCTTCTTTCACGTGCGGGAACGAAGCTGCGGGCCGCTACAGGTGGTTCTCCTTCTTGATGTTGTAGGCCAAAAGCACGCAGGCGAGGGGCAGGACGAGGCCGAAGAGGGCGCTGGCGATGTCGCCGCCGTCCGCGCTGCCGCCGAAGAAGGTGCCGAGCGCGCTCAGCACGGCGAACGCGAGCCCGATGATGGCCAGCACGTAGAACGCGCCGATCTTGCGCGGGTCGTTGGCGCCGCGCAGGCCGAAGATGCCGATGGCCAGGTTGATGGCGCCTCCGAGGAGGATGACGAAGCCGGCGACGGCAGCCACGCCTCCGACGAGGGCGGCGCTTCCGGCGTCGCCGCTGCCCGCGCCCAGGATGCCGAGGGCTCCGCCGGTGACGATGCCGCCGATGCCGAGGAGCAGCGTGAGCGCCGCGAACACGATCATGATGATGGAGATGACCTTGAGGGCTTTCTGCGAGGTGGTCTTCTGCATGGCGTTCCCTTCTCTTTTCGGTACGTCGGAATAGGATACCCGACGGGAGGTGCGAGAACGTCTACAATACCGCACCAAAGCAGCCGCGCGGTCGCTTTTCGCCGTGCTTGCCGAGTCGGACGCGCGTTTTCGCAATTCATCGGGAATTTCGCAGCCCGTGCATCTATCCATGGGGTTTTTCCGTATCATAAGGACGTTTGCTCGATCGGCGTGAACGCGTGCGGCCGGCGCCGGGCGGGACTGTTTCCCTGACATCCATAAGGCAAGAGGTGGTTTTCGTTATGACGAAGAAGGTGCTGGTTACCGAGAGGCTGGCCGAGGCGGGTCTCGCAGTGCTCCGCGACAAGGGGTGCGAGGTCGACGTCAAGCTGAAGATGACGCCCGAGGAGCTGATCGAGACCGTTCCCGGCTACGATGCGCTCATCGTGCGCTCGGCCACGAAGGTCACGGCCGAGGTCGTCGAAGCTGCCGATCGCCTGCGCATCATCGGGCGCGCCGGCGTGGGCGTGGACAACGTGGACGTCGAAGCGGCCACCGAGCACGGCATCATCGTGTGCAACGCGCCCACGTCCAACATCGTGTCCGCCGCCGAGCACGCCATCGGCCTCATGCTTGCCTGCGCGCGCAAGGTTCCGCAGGCGAACGCGTCCATGCACGAGGGCGTCTGGGAGCGCGGGAAGTACACCGGCGTGGAGCTGTACGAGAAGACGCTCGCCATCTTCGGCCTCGGCCGCATCGGCGGCCTCGTGGCCGAGCGGGCACGCGCCTTCGGCATGAAACTGATCGGCTACGACCCGTACTGCAGCCCCGAGCGCGCCGAGCAGCTGGGCGTGACGCTGTACGACGACGTGGACGCCCTTGTGCCGTTGGCCGACTTCATCACCGTCCACCTTCCCAAGACGAAGGAGACCATCGGGATGTTCGGGCCCGACCAGTACGCGCGAATGAAGGACGGCGTGATCCTGGTGAACGCCGCGCGCGGCGGCATCTTCGACGAGAAGTCGCTCGCCGACTTCCTGGCCGCCGGCAAGATCGGCGCGGTCGGCATCGACGTGCACGAAAGCGAGCCCTGCACGGACAGCCCCCTGCGCGAGTTCGACAACGCCATCCTCACGCCGCATATCGCGGCGTCCACGCAGGAGGCGCAGCTGCGAGCCGGCGTGCAGACGGCCGAGTACGTGGCGGCGGGTCTCGAGGGATCCATCGTGCCCACGGCCTTGAACATGGCGCCCGTGCCGCCCGAGGTGATGGACGCGGTGGGACCGTACGTGCCCGCTTGCCAGATGATGGGCAGCATGCTCGCGCAGATCGACGGCGAGATCCCCCAGTTTCTGAAGCTGACGACGGCCGGTGCGCTGGCGCACGCCGACGCGTCCATCCTCGTTGCCGGCACGCTCAAGGGCATCCTGTCCTACCAGAGCACGGCCACGGTGACGCCGGTGAACGCCGACGCGGTGGCGAAGCGCCACGGCATCAAGGTGGAGACGCTTTCGTCGCCCGACGCCGGGGGCTACGCTTCCACCGTGTCGGTGGTGGCCGACGGCACCGAAGTGGCCTGCACGCTGGCGGGCGAAGCGCAGGCTGCGCGTCTCGTGTCGCTGTTCGGCTACCAGCTGGACATCGCTCCGGCCGGTCAGTCGCTCGTGTTCGAGTACGTGGACGCGCCGGGGCGCGTGGGCACCATCGGCACCATCCTGGGGGAGGCGGGCATCAACATCACCACGATGCAGATCGCCACGTTGCCCGGCGAGCAATGCGCGCTCGTGTACATGAACGTGGAGGGCGACGTCGACGACGACGTGCTGTCCAAGCTGCGCGCGGGGCTGGGCGACCTCAAAAACCTCTGGTACGTGAAGCTGTAGCGGCGGCGCGATGTTCGGCCCGCTCATCGTCATCTACCTGTTCTTGGCGGGCGCGGGCTGCGGCACGTTCGTCGCGGCCGTGTACCTGTCGCAGCGGGCGCGCTCGTCCGCTGCGCTGAGGCGCTCGCTCGGGCGGGTGGCCTTGCCGTCGCTCGTCGTCTCGTGCGGCATGGTCGCAGTGGGCGCCGCGTGCCTCATGCTGGACCTGGGGCGGCCCGAGCTCGCGCTCGACGTGTTGGCGAACCCGGCTGGCAGCGTGCTGTCGGTCGGGGCGTGGGCGCTCGTGGCGTTCATGGCCGCCGTGGCGGCGCTCCTCGCGTGCAACCTGGCGCGTGCTCGGGCTCGGCCACGGCGCCGTGCTGGCCGTGCAGGCCCTCGGCTGCGCGAGCGCGCTCGTGGTGATGGTGTACTCGGGGCTGTTCCTCTCCACCATCTGGACGCTGCCGCTTCTGGCGTCGCCGCTCGTGCCGGTGCTGTTCACCTGCTCGTCGCTGTCGTGCGGCGCGGCGGTGATGCTCGTGCTGCCGCTTCTGTGCGACGCCGATCCGCAGCCGTTGTTCGCGCGGCTCTCCCGCATCGACG
>NZ_GL622579.1:295290-315450 GCF_000185625.1 Eggerthella sp. 1_3_56FAA
TGTGCACGGCTCCCTTCATGGACATCGCGTCGTACCTGTGAGACGAAGGGGCGGGGTCGGTGTCCCGCTTCGATCGCAGAATGAGGCAACAACCTCGTCCCCTCGTCTCGCTCCCTCGTCTCGTCGTCTCGCCCTGTCGTCGTTTCGTGCTTGCGAATGCGCGATTCTCGCCGGCGATGCCGACGAAGCGCGCTAGAATATACACGGTTGTATTTGGCTAGAGATGTAGGAAAATCCGCGCCAGCCGACGACGGCGCGAGGAAGCTCGGGGCATGGAGAATTTCAGCATAGACGAACGCAGCGGCGTGCCCATCTGGGTGCAGCTTCGCAACCGCCTCGTCTACCTTATCCAGACCGGGCGCTACCAGCCCGGCGACCAGCTTCCCACCGTGCACGAGATGGCCGTCAACCTCAACATCAACTACAACACCGTGAACAAGGTGTACCGCAGCATGGAGACGTCGGGTCTCATCATGTCGAAGCGCGGGCGCGGAACCTTCGTCGCCGAGAATCCCGCGTTCGACGACGAGGACTCCCTGGAGTCAACCATCGATGCGATGATGGGCGATTTCATCCGCCAGTGCGAGGAGCTGGGCATGACGCGCGAAGAGATAGCGGGTCGCCTTCAGGACAAGATCTCCCGGATGGGATAGGAGCGAGCTATGGTCAAGTTCGGCAAACGCGGCAACGAGCGTGCGAACGACGTGCTGTCAGGCGGGGAGGAGAGCGTCTCCGGCAGGCGCAAGGCATCGCGCCGCGGTGCGGTGGTGCTGGCCGTGACGCTGTTCCTCGTTGCGTTCGCCCTCGTCCTGGCTGCGACGTTCCCCTTCCGCTCGGCGTTCACCGTGGCGCTCGCCGTGGTCGCCGGCCTGGCGCTGGCAGGCAGCGTGCACATCGCCTACGAATGGGAGCGTGCCGTGGTGCTGCGCTTCGGCCGGTTCCACCGCCTCGCCGGGCCGGGTCTGTACGTCACCGTCCCCGTGGTGGATTCGGTGACCATCGTCATCGACCAGCGCATCTCGTCCATCTCGTGTTCGGCCGAGCAGGTGCTCACGGCCGATCTCGTGCCGGTGGATCTCGACGCCGTCGTGTTCTGGATGGTGTGGGATCCGAAGAAGGCGTGCCTGGCTGTGGAAGACTACGAGCACTCGGCGTCGCTCGTGGCGCAGACGGCGCTGCGCGACGCCATCGGCCAGGTGGAGATCGCCGAGCTGTCCATGCAGCGCGCGCATATCGACCACCAACTGAAGAAGAGCATCGAGGAGAAGACTGAGCAGTGGGGCGTCACCATCAACGACGTGGAGATCCGCGACATCCGCATGCCCCAGGAGCTGCAGAACGCCATGAGCGCCGAGGCCCAGGCGCAGCAGGAGCGCAACGCCCGCGTCGTGCTGGCCGAGGTTGAGAAGGACATCTCCGACATGTTCATCGAGGCCGCGCATGCCTACCGCGAGGACGACCTGGCGCTGCAGCTGCGCATGATGAGCCTCGTGAACGAGAGCGTGAAGGAGGGCGGCAACATGGTGGTGGTGCCGAGCCCCTACGCCCAGGGCTTCACAGGCGACATAGCCTCCGCCCTCAAGGGGAAGAAGTAGCCCCTTCTGCGGCAAGCAAGGGCGCCATCCTCTCGGCAGTGCCCGTAAACGTACAAATGTTTCACGTGAAACAATCGTTCGCGCAAACAAATGTTTCACGTGAAACATCAGGGCCGTCGGATGCGGGTCGCCGGCTTGCTGACAGCCCGCCTCTGCCCGCCGCAGGCGCCGCTGCTCTCCTGATCCGTATCTCGCCGATAGCCCGATCGAGCGTCTTCGCCTGTCCGACACCGTCGGCCGCTCGTTCGCGAACGGTTGGTTGCGGGATCGGAAAGGCCAACTACGCGACGGCGGATTCTGCTATGGTGCGATAGGGGAGCGGACGCTTCCAATGACGGCGCGGCTGCGCTCGGTAAAACATTTTCCAAAAGGTAATATATGATAACTGACATGGGCATACGATGTCGACAAGGCGTTGCTCCCGCAAGGCGAAGGTCGCAAGGGCATCCCGCTCTCGCGACCTTCGCCGCGTTTTCCGCACCGTTCGCAGACGTCTAAATTATTCTTGAAATGAACATATTCAATTTCCTATTTAACTATATTACTATGAAAACAGTTAATTAGAGGTCGAGGAAACGGTCATGAGTCACTGAGAAAGGGGATGCAATGACCACAGACGAGATGAGCGTGACGCGTCGGGGTTTCGTCAAGGGAACCGCCGTCGCGGGCGCCGGCCTGGCGATGTTGGGCGCGGCGGGGGCGATGACCTCCGCTGACGGATGGCTGGTTCCGGCGCATGCCGAGACCGCCGAGGAGTACACGGCGTTCACCTACCACCAGTCCCACTGCGGCGGCATGTGCCCGCTGGCGTGCACGGTGCGCGACGGGCGCATGGTGTCGGTTCAGCCGAACCACTGCTGCGACGACCGGTACGAAACCATCTGCGTGAAGGGCATTTCCGAGGTCCAGCACATCTACGGCGACCATCGCGTGCAGACCCCGCTTCGACGCACCGGAGAGCGCGGCGCGGGCGAGTTCGAGCCTATCTCGTGGGACGAAGCGCTCGACGAGGTGTGCGACAAGCTCAAGGAGCTCCAGGGCAAGTACGGAAACGATTGCGTGGTCATCTCGACGGGCGCCGAAGCGAACTTCCCGTGGCTGGCCGCCGTGCTGGGCGCGCAGGTGGATGCCAGCTCCGGCATCGACGTGGGCATCGGCAACGGTTTGGATCCTGCCATCGGTTTCGGCGGCGGCTACGCGATGGCCACCTGCGAGGCTCGCGACTGGGTGAATTCCAAGCTCGTGCTCAACGTGGGCAGCAACTTCCTGGAGTCCAGCCTGCCCAACGTGCGCCTGTTCTTCGAGGCGAAGGAAGCTGGCACCCGCATGGTGACGGTGGATCCCCACTTCTCCACGACGGCCGGCAAATCGGATCAGTGGGTGCCCATCACGCCGGGCACCGATGCCGCATTCTTCCTCGGCATGGCCAGCGTCATCCTCGACGAGCAGCTCTACGACGAGGACTTCGTGCTGAACCACACCTCGCTTCCGTTCCTCGTGGACGTCGCGACGGGCAAGCTGCTGCGCGACCACGCGGAGGATCCGAATGCCGAAGAGCCCGAGACCGGCGAGCAGAACCCCTTCTTCGTGTGGGACACGGCGACGAACGCGAAGGCGGCCTACGACGTCGCGGCCGTGAAGCCCGCTCTCGAGGGCACCTTCGACGTGGACGGCGCATCCTGCACCACGGTGTTCTCGCTCCTCAAGCAGAAGCAGGTCGAGTACACGCCCGAGTGGGCTGAAAGCGTAAGCGGCGTGCCCGCCGCCACCATCCGCCAACTTGCCCGCGAGTACGCCGAGGGTCCTGCCTGCCTGGCGCTGGGCTGGGGCGGCAACGACAAGATGGGCAACGCCGACATCGCCGGCCACGCTGCCGCAACGCTCGTGGCCCTCACGGGCAACGTGGGCAAGGTGGGCGCCGGCGTGGGCGTGTTCGTGGGCGGCAGCTACAACGGCCATGCGGGCACGCTGGGCGCCTGGGAGCTTCCCGAGGACATGACGGCCGGCACGCTGGAGATGCCGCTGTACGATGCCCGCGAGGGTAACGCCAAGGTGCGCGCCTGCATCTTCTGCGGCGATGTGCTCCAGCAGCACATCGGCAACATGAACAAGACCACCGAGTTCGCGCGCGGCCTCGACTTCATCGTCACCATCGACCCGTACTTCACCGAGGGCGCGAAGTGGGCCGACGTCATCCTGCCCGCCACCACGCGCTTCGAGAACGACGCGGAGGTGGGGAGCGTGAAGATCGGCTACAGCAACATCGTGCTGCAGAACAAGATCATCGAGCCGTTGTTCGAGGCTCGCACCGACTTCTGGATCGGCAAGGAAATCGCCAAGCGTTTCGGCAAAGACCAGTACCTGCCCGCCACGTCCGAGGAATGGGTGGCGAAGGTGCTGTCCTCCTCCGAGGACCCGTACGTCTCCGCGCTCACCATCGACAAGATCAACGCTGCGAACGGCGTGTATCCCCTCGAGGGCATCGAGGAGCCGCGCCGAGAGTTCATGGACCGCGTGTTCGCCACCCCCTCCACGCGCATGGACGTCTACTACGACGCTCTTGTGGAATACGGTCAGGCGCTTCCCGCCTACGAGCCGCCGCTTGAGGCGCACGCCGGCAACAAGCTGGCCGAAACCTACCCGCTGCAGCTGGCGAACGTGCGCACGCGCTACCGCATCCACAACCAGTTCAACGATGCCAAGTGGATCCAGCAGTTCGCCGAGCCGCGCATCGAGCTGAACCCCTCTGAAATGGAGAAGCGCGGCCTGGCCACGGGAGATGCGGTGGAAGTGTTCAACGACCGCGGCTCCTTCAAGTGCCGCGTGAAGGCCAACGAGTCCATCCGCCCCGGCAGCGCGCGCATGTTCGAGGGGCAGACGGCCGACTTCCTCATCGAAGGCAACGTCCAGAACGTCACGAACGACGGCTACGTCGAGCGAGGCGCCGAGCTCATGTGCGGCCCGGTCATCCCGTTCTCCGATACCCTCGTCGAAATCAAGAAAGCGTAGGTGAGCGATCATGACCAAGCTTGGCATCGCCATCAACCTTGAGCGTTGCGTCGGGTGCAACACCTGCGCGAACGCCTGCAAGATGCAGAACAACATACCCATGAACATGCTGTACATCCGCGTGGAGACCGACGGCGTGGATACCGCCGACGGCGCGCAGGGGACGTACCCCGACCTCAGCCGCACCTACATCCCCGTGGCGTGCCAGCACTGCGAAAACCCCGCCTGTCTGAAGGTGTGCCCCGTGGGCGCCACGTACAAAGACGATATGGGTCGCGTGGAAATCCACTACGACAAGTGCATCGGCTGCCGCATCTGCATGGCCGCTTGCCCCTACAACGCCCGCGTGTTCAACTGGAGCGAGCCCGAGCGCGATCCCAACTGGAACTACGGCGACAAGGACGTGCCGGTGCGCCCGAAGGGCGTGGCGGAGAAGTGCACGCTGTGCAAGGAGCGCACCGACCGCGGCGACATCCCCATGTGCGTGCGCGTGTGCCCGGGCCGCGCCCGCGTGTACGGCGACTTGGACGATCCCGAGTCCGAGATCTCGAAGGTCGTGCGCGAGAACCATGCCTATCAGCTGCTCGAGGAGTTCGGCACCCGCCCGCAGCTCCGTTACTACAACGCGTAAGGGGGCCCAGATGGAAACGAAGCGAATCTCCCGTCCGGTCATGGTGGTTCTGGCCGTGATCGCCGCCGCGGGGGCGGCCGCCTGGATCTACCAGACCATGTTCGGTTTGGGCGTGACCGGCATGAACAACGGCACCTCCTGGGGCCTGTACATCGCCGCGTTCATGTTCTTCGTCGGCTTGTCCGCCGGCGGTTTGATCGTGGCCTCATCGGCATCGATCTTCCACGTCACCGAGTTCAAGAAGGTGGCGCTGCCGGCCGTGTGCGTGTCCACGGTGTGCATCTGCTGCGCGGGCCTGCTGGTCATCCTCGACCTCGGCGGCGTGGCGCGCATCTTCAACCTGATCATTTCCCCGAACTTCATCTCGCCTCTGTTCTGGGACATCTGCGTCATCTCGTGCTACCTGGTCATCAACCTGGTCTACCTGTACTTCATGACCTCGAAGAGAGCCGACAAGTCCAAGATCGCCATCGTGTCGCGTTTCGCCCTGCCCATCGCCATCCTCGTGCACACGGTGACGGCGTGGATATTCGGCCTGCAGATCGCCCGCGAGGGCTGGCATTCGGCCATCATGGGCCCCTTGTTCGTGGCCTCGGCCATGGATTCCGGCCTGGCGCTTCTGCTCATCGCGCTGGCGTGGATGAACCGCCGCGGCATCTGGGAGACGTCGAAGAAGCTCATGGGCATGCTGGCGGGCCTTCTGGCCACCTGCATCGCCGTCGACGGCTACATGGTGGGTTGCGAGCTTCTGACCACGGGCTATCCCGGTTCCGAGGGCGGCTGGCACGTGCTGTCCCAGATGTTCTTCGGCGCCACGGCCCCGTACTTCTGGATCGAGATCATCGTGGGCGTGCTCATCCCGTTCACCATCCTCGTGTTCGCGAAGAACCGCCAGAAGACCGGCCTCATCGTGTTCTCCTCGGCGTGCGTGGTGGTGGGCGTGTTCTGCAAGCGCGTGTGGCTGCTGTTCAGCTCGTTCATCACGCCGAACACCTTCGGCGGCCCGGGTCTCATCGACGGCACGTCGGCCGCTACCTCCGGCATGGACGTGTGGGCGGCGACCAGCTGGTACGCGCCCTCCTGGGTGGAGTATGCGGTGCTTCTCGGCGTCATCGCGCTGGGCGCGCTGGCCTTCCTCATCCTCGTCGAGCGCTTCATCATGAAGGCGAAGCCGACCGACCTCATCGACGCCGACGCGGCTGCCCACGGCGTGGCCGACGCGAAAGCGAGCTCACCCTCCTGCTAGCGTGCGCGACCTCCTCTCCGAGCACGCTGCGGCATCACGGCTCGGCAAGCGATCCCCGCGCTTGCCGAGCCTTTTTCGGGTCAGGCGTCTTCCCGTCGTTTTCCCGCTTTTGTTGGTGCGTTCGGGGCGAATTCCGAGAAGAGCGCTTGGGATATTTGCTATGATAGTCAAACTATATCGAGCCGAGAAGGAAGGAACACGCATATGACGCGCAAGATCAACATCTTCGATACGACGCTTCGCGACGGCGAGCAGTCGCCGGGCGCCTCCATGAACACCGAGGAGAAGCTGGTCGTGGCGCGTCAACTTCTCCGGCTCAACGTGGACGTCATCGAGGCGGGCTTCCCCATCTCGAGCCCCGGCGACTTCGAGTCCGTCCGCCGCATCGCGGAGCTCGCAGGCGACCAGGCAACGGTGTGCGGCCTCACGCGCGCGGTGGAGAAGGACATCGACGCCGCGGCCGACGCGCTCAAGTACGCCAAGCGTCCGCGCATCCATACCGGCATCGGCGTGAGCCCGAGCCACCTGCGCGACAAGCTGCGCATTACCGAGGACGAGTGCGTCGAGCGTGCGGTCAAGTGCGTGAAGTACGCCCGCAACTTCGTCGAGGACGTGCAGTTCTACGCCGAGGACGCGGGCCGCTCCGACTACGACTTCCTCGTGCGCGTCATCGAAGCCGTCATCAAGGCCGGCGCCACGGTGGTGAACATCCCCGACACCACGGGCTACTCGCTGCCCGAGGAGTTCGGCGCGCGCATCAAGTACCTCATGGACCACGTGGACGGCATCGAGAAGGCCACGGTGTCGGTGCACTGCCACAACGACCTCGGCATGGCCACCGCGCTGTCGCTGGCTGGCGTGAAGAACGGTGCAACCCAAGTGGAATGCACTATCAACGGCTTGGGCGAGCGCGCGGGCAATACGGCCATGGAAGAAGTGGTCATGGGCATCAAGATGCACGGCGACGAGCTGGACGCCTGCACCGAGATCAACACGCGCGAGTTCATTAAGGCGAGCCGCCTCGTGTCGTCCATCACCGGCATGAACGTGCAGGCCAACAAGGCCATCGTGGGCGCGAACGCCTTCGCGCACTCCTCCGGCATCCATCAGGACGGCGTGCTGAAGAAGCGCGACACCTACGAGATCATCGACCCGGCCGACGTGGGCGCGGGCACGAGCCAGATCGTGCTCACGGCGCGCTCGGGGCATGCGGCCTTGAAGCACCGTCTGGAGGAGCTGGGCTACGAGCTGGAGGGCGAGGCGCTCGACCAGGTGTACGAGGCGTTCCTCAACCTGGCCGACAAGAAGAAGGAAGTGTACGACGAGGACCTCGAGAGCCTCGTGAACGAGCGCGACCGCAACGAGAGCGCCCTCTACGCGCTTGAGGGCGTGCAGGTGAGCACGGGCTTCCCGCTGACCCCGACGGCCACGGTCACGCTGCGCAACGCGGCCGACCAGGTGGTCACTGCCTGCGAGTACGGCACGGGTCCGATCGACGCGGTGTACAAGGCCGTGAACAAGATCGTGCAGGTGGACAACGAGCTGACCGAGTTCTCGGTGCAGTCCGTCACGCGCGGCATCGACGCGCTGGGCGAGGTGACCATCCGCGTGACCGCGCCCGACGGCGGCGTGTACACGGGCCGCGGCGCGGACAACGACATCATCGTCTCGTCCACGAAGGCCTACCTCAACGCGCTGAACCGCCTGCTCAACGATAAGCAGGAGCATCGTCGCTAGCGCGCGAAGCGAACCGGCAGCGGCGGCCCGTCTTCGGACGGGCCGCCGTCGTTTTCGGGAGGGGGCAGGCCGGCGCGCCCGAGGTGCTGCGATCCGCGGGCGTTCGACAACGACTCGAACGGCGGGGTTTGCCCATGTCGCTGCATCTTCTCGCTTGCTACCATGAAAGAAAGTCCGCGCAAGCGCAGCGACGCAGGGCGTCGAGGGAAGGACGTGATATGGCGCAGGTGAATCCGAGGCACGTGGATGCGGTGATGGAGCTGATCAACCGTTCGCCGTACTTCGAGCTGCTGGGCATCAGGTTGACGGCGCTCTCGGAGGGGGCGTGCACGGTCGAGGCCGTGTTGGAGCGCAAGCACCTCAACGCGTTCGGCGGCGCGCACGGCGGCGCGTACGCGTCGCTTCTCGATTGCGCTGCGTACTGGGCGCTGTACTGCTCGCTCGACGAGGACGAAGGCTTTACCACAGTCGATTTGAACGCGTCCAACCTGCGTGCGTCGGGGCCGGGACTGGTCGTCGTGGAGGGTCGGGTCGTCAAGCGCGGGCGCACCATGTGCCTATGTGAAGCGGAGCTGCGCGACGCCGAAGGCAGGCTCTTGGCGCACGCGACGTCGAAGATGCTCGTGGGGGCGCACCTGCAGCCGATGAGCGCTGCCGTGCGCGAGCTGGGAGCGGGCGCGCTGCCGCCGAAGTTCCTCGCCTGAATGCGCGCCGCACCCTGCCATCCTGAGCGCAGCACCGAAGGTGCGGAGCCGAAGGAGCTCGTGCGGCGCTAGCCGCGAGTCTTCCCGCTAGCGCCGCTCAGGATGGCAGGGTGCGAATGAATTACAGGTTGCGGCGAAGCTGGGCTTCCTTGATCTGCGCCTCGAGGGAGCTGTGGATGATGTTGGCGAAGGGGCCGGCCTGCCCGGTCAGCCGATCGGCGCCGGGCTGGTCGCACTTGCGGATGAAGTAGTACAGAAACGCGCAGGTGTAGAACTCGGCCAAGAACTGGATGTTCTCCTGGGGCAGGTAGCGGTTCGCCAAGATGAGGTCGATGTCGTTGCGCAGCGCGGGCAGGTACAGGTGGTACAGGTAGTTGCGCAGCGAGTAGGGGTTCGTGTCGGCGAGAGCCTGGGTGTAGAAGTTGCGCTTCGCTTCCAGCACATGGGCGAAGCAGTCGAAGAACTCGGCGTGATCGAGCGAGCGCACGCCCGACTTCTGCAGGATGTAGAAGGGGAACTGCGCGGAGGAGTCGGTCGCACCGGTCTCGTACACGAGCGTGCTTTCGGGGAAGCGGCGTTTGAGCTCCTGACCGAGGTCGTAGCGGAAGATCCACGTGATAAGGCAGTCCTTGTTCTCGAAGTGGTAGTAGAACGTCTTGCGGTTCTTTCCCGTTCGCTCGATGATGTCGCTGATGGACACCTTCTTGAGCGGCATCTCGTCGCATAGCGCGACGAAGGTGTCGGCGATGAGGAGCATCGTGCTGAGCGCGTTCATGGAGTCGGGCCTCGCTCTCGGTAATGATGATTGTGCCACGGCTATTATACGTCGCGTTTTCGTACATTTCTAGGACAAACTTCAAAATATGTGCAGTGATAAACTTCGACTCTTCCGGTCGAGAAGGGGCGATTTGGGGATATTCCTGGTAAAAAGAGACTCATCCTAAGCAATATTGGGAGACTTTTTTCACGATGACTTACCAATATGGAAATACTGTCCATCGTATCGTCCTTTTGCGGAGCCTACAATGATGGCAACGAGGAAACCGTGCTCTTCGAGAGGGATAGTTCGCACGGATCGACCTCGCGCCAATCGCGCAGAGAGACGCTTGGCACTGTTCAAAAGCGGAAAGGGGTTTGCATCGTGGCAAAGTATCAGAAGCTGCTGGAACCGTTCAGCATCGGCGGGGTGGAGATCAGGAACCGGTTCGTCATGCTGCCCATGACGATCGAGAAGGTCGACAACTATCATATTTCGGACGACTTGGTGGACTTCTACGAGCAGCGCGCCAAGGGCGGCGTGGGCCTGATCGAGGTCGGCAGCGCGTACATCTGCGATTGCTTCGATACCGAGCCGAAGTATCACACCACCACCGGAGCCTGCGGCATTTGGTCCGACGAGTTCAACCCGGGTTGGCAGCGCGTCGCCGAGGCGTGCCATAAGCATGGCGCGAAGGTGGCCGCGCAGCTGCAGCTGTGCTACGAGTGGCGTGCGAGCGGCTCCGACCCGCTGCTGTCCTACGCTCCGTCCAAAGACGTTCCCAGCGGCCCGTTCGTGGGCATGCCCGAGCGCGAATACACCAAAGAAGAGATCGCCGTCGTGGTGAAGCAGTACGGCGAAGCGGCCAAGCGCGCCAAGGACAGCGGCATCGACATCATCGAGATCCATGCCGGCATCGGCTACATGGTGATGCGCTTCCTGTCCAAGTACTCCAACCATCGCACCGACGAGTACGGCGGAAGCGCCGAGAACCGCGCCCGCTTCCTGTGCGAGATCGTCGACGAGATCCACAAGACCTGCGGCGACGACATGCCCATCCTGGTGCGCATCTCCGCCGACGACCTCATGCCGAACGGCAACCGCATCGAGGACACCCTCGAGATCATCCCGATCGTCGAGAAGCACGGCGTGGACGCTTGGAGCGTGCAGGCCGGCTTCCACGAGGCTCCGCGTCCCGTGGCGAACCAGATCGTTCCCGAAGGCGAGTTCATCGACCTCGCCAAGCAGGTGAAGACCGTCACCGACAAACCGGTGTTCCCCGGAACCCGCATCAACACGCTCGACATGTGCGACAAGGTGGTCACCCAGGGTTACGGCGACGCGGTGGGCATGGCTCGCCAGTTCATCGCCGATCCCGACACGGCCGCCAAGGTGGCCGCGGGCCATCCCGAGCAGGTTCGCCCCTGCATCGTGTGCAGCCGCTGCCTGGACAACATCTTCATCGGCAAGCCCTGCCAGTGCTCCGTCAACGCCAACGTGTGGGAAGGCGTCGAGGTGGGTCTGCCCGAGGACAAGCCGGCCGAGGCGAAAAAGCACGTCGTGGTGGTGGGCGCCGGCCCCGGCGGCCTGGAAGCCGCTCGCGTCGCAGCCGTGCGCGGCCACAAGGTGACCGTGCTCGACAAGTCCGACCGCGTCGCCGGCCTGCTGGGCATGGCGCAGGTGCTGAACGCCAAGATCGAGCCGCTCGTGTCCTACTGGAACGAGGAGATGAAGCTGCACCCGAACATCGAGCTGAAGCTGAACACCTACGTCGACGTCGACACGGTGAAGGCGCTCAACCCCGACGAGGTCATCGTCTCGCCCGGCGGCGGCATCATCTCGCTGGACGTGCCCGGCATCGACGGCAAGAACGTGGTGAAGTCCGAGGACATCAAGGAGATGTGCGCGGGCAAGGTGCCCGAGGGCAAGGGCATGCTGTGGAAGGCGGCCGTGGCGGCCATCAAGGCGCAGGGCGGCACCGTCGGCTTCATGCGCATGGGCCTGAACATGGCATCCGGCCCCACCGCCATCGTGGGCAAGCGCGTCGTGGTCGTGGGCGGCGGCTTCGCCGGCTTGGAAGTTGCCGAGGCCATGTGCGAGAACCGTGAGATCACGGTCATCGAAGAGGCCAAGAAGATGGGCAACGGCATCGGCATCATCGACAAGAACCCCACCATCAACCTGGTGAAGTCCAAGGGCGTGAAACTCATGCCGCTGACCAAGCTCGTCGAGGTCACGAAGAAGGGCGCGAAGGTTCAGAACGTGGAGACCGGCGAAGAGCAGCTCATCGAGTGCGACACCGTGCTCACGTCGCTGGGCGTCGAGCAGAACACCAAGCTCTACGACGAGATCGCGAAGGCGTTCCCGAACGCCAAGCTCATCGGCGACGCGACCACGCCGGCCGGCAAGGTCTACCGCACTCTTGAGGCCGTCAAGGGCGGCTACCAGGCTTCGATGGCGCTGTAGGCGCGAACGATCGGGCACTGCCGGGAGCGCGCTTGACCGCGTGCTCCCGGATCGAAGCGGAGATGCCGCATCGCTGCAAGGTCGGCATCCCGCATAAGGGTTCAAACACGCTTGCGTGTTTCGAATATAGGGAAAACGTTAAGGAGGAAGCATGGATTTCGCATACACCGAGGAACAGCTCCGCATCAAGAAGGGCATCCGCGAGTGGGCCAAGGAGAACCTGACGGAGGAGGTCATCGCGGCCGGCTACAAGAACCGCGGCATCGCTCCCGAAGTGGCGAAGGCGTGGGTCGATTCGGGTTGGGGCATGTACGGCCTGCCCGAGGAACACGGTGGAAAGCCCGTCGACCATCAGACGATGGCCATGATCATCGAAGAGCTCAACCATGCCGGCGGCAACATCCCCATGGCTCCCAACCTGCTCATCATGTTCGACGTGTGCGAATTCGGCACGCCGGAGCAGATCAAGTTCGCGATGGACTACTACAAGGAGAACGGCTACCCGCCGTACTGCCTGGCCATCTCCGAGCCCGAAGCGGGCTCTGACAACCAGGGCATGGAGTGCTTGGCCACCCGCACGGGCGACGGCAAGGTGCACATCAACGGCGTGAAGACCTGGGTGACCCAGGGCGAGCACGTTGACGGCTTCATCGTGGTGTGCAAGGACGAGGATCCGTCTCGCGAGAACAAGAACATGTCCATGTACCTGGTGCCGGCGAACGCGCCGGGCGTCACCATCGAGCCGCTCAACAAGATCGGCATGCAGATCATGCCCTTCGCGATGATCCACTTCGACGACGTGGTCATCGACGAGACCGACCTCCTGGGCATCCAGGGCAAGGGCTTCTACCAGCTCATGAAGAACTTCGAGTGGGAGCGCTGCGTGCTTCTGGCCGAGCTGCTCGGCGAGGCGCAGGCCGCCATGGAGGACGCGTGCGCCTGGACCAACGAGCGCATGCAGTTCGGCAAGGGCATCAAGACCTACCAGCTCGTGCAGGAGCACATCGTCGAGATGCAGATCGAGCTCTCGAACACGCGTAACTTCCTGTATCGCACCTGCTGGAAGATGGACAACGGCATCCCGGTGAACAACGACGCCGCCATGCTCAAGCGCTACGGCGCTCCGGCGCTCACCGACTGCTGCTCGCGCGCGCTGCAGCTCATGGGCGGCCTCGGCTTCACCGACGAGACCCGCGTGTCCCGCCTCATGCTGGACTGCCGCGGCTTCCAGATCGGCGGCGGCACGGTGGAGATCATGGTGCACATCTCCGGTCGCGGCATCCTCAAGGAGTACGCGAAGGTCGTCGAGGATCCCGATTACCTGTACACGATCTAACCCGACGCTGCAACAAGCAAGAAAGAACGCCCCGGCTTCGGCCGGGGCGTTTTGCGTGTCGTCCCGAGCGGAGCGCCCGCTCGGGATATCGGGCTGGGCCGGCAGGTTCTACTTGAACGAGCCCTTGCCGCCGTGGCAAGTCATGCCGATGGCGCGGATGGAGCAGTACGAGCGGTACTTGCAGCGCCCGCAGGCGCGCTTGCGGCCCTTGTGCGACGGGTCGTAGAGCCCGATGACGCCCACCGTGCTGTAGCGCGGCTCGAAGACGCCGTCCTTGCCCAGCTTCAGACCCAGGCGCTTCTCGGATTGCGTGTAGAACACGAACTGCGAGCGCGTGTCCAGCGGGAAGTCGCCCATGCCGGGGCTCAGGCGATCGTCGGTGTAGAGGCCCTCTTCCATAGCCGCGGCCACGATGGCGGCGTTCACGTGGTCGGCCGCGCTTTCCACGAGCGCTCGGGCGCAGGCGTCGGCCAGCGCGCGGTCGAGCTCGTCGGCGTCGGCGGGCAGCGCGGCGGGGTTGTCGGGGCCGATGGTCACGGCCATGAGCGCGCAGTGCGCAGCGCGGCGCAGGCGCTCGTAGACGCTTTGGCCGTGGAACATCATCATGGTGCCCACCAGCTTGATGGCCGGCTCCGAGTACTCGGGCGGCAGCGTGCAGATGGCGGGGTTGAACAGCTTGTACACGCCCCGAGGGTCGTAGGCCGCCAGGCACGCCTCGATTGCGGCGTCCACGCGGGCCGCCGCCTCGACGCCGAGGGCGTCGCCGTCGATCGATTCCGCGCCGAGCGCGGTCAACGCTTCGGGTGCGAGCTGCGAAAGCGCCTCCGAGCGCTCGAGCGCCTCGACGGTGCAGGGGACTTCTATGATCTGCCGTACCGATCCGGCCATGGGATGCTCCTTCGCGCGGGGTTTCTTGCTGTAAAGATCATAGAGCAGCGTCGGCGCGGATTGACCGGCTATTTTGCCGCGAGTGTGCGGTTTTGAATTCCGCAGGTGTGATGAACCGTCGAGTTCTTGCGAAATCGACGAGTTGGATGACATGAAGGCCAACAAACAAACTCGTTTGACCAGTCTATATGCCCAGGGAGGTCGTTTTGACCGTAGGCAAGCGATAGACGGAACCTATTATTTAAAGGGGAATCAATAGGAAATAGGAATGGATCGCCGCCCCTTCCGGGTGCGGCGGCCGTTTCGCGCGGGGAAGGGGCTGCATGTACGAGCTGACGCAAGAGGAACGCATGATCCTTTCTATGGTGGACGACCTGTGCGTCGACGTGGTGGCCGAGCGTGCGGCTGCCATCGACGAAGAGGACGAGTTTCCCCAGGACATCTACGAGCTGTTCGTGGAGCAGGGGCTGTTCGCGCTCGCCTACGGCGAGGAGCACGGCGGCGTGGAAGTGAGCATGCACTGCTGGGTGCAGGTGATCGAGCGCATCGCGCGCGAATCGCCGGCCGTGGCGCTCATGATCCTCATATCGGCCATCGGGTCCGACGCGCTCGTGTTCTCGGGATCCGCCGAGCAGCAACGTGCCATCCTTCCCGCGCTGGCGGCTGGCGAGGCGAAGATCTGCTTCGCGCTGACCGAGCCGAACGCCGGCTCGGACATCTCCGCCATCTCCACGACGGCGTTGCCCGACGGCGATGGCTACACCATCAACGGCGGCAAGATATTCATCACGAACGGAGCGGTGGGCGACTGGTTCACCGTGTTCGCGCGCGTGGTGGAGGACGGGCAGTCGAAGCCGTCGTGCTTCATCGTGCACCGCGACACGCCCGGCCTCGTGATCGGCCGCAAGGAGGACAAGATGGGCTTGCGCGGCTCAGTGACCTCCCAGCTGTACTTCGAGAACATGCACGTGGGACCCGAAGCCGTGGTGGGCGAGGTGGGCGACGGGTTCGCCATCGCGCACCACACGCTGAACCGCGGCCGCTTGGCCGTGGCGGCGCTGGCCACCGGCGTGACGGCCGCCTCGCTCGCGGCCGCGGCCGCCTATGCGAAGGAGCGCATCCAGTTCGGAAAGCATATCGCGGACTTGCAGGCCATCCGCTTCATGCTGGCCGATATGGAGATCACGCTGGAAGCGTCCCGCTTGCTGTTGGACCAGGCGGCATCGGCGTTCGGCGGCGACATCCAGACGATGATGAAGACGGCGTCGGTGGCGAAGGTGTACTGCTCGGAGGCGGCGGTGAAAGCGGCTGAGACGGCCGTGCAGATATTCGGCGGCTACGGCCTGTGCAAGGATTATCCGGTGGAGCGCTACTACCGCGACGCGAAGTCGTTCACCATCGTCGAGGGCACGAGCCAGGTGCAGCGCTCGCTTATCGCGAAATCGGTGCTGAAGGAATACTAGGAGGAGTGCGGCGTCGCAGGGCGGCGCACGCGAAAGCGAGGAGGGCAGCGGCTATGGACATCGCAGTCTGCATCAAGCAAACCGTCGACACCGAAGCGGAGGTGGGCGTCGACGCCGAAGGGCGGGCGCTCACGGAGGGGCAGACGCTCGTCATCGACCCGTACAGCGAGTTCGCCGTGGAGCGGGCCGTGCAGCTGGCGGAGGAGCACGGCGGCGACGTGTCCGTCGTGTGCGTCGGCGGCGACGAGGCCGTGCCGGCGGTGCGCCATGCGCTGTCGATGGGGGCGTCGGCGGGTTACCTGGTCGACGACGCGGCGCTCGCCGAGGCGGACGCTGCCGTCAAGGCGCGCGTGCTGGCCGCCGCGCTGGAACGCGTGCCGGCCGATCTCGTGCTGGGCGGCTGCAAGTCGGCCGACACGGCGGGCGCGCAGACGATGCCGCGCTTGTCGGAACTGCGCGGCCTGCCGTGCGTGCAGGTGGTCACGGCGCTCGACGTCGACCCTGCGGCGGGCGTCGCGCACGCCACCCGCGAGATCGACGACGGGGTGGCCGTGGTGGACGTTGCATTGCCGGCCGTGATCACGGCGCAGCAGGGGCTGGCCGAGCCTCGCTATCCCAATGTGCGCGCCATCATGCAGTCGAAGAAGAAGCCCGTCACCGTATGGACGTTGGCCGACCTCGGCATAGAGGACGCGCTCGTCGATCCTCGGGCGCGCCGCACGCGCGTGGTGCGCTACCGCCCCAAGCCCGCGCGCCAGGGCGGTCGCATCGTGGAAGGCGAGACGGTCGCCGAAGCGGTGGCCGCCACGGTGGAGCTGCTGGAAACCGAAGCCAAGGTCTGGTAGGACGGGAAGGGAGAGCATCCATGGCAGAAGTATGGGTATACGCGGAGCCGAAGCACGGGACGTTTCCGCGCGTGACGTTCGAGATGTTGGCTGCCGCCCGCCGAATGGCGGAAGAGGCCGGAGGGGACGTGTCGGCCGTCGTGCTGGGCAGCGGGCTGGGCGAGGTCGATCTCGACCCGCTCGGCGCGGCGGGAGCCGACGCCGTGCTCGTGCTGGACGATCCGGCGCTGGATCCCTACACCACCGACGCCTACGCCGCAGCGCTGGAGACGCTGATCACGCAACGGCAGCCCGAGGCGCTGCTGCTCGCCGACGGCGCCACCGGGCTCGACGTGGCTCCCGTGCTCGCGCAGCGCCTGGGCACCGGCTTCGTCGCCGACGTGGTGGGCATCGAGGCCGACGCGCAGGAAGGCTTCGTGTTCACGCGCGAGCCGTACTCGGGCAAGGTGCTCGCGGACGTGGCGTTCGCCGCCGATGCGCGGCCAATGGTGGTCACCGTGCGCCCGAAGGCGTTCGAACCGGACGCGCCCGTCGAGGGTCGCACGGCTCCGGTGCTCATGCAGCACGTCGACGGGTTCGGCGACGTGCGCCAGACGGTGGCCGACGTGGTGCGCCGGGCGTCGGGCCGCGTGGAGCTGACCGAGGCCGACATCGTGGTGTCGGGCGGGCGCGGCACGAAGGGCGCGGAGGGATTCGCGCTCGTGGAGGAGCTGGCCGACGTGCTGGGCGCCGCCGTAGGCGCTTCGCGCCCCGCGGTGGACGAGGGCTGGACCGATATCCAGTTCCAAGTGGGACAGACGGGCAAGACCGTCGCGCCTTCGCTCTACATAGCCTGCGGCATCTCGGGCTCCATCCAGCATATGGCGGGCGCGGCGGCGTCGAAGTGCATCGTGGCCGTGAACAACGACCCGCAGGCCGACATCTTCAAGGTGGCCGACTACGGCATCGTGGCCGACCTGTTCGAGGCGGTGCCTCTTCTGACCGAGGCCTTCCGCGCGGGCAAGGCGTCCTAGCATGGATGCGGCGACGCCTTCGCGCGAGGCGCTGTGGAACATCGAGGGGTCGTGGCTCGTGTACCCCTGCTTCCTGTTGGTGCTGGTCGTCGCCGCGTACTTCTTCTGGCGGCGCTACCGCCTGTGGAAGATCGGCCGACCGCTTGAGCGCGGCGATCGCCCGCTCGAGCGCTTGAAGGGCGCGTTCGTGGACGCGCTCTTGCAGGTCACCGTCGTGAAGGAGCGGGGCGTCGGCATCGCGCACCTCGGGATGTACGTGGGCATGGCCGTCATGGTGGTGGCCACGGCGAGCTATGCGGTGCAGGTGGACCTGGGGCTCGACATCGCCAAGGGCGACTACTACCTGTACGTGCTGGCGCTCGGCACCGATATCGCGGGGTTGGCGTTCTGCATCGCGATGGTCGCCTGCATCGTGCGGCGGGCGGCCGGCAGGAACCCGTCGCTCGAGACGAAGCCGGCCGACATCGTTGTGCTGGCATGGCTGCTGGTCATCGGCGTCACGGGCTTCGTCGTGGAGGGGCTGCGCATCGTGGGTACGAACGATCCGTGGGCCGCGTGGTCGCCCATCGGCAATCTGTTCGCGCCGCTGTTCGCAGGCTTGAGCGCCGCCCAGGTGTCGACGGCGCACCAGGTTCTATGGTGGTTCCATATGGCCATCGCCTTCGGGATCCTGGCGTACTGGATGTACTCGAAGCTCGTGCACGTGCTGCTGGTCCCGGCCACCGTGTACTGCCGTCCGCTTGAGCCGAAGGGGACGCTGTCCTACGTCGACCTCGAGGACGAGGAGCTGGAAGAGTTCGGCGTGGGAAAGCTGGAGGACTTCACATGGAAGGACCTGCTGGACGCCGAGGCGTGCGTGCGCTGCGGCCGCTGCGAAACGGTGTGCCCTGCGCACGGAAGCGGCAAGCCGCTGTCGCCGAAGGACCTGATGCAGGCGCTCGACGCCCATCTGGGGGAGCGCGGGCCGCTCGTGCGCGCCGAGCGTCGGGCCGAAGCGGCGGGCGAAGCGTTCGAGCCGACCGAGGAGCAGCGGGCCGTGCTGGACAAGGCGCTCGTGGGCGACGTGGTCGCGCCCGAGGCGCTGTGGTCGTGCACTACGTGCGGCGCGTGCATGGAGGCGTGCCCGGCGCTGCTGGAGCACGTGCCGAAGGTGGTGGGCATGCGCACCTACCAGGTGTCGATGGAAAGCGCGTTCCCGTCGGAGGCTAAGGCGGCCTTCCGCAACCTCGAGACGAACGGCAACCCGTGGGGCTTGGGGTGGCAGAGCCGCATGGCATGGGCGGAGGGGCTCGACGTGCCCACGCTGGCCGACCGTCCGCAGGCGGAGTACGTGTACTGGCCTGGCTGCTCGGGAGCGTACGACGCGCGCAACCGCAAGGTGTCGCGCGCCCTCGTGGCGCTGCTGAGGCATGCGGGCGTGGACTTCGCCGTCATCGGCCCGGAGGAGAAGTGCTGCGGCGACGCGGCGCGGCGCATGGGCAACGAGTTTCTGTACTACCAGCTTGCCACCGAGAACATCGAGACGCTGAACGCCTACGGCGCGAAGAAGATCATCGTGCAGTGCCCGCACTGCGCCCAGGCGCTGGAGCGCGATTACCCGCAGCTTGGCGGCCGGTTCGAAGTGGTGCGGCACGCGCAGCTGCTCGAGAGGCTCGTGGCCGAAGGGAGGCTGCCGGGCGCGGAGCGGGCGGGCGCGCAGGCGGCGTTCGAGCGCGTCACGTACCACGACTCGTGCTACCTGGGACGCTACGCCGACGTGTACGACGAGCCGCGTGCGGTGGTGAAGGCGTGCGGCGCCCAGGTGGTGGAGATGGAGCGGACGCGCGAGAAGAGCTTCTGCTGCGGCGCGGGCGGCGGGCGCATGTGGCTCGAGGAGCGCGAGGGGCGGCGCATGAACGTCCTGCGCGCCGAGCAGGCGCGCGACACCGGTGCGGACGCCGTGGCCACCGCCTGCCCGTTCTGCCTGTCCATGCTGGAAGACGGCCTGGCGTCCCAGGACGATGCCCTGCCGGTACGGGACATCGCCGAGCTGTTGTCCGACGCGCTGGCTCTGTCGCGGTGATACCATGAGGAAAACTCCTTCCGCGCGTCGCGCGGAAGGGGCGAACCGAGCTGGATGGTATGCATGCGCAAGGAGGCGGGGCTATGAACGCGTGGAGGTCGGGCGAGATGCTCGAAGTGCCGATGAGCGAGCAGCTGGCCCGCGCCTACGAGGGGTTCTGCGCCGCAGGGACGGCTCCGGCCGTGCCGCGGCTGGCGGCCACGGTAATGCTGGTGCGCAGCCCGCGCGAGGTGTTCATGCTGCGCCGGGCGGCGACGATGGCGTTCGTGCCGGAGGCCGTGGTGTTCCCGGGCGGGGGCGTGGATCCCGCCGACGACGGCGCGCGGTGCTCGTGGATCGGCCCCGACGAGGAGGTTTGGGCGCGTCGCATGGGCACCAGCGCCGACGTGGCGCGCCGCGTGGTGACGG
>NZ_GL622579.1:315610-349197 GCF_000185625.1 Eggerthella sp. 1_3_56FAA
GACGGCGGGCCGCCCGCGAGCTGTTCGAGGAGTGCGGCGTGCTGCTGGCCGGCGACGAGCGCGGCGTCTGCTCGCTGGACGCCTCCGAGCCCGCATGGGCCGAGGAGCGCCGCCGGCTCGTATCCCACGAGACCTCGCTCGCCGACGTGCTGAAGCGCCACGGCCTCGCCTTGCGCGCCGATCTGCTGGGCTTGCGTTCGCATTGGCTGACGCCGGAGTTCGAGCCGCGCCGCTACGACACCTACTTTTTCGCCGCGCTCGCGCCCACAGGGCAGGAGCCCGACAGCCGCACCAGCGAGGCCGATCGTGCCGGATGGGTGGATCCGCAGGCCATGTTCGACCGCGCCGCGCAGGGTTTAGTGCGCCTCGTGCCGCCGACGGCCTACAACCTGGCGCACCTCCTGCATGCGCCCGGCGTGGAGTCGTTCGCGGCAGGCGTGGAGGAGACGGGCCGCGTGATGCTGGAACCCGCCGTGCGCGAAGGGGGAAGGGCGGTGCTGACATGCAGGCTGCCGTGATGCAGCGCCCCGTCGTCGCGACGGGTCGGGCTTCGTGGGGAAGCCGGCGCGTGTCGGCTCATGCGCGCGTGATCCTCGCCGACAACCCGTCGCCTCTCACGTACCTCGGCACGAACACCTGGATCCTGGCCGATCCGGGCTCGCCCGCGTGCGTCGTGGTGGATCCCGGCCCTGACAGCGCGCCGCATCTGCGCGCCGTGCAGCGCGCCTGCGCCGAGGACGGGCACGAGGTGGCCGCCGTCCTGCTGACGCACGACCATGCCGACCATGCGGAAGGCGCCGAGCGCTTCGCGGCGATGACGGGAGCGCCGGTGCTGTCGCGCCGGAGCGGCACGCTGCCCGACGGGCCGCTCGATCTCGGTGCCGGCGCGCCGCGCCTCGAAGCGGTTCCGTTGCCGGGGCATGCGAGCGATCTCGTGGGCTTCCTCATGCCCTCCGACGCGTCCGTCATGACGGGGGATATGCTGTTCAAGCAAAGCTCCACGCTCATCTGCTGGCCCGATGGCAGCCTGGCGGCGTACCTGGAAAGCCTCGAGCGTCTGCGCGCCACGGTCGTCGAGCGCAACGTCGCGCGCCTGCTGACGGCCCATGGGCCGCTTATCGATCATCCGCTCGAAGCCATCGACCGGGTCTACCGTCATCGCCTCGATCGCTTGGAGCGCGTGCGCGCCGCCTCGGAGGCGGGCGCCGGGCTCGACGTCGACCGCATCATCGAGGCCGTGTACCAGGACGTGGACGCGCGCCTCGATCCGGCCGCGCGCATCAACATCCAAGCCCAGCTGGAATACCTCGCGCAGTCCGGCAAGCTGCCGTCCTGAGCGCAGGAGGCGCGACAGGGTGTCATCCTTCGATTCGCTCGCGCTCCGCTCAGGATGACACCCTGTCGATGCCTCTGCATGCGAGAAGGCCGGGGCGCTTGCCCCGGCCTTCTTCGGATCGTCTGCGGTTTCTCTGTTTCCCTACTCGTTCTCCATGCGCTTCGCCAGCTCCTTGGCCAGCTCGAAGCGCTTCACCTTGCCGGTGGCCGTCTTCGGGATCTCGTCGATGTACTCCATGCGCTCGGGCCACAGGCGCTTGGCCACGTGCTTCTCGGCCAGGTAGGCCGTCACGTCCTCCACGGTGGGGCGACGCTCGTCGACGGGCACCGCGAAGGTGCAGATGCGCTCGCCCAGGCGCTCGTCGGGCATGCCGATGGTGGCCGTCTCGCCCACGCCGGGGCACCCCATCAGATCGTCGTCGATCTCGCGCGCGCAGATGTTCTCGCCGCCGCGGATGATGATCTCCTTCTTGCGCCCGTTGATGCGGATGCGCCCCTCTTCGTCCATGTAGCCGAGGTCGCCGCTGTAGAACCAGCCGTCGTCGTCGAGCGCGCGATCGGTGCGCTCCTTGGCGTTGAGGTAGCCCACGAACTGGTGCGGCCCGCGCGAGATCTCCTCGCCCTGCTCGCCGCGCGGCACGTCGTTGCGGTCGCCGTCCACGATGCGCACCTCGATGCCGGGGAAGGGGATGCCCGACCAGGCTCCGTTCCATTCGAGGCATTTCGCGGGGGGCACGAAGATGTGGGGGCAGCTTTCCGTCGACCCGTATATCTCGGCGAGCATGACCCCGTGGCCGTGCGCGCACTGCACGAGGTTGCCGGGCACCGGTGCGCCGCCGCAGAGGAACAGCTGCAGTGTTTCGAACCGCGGGCCGTCCTCGAACTCGATGCACTTGAGCATGTCGTAGATGAACGGCGTCGCACCCATCGACCAGGTGCAGCCCTCGCGGTTCATCTGCTCGATGGCTTGCGCGGGACGGAAGTCCTGCTGCAGCACCGTGCGCCCGCCCAGGATCATGGGGGAGATGAGGCCGTGGAAGAACCCGGTGGCGTGGTTGAGCGGGGATGCCATGAACATGACGTCGTCCGCCGTTCGCTCGGTACCCTTTACGAACGACCGCTCGGAGAAGATGAGGTTGTTATGCGTGAACAGCACCGCTTTGGGCTTGCCCGTGGTGCCGGACGTGGACAGGATGCAGGCTACGTCGTCAGACGTGATGGGGGGGGGGGTATTCAATTGGCTCATAGCGCGCGCATATCTCCGCGACCGTGGGCAGCTCGGAGTGCTTCGGCGCCGCCTTGTCCACGAGCGCCACAGGTCCCAGCGTCGGTATCTGGTCGACGATGCTCAAAATCTGGCTCTCGAAGTCGACCTTCGCCACTTTGGTGGGGCAGATGAACGCCCTCGAGCCCACGAGGTTCATGCCGTAGACGAGGTCGGCGTCGTTGAAGTTGCGCGGAAGAGGGTGCATGACCGCGCCGGCCTTGAGGGCTGCCACATAGACGATGCAGAACTCCGCCCACGTAGGCATTTGGAACGTGACCACGTCCCCGGGGGCCACCCCTTGCTCGACGAGCCATGCTGCCAGGCGCGCCGCCTTGTCGTCTATCTCGCCGTACGTGTAGGACGATCCCTGGTCGTCGCTGACGTACGTGCGCTCCGGATGGGAGGCGACGCGGTCGGCCCATACGTCGCCGAGGGTCTTCTCGGTCCAGTATCCTTTCTCGTAGTAGAATTGCTTTCTCTCCGCATTGATTTTGAGATCGGTAATCATCGCCCCTGAGTCCTCTCTTGATGACAGCTCGCTTCTCTCACCCGACGTCCCCCGCCGGATGTTCCGCATGAACTCGATCTGCTGCCCGCTTCGACGGGCCCCCTCGTGTCCGGCTCAGCGCGTTGACGCGATGCGCCGGGCGACATGCTCTATGCTCGCACGTCGTGGTTCGTGCCATTTATTGTAAACCCGAAGATGATGGTCGATGATCGGTATTTGTGGGTATACCGATAGGAACTTCCTATGCGTCGATAGCCAAAGTCTATCGATAGAAAAAAAGCCTGATCATAGAATATATTTCATTATGGACAGCGCAGGACTGGATGAGGTTATCTTTTTGATCGGAACATGAGTCTCAAAGGTTCTCGTTCCCGTTTTCTGCAATTAATAGGACAAAATTAAGGATATGTTGGCTGAGCATTTCATATCTTAGACAGTATCAGTCTATTGTCCGTAGATTAATCGCGTTGTTGGGGCGATCATAAAGAAGGGTCGTGAACACGGCCTCGCCGAGCGCTCGTCCCCGACGCGGCGCCTAAGAAGCGAATGATATGAAACCACAGGGAAAGGGGTAGTGCCAATGAGCGTGTATCAAGAGGATTACCATCTGCCGGAGTTCGAGTACGACTATGAGAAGCTCATCATCGACCGTCGCGGCCCGGTGTACGTGTGCAGCTTCAACGATGCCGCGAACCTCAACGCCATGTCGTACGCCCAGATGGCCGAGTTCAACGACTTCCTCATCAAGGTGCGCATGGACAAGGATTGCCGCGTCATCGTGCTGACGGGCGAGGGCAAGTCCTTCTGCGCCGGCTTCAACCTGAACGACCTGGCGCTCGATCCGCCCGAGGACATGGGCCGCATCCAGCGCGACTTCTACATCATGCAGCGCATGTGCTCCGACCAGATCATCAACATGCGCCGTTGCGAGCAGCCCATCATCGGCGCCCTCAAGGGCTACGCCGTGGGCGGCG
Organism: Eggerthella sp. 1_3_56FAA; assembly: GCF_000185625.1. Lineage (NCBI taxonomy): Bacteria > Bacillati > Actinomycetota > Coriobacteriia > Eggerthellales > Eggerthellaceae > Eggerthella > Eggerthella sp. 1_3_56FAA. Next base: position 319,695 of record NZ_GL622579.1, read on the forward strand.
GCCTGTCCATCTCCTGCGCGTGCGACATGCGCGTGCTGGGCGAGTCGTTCAAGATGAACGCCGGCTACCTGTCCATCGGCTACACCGGCACCGACATGGGCGGCGCGTTCTTCCTGCCGAAGATCGTCGGCTACGCCCGCGCCTGCGAGATCCTCATGAACCCCAACCGCTTCGGTGCCGAGAAGCTGCTGGAGTGGGGCTTCGCCAACAAGGTTGTCGCCGACGACGACGTGGTCGAAGAGGCCGTGGCATTCGCTCAGCAGATGTGCGACGCCACCGCCCCGTTCGGTCTGCGCCTCACGAAGGAGTGCCTGCAGGCCTCCCTCGACGGCACCAGCTTCGAGAACGTCGTCAAGATGGAGAACCGCAACCAGGTTCTGGCCTCCAACACGAACGACGGTCAGATGGGCGTCGGCAAGATGAACCCGAAGAACAAGCAGGACGTGAAGGACAACCCGGAGAAGTACCAGTTCCACAACCTGTAAGGCGCACGGCGCGCGCACGCGCCCGCGTTTTGGCGCCCCCGGACCGCTCTGCGGGTCGGGGGCGCTTCGCATTTAGAGAGAGGACGAGAACATGCGCATTCTGGCCATCAACGGAAGCCACCGGCCGGGCAAGGGGACGGCCGCCCTGCTGCAAGCGGCGCTCGACGCGGCGCAGGGAGCGGGGGCCGAGACCGAGCTCGTGGAGCTCGCCCGGCTGGACATCGGCTACTGCATCGGGTGCAACGCCTGCTTGGCGAAGCCGGCCTGCACGCTGTCGGACGACATGGACGGCCTCGTGGCGAAGATGAAGGCGGCCGACGGCATTATCGTGGGCTCGCCGGACTACTTTGCGAACGTGTCGGCACGCACCAAGACGTTCATCGACCGCACGCGCCCGCTGCATATGGTCGCCAACGCGCTCAAGGGCAAGGCGGGCGGGGCAGTGACCACGTCGGGGCTCGTCGACTGCGGTGCCGAGGAGACGCTCGGCGTGCTGGACCGCTTCTTCGCCACTCATGAGATGCTGGTCGTTCATCCGCGTCCGAAGGGGCCCGTGAAGGCAAACGGCACGGCTGCGTCCCAGTTCGCCGGTTTGGACGAGGAGGGCCGCATCCGCTGGCGCCGCGTCCAGGACGACGCGACGGCGTTCGCCTACGCCCGCCAGCTGGGCGAGGACATGGTCGAGCTGCTGAAGCGCCTGGGGTAGCCGCAGGCGCTTCAGCCAAAGCGGGCGACGGGGCCCGGCGCAAAAAAGAACCGCAGCAATCCGCTGCGGTTCTTTTGGCGGTCGGAGGTCTACCAGTTGCAGGGAGCCTCGCCGGCGAGCTGGCGCTCGGACTTGAAGATGACGTCCGGCACTTCCTCGCCGTGATAGCACTTGACGGCACCGGCGGCTTCCATCTCGGCGATCTGCTCATCGGTGTAGCCGTACTTGTGCAGGTACTCGGCGGTGTGGTAGCCGATGGGCTTGGACAGCACCACCGGGGGATCGCCGAAGTTCGCGTAGCGGATCGGGGTGGTGGGCAGCGCGCGCTCGCCGAAGGCCTGGTAGTTCACCTTGCGGATAGCGTCGTTGACGTACGCCTCCTCGTCCTTGACGATGTCGGTGTAACGGAAGACCTTCTGGCTGGGCACCTGCCATTCGGCCAGGATGGGCAGCCACTCGTCGAGCGTTTTCTGGACGAATCCGCCTTCGAGGATCTCGATGAGCTCCGGCTGCAGGTGCTTTTCCTTGAGGTTCTCAACCGTGGCGTAGCGCGGATCGTCGACCAGGTCGTCGCGGCCGATGATCTTCATCATGTCGTTGTAATAGCGGTTATGCTGCGGCTGGCAGATGTAGATCCACTTGTCGTCCGCGGTTTTGTACGTGTTGTTGAACGGGTTCGGCACGTCCTTGCGCGTCTTCGGGTAGTCGGCGCCGAACTGCTGCGCGCACACGGCGATGCTGCCGCCCCAGATGGCGGAGTGGTACAGGTTGACGACGACTTTGTCGCCCCTGCCCGTGCGCAGCTTGTTCACCAGCGCCCCCAAGATGCCGGCGGCCATCATGGTCGCGGTGTTGTAATCGCCGAACGCTTGGGGAGGAATGGCCGGCGACGTGCCCTTCTCGCAGAAGGTACCCGCGACGCCGCCGCGGGCAGCCCAGCACACAGCGTCGTAGCCGGGGGAGTGTGCGAACTCGCCGAACTCGCCGTAGCCGCGCATCTGAGCCCAGATAAGACCGGGGAACTCGGCGGACAGCGTGGGGTAGTCGAGGCCCAGCTTCTCCAGGGCGGCCGTGCGCATGTTGTTCATGAAGATGTCTGCTTCGCCGATCATCTTCTTCGCGATGGCCAGACCTTCCTCGGATTTCAAGTTGAGGGAGATCCAGTTCTTGTTGGTGTTGTTGAGGTCGATGGTCGGATCCTCGGTGTCGGTCAGATCGCAGCCGAAGCCCGGACCTTGCGTGCGCTGGATATCGCCGTCGAACGATTCGATCTTCAGAACTTCGGCGCCCATTTCGGACAATACTCTGACGGTTGCGGGAGCTGCGACGTACGTGCACATCTCGACCACTTTGATGCCCGCAAGCGGGCCGTAGCCATTGAGTTTCTCAGTGACGGTCATACGACGGTTCTCCTTTCCTTTATGGTGGGTGGTTTTCTCCTGTCGTTATACTCACATACTCTAATATTTGTTGCCATGGACAATTATTTATACTTGATGGTCGCTCACTATTTTTGTCATGCCCAGAGGGTTTCACTCACAGGTTCACCGATTTGTTGGCCATATGCCGGGCAGTGTGGGTGCAAATCGACGGTTCCGTCCATGCTTTTGGTTAATTCGGCCGATTTGGGGGTGATGCGGTAGGGCTGTCTCAGTATACTGGTAACAAGTAATCCCTGATTGCAGCGCTGCAGGGTCTGCGGGAACGCACGCGGGCGCTGGGGCGTTTCGGAGGAAAGAAGGCACCACGTGGATTTCGAATTGACTGACAAGCAGCGCAAGCTCGTGCAAGCGTTCCGCGCCTTCGGCGAGGAGACGTTCACCCCCGAGCACGTGCACCAATGGCGTCGCGACCAGGGTCTTCCCGACGAGGTGGCGAAGGGGTTCGTGGATCTGTACTTCGGGCTCGAAGAGCTGGAGGACGGTGACGGCACGTTCAGCCTGTGCTCGCAGGCGCTCATCATCGAGGAGCTGTCGAGGTGCGCCGGCGCCACGCTGCCGTTTCAGAACGACCTGTTCAACCTCTCCATCGTGCGGCAGTTCGCCGACGAAGGCGAGTTCGCCGACGTGCTGAAGGACTACCGCGAGACGGGCCGGCTGCTGTTCGCGCTGGCCATCTCGGAGCCGGAGGCGGGCTCGGACGCCATGAACATGCAGACGTACACGCGCACGGTGGACGAGCACCTCATCCTGAACGGGCGCAAGACCTACGTGAACAACGGCGAGTACGCCCCTTATATCATGGTGGCGGCCATCGACCGCGACTGCGAGGCGCCGGGGAAGTACCCGCCCATGACGTTCTGGCTGCTGCCGCGCGACCTCAAGGGTGTGAGCGCGTACCCCATCAACAAGATCGGCCAGTCGATGCTGCCGTTCGCCACGCTCGTGTTCGACAACGTGGAGCTGTCGCCGGCCTATCGCCTGAACGGACGTCAGGAAGGCTTCCGCCAGCTGTTCCGCCTGCTGGAATTCGGCCGCGTGTTCACCTGCGCGTCGTCGCTGGGCATGGCGCGCGCAGCCATGGAGGACGCCGTGGCGCACGCGCGCAGCCGCAAGGCGTTCGGCGTGCAGATCGGCCGCTTCCAGCAGATCGAGCAGATGCTCACCGACATGGAAGTGAGCATCTACAATATGAGCTCCATGCTGTACCGGGCTGCGTTGGCGGTGGACAACGGCGGCCCCGACGAGCGCCTGTCGGTGGCGCTCATGAAGCGCTACGTGCCCGACGCCGCCACCGAGGTGGCATCGAGCGCCATGCAGATACTCGGCGGCATGGGATACACGGAGGGCGCGCGGGTGAGCCAGCTGTGGCAGGATTGCCGCGGCAACCAGATCGCGGAGGGCACCGACCAGATCATGGTGTACATCGCCTCGCCGCTCATCATGGAGAAGTACTGACGCCGCCTCGCCGAACGCGCAAGCGAGGTTTGCAGGGATGCCTGCCGCATACGTCGGCAGGCATCCCTCTTTTTTCGTGGTTTGGGTGACAGGCCTGCCAGATAGTCCTGCGCATCTGCTCAAAACTATTACTCAATTGTCCGATATTATCCATTGCGTCACCTGTTTACGGGTCAGTTCCGGTTTTATGACCATTCTCGCATGCCAAGCAGCGCGGAATAATGACTGCTAGAGAGCCTGCTCTAAGCAGACCGTGTCAGGGGTGCCGTTCCCTTTCGTGCGCGCTCAATTCCACGAAGGGGGACGACGGAAAAATTAGGAGGACAAATTGAGTACCGTAGCTAAGAAAGAGAAGATGAGCGTGCGCCATATGCTCGTCGTTCTCACGGGCATCATGATCACCTTCGGGTGCTCGGCCCTGTGCTTTTCCACGTGGGGCCTGTTCCAGCCGGTCGTCGCCGAGGGCCTGGGCGTCGAGACCACGGCGTTCGCCATGTACGTCACGGTGATGTACCTGACGATGACCGTCGCCTCGCCGTTCATGGGCAAGCTGCTGCAGACCGTGGACATCCGCATCATCCTGTCCGTTTCGGCCTGCTTGGTGGGCGGCGCGTTCCTGCTCATGAGCGTTTCGAACGAGATCTGGATGTTCTACCTGGCCGCCGTGCTGCTGGGCCTGGGCGAGATCTCCATCCTGTGGCTGGCCATCCCCACGCTGATCAACCGCTGGTTCGCCGACAAGGCGGGCACGTTCATCGGTCTGTGCATGGCGTTCACCGGCATCGGCGGCGCCGTGTGGTCCGCCGTGTTCACGGGCCTGCGCGCCGGCGGCATGGATTTCCACACCATCTACCTGATCTGGGCCGTCATCGCCTTGGTCACCTCGCTGCCGTTCACGCTGTTCTGCGTGCGCAGCAAGCCCGAGGACTGTGGTCTGGCCCCGTACGGCGCCTCCGTGGTTGCCGGCCAGGCTCCGGCCAAGCCCACCGGCCTGTCCGCTGCGGCCGCCATGAAGACCCCGGCGTTCTACTCCGTGTGCGTGTTCGCGGGCCTCATCAACATCGCCGTCCTCATCGCCATGCAGTTCCCCACCTACACGAAGTCCCTCACCGACGTCGCGTTCGACGTGCTGGTGGTCGGCGGCGTCATGACCACGGTCATGATGGTGGGCCAGGCGCTGTTCAAGCTCATCCTGGGCGTGGTCGCCGACCGCAACGCCAAGGGCGCTTTGGTGTTCGCGTTCGTCTGCGGCGTCGCCGGCGTGCTGCTCTGCTGGTTCGGCATTGCTTCCGAGTACATCCTGTACAGCGGCGCATTCATCTTCGGCGCGTTCTACGCCACGGCCGTCGTGCTGGTGCCGGTCATCGTGCGCCAGTCGTTCGGTTCGCGCGACTACTCCGTGATCTACTCCCGCGTGAGCACCGTGTTCAACCTGATCGCCGCTTTCGCATCGATGATCTGGGCTTGGATCGGTTCCAGCTTCGGCTTCAACGCCGTGTTCATCGTCGGCTTGGTGCTGCTGGTCCTCATCCTTCTGCTCGGCTTCTACACGTTCGCGAACGCCAAGAAGTTCAAGAGCCAGTGGACCGAATAGGCTCTATACTCTGCTAGAACAGCTCTTCGGCTTGATCGGGGGCTCGCTGCGGCGAGCCCCCGACGAGCGTCTTCTTCAACCGGTCGGGATCGCGGGGGAGCATCGCTATGAACCTGTCCCAGCTCTACTACTTCAAGAAGCTCGCCGAGCTGCAGCACTACACGCGCGCGGCGAAAGAGCTCTACATCGCCCAGCCGACGCTCTCCGACGCGATCAGCTCGCTGGAGAAGGAGCTGGGCGTCGCGCTGTTCTGCCGCGATGGGCGCAGCGTCAAGCTGACGTCGAACGGCAGCGAGTTCTACCGCTACGTGAGCGACAGCCTGCGCTCCCTCGACGACGGCATCGACGCGATGAACCGCCGAAAAACGCAGCTGGGCGGCACCGTGAGCCTGGGCGCTACGTTCACCGTGCAGGACGACTACCTGCCCACGCTGCTCAAAGCCTATCGCGAGCACGTCGGCGACGAGGTTCGCATCGAGACGTACCAGGCGTTCACGAACTACCTCACGCAGAGCCTGCACAACGAGACGCTCGACGTCGCCTTCTGCGGACGGCGCGACCGCGAGCCCGACATCGAGTACTTCCCCGTGCTGAACCGCAGTTTGGAGCTGGGCGTGCGCGCGGACCATCCGCTGGCGGGCCGCTCTTCGATCGCGCTGGAAGAGCTGTGCGGCCAGCGCCTGATCACGTACCGGCGGGGCACTCCCATCGGGGAGGCGGTGCAGCGCATCTTGGAGCAGAGCCCGCTCGAGGGCGTCGAGGCGCTCTACGACGACGACATCACCATGGCGTCCGCCCTGTCGGTGGACGGCGGCTTGGCCGCGCTCATGCTGAACTCCATCGGCCTCAAGGTGTTCTCGAACATAACGACGGTGCCGCTCGAGGGCGTGCGCCCCGACTTCTACTGGGTGTACCTGGCCGTCAACGCGAAGCACGCCAAGACCGCGGCCGTGCAGTCGTTCATCGACTTCGTGAAGGGATTCGACGCCGAAGGCGCTGGGATCGACCTGGGTTTCCGGCCTGATCGGGCGGAGGGGGTGTCGCTTAGCGCGTGACGGCCTCGCGGTGCACGCTCTGCGCGACGAGCCCGATCTTTTCGACGTAGGCGTACAGCTCGAAGCCGCGCTTGCAGCGGAACGTGCAGCCGACGCAGGGATCCTCGTCGCAGTAGGCGTAAGCGTCCTCGTCGCCCAGCGCGAACACGATAGGCGCCCGCTTGCCTGGCAGCACGTACTTCAGCTGCATTCCCGTGAACGCCTTGAGCGCGAACCAGCGCGGTTCGCAGCCGGCTTCGCGCACCTTCCAGAACACCCTGAGCGCGTTCGCGTCGAAGCCTCCCACCACGTCGTAGGAAAGTTCGATCGAATCGGCGCAGTCCGCAGCGCTGGCCGCCGGGAGGCGCTCGAGGAAACCGCCGCAAGCGGCAGGATCGGGCGCCGGTGCGTAGGGCAGCTCGATGGTGGGCCGCCTCCCGCCGCCCGAGAGCCGCGGGCCCTCGCCGCCGTCGATGCCGATGAACGCCGCCGAGCATCCGTCGCAGCCGTAGAAGGGCAGCGGCTCGTCTGACACGCCGGGCTTCCAGGTGGCGCGCGTGCGCGTGGGGCTTAAGGCGGCGGGGTCTGCGGCTGCCATGGCAATCCTCCAAAGGGGTCGGGATCAGTCGATGTAGCAGGCGTTCGGATCGGGCTTGAGCGCCTTCGTCTCGATGACGTGCTGGATGAAGTGGTCGACGCGGTACGGGTGGTAGTTCTTCGTGCTGTAGGCCATGTACACGCGGTGGTGGCAGCTGCGCCGATCGAGGGCGCTCGGGTAGAAGGGCCTCACCACCACGTCGTCCACGCTGCGCAGCAGGAAGGTGTCCAGCATGACGGCCGCCTCCACGCCGTTGGCCGCGAATCCGGCCAGGATGGACTCGTCGAGGTAGCTGTACTCCACGTTCTTGATGCCGCACTCGTCGAGCATACGCCTGACGGCGCGTCCCAGCGGGATGGTGTCGACGTACGTGATGAGGTGCTGCTCCAGCAGGTCGGTCGGGGTGACGAACTCTTTCTCCACCAGCGGGCAATCGGAGCTCATGGCCACGACCACCTTCTGCGTGAGCACGGGCACGTAGGCGAGGTCGGGATCCTCGTTGCCCTTGGCGCAGAACACCACGTCGTAGCAGCCGCTCAGCAGATCCTTCACGAGGGGTATCGAGGTGTCCTCGCGCACGTTGAACGCGACGCCTCCGGCAGCGGCCTTGTAGCCGTTGAGCAGCTTGGGGATGAAGTCGGTCTGCACGGTGATGATGCAGCCGAGGTCGATCTTGCCGCCGTCGCCCGTGCCGGCGTAGTTCTTCATGATGGCGATGCCCTTGTCTATCTGCTCGAGGCCCTTGTTCACGTAGGCGAGGAACTCGGCGCCGTACTTCGTGAGATGGATGTTGCGTCCCGTCTTCTGGAACAGCGACACGCCCAGCTCCTGTTCGAGCGAGCTGATGGCGTTCGACAGGGAAGGCTGCGTGATGTAGAGCTCTTTCGCTGCCTTGGCGTAATGCTGCAGCTCTGCGAGCTTGCGGAAGTAGTACAGCTGCGAAAGGTTCATCGGTAGCCCCCTGGGATCGTGCGCCGCGTCGAACACCGCTTCTATTATACGGGGGAATGAAGCGCGCGCCGTTACACAAAAAGGAGGATGTGAGGGTATTGCCCCGCCATGCCGCCCCGCGTGCTGGCCGGCATGGCGACAGGGGGCGTCTTCACCCGTACCGATATTCCACGCCCATGGTGGGCTGGGGGTACTCCCATCGCTCGACGATGGTTCTGCTGCACAGGATGCGGCAGGTGCCGCACTCGAGGCAGCCGGCATAGTCGAACGACAGGCCGCCGTCCTCGTCGATCTTGTACAGCGCGGCGGGGCAGGCCAGCACGAGCTTGCGGAACTCCGCGCGGTCCGCATCGTCCGAAAGCGCGATGTGCGCGTGCCCCTCGTCCACGTTGTACTTGTTGAGCGCCAGCTTGGCGTCCACGTTCACGCTGATGACCGGATCGTTCATAAGGCCTTCATCCCCTTCCTGCCGTCCTGCGCCACCCGCCACAGCCCCACGCGCTTGAGCGGGCCCAGAAGTTTGTCTTTGATGCGCGCCTGAGGATGCCCGTCCACCTTGAACAGGTTGAGCATGATGTCGCGGGCCATGGCCGGGTACTCGTTGAAGATGCGCGTCGTCTCTTCCATATAGCGCGGGAAGCGGCGGAAGCGCTTGAGGTCCTGCAGGACGTAGCAGCCGTCGAGCAGCTGCTCGTAGGCGGCCAGCTGCGCGGCCGACACGTCGTCGGCCTCGAGCGCGCGCATGACGGCGTCGGCCGCGAGGTCGCCCGAGCTGACGGCGAAGTCCATGCCGCGCACCGAGTACCCCAGGTTCATGCACAGCATGGCCGCGTCGCCGCACACCAGCACGCCGTCGCCGTACAGGCGCGGAACCATGGCGAGGCCGCCTTCGGGCACGAGGTGCCCGGAGTACTCCACCAGCTCGCCGCCCTTGACCAGCGGGGCGATGTCGGCGCGCTGCTTGAAGTCCTCCAGCATCTGGTAGATGGGCACGTCGCCCGCGGCCAGATCCGACAGCGTTGCCACGAGGCCGAGCGAGATCGAGTCGTCGTTCGTGTACAGGAACCCGCCTCCCACGCGCCCTTTCGTGCAGTCGCCGGCGAACATCCATGCTGCGCCTTCGCCCGGCGCGCACAGGAACCGGTCTTCGATGACCGACGGCGGAAGCGCGATGGTCTCCTTCGCGCCCACGGCCATCTGGCAGGGAAGGGGGACGTCGTCGGCGAGTCCCGCCTTCTGGGCGAGCAGGGAGTTCGCTCCGTCTGCCAAGACGGTGATGCGCGCTTCCACCTCGTCGCCGCCTGCGACGACGCCGCATACCCGCCCGTCGCGCACGATGAGGTCCTCCACGGCGATGCCGTAGATGAAGTCGGCTCCCGCCTCCTCGGCCCGCTCGGCCAGCCACTGGTCGAAGGGTCCGCGCAGCACCGCGTAGGAGTCCTTGCCCGACTCGCGCAGCTCGTCGGCCGTGAAGTCCATGGTGAACAGGGCATCGGGGGCGGCCATCGATATCTTCTCGTGCGTGATGCGCCGTTGCAGGGGAGCGCTTCCCTCGAAGTCGGGGAACACGCGGGCGAGCGCATGCGTGTAGATGCGCCCGCCGGTCATGTTCTTGGCGCCGGCGTAGTTGCCGCGTTCCACTACGAGAACGGAACGGCCCGCGGAGGCCAGCCGGTAGGCTGCGACCGCGCCGGCGCACCCGGCGCCGACGACGATCGCGTCGAACTGATCATCGGACATGGAATCAGCCTTTCAGTCGGTCGGGTCGCTTAGGAGAGCTTCTCGACGAGGGCCGGCAGCGCTTCGTGCAGATCGGCCACGAGGCCGTAGTCTGCCTGGGCGAACACCGGCGCGTTTTGATCCTTGTTCACGGCTACGACGACATCGGCGTTGTGCACGCCTATCATATGCTGCATCTGGCCCGAGATGCCGACGGCGAAGTACACCTTCGGCGACACCATGCGGCCCGAAACGCCCAGGTAGGTGTTCTTGGGCAGCCACTTCTCGTTCTCCGCGAGCGGGCGCGAGCAGGCCAGCTCGCCGTGGACGGCCGAGGCCAGGCTGCGCGCCAGCTCCAAGTCCTCCTCGTGGGCGAAACCGCGGCCGGCCCCCACGATGACGGACGCGCGGCTCAGGTCGGTGCCCGCGTGCGGAACTTCATGCGTGCCGCGTAGCTTGAGGGGTTTTTGCGGGGCGACGAACGCGCGCTCTTCCACGACGTCGGTGCCCGAGGCCTCGATGCCGTCGAAGGCGGTGCCGCTGCAGGAGTAGAAGGCCACGGGCCCGACGGCGCGCTGCCTCTTCGTCGCGAGGCCGCCGAAGTAGAGGCTCTCGGCCTCGGCTCCGTCGAGCGCGGTGACGTCGCACATCACACTCGCGTCCGCATGCGCGGCCAGGCGGCCGCCCACGATCTTGAGGCGCGGGGTGGGCTCGAACAGCACCGTGTTCGGAGCGACCTCGTCGTACAGGGCGGCCACGGCGTCGTAGGCGTTCTCCACCAGCTCGCCTTGCGGCAGCTCCACGGCGTAGGCCTTGTCGGCCACGCCCGTGCGGGGCGCGCTGCCGATGGAGACGAGCAGGACCTCATCGGCGAGCGTGCGCGCCCCGGCGCACAGCTCCTTCTGGGCGTCGGCGGTTTCAGCTATGACGAATGCTTTCATGATGCATGCCTCTCTTTCGTACTGCGGCTACGCGCGGACGGCTGCGGCAACCGCCGACGCGAACGCGTCGAAGTCGCCGTCGTTTTTCATGTCGAACACCTGGCGCTTGCGCGCGGCCTGCTCGGGGGCCGTGACGCTGGCGATCTCCACCGCAGCGCTCACGTCCACGCCGGCGTCGGCGGCCGAGGTCACCGTCGCCGGCTTCTTGCCCGCCGTGAGGATCTCGCGCATGCCGGCGATGCGCGGGTAGGCGCATTCGGGCGTGACGGCCACCACGGCGGGCAGCGGCACCTCGATCTCCTCCACGACGTCGGGAAGCGTGCGCTCCACCACTGCGACGCCGTCTTCCAGCTTGATGGAGGTGACGGCGTTGACCACCGGCATGCCCAGCTCGGCGGCCAGCTGCACGTCCACCTGGCCGGCGTACATGTCGGCCGAGCCGTCGCCGCACACCACGAGATCGACCTCGCCGATGCCCCGGACGAGCGTCGCCAGGGCGCGCGCCGTCACGCGGGCGTCGGCGAAGGCGAACGCGTCGTCGGCGATCATGCACAGCTCGGCGGGGCCGCGCGACAGGATGCTCTTCTTCACCTTGAGGTCGTCGGCCTTCGCGTTGCTGGCGCTGACGGCGTACAGGGTGGCGCCGGCATCCTCGGCCAGCAGGGCGGCCGCCTCGATGGCGTTGAGGTCGTACTCGCTCACCACCTGGTGGGCCTTGGAGTAGTCGAGGGTGCGGTCGGCCGCGACGGCGATGTCCTGGTCGTCGGGCACCACTTTCACTGCTACGGCAATGTTCATGCGGATTCCTTTCGTTCGATGGGTGCTTGCTTCGTGTCTGCGCGGCGCGTCACTTCGCGTAGCGCTTGAGGATCTGTCGTCCGGCGATGTAGCTCATGATCTCCACGGTGCCGCCGGCCAGCTGGTTGCCGCGCAGGTCGGTCCAGATGCGGCCGACGCGGGAGGCCGTGGTGTAGCCCAGCGCCGCGAATATCTCCAGCGCCATGTCGGCCACTTTCGTGCAGCCCACCGTGGCGTAGCGCTTGAGCAGGGCCGCCTCGGTGCGCACCGATTCTCCCTGATCCAGCTGCCACAGCGTCTTGTACAGCATGTTGCGCGAGTTCTCCAGGATGGTTTCCATCTCGGCAAGCATGTCCTGGATCATGGGGTTCCACCCGATGGGCTTGCCGAAGGCGTAGCGCTCGTTGGCGTAGGCCGCCGCGTCGTCCATGCAGGCCTGCGCAAGGCCCAGGGACTGGGCCGCCACGAGGCAGCGCTCGATCTCGAAGTTCTTCATGAGCAGCAGAAAGCCCTCGCCCTCCTTGCCCAGGCGCATGTCCTCGGTGAGCCTGACCTCGTCGAAGAACACGTCGACGAACGGGATGATCTGCTGGCCGATCTTGTCGAGCGGGGCGGTGGACAGGCCGGGCGCGTCGGTGGGGATGAGCCACAGCGACATGCTCTCGTTGGCGTGCGCCGGGTGCTCGTCCTTGGACACCACCAGCATGTAGGGCGTGTTGCCGCCGTTCGTGACCCAGGTCTTCTGGCCGTTCATGATGTAGGTGCCGTCGTCTTGGCGCTTCGTGTAGGTGCTCATGGCCTTGTTGTCGGAGCCCGCGCCCGGCTCGGAAAGCGCGAGCGATGCGATGGGCTTGCCCGACTTGTTGTACTGGTCGACGACCAGCGACACCTGCTCGGGCGTGCCGAACTCGGCGACGTCGGCCGTGGCCAGCATGGCGGTCATGAACGGCGTCATGCAGCCGGTGCGGTGGTACAGCGTTTCGGTCATGAGGCCCAGCGTGAGCTTGTCGCACGGGATGCCGCCGCATTCCTCGGGCAGGCCCATGAAGGCGAACCCGGCGTCGCGGTACGCCTCGCCGATCTCGTCGGGGATGCCGTGGTTCTCGTACATGGCGTTCACGGTGTCCTCGTCGAAGTACCTCTCGGCGAATTCCTGGATGCTCTCGATCAGCAGTTCCTGATCGACGGTCAGGCTGAAATCCATAGTCAACGCTCCTTCTCTGTGCAGATCGTCCGCAGCGCTCGTCCTGCGCGCACGACCCCGTCCGTCCGTGTCCCCGCGAAACGGGAGAGGGGGTGCCGCGCCCGTTTCGTTCGAGCTGTCGCTTCGTACAGTTTGCACCCATATTCGCGTTGGTGTCCAATAGGTTCTTTTCAGTGAATCGACGGCCGATTCATAGGTTCCTCCTATCGATAGCGCCATGCAACCGGACAAAGCCGTTGGTATGCTGGTGGCATAGAGGGTGTATGAACTGGTAAAATATGCAATATTGCAGCAGGATGAAGAAACAGTTGATCCAGGGGGAATCGACGGCAGAAGGGGAACCATAGCCAAAACCTATCCTTTGGCAAATGAATCATCATCGATTACCTATTGGACAAAATATTCGTTTAGGGTGCAAACTGAGGCCAACGCGGTTGCCACTCGCCGACACGACGGGGAAGCAGCGCGAAACCGACAGTCTGGCAAGACGTTGAAGGAGGATGTATGAGCAAGCTTACCCCAGAGGAGTTCCGCGAGTACCTCAAGACGGTGCGTGCGCTCGCCGAGGGTCCGTTCGAGGAGATGCAGAAGGAGGTGGAGGTCACCAACAAGTTCCCGCAGGAATTCTACGACCTGGCCATCGAGAACAACCTGTACCGCTACGCGCTGCCCGAGGAGTACGGTGGATGGGGCCTGTCCGAGAAGGAGATCCTGCAGGTGCAGGAGGAGTTCTCCCGCGGACCGGGCGGCATGCGCATGCACCTGCACTACGCCGCCGACCTGAACTGGCGCATCCTCGACGACTACGGCAAGCCGGAGCTCAAGGCCGAGTTCATGGACAAGTTCCAGGACAAGACCATCTTCACGAACTTCGCGCTGACCGAGCAGACGGGCGGCACCGGCGCCGATCTGCATACCACCGCGCTCAAGGACGAGAACGGCAACTACGTGCTCAACGGCGAGAAGTGGCTCATCTCCCACACCGACTGCTCGCAGTACGCCTACGTCATCGCGGTGACCGACCCTGAGAAGCAGGGCGACGAGCGCCTGTCCGCCTTCTTCGTGCCCATGGACACGCCGGGATTCGAACTGGTTCCCATGCCGCACATGATGGGCTGCCGCGGCGCGGGCCACGCCGGCTTCAAGATGACCGACGTCGTGCTCGACCCGAAGTACCTGCTGGGCGAGGAGGGCCAGGGCATGGAAGTGGCCATGCACTCGCTCGCCATCTCCCGCGTGCACATCGCCGACTCGAACCTCGGCATGGCCCAGCGCATGCTGGAGATGTCCATCGCCCGCGCTCGCGACCGCGTCACCTTCGGCAAGCCGATCATCCAGCGCCAGGCCATCAAGATGAAGCTGGCGAACATGGCCACGAACATCCACGCACTGCGCTGCATGGTCATGGACTTCGCCGACGACTACGACAAGGATCCGCACAACGAGTTCGTCGACGAGAAGGCCGCCATGTGCAAGCTGTTCTCCATCGACACGGTGAAGATGGTGTCCGACGAGATGCTGGAGATCTTCGGCGGCGACGGCTACTTCGAGGATTCGCCGTACGGCCCGACCGAGCGCCTGTACCGCGACTGCCGCGCCATGTGGTTGGAAGAGGGCGCTCCCACCGTGCAGCGCATCACCATCGCGCGCGGCGTGGACAAGCACGACGGCCACGTGGAGTACGGCGATTGGATCGCCGGCACGGCCCTCTAGGGCGCTTCCGGATATCGCTTCCCGCTTTCCCCTTGACGAAGAACGGCCTCGGCATCGCGCCGAGGCCGTTCTCGTGCTCGGCCGTTCGCGACCGAAAAGAACCGTTCGCGAACGCCCGCCGTTCCCTAATTGTTACGTATCGTGCATCAATCGAGGAAATAGTACCGCTCGTGTTAACAGTTGGTAACGGAGGCCGCCGCATCGCATGCGAGGGTGTATCTTGGCCGCAACGGCCTTGAGGTCGCTCAGCGGGCATGCGGGCTGCCCGCCGGATCCGCGGATCGCGCGTTGAGAGACGGTGCGGACGCGGCGGCGGGGAAGCGGCATGCGACCTTATCTGAAAGGAGACCAGCTATATGAAGTCAAGGGCTAAACCGTAGGTTTTCGAGAACAGCAAATTATCCGAACGTTGCATCTTGAGAACCGAATATCGAATGCTTTCGGGCATGGCGAAGCGGGCGGCGAGGCCGCCTGCGAAGAATCCGGCATGGACCGCCCTATTCCCTCCCCGGGTCGTACGGGACCTGGTCGCGCATCACCGCGAACACGATGTGGCACAGCTTCCTCGCCACGGCCGTGACGGCCACGCGGTGGGGCTTGCCCTCGGCGCGCTTCTTGTCGTAGAAGGCGCGCAGCCCCGGGTCGTACTGCCTGGCGCGGTTGGCCGCCAGCCACAAAGCGCGGCGAAGGTACGGCGAGCCGTGCTTGGTTATGGGGCCGCCGCCGCTGTCGAACTGCCCGGACTGGCTCACCGACGAGTTCAGCCCGGCGTAGCTCACCAGGGCGGACGCGTTTCGGAAGCGCGACACGTCGCCTATCTCCGAGACGATCTGGGCGCCCGTGGCGTATGACACCCCGGGTATCGTGAGCACGAGCGGCTCGACCTCGTCGAGCAGGGCCCTCACCCTCGCCTCGACCTTCGCGCACTCCGAATCGGCGAACTCGATCTGCCTTATCAGGGACTTGACCTGGAACGAGGCCGCCTCCTGGCCGAGCCTCACGCCGATCGACGACCTGGCCGCGGCCTTGATCCTTGCGGCGTAGCCGACCGACTTTCCGCCGCGCCTGGACGCCTCGGCGACGTCGCGGGCGAGCGAGTCGGCGCGCCTGCGCGCCAGCTCGAAGGGCAGCGGGGACTTGGACAGCACCGCGCGGCTGCCGGCCCCGAACATGTCCGAGAATATCCCGGCGTACTCGGGGAAGTGGGCGTCCATCAGGCACACGCACTGGGTCTTGAGCTCCGCCACCATGCCGCGCAGCGACTGCAGGTAGCGCGACAGCGACCTCAGCGACGCCACCTCGTCGGTGGCGAGCCTGGTCTCGTCGTACTGCCCTATGCGCAGCGCCTCGGCTATGAGCCAGGCGTCGACGCGGTCGTTCTTGACCTTGTCGAGCCCCTTGAGCTTGCGCACCGCCTTGACCTGCATGGGGTTTATCACGGCGACCGAGTAGCCCCGGGCGACGAGGAACGAGTAGCACGCCATCCAGTAGTGGCCGGTGGCCTCCATGCCCACGACGACGTCGGACGGCGACCCCGCAAGGCCCTCGAGCCACGCGACGGCCCTCTCTAGCCCGGCCTCGGTGTTCTTGAACGGCATCGGCCGGCACATCTCGGCCCCGCGCTCGTCGACCGCCCCTATGACGTGGTCCGTCTTGGCGATGTCCACACCCGCGTAGATCATCCCCGGCTCCCTTCTGCGATGCGGCGGGACCTGCCCGAGCGCTCGGGACCGCAACCTCCCAAAAGAGATCCGAGGTGGCGCGTCGCCCCTCATCCAGCTAATTCGCGGCCTTTCCCGAACGGGGCAGGATGCCACTCTCCTTTGCGAGGTCGCATCCGGCGCCTCAGCCCACATGTCGGCATCCCTGCCCGCCAGAGTCTGCATTGCACCTGAAAGCATTCGATATTCGGCTCCCAAATGCAACAACTAAAAGATAGGAGCACTCATGAACAACCCTGCTCAGAAATCATACCAGCTCTACATCGACGGCAAGTGGGTCGACGCGTCCGACGGCGGCACGCTCGACGTGTACTGCCCGGCCAACGGCGAGCAGCTTTCCACCATCGCCGACGCCACGAAGGAAGACGTCGACCGCGCGGTCGACGCCGCATGGAAGGCGTTCGAAACCTGGAGCAAGACGTCGAAGGCCGAGCGCGCCATCATCCTGAACAAGGTGGCCGACCTCATCGAGGAGAACGCCGAGAGGTTCGCGCTGCTCGAATCGCTGGACAACGGCAAGCCTATCCGCGAGACGCGCGCCATCGACGTGGCGTACTCGGTCGACCATTTCCACTACTTCGCCGGCGTGCTGCTGGCCGACACGGGAGAGGCCGACCTGCTTCCGGGCAACATGATGTCGCTCGTGCTGCACGAGCCTATCGGCGTCGTCGGCCAGATCGTGCCGTGGAACTTCCCGTTCCTCATGGCCGCTTGGAAGCTGGCTCCCGTGCTGGCCGCCGGCGACTGCACGGTGTTCAAGCCCTCGTCCACGACCTCGCTCACGGTGCTCGAGCTTGCCAAGCTCACCGAAGGCGTCATTCCGGCCGGCGTATTCAACGTGGTCACGGGCCGCGGCTCGAAGTCGGGTCAGTACATCCTCGACAATCCCAAGATCAGCAAGCTTGCCTTCACCGGGTCGACCGAAGTCGGTCGCGACGTGGCCCGCGCGGCGGCCGAGCGCCTCATCCCGGCCACGTTGGAGCTGGGCGGCAAGTCGGCGAACATCATCTTCCCCGATGCCAAGTGGGACATGATGCTCGACGGCATCCAGCTGGGCATCCTGTTCAACCAGGGTCAGGTGTGCTGCGCCGGCAGCCGCATCTTCGTGCACGAGGATATCTACGACAAGTTCGTCGAGGACGCATGCGAGGCGTTCAGCAAGGTGAAGGTGGGCATGCCTTGGGAGGACGACACCCAGATGGGCAGCCAGATCGACCAGAATCAGATGAACAAGATCCTCGAGTACGTGGAGATCGCCAAGCAGGAGGGCGGTCGCGTCCTCTGCGGCGGGGAGCGCGCGACCGAAGGCGAGCTTGCCAAGGGCGCCTTCTTGAAGCCGACGCTCATCGAGGTGCCGAACAACTCCTGCCGCGTGGCCCAGGAAGAGATTTTCGGGCCGGTGGCCGTGGTCATCAAGTTCAAAGACGAGCAAGAGGTCATCGACCTGGCCAACGATTCCGTGTACGGCCTGGGCGGCGCCGTCTGGACGCGCGACATCAACCGCGCCTTCCGCGTCGCGCAGGGCGTCAAGACCGGGCGCATGTGGGTGAACACCTACAACCAGATCCCGTCCGGAGCGCCGTTCGGAGGCTATAAGGAGTCCGGCATCGGCCGCGAGACGCACAAGATTATGCTCGAGCACTACACCCAGACGAAGAACATCATGATCAACCTGGGCGAAGAGCCGAGCGGCTTCTACCCGGCGAAGTAAAGATCCCCTGCACCTAGAAGCAGGCGGGAGAGCATGACGAACGCGAAGCGCCCCGATCGGGGCGCTTCTGCATGCAGAGCCTTCTAGAAATCGCTTCGCTGCATGTTGAGGTAGTTCAGCAGCTCGCTGCGCTTGTGGATCTGCATCTTCTCGTAGATGTGCCGCACGTGGGTGTTCACGGTGTACGGCGATATCACCAGCTTCTCGGCCATGTTGTTCGTGGTGTAGCCGCGCGCGATGAGCACGAGGATCTCGGCCTCGCGCCCCGACAGGCTGAACTCCTTGGCCACCTCGGAGCAGATCTCGTCGATCTCGGCCTTCGTGGGCGGCGCGGCCGTCAGTGCCACGATGTTGAACTCCTGGCGCACCAGCGGCACCAGCAGCACGGCCAGCACGCACATGAGCCCCAGGCACGTCTCGGGCGTGATGGCGAAGGCCAGCTCGGGGGCGTGCTCGTAGCCTACGGCCCACGTATTGCCTACGGCGATGCCCGCGCGCACGAACGCGCCGGAGAAGGCGAACGCTACGGCCGGCGTCACGTAGCCTTTCGAGGTGAGGATGCCGAAGTACATGATGAGCAGGATTTCCAGCAGCGACGAGATGCCGGTCGCCATGATGAAGGCGGGGAAGAACGCCACCTCGTCGGCCAGGAACAGCGCGAACGCCGCGATCAGCAGCACCAGCAGCCAGGGGAACATCTTGAATATGTTGGCCTTGTCCTTCGACGCGATGCTGATGCCGGCGATGCCCAGCATGATGGCCGCCCCTCCGAGGATGCCCAGCGTGAAGCTGACGTCTCCGGTGGGCAGCACCTCCCAGGGGATGATGGCCACGAGGAAATAGCACGCGACGCTGGCCAGGAAGGTGATGATGCTCACCGCGACCATGTTCTTGAGACCGCCCTGGGCCGCGCTCTTCGGCAGCAGCACCGGAAACGCCCGCGAGCCGTCGCGGCGAGCGGCCACCAGCAGTATGCCGGAGGCGATGGGCAGCAGTGAGACGAACGCCGTCGTCACGTACGAGGGCAGCACCCACGCCAGGATGATGGTTCCGAGCAGCGTCAGGCCGAACGTCGTGCCGATGTGGCGGAGGGTGAAGTTCGCCTTCACGCAGGCGTAGCGCTCGCCCCAGAGGATCCACATGACCGATTCGGTGATGCCGAGAAAGAAGGACAGCGCGTAGGCGAGGCCGGGCACCGTGAACACTTGAGGAATCAGGCATATCGCCAACGTTGCAAGGCAGGTGAGCGCCGGCGCGGCCACGTAGAGCCAACGGTAGGCCGAGAGGTGCCGCTTGCGCCCCAGCGCGAACGCGATGAGCAGCAGCGAGACCACGGTGGCGCCCAAGTTCACCAGCCAGGAGATGGTGACGCGCTCGTCCAGCAGTTCGGTCTGCGTGAACATGTGCGGGACGAACCATAGAGCGTAGTGCCATGCTAAAAGCAACGCGAATCCCACGTATTTCAGCGCAGGACGAGTCGCAAGATCCGTCAAGTACCCCTCTTTTCCCGTTTTCCGGTCCGACGGTGCTGCCGATTGGAGCGTCATAAAGCCGACCACCCTTCCTATCTCCCGTTAGCGATGGATGATGATGCCGTTGAGCTGCCCTTTCGCAGGGTGGCTCCCAATGCCTCCGCCTTATTCATCACGGCGAGAATCTATCACTAATTCTTCGGTAACGCCTCGCAAGAAAGTAAGTATTAGGCCAATTAGTGGGGATTTTGCGATGGCAAAACCACAGTCTGCGAACAGAATGCACCCAACGGCTCGGTTCACCGCCGGTCGCCGCCATGAACGTGCCGGCGACCGACTGAGAGACCGGGCGCAGACAAGGAGAAAGGAAGTAAGGATGTCACTGCTTGCCAAGAGCAAGGGAGAGGTTACCTACAAGGAGCTCTCCACCCTGCACAAGTGGGCGCTCGTCGTGCTCATCTCCATGGGCTCGTCGATCATCTACGCGCCGATGTATCTGAAGAACGTCTTCTACGATCCGCTGATGCAGGCGCTCGGCGCCACCAACGCCGACCTCGGCCTCATGGTGTCGGCCTACGGCATCGCCGCCATGATCTGCTACCTGCCCTCTGGCATCGTGGCCGACAAGTTCCGCATGCGCACGCTGGCATGGGTCGGTTTCATCGCCACCGCCGTTCTCGTGTTCGTGTACGCCATGCTGCCTTCCGTGCAGATCTGCCTGATCCTGTTCGTGCTCATGGGCGTTACCTCCATCCTCGTGTGGTGGGGCACGCGCTTCAAGGTCATCCGCCTGTGCTGCGAGGAGAACGAGTACGCCTCCAAGATCGGCATCAGCTACTCCATCTACGGCGTCACCGGCCTCGTCATCGGCCTCATCAACGCCGGCATCATCGCGGCCATCTCCGGCTCCGCGGGCGTGCAGGCCATGCTCATCTTCCTGGGCGTCGTCATCGCCGTCCTGGGCGTCGTCTCCTTCTTCATCATCCCCGACTTCAAGGGCGAGATCAACAAGGACGCCAAGCTGTTCAGCGTCAAGGAGGCCATCCAGGCCATCAAGCACCCCGGCGTCATCTGGGCCTGCGTCGCGTACTTCGCCTGCTACGCCGTGTACCAGGGCGCTACCTACACCACGCCGTACCTCACGCAGTGCTTCAACGCCGACGGCAACCTCGTGAACATCGTCGGCCTCATCCGCACCTACGGCATCGGCCTCATCGCCGGCCCCATTGTCGGCTTCATCGCCACGAAGATCAAGAGCCCCTCGAAGACCATCCTGGGCGGCTTCATCCTGTCCATCGCGGTACTCGTCGGCTTCATCCTGTTCCCGCAGGATCCCTCCGGCGCCATGGTCGCCTCCATCCTCGTGGTCGTGTTCGGCTTCACCACCTACGGCGCCTTCTCCATCGGCTCCTCGCCGCTGTCCGAGGTCAAGATCCCCATGGCCATCTTCGGCACCGCCTCCGGCCTGCTGTCCGTCATCGGCTTCCTGCCTGACGTGTTCATCCACACCTGGTACGGCGGCATGATCGACGCCCAGGGTACGGCAGCGTTCTCCAGCATCTTCGGCTTCGAGATCATGTTCGGCGTCATCGGCTGCATCGCGCTGGTCATGCTGCTCCGCTCCATCAAGAAGCACTTCGGCGCCTCCGACGCGGTCGCGGCCGCAGAGGACGGCGAGTCCGCCAAGGCGTAACGCGCCGCCAGCGAGCGCGGGGGCGCGCCGCTGCAAGCAGCGTCCCCGCGTCTCGATCCCGTTGTTCCACCGGATCCACCATCCCGCATCGATCGGTTCGCGAAAGAAGGTTGCAATGAACAAGCTCGACGTGCTCTCGAAGATCAACCCGCAGATGAAGGCCGTGCTCGCCAAAGAGGACGAGCTGGCGGGCGACGCGAACGATACCAGCGTGGGCTTCGAGAAAATGCGCGAGAACTACGTGGCCGGCCGCGCGTTCTGGTGCGAGGGCGGACCGGTCATGGCCGAGAAGCTCGATGCCGAGGTGGACGGCCCCTACGGCGCCATTCCGGTGCGCTACTACTATCCCACGGCTGCAGCCGCTGCTGGCCGTGCGGCAGGGAAGCCCGCCATGCCGGCCATCGTGTACGTGCACGGCGGCGGGTTCGTGCTGGGCAACCTCGACACGCACGACCGCGTGTGCCGCGTCCTGGCAAGCCATGCCGGCGTGCCGGTGGTGGCCGTCGACTACCGTCTGTCGCCCGAGGCCAAGTTCCCCAGCGCGGTGGAGGAGGTGGCCGCCGTGGCCTCCTACCTGCACGAGCAGGGCGCCCGTCACGGCATCGACGGCGAGCGCCTGTCCTTCGCCGGAGACTCCGGCGGCGCGCATCTGGGCCTTGCGGCCACGATGTACCTGCGCGAGGAGAAAGGCGCAAGCGACTTCGTGAAGTGCTGCCTTCTGTACTACGGCTGGTTCGGCCTGACCGACTCGTCTTCGATGCGCCTTCTGGGCGGTCCGTGGGACGGGCTTACCGAGGCCGACTGGCAGTTCTACATGCAGATGTACGCGAACGACCCCGCCGAGCTGGCGGCCAGCCCCTACGCGAACCTGTTCCTGAACGACCTGGAGCGCGACATGCCGGCCTGCTACATCGCGGCGGCCGAGTACGACCCGCTGCGCGACGACAGCGCCACGCTGGCAGCCATCTGCGAGCAGTACGGCACGCCCGTCCGCTACGAGGTGTTCGAAGGCGTCATCCACGCGTTTCTGCACTACACCAAGATGCTCGATGCGGCAAACGACGCCCTCGAGCACGGCGCGACCTTCTACCGCGAGCAGCTGGGGCTGTAGGCGCCGCGGCCGGAAGACCAATCAAGGCTACAGCGGGGGATCAGCCCCGTTGCACAAACACTAAAAGGAGGATCGTCATGGATTTCAAGTTGACGGACGAGCAGGAGCTTATCGTCGATAGCTACCGCGAGTACATGGAGAGCGAGAATTGGGAGACTTACTTCCACGAGTGCGACGAGAAGCACGAGTACCCGCTGCGCTGGGTGAAGGGCCTCTGCGAGCTGGGCTTCGACCAGATCATGCTCCCCGAGAGCCACGGCGGCCTGGGCCTGGAGCAGCCCTGCGTGACGCTGATGGCCGTGTACGAGATCCTGGGCAAGTACGGCGCCCCCACCTACGTGCTGTACCAGCTGCCCGGCTTCGAGACCATCATCCGCGAGGGCACCGAAGAGCAGATCGAGGCCGTCATGAGCACGCTGGGCTCCGGCGAGCAGATCTGGAACTCGGCCTGCACCGAGCCGGGCGCCGGTTCCGACGTGGGCGCGCTGGCCACCACCTACAAGCGCGAGAACGGCAAGATCTACCTCAACGGCACCAAGACCTTCATCACCTCCTCGGCCGGTGTGAAGTACCTCGTCATCATGGCGAAGAACGCCGACGACCCGACCATGTTCACCGAGTTCTTCCTCGATATGTCCAAGCCGGGCGTGAAGCTGTCCCCGCTGACCAAGCTGGGCCTGCGCATGGACAGCTGCTGCGAGGTCTACATGGACAACGTGGAGCTTGAGGAGAAGGACATCTTCGGCAAAGAGGGCAACGGCTTCATGCGCGGCGTGTCCGACTTCAACTTCGAGCGCTGGCTCGTGGGCGCCTGCGACTACGGCACCGCCATCTGCGCCTTCGAGGATGCTATGGCGCACGCGAACAGCCGCATCGCCTTCGGGAAGCCCATCAGCCGCTTCCAGCTCAACCAGATCAAGATCACCGATATGTGCATCAAGCTGACGAACATGAAGAACATGCTGTATGAGGCCGCCTGGAACGCCGACAACAACGACGGCAACTTCGACCCGGCCGCTGCCGCCATGTGCAAGTACTACTGCGCCAACGCCTCCTTCGAAGTGACCGATGACGCCATGCAGATCATGGGCGGCATCGCCGTGGCTTCTGAGCATCGCATCAACCGCATCTGGCGCGACCTGCGCGTCGACCGCGTCTCCGGCGGCACCGACGAGATGATGATCCTCGCCACCTCCAAGGGCGCCTCCATCAAGTACAAGCAGAAGTAAGCAGGAGCTCCGTTTAGTCAGTATTGGACAGGGCTGTCGTGGCGAGTCGGATAGCGGTGAAGGTTCCGAGGTCAATGAGGTAAGCGGCCTATCGGCCGTGTCCGAATGACTTCGGGTTCTGAACCGCTAGCCGGCCGCCACGGCAAGCCGTCACCATTCAAGGAGGATTCAACTATGGCAATTCCTACCGAAAAGCCCTCGTACGGCCCGCTCGACGGCGTCAAGGTCGTGTACGCGGCAGTGGAGCTGGCCTGCCCGAAGGCCGCCGACCTCATGGCCGACTGGGGTGCCGACGTCGTCTGGCTCGAGAACACGGGCGCGGGCGACACTATCCGCGACACCGCGTACGTGAAGCAGGCCGAGCGCCGCAACCAGCGCTCCGTGGCCCTGAACTACTTCTCCGAAGAGGGCAAGAAGGTGTTCTTCGACCTCGTGAAGGACGCCGACATCTTCATGGAGGCCTCCAAGGGCGGCACGTGGGCTCGCAAGGGCATCACCGACGACGTGCTGTGGGAGCTCAACCCCAAGATGGTCATCGTACACGTCTCCGGCTTCGGCCAGGAGGGCGACCCCAAGATGGTGAAGCGCGCCGCCTACGACCTGACGGTGATGGCCTACTCCGGCATCATCATGCAGAACGGCACGGAGGAGCAGCCCATGCTCCCCGGACCCTACGCGGGCGACTACTTCAACACGCTGATGATCGCCTCCTCGGCGCTGGCGGCCCTGTACAAGGCCGAGAAGTCCGGCAAGGGCGAGAGCATCGATTTGGCCATGTACGAGACGCTTCTGGCCATCGGCCAGTACTACCTGGTCGACTACCTTAACGAGGGCATCAAGTGGCCTCGTCCGGGCGCCCGCAACCAGAACCTCTGCGGCATCGGCGAGTTCAAGTGCAAGGACGGCTTCCTGGGCGTGTGCCTGTACGGCGTCGACCAGAACAAGTACTTCCTCGAGACCATCGGCCTGGGGCATCTCTGGGGCACCGAGGACATCCCCGAGGGCACGAGCGGCCTGTGGCTGTCCAACCCGCACGCCGACGAGATCCAGAAGGCGTTCGAAGAGTACTGCCTGGCCAACTCGAAGTACGACATCGAAGAGGACTTCGCCGCGCACCGCATTGCCGTGCAGGTGGTCAACGACATGGAAGACCTCGTGGAAGAAGAGCACCTGCGCTTGCGCAACACGTGGGTCGACTGGGAGACGGTCGACGGCGAGACCTTCCACGGCCTCGGCGTGTTCCCGAAGTTCAAGAACAACCCGGGTCAGATCTGGCGTCCGATGCCGCATCAGGGCGGCGACACCGTCGACGTCATGACGAAGCTGGGCTACACGCAGGAGCAGATCGACGAGCTGGCCGCGGCCGGCGTCGTGAAGATCGGCTAACGCGGTACCTCGCGTCCGGGAATCGCTTCCCGGGCGCCACGTCGGATGCGCGGCCGGCAGAACTCGCCGCGCATCCGCACGATGCCGCCCTTGCGGGCGAGGGCCCTCGACGACGGCATCGTGCGGATTACCAGGGGATCGACGGATGGAAAAGGTGAGACGATTGACCGACATCGTGGGAAACGAAACGGTGCGCAGCCTGTGGGACGGCCTCGTGGCCGCGTGCGGCGAGCGCGAGTTCCTCCTCTTCCGCGATCGCACGGGTTCGACCAGCACGTACACGTATCGCGCGTTCAACGAGGAGATCGACCGGGCGGCCAACGTGTTCCTCTCGATGGGGGTCGCGGCTGGCGAGCGCGTGGCCGTGCAGCTGTGCACGTGCCCCGAGTTCATGATGTGCCTGTTCGGGTTGGCGAAGATCGGCGCCGTCATGGTGCCCATGAACGAGCAGTACCTGGTGGAGGAAGCCGCGTTCGTGCTCGAGCGTACCGAGGCCTCGTGCGCGGTGGTTGAGCCGAAGTTCCTCGGCCTGTACCGCGCCGTGCGCGACAGCGGCCCGTATTGCCCCAAGGGCGTGCTGGTGGCGCGCACGCACGACGACAAGGTCGAGGGCGTCGAAGAAGCGCGCGCCGCCCTCGAGCGCGACGGGTCCCTGCACGACTTCTCGCGGCTGCGCGCCGAGGCGGCGGCCGAGCTCGACGAGGTGCGCCCGCTGAGCGCCGACGACCCGGCCGAGATCATCTTCACGTCCGGCACCACCTCGCGCCCGAAGGGCGTGGTGCTCACGCATGCGAACATCCTGTTCAGCGGCTTGTATGGCGACTGGGAGGTCGCGCTGACGAAGAACGACCGCCTGCTCACCACCATGCCCGCCTGCCATTCCAACTTCCAGCTGGCCGCGCTCATGCCGGTGCTCACCGTGGGCGCCACGCTCATCGTGGTGGAGAAGTACAGCGCCAGCCGCTTCTGGTCGCAGATCCGCGAGTTCAAGGCAACCGTCACGCAGTGCGTGGCCATGATGCTGCGCACGCTCATGCTGCAGCCCGCCTCGCCCGACGACCGCAACCACGAGCTGCGCGAGATCCTCTACTTCCTGCCGGTGTCCGACGCCGAGAAGGAGGCGTTCGAGCAGCGCTTCGGCGTGTCGCTCATGAACACGTACGGCTCCACCGAGTCCATCGGCTGGGTGCTCACCGACCCGCCCACCGGCGCGCGCCGGTGGCCTTCCGTGGGACGCGCGGGACTTGGCTACGAGGTGCGCATCACGCGCGAGGACGGCACGCAGGCCGACCCGGGCGAGGTAGGCGAAATCCAGGTGAGGGGCGTGCGCGGCCGCACCATCATGAAGGAGTACTTCAACGACCCCGAGGCCACGGCGCGCACGTTCACCGAGGACGGCTGGCTGAAGACCGGCGACAAGGGGTACGTGGACGAGGACGGCTGGTTCTTCTTCGTCGACCGCAAGGTGAACATGATCAAGCGGGCGGGGGAGAACATCTCCACCACCGAGCTGGAGAACGTGCTGGCAGGCCACCCGCGCATCGCCGAGGCCGCGGTCATCGGCGTGCCCGATCCCATCCGCGACCAGGCCGTGAAGGCCTTCGTGCTGCCGGCCGCAGGCGCGCGGATCACCGAGGAGGAGGTGCTCGCGTACTGCGAGGAGCACATGGCGGGGTTCAAGGTCCCCTCGTACGTGGAGATCGTCGACAGCTTCCCCCGCACGTGCTCCATGAAAATCGAGAAGAAATTGTTGAAATGACCTGCGGGACGGTCGAGGGCATCGGGCAGCGCCCAGTCGCTCAGACAGTCCTCGCTGCGCTGCGGCGCCGCGGAGCGAAGCGGAGCAAGTCCCCGAAGGGGAAACTCGCTTGGTGGGTGCCGCCCGATGCCCTCGACCTCGCCTCTTTTCGTTTGCGACCCTACGGCAAGCGCAGCGGGGGATTCGACCGTGGCACGTACGAGTGAACCTGGTGAATGAGTACCCTTTTTGGGGACTTGGGAGATAAGGAGAGGGACTATGGCTATCAGCACTGAGATCGTGGGTAAGGAGTTCGGGCCGTTCGTAAGGGAGTACACATTCAAGGACCTGGAGATCTGCGCGCTGGGCTGCAACGCGGGCTACGACGGGAAGACGGACCTCGAGTACGTGAACGAGGGGGACGCCGCGAACCCCGATCTCAAGGTGCTGCCCATCTTCGGCGCGCCGCTGACCGTGCACGAGGAGATGACGCGCACGCTGGACTACGGCTACGACTACGACGGCTCGCTGCACTACGGCTTCGAGATCAAGCTGCACGCGCCCTTCAAGATGAACGACCGCATCGAGACGTTCGTCACCCAGGACGCGCTGTACGACCGCGGCGAGGGCCGCGGGTGCCTCTCGAAGCAGACCGGACGCTCCTACTCCTCCGACGGCACGCTTCTGTGCGAGACCGAGACCTGGGACGTGTGCATCTACGACGGCGGTTGGGGAGGCCCCAAGCCCCCGAAGGACATCGTGGAGATGCCCGACCGCGCGCTCGACGCCGTGGTGGAGGAGACGATGCCGCTCAACATGCCGCTGATCTACCGTCTCATGGGCGACTGGCACCAGCAGCACATCGACTTCGCCTACACCGAGCAGACGGGGCTTGCTCGTCCCATCGCCCACGGCGTGAGCTTGGGCGGCTTCACGATGCGCCACATTATCAGCTCGTTCTTCCCGGGCGAGCCGGAGCGCATGAAGCGCTTTAAGACCCGCATCACCTCGCCGGTGCTGCCGGGCACCACGCTGCAGACCCGCATGTGGAAGGTGGGCGACAACGAGATCCGCTTCCAGCTGGTCGACGCCGACGCCGACGAGACCGGCGCCAAGCCGCACCTGAACTTCGGCATCTGCGAGTGGGAGTAAGCCGCAGGTTGCCATCCTGAGCGCCGGTCGCAGGCCGTAGTCGAAGGATTCCGTGCGGCGCAAGCGGGAAACGTCACGGCTGGTGCCGCCGGGACCTTCGACTCGCTTGCGCTCGCTCGGGGTGACGGTAAGGGGAGCTTTCGCTCCGCTCAGGATGTATCGCAAGAGGAACGCATAGCACAGGAGGAGACGAGAGCATGAGCAACGTAAAGCATATGACCCAGGTAACGAGCCCTCCCATGGGCGAGGTCGCCGACAGCGCCAAGCAGATCGGCGGGGACGTGGTCCACAAGGTGAAGAAGTCGGCCAAGAAGACCATGGACGACGTTGCCATGACGCCCTTCTTGCGCAAGATCACGTTCTTCTCAAGCGGAGGCTCGTTTTTGGACGGCTACGTGCTCTCGCTCATCGGCGTGGCGCTCACGCAGATCACACCGCTGTTCAGCCTCGACGAGGCGTGGAGCGCGGCCATCGGGGCGTCGGTTTTGCTGGGCATCTTCGTGGGCACGATCGCGGGCGGCTACCTCACCGACCGCATCGGGCGCAAGAAGATGTTCATCGTCGACATCGTGGCCATCGGAACGTTCTCCATCCTGAGCGTGTTCTGCGCCGACCCGCTCCAGCTCGTGGCGGCGCGCTTCTTCATCGGCGTGTTCGTAGGCGCCGACTACCCGATAGCCACCTCGCTCATCGCCGAGTTCACGCCCAAGCAGCACCGCTCCATCTCCATGGGCATGGTGTCGGCCGCCTGGTACCTCGGCGCCACGGTGGCGGCGTTCGTGGGGTACTTCCTGTACAGCGTGGCAGGCGGCTGGCAGTGGATGCTCGGCTCGGCCGTCATCCCCTGCATCATCCTGCTGGTCGGGCGGCACGACATCCCCGAGTCGCCCATGTGGCTGGCTCAGAAAGGCCGCACCGAGGAGGCCGACGCCGTCATGCGGCGCGTGTTCGGCGAAGGCGTGGAGCTCGAGCTGGAGGATCCGGGCGAGAAGACCAGCCTGCGCAAGGTGTTCGCGGGCGGCTACGCCAAGCGCATCGTGTTCTTGGGCATCCTGACGCTGTGCCAGGTGGTGCCGATGTACGCCATCTACACGTTCGGCCCCGAGATCATGACGGCCTTCGGGCTGGGGGAGGGTCACGAGGCCATCCTGGGCGAGAGCGTGGTCAGCCTGTTCTTCCTGATCGGTTCCATCCCGGCCATGTTCTGGCTGAACTCGATGGGCCGCCGTCCGCTGCTCATCCGCTCGCTCGCCCTCATGGCGGTGGGCCTCGTCATCCTGGGCGTGTTCCCGGACGCCCCCATCTACGTGATCATCCTGGGGTTCGGCCTGTACGCGTTCTTCAGCGGCGGCCCGGGCATCCTGCAATGGCTGTACCCCAACGAGCTGTTCCCCACCGAGGTGCGCGCCTCTGCGGTGGGCATCGCCATCGCGTTCTCGCGCATCGGCACCATCATCGCCACGTACGGCACGCCGCTGTTCCTGGCCGCCTACGGCATCGGCCCCACCATGCTGATCGCGGCGGGCCTCGTGATCCTGGGCCTCGTGCTGTCGGCCTTCATGGCGCCCGAGACGAAGGGCAAGTCGCTTCTGGAGACGAGCTCGCTCGACGAGGGGGACGCGCACCCGCGCGGGGCGTAGGGGAGGCGCC
>NZ_GL622579.1:349807-400603 GCF_000185625.1 Eggerthella sp. 1_3_56FAA
TCGGAAGCGGTTGGACGCCGTCGGAGCGAACGCAACCAGGCGAAACCCCTGGTCGCGACTTCTCCGTTTCGCATTCCTTGTGGTCAGGACTGCCAAAACCTCGTTTTTGCTGCACATCGCGACGCGGAAACGTGCGCGAAGCCCTGCTGCGCATGTTGGGAAGCCGATTATATTAGCGGAAAGCTCATCGTCCGTCGAAGAAAGACCCCGTCAGCATCCCGTGAAGCTCGTGCTGGGCTTTTCGCCAGCCGACTCCGTTCGTGGAAAGCCGTTTGCCCATGCGCCTTGCAAGAAGCCGTGCGATCTCGTCGAGTTCGATGAGGTTCCACACTGTTCTGCCCGTGATCGATACCACCGTGGTGCCTCGCGCCAGCAGGTCGTTCCTTCTTCTTGCGTCGTCGGCCATCTTCGCGCGGCTGCCGTGATGCAGGAAGCTGTCGTATTCCACGGCGATGTCGGCGGCCGGCCACAAGAGGTCGCAACGGTAGCGTCGGTCGGAGGGCTTGCGGCAGGCTTGCTTCTTGAGGCTCGCCCTTCCGTTCATCACGGGGCGCGGCAAGCCGTACCCGCCGAGCCGAGGGGGCAGGCAGAACAGCAGGACGATGGCCGTTTCCATGGGCGAAGCCGAACCCGGCGCGATGTGTCGCACTGCTTTCCGGGCTTTCACCAAGCCGGGCATGCACTCTGCCTTGAGCAGGAACCGCTCCAGCCGCTTGACGGTGGTGAAAGGGCTCGTTCGGTCGAAGTCGACGATGCCGACGGTTTCTATGCCGTAGATGCCGCACAGCTCGTCCCCCAGCTTGACAAGCCGGGGGCAGTCCAGGACTTCCGCCATCTGAACGAAGGCGAGCTCCGGGGAGGACGAGAACGTCTCTTCGTCGATCGGCAGGAACGAACGGGCGGGGAAGGGGCCTGATCGCACGTGGCAACGGGCGTCGGCGCATCGTATCCTGCACTCGCTGCTCGGCACGAGAAGGTGCACGGGCTTCGCGAGGTACCCGAGGCCGAAGCTGGCGAGCCCGTCGATGTCCGCGCGCGTCGTCTTACCGGCAGGCGGAAGCGGGGTTCCGTCGTGTCGAGGAAGCCGTTCCCGACGATCGGCTGCGGCCGGCGCGAGCGGGTCGGCCTTCGCGTATGCGAGCCATTCCAATGCGGAAGTATGACTGAGATACCTGTTCATGACGTGAGGGTAGCATGGGGCTTCGATATGCTACGAGCGCGCAGACCAGCTGTTTACCAGGTGTTATGGCACGTGGAATTCGCGTTGGAACGACGTTGGATCCGTAGGTGATCCACGTGGAAACGACGTTGGATCCGTGGGTGATCCGCGTTGGAGCCGCGTGGAATTCCCGTTATATCGAACGGCTTCCTTGCTCCTCTCGCGCGGGGTTGCGCAGCCGTTGCTTGTCCGGCGGGCGGGGCGATCGTACACTGGACGCATGATGAGAAGCCTTCCCGACAGCAAGCAGGCCGTTCGTTCGGCTGCCCGGCGGTTGGGCGCCTGGACGCGCCGGCCTTTCGACACGGGGTACCGCTGGGGTCTGCCGCTCGCGCTTTACGCGGGGCTCTGCCTTGCGCTGCCGGCGGGCGCGGGGCTCGCGCTGTTCCTGCCGCCTGCGCTCGCGCTCGCCTTGAAGGCGGTGCGCGTATCGCAGCGCATCCACCGCCTGGACTTCGTGCGGCTCGTCGACGAGAACGGCACGGCGCGCCTCGACACCGAGACCGACCGGCTGCAGCGCGCCTGGGTGCTCGGCTGCATCGCGCTCGTGGGTCTGTCGGCGGCGTTGCTCGTCTCGCGCGCGGCGCTCGCGCTTCTGCCGGGTGCGGAGCTGTCGGGTTCCATCGCGCTGTACCTGGGATTCGCCGCCGTGCTGCTGGGAGGCTTTCTGCTGCTCTACTACGTGGCGCTGCGCTTCGACAACGGGCTCGCGCGCGGCCTGGCCAGCATCGCGGTCACCCTGCCGGCGTTCTTCGTCATCGTCGCGGTTTTCGGCATGGTGCTCTCATGGATCTCGACGCTCGCGGGCTCCATCGGCCGGCCTGCCGAGGCGGCCGTCGCTGACGGGTTCTCCTGGGTCTACGACGTCCAGCGCGTGCTCGGATCGGCGACGGACTACTTCGTGCGCCAGGACGCCGTGATCATCGGCGGTTCGGTGGTGTTCGCCGCCGTGCTCCTGCTGCTGTACGCCTATACGGTACCGTACTACTGGATGAGCAGCGTTGCGCGCTGGTTCAAAGGGCTCGGCCTTGCGGCGGTGGCGTTCTCCGGTGCAGCCATCGTGTTCGCGGGCGCGTGGCTGGTGGACGTGCAGCGCTGGGCGGCGCAGGGCGAAAGCGGGCAGCTCGCGCACGTCGTCGATCCCGACCTTGTGGGCGACAAGGCCCGGGCGCTGGCCGACTACCGCACCGACGACCTGGTGGCGCTCGTGAAGGCCTTCGTTCTGCCCTATACCGTGGGGGTGTTCGTGGCGAACGCCGTGGTGGCGTACCGTCGGGCGAAGGCGAAGCGTGAGAGCGACGCGATCCTCGACGGCTTCGCCCAAAGCGGCGCGGCGGACGAGAAGGCCCTTCCCGAGCTCGAGAAGCGCTACCTGTTCTTCGGCGGGCGCCGCACGCTGTGGGACATCGCCTTGCGCTCCATCGGCCACGACGTGCCCCTGCCGAGCCCCTTCGCGCCACGCAAGCTCACCTGGAAGGAACGTCTGACGGGGGAGTTGGAGGAATGAGACGTTGGCCCCGTCCCATCGCCTCGCTTTTTTGGCGCGGGGAGGGATGCGCATCTCGCGCAACCCGTCCGCGCCGATTCGCGATGGATGCGACCCGTCCGCGCCGATCGCGCGCCTCTGCCGCGCTGGAAAAGGCAAAACCCCCGGACGCGAGTCCGGGGGTTTCAAGGGCGAAAACCAAGAAGGAGCTACTTGCCCTGCCAGTTCGGCGTGCGCTTCTCGACGAAGGCGGCCGGGCCCTCGATGCCGTCGGCGGTCTTCTCCAGGAAGCGGTAGGCGGCGTCGCTGTAGCGCATGGCGTCCTCTTCGGACATCTGGTCGGCGGCGTGCACGATGTACTTCGTCCACTTCAGGGCCAGAGGCGCGTTCTTCAGGCACTCTTCGGCCAGCTCGATGGCCTTGTCCATGACTTCCTCGGCCGGCACGACGTAGTTGATGAGACCCAGCGCCTTGGCCTCATCGGCCTTGATCTTCTTGCCGGTGAGCAGAAGCTCCATGCAGTCCTTGCGATTGATGTCGCGGGCGAGGCGCACGAGGCCGCCGGTGGAGGCGATGATGCCCAGACCCACCTCGGTGCAGCCGAACTTGGCGCGCTCGGAGGCCACCACCATGTCGCAGGACAGGGCGATCTCCATGCCGCCGCCGGCCGCGGAGCCGTTGCAGGCCGCGATCACGGGCTTGGAGCACAGGCGCGCGGTCAGGCCGCCGAAGCCGTGCTCGGTCACGGTCTGGCACTCGCCGCCTTCGCTGAGCTCGGAGAGATCCTCGCCCGCGCAGAACACCTTGCCGGTGCCGGTGACGATGATCGCGCGCACCGCGGGATCGGTCTCGGCGTTGTTCATGATGTTCTCCATGGCCTTGGAGGTGACGCCGTTGAGGGCGTTCGCCACGTCGGGACGGTTGATGCGGATGATCAGCAGGCCGTCCTCGCGAAGTTCGGATACGACGGTGTCGGTGCCATAGTAATCTGCCATTGCTCCTCCTTGGATTGTTGCGATCTCACGCCTGTTTCCCAAGCGGTCTCGCCTCCCGCTGCGGCATGTGCAGCACGGCGCAGCGGGAGGCTCGACGCGCCTGAAATCTGGTTCCATCATAGGGATCGTCAGGCATCGGCCGCATCGCAAGCAGCGCAGTAATTCGACGATACTGCGCAAGCGGGGCATCGCAAAAAAAGCAGTAGCCCCGAGTAAACCGGGGTAGCGACTACGTGGAAAGGGCTCGCCGCGCCGCCTGGCCCGCGCCGCCGCCGGACGGCTCCGGCGCCCCCGTCCGCAGAGCCCGCGCAGGCATAGTCAAAAGTTGAGTAATGAGGGTTTCACAGCGATTTTGCGATGACGGGGCGATGACAGGGCGGCAAACTGTCATCAACGCGCCGGGAAGGGCCCCCGAGCTTTCCGAACATCGGAGGAAGGCGCCGAGGCGCGCCCGGCCAACGACCTGCATGCAAAGGTAAGGCAAACGAGAAGGGAAAGGTACAGGATGAACATCGTTGCTGCTTTCAAGGTGGTTCCCGACGATCAGGATATCCAGGTGTCGGCAGACGGAACGCTCGACTACTCCAAGGCGAAAAACACCGTGTCCGCCTACGACCTGAACGCCATCGAGGCCGCCGCTCAGCTGGCCGCCGCCAACGAGGGCTCGAACGTGGTCGCCGTTACCGTGGGAGGCGCCGACATCGACGACTCCAAGCTGAAGAAGAACGTGCTCGCCCGCGGCGTGGACGAGCTGTACATGACCGCCGACGACGCATGCAAGGGACTTGACGCCCGCGCCACCGCCGTCGCGCTCGCCGAACTCGTTTCCAAGGTGGGCGACTTCGACGTCGTCCTCTGCGGCGACGGCTCCGCCGACAACTACGCGCAGCAGGTGGACGTGCAGCTGGCTGCCAAGCTGGGCCTGCCCGTGGTCACCGCCGCCACGAAGATTACCGCCAAGGACGGCGCGCTCGAGGTCGAGCGCACGCTGGAAGACGTGGTGGAGGTCGTCGAGGTGCCGCTTCCGGCCGTCGTGTCCGTCGCGCCGGACATCGCGCTGCCCCGCATCCCCGGCATGAAGGACATCCTCGCCGCCGGCAAGAAGCCGATGAACGTGGCGGGCGCCGACGGCGCGTACGAGAGCTCCATCGAGGTCGCGTCCTGCCTCGCCCCCAAGCAGGCTGATCGCAAGCGCGAGATCCTTGAAGCCTCGGCCGACGGCGCCATCGAGCAGTTCGCCGCCGCCCTCAAGGCCGCGCTGTAAGTTCCCTCGACCATCCCCTTATGCAATAGAAAGGCAGAGTTGATATTCATGAAAGCACTCGTTATCGCTGAACGCACGGATGCCGCTCGGGAGCTTTGCGCTGGCGCTCGCACCATGGCCGACGAAGTCGTGCTCGTCTCCTTCGGCGAGGCCCCCGAGGCCGTCGCCGATAAGATCGCCCGCATCTCCGTGCCGGAAGGGACCGTCCTCGACGACGCCGCCGACACCGTGATCTCGGTGTTCGACGCCGAGGCTCCGGCTGTGGTGCTCGTGGAACCCACGCGCCACATGAAGACGATCGCCGGCAAGCTGGCCGCCCATGCGAACGCCTCCGTCATCACCGACGTCATGTCCTTCGAGAACGGCGCCGTCAGCCTGTACTTCGGCGGCGTGGCCGAGCGCGTGCAGAAGGCCGCAGGCGACGTGGCCATCTACACGGTGGGCGCGGGCGCATTCGAGGGTGCCGAGGCCTCCGGCGCGAACGCCGTCGAGGACGTCGCCTGGGTTGCTCCGGCGACGCCCGTGAAGCTGGTCTCCTCCAAGCCCATCGAGAAGAGCGGCGTGGACCTGAACAAGGCCGACGTCGTCGTGGCCGCCGGCCGCGGCTTCGCCGAGGAGTCCGAGCTCGACCTGGCGCGCGAGCTGTGCGACAAGCTGGGCGCAGGCCTTGCCTGCTCGCGTCCCCTCACCGAGGGCGTGAACTGGCTTCCCACCGAGCTGTACGTGGGCGTGTCCGGCCTCATGCTGTCCCCGAAGGCGTACGTCGCCTGCGGCATCTCCGGCCAGATGCAGCACATGGTGGGCTGCAACCGCGCTGGCACGATGTTTGCTATCAACAAGGACAAGAACGCTCCGGTGTTCAAGCAGTGCGACTACGGCATCGTGGGCGACGTCAAGGACGTCCTGCCGAAGCTGGCGGCGGCACTGTAAGCCGAAGGCGGCAAGCTGCCCGGATCCGCGTTTTTCGCGGATCCGGGCAGCCGGTCAGGCCGCCGTCCCGAGCGCCGCAGGTGGAAGCGGGGCGGATGCATCCTCCCTTCGCCTCCCGACGAGACCTTCGCCAGCTCGTCGCGGCCTCGACGCTCCGCGCCCACCTCGCGCGCTCGGGACGGCGGCCTCAACGGTTCGCGACAATCGTCGCGTTCGGCAGGGCTGAGGAAACGCAACCGCGGGATGCTCCGAACCGGGATCGTGTTCGTTCGGGGCGCGACGGTTTGCGGGACGGCAAGAAAACGGAAACGCAACGATAGGAAAGGACAGGACATGGCTGATTTCGACGCGATCGTCGTGGGCTCCGGGTGCGCGGGCGCCGTGGCGGCCTACGAGCTCGCGAAGGCCGGCAAGTCGACCCTCGTGGTCGAGCGCGGCAACTTCGCCGGCGCGAAGAACATGACCGGCGGGCGCATCTACTCGCACTCGCTGAAGAAGGTGTTCCCCGACTTCGAGTCCGAGGCGCCCTTGGAGCGCAAGATCACCCACGAGCGCATCGCGCTCATGGACCCGGCCTCCCAGATGGCCGTCGACTTCACGAGCCCCGAGCTGGCCGAGGAGGGCAAGGACTCCTACTCGGTCCTGCGCGCGCCCTTCGACCAGTGGCTCGCCTCCAAGGCCGAGGACGCGGGCGCGGAGTACATCTGCGGCATCGCCGTCGAGGAGCTCCTGAAGGACGAGTCCGGCAGGGTCGCCGGCGTGCGCGCCGGCGAGGACGAGATCACCGCCGAGGTGACGATCGTCGCCGAGGGCGTGAACAGCCTGCTCTGCGAGCGCAGCCTGGGCAACCCCCGCCCGAAGCCCTCCCAGATGGCGGTCGGCGTCAAGCAGGTGTTCGAGCTGCCCTCGAACGTCATCGAGGATCGCTTCCTGGTCCCGGAGGGCGAGGGCGCGGCCATGCTGTTCGTGGGCGACTGCACGCACGGCAACGTCGGCGGCGGCTTCCTCTACACGAACAGGGACTCGATCTCGCTCGGCCTCGTGGCCACCATCTCGCTGGCCGCCGACGGCGCGAACGAGACGCCGGTGTACCAGATGCTCGAGGACTTCAAGGGCCACCCGGCGGTCGCGCCGATCATCCGCGGCGCGAAGCTCGTGGAGCACTCCGGCCACATGGTGCCCGAGGGCGGCTACGGCATGATCCCGAAGTACGTGTTCGACGGCTGCCTGGTGGCCGGCGAGTCGGCCGGCCTCTGCATGAACATGGGCTACCAGGTGCGCGGCATGGACTTCGCCGTGGCCTCCGGCCAGATGGCGGGCCAGGCGGCCGTGCGCGCGCTCGACGCGGGCGACACGAGCGAGGCGGGGCTCGCCTCCTACAAGGAGGCGATGGAGGGCTCCTTCGTCATCCAGGACCTGCGCACCTTCTCCAAGTGGCCGCACGTCATGGAGGGCTGGGACCGCATGTTCACCGAGTACCCGGCCATGGCGCGCGACGTCTTCAACGCCATGTTCAGCGTGGACGGAAAACCCCAGAAGCCGCTGATGAAGCGCATGATGCCCATAGTCAAGCAGCGCGGCCTGTTCAAGCTGGCCGGCGAGGTTCGGAAGGCGGTGAAGTCGCTGTGAGCGAGGTCAAGGAGATCACGGTCAACGTCGACGAGTACCTGG
Source organism: Eggerthella sp. 1_3_56FAA (assembly GCF_000185625.1). Lineage (NCBI taxonomy): Bacteria > Bacillati > Actinomycetota > Coriobacteriia > Eggerthellales > Eggerthellaceae > Eggerthella > Eggerthella sp. 1_3_56FAA. The sequence continues at coordinate 357,373 of NZ_GL622579.1, forward strand.
CGCTCGACAAGTACGAGGTGGACGAGGAGAGCGCGCACATCGAGCTCGTGGACGACCCCGACATCGAGGAGTTCCTGAAGCTCGTGCGCGTGTGCCCGGCGGCGCTCTACAAGATCGACGAGGACGGCAAGAAGTCCTTCGACTACGCGGGCTGCCTGGAGTGCGGCACCTGCCGCATCGCCTGCGAGGGCACCATCGTCAAGAAGTGGGAGAACCCCCGGCCCACGATGGGCGTGGAGTACCGGTTCGGGTAGGAACCGCACGTCCTGACGGAATCGTTTGCAAGATATTCGCGGCCCCGATGATCGAAAGATCGTCGGGGCCGTTTTCATGCCGCCGTGCAAGCGCGTCTCGGCCTCATGCCTTCCCGTGCGGCTAGCGGCCGGCTTACGCGACGGTATCGAACCGATGGCGAACGGCAACACTTCTCGCCGTAGGGGCTTGCGGAGGCTTAGAGTGGAGCCGTATTCGAACGCATCGAAAGGAGCTCCATCATATGAGTACGCTCATCGTGCTCGGTTACCCGAGCGAAGCGGAAGCGAAGTCCGCCTACCAGAAGATCCTCGATCTCGACAAGAACCTCATCGTCAGCCTGCAGTCCGTCGCAGTCGTGGCGCGGCGCGCCGACGGCAAGTACGACGTGGTGACGCCCGGCTCCAAGGTGGGAACCTCCGCGGTGTGGGGTCTGTTCTGGGGCGTGCTGTTCGGTCTGTTGTTCTTCGTGCCCATCGTCGGCGCGGCGCTGGGCGCGGGCATCGGCGCGTTGACGGGCGCCATCGTCAAGCACGGCGTGGACAAGGACTTCCAGGATCGCGTGCGCAACCTGCTGAGCACCGACGACAGCGCCGCCGTGTTCATGGTGGTCGACGAGATGACCACCGACAAGTTCATCGATGCCATCCGCCCGTTCGGCGGCGACGTGCTGCAGACCTCGCTGTCCATCAAGGACGAGGAAGAGCTCAAGCACGAGCTTTTCAAGAACTAGCTTCCGTCCGCCCGAAGGCATCGCCCCGGGTCGGTCCAGAGGCCCTTCCATCCTGTGGGAGCGAGGATGGAAGGGCCTTCGGTCGCATGCGGGACGCTTCGCGAGTTTTCCGGGCGTTTCCAAGCCTTCTCGCAAGCGTTTGACCAAGCGAAAGATGGCCGTTCGGCGCTTTTTCGTTGCGACGGCACGCGAACGGGGGATAATTACCCGGATGCATTGTTGCGACGAGAGAAAAGGGGAGCGCACTATGGCGGATGACAACAGGCTCGGAGAGAAGATCGTCACCCTGCGGACCGCCCACCATCTGTCGAGCCGGGATCTGGCGGATCGTTGCGGATGCGACGTCTCGGTCATCGAGGGCTTGGAGCGCGGCGAGCTGCCGGCATCTCTCGCGCCGCTCATCAAGATCACCCGAGCGTTGGGCGTGCGTCTTGGCACGCTCATGGACGACGACGAGAATCTGGGCCCCGCGTACATCGACCGCGATCAGATGGAGGAGGTCGAGCGCACGAAGAGCCTCGAAACGACTTCGGGCGGCGACTTGAGCTACTTCAGCCTTGCAGCCGGGCGCCCTTCGCGTCACATGGATCCGTTCGTCATCACGGTGGATCCCTCCGGCGAAGCCGATCACGAGCTGGTGGGGCACGAAGGAGAGGAGTGGCTCTACGGCATGGAGGGCTGCATCGAGATCGAGTACGGCAAGGAGCTGTACGTGCTGCATCCCGGCGAGAGCATCTACTACGACTCCATCGTGCCTCATCAGGTGCGTGCCCATGACGGCCAGAAGGCGAAGTTCCTGGCCGTCGTGTACACGCCGATCTAGGGGAGGGAACATGACGACCGAAGCCATCACCGCCCCCGTCCCGGGCGATCCAGACTACCCGCTGCACTCCGAGAAGACCATCGGCCGCTACTTCCGCGATCAGGTGGCTGTAGATCCCGATCACGAGTTCGTCGTGTATCCCGACCGCGCGTTGCGTTGGACGTACAAGGAGTTCGACGAGCGCACCGACAACCTGGCGCGCGGCTTGCTCGCCATCGGCATGCGCCCAGGCGATCACCTCGGCGTGTGGGCGCGCAACATCCCCGACTGGCTGACGTTCATGTACGCCACGGCCAAGATCGGCGTGGTCATGGTCACGGTGAACCCCGTGTACAAGAGCCACGAGCTTGACTACGTGCTGAAGCAGTCGGACATGAAGGCGCTGTGCGTCATCGACGCCTATCGCGACGTGGACTATCTGAAGATCATCCGAGATCTCGTGCCCGAGACGCTCACGCAGCAGCGCGGCTACCTGGAGTCCGAGAACTACCCCTTCCTCAAGAACATCATCTACATGGGTCCCGAAAAGCATCGCGGCTGCTATAGCGTGCCGGAGCTCGTGCTGCTGGGAAGCCATGTGCCCGAAGAGGCGTTGGCAGAGGCGGAAACCCATTTCGACAACAACGACGTGGTGATGATGCAGTACACGTCCGGCACCACGGGCTTTCCGAAGGGCGTCATGCTCACGCACCGCAACATCCTGAACAACGGCTTCTATATCGGCGAAGGCCAGAAGCTCGGACCCGACGACCGCGTGACGCTGCCCGTTCCGTTCTTCCACTGCTTCGGTTGCGTGCTGGGCGTCATGGCGAACCTTACGCACCGCTCCACCATGATCATCGTGGAGGAGTTCGACGCGGGGCTCGTGCTGCAGGCCGTACATAAGGAGCGCGCCACCAGCGTCTACGGCGTGCCCACCATGTTCATCGCCGAACTCAACCACCCCGACTTCGATACGTTCGATCTGTCCAGCCTGCGCACAGGCATCATGGCCGGCAGCCCCTGCCCGCCCGAGACCATGCGCGAGGTCATGGACCGCATGTACATGAAGGAGATCACCATCTGCTACGGCCTCACCGAGACGAGCCCCGTGTTCACGCAGACCAGCGCCGACGACGACATCGAGCACAAGTGCGAGACGGTGGGGCGCAAGCATCCTCCGGTGGACGTGCGCGTGATCGACCCCGCCGACGGCCGCATCTGCGGACCTGGTGAGCCTGGCGAGCTGTGCTGCAAGGGCTACAACGTGATGAAGGGCTACTACAAGATGCCCGAGGAGACGGCGCGTGCCATCGACGCGGACGGCTACCTGCATTCGGGCGACCTCGGCACGGTGGACGAGGACGGCTACTACCGCGTTACCGGGCGCATCAAGGACATGATCATCCGCGGAGGCGAGAACGTGTACCCCTTGGAGGTGGAGAACTTCCTCTTGACCATGCCCGGCGTGCTGGACGCCCAGGTGGTGGGCATTCCTGATCCGAAGCTGGGCGAGCTCGTGGGCGCGTTCGTCCGCGTGCGCCCCGGTTACGAGGATATGACCGAGGACGATGTGCGCGCCTTCGCCATTCCGCGCATCGCTCGCTACAAGGTGCCCAAGCGCGTGTTCTTCGTGGACGATTTCCCTATGACCCCGTCCATGAAGGTGCAGAAGTTCAAGCTGCGCGAAATGGCCGAAGAGCTGGTGCGAGCAGGCAAGTAGCAAGCCGTTCTTTTTAGGGGAGGGCGCGTATTCCGGTGCGGCCCTCCCGAATGAGGCAGGGGGACGGGGCTGAAGACTCGCTTTGCGGCCAAACGAGTCGTCAGCTCCATCTCTCAGTCCCACTTTCGCCTCGTTCTCGATATTCTCCCCGCTTTCGCCGGCAATTCGGCCACCGTCTCCGTCACCGTATGTTATTATTCTCGTCGCATATTTGCGGGCGTGTTCCCGCAACCTACGTAATGGCTGGCGAGAAACGGAAACGAACATGAAACGCACCCACCGTGCCTTGTCGGCGGCGCTTGCCGTCGTCTTGGCGTCTTCGTTGTGCACCATCCCGGCATACGCCGTCGAAAGCGATGCGGAACCCGCCCCTCCCGGACGGGTCCAGGCGGACGAGACGGCGCCGAATCAGAGCCCCGAAGCCGATCACGGGCCTGGAAACGAGGTTCCGGACGCATCCGGCACCGCCGAGGCTTCCGGATCCAAATCTCAAACCCGAACCGAAAACGCAACGGAGCCTACGGCTTCGCCCCTGCAAGCTGAAAACGCTTCGCGCAGCGCCGTTGCCCCGCCGGCAGGCGAGCTGCGCGTGACGCTGACCGAGGGCCGTCCGGCGGCGACGGCCGGCACCGCCTACGAGGTGGCCCTCGCCGACTCCGACGGCGTGCAGGTCGGCGCGCAGCAGCTGAACCTTTCCCTTGAAGGCGACTCCTGGTCGGTCGCGCGATTCGGCGGTCTGGCCGACGGTTCCTACACGCTGAGCGTGCGCGCGCCCGGCATCGCGCCGTACTCCCAGAAGATCGACGTCAAGGGCGATTCCTCCGCCGTTGAGCTGTACGTGGGCGACCTGGCCGCCGACCCGCAGGCTCCGGCGCGCATCGGCGTGCTCGTGCCCGGCGATGTCAACGGCGACGGCACGGTCGACGATGCGGACGCCTCCGCCATCATCGACGACATAGAGGCGGGCGCGGCAAGCCCCGCCTGCGACGCGAACGGCGACGGCACGGTGTCGCTCGCGGATCTCGAGACGGCCGTGTCCAGCTTCGATCGCGTCGCGGTGGAGGCCACCGTGGCGCGCTCGCTGCCCCCGCGGCGGTCGAGGCGGCGCCGGGCGAGGGCACCGAGGTGGCGTCCGGCAGCCTCGACGAGGTGGTAGGCGCCGACGCGAAGCCCGTCTCGCTCAGGGCCTCGGAGGCCATTTCCGACGAGCATCCGGTGGAAGTGTCCTTCGACCTGGCGAAAGATTCCGAACAGGCCCCGAAGCTGGGCGGCATGGTGATCAACGTGCCCGCCAGCGGCGACCATGCCCCTGAGGCGGGCCGCCTCTTGGTCGAGCTGACGGACGGCACCGTCCGCGAGATCGGCATCTCCCGAGCCGAGGCTCGCGCGGCCTTCTTCCGCTCCAGCGCGCCCACGGCCGTGATCGACGAGAACGGCACGGTGGTGGTGGACTTCGGCGGCCAGATCGCTGTCAAGAAGGTCACGCTCGTCATCACCAAAACGCAGGGCGGCACGAACCTCGCCGAGGTGTCCAAGGTGGAGTTCCTCAACAACATGGAGGAGCGCATCCCCGAACCCGAGCTGAACATTCCCGGCGAGCTTTCCGCCGTCGCGGGCAGCAAGCAGTTCTCCGTTTCATGGAAGGCGGAGACCAACGTGACGGGCTACGAGCTCTCCATCAGCGCGAACGGCAGGGAAGAGGTCAAGCGCGCCACGGGCACCTCGCTTTCCGTCACGCAGTTCGACGAGCAGAAGATCAAGAACGGCACCGTGTTCACCCTCAAGGTTCGCTCCACGAACGGCGCCTGGCGCAGCGACTGGTCCGGCAGCGTCCAGGTCACGCCGAAGGCCGAGAAGGTTCCCGACGCGCCCGAGGGCATCTCGCTGTCCGGCGCCTATCGAGGGTTCAAGGCCAGCTGGAAGAACATGGAGGACACCGATTCGTACAACCTGTTCTATCGTGAGAAGGCCGACGAGGGCGGCGATTTCACGAAGGTGCCCGACCTGACGAAGACGTCCTGCTCCGTTGACGGTTTGAAGGACGATACCGAGTACCAGGTGTATCTGACCGGTGCGAACGAGATCGGCGAGAGCGCGCCTTCGGTCATGGCCGTCGTGCGCACGGCGAACGTCAAGCCGGCGCAGCTGCCGGCTTACCGCCTGGTTAACACCGAGAACGCGGATGGCGACTACCTGAACCGCATCGTCTCGGCAACCTACGGGCGCGGCTCCATGATCGACAGCCCGCTGGACGAAACGTCGGGCGAGGCAAAAAGCGCCTACGGCTTGTTCGACGACGACTACGCGTCGTATCTCAAAGTGGCCGACTGGGACGAGGGCGGCTTTTACCCCGCGCTCGGCAAGGGCGTCACGGTGACGTTCGACCAGCCCCAGACGCTCGGCATGGTTTCGTTCGCCGACGTTCAGGACGGCGTTCCTTACGGCAGGGTCAGCGTCTCTTACGTCGACGACGCTGGCGCTTGGCAGACCGTCCAGGCGAACGTGCAGATGCGCACGGGCGAGAACGGGCGCAAGTACGTGCTGGCGAAGCTGCCTCAGCCCGTGACCTCGTCCAAGGTGAGGATCGGCATGGGCCATTCCTGGTCCTCGGGCAACGTCGTGGTCGCCGAGATGCGCTTCCATGCCTACGACAAGCCATTTTCCCGGCACAGCTTGTCGCTCATGTTCCGTATGCCGTAATAGCTCCTTTTGTTGGAATTGTATTTATGGTGGTCTACAAAGTTCACCGCGCAAAAAATGATATGGTTATGGACGTGTCCTTTGTCAATGTGCGTCGTGAGTACATACTCATGCTGCCCCTTTGTTACCGCGTCGGCAAGCTGCTTTCCGATTTCATGGGCTTTCTGATAATCGACTTCCCCCGGCTCAAAGGACTGTATCAGATGAAAGGCTAAATTGTTCCCCTTTTGGAGTGCTTGCGACAGGGTATATTCAAACTCAATATCTGCCGTTTCATAGGAGCAACCGAAAGAGGACACAAGCATTTTCCCGTCCGTCTTGTCCGGGTTTTCGATATAGTCAAGGGCTTTGCTTAGAGTGCTTTTAATAGGCTTAATCTTTGTAACCGCCATATCTCCGCAAGCACCCCCTTTATTTCCTCTATGTCCTCTTGGTATGCGTTCCCCGTCGCGTTTACGCGGCGTGCTATCTGGTTGACGTTGACACCGATTTTCTGTATCTCTGCGGTCATAGCCTTTATATCGGCGTGGTCTATCTGAATGATATACCCGTCAATGGCAATCTTCCGCAGATACGCCGCCATGTTCCGGGTGGGTACGAGCTTCATTTTTTCCAGTATTAAATCCCGTTCCGCTTCCGTCACTCTGAATTTGATTTGCACTGTCCTTTTGCGTCCGTCCATGTGTTCGCTCCTTTCCTTTCCGTTCCGAGGGTTTGGGACACTTCCCAACAAGCAATTTTCAACCGACGCGCCGCAGCGCGGGAGGGCGAAAATACGGAAGTGGGTACCCGCTTCCTATGCTTGCTACGAATGTTTTTATCCTTTAGGCTCTTATCCCTTACTACGGAGAAAAAGCGATTTTGCCAAACTTCCGCAAAAGAAAAACGCTGCAATCTCAAAAAAGATTACAACGCTCTCTAAATCCTGTTCAGTTTTAAGTCGGACATTCCTATTCGCCCTCTTTTTCGACTTCGGAAATCTCCTTTGCCGTTGCGGTTACAATCCGTATGCCTGTATCGCTCATACCGTCAAGAAGCGCGTCAAGCTGCCGCCGCTGCGTGTTCTTCTCCGGCGGCGTTTCTAAAAGGAATTGGTCTACGGATATATGGTAACGCTGTATCAGCTCAAAGAATATCTGTAAACTTGGGTGCTGCCCCTTGTTCTCAATGTTCGCAAGGTAGCGCGGCGAGATAAACATTTCGTCGCCTACTTTCTTGCGGCTCTCCTTGCATCCCTCACGCGCTGCCTTTATCGCTGCCCCAAAAGCCTTGAAGTCGTATCGTGGTACTGGTCTTTTTGCCATAGTTATTCACCCTATTACATTTTACTGTTCCCCTTTCTTCTTGGATATGTCTACGTAGTTCTATCAGTTAGCCAAAATAATTCATATATATATATGTTGACAACAAGCTGCTTTTGTATATAATATTATATAAAAGGGGGGGAATGTTTATGTTACATAGCATGCGTATTCGATAAGCATTGAAATCAAAAAAGATTTTTCCCATTTTCAATATGGGCTTTTTTGTCATGCTTATTTTGCGTATGCTATACAACAAAACTAACGACGTATAGACATAGTATAAAAACTATGCCTTAATTTTGTTGTAGTATTATATGTATAAATGCAGGTCAATGCTCATGTTGAGAATTGACCTGCATTTTTTTGCGCAAAAGGAGAAATATTATGCTTGAAAAATATTGGATAAAATGTCCAATTTGTAACGGAAAGACGAGGGTTCAAGTATTTTATAATACGGTATTAAGAAATTTTCCTCTTTTCTGCCCTAAATGTAAATTAACGCATATCGTTGATGTTGAAAAACTAGAAATCATAATCAAAAACTCTGAAAAACAAACTTTTTAATTTTGAAAAGGAAGGATATTTAAATGAAACACTTACCTAAAAGTACACCTACGGAAATATTGAATGACCCATACGGATTTACTTACAAAGAAATGTCGGAAGTAATTGGAGAGGATAAAGCAAGAGCCTTATATACGGAATTGTATAAACAGCCATTTCACAAAGAAAATCTATCAATATCAACAAAAAAAGTCTATAAAAGTAGCGATACTGAAAAGTATGTTTATGAATTGAAAGATAACAGGTATATTGAAACGGTTTTTATTAAACGGCGAGATGGTGGGACTGTTTGCGTAAGTACGCAAGTTGGTTGTTCTGTTGGCTGTATTTTTTGTGAGTCCGGACGCAATGGTTTTGTTCGTAATCTAACACCGTCTGAAATTGTGCAGCAGGTTGTATTGATACGTCAAAAAGTAAATCGTATCGTTTTTATGGGAATGGGAGAACCTTTATTCAATTACGACAACTTGATTGCAGCAATCCATATTCTTCGAGATAGAAATGGACTTAACTTTCCAACCGACGGCATTACCGTATCAACAGTTGGTCCAGTTAATCAATTAAAAAAATTGCGCGAAGAACATCTAAAAATTCAGTTGACAATATCTTTACATGCAGCAACACAGGCTGCGAGAAACTGTATCATTCCTCATATGCACATGTACGCTATTGAAGATGTTGTTAAGCAAGCATTGTCCTATTCTCAAAGGCATAATCGAAAAGTGGTATTTGCGTATTTGCTTTTACCAGGTATAAATGACCGTTCCTCAGATATAAGGCAACTTGCAAAATGGTTTAAGGGCAAAAATGTTATGATTAACGTGCTGCAATACAACCCGACGAGTAATTCAAAAATTAGAGCACCACAAAAACAAGAAATGGTTGCGTTCAAACATCAATTAGAGCAAACAGGACTTGAAGTTACCATGAGAGTTTCTCATGGTAGAGAGATTAAAGCAGCTTGTGGATAGTTAGCTAATACATATAATAAAGCCAAAAAACAACAGAAATAATTTAATTAAAAGAGCCAGACGCACAGACGCAGAGCCGATAATATGCAGTTTGAAATACTGCTGTTATCGGCTCTTTTTTGATTTTAATTTGTGCCCCTAATAACCATATTGGAGCAAAATCAGAACTGTTGCTTGTCGTTCTTTGATTTCCGCAGCAGCTTTGAAAAATCAAAGCCGCCGTTTCTTTTTATCTTCTAATGAAATGACGCGGTATCACTGTTGAAATCGGCGGCTAAAGGAGGTAGCCGCCATGAAGCAAAAAGCATATCGACAAAATCCGACAGTTATTGACTTATCAAAAAAAGCCCGCCCACCACCGGGGGAAACTACGCTTATATATATGAACTGTCTAATCATCTGGATACTGCTTACAATGCCTATGCGCCCGTCCGGGCTTTTCGGACGGGCGCATTTTGTACGTTCAAAAAATTTTTGAAGAAATTTCAAAAAATCTTCGGCGTTTTTGAAAAACGCCGTATTGCCCCGCGAAAAGGGGGGAAGCACCACCAACTTTCCAACGAGAAAGGAGGTGAGAATGTGGAACCTAATAGCAGGGAGTTTTACAAACAGTGTGCTTTTCAGAAGTTTTGTAATACGGTATTGCACAATGAAGCTTGCGACACCCATAGAGAACTTCGCAGACACAAGGCAAAGGAAGTGACCTTTTCCGACATGACCTTAGACGAAGCGCGGCGGCTTCACGTTTGATGAATATTTCAAACGTGAAGCCGCCGAAACCGTCTTTGAGAAAGCCGGGAAGAAAATCACGCCAAAGCTGCTTCTTGAAGCAATCCGTACTTTGCCGGAAGAAAAGCGCAAAGCCATATTGCTGTATTACTTCGAGGGAATGAACGATACCGAGATTGCGGAGCTGTTCAACACGTCGAGAAGCACGATACAGTACAGGCGGACAAGCTCTTTTGAGAAATTAAGAAAATATCTGGAGGAAAATGCTGATGAATGGGACGAATGGTAACGAACCCGGCTACCCGGAAAATGCCCTTGTTCCTTATCCTGTCATTGTGGCAGCGACAACTTCTCTCCTGCTTGAGTAATCGCAAATTCATCCGCTTTGTGATCTCTTAACAAGCCAGCCAGCTGAAGAAAATGTATGCGCTTTAATATTTCAGAACCATTTTCTTTCTCGAATCCGTATTTAACGATAGAGGCAGCTGAAAGATCGTTTTTCGTTTTTGGTCGATTCTTTAATTCTTGCAAGATTTCGAAAACAAACATACATGCCTTATGCAAACAGCAACACATATTTAATGGGTTGGCGTCTTTGTTCCAGAGAATCGCAAGCTCGGTTGCCTGATAGCGGTTCCTCGACGCTCTTTCAACAAAGCCGATTCCCGATAGCATGTTTAGAAATGAGCGAGCAGAAGAAGGCTTGATTCCGTAATTTGCCGTCGAAAAAGCTTCGACTTCCTCTCTCGTTCTAGGAGCTTCAAAAAATGCAATATAAGCAGTGAGCGTAGATATTAATTCAGCTTTGCCGCCGGGGTAATAACCGATACTCCCTTTCCTAGACCTCAAATCTTCCTGCTCTAGCTCACATAAAGATAAAGCCCAGGGCGAAGCCTCGTAGACAAGGGGATCAGATAGCTCCCCTTCCGAAATAGACTCGGGAAAAACAACTTCGATGGTTTTTAGGAACGATCGCCCGGCATCAGTCAATTCATATAGCAGCGAATGCTCATGAAAGACGACTAAACCCAAATCCCTTAGCCATACGGTACGCCGATTAACCTCGCTATTTTTCTTCCAAGGCATAAAATACTGCGTAGTTGCGATCTCTTGAAGCATCGAAGCCTTCATCGGCTTCTGCAAGAGGTAGAGTATTTCGCCTAAGTATTTTGTATTTGCACAGAGTACGGCCGCTAAGTAGCCGTCATCCTTCGACGAAAGCCATTTCTCAGCCTCCTCAGAGAGGGACCAGCTACCATTTTTATCTCTAACCAGACCTACAGGTCTTAAACGCTGGCAGCAAACGCCAAGGGTGACCTCCGAATCTGAACCGGGAATGCCAACAGGAGAGGTTTGAGGTTTTCCGCTTGCCACATCTTCCAGAATTATCCTCAAGGCACCTGTCATGCCCATGGAGCCACGTGGAATGTTCGGTGCAGCTTGAGCTTTCATACACCACGTCCGTGGGGTTGGATAATCAGCTATGGGAATATCTTTCATTACGCCCTCAATCATGTCGTTCGCCAGTACGCAAATCAATCTGCTATCCATGATGCTATTCTATATATAGTACCTGATAAGGCTTCCCACGTGCGGCCGCTGAAGTTGCAGAATATTACGGATTCGACCTTTCCTCCGTTACCCGCGCTTTGTGGAAACAGACGGCTCGCGATTGTCGCATTCCCCTGGATTTCGACAATCACGAGCCGAACGAAACGAGACTTCGTAGCATTTAGGAAGCCGAATCCATCATCGCTGCTGGCGGAATAGGCGCCTTTTACGACTCCGGCCGCAACCTTCTTGTGCGGCGAGGGCGTAAGCATGGCCCTCCTGAAAGCTGAATTCACGCCTGCTTTTAAACGAGACTTGAAAAAGCTCGACAAGCGTCACGTCGACGATGCGCCTTTAGCTGATGTTATCGATTTGATTATTGAGAGCACAACGGAGTCGTTCGAAAAGCTACACAACTGACTTTTGATCTGGAGGACGTTTGATGGTTTAGCCCTTATGCAGCGAACCGGATCCCATGATGACTTGTTCCGCTAGGAGCATATGCGCGAGCATTCTGGAAGACAATACCCTTAATGAGCTTATCCTGACCAACCCCCCCCCCAAAAAAAAATAGGCGCGCATAAGCCATCTGCATCTGGGGCGCAGTCGCCACCGACTCTTCGAGCTCGCCAACCGAACGCGCTTTTTTGTCCTCGACAAGACGCTTGTCCCACAGGCAGCCCTCAACGCGAGCCGTCAACGTACTTCTCGAAGTAGCCCTTGTCGCGAAAGGCGTATTCCCTGCTCTTGATGCGAATCGAGAACGCGAACGGAACGAGGATGAGGAATACGGCGATCCCCAGGAATATCCCGATGCCGCCGACTACCTCCCACACGGTCGCCCCGCAGTCGACGAGCCATCTGAGCGCCACGGCAGCCATCGGGACGAGCACGCACCAAGACGTGACGAGGCCGGGACCGTAGACGGTTCGCTTTCCCCGGTCTTTGAACTTGCGGTACATGAGGATGCCGCTACGCGTGTGATTCACGGTCTCCCCCAGCGCGAAGAAGACCACCAGGCTCATGACAACCGGTTCGATCGTCGCAGCGTTGAGCGCAACGGCGATTATGACGATCTCGGCTCCTAGGTTCGTGATCATGTTGGTGCAACGGTTCTGAGGATAGACCATGGGTTCTTTCGAACCGAAGCCCATGTTGTTCATGTAGAAGAAACCTCCGGGGAACGTGTTCTCCTCGAAGACATGCAAGGGAACCGCAACGGCCAGCATGCAGGCGAGTTTCTGCGGAAGATCGAACGCTGCCCAATTCCACAGCAAATAGCAGGTCATCGCAACCCCGAGAAGATAAACGAGGTAAAGCCACATTTGGTCGCACCAGCGGCTGAAGGGACTTTTGAACATGGCTTCCATCCTCTCGCTCCAACGGAATCGGCTCCCAACGCGTTCCGCCTAAACGATCCTCACGTACCCGTCTTTCCGGGGTTTCGGCTCGGATGCAGAGCCGTCGCCGTAGCCCAGAATACAGTTGGCGACGCCCACGTAATCACCGTCGAGGCCCCACTCCTTCAAAAGCGCCCGACCCTCGTCGGTCTCGAAGACCTCCTTGGCACGATAGATGAAGCACGAATCGACTCCGACGGCATGCGCCGCGTTCAGAAGGTTGCCCGCCACAAGACAAGCGTCTTCGAACCAGGTAGGCACAACGTCCTTGTGGCCGAACACGATCGCGACTGCAGGAGCCCCGTAGAAGGGATCGGTGTCGCGCCCCATCGCCCCCGCGTTGAGGGCGGCTACCTTGTCCCTGGTCTCCTTGCTCTCCACCAGCACGATCACAGGCGACTGAGCCCCCATTCCCGTAGGCGCATAGGTTGCAGCCTCCAAGATCGCCTCGAGCTTCTCGCGCTCCACGGGCCTATCTGCATAACTCCTCACCGCGCGCCGAGTTTTCAGGCTTTCGATGACCGCGTTTCCCGACATAAGGGGCCTCCATTCATCCTTCGCGGAGCTTCTCGCTCCACCCGCTCTTATCCCGTCGTGCAACTTTCAAGTTTTCGCGATTCGAATATAATGAGCCCGCTGTGTCAATTAAATAGCCAATTGCGAGAATCAGGCCAATTAAGGACTCGCAAGAAGCGATCGATCGTTTAACGACTCAGGTCAAAAGCACGATGCCGAACGAAAAGGGACAGAGGAAACGGACTAGGCGACTGCGTTGGACGGATCCTGGGTTTCCCCGATTTGTTGCCCTCTTGTAATCTTGCAGTATAATGGCGAAGCGCAAAATCGAATCCAACCGCATAGTATTCGCTTGCGTTCCGCCCGGTCGATCCGGGCGGAACGCTTTTTCGCGCGCACCGAGCAGAAGCGACGACATGGAAGAGCAGAGCATTGCAACGCGACAAGATCAAACCGATACTTTTCAGCATCATCAAGCACACCGACAGCGAAGAGCTCAAACGACAGCTTCCCAAAGACGTTGTTTCGGGCGTCATGGTGGCCGTGGTGGCGCTGCCTCTTTCCATCGCGCTGGCCATCGCTTCGGGCGTGAGCCCTGAGCAAGGCCTTTACACGGCCATCGTCGCCGGGTTCCTCATCGCGTTCCTCGGCGGCAGCCGCGTGCAAATCTCGGGCCCCACGGCGGCGTTCGCCACCATCGTTGCAGGCATCGTGGCAACCGACGGCATGGACGGCCTCGTCGCAGCCACCGTCATCGCCGGCGTGCTGCTCATGCTGATGGGCTTCTTCAAGCTGGGATCGCTCATCCGGTTCGTTCCCTACACCATCACCACGGGCTTTACGGCAGGCATCGCCGTGACCCTCGTCATCGGCCAAGTCAAAGACTTCCTCGGCCTCGCCTTCCCCGCCGGCGCGCCCACGGTCGAGACTATGGACAAGCTGCAGGCCGTCGCCCAAAGCATCGGAACGGCCAACTGGCAAGCGTTCGTCGTGGGAGCGGTCTGCCTCGCCATCCTGTTCGCCTGGCCTAAGGTCAGCGAACGCATCCCCGGATCCCTTGTCGCGCTCATCGTGGGAATCGCCCTGGTCAGCGGCTTCGGCATGCAGGTGAGCACCATCGGTGACCTGTACGCCATCAGCAGCGACCTGCCCGAATTCCGCATTCCCCAACTCAACGTCGACCTGCTGGCCGACCAGCTTCCCAACGGCATCACCATCGCCATCCTGGCCGCGATCGAATCGCTCCTGTCCTGCGTCGTCGCCGACAGCATGATCAGCTCGCACCACCGCAGCAACATGGAGCTGGTTGCGCAGGGCGTGGGCAACATCGGCTCGGTACTATTCGGCGGAATCCCCGCAACCGGCGCCATCGCGCGCACCGCCGCGAACGTGAAGAACGGAGGCAGAACGCCCGTCGCCGGCATGACCCATGCGCTCGTGCTGCTGATCGTCCTCGTGTTCTTCATGCCCTACGCGGCTCTCATCCCCATGCCGACCATCGCGGCCATCTTGCTGCACGTCGCCTACAACATGTCGGGATGGCGCAATTTCGCACACTTGTGCAAGACGGCCTCCCGAGGAGCGGTGGCCACGCTGCTGCTCACCTTCGCGCTGACCGTCGTGTTCGACCTGGTGGTGGCGATTGCCGTGGGCATGTTGATCACGGTCGTCCTGTTCATGAAGATGGTGAGCGAGGAGACCGAGGTTCGCGGCTGGAAATACTACTGCGACGAGGATTCCGAGGTCACGCACCTGCGCGAACTCCCTGAAAGCGTGCGCGTGTACGAGATCAACGGACCCATGTTCTTCGGCATGACCGACCGCATATCCGACATATCGGTGAAATCCTTCACGAAGTACCTGATCATCCGCATGCGAGGCGTGCCATCGCTCGATTCGACGGGCATGAACGCGCTGGAGAACCTCTACGGGTACTGCCGCGAGAACGGCGTCAGCCTCATCTTCTCGCACGCCAACGAGCAGCCGATGAAAACCATGCGCCGCGCTGGTTTCGTGGACATGGTGGGAGAAGACCATTTCCGCAGCAATATCGACGATGCAATCGCTTACGCGCGCAAGCTGCTGGACGAAGAGGGGGAAACGGCATCGGCCTAGCTTTCAAATGCCCGCCACGACGACGGAGGCCGAACCATCCTTACGACGTAAGCTCCCGGTACGCATAGCAATCGACCACGTGGTCGTTCACGATGCCGATGGATTGCAGGTAGGCATACACGATGGTGGAGCCGACGAACTTGAAGCCGCGCTTCTTGAGATCCTTGCTGATGCGGTCGGAAAGCGGCGTGGTCGCCGGCACGTCGGCCTGGGTTTTCCAGCGGTTCACGATGGGTTCGCCATCCACATAGCCCCAGATGAACGCATCGAAGCTTCCGAACTCGCGGGCCACGTCCAGAAACAGCTTCGCGTTGGTTACGGCCGCGTTGATCTTAAGGCGGTTGCGCACGATCCCCTCGTTAGCCATGAGCTCTTCAACCTTGGCCTCGTCGTAGAGCGCCACCTTGGCAGGGTCGAAGCCGTCGAACGCTTCGCGGTACGCCTCGCGCTTCTTCAGGATAGTCAGCCACGAGAGGCCCGCCTGCGCGCCCTCCAAAACCAACAGCTCGAACAGCATGCGATCGTCATGGGTGGGCCTTCCCCACTCGTTATCGTGGTAGTCGACGTACACGGGTACGTCGCCCGCCCACGAGCACCTGCGCTTCTCGTCCATGGCGCCTCCTAGCGAAACGTCATCCGGTATTCCAGCACGGCACGCTCCCCGGGCGCAAGCGTGCGCACGCCGGGCTTCTCGGACAGCTCACGTGGGGAGAAGCGTGCGTCGGGCAGCGCGGACCAGGGCTCTATGCACAGGTATCGGGCATCGTCCTGGCCGGCCTTCGTCCAAATGCCCAGATAGGGAAAATCGGAAAACTCCACCGTCACCTCGTAGCCGTGCGCGACACTAGCCAGCGTCGCGACGCTGCCAGGAACGTTCTCCAGCACGACGGTGTCGATACCCAGCTGCTCGGGCGTCTTGGTCAAGCGGCCGTCTTCCAGCGGCACCTCGACCTTCGGCAGCGTCAGTATCCCAGCCTCGTCCATCCCGAACATCTCGAGCACATCGACGCCTTCGAAGCGCACGAAATAGTCGGACATGCGCTCCCCCGGCAACAAGCGCGTCGCATACGCCTCGTGGCCTCCCAGCTCGAACGGCAGGGGGACGTCGCCCTGGTTCTCAACGGTGTGCGACTTCACGATCGAGGAACCCTCGAGCGTGAAGTCGACGGTCAATCGGAAATCGAAGGGATAGACGGCCCGGGTCCGCTCGTCGGAAGCCGTCTCGAAACGGACGCGCACATCCGAAACCTGCTCGGCGGAAAACAAGCGGTCGCGGCAGAAACCGTGCATCGGCGCATCCACCCGTCGGCCCCCGTTCGCGTACCAACCGTCGCGCAAGCGCCCGATCAGCGGGAACAGCAACGGAGCCCGACGACCCCACACCGCAGGGTCGCCCGACCACATGCGCTCGACGCCGCCGCACACGACGCTCTGCAGCTCCGCGCCCACGGGCGAGATGATCACGGACAACGCGCCGTTCTCCAGCACGAACGTCGACAGCTCTTTCATCAGCACTCCTTACACCGCCCACACGGGAAACGCCCACACCTGCGAGACTATGGGGAAGGCATCTTCGGTCATGCAGAGGATGCACCCCATCCCCACTTCGCGCTTGAAAGCCCGCAGCTCTACAGGAACGTCGTCGAACGTCACTGGATCGATGGCGTTGAGATTGCGGGCGTCCTTCTTGCTTGGCGACGCGGTCTTCTTCACCTCTATCGGAAAGAGCACGCCATCCTGCTCCAAAAGCATATCGATTTCCTTTTTGTCGTTCGTTCTGAAGAAATGCAGCGGAGCTCGCCTGCCCGCATTGAGGAAGCTCTTGTAGACCTCGCCGAATGCGTACGTTTCGAAAATCTGCCCGCTCATGGCACCGACCTCCAACGCCTCGGGACTGCTCCACCCGGAAAGATACGCCGCAAGACCGGTATCGAGAAAATGCATGACGGGCTGCTTGCTCAATCGTTTTAGGATGTTGTTAGAGTACGGCTCGACCACCTTCACCAGGTAGGAACTTACCAGCAACGAAAGCCACGTCTTCGCAGTCTTCTGATCGATGTCCGCAAGCCTGGCGAGTTCGGCGTACACCACCGGCCTCGACGTGAGGGCAGCGCATGCCGCCATGAAACGCCTGAATTTGAGCTCGTCGCCCACCTGCGCGAGATCCCGGATGTCGCGCATGATATACGTATCCAGATACGACTCGTAACCGCCCGCACGCAAATCGTCGGGCAGGGCACGGATGCCGGGCAGCGAACCCGCGCATATCTGCCGATACGCTTCCGACACCCCGAAGGGCTTCGCCATATCCACGCGCCGCATGAAGTAGTCTGCGCTGGGCAGATACGGTTCCGAGGGGGTGCCAGCCACCTCGGAATGCGAAAGACCGAGCATTTCCACGATGCCGACGCGGCCGGCCAGGGACTCGGACACGGCTTTCATCAAGTGCAGCGGCTGGGAACCAGTAATCCACACGGATCCGCAATCATCGCGCTCGTCGACGATCATCTTGATATACGGAAGAAGCTCGGGGGCCTTCTGTATCTCGTCAATCAGAACAGGCGGACGATAGCGCTGCAGGAAAAGCGCCGGATCTTCCTTCGCCGTCTGCAGAATTGCCGTGTTGTCAAGCGTTACGTAAACTCGGTCGACACCGCTCTCGGCCTCTTCCTCCATCAGATGCTTGAGCATAGTCGTCTTGCCGACCTGCCTCGGTCCGGTCACGGCAACTATTTTGAAGTTCTCGGAATAGCGTCTCACCAAAGGTTCAAGCGCTCGTTCGATGTACATGACAACCTCATATCTTCTCAAATCTGGAATATACTACCATTTTTGAGAATTTTAACAGATGAAGCCAACCTGTCTTCTCGAAACCTTGAGCCGTAGCAGCGTCGTTACGTTCCCGAACCCTGAGAGACGAGCTTTCCTACTCCTTTTCCGCCAAGATGCCGCACCGATAGGCTTCCAGCAGCTCTTCCAAGTCGGCTATCTGCTGCTTGAGCACCGAGCCGTTGTCGGTGTCGGCCACCAGCGTGCGCTTGTCGACCAGCTCCACCACCTTGCGCGACGAATGGATGTCCAGCTCGTTCACCACGGCGGCGCGCATCGACTCGAGCGGCTCGTGAGCCGCCAGCACGAAGCCGTAGGAGTTCGAGATCAGCGTGTAGCCGGCGATGCCGGTGGTGGGCTGGTAGGCTTTCGAGAAGCCGCCGTCGATGGTGAGCACGCGGCCGCCGCACTTCACCGGATCCTCGCCGTCCTTCACCTTCACCGGCACGTGCCCGCACACGATGCGCGACGTCTCGGGATCCATGCCGAAGTCCTCGAAGATGCCGCCCATCACGCGCTCGTCGTCGAGATAGGAATAGAACGAGTTCTTGACCTCCTTGCGCGCCTCCTTCTCGGCGATCAGGTACAGCTCGAACGTGGCCATCTTGCTCTTGGCGAACAGGGGCGATCCCTCGCCCAGCCACATATACCACAGAAGGTCGCGCCCGCGCTTGGCGAGCTCAGGATTGGCGTCGTCGAACGCCGCGCGCACGTAGCGCTCCATGACGTCGTACAGCGCACGGCCCTTGTACGTCTCGCCGAACACCTCCGTCTCCATGAGGGAGCCGTCGGCGTTCAGCGGCACGCACGCGTGGAACAACAGGTTGCCGTTGCATATCTTGTACAGGCTGCCCGCGTCCAGGAAGAAGCGCATATGGCGCTGCAGCTTCTCGCAGCCCGTGAACGCCTGCTCGAGGCGCTGCATGACGTCCTCCTCCTCGGGCGTCAGCCGATAAGGGTCGGCCGGATCCACCGTGGGGAACACCGTGTCGGTCAGCTCGTATTCGATGCCGTCCAGCATCACCGTGCCGCGCTCGTAGTCGATCTTGTCGAGCAGCTTGCGACCCTCCAGGCCGAAGCCGGGGTTCTCGTCGATGAGCTGCGCTTCCACCTTGAACTGGATGATGGCCATGGCCTTCTGGATCTTGACGTTCATCTCCAGCTCCTGCGGCGGGAGATCCGGATTGCCTTTGAGGCCGAAGGCGACGCACGGATCGTCCTTGTACGCTTCGAGCGCGAACGAGGCCAAGGGCAGGACGTTGATGCCGTAGGCATCCTCCAGGATGGACAGGTTGCCGTAGCGCGCGCAGTTGCGCACGACGTGCGCGATGCAGCCGCGCTGGCCGAGCGAGGCGCCCATCCACACGATGTCGTGGTTGCCCCACTGGATGTCGAGGGAGTGGTGCTCCATGAGCGCGTCCATGATGATGTGCGGATACGGCCCGCGATCGTAGATGTCGCCGACGATGTGCAGGCGCTCGATGGCCAAACGCTGGATGAGCAGGCACAGCGCCTCGACGAGCGCGCCGCCGCGATCGGTGCGGATGACGGCGTCGACGATGGCGGCGTAGTAGGCCTGCTTGTCAACGCCGTGGCGGTTCTCCGTCATCAGCTCCTCGATGATGTAGGCGAAATCCTTCGGCAGCGCCTTGCGGACGCGCGAGCGCGTGTACTTCTGCGCGGCGCGCTTGCACACGGCGACGAGGCGCTGCAGCGTGACGGCGTACCACGCTTCGGCATCGTCCACCTGCGACAGCACGAGCTCCATCTTCTCGCGCGGATAGTAGATGAGCGTGGCCAGCGAACGCTTCTCGTTCTCGCTCAGCGAATCGCCGAACACGTCGTCGATCTTGAGCCGGATGGAACCCGAGCCGTTCCTCAGGGTGTGGGAGAACGCCTCGTACTCGCCGTGGATGTCGGAGGCGAAGAACTCGGTCCCTTTCGGCAGATTCAAAATGGCGCTGAGGTTGATGATCTCCGCCGAAGCCTTGTCCGCAGAGGGAAACAGCCGGGATAGAAGTTCCAGATACCGCATATCGGTCGCGTCCACGATACAACCTCCTCGTCGAATTCTACAGCATGGCGCTCATTCTATACTATCCCGTCCGAGCGGGCTCGAATGCCGCGAAGAAACCGATCGGCGCGCCCCGTCGGCAAAGCGTTCGCTCGGCGACATCCGGATGCGCGAAGACGCATGGCCGATCACTCCCACGTCTTCCACACGTCGGGAGCGTAGCCGACCGTGGCCTGCTTGCCGTTGCGCACCACGGGCTCGGCCAGCACGTGCTGGTTCTCCAGCAGCTTGTCGAACTTCTGATCGGGCGACAGGTACGCGAGCAGCGACACCGTGTCGGCATCCTTCGCCTTCGGATCGACCAGCGCGTCGATGCCGCCGACCGCTCGGGCGACCGATTCCAGCTCGCCTTTGCTCATCCCCTTCTCCTTCAGGTCGATGAACTGGAACTTCACGCGCCGCTCTTTGAAGTAACGCTGCGCCTTCTTCGTGTCGAAGCTCTTCTTCGTTCCGAACACCTGGATATTCATCGCGCTCCCGCTTTCCGTCCGCTCGTCTATAATGACTGAACACGTTATCACCACCCGAAGCCAAAAGCGAGATGTTCACCCATGCCATCCATCCAAACCACCATCGCCCAGGAGCTGAACCTGACCGCCGCGCAGGTCGCGGCCGTCATCGACCTCGTAGACCAGGGGAACACCATCCCGTTCATCGCTCGCTACCGCAAGGAGGCCACTGGCGGCATCGACGATGCGACGCTGCGCGATCTGGACGAGCGCCTGACCTACCTGCGCAACCTCGAGGCTCGCAAGGACGAGGTACTGCGCGCCATCGAGGAGCAGGGCAAGCTCACGGCCGACCTGCGCGCGAAGATCGACGAGGCCACGGTCATGCAGCGCGTCGAGGACCTGTACAAGCCTTACCGGAAGAAGCGCGCCACCCGCGCCTCGAAGGCGCGCGACGCCGGGCTCGAGCCGCTCGCGCTGCTCATCCTCGCGCAAGGCCGCAGCGCCAAGGATCCGCTGGCCGTGGCCGCCGGCCTCGTGAACCCGGAGGCGGGATACCCCACGCCTGAGGATGCGCTGCAAGGCGCGCAGGACATCGTGGCCGAGGTCGTCGCCGACGACGCCGAGCACGTCGCCTGCCTGCGCGCGGCCACCAAGCGAAGCGGGGCCCTGTCCGTCGAAGCCGTCGACGCGTCCGAGAAGACCGTCTACGAGGCGTACTACGACTTCTCCGAACCTCTGTCGCGCATCCCCAACCACCGCATCCTCGCCGTCAACCGCGGCGAGAAGGAGAAGAAGCTCAAAGTGAAGGTGCGCACCGACGCCGATGCGGCCACGGGCCTGCTGGAGCGCCGCATCCTGCGCGGCGACGGCCCCTTCGCAGCCCTTTTGAAAGCCGCAATCGCGGACGGCTACAAGCGCCTGATCGCGCCGTCGGTGGAGCGCGACCTGCGCGCCGAGCTCACCGAGCGCGCCGAGACCGATGCCATCCGCGTGTTCGCCAAGAACACCGAGAACCTCCTGCAGCAGCGTCCCGTGCGTGGGGCGCGCATCATCGCGCTCGACCCCGGCTACCGCACGGGCTGCAAGGTGGCCGTGCTGGACGAGTACGGCAAGCTGCTCGACCACACCACGGTCTACCCCACCCCGCCGCGCTCCCAGGTAAAGGAAACGCAGGCCCAGCTGGCCGCCTACGTCGAGAAGCACCGCATCAACGTCATCGTCATCGGCAACGGGACGGGCAGCCGCGAAACCGAGGAGGTGGTGGCCGACTACATCGCCCGGTCGAAGGCGCCCGTGCGCTACACCATCGTGAACGAGGCCGGCGCCTCGGTGTACTCGGCCTCCAAGCTGGCAAGCGAGGAGTATCCCGACCTCGACGTCACCACGCGCGGCGCCATGAGCCTGGGGCGCCGCCTCCAGGATCCGCTGGCCGAGCTCGTGAAGATCCCGCCCCAGGCCATCGGCGTGGGCCAGTACCAGCACGACCTCAACCAGGCGGCGCTCGAGCGCGCGCTGACGGGCGTGGTGGAGAACGTGGTGAACCGCGTGGGCGTGGACCTCAACACCGCCAGCGCGAGCCTGCTGGGCTACGTGTCGGGTATCAGCGCCGCAGTGGCCAAGAACATCGTCGCCTACCGCGAGGAACACGGCGCGTTCACCGACCGGGGTCAGCTGAAGAAGGTGCCGAAGCTGGGCGCGAAGGCCTTCCAGAACTGCGCGGGCTTTCTGCGCATCTCGGACGGCAAGAACCCGTTGGACGCCACGAGCGTGCACCCCGAAAGCTACGCCGTCGCAAACGAACTGCTCAAGCGCGCGAAGGTGAAGCCCGAAGCGCTCGCCGACGGCGGCGTCCCCGACTTCGCGAGCCGCCTCGGCGACGTGGACGCGCTGGCGGCCGAGCTGGGCGTTGGCGCACCCACGCTGCGCGACATCGTCTCCGAGCTGGAAAAGCCGGGCCGCGACCCCCGCGACGATGCGCCGGAGGTCGTGTTCAGCGAGGGCGTGCGCGACTTCGACGACCTGACCGTGGGAATGGAGCTTACCGGCACGGTGCGCAACGTCGTCGACTTCGGCGCGTTCGTGGACGTCGGCGTGAAGCAGGACGGCCTCGTGCATGTCTCCAAGATGGCCGACCGCTTCGTGCGCCATCCGAGCGAAGTCGTGGCCGTGGGCGACACGGTCACGGTGTGGGTGACGGGCATCGACAAGGATCGCGGCAAGATCTCGCTGTCCATGGTGAAAGGCAAGGCGTAGGCGCGCGCCCTCACGCTTGCCGGTAGCGGCTCAAGAAGTCGCCCAGGTCGCGCATGGCGTCGCCCAGCACCTCGATGCGCGGCAGGTACACCACGCGGAAGTGGTCGGGCTTCTTCCAGTTGAAGCCGCCGCCGTGCACCACGAGCAGGCGCTTCTCGTGCAGCAGGTCGAGCGCGAACTTCTCGTCGTCCGTGATGTTGAACTTCTTCACGTCGAGCTTCGGGAAGATGTAAAAGCCCGCCTTGGGCTTCACCGCGGTCACGCCGGGGATGTCGTTCAGCGCGTTGTACACGTACTCGCGCTGCTCGTACACGCGCCCGCCCGGCACGATGTAGCTCTGCACGCTCTGGTGTCCGCCGAGAGCCGTCTGCACGATGGACTGCGCGGGGACGTTCGAGCACATGCGCATGTTGCACAGCATGTTGACGCCCAGGATGTAGTCGCGCGCCCGCGCCTTGTCTCCCGAAAGCACCATCCAGCCGATGCGGTACCCCGCCACCATGTGCGACTTCGACAGGCCGCTGAACGTGACGCAGAACACGTCGGGCGCCATCGAGGCGATGGAGATATGCTCCAAACCGTCCATGACGATGCGGTCGTAGATCTCGTCCGAGAAGATGATGAGGTCGTGCTCGCGCGCGATGTCGACGAGCTCCTGCAGCACCTCGCGCGGGTAGAGCGAGCCGGTGGGGTTGTTCGGGTTGATGATGACGAGGGCCTTCGTGCGGCTCGTGATCTTCTTGCGGATGTCGTCCATATCGGGATACCATTCCGCCTGCTCGTCGCACACGTAATGCAGCGGCGTGCCGCCGGCAAGCGTGACGCACGCCGTCCACAGCGGGTAGTCGGGCGAAGGAACCAGCACCTCGTCGCCGTTGTCCAGCAGCGCCAGCATGCTGAGATTGATGAGCTCGCTCACGCCGTTGCCGGTGTACACGTCATCGATGTCCACGCCCTGAATGTGCTTGAGCTGCGCGTACTGCATGATGGCCTTGCGCGCCGAGAACAGGCCCTTCGCCGACGAGTAGCCCTCGCATTCGGCCAGCTGGCGGCTCATGTCGAACACCATCTCCTCAGGCGCGCGGAAGTCGAACGGCGCCGGGTTGCCGATGTTGAGCTTCAGGATGCGCGCGCCGGCCTCCTCCATGCGCTCGGCTTCCTCCACCACCGGCCCGCGCACGTCGTACAGTACGTTGTCCAGCTTGGTCGACTTCTTGATCTCGCGCATGGTATCGCTCCTCGGTTCGGTACGGTCGATGATCGGCGTCGCGGAGGCGTCCGCGTGCGCCCCGGCTGCGGGGGCCGCTCCCCCTGCGCCCTGCGATGCGCTTGCCGGCCTGCTCACGCCGTCCGCGGTGCCGCGGGACACGGTTTCAGGTTCAATTTCCCCCGCGCCCTCCATCAGCCATGCGGCGGGCACGCCCAGCACGTCGGCCAGCACCTCCCCCACGGGCCTGCGGGGCACCGTTTTGCCGTTCGCATATTGGCTGACCTGGCTTTTCCCAAGCTTCATGCCGCGATCTCCCGCGATGCGGATGAGATCGGCCTGCTTGTAGCCTTTGGCTGCCATCGCGCGGGCCAGACGCTCGGCGAACGTTTCCTGCTTCTCGGTCATCATCGCTCCGTAAGTTCAATTTCGCTCCGGATAAATTGAACTCATTAAAGCAGGTTCTTGAACTCTTTACCATACTTGAACCGAAAGTTCATTTTTCCGGCACGTTTCCGAGGGCCGATGGTCAACAGGGGCTAAATGTTTCGGCTGCGAACCGTCGCCAACCGATGCGCTCCTCCGCATCCGCGGCACGCGAGCCGACCGCGCTCGTGCTACCATACGCTTCGACGAAACGCAGAGCCGAAAACGGCGACGACACCCGACGAACCCCAAGAGGCGCACCATGGATCAACAGAGCGCGACGGCGGCCGACGCAGGCCGCGACCTGCACGGCCCCGACCGCATCGAGGTGCGCGGAGCGCGCGTGCACAACCTGAAGAACATCGACGCCAGCATCCCGCTGAACCGGCTCGTCGGCATCGCGGGCGTGTCGGGGTCGGGCAAGTCGTCGCTCGCCCTGGGCGTGCTGTACGCCGAGGGGTCGCGGCGCTACCTGGAAGCGCTCTCCACCTACACGCGCCGCCGCCTGACGCAGGCGGGCCGCGCCTCCGTGGACGAGGTGCTGCACGTGCCCGCCGCGCTCGCCCTGCACCAGCGGCCCAGCGTGCCCGGCGTGCGCAGCACCTTCGGCACGTCCACCGAGCTGCTGAACAGCCTGCGCCTGCTGTTCTCGCGCGCCGGCAGCCACGTGTGCCCGAACGGCCACCGCGTGCCGCCCACGCTGAACGTCGCCGCCGAGCGCCCCATCACGTGCCCCGTCTGCGGCGTGGAGTTCTTCGGCCCCGGCGCGGAGGACCTGGCCTTCAACAGCGGCGGCGCCTGCCCCGAGTGCGACGGCACGGGCATCGTGCGCACCGTGGACCTGGACTCGCTGGTGCCCGACGAGGGGCTCGCCATCGACGAAGGCGCCGTCGCGCCCTGGAGCACGCTCATGTGGGACCTCATGAAGCAGGTCGCGCGCGAGATGGGCGTGCGCACCGACGTGCCCTTCAACCAGCTGACGCCCGCCGAGCGCGACATCGTGTTTTCCGGCCCAGCCGAGAAGAAGCACATCCTGTACAAGGCGAAGAAGACCGACACCTTCGCCGAGCTGGACTTCACCTACTACAACGCCGTCTACACCGTGGAGAACGCGTTGGCGAAGGTGAAGGACGAGAAGGGTCTGGGGCGCGTGGCGCGCTTCCTCAAGCAGGGCGTCTGCCCCGAGTGCGACGGCACGCGCCTCTCCCCGGAGGCGCGCCTCCCGCAGGTTGCGGGCATCGACCTGGCCGAGGCGTCCGCGAAGACCCTCGACGAGCTGGTCGCCTGGACGGACGCCGTGCCCGAAGGCCTCACGCCCGAGATGCGCCCGATGGCGCACAACATCGTCGAGTCGTTCCAGCACACGGCGCGCCGCCTCGTCGATTTGGGGCTGGGCTATCTCGCGCTCGATCGCGCGGGCTCCACGCTGTCCACCGGAGAGCGCCAGCGCGTGCAGCTGGCCCGCGCCGTGCGCAACCGAACCACCGGCGTGCTGTACGTGCTGGACGAGCCGTCCATCGGCCTGCACCCCTCCAACATCGACGGGCTCGTCGAGGTGATGCGCGATTTGCTCGCCGACGGCAACTCGGTGGTCATGGTGGACCACGACACGCGCATCCTGGCCGCCGCCGACTGGCTCGTGGAGATGGGGCCGGGCGCGGGCGCGGACGGCGGAAGGATCGTCGCGCAAGGGACGCTGACCGAGGTGGAGGCGAACCCCGCCTCGTTGATAGGCGGTTTTCTCTCCGGCGCGGAAACCGTGCGCGTGCGCGAGCGCATTCCCGCCGCCGACGTGTTCGCCCACGGAAGCATCGAGCTGGCCACCGAGGCACTGCACACCGTGAAGCCGCTCGAGGTAGCCGTCCCGCGCGGTCGCTTGACCGCCGTCACCGGCGTGTCCGGCTCGGGCAAGACGACGCTCGTGCTGGAAAGCCTCATCCCCTCGCTCGTCGCGAACGCGAGCGGCGCGAAGCTTCCCGCCCACGTCAAGCGCATCGAAGCCGCGGGCATCGAGCGGGCGAACCTCATCGACGCCACGCCCATCGGCTCGAACGTGCGCTCCACCGTGGCCACCTACGCCGGGGTGCACGACGAGCTGCGCCGCGCCTTCGCGCGCACGCCCGAAGCCAAGGCGGCCGGGCTGAAAGCGGGCGACTTCTCCTACAACACGGGGAAGCTGCGCTGCCCCGAATGCGACGGCACGGGCTCCATCAGCCTGGACGTGCAGTTCCTGCCCGACGTGGACATCACCTGCCCCGTGTGCGGAGGCTCGCGCTACGCCCCGGAGGCCTCCCGCATCCACCGCGCCGCTGAGGGCTGCGAGGATCCCGGCTGCACGCTGCCCCAGTTCATGGCCATGACCGTGGACGAGGCGCGCACGCCCGCGTCCGGCTTGAAGAAGGCGCGCGCCCGCCTGGACACGCTGCACAGGCTGGGCTTGGGCTACCTCACGCTGGGCGAGGCCACGCCGGCGCTGTCGGGCGGCGAGGCGCAGCGCCTGAAACTCGCCAGCGAGATGGGCCGGGCGCAGGACGATGCCGTGTTCGTGTTCGACGAGCCCACCATCGGCCTGCACCCGCTCGACGTGCGCACCCTCCTGGGCGTGTTCGAGCGCTTGGTGGAGCAGGGAGCGACGGTCGTCGTGATCGAGCACGACCTGGACGTCATCGCCAACGCCGACTACGTGGTGGACCTCGGCCCCGGCGGCGGCGCCTCCGGAGGCCGCATCGTGGCCGTCGGCACTCCCGAGCAAGTGGCCGACAACCCCGAGAGCGTCACCGGAAGGTACCTTTGATGCACCATCGCACGTGCATCATCGCCCGAAAAACACGCAAAACGGCCTTCGAGCGTGTTTTTCGGGCGATGATGCGTCACGCGTCCGTCCGGATGTCCGCGATGTCGTCGAGGGGGATGCGGGTGCGGACGACGGTGACGGTGCGGGCCGCGAGGTCGATGTCGCTGACCAGGCCGCGCGCGGTGACGTACGCTTCGCCGTCGTAGTGGACGATGCACGCCATCTCGCGCCGTTTCAGCTGGGAGAGCTTTCGCGACAGCTCGAGCGCCTGCTCGTCGGTCAGCTCGCGCTTCGGCTCTGCCACGCGCTCGCGCTCGCGGATGAGGTCGTAGTAGCCTTTGAGCGCGGCGAACGGCATGAACTGCTGCGCGCGGTCGGCGCGGGGTCGGCGCTCAGGCATGGTGCCCTCCTATCTGCTCGTTGCGCTCGCGCGCCGTGGCCTTCTCTTTCAAGCTGGTGCCGCGCAGAAGCGCGTTCTTGCCGAAGCGCCCCTTCACGGCCAGCACGGCCTGCTGCAGGCGATGTTCCTCGGCCTCCGCTTCCACGTCCGAGAACAGGTCCATCGTGGCGAACTCCTCGGGGAGCACCCCGCCGACGCCCACGTTGATGCGGCGGATGGGCGCGTCTTTGCGCGTGGTCTCGTCGAACAGGTCGAGGAACCGCGGCATGAGCTTCGAGTAGAGGTTCGTGCGATCCGCCTGCCTGCGCGTGGAGCCGGTGTGAGAGAAACCGCGGCGGCCGCTTGCGGGGCGCCTGCCGTGGCCGCCGTCGAAGAACGCGCCGTCCGATTCGCCCGCACGCTCGCCTGGACCCTTCGCGTACCCCACGTACAGCGATATCGATCCGGCGACCAGACGTTTCTCCACGAGATCGAGCACCAGCTGATCCACCATCTCGCGCAGCACGTCGCGCGCTTCCTCGAACGAGTAGTCGCACGGCAGCACCTGGCCGTTGCCCAGAGAATGCCCGCTCGGCTCGTAGGCGTGGATGTCGGCGATGGTGCACGGCTCGACGCCGTGGGCGTGGTCGATCAGATACTCCGCGTTCACGCCGAACTCGCGGTACAGCGTGGCCTCGCTCATCTCGCATACGCCGCGCAGGTCGTACACCGCGTACTTCGCCAGGCGCCTCGCGATGCCCGGGCCGATGTTCCAGATATCGGTGATGGGCCGGTGGGTCTGGATAGTGCGCTCGAACTCGGCCTGGTCGAGAAAGCCGATGCAGTCCCGGGCGTGCTTCGCCGTGATGTCGAGCGCCACTTTCGCCAAGAACAGGTTCGGCCCGACCCCTGCCGTGGCGCGCACGCCCGTCTCGGCCAGCACCGCCTCCATGAGCATGACGGCGAACTCCCGGGCGCTCGTCCGGTACAGCGACAGGTACGGCGTCGCATCGATGAAGCATTCGTCGATGGAATAGGGATGGACGTCCTCGGGCGACACGAAGCGCAGGTAGATGGAGTAAATGTCGGCCGACGCCTCCATGTAGCGCTGCATGCGCGGCTTCGCCATGACGTAGTCCACGTTCTCGGGGATCTCGAACACGCGGCAACGGCTGGACAGGCCGAGCGCCTTCATGGACGGCGTGATGGCCAGGCAGATGGTCTTCTCCGTGCGGTCGGGATCGGCCACGACGAGGTTCGCCGTCAACGGGTCCAGCCCGCGGTCGACGCATTCGACGCTGGCGTAGAAGCTCTTCAAATCTATGCACACGTACGTGCGCTCCATCGCGCCGACCCCTTCCTCACCTAACCAGCACACTTGTTCGTTTAGTATAGCACGTTCGTCGCGGGATCGGAGGAGCCGCTGCCGCTTTCACACCGAGATCGGCTTCGTTGCCGGCCCTTCCAGCACCGTGCCGTCGGCGGCGAAGCGCGAGCCGTGGCAGGGACAGTCCCATGAGTCCTCCACGTCGTTGTGCGCGAGGCAGCAGCCCAAGTGCGAGCATCGGCGGCCCGGCTTCACCAGGTTCGCCGTCGAGGTGCCCAGGTTCGAGAACAAGCTGGCATGCAGCATGGAGCGCTGCGGCGAGAAGAGGCCCTGCACCGAGCTCCTCCCTTTCACGATGAGGTCGGTTATGGTGCGCGCGGCGACGTACGAGCCGGTCATGCCCCATTTGCTGAACCCGGTCGCCACGTAGTGGTTCGGACGGCTGCGACGATGCACGCCGATGTAGGGCCGGTGGTCCAGGCTCATGCAATCCTGCGTGGCCCACGCGTAGCGCTCCTGCGCCTCAGGGTACGCCGCATCCGTGAACGAGCGGACCTCGGCGTAGCCCTCGCTCGGCTTCGGCCCCTCTCCGGTGCGGTGCCCGCCGCCTCCCACCAGCAGGAAGTCCCGGTACGTGCGGAAGGAGAAGCCGCCGCCGTCGCTGATGAGCATGCCGTCCGTCAACGGCGCCCCTTCCAGCGCGATCACGTACGAGCGCATCTGGTGCTCCTTCATGAAGTAGAGTCCCGGGACGTTGACCAGCGGATAATGCGTCGCGTAGACGATGTAGTCGGCGGTGATCGACCCGCGATCCGTGCGCGCCGTGTTGCCCTCGACGCCGGTCACGAAGGCGTGCTCGTACACGTCGATGGAGGGGAGCAGCCCGTAGAGCAGCTTGAGCGGGTTGAACTGCGCCTGCCGCTCCATGCCGAGAGCACCCTTGTTCGGCAGCGGCACGGGAGCGCTCGCCAGCTCGTGATGCGGGATGCCCAACCGCTCGTAGGCGTTCCGCTCGCGTTCGAGGGCGGCGGCGGACTGCTCGGCGTACACGTACGCCGTTCGCTCCTCGAAATCGCAGGGAACGGAGGCGGCGAGCTGCCGCAGCCCCTCGACCGCCGCCTGGTTCGCCTCGAAGTACTGGCGCGCCCGGTCGGGCCCTTCCTGCTTGACGAGCTTGTCGTACACAAGGCCGTGCTGCGCGGTCACCTTCGCCGTCGTGTTCGCCGTAACGCTCCCACCCGCCCGGTCTTTCTCGGCAAGCACGCATCGGCATCCTGCCTGCGTCAGCAGGTAGGCGCTCAAAACGCCCGCCATGCCGCCGCCTATGACCAGCACGTCGGCGCGCACGTCGCCTTCGAGCATCCGAGCGCCCTCGCGCGGACGCACGGCAGTCGCTTCCCATAAAGAGGTCATGGCCAGCCCTTTCGCTTCGGTTCCGTTTTCACGGTCGCACACGATAGCGCGTCGAAGCTGCCGGGAAGCCGCTGGTGCGCGAAGCGTAGGGCGCTCATTGACGAAGGGTTGACCGCGCGAAGCACAGCCTCCCGCGCAAGGACTCCCCTCCCTCGCCGAGCGTCACTCCTCTTCCAAATACGCCCCCGTCTGGCGGCTCCAGAGGTTCGCGTACTCGCCGCCCTGCTCGATGAGCTGGGCGTGAGGGCCGTCCTCGGCCACCTTGCCGCCGTCGAGCACCACGATGCGGTCGAGGCTGGCCACGGTGGACAGGCGGTGTGCCACCACGATGGACGTGCGCCCGCGCATGAGCGTTGCCAGCGCGTCTTGCACCAGCTGCTCGCTTTCGGAGTCGAGCGCGCTCGTGGCCTCGTCCAGCACGAGCACCGGGCAGTCGGCCAGAAGCGCCCGCGCGATGGCGATGCGCTGACGCTGCCCGCCCGACAGCTTCACGCCGCGCTCGCCCGTGACGGTGTCGAAGCCCTGCGGCAGCCGCTCGATGAACTCCAGCGCGTTCGCCTGGCGCGCCGCTTCGCGGATCTGCTCCATCGTGGCGTCGGGCCGCCCGTAGGCGATGTTCTCGGCGATGGTGCGATGGAACAGCAGCGCCTCCTGCGGCACGTAGGCGATCTGGCGGCGCAGCGACTGCTGCGTCGTCTCGGCGATGTTCTGGCCGTCGATGAGGATGCGCCCCTCCTGGATATCGGACAAGCGCAGCAAAAGCTTCGTGAGCGTGGTCTTCCCCGCCCCGCTCGTGCCCACGAGGCCCACGCGCTGGCCTGCGGGGATATGCAGCTCGAAGTCGTCGAACACGTGCGTGCACGCGTCGCCGTCGGTGTACCAGAAGTCGATGCCCTCGAAGTCGATGGCGCCCTCGCGCACCTCGAGCTCCGGCGCGCCGGGCTTGTCGTCCACGAGGCGCGGCTCGTCGAGGATGACGGTCATGCCGCTCGCGTCGCCGAACGCGCGGTTGAAGCGCTGCAGCCCGTTGTTGATGAAGTTGAACTGGTTCGTCACCGTGTAGGTGTAGGTGAACATCACCACGAGCGTGCCGGGCGTGATGCCGTACCACGCGTTGCCGCCCGCGATGAACACGGCCACCACGCTCATGATGGCGATGGTGATGCACGCCGTCACGATGCCGCGCGTCAGCGACGCCCACATGCGCTTCGAGTCGCGCGCCACCACCTCGCGGTTCGCCTGGTCGAACAGCCCCCGCTCGTAGTCCTCGCGCCCGTAGGTCTTCACCGCCAGGATGTTCGCCACCGAGTCGGACAGCTCGCCCGACAGCTGGTTCTGCGCGCTGGCCGCCTGCTCGTTGAGGTGCAGGATGCGCTTGTACATGTAGTACGACACGCCCGCGTACACCGCCAGCAGCACCATGAGGATGGCCACGTACACCGGCACGCGCGGCGCGAGGATGGCACAGGTGAACACCACCGAGCAGATGACCGGCAGAAACGGGAACGTGATGGTTTCCAGCAGCAGCTGGTAGGCGCTCATGAACTTCGTCGTCTGGCTGACCAGCGTGCCGCCGAAGCGGTTTGAGTGGAACGACATCGACTGGTTCGACAGCGCGTCGAACGACATGGTGGCCAAGTCGTAGGACGCGGCGATCTCCAGCCGGTACATCGTGTAGTCCTGCACCTTGCTGGCCGCCTGGCCGGCCACGTTGATGAGGATGAGCGCGGCGATGTAGGGGCCGAACACCGAGAACACCTCGTCGGGCGCCACCGAGCCCGCGCTCACGCGATCCACCACGAGGCTCATGACGTAGGGGTTGCCGTACGAAAGCAGCGCCACGAACAGAAACGTCGCGGTCATGAGCGCGGCGAACAGCCCGATGTGCTTACGGGTGACCAGCCAGAAGTAGTAGAGCGTGCGACGCGTCGTCGACGGAGCACCGGTTCGTGCCATGCGGGATTCCTTTCTCTTTTCTCAGCACGATTATGCCACAAGAAGGCAAGGCCGGAGGGCGTGCCGCGGGCCTTGACAAGGAAGCCGCAGGCCCTACCCTACGAGCTTGGACGACTCTACCTGCTCGACGTACCAGGTCATGAACTTGGCGAGGGGTTTGCGCAGCACGAGGCCGATGAGCGCCGCGGGGATCAGGAACAGCAGGAGCAGCCCGATCTCCGTCCAGAAGTCGGCGCCGTAGGTGCCGAACATGGCCGCCCGCATGGCGTTCACCACGTGCGTGGCGGGAAGCCAGGGGCTCAGGGCCTGCACGAACGGCGGCAAAAGCTGCAGCGGGAACGACCCGCCGCACCCCGTCACCTGGATGATCAACAGCAGCACCGCCACGGCCTTGCCGAGGTTCGCGAACGCCGCCACCAGCGCGTATATCAGGAACGTGAACACGAGGCCGGCTATCCAGAAGCACAGCATGAACAGCGCGGGCTCGGCAACCTGCACCTGCAAGAACAGCAGGTTCCCCAAGCCCATCACCGTGGTCTGCGCGAGCGACAAGAACGCCAGCACGCCGAAGCGCCCCATGAACAGCTGGCGCGGCTGCGGGTCGGACAGCTGCTCGCGGGTGCGGTCGGAAACCGTCGGCTTCACCACCACGAGGATCAAAAGCGACCCGATGAACAGGGCGAGCGTCGTGTACAGCGGGGCCATGGCCGAACCGAAGTTCTCAGCCGGGAACACGGCCTCGCGCTCGATGCCCACCGGCGCTGCGAGCGCCTTCGACAAGAGCTGCGCGTCGGCGCCCAGCACCGCGCGCAGCGCGTCCGCGTCGCCCGCGACCAGCGCCTCGTCCACGCCGTCGGCGAGCGTATCCAGCTCGCGCGCCGTTTCGCGCAACTTCTGCGCCGCCTCGTCCACCTTCGCGCGCGCATCGCCCAGCACGTCGGCGGCCGACCCTGCGGACGCGGACAGATCGGCGCCCGACGAGCGCAGACCGTCCAGGCCGTCTCCCATGTTAGCCGCAAGCACGCCCGCGCTGTCCGCGAGCTGCTGCAAGCCCGGCTTGAGCCCGCTGTCGAACGAGGCTGCGAGGTCGTCGGAGGCCTGCCGCGCCTCAGCCGCAAGCCGTTCGACCTCCGCGCGCTGAGCCTCCACGTCGGCGTTTCCAGCCTCCAGCCTCTCGGCTGCGGCGCCCAGGTTGTCGCGCATGCCCTCCATAAGCGAGACGACGGCGCTCATGCGCGCGATGACGGCGTCGAGCGCCTGCTGGGCATCGGAAGGCAACGAGCCTCGCAGCTCCTCGAGCTGCTCTATGGCGCTACGGTACCGCGCGATCTGCGCGTCCACAGCTTCGGCCTGGCCCCGCAGCCCTGCCGCGCCCTGCGCGGCACCGGTCGAGGCGGCGTCGAACAGCGCCCCTGCGGAGGCAGACACCTCGTCGAAGCGCGCGGCAGCACCGTCGAGTGCGCCCGCAAGGTCGTCGACCGACCCTTTCACGGCCGTCACCAGGTCGGAGGCCGACGTAGAGCCCTGAGACGATGCGGCGTCGAGGCCATCGACCCCGTTTTGCGCTGCGACTACCAGCTTGCCCGAGTCGCTCGCGAGCGTCTGCGCAGCGCCGGCCAGCGACGAATACAGTTCCAGCACCGACGCCATCCGTTCGGCTTGCGCTCCCATGTCGCGCACTTTCCCCGACACACCCGCAATGCGCCCGCCCACGTCTGCCTCGTCGGCGTAGGCGGACATCGACTCGGCGATGCCCAGCGCCACTTCTGACAACGTCTGGGCGAACACCTCGTTCACCTGGTACGATACCGAATCGGCACCTTGATCGGTGATCTTCGGCGCAATAGCGCTCTTCTTCTCGTTGGCGTAGTAGACGATACGGGCGTGCTGCACGTCCTCGGAGTAGAACGTCAGCATATCCTTGCTGAACCCCGCGGGGATGACCACGGCCGCGTAGTAGCGTCCCGACCGCGCGCCGTCCACCGCGTCCTCCTCGGTGGTGAACGTCCAGTCGATCTGGTCATTTGCTCGCAGAGCCGACACCACCCGCTCGCCGATGTTCACGCGCAAAGGCACGAGATCGCTCTCGTAGCCGTCGTCGACGTTCGCTACCGCCACCGTCAGGTTGCCCGTGTTGTCGAACACGTTCCAACACGCGATGACGTTGTACCACGCGAAGATCGACGGCATCACCACGAGCCCGATCACGATGATCACGCTCATCGCGTTCGCGAACAGCCGCTTGAAGTCGCTGCGCACGATGCGGATCACGTTACCCACGGACGACGCCCCCTTCCGCATCCTGCGCTTCATGCGCGTCGGAGGCGCAGGCCGCGGCGGGCGCCGGATCACCGGACGCCTCGTCGTCGGACGAGCGCACCATGCGGTCGCGCGCGCCGCCCAGCTCCAACAGCCCCTCGTCGCTCATACCTTCGAGCCTCATCTGGCGTTCGAGCCCCGCGCGCAGGCTCTCCACCACCACGAGGAACACGAACACCACGACGAGCCAAACCAGCCACGCCGTGAGCAGCTGCACCTTCTCGGCCGGCGTGAGCGAGAACACCACCGCAAGCGCCACGGGCACCGAAAGCCCCAAGGCCAGCGCACCGCGGATGAGACGCGGGTACCATCGCTCGAAGCGCTCCATGCGCGCCCGCAGCTCCTCACGATACTCCTCTTTGTCAGACAACGCTCTGAACAGCTGCGACACGCGATAGGGGCGCGCGGGGATCTCCACGTCCTCCCCGTTGAAGATGCCGCTCTCGCGCACCTGGCAGGCCACCATGCGGTTGACGTTCGCCATGAGCGGCCGCACGAGGATGCCGAACGCCATGAACAGCGCGAAGAATAGCGCGAGCATCCCCAGGGCGTCGACGTACTGCGATCCGTAGAAGCCGAAGATAGCCTCGCGCATGGCGGAGATGCCGTAAGTGAAGGGGAAGAACGGGTAGACGGCCTGGAAGAAGCTCGAGGTCATCTCGATGGGATACAGCCCCGTCGCGCCGGGGATCTGCGCGAACACCAGCACGATGCAGATACCCTTGCCGATATGCTGCAGGGTAACCGACAGCGCGTAGATGATGCTGAGATAGGAAAGGGAGGCCACGATGGCAGCGAAGAAGAGCGCGGGAGCGTTCGCCGCCTGCACCCCGATGGCCAGCACGCCGGCGCAGCAGATCGCCGCCTGCAGCACCGCCATCGCGGCCAGCAGCAGGAAGCGCCCCAGGTAGCGCTGCGTGACGGTGAGCTTGCGCACGCCTTCACCGTCCACTTCCTGCTTCATGATGACCAGCAGCATGAACGCGCCGATCCAGAACGTGAGGTTCATGAACAGCGGAGCCATGGCCGAACCGTACGCGTTCAGCTCGTACAGCTGCTCGGTGACCAGTTCGGTGGGCGAGCCCATGAAGTCGGCGATTTTGGCCGCGTCGAGGCCGTCCTCGCCGAACGCCTTCGCGAGCGCTCCCGATTCGCCGAGCGACAGCACGTCGGTCTGCACGGTGGACAGGCTTTCCTCCAAATCGGCAAGGATGCCGTCGGTCTGGCCGAGCGCCTCACGCGCGGCGACGAGCGTGGAGGTCAACTGGCCGATCGCCAACTCGGTCTGGTCGATCAGCAGACGTTGGTTCGACACGGCGGCCGCGAGCGAAGACGAAACAGCGCTCAGCTGCGCGAGGCTTCGGTTGACGGTGGGAACCGTATCGCCGAACAGGCCGTCCGCGTACGCCCCCGCGGCATCGGCCGCGCCCTGCACCGATCCGTCGAAGGACGTTCCCGCTTGGGACACCGCGCGCGCGAGATCGCCCGCTTGCGTGTTCGCCGCGTCGAGAGCGTCGAGCGTCGCCTGCGCGTCGGCCGCACGCTGGTCGAGCGCATCGGCGACCGCGACGAGCGGCTCTTTGGCCGCGTCGCCGTCGGGCAGCGCCTGAGCCGCCTGGCGCACCTGGGCGGCCAGCGCCTTGCTCTCCTCGGCGGCGTCGCGGCCCTGCGCGATGGTCGCGCCGATGCCCGCCTGCGCCTCGCCCGCCGCCGCGGTCATGCTGCCGACGGCGCCGTTCGCTTTCGAGGACGCTTCCGACACCGTGCGGATCGTCTTGTTCACGGCGGGCATCGCCGCCGAGGAAATCTCCGCGGCCTCGCCCTGCAGCTGGGAGGTCAGGTTCGCGATGGCCGCGAGGGCGTCGCCTGCCGCGGCGATGTCCTCGCGCGCTCGTCCGAGCGAATCTTTGGAGCCGGCTGCCTTGGCCTGAGCTTCGTCGGTGGCCGCGACGATCCCGTCAAGCGTGGCGCGCGCCTCGGATATCGCCTGCACCGCGCCCGCCACTTTGACCGCCGCCCTCGCCTTCGATGCGTCCAGCGCGTCGTTCGACTCCGCCAACGCTCGGTCGACCGCGCCCACGGCCACATCGCTCACCGTAGAGACGAAGGTGGAGTTGATCGTCTCGTCAAGGGTGCTCGCGCCCGTGTCGGTGATCTTCGGCGCCACGGGTCCCGTCTTCTCGTTCACGTAGTAGGCCAGCTCGGGCTGCACGAAGTCGCCGGTGGTCAGCGACAGCAGCCGCTCGGTGAAGTCTTCGGGTATGACGAACGCAGCGTAGCTCGCGCCCGCATCGAGCTCGTCCATGGCGGTGGCGCGATCGACGAACGCCCAGTCGAGCTGCTCGTTTTCGCGCAGCTCCTCCACGATCATATCGCCCACGTGCAGCTCGCCGGTCAGCTCGCTGGAAGCGCCCGCGTCCTCGTTCACCACGCACACGCGCAAGTTGCCCGTGTTGTCGTAGGGGTTCCAGAAGCCGACCACGTTGTACCAGGTATACACTGAAGGCAGCACGAGCAGCGCGATTACCACCACCAGCGCGCAGGGCGCCTTAAGCAGGCGCAGCACATCGCGCTTGAATACGCGCAGAACGTTACCCATTGCCCGTCGGACCCCTCTCATCGCTCGCTCGAAAACAACCCGAACAATGATACCTCCTCCGTTGACACTCCGTCAGCCCCGATTGACGATCCAACCCCTTCCGTCAATCGCACGCCGCGCCACGTGCGGCCGAGGACGCGTTCGACAAAGAACGCCAAGGCGTGCGATGTCGAGCAGGCAACCGGCGAGCCTCCCGTCTGCGGCGCAACCGGCATGGCAACCCCACAGGTGCGTCTAGAGCCGCGATACGCTGGAATCATGGGGCTCGCAAGTGCGCGGTACGACCAACGACCCATGACCGAGCGGGCTCTGGCTCCATGACCCGCAGCCACAGGCATCACGCCCCATGGCCCGCAGGCTTGTGCGCTTCGATGACTTGGCTGCGCAAGCCCGACGTCCGATTCTGGCAGGAATCGACGTGATTCCGTCGCGTGGGGCCTCGGCCGTTTAATCTTGTTTGCTTGAAAACCGTTGACCTGGGAAAACATCGACACGCTCTCATCGCGTCATCTCCACATTGGGACAGGCGCTTCTCCAGCGACGGAATCCTGTCGATTCCTGCCAATTTCGACATGATCCATCGCGCGCCTGGCCGTCGGCTCCTCGGCACCCGCAAACGATACCAGTTTTTCATGCGAATCCAACGCCGTTTCCACGTGCGTCACCTCTCGACCCAATGCCGATTCCACGCGCGTCGCTCCTCGATCCAGCACGGATCGCATGCGGATCTTGTGCCGTTCCAACGCGGTTGCCACGCCCGATAATAGTTGTATCATCTGGTATAACTCCGTGTTACACTCGCGCCATGCGCATCGTGCTCGCTTACATATCGGCTCTCGATTTCTGGCGCTCCGCCCTCAGCGACGAGGGCTCGGCGCGTATGGCATGCCGAGCCCGGATCCTTCCCGATCGCGCGCCGCACGCGTTGGCGGTACAATCCCATCCGCTTGCACAGAGCGGCGCTTCGTCTTTCCCCGTGCACCTGCTCGCGCACGGAAGCCAGAGGAAAGCGTCGGACATTCTCGTCGTCCACCAAGCAAAAGACCTGCCCGACGGATCGCTGCGTCAGATCGTGATTCCCGGCAGCGACGAACCGCTTCTTACGACAAGCCCCGAACTGACTTTCGTCCATATGGCGTCCTTGTTGAGCTTTCCCCGCACGGTTCACCTCGGATACGAGCTATGCGGAACCTTCGCCCCGGACGAGAGCAAGCCGTACGGGGTCAGAGACCGAAAGCCTCTCACTACGCCGGCTAAATTGGCCTCGTATCTGAACAAGGCCGAACGCATGAAAGGCGCGAAACGGGCGCGATCAGCGCTTCCCTACATCTTGGGCATGTCGGCCTCCCCGCGAGAATCGACGCTGGCCGAGCTGATCACGCTCCCCTGCCATCGTGGAGGAAGCGGCATCGAAAACCCCGAGATGAACGCCGTCATCCCTATCAGCTCAAGCAACCGCTGGGCCACCGATCGCTCCTCGTTCCGATGCGATCTCCTTTGGCGCGATCAGGGTGTGGCCGTCGAATATGACAGCACTCTGTGCCACACCGGCGCCGAACGCATCGCCAACGACGCCTCGCGGAGAAACGCGCTGGAATCCCTCGGCCTCACGGTGGTAACCGCAACCTGGCGGCATGTGACGAACTATAAAGAATACAATCGATTCGCACGCATTCTTGCGAAGCACCTAGGGACGAGAATACGCCCGAACTGCCCCGATTACCCGAACAGGCAGCTCGCCCTCCGCTCAGAGCTTCTTCGCTGAAGCGAGGCGAGCGGCAGGATCGCAACGTTTCGACAGGAATCGACGGGATTCCGTCGTTGAAGGAGCGCCTAACCCGGCACAGAGACCCAATGATGGGAGCGCGCTCGCGTTTTCCCAGGTCAACCGTTTCATGCTTGAACAGGACAGCCAGCCGGCACTCTCTCGCCACGGAATCCCGTCGATTCCTACCAGAATCGGGCATCGAGCTTGCGCTGTCGAGCCGTCGGGGGTATGCACCCTGCCCACATGCGCGCCGGCTGCGCCGTGCACGGCGAACCCCCTTGCACCGGCGTCGCGTCCGAAAACGGAAGCGGCCCCGACGTGTCGTCGGGGCCGCAGGAAGAGACCTTGTGCGATACGCAAGCGTCCTTTTCCGCCCTACGCCTCCAAGCGTTTCGCGATGGCCAGGATGAAGTCGCGGGTGCTCAGCTTCTTCGGGTTCGGCAGCGTGGTGATGAGCGCGAGGTCGCCCGTCATCTCGCCGGCCTCGATGGTGTCGAGCGTGGCGCGCTCCAGCTTGTCGGCGAACGCCACGAGGTCGTCCAAGCCGTCCAGCTCGCCGCGCTTGCGCAGCGCACCCGACCACGCGAAGATGGTGGCCACCGAGTTCGTGGAGGTCTCCTCGCCCTTGAGGTGCTTGTAGTAGTGGCGCTGCACGGTGCCGTGCGCGGCCTCGTACTCGTAGTAGCCCTGAGGGCTCACCAGCACCGACGTCATCATGGCAAGCGAGCCGAAGGCGCTCGACACCATGTCGCTCATCACGTCGCCGTCGTAGTTCTTGCAGGCCCAGATGAAGCCGCCGTCGGCCTTCATCACGCGCGCCACGGCATCGTCGATGAGCGTGTAGAAGTACTCGATCCCGGCTTCCTCGAAGCGCGCGGCGTACTCGGCGTCGTAGATATCCTGGAAGATGTCCTTGAAGCGGTGATCGTACTTTTTCGAGATGGTGTCCTTCGTGGCGAACCAGATGTCCTGCTTGATGTCGAGGGCGTACTCGAAGCAGCTGCGGGCGAAGCTCTCGATGGACGCGTCGAGGTTGTGCATGCCCT
The DNA here is from genome assembly GCF_000185625.1 of Eggerthella sp. 1_3_56FAA. NCBI lineage: Bacteria > Bacillati > Actinomycetota > Coriobacteriia > Eggerthellales > Eggerthellaceae > Eggerthella > Eggerthella sp. 1_3_56FAA. Next base: position 397,575 of record NZ_GL622579.1, read on the forward strand.
GGGCGATGCCGGGGCCGTCGAACTTCTGCACCAGCTCGCGCGTCTCGGAGCCGTCTGCGGCGGTGTACACGAGCTCCACCGTGCCGGGACCGGGAACGCGCAGCTCCGCGTTCTTGTACACGTCGCCGTAGGCGTGACGCGCGATGGTGATGGGCTTGACCCAGTTGCGCACGCACGGCTCGATGCCCGCGACGGTGATGGGCGTGCGGAACACGGTGCCGTCCAGCATGGCGCGGATGGTGCCGTTAGGGCTCTTCCACATGCTCTTGAGGTCGTACTCGTCCATGCGCGCGGCGTTCGGCGTGATGGTGGCGCACTTCACGGCCACGCCCAGGCGCTTGGTCGCCTCGGCGGAATCGACGGTCACCTGGTCGTCGGTGGCGTTGCGATGCTCCAGGCCCAGGTCGTAGTACTCGGTCTTCAGATCGATATGCGGAAGCAGCAGCTCGTCCTTGATCATCTGCCAGATGATGCGCGTCATCTCGTCGCCGTCCATCTCCACGAGCGGCGTGGTCATCGCTATTTTCGCCATAGTCAACCTTTCCGTGTCCAAAGGGCCGTCTCTCCCCCGTTTTCCCGTACCCGCACATGATACCCGTCGAAGCGGGCGCACGACGCGCGGGAAAGCGATTTCCAGCGCAACGCCAAAAAGGAGGCCTCTTCGCCGCAGCAGCACTACATCAGGCCCTCGCCCGATCGTCGGAGGCCAGCGCCATGTAGCCGTCTTCGAGGGTGGGCTCGACGGGCTGCGACCCCGCGGGCGGCGCGGCGCTCACGATGCGGTAGCGTGTGCCCTGCGCCGTGGTGGCTGCGTTCACCACGACCGCGCCCGTCGGCGGCGCCATGAGCGGCGGCGTGAGCCACGTGCGTCCGTGCGCGCCGTCGATGAGGCCCGCCGTTGCGCCGTCGTAGCGCAGTCGGCCCGATCGCAGAACGCACACGTAAGGGCAGGTCTGCGCCACGTCGTCGAGGATATGGGTGGACAGGATCACCGTGCGGTCGGCTCCCAGCGTGGCGATGAGCGTGCGGAATCGCATGCGCTCCTCGGGGTCGAGCCCGGCCGTGGGCTCGTCCACCACGAGCAGGCGCGGGTCGCCCATGAGCGCCTGCGCGATGCCCACGCGCCGCCGCATGCCGCCCGAGAAACCGCCGATGCGCCGGCGGCGAACATCTGCCAGCCCCACGCGCTCGATAAGCTCGTCGGCCTGGCGGCGGCGCTCGCGCTTGTCGTCCATACCCTTGAGGATGCCCACGTAGTCGAGGAACTCCGGCGGCGTGAGGTTCGGATAGGGCTCGATGTCCTGCGGCAGGTATCCGAGGGTCTTCTTGAGCGCGCGGCGGTTGCGCGGCTCGGCGATATCGCGGCCGTCAACCAGCACGTGCCCGCGGGTGGGGCTCACGATGCCACACAGGATGCGCATGAGCGTGGTCTTGCCGGCGCCGTTGGGGCCGATGAGCCCGATCATGCCCGAGGGCAGGTCGAGCGTGAGGTCGTCGAGGGCGCAGGGCCTCTTGTCGAAGTCCTTGCCCAGGCGGTCGAGGGAGATGAACATGGGAGTCCTTTCTATGCGGAGCGGAGGCTCGTCAGTGACGGCGGTACGAGCGCCTGCGGGCGACGGCCGCGGCCGCGGCCAGAAGCGCCGCCGCAACGGCGAACTTGAACACGAGCAGGGCCAGCGCTTCGAAAGGCGCAGCGGCGGGAGCCGGCCCCTGATAGTCGAGGAACGGCTGGGATCCGAAGAACGCCTGCGCGAGCGGGTCGCTCGCGATATGGAACTGCACGCCGCCGCCGGAAGCCGGAACGCCCTTGAACGAACATGCGAACAGCGTACCCAGCCATGCGGCGACGGAGACGATGCGCGCGACGATCCTCGGCAGTAACGAGCCCGCCAGCGCCGACAGCGCCGCAGCAACAAAGGCAGCGGGAAGCACCACCCCGGCGAACAGGACTATCGCCTGCAACGGAGCCCAAACGTTGCCGTGCAGCATCTGCCCGGCCGCACAGAACAGCAACAAGGCGGCCGAAGGCGATGTCATCACGGCCAGAGCGCCCGCAACGCGTGCGACCGTCAGCTCCATCGGCCTTACGGGGGCGGAGGCCTCGACTTCCGAGATGCCCAGCCGCTCGGGCTCGGCGGCAAGGTCGGTGAAAGCGGCAGCGTAGGCGACGGGCGGCAGCATGGCCAGCATCTGCGCCAAGAACACGAGGTCGGCGACGTCTCCCGTCTCGAAAGGAAGCCCGGTATTCACCGTGACCCCCATCGACAGCAGCGCCAGCAGCAGCGACGCAACCCATATCGCACGCTGCCGGGCAGCCATGCGCGCATGGATCACCGACAACGACAAGAACCTCATCGCGCACCTCCCAGCTTCCTCCACACGCGCTCGGGCGAGCCCAGGGCATGCCATGCGCACGCGCCGACGGCGAGCAGCACGAGCAACGGCAACCCGCGCTGCAGCGCCGGCATCGACGCCGTGTTCGGATCCCATATCAACGCGAAGAACAGCCAGACGAGCATCACGACGAGCGTCGTCGCACGCGTCGACCCGGAAAGCGCCGCCGCATACGCGACCAACACCATGAGAGCTGCCCCGCCCGCCGGCGAAAGCGCGCCGACCCAGCCGGCGTCGCCGTAGATCGCACCTGCGAGATGCAACGACGCGAACAGCGCGAAGCCTCCGACAGCCGCCGCGACCAGCAGCACGGCCGCGCGCATGGTCTGCACCGTGCGGAACTCCATCGGCGTCGACGCATGCAGCTCCACGAGCGTGTCGCCCGTGAACACGGCCGCGGCGCACATGCCCGCGGCGGCGGCGTAGAGCGGCATGATCCCCAGCATGGCGAGCGCGGCCGACGCCGGTCCCGCCGCCAGCGCCCAGCACGAACCCGCGATCGCGATCAGCACCGCCGTCGCGAGCGGCACCGCGATCCCCACGACCCTGACGCGCCGCGCCTGCGCGTCCAACAGCGCCCACCATGCGCCTGATGCCGAGCCGCCGCGAGCGGCCCTATCCGAAGCACCCATGCG
>NZ_GL622579.1:400782-406579 GCF_000185625.1 Eggerthella sp. 1_3_56FAA
CGCCGCGGCTATGATCAGAGCCGCAGGCAACACCGCGCGCGGCACCACGCGCGCCTGCGCAACCGCCAGATCGGCCGCGAGGCGCGCGCTCTTGCGCACCGACCAGGCGGGAGCCTCGAAAGCCGACGGTTCGGCCGCGATGCGCGCCGCGATACGCGCGAACGAAGGCGCGCCAGCGGCGCATTCCCGCTCCTGTCGGCTCAGCGCCTGTTTCATAGTGGCGCTCGCCACGTCCGGCCGTTCTTCCCTCAAGCTCATAGCCGACCTCCCAACGTCTCCTGCATCAGCGCACGCGCACGGGACACGCGCGACTTCACCGTGCCCACCGGCACGTCGGTCACCTGCGCGATCTCCGCGTACGGAAGCTCGTGCAGCCAGGCAAGCCGCACCGTCTCGGCCAACGCGGCCGGAAGCGCGTCCAAGGCGGCCATGATCTCGCCGACTCCCGCCTGCGCCATGAGCGCGTCCGACGGGTCGCCAGCTTCGTCGGCCAGCTGCGTCAAGTCCTCGTCGAGCGGAAGCTCCTCCGGCCGGATCCGCCGCATGCGCATGCACGCCTGGCGCTTTGCGATGCCCAGCAGCCACGTGAGCACCCGGCTGTCGCCCCGGAACGCCGCGGCCGAGCGCCAGCATCCCAGCCATACGTCCACCGCCGCCTCTTCGGCCGCCCCGCGGTCGCCCAGGCGCGCCGAGACGAATGCGAACACGGCGGACGCGTACAGGCTATGCAATTCCTCCAACGCGCCTTCGTCCCCGCGCGCGATCCGCACGAGCGCCGAGCGCGCCAGCGCATCGTCCGCATCCTGCTCGCCCATGCCACCGCCTTTCCGTCTTGTCGCTGCCGATCGCCTTCAACCCCTTAGTAGCGCCGAGAAGCCTCGAGGTTCACCAGTATGGAATGTTTTTCGAAAAAAGGATCCGTCCTGCGGAAACCGATCGCTCTAAGACGCGGAACGGGCCCGGAACAACCGTTCCGGGCCCGTTCCGGAGCCCTGCAGGGAAATCGCGCTCATCCAGAGGCATCTATCGACGCGCCTTCATTCGCCCAGCTCCTCGAAGAAGCCCACGCGGAAGTTTTTGAACACGGCCTCGCCCTCTTCCTGGGTAGCGTCGAGGTCGACGTCGGCCTGGATGGCGAAATCGTGGTCGCCCTCGGGGTCGCTGAATATCTGGCGCACATGCCACACGTGCTCGGCCTGCTCGTCGGCTTCGTCGATGGAAAGGAAGGCTGCGGAGCGCGCGTCGGCGTCGATGGCGATCTGCCCGTGCGCCTCGAAGTACGCGTCGAGGGCGCGCTGCCAGCGCGGCTCGCCGCAGCCCCATTCCGCATCGAGCCTGCCCAGCTCGGCCACACGTCCCTGCGAGGCCAGCCGCACGCGCTGGAACAGCGCGTTGCGCACGAGCACGGTCAGGCCGCGACGGTCGTGCACCACGACGTCGCCCGCCGTCGGCGGCGCGACGTCCACGGCCGCGCCCGCGCTCTCCCACTCGTCCACGAGGCTCGAGTCCACCGAGCGCACCACGAAGCCGAGCCACGCGATGACGTCCGCCAACCGCTCGTCGCGCTTGTCCGCCGGCACCGTGCGATCGAGCACGCGGTAGGCGTCGGACAGGTAGCGCAGAAGCGTCCCCTCCGAGCGCGCGATGCCGTAGCGCTGCACGTAGCCCTTGAAGTCCGACGCGCTCTCCAGCATGTCGCGCAGAACCGACTTCGGCTCCAGCTGGAAGTCGCGCGCCCACGGCACCTCCCGGCAGTAGCGCTCGAACGCCGCGTCCAACAGCTCCTCGAGCGGGCGCGGGTACGTGATCTCGGCGAGGCGCTCCAGGCGCTCCTCGTACTCGATGCCGTCGGCCTTCATGTCCTGCATGGCCTTGTCGCGCGCGGCGCGCTCCTGCGCACGCAGCACCTGGCGCGGGTTCTCCAGCGTTGCCTCGGCCATGGAGATGACGTCGAGGGCGAACGAGTCGCTCTCCGGGTCCAAAAGCTCCAGCGCCGCCAGCAGAAACGGCGACAGCGGCTGGTCGAGCGCGAAGTCCTCCGGCAGGTCCACCGTGCACGCGTACTCGACGACGCCCCCTTCGCCCTCCACCTGCTCGATGACGTCGGCGCTGGTCAGCGTGTCGAATATCTCGTCGGCGCGCACGACGAGCGCCCGCTTCTCCTCGTCGGTCTGAGCCGAGTCGTCGATGAGCTTGCGCACGCGGCCGTACGCGTCGCCGCCCTGCACGACCTCGGACAGCACCATGGAATGGGTGATCTTCATGCGCGGCTTCAGCGTCTCGGGCACCGCTTCTATCAGGCGTTCGAAGGTCTGCTTGTTCCACGTGACGAAGCCCTCGGGCGGCTGCTTCTTCTTGATCTTGCGGATCTTCTTCGGGTCGTCGCCCGCCTTCGCCAGAAGCTTCGCGTTCTCGATGTCGTGCTCGGGCGCCAGCGCCACCACCATGCCCTCGGTGTCGAAGCCGGACCTTCCCGCCCGCCCGACGATCTGATGGAACTCGCGGGCGCGCAGGCGGCGCATCTTGTAGCCGTCGAACTTCGTGAGCTGCGTGAGCACCACGGTATGGATGGGCACGTTGATGCCCACGCCCAGCGTGTCGGTGCCGCAGATGACGGGCAGAAGGCCTTGCTGGGCCAGCTTCTCCACCAGCAGCCGGTAGCGCGGCAGCATGCCCGCGTGGTGCACGCCCACGCCGCTGGCCAGCAGACGCTTGAGCGTCTTGCCGAACGCCGTGGTGAACCGGGTTCCCTTGACGGCCTCCTTGATGAGCTCGCGCTGCTCCTTGGATGCCACGCCGAAGCTCGACAGAGCCTGCGCGGTGGACAGCGCCGCGTCCTGCGCGAAATGCACGAGGTACAGCGGCGCCTCGCCTTTGCGCAGGGCCAGCTCCACCGTGCCCTCCAGCGGCATCTCCACGTACTCGTAGGACAGCGGCACGGGACGCGGGGCGTCGGCTACCACGTCCACGTCGGTCCCGGTTTGGCTCTTGAGGCGAGCCGCGATGGCGCCCACGTCGCCCAACGTGGCGCTCATCAGCAGGAACTGCGTTTTCGGAAGCGTCAGCAGCGGTACCTGCCACGCCCAGCCGCGGTCGGCGTCGCCGTAGAAGTGGAACTCGTCCATGGCCACGCAGCCCACGTCGGCGTCCTCGCCCTCGCGCAGCGCCTGGTTCGCCAGGATCTCGGCCGTGCAGCAGATGACGGGCGCCTCGGCGTTGATGTGCGCGTCGCCCGTGATCATACCCACGTTCTCGCGTCCCAGCACCTCCACGAGATCGAAGAACTTCTCGCTGACCAGCGCCTTGATGGGCGCCGTGTAGTACGAGCGCCTCCCCGTTGCCAGCGCCATGAACTGCATCCCCAGCGCCACCAGCGACTTTCCCGACCCCGTGGGCGTTCCTAGGATCACATGGTCGCCCACCATGAGGTCCATGAGCGCCTCCTCCTGATGGGGCCAGAGCTCTATGCCGCGCGCCGCCGTCCAGTCGAGGAAGCGGTCGAGCGCCGCATCGGGCGTCAACCACGGCTCGGGCTCCGGCTCACCCTCGGCAGGCTCCCACCACGCGGGCGCGAGCCGCCCCAGCGACCCGTGCGCGAAAGCCGCGTCCTCGGGTTCCGACGTTTCTTCTGCTGCGCGCTCGACCATGCGGGAACGACCTCCGGAAATCAGGGATGACGATAAGGTTCCATTCTACCCGCAACCGCCGCCTTCGGACGGCCGCGAACGGGAAAAGAACACGCCGCGCTGCAGGACGCTTCGCTCGCTCGGGATGGCAGATCGCGGCTGCGTCTTTGGTGTCCTTTCGGTGTGGATCCTCCAGCTATGATGGGCGCATTCGGAACGCGAGGAGAGGAGCCGCCCATGCAAGCGACGAACGAGATCAGGAACATCCTGGCGAAAGGCCAGGCGAAAGCCGGAGCGAACCCGTTGGCCGTGCTCGACGGCATCATGAGCGGAGATGCGCTGGAAGCCGTCGTGGGCGGAATCGGCATGGGCGACTCCTCGGCAGCGTACGCCAAGATGGCCAAGCTGCGCACCGAGACGCGCGTCGTGGAGCTGGGCCGCTCCGGCAACGAAGCCTACGACAGGCTGCGCAACGCGGCGGCGCAGATCCGCAAAAGCCTGATCACGCTGCACGAGGCTCCGACGGGCAACCCCTACGTCGCCTACTTCAACAAGGGCATCGTCGCGAACCCCGCCGTCGTCGTCGCCGAACTCGTGTCCACGGGCGGCGGCGCGCGCATCGAGCTCACAGCCTTCACCGCGAAGGTCGGCTTGGTGCAGGGGCACTCGTGCAACGCGGCCATCGACAAGCTGGCCAAGCTGCTGTAGACTCGCCGGCGCGCGAAGCCCGCGATGCGGGCGAGTCCTCCGAAGCCTTCGCCTCGTCGCCGTGTATAATCGCATGCGAACGAAAGCAGCCGGACGTCCTCAGCCGGCCTTGGAGAGAAGGCAGCCCATGAGCTTCGCATTGAACCCCTACACCGCTCCCGACTTCCACCGCGAGCCGCTGGCCGGCGCGCCCGACGCCGTGCTGCTGCCGGCGCCGAAAGACGGCGTGGCGCCAGAAGGCTACCACGCGATGAGCATCTACCCCGAGTACTTCAAGATCGACGGCGCATGGCTGCTCGCGGAAGACAGCCGCATGGACTGCGTTCCCGTCTGCGAGGACGGACGCATCTTCGTGCGCGAGTTCCGCCACATCCGCGCGGGAGATGCCATCGTGTGCGGGCGCACCGAGTCGGGAGAGCAGGGCATCTACGTCCACACGACCGGGTTCGACCCCGCGCCGGACGGCGAAGGCGAGCTGGCCGACGCAGGGCGCCACGCCGACAACTTCGCCTTCCGCTTGGGGCGCTCGCGCGAGACGGCGTTCTCCCGCGAGTACGACGAGCTCTACGAGCTGCTGAAGCACGAGCGCGAACACGGCTACGTCGTGTGGGTGATGGGGCCGGCGTTCTCGTTCAACGGCTTCTCGCGCACGGCGTTCTCCAAGATCATCGAGGCGGGCTACGTCGACGCGGTGTTCGCCGGAAACGCGCTGGCCACGCACGATCTGGAGGGCTCTTACTTCCACACGGCGCTCGGCCAGGACATCGAGACGCAGGAGAACCGCCCGCTCGGCCACTACAACCACCTGGACACCATCAACCGCGTGCGGCTGTACGGCTCCATCGGCCGGTTCATCGAGGAGGAGCAGGTGTCGGGCGGCATCATGCACGCGCTGGAGAAGAAGGGCGTGCCCTACGTGCTGGCCGGCTCCATCCGCGACGACGGCCCGCTTCCGTGCGTGCTGGGCAACGCCTACGATGCGCAGGACGCCATGCGCTCCCACCTGCGCAAAGCCACCACGGTCGTGTGCATGGCCACCATGCTGCACACCATCGCCACGGGCAACATGACGCCATCGTACCGCGTGCTCGCGGACGGCACCGTGCGCCAGGTGTACTTCTACTGCGTGGACATCGCCGAGTTCGCGGTGAACAAGCTCATCGACCGCGGCTCTCTGGCCTCGCGCGGCATCGTGACGAACGTCCAGGACTTCATCGCCAACGTGGCGAAGGGCCTGGGGCTGTAGGGAAAACCGCCACGAATCCGGAGTCGGGCGCTCACGCCCGTCGCGTGCGCCGCCTGCGCTCAGCGAGCGACCACATTGCGCCCGCCGCCGCGCCCGCAATGGCGACCGCAATCCATCCGAGGCCCGCGTCGGCAAGCGGAAGCGCATCGAGGGGCAGCCACGCGCCCGGCGCGAACGCGTCGCGCAGGCCCACGGCCACGCTGAACGCCGCCGTCGC
>NZ_GL622579.1:406796-409956 GCF_000185625.1 Eggerthella sp. 1_3_56FAA
GGCGCAGGGCCACATGCGCGGCAGCCGGTCGCAGCGCCCGTGCGCGAGGCCCATGACCACCAGCACGATGGCCGGCGGATAGAGCGCGCCCAGAAGCGGTGCGGAAAACGCGAGGATGGCATCGAGCCCCACGAGCGACACCGCGCAGCTGAACGCGGCGAACGCCGCCGCCCACGCCGGAAGCGGGATACGCGGAAAAGCCTCGGAGAAGTACTCCGAGCAGCACGAGATGAGCCCCGTGCATACGTTGAGGCAGGCCAGCAGGAAGATGGCCGCCACGATGACCGTACCCGCCGGGCCGAAATGCGCGCTGGCCGACGCCGCGAGGATGGAAGCGCCGTTGGCCGCGTCGGGCATCGTCGAGCCCATCGCCGAGCCCACGAACGCCAGCCCGCAGTAGATGGCCATCATGAGCGCTCCGGCGATGAGGCCCGCGCCCGAAATGGAGCCCGCCACGCGCTTCGGGTCGCTCACGCCCAGCTCGCGAACGTTCGCAGCCACCACGATGCCGAAGCACAGCGCCGCCAGCAAGTCCATGGTCTGGTACCCCGTGAGAAAACCGTTCGACAGCGGGCTCGCGTCATAGGGCGGCTGCGGAGCCGTCGGCGCGGGCGCGCCGCCCAGCACGGAGGCGCCGACCACCAGCACGATGAGCAAGATGAGGGCGGGCGCAGAGAAACGCCCCAGCACGCGCGACAACAGCCCGGGTCGCAGCGCCAGCGCGAACGCCACGCCGAAGAACGCGACGGAGAACGCCGCCGTTGCGACGCCCAGGCCGGCCGCATCGGTTACGGGCAGCAGGGGCCTTAGCATCTCGAAGGCGGTCGAAGACGTGCGCGGAATGGCGAGAAACGGCCCGATGGTCAGGTACATGAGCGCGATGAACACCGAGGCGAACAGCGGGCTCACGCGCCCGGCCAGCTCGCGTACGCCGCCGCACACGGCCACCGCCACGATGCCGAGCACCGGCAAGCCGATACCCGCGATCAAGAAACCCGTCATGGCGGGGATCGCCTGATCACCCGCCTGCAATCCCAGAAGCGGGGGCAGGATGAGGTTGCCCGCACCGAAGAACATCGAGAACAGCATGCCGCCCACGGCCAGCAGCTGACCCGGCCGCAGCGCGACTGCGCGCCGCCCGCTAGACACCGAGCACCCCTTGCGAAACGAGCAGCCACACGAGCGCCGCCACCCACAGCACGGCCACGACGACGCGCACGGGATTCGGCACGCGCAGGCTGGCTGCCGGGATCATGAACATGGCGACGAGCCCGCCAAGCGCCCCTCCCAGATGCCCGCTCACGGAGATGTTCGGCACGAGCAGCGTGTACGCCACGTTCACGGCGATGACCCCCAACATGCCCTTGCTGTACTGCGTGAAGAGCGAACGGTTCCCCTTATGCAGCACGGCTAACAGCGCCACGGCCACGAACAGGCCGAACACGCTGGTCGAAGCTCCGGCGCTCACCGCGGAGCCGCCGCCGAGCAGCACATCGGCCGCATAGGACACCGCATTGCCCGTTATTCCCGCGATGAAGTACAGCGCAAGGTAGTTGCCCCGACCCAGCGTGCGCTCCAACACCTCGCCCACGCTGTACAGCGCCACCATGTTGAAACCGAGGTGCATGAGGTCCATATGAAGGAACATCGGCGTGACGAAACGGTACAGGTCGGCCGGCGACTGGACAAGCGGCGCGTACATCGCGCCCATGTCCACGAGGGTGCGCGTGGAAATGTCGATGCGCATGCCGGACAGCACCGCCTCGAGCGCGAACACGGCGACGTTGATCGCGATGAGCGCGAGCGTGACCAGCCGATAACGGTTGCGCTCGAAGAAGCTCGGCTGGCTGTCCGCCATCATCCGTTTCAGCTGGTCATCATCGATGACCGCCCTTTGTTGCGGTTCCACCGGCTCGTTCACCTTGTATGGCACGTCTTTCTCCTCGAACGTCGTATATCGAAAGTCGGAACATACTACCACGAGGATAGAGCCGGTCGATGATTCTGCACTTCACGTCCATTCCTTACGAAAGCGGAAAGGCTGCGCTGCGAGCCGAGTATGCGCCTGAAAGGATCGCTTCGACATGGCGGAGGCGCGCGCAAAGGAGGGATGACACGCACCGACGTGCGCCGCCTTCTGGTTCCCAACGCGCCAGAACCGTCACCTGAAGCCGTCGCCCAGCCTTCTTCGCCGCGAACGCACGGTTTCGACGCCTTGCGTGCAGCGAAAGGGCGAGGTTGGGCGCGAATCGCGCGACAAAAGGAAAGGGGCGAGCCGAAGCCCGCCCCCCACGTGCAACGCCAAGCGGTTTCTCCGCCTAGGCGGCGACCGTCTCGCTCTTGTCCTTCTTGCCCGGCACGAGAGCGGCGATGCAGGTCAGCACCGCGCCGACCGCGCCCACGATCAGGAGCGGCAGGCTCCCTGCGTTCCAGGCGCCCGCGTCCAGATACAGGATGGCGCGGATGCCCTCGCTCATGAAGCGCTGCGGGGCCCACGGGTACACCCAATCCTGCCAGAACGCCGGCAGAGCCTCGAAGGGGAACGTGCCCGTCATCATGCCCAACGCGAACCCGACGAGCGCAAGCAGGCCGCCAAGCGCCGTGGAGATGTTGAACGCGCCGATGAACACGAGCATCACGCAGAAGCTGGCAAGCCACATGAACGGCACGATGGCGTCCATGGGAGCCTCGATACCGGCGATCCACAGCAGCATGCAGAACGCGCACAGGCTGACGATCAGCGAGGCCACGACGGCGTAAGCCGCCTGGATCCCGATGGACTTCCAGCGCTCCGCGCTCGTCGCATCCGTCTTCTTTCCTAAGATGCGGCTGAGGAACAGACCCGTCATCATCGACACCATGAACAGCGGCATGATGGCAAGCTGCAGCGACACCATGCCGGACATGGGATTGGCCGCCGCTCCGTCGCCATCGGAAGCCGACCCTTCGTGAATGGTCTCCACGTCCACGTCGACGCCCATCTGCTGGAACATCGAGGGGATGCTCGCGCCCATCTGGCTGGCCACGAGCGGGCTCTTCGCCTTGTCGATGAGCACCTTGAGAGCCGGAGCCTCCACTTCCTCAGCCTCGGAAGCCCCGTCGTCTTGCGCGGCGGCGGCCAAAGCAGCGGCCTGAGCCGCATCGCCCTGCGCGGCCGCCG
>NZ_GL622579.1:410343-428274 GCF_000185625.1 Eggerthella sp. 1_3_56FAA
GGCTTGCGCGAGCGAGGCCTTCGTCTCAGCCTGCTTGACCGCCATCTGCTGGGCGCTGAAATCAGCGGGAACGATGATCGCGCCGTAGTATTCGCCGTTCTCGAGAGCTTCGTCCAGCTCTTTCTGGCTGCCCACCTTCGTCCAGGCGATGGGCGACTCCTCGCCGCCCTCCGCAGCCGTCGCGGACGTGATGTTCTCGACCAGGGTGTCGCCCACGTTCATATCGCCCTGCGGCGTCTCCACGCCCTCGTCGAGCGACAGAACCGCGAACGGCAGCCCCTTCATCTCCATGTTCGCCATCGGGTAGAACATGACGGACATGACGCATGCCGCCACGATGCCGATGAGCAGCGGCACTACGTACTTCGCTTTCCCGAGTTTCTCGAACACCGGGAGCCTCCTTCCGAATGCGTCGCCGGCGCTTGACCGCGCCCGCGGCTTGATTTATTCTCAAGAGGCAATTTTATTGGTCGCAACGTCTAATAAAAATGGTGAATATTGTTCCTGCTGACTAGTTTCGAGGAGAAGCCATGGCGCGCCCGCGTAAAGACCAGGAAGGCCCCACCGCCGTCGAGCGCATGGAGGAGGCGTTCTGGGAGATCCTCGCCGAGAAACCGTACGCCCAGATCACCGTCGGCGAGATCGCCAAGCGGGCGCAGGTCAACAAGAACGCGTTCTACTACCATTTCGACGGCTTGGGCGCGCTCGCCGCGCAGGCGCTGGACAGCATGCTCCCGCGCGAGATGGCGCGCATGTTGCTGATGAACGGAGGGCCTTCGAAAGGCATCGACGAGATCGAGGCGAACGCCTTGCTGCGCAACCCCGACCTGAAAAAGCGGATCGACCGTGCCCTTCTGGTCGTCGGCAAGAACGGATCGAGCGAGCTTGTGGCCACGCTGAAGAACCTGGTCATGCATACCTGGTTCGACCTGTTCCATGTCGATGAAACGCGTTTGAGCAGCGAAGCCATGGTGGTAGTGAGGTTCACCTTGGGCGGCCTCGTCGAGATCATGAGCGACGAAGCCTGCCGCGGCGACCACGCGAACCCGCTCCAGGCCATACTGAGCTCGGGCGTCGCCACGAGCGCTTCGTCGAACGTCGTGGCGACGCTGCGCGCCGCCGCCGACGAGCACCGCGCGAAAACGCCGATGCCGCAGGCGACAGCGAACGCAGTTAAGCCATAGCCTGCTTGACGGCGGCGAGCAGATCGCCGTATTCCTCGAACGCGGGCAGGTCGGGGTTCTCTGCCTTGATGGAATCGGGGCTGCGGAACAGGAAGCCCGCCTTGCTGGCCCTGATCATCCCCAGGTCGTTATGGCTGTCGCCCGCCGCGATGGTGTCGAAGCCGCAGGACTGCAGCGCGCGCACGGTGGTCAGCTTCGATTCGGGGCAGCGCATGCGAAAGCCCGCGATGGTGCCGTCGTCAGCCACCTCCAGCTCGTTGCAGAACAGCGCCGGCCAGCCCAGCTTCGCCATGAGGGGCTGGGCGAACTGGGTGAACGTGTCGCTGATGATGACGGCCTGGGTCGTGGCGCGCAGCTCGTCGAGGAAGTCCTTCGCCCCCGGCAAGGGGTCGATGCGCGCGATGGTCTCCTGGATCTCCTTGAGGCCCAGGCCATGCTGGCGCAGGATGTCCAGACGGAAGTCCATGAGCTTGCCGTAGTCGGGCTCGTCGCGAGTCGTGCGCGTCAGCTCCGGAATGCCGCTCTCCTCGGCGAACGCGATCCAGATCTCGGGCACCAGCACGCCTTCCAGGTCCAGGCAGGTAATGTACATCGTGTCGTCTCCCTTCGGCCGCGCACGCGGCATCTCGCAACAGGCTTGCAGCAACGCCATGCCATCATACCCGCAACCGCCGCGCAGCGCATCCCGCAACGCTTTGTTTCTTTACGGCGGGGCCGACGCCGTGGTTCAATGGTTGCGCAAGCCAACGACGAAAGGACCCCCATGGCCATCGGAGACGTGCTCGTCCGCATCCGCAAGGAGCGCAACCTCACTCAGGAAGACCTAGCGCGCAAGCTTTACGTCACCCGCCAGGCCGTATCGCGCTGGGAGAACGGGGAGACCACGCCTGGCATCGACATGTGCAAGCTCATCGCAGCCACCTGCGATGTGCCCGTCGCCCTGCTTTTGGAGATGCCCGACGGCGCCTACTGCCAAAGCTGCGGCATGCCGTTCTACCAGGAGAAGGATCATGGCACCGAGGCGGACGGCTCTCTGTCGGCCGACTACTGCTCGTGGTGCTATGCGAACGGCGCGTTTCTGGAAGACGAGACGCTCGAGGAGCTGATCGAGCGCTGCGCCCCATTCATGGCCGAGTCGTGCCACATCACGCGCGACGAAGCCGTTTCGTTCATGGGCGCCCTGCTCCCCACGCTCAAACGCTGGTAGCGGCACGAACGCCGCGTTCTGCGAAGCGAACGCGGCATCTGCCTTTCCGAACGCGCCTTCCGCCGGTCTGCCGAGATATACTGGACGAACTGTGCGCGCAACGCCATCGGGGACGCGCGCCACCAGGATAGATCTGTCGCGCGTGATTGGAGCCGCAGCCCATGGCGAAAGACTTCAGCAACCCGAAGAAGCTCGGCTTCATGCGGGTCCTCCAGTTCTTCTTTGCATTCAACGTCATCGTCACCATCTCGCTGTTGGCGTTCCTGATCAAAGGCAGCTACGAGCTGGAATTCTCGAACATCCTCGATTTCGTCAACCTGATATTCGACAGCATCAGCTTCTGGCTCATCTGGCAGCGCAAACGCCTGGCGCGCCATTTCATCATCGGGTTCAGCCTGTTCAACATCTTCATCGGAACCGCCTTCAACATCGCGACCGGTCACTTCAGCCTTGTCGGCCAGCTGTTCTCGTGCACGCCCGACCTCATCCTGCTCGCGTATTTCCTCACGTCGAGACGCGCGAAAGCCGTGCTGACGCAGCCCTTCGACGCCGAGGTCAAACAACGCGAGCTCGCGAAGGACCTGGACTGCTACCAGCCTCGGACCTGGGCGTTCTGGCGCAACATCATCATTTACTTCTGCGTGTTCAGCGTGGTGGGACACTGGATGGAGGCGGCCTATTGCACGCTCATCCGCTTCGGAATGATACCCGGCACCTACGACCCGAATTCCCAGATCTGGTCGGATTGGCTCTACCCCTTCATCGTGTACGGGTTCGGAGCCGTGGCGTGCGTGCTTCTGCTGTACCCCGTCAAGAACTTCCTCGAAAAGCGCATCCGCAGCCGCGTGGTGCCCTTGCTCATCAGCTTCGTCGTCAACGCGCTCGTCTGCACGGCCATCGAGCTGGTCATGGGCCTCATGGTCAACCAGCCCGGCCCTGACGGCAAGCTGCCCTTATGGGACTACTCCGATATGTTCTGCAACTTCATGGGCCAGGTGTGCCTGCAGAACGCCATCGCCTTCGGCGTGGTGGCCACGCTCATGACCTGGGTGATCTACCCGGCGCTCGAGCAGCTGCTGAGCAAGGTCCCCCGGGACGGCATGAACATCGCCTTCATAGCCGTGACCGTCGGCTTCTGCATCCTGATCTTCCTGTACTACGTGAACGTGGCGCTTCCCGACCTCGACGACGCCGACGATGCCGGCTCCTCGGACGCAACCTCGATCGAGCTCTCGTCCAGCTACGATTCTGAAGCGGCCGGCTAGGACGACCCAGCGTCCATGCCCATTCTCTCCAAAGAAGACGAGCGGTACGGCTACGAGCCCGGCTCCTTCGCGTTCTGGCGGAACCTGGCCGTGTACTTCTGCGTGTTCAGCGTGCTGGGACATTGGATGGAGATCGTCTACTGCTCGTTCATGAACGTATTCGGCATCGTCGATGCCGATTCGCTTGTGTGGGACGACCCGATGTACCCGTTTCTCGTGTACGGCGTGGGCGTCGTCGTCTGCGCGCTCGTGCTGATGCCGCTCAAGACGGCGCTGGTCGCCCGGCGCGCCACCCTCGTCAGCGCCGGGATCCAGTTCTTCGCCGTCACCGTGGTCGTGTGCATGCTCATGGAACTGGCCATGGGGTTCATGCTGAACCAGCCGAACGCCGCCGGCGAATACCCGTTGTGGGACAACTCGCAGCTGCCGTTCAACATCCTCGGCCAGGCATGGCTCGTAAACGACCTCGCGCTGGCGGCCGTGGCCATGCTGTACACATGGATCGTCTACCCGCTGTGCCAGAAAGCCCTCGGGAAGCTCCCGCTGCGCGTGATGAACCTTTTGGCAGCTGTCGTCGTCATCGGGTTCGTCGTCCTTTGCGCCGTCAAGTTCGCCTGAACGCGGCGAGGCCCCGATGCCGTTCAGCTCCGGGGCCTCGAATGCATGTCGCGTATCTGCTAGTCGCGGGTGAGCTTGCGGTGGATGCGGTGCGGACGCGCGGCCTCCTCGCCCAGGCGCTCGACGCGGTTCTTCTGGTAGTCGTCGAAGTTGCCCTCGAACCAGTGCCAGTTGCCCGGGTTCTCGTCGGTGCCCTCCCACGCCAGGATGTGCGTGGCGATGCGGTCGAGGAACCAGCGGTCATGGCTGGTCACCACGACGCAGCCGGGAAATGCCAGCAGCGCCTCCTCCAGGCTTTCCAGCGTCTCGACGTCGAGGTCGTTCGTAGGCTCGTCGAGCAGCAGGAGGTTGCCGCCCTGCTTGAGCGTCAGCGCCAGGTTCAGGCGGTTGCGCTCGCCGCCCGACAGCACGCCGGCCGGCTTCTGCTGGTCGGGCCCCTTGAAGCCGAAGCTGGCCACGTAGGCGCGACTGGGAATCTCGGTGTCGCCCACCTTCATGTAGTCCAGGCCGTCGGAGACGACCTCCCACAGCTTCTTGTTCGGGTCGATGCCCTCGCGGTTCTGGTCGACGTAGGAGATGCTCACCGACTCGCCGATCTCAAGCTCGCCGCCCGACAGGGGCTCCAAGCCCACGATGGCTTTGAACAGCGTGGACTTGCCCACGCCGTTCGGGCCGATCACGCCCACGATGCCGCCCTGGGGCAGCGTGAACGACAAGTCGTCGATGAGCACGCGGTCGCCGAACGCCTTCCTGATGTGCTTGGCCTCGATGACCTTCGCGCCCAGGCGCGGCGGCACGGGGATGGTGATGTCCGACACGCTGGCCTTCTCGAACGAGCGTGCCTCGGCCGCCATCTGCTCGTAGCGCTCGATGCGGGCCTTGCTCTTGGCCTGGCGCGCCTTGGGGCTGGATCGCACCCACTCCAGTTCCGAGCGCAGGCGCTTCGCCAGCTTCTCCTCGCGCTGGCCCTGGCCCTCCAGGCGCGCGGCCTTCGTCTCGAGGTAGGTGGAGTAGTTGCCCTTGTACGGGAAGAGGCTGCCGCGGTCCACCTCGCAGATCCACTCGGCCACGTTGTCCAGGAAGTAGCGGTCGTGCGTGACGGCCAGCACCGCGCCGGGGTAGGTGCGCAGGAACTGCTCCAGCCACAGCACCGACTCGGCGTCCAGGTGGTTGGTGGGCTCGTCGAGCAGCAGCAGGTCGGGCGCCTCCAGCAGCAGCTTGCACAGCGCCACGCGACGGCGCTCGCCGCCGGATAGCACGTTCACCGGCATGTCGGGGTCGGGGCACTGCAGCGCGTCCATGGCCTGCGACAGCTGGCTGTCGAGATCCCACCCGTTCGCCGCGTCGATGGCGTCTTGCAGCTCGCCCATCTCGGCCATGAGCGCGTCGAAGTCGGCGTCGGGCTCGGCCATCTCCTCGCCGATCTTGTTGAAGCGGTCGATCTTGGCCTTCACCTCGCCGAACGCCATCTCGATGTTCTCGATGACGGTCTTGTCGTCGTCCAGAGGCGGCTCCTGCTGCAGGATGCCCACCGTGTAGCCGGGCGTGAGGCGCGCGTCGCCGTTCGACACCTCTTCGAGGCCCGCCATGATCTTGAGCAGCGTCGACTTGCCCATGCCGTTGGGTCCCACGACGCCGATCTTCGCGCCGGGGTAGAACGACAGGGTCACGTCGTCGAGAATGACCTTCTCGCCGTGCGCCTTGCGCGCCTGATACATTTGGTAGATGAATTCCGCCACGTGATGCTCCTCTGTTTTCCGGGAAGTTCGCTCTATTGTCTCATACACCGCGTCCGCGGGGAAGCGGGCGCGGCGGCAGGTTGCAGGATGGGACCGCGGGACCTCTAGCGGTTCTCGATGTGGCCGATGTTCTTGAGCTCGATGTTGATGAGGCCGTTCGGGCCGCTGACGAACTCGATGAAGTCGGGGTTCTCGCCGTACTCGGCCGGGAACGTGATGTCGATGCCCGTGTCGGTGCGGATCTTGTGGCTCTTCGCCACGCGCTTGGCCACGTTCTTCTCCACGACCACGCGCTCGGGCAGCGCCTCGTCGGCAAGCGCCTGCTCGAAGCGCTTCTGCAGCGGCTCGTCCTCGAACACCTCCTCGCCCAGGTCCCACGGGGCAAGCTCGTCGGACTCGTCGGCGTTCTCGGCCACGTAGGCCTTCGCCTTCGACACCGCCACAGCCGCGTTGGCGCCGTACTCCTCGGCAACCTCCTCGACGATGCGCGTCACGGCGTCGAACACCTCTTTGCTGGACGCCTCCATCGAGCATTGCAGCAGGCCGTCGGGGATGAGCCAGCGGTTCTCGCCCGCGATGGCGCGCTCCTTGTCGCAAAACGACACCGACAGCGTCTTCGACTCGATCACCGCGAACGACGCCACCTTCTGCGACGGGTTCGGCAGGATGGCGTGATGGCGCGCGATGTCCACGCGCTGCGCGCCGCTCTCGCCGTAGCCCACCTCGTGCATGTAGGCCTGCTTGGCCTCCAGCAGCATGAACGCGAAGTAGCGCTTGCCCTCGCCGCGATACGCCGCCTCGGCCTCGTCGTCGGTCATCTCCCGCACCGTGTTGTCGGGATCGTCCTCGAAGTCCATCACCAGAAGGTCGGCCGACTCGGTCTTCTCCATGCGCCCCAGCTCGCCGGCGATGAACTCGGCCACCTGGACGGACAGGTCGACGAACTCGCGCTGACCGCGGAAGTAGCAGCGCAGCTCCTCGGCGAACATGCTGTTCTCGGCGAACTCGCCGCGCTTGCTGTCGATGTTGCCGAGCGCCTTCTTCGCGTGGCTCGTCACGTAGCGCTTGGCGTTCTTGCTCGAAAGATCGAGCTCCTCCTGGGCGTACACGTTGACGCACGAGACGAAGTCGAAAACGTGCAGGATCGCGTGGTTGATCTTCATGAAGCCTCTCCGCTGCTCTCGTAATCCGGAATTGTCGCGAACGTTCAGGATACCGGAAGCCGGAGCCCGGCGGCGCGAAGAACGGAGAATCCCCAGACGCCATCCCTTCCCGCCCCGCAAACGGGCGCTCGATAGCCCGAGAATGCGAGCGCCCTGCCAAGCGCCGTCGAAGAACCGCCCGCATCTCTGCTCATCCATTTTGCTAGCGATTATGCTATACTTACGTATAGCTCATAGGCTGCTTGAAAGGAGGAACGATGGGTGCCGCTGCCGAGACGATCCAG
The DNA here is from genome assembly GCF_000185625.1 of Eggerthella sp. 1_3_56FAA. NCBI lineage: Bacteria > Bacillati > Actinomycetota > Coriobacteriia > Eggerthellales > Eggerthellaceae > Eggerthella > Eggerthella sp. 1_3_56FAA. Next base: position 417,804 of record NZ_GL622579.1, read on the forward strand.
TTCAACACCCGTATCGAGCGTTCGCTCAAACTTGCCGGAGACGACGTTTTGAAACGCGCCGGATACTCTCCGTCGCAGGCGGTTCGCGCGCTGTGGCGCAAAGCAGCAGGGTGCGGCGAAAACCCCTCGGCCATCGTGAACCTGCTGGAGGACCGTCCCTTGCCAGCGCGCGCGAACGCGAGGATAGAGAGCCCGTCGCAACTCGAAGCGCTTCGCCGCGGACGCGAGGAAGCGGCGCGAGCGTTCGCGGATATGGGCTTCGGAAGCGAAATGCCCTCTTCCGTCGCCTTCGATCCCTACGACCAGCTCATGGAAGAGTTCATACTCGAGCGCCACGGCGAGGAAGGAGTGCGGCCATGAACGGAGCCGCCCCGGTCTTCCTCGTCGATACGAACGTCTGGCTCGACAACTACCTGGGATTTCGCCCAAACCATCGCGCATCGTGCGAATTCCTCGACGAAGCCGTGGAGCGAGGCGCAACGCTCTGCCATGCGGCGACCACGGCGAAGGACGTCCATTTCTTCACCTGCAGCACCCTCAAGAAAGCGGCGCGCGAGAAGGGCGAAGCGGTCGACGAAGCCTTCGCGCTGGCCGCGAACCGCCTAGCCTGGGCGAACCTCGCTAACATGAACGAGGTTTCGACGCTCGTCGGGCTCGACCTATCCGACTTCTGGGTCGCCAGCAAGCTGAGCGCGTTCAACGGGGACATAGAGGACAACCTGATCATGGCATGCGCCGAACGCGCGAAGGCCGACTACATCGTAACGCGCGACAAAGGCCTGCTCAGGAGATCCACCGTGTGCGCGCTCGCGCCCGAGGACGCAACCGCCCTTCTGCGCGCCCGCGGCTAGCGGCCCGCCGCCTGCCCGCGGTCGAAGGCCAGCAGACGTCGGTAGCGCTCGCTCGTGCGCGCGAGCTCGTCCGGCGCGCCGTCGAGCGCGATGCGGCCGTCCTCCACGAACACGACGCGGTCCATGGCGTCCACGCCGGCCAGATGGTGGGTGATCATGATCACCGTCTTGCCCGCCAGCGCCTCGAACAGGTCGTCCAGCAGCGCGCGCTCGGTGATAGGATCGAGGCCTACCGTGGGCTCGTCCAGGATGACCACGGGCACGTCCTGCAGCAGCACGCGCGCGAGCGCGACGCGGTGGCGCTCGCCGCCCGAGAAGCGCAGGCCGGCCTCGTCCACCAGCGTGTCCAGGCCGTTCGGCAGCCGCTCGGCCATCGACCGCAGCCCCACCCTGCCCAGCGCGTCCCATACCTCGTCGTCGGTCGCGTCCTCGCGCCCGATGCGCAGGTTGTCGCGCAGCGTCATGTTGAACAGGTAGGTGCGCTGCTGGATGACCCCGATCCACTTCGCCGCCTCGTCGCCGAGGTCGGCCGTGGGCGAGCCGCCCAGCGTCACGCCGCCCGCATCGGGTCGTATGTCGCCGCGCACGAGGGACGCCAGCGTGCTCTTGCCCGCGCCGCTGCGGCCCAGCACGGCCACGCGCTGGCCCTGCGGCACCGTCAGGCTCAGGCCGCGCAGCACGTCACGCGACGTGCCGGGATAGCGGTACTCCGCCCGGTCAACCCGCACGTCGAACGGCGCCTCGGGCACGCGCGCGGACGGCTTCTCCTCGCCGGGGGTCGGCAGGTCGTTCAAACGCGCGATGGAATCGCGGTAGGCGCCGGCCTCCACCGCCGCCGACGACAAGGGCGCGAACGCGTCGATGAGCGGGAAGAAGCCCAGCACGAACGCGGCGATCCAGTTGGCCGCGTCGCCCCCTTCCCCGCCGAAGCGCCCGCCCGCCCACACCAGCAGCAGCACGGCGCAGATGCCGAACAGCGCCTGCAGCACCACGTCGCGGCGCCGACCGAAGCGCTCCATGCGCTCCTGCACGTCGCGCATCCGCAGCTCGCGCTCCTTATGGCGCGTGAGGTACTCCTCGCCGCGCCCGGCGAACACCCAGTCGGACACACCCAGCACGTTGTCGGCCAGCTCGGCGTACAGCTCGTTCTTCATCTGCTTGTGGCGCGCCTGGCGCGCGGCGTTCGCCAGCACCGACACCAGCGGCACGAGGAACACCGCCGTGCCCAGCACCAGCAGCATCGCCAGCGCGAGCCAGAGCGAGAACCAGCCCAGGCATGCCACCAGCACGACGAACAGCAGCCATGCCGTCACCGTGGGGAACACGGTGCGCAGGTACAGGTTCTGAATGTGCCCGATATCCTCGGCCAGAAGGCCCAGCACGTCGCCCGTGCGGTGCGTGGCGCGGAAGAACACGGCGTCGCGCTCCAGCGCGCGGTACAGCTTCAACCGCAATCCGCTGGTCATGCGCAGCACCCAGTCGTGGCTGGTCAAGCGCTCGAGGTACTGCAGGATGGGCTTGCCCACGCCGAAGATGCGCACGAAGATGAGCGGCAGGTGCAGAAAGAGGATGGTCTCAACCACCGCCGAAGCGCTGACCAGGTAGCCTGAGGTAAACATCAGCGCCGAGGCGAACCCGAACGTCAGCAGCCCCAGGAAAAGCGCCAACGCCAACGCCTTGCGGTAACGGAAGAAGAACGGCTTCACCCAGGCGTCGCGGCGCAGCACGCTCGCGAACCCCTCCTCGCGCGGCACGGCGCCCTGCACGGCTTCGCCTTCCCTGCTCATAGCGCGCCTCCTTCCAACCGCGACGCCAAGCGCGCGTACGCGCCGTCGCGCGCGGCAAGCTCCTTCGGCGCGCCGAACTCGGCCACGCGCCCGTCCTCCATCACCAGCACGGCGTCCATGTCGTGCACCCAATGCAGCCGGTGCGTGGCGAACACCACGAGACGGCCTTCCATGAGCGGCAGCATGCGCTCCTTCAGCTCCAACTCGGTCTCGATGTCGAGGTGCGCCGTGGGTTCGTCGAACAGCAGGATGCGCCGCGAGTCGTCCAGAAGCGCGCGGGCCAGCGCGATGCGCTGCGCCTGGCCGCCCGACAGCGCGCGGGCGCCCTCGCCCACCAGCGTGTCCAGCCCGTCCGGCAGCTCGGCCACGAGATCGCCCAGCCCCACGACCTCCACCGCGCGCGCAACCTCATCGTCGTCGGCATCGGGGCGGTAGAACATGATGTTGTCGCGCAGCGTGGCGTGGAACAGGTACGGGTCCTGCGGGATGTAGAGCACCTGGCGCTGCCACGAAGGCTCGCGCAGGTCTGCCAGCTGCCGCCCTGCGGCGCGCACCGTGCCCGCGCTGGGAGCCGCGAAGCCGCCCAACAGGTTCACGAGCGTGCTCTTGCCCGAGCCGCTGGCCCCGATGACGCCGACGCGCGCGAAACCGCGCACGGCGAAGGACACGTCCGAAAGCGCCTCGTGCTCGGGATACGAGAAGCGCACGCCGTCCAGCTCGAGCGTCGAATCTTCGCTCCAGACGGGAACGTCGTGCAGCGCGGCGGCCTCGTCGCCTGCAACGTCCGACGCGCCCTCCTCCGCCGACGCGATGATGCCCTGAATGGAGGCCAGCGCGTTCTTGCCGTCGAGCGAGGCGTGGTAGTCGCTGGCGAACTCGCGGATGGGCTTGAAGTACTCCGGCACCAGCACCAGCACGAACAGCGCAGGGAAGAAGGCGATCGAACCGTCCACGAGGCGGAATCCCAACATGATGGCCACGGCCGCCAGCGACAGCGTGGAGATGAGGTCGAGCACGGAGCCCGACAACGTGGCGATGCGCAGCGTCTTAACCGTTGCCTCGCGGAAGCGCTCGCTCACCTCGAAGATGCGCTCGCCGTGGCGCTTGCCGCGGCCGAACAGCTTGAGCGTATCGATGCCGCGCATCGAGTCGATGAAGTGATTCGACAGCCGCTGGTACTCCTCGTGCTGCAGCGACGCGGCCGCCTTCGCTGTCGCGCCGATCAGCCCCATGTAGAACACGATGACCGGGTACATGACCAGCATGATGGAACCCGACACCCAATCCACCGGGAACACGCACAAAAGCACGATGAGCGGCACCACGACCACGCACACGATCTTCGGCAGGATGAGGCGCAGGTACGTCTCCACCTGGTCGATGCCCTCCAACACCATCGCAGTGACGCTGCCGGTGCCCTGAGCTTGCACGATGCGCGCACCCTGGCCGAACACCGCCTGCAGAAGCTCGCGGCGCAGTGCGTCGATGCGTGCGTAGGCGTAGCGGTCGAGATAGGAGTCCTGCGCGTAGCGCACCAGCTGGCCGCCTACGAAGCAGAGGAAGAACAGGACGATGAGCGGAGCCTGGTCGGGCAGCGGCGCGCCTTCCCATAGATGCACGATGGCGCTTGCCAACGACCATGCCTGCCCCACCACGAGCAGCGCCCGGGCCACGGCAAGGGCCACCAGCGCCGCCAGCGCGCCGCGGATGCCCTCCAGCGCGAACAAAGCCCGATCGATCATACGCACGCCCCCTTGCGTCCACTTATGCTATAGCAATAGTAACATTTCCGTGATTCATAGGAAAGGGCAGTTCACCTAAAGGAGCGCTCGCCCTCTATATCGACCAAGCAAGCGCACGCCCGCCCGTTACCTAAGCGAGCGGTTGCCGCCTCCCGTCATCTTCGTGCGCGAACAAATGTTTCACGTGAAACATTTGTTCCTTTGTCGCAAGATATTGGGGACGAGCTTATTCCTCGAAACCCCACATGCGCACCTCGGGCTCGAGATCCACGCCGGCGCTCGCCCGCACGCGCTCCTGCACATCGGCGATGAGGCGGCGCACGTCGGCCGCCGTGGCGTCGCCCGCGTTCACCACGAAACCGGTGTGCTTCTCGGACACTTGGGCACCGCCCACGCGGTACCCTCGCAACCCCGCCTCCTGCACCAGCTGCCCGACGAAGAACCCGGCAGGGCGCTTGAAGGTGCTTCCGGCGCTGGGCAGCTCGAGCGGCTGCTTCTCGGCGCGCCGGCGCGCGAGGTCGTCCATGCGCTCCCGGATGGCGCGCGGGTCGTCGGGAGCCAGGCGCAGCGTCGCTCCCAGCACCACGAAACCGGCCTCGCCCATCATCGAATGCCGATACGACCACTGCGCCCGCTCGGCGTCCACGTCCACCAGCTCGCCCTCCGGCGTGAGGCAGCGCACCGATTCGGCCACGTCCTTGAACTCGCCTCCGTAGGCGCCCGCGTTCATGATGGCCGCGCCGCCCACGGTGCCCGGGATGCCGCAGGCGAACTCGTATCCCGCAAGCCCCTCCTCGCATGCGCGCCGCGCCACGTCGGCGTTCGACGCGCCCGCCTCCACATGCATCCGCTCGCCGTCAACCTCCACCTGCGACAAGCTCTCGGCGATGCGCACGACGACGCAACGAAGCCCTTCGTCCGCCACCAGCACGTCGCTGCCAAGCCCCATCACACGCACCGCAACGCCCAGGCGGCGACATGCCTCCAATACGACACGCGCCTCGCCCGCCGTGCGAGGCTCCACGAGAACGTCGGCCGGACCTCCGATACGAAACGTCGTGAGCTCCGCCATCGAAGCGTCGAAGCGAGCCGCCCCTTCGTCGAACAGCTCAGCCAGCGCGCCTTTCAGCAACACGCGATCCACTGTCTACATCCTTTCCTCGGCGCGGCTCCAAGCCGCGCTATGCGCCTCGCACCATGGTAACGCATAACGGCGCATGCAGCCCTGTCGCGCGCGCCTCATCCCGACGGTTTCCCGGCGCGACGGCATGCCGAGCGCCATCGCCGAAGGAAAGAAGCGAGGCGTCAGGAAGCCAGCGACCACCCCGAAGCTTCGGTCTGCAGCTCCACCATGCGCCGGTACAGCCCTCCCTCGCGCGCCATGAGCTCGGCGGGCGCGCCCTGCTCGGCGACGCGGCCCTCTTTGAGTACCACGATCTTGTCGGCGTTGGCCACGGTACGCATGCGGTGCGCGATGACCAGCACGGTCTTGCCGGCCAGCAGCCTGGACAGCGCCTGCTGCACCTGCGTCTCGTTCTCCACGTCGAGCGAGGCCGTGGCCTCGTCGAGCAGCACCACCGGCGCGTCCTTCAGGATGGCGCGCGCGATGGAGATGCGCTGCCGCTCCCCTCCCGACAGCCGCCCGCCGTTCTCGCCGATCATCATGTCGTAGCCCTGCGGCATGCGGCTCACGAACTCGTCGCACATCGCCGCCCGCGCCGCCGCCAGCACCTCCTCGTCGGTTGCGCCGACCCGCCCCAGGCGGATGTTGCCCATCACCGTGTCGTCGAACAGCACCACGTCCTGGAACACCTCGGCGTAGTCGGCCAGCAGCGTCTCGGGGTCCACGTCGGCCACGTTCACGCCGCCCACGCGCACCGACCCCGCGTCGGCGTCCCAGAAGCGCGCCGCCAGCTTCGCCACCGTGGACTTGCCCGACCCGGACGGGCCCACGAGCGCCGTCACCTCGCCCTCGCGGGCGGTGAACGACACGTCCCTCAGCACCTGCTCGCCGTCGCCGTACGAGAACGACACGTCCTCGAACACCACGTCGTGGCCTCGCGGCGCGAAGTCGGTGGAGCCCTCCATGGGCTTCTCGGCGGCCAGCTCCTGCGTGCGCCTGATGGACAGCCGCATGCTCAGCAGCTCGCCGATGGACTGCAGGATGAGGTTCACCGGATCGTACACGCGCGTGACCACGAGCAGGAAGGCGAAGTAGGTCATGAAGTCCGTCTGCCCGGACACGAGCAGCGTCGCGCCCACGAAGACGGTGGTGCCGATGCCCAGCTTGAGGAACGCCTGCGCCGAGGTGACGAACACGCCGGTGGTCAGCTCGGACGCCACCTGCCTGCGCTCGAACGCGTCGAGCTTGGCCGCGAGCGCGTCCAGATGCGCCGCCGAGCGGTTCGTGGCGCGGATCTCCTGCGCGCACTCCAGGAACTCCTGCACGCCGTCGGCCACCTCGAGGCGCGCGTCCTCCATCGCCTGCGCCTTGCGCTGCTGGTGCTTCCCGGTGAGCGCCATCACGAGCAGCGCCGCGGGCACCACCCAGAACGCCGCGAGCGCCAGACGCCAGTCGTAGAAGAAGATGCCGACGATGACGATGGCCGTGGACAGGCCCGTGCCGAACAGCTGCGGCATGACGTGCATGAACATGCGCTCCTGGTCGGAGCAGTCCTTCATGATGGCGTTCGTGAGGTCGGACAGGTCGCGCCGCCCGAAGAACGACAGCGGCAGCCGGCGCAGGTGCTCGGCCAGGTCGGTGCGCTTGCGGGCGCTCTCCTCGTACACCTTGTGGTACGTGTTCGCGTACTCGGCCCACTGGGTGAGGACCATGAGCGCGAGGATGCCGACGCACCCCGCGAGGTACGGCGCCAGCGCGGGCAGCGGGGCCCCCGCCACGAGGTGGTCCATGAAGTCGCTCACCAGCAGGAACAGGATGCCGATCGGGGCCATGAGCACGAGGTTCGCCAGCGTGCAGAAGAACACGCCGCGCCTGAAGTTCTTCGCGCCCACGTCGGTGAGGCCCAGGGAATCACGCAGCATAGCCGCCCTCCTTTCCGATGCGCCATTGCGCCGAGGTTCGATAGTCGGCCCACATGCGCGCGTACAAGCCGCCCGCCTCCACCAGCTCGGCGTGGGTCCCCTGCTCCGCGAGGCGGCCGCCGTCCAGCACGTAGATGGCGTCGGCGCCGGCCACGGTGGACAGCCGGTGCGCGATCATGAGCACGGTCTTGCCCGCGCACAGCACCCCCAGCGCGCGCTGGATGAGCGCCTCGTTCTCGGGGTCGGCGAAGGCCGTGGCCTCGTCGAGCACCACGATGGGCGCGTCCTTCAGGATGGCGCGCGCGAGCGCGATGCGCTGGCACTCGCCGCCCGAGAGGTACACGCCGCGGGCGCCCACCACGGTGTCGAGCCCCTGCGGCAGCTTCGCCACGATGTCGTCGCACTGCGCCGCGTGCGCGGCCGCCTCCACCTCCTCGCGCGTCGCCTCCGGCCGCGCGGCGCGGATGTTGTCCAGCAGGCTCTGCTTGAACAGCTTGTCGTTCTGGAACACGAAGGCCACGCGCTCCATGAGCTCGGCCTGCGGGATGGACCGCACGTCGACGCCGCCCACGAGCACCCGCCCCGCGCTCGCGTCCCAGAAGCGCGGCACGAGCGAGGCCGCGGTGGTCTTGCCGCCGCCCGAGGGCCCCACGAGCGCCACCGTGGCGCCCGAGGGCACGTGCAGCACGACGTCCTCGAGCGCGGGCGCGTCGGCGCCCGGATAGGAGAACGTGACGTGGTCGAAGTCGATGGCGTCGTCGGCGGGCGCCTCGGCCCGGGCCGGGTCCACCTCGGCCATGAGCGGCGCCGACAGGATGCCGTCGATGCGGCTCACCGCGTCCTGCGCCTCGGTCACCGCCTGCGACGAGTACATGATCTTGCTCATCATCATGGTGGTGAGCGCCGAGAAGATGACGTAGAACAGGAAGTTCGTGAGGAACGCGCCGAAGTCGCCCGCCGCGCCCGCCAGCAGGATGCCCGCCGGCACGAGCACGAAGAACGTCGCGTTGATGGCCACGAGCTGCGCCACCTGCGGGCCCTCGCACAGCTTCACGTAGGCGGTGGCGAAGTCGCAGTAGGCCACGATGGACTCCCGGAACGCCCTGAACGAGTGGACGGTCTGCTGGAACACCTTCACCACGGGGATGCCGCGCACGTACTCCACGGCGGCCTTGTTCATCTTGTCGAGCGCGTTCTGGTAGTTCACCATGAACTGCATGGCGTTGGAGTTGCCCTCGCCGTCCTTGCCGCCCAGGCCGCCGCCCATCATGAGGAACATGCAGAAGGCGGAGGCGAGCACGGGGATGAGGCACACGAGGCCCATGACCCAGTCGAACACGAACATGACGACGAGGTAGGCCACGGGCGTGACCAGCGCGCCCACGAAATCGGGGATGCGGTGCGCCAGCACGCCCTCGGTGAGCCCCGTGGACCCTTCGATGACGCGGCGCAGCTCGCCGGTGGAGCGGACGGAGAAGTAGCCGAGCGGCACCTTCGCGAGGTGCTCGAGCGCCGCCTTGCGCATGTTCGTCGCCGTGCGGAACGCGGCGAGGTGCGTGCACATGAGCGCGGCGAAGTACACGACGAGGCCCGCGAGCGCGAAGGCCAGCGCCCAGGCGCCGTACACCGGGGCCTGCCGCGCCTCGCCCCACGCCGGGGCGACGGCCACGAGGTCGCGCACGACGAACCACACGCACACGAGCATCGCGATGGCCAGCACGGCGTTGAGCGCCGAGAGCGCGCAGCCCGCGATGGTCAAGCGCTTGTGGGGCCCGGCGAACTCCAGCAGCCGCACGATGGGATTCTGCGGTCTTGACACGATTCGTTCCTTTCCTTGCCGTAACGTGCTTATTGTTAGCCTAAGAGAACATAATAGCGATCCCGCCGAAATCCGCTGCACGTCGATGCCGATTGGACGATGCCGCCGAAAAAGAGAACGGCTCCCCCGAAAGGGAGCCGTTCGTTCGGCGCCTCGTCGGCCGAAGGGCGCGGCGCTCAGGCCGAGATCTTGGCGAAGTGCTTCTTGAACAGCTTCGAGCCGATCCAGCCGCCCACGAAGGGGCACACCGCGGTCGCGGCCAGCGCCACCAGCGCGAGCGGGCCGTGGATGAAGTCGACGAGCCCCTGGCCGTACTCGGCGCTCATGCCGGAATCGACCACGATCTGCACGTAGGCGTCGCCCGCTAGGAAGATCATCGACTCCTGGCCCACCCAGAAGCACAGCGTCCACACCGCGAACGCCGCCAGGCAGCGCAGCGTGGTGCGCTTGCTGCCGGCCCCCGCCACGAGCTCGGCCAGCAGGCCGCCCGCCACGATGCCCACCGGGCCGGTCCACAGCATGCCCAGCAGCAGCGCCACCACCGCGACGATCGCGGACATGATGGCGAACGCGCCGCGCTTGGGCACCTTCGCGGCCACGTACATCCACACGATGCCGCCGATGAGCGAGCCGCACGCGTGCGTGAACCAGAACAGGTTCGCGTTCATGCCCAGCACCATCGCGAACACCATGAACACGAGGAACAGGAGCACCCCGAAGATGGCCAGCGTGATGTAGTCCTTCCCCACCAGCTTGCCCTTCGCGTTCGCGCCGCCCGAAGAGGCGGCAACCGTCGTCGTTGCCATAAGCGTATCTCCTTCTCTTGAAATGGTCGATGCCTTCGGTCAGATTCGGTCAGAGCGGGCGCGCCCGCCCGTCGATGCCGATCGCGCGCCGGATGCGCCCGAGGGCCTCGCCGCGCACGGGCAGCACGTCGGACACGACGCCGTCCTCGAGCACGGCCACCTGGTCGCAGGCGGCGCAGACGAACTCGTAGTCGTGGGTGACCACGACGATGCACGCTCCCGCGTCGCGCGCCCGGCGCACCTCGTCGGCCACGCGCCCCATGGTGCCGAAGTCGAGCCCGCTCGTGGGCTCGTCGAGCACGAGCACGCGGGCGCCCTGCAGGATGCCGACGGCGATGGCCAGCCGCTGGCGCTGCCCTCCCGAGAGCGAGAGCGGGTGGCGCTCGGCGATGTCCTCGAGGCCGAAGCGCGCGAGCGCGCG
>NZ_GL622579.1:429732-456636 GCF_000185625.1 Eggerthella sp. 1_3_56FAA
GGGCGCCCGCAGCGGCGCCCTCGGCGGACCAAAGGGTTGCGGAGGGCGCGAAGTCTGGTATATCCTTGAAGTTAGCCATGACTAATAATCTAGCGATGCAACGAAAAGGAGCGGCGTGCAATGAGCGATCGCGATGATTCAGCCGAAATTCTAGACGATGACGCCGAAATGAGGTGCGCGGCGGCGGGATCGGGCTCGCGCGCCCTCGTCGAGTCGAACCTGATCGGCGTCGGGGGCGACCCCGCGGCGCGCTCGCGGGCGGCCTACCTGGCGCAACGCACCTCGCTGGCGGACGGCTTGGGGTCGAACGGCCCGTTCACCGTCCACGACATCTACGAGACGCAGATCGCCTCCATGCACGGCGTGCGCGTGGAGGCCGCCGAGCGCGGGCGCGTGGGCATGCTCTGGGAGATCGACGAGCGCTACGGCCAGGGAACCTACTGGTACTACCCGCTGGGCGACGACCTGTCCGTGGCGATCTTCGACCTGCAGTTCAACCGGGAGGTAGGCTTCACCTGCCAGACGCCCGACCTGTTCTGCTTCGGGTCGTACGGCCGCAACATGGTGCCCTACTTCGGCATCACCGACGACCCCGCCGACCGGACGCTGCTGGGCTACGCGTGGAAGTCGCAGCCCTACGGGCAGGTGACGAAGGCCGACGAGCGCCTCGACGTGACGAGCATCTGCATGCTGCCGAAGGGCCTGCAGCGCCTGAGCCTGGCGTGCCACTGCGACCCGCTCGTGCTCTCCCGCGCCATCGCCTCGCTCGACGGCATGCAGGATGTGCCCGGCCTCAACATGGTGTTCGACGAGATGAAGCGGGCGCGGCCCTCGTCCATCACCGCGCCGGCCTACTACGAGGCGAAGGTCACCGAGGCCGCGGCGATGCTGCTGGACTGGTCGCTGGCCAACGCGCGCGGGGCGGCGAGCGCCATCCGCGCGGCCGACCGCAGCGCGCTCAACCTGACGCGGGCCCACATCCGCGAGCACCTGGACCGCGCCGTGCCCTCAAGCGAGCTGTGCCGCATCGCCTGCATGAGCGCGAGCAAGCTGACGAGGCTGTTCAAGCAGGCCGAGGGCATGACGCCGCAGGAGTACGCGCGCACCCTGCGCATGGAGCGCGCCTGCGAGCTCCTGGGCGACACCGACCTCAGCATGGCCGAGATCGCCGCCCGGCTGGGCTTCGCGCGCCAGGGCAGCTTCTCGGAGGCCTTCAAGGAGCGCTTCGGCGCCACCCCGCAGGAGTTCCGCGCGCTGCGGGCCGCCCGCAGGAGCGCCCGCTAGCGCCCGGCCCTCGCACGCTGTCTCTCTTCGCACATGTGCCGATCAGCGCGCGGCATCGGGTACCCTGCACGTTTCACGCGCTTTCCCATCACGCCGGCGCCCTCCTCAGCCGCGTCGTGCCAGATCCTGCGACGTCCGCTCGCCCAAATCGATGAGCTCCTGGCGGCCGTGCGTTCCCGTCTTGACGTAGATGCGCCGCAGGTGCGTGTCCACCGTGCTCTTCGAGATGAAGAACTCCGCGGCGATGCGCTCCCCCGTGCGCCCCTTGAGCGCCAACGGAAGGATCTCGGCTTCGCGCTTCGACAACCCGTGCTCCGAGGCGATGAGACGGCATGCGTCGTCGAAGCGGTCGGCATCGCGCACGATGACCGACAGGGCGCGGAAATCCCGCTCGGTGAACAGGAAGAGGTACGCGTACAACGCGGCCAGGCCCGCGAACGCGGCGACGGCGTAGGGCACCTGCCCGGCCGGCTCCAAAAGCTCGATGCCGTTGCCGCAGGCGATGCCCGCCAGCTCGCCCGCGTACAGCGCGGCGAACCCGCGCGCGAACGAAACGGCGGCATCCTGCCCCGTGATCTTCGCCATGACGAGGAACAGCGACACCAGCACGAAGGTGAGCCCCAGATAGCCCGCCAGCACGATGGCCTCGCCCGGAACGCCGAACGAGCCCAACACGGGCACGAACAGAAAACCCGCCATCATCACCAGAACGGCCAACCGGTACACCCCGTCGAGCGGCCCGTCCACGGCGCCGCCCGTCTTGCCCGCCGGATCCCCTGCCTTGCCGAGGCTCACGCCCAGAAGCTGCAGCGATGCGATGCAGAACAGCACGAGCAGCAGCAAGCTGGCCAGCACCGTGGGCGTGGAAGCCATGCCGGGATCGGAGCCGAACGTCTCCATGAAGCCTGCGGCCAGGCCGAACAACACGGTACCGGCGATGATCTTCTTCGAAAGCCGCGCCGTCTCGTCACGCTGCTCCTTCGTCGCCAAGAGGTCGCCGAAGGACAAGGAGCCTCCCTGGGACGTCCCCTCGCTTGCGGCGGCGCGCGTCGGCAGCAGCCCGCGCAGCGCGAAAGCGCTTCCCAGCGGAAGCAGCTTGAGGGCGAACGCCGCCTGGGGCGCGGCGATCGCGACCGCGAGCAGGCAGACGCCTGCCGCGACGGCCGCGGACAAGAACACCTGCGGCACCGAATCGCCCACCGGCCGGCGCCCGAGCGCCCGGCCCCATGCGGCCAACATGAAACCCGCCGGCAGGCCGACGAGCAAGCTCTCCAGCACGATGCCGTGGTCGCCCCCTCCGGCGATGGCGGGCATGAGCGAGCCCAGCACCAGCAGCCCGGCGTAGCACCACACGAGCGGCCGAGACAGCAGCGCATCGCGCGCACGCGGCGAAGCCATCCGCAGCAGCGCGAACGCGATCAGCATGCACGCGAGCGTGCCCCATAGGTCGGCGCGCTCGAAGGCGAACGGGCCGTCCCCGAACGCGCGGTTCTCTCCAAGGTAGAACAACGAGAACACGAACCCCTCGTTGCAGGCGAAACCGCCGATCACCCGCAAGGCCGCCGTTCTGCCTTCCTTATCGGCGCGCAAGCCGAGATGCACGTGCTCCCCTTTCTCCGTCAGGCCTTACAGCTCCATCATAACGGAGATGCCGTGTCGCTTCGCGCCTGCCGCCCGCCCTCCTCAAAATGCGCAACCGCCCGCGGCACGGATGCCGCGGGCGGTTGCTGGGCGCGAGGGAGGGAGGGTTCGCGCCTCGGTAAGGGAAGGATAGGTTGGTTTATGCGACCTTGTCGACCTTGTCGGCCTTCTTGGCCACCTTGACGGTCTTCTTGGGGGCGGCAGCGGGAGCAGCTTCCTCCACGATTTCCTCAACCGCCTCTTCCTCGTCGTCGGCTTCCACCAGCTTCTCACCGCCGCCGAGGCCTTCGCGCAGGCTCTTCACGGTCTTGCCCACCGACGCGCCGAGCTTCGGGAGGTTCTTGGGGCCGAAGATGAGCAGTATGACGGCGAGGATGATAAGGAGCTCGGGTACCCCCATGCCTAAGATTTTCATGTGCGCCTCCTACAGCGTATCGGTGGCACGCGTCTCGCCTGTGAGCCGCCGCCGGTTTCAACGAGGCACATCATGCCCCAGAACCGGCGGCGCGCCTATCGTGCAGACGCATGATTTTATGCGCATAGAAGCACGAATCCGTGTCATGCAAACGGCGTACGGGATGCGTCCTGCCTGCTCACAGCTCCTCTGCCACGACACGCCCTGCTAGCCAGCCCATGACGCTGGCCATCATGAGCCCGCGCGTCCATCCGCTGGAATCGCCGAGGCACATAAGGTCGCATACGCTCGTCAGGAAGCGTTCGTCCATCTTGACGCGGTTGCTGTAGAACTTGAGCTCGGGAGAGTACAGAAGCGTCTCCTGCGCTGCGAACCCCGGCACCACCTCGTCGACGGCCAGCATGAAATTGAGGATGTTGGTCATGGCGCGGTACGGCATGGCCGCCGTGATGTCGCCCGCCACCGCATCGTCCAGCGTGGGTGCCACGTTCGAGCGCACGAGCTCCTTCTCCCACGTGCGCTTGCCGTCGAAGATATCGCCCAAGCGCTGCACGAGGATGCGTCCGTCGCCCAACATGTTCGTGAGCTCGCCCACCTTCTGGGCATAGGCGATGGGCTGGTCGAAGGGGTGCGAGAAATTCTGCGAGCACAGTATGGCGAGGTTCGTGTTCGGCGACTTGCGCTCCTTGTAGGAATGGCCGTTCACCACGGCGAGACCGCCGTCGTAGTTCTCCTGGCTGACGAAGCCGCCGGGGTTCTGGCAGAACGTCCGCACCTTGTTCTTGAACGGGCGCGGATAACCGATGAGCTTGCTCTCGTACAGCACGTCGTTCACCGTCTCCATAACCTCGTTTCGCACTTCCACGCGCACGCCGATGTCCACAGGACCGGGTGCGTGCGCTATCGCATGCTCGCGGCACATGCGCTCGAGCCAGTCGGCGCCGCGCCGGCCCGTGGCCACCACGGTACGCCGAGCGCGGATCTCGCACGCGCCGTCCGGGCCGGCGACGGCCACGCCTCGGCACCGCTCTCCCTCGATGAGCACCTGGGTGCATTCCGTGCGGAAGAGCAGGTCCACGCCCGCCTCGCGCAGGTGGCGCTCGATACGCGCGTACAGATCGCGGGCGCGCTCGGTGCCGAGATGGCGCAGCGGGCAATCTACCAGCTTGAGACCCGCTTTGATAGCGCGGCGGCGGATCTCGTCCACCTCCGGTTTGCGTTCTGCGCCCTCCACGCGCACGTCGGCGCCGAAGCCCAGGTACACGCCGTCCACTTCCCCGATGGCGTCCTGCGCCTCATCACGCCCGATGAGGTCGGGCAGGTCGCCGCCTACGTCGGCCGACAGCGACAGCTTTCCGTCCGAGAACGCTCCCGCGCCCGAGAACCCCGTCGTGATACGGCAGGGTTCGCAGTTCGCGCATGGCGCGCCCGCCTGCTTCGGGCATACGCGATCCTCCACCGCCAAGCCTTTGTCCACCATGACGATGCGCCCCGTGAAGCCCCGCTCCAAAAGGGAGAGCGCGCAGAAAATACCGGCGGGGCCCGCCCCCACGATGACCACGTCGGTGTCGATGGTTCGCATAAGCACGCTCCTGTTCCCGCGCCGTTCCGACGGCGCGATTCGTGTTCTGCATCATTGTACCCCTCCTGCCGTAGGCTCGTCCGGGATCCGGCGACGGGAGAGGAACAGCCGATCGGAGCGGATGCTTCGCATGAGGAGCTCCGACGCGGAACGCGGCCTGCCCGCCAAGTTCCTGTGAAGGATTCTTGAACCTCGTGTGACGGTTCGCCGGACATTCATAAGGTCGCGAACTGCGACGTTGCCGTTTTGTTACCCTTCCTCTTCGCGCCCGCAACCATACCACGCCAACGAACCCGACGCGGACGCAGGAAGGATGCCTCAATGGTATCGCACCCCTCCCGTCGCGCGCTCGCGTTCGGCGCGGCGGTCTCCCTCGGCATCGCGTGCATCGCACCCTCGCAAGCTGCGTTCGCCGTCGAAAAAGCTCCCGCGATCCCCCTCGTCCGGCCCGCCGTCCTCTCCGCAGCCGTCACGCTGCCGGGCGCTGCCGCCGAAGAAGCCGTCGCCGACCTCGAGCAGGTGCGCGCTCTCGCGGCGCAGCGAGCAGCCGAGCAGGCCGCCGAGCAGTGCGACAAGCGCCTCGACTACGACCCCGCCCTCATCGCCGCCATCGGCAACCAGTCGACGGGCGGCCACACCATCTGCTGCCCCGCCTATGCGTGCGCCTACGGCGACGCGATCCTCACCGGCCAGGCCAACGACCACGGCGCGTACGGCTGCGGCTGCTGCACGTGGCCCGGCTGGGGCGGCGGCAATTCGTCGTTCCGCTCGCTCGGCTCCGACGAGGCTTTGCTGCGCGAGGCCTACGACGAGATCGCGGCCGGACGGCCCACGGTCGTCCACGTGGCGGGCCCTTACGGCGAGCACTGGATCTGCCTCATGGGCTACCAGGGCGTGGAGGATCCCGATGCGCTCTCGCTCGACAACTTCATCGCACTCGATCCGGCGAACGGCCTGGAGGTCACGGCATCCTATCGGTACGCGCCCTACGGCGACGCCTGCGAGCACGTGAGCGACCTCCGCTAACGCCGCACCTATCCTCAGAACAGGCGAGGCGGCGCTTCGGGCAGCTTGGCCGAGGCGCATTCCTCCACTGTATCGTCGGGAGCCAGCTCGTCGCAGAGCATCGGCGAAGCCGGATCGTAGCGCCGCAAGCGCCAGGGATCGGCCGCCCCGCACGGCGCGGCCGACGTCCCCGGATTGGCGTAGCAGTACACGCAGCCGTTCGCGCACGTGTCGTACGTGCCGATGTCCACGCTCGGCGAGCAACGGCAGGCTCCCCTCCGAGCGCCGCCCGGAGCGCGTTTTGCCCGTACGCCTGCAACGCGCTCCACGACAGCGGCATCGATGCACCCTGCTCGAGCCAGCCCCGCATCGTCGAGCGCCCCGTCACCGCAACCGCCCACCTCGATGCCGCGCGCGGCGCCCAGTTCGGCCAGCCGCAGCGCAAGCGCGGCCTTCGCCTCTTCCGGCACTCCGACGAACCCGAGCGCCGCCATGCGACCGGCGATCTTCGGGTACATGTCGAGGAAGCTGATGCGGCAGGTGCGCGTGCTGCCTTCCAACCGCGCCGCGAACGCCTCGAACCACTGCATATGGTGCGCGATGTCGTAGGCGCCTCCCAACAGGATAGGGCTGTAGCGCCACACCACGCGATCGGGCCCCAGAGCGTCAGCAAGCGAGCGGAACGTTTCCAGCAGCCGCGCCTTGCGGGGCAGGCCCGCCTCCACGTCGGCACCGTAGGCGTTGAGCGTGAACTGCACGAAATAGGGCGATGGGCAGACGCGATCCAGTTCGGTTTTGCGCGCGAGCAGCACGGAAGGATCCTTCGTCCAGAACGCGACGCAATCCACCGTGTCCGGAGACAGGATCACACGGCTCACCCGAGTGCGCACCGCCGGGTTGCGCACGAGCGCGAAGCCCTCTTCGAACCGTCCGAGCAGCCAGTCGAAATGAAACCGCGGGATGTCGGTTCGTCTCGATGCGCTGACGATCACAGCTCTTCGATGACCTTCGCCGACACAACGTTGCTGGGGGAGATGAGGATGGTGCCGACCTTGCCCGCCTCGGGAGCGTCCACATAGAAGGTGCCGTCGATGGTTTCGCCCATCACGAACAGGTCCTCGTCTTGAGTCGAGATCACGATGTCGATGCCGGAGGCGTCGTCGACGTAGGCTTTGTCGGGCGTTATGGCCACGATGAAGTCCACCTTGTACTTGACGAAGTACGCCACCTGCTTCTCGATGGCGCGCACCGTGGTGGGGGCGGTCACGCTGAACACGCCGAAGCGATGACCGCCCTTCTTGAGGATGATGCCTTCGCCGTACTGCCCGAGATCGGTCGTGTCCAAGGAGAACACGGTGGCCTTCTTGTCCTCGTAGCTTTTCTGAGCCTCCGCCACCGTCACGGTCGGCTTGGACTTCGCGCTCGTCCCGTTCGAGCGCGCTCCCGCCGCCGCGCTCGCATCCGGTTCCGCTTCGACCGCCGACGAAGCAGCATCCTTTTCGGGAAGCTCCCGCTCGTCCGCTTCCCGTCCGGATTCCTCGCGCTCGGATGGCTTCCCTTCGTCGTCATCGGCGGCAGGATCGAGCTCGTGCGACCCCTTCTCGTCCGAAGAAGCCGAACCAGCAGCCCCCTTCGCGGCCTTTTCCTCCTTCGCCGCTTCCGCCGCCTTCTCGGCTGCCGTCTGCGGCACGGCGGTACCCTCGTACACGATGGCGGTATAGCCGTCCATACTGCCGAACGTGTCGTCGATGTTCGACGCGGCAACATTCCAGGAATGCCCGGCGACCAGGTACCATCCTAAGCCCAGAAGGCTCAGCACGATGAGGGCGGCGAACACCGCCAATGCTATTTTCTCGCGCGATTTGACCGACATAGTGCTCCGTATTATACCCTGTGGCGAGCGGGCGTCCGCCGAAGCGCGCGAGCGACAGAATTTCGACAGGAAGCTGAACGGCACCGCGCCCGAACGGCGCGTTCCCGACAACGACGCCCCTTTCCGGTCGCCAGAATCTCGGAAGAAGCTCGCCTGGCTACACGAACCGCTCGTAAGCGATGCGCTCGGGCGTCCCCCCTTCGGCATGGGCGATGTAGATGATGCCGCACTGCTCATAGCCGGCTTTCGCCAGCAGCTTCCTCATAGGCGCGTTGCCGGGGTGCGTGTCGATGCGGACGCTGGCGCTTCCGTTCGCGCGCGCCAGCTCTTCGGCGCGAGCCAGCAGAAACGTCGCGGCGCCGCGATTCTTCCCGTCGGAAGCCACGGCCACTCGGTGCACCACGCCGTAGCACGGACGCTCGGACGTGCAGGAAGTGAGCCACGAGCCCTCTTCGATGCGATCGTAGTCGCGCTCGCCCGAGAAGCCGATCATAGCGGTGGCAACGATGCGGTCGTCGGCCTCCACCACGTAGGAGTCGCCGCGAGCCGTATCGTCCTCGATGACGGCGCGATGCGGGTAGCCGCCCTGCCATTGGTCGATGCCGAGCGCTGCGAGCGAGGCGCGGCCGTCGGCGAGGATGCTCATGATGCGATCGATGTCGCATGCGCAGGTTCTGCGAAATTGCACAGGAGGTTCTCTTTCTTCTTTGGATACGTTCGCTAAACAGAGGTTGGGTTGGAGCGGCGAAGCCGAAAGGCTACAAGACGCGTTCGAACACGGCTCGGTGTTTGACGCGGCCGAAGCGGGAGCGGATCTCCACGTTGCCGCAGAACTGATAGCCGTACGACAGCAGCAGCTCGCGCATGGGGACGTTGTCCTCGTAGATGTCGCAGCAGATGCTGACCTTCCCGTCGCCCTTGGCGATGCGCTCGGCGGTTCCCAGGATGTAACCGCCCACGCCGCGTCTTCGCGCATCGGACGCCACGGTCACCCAATGCAGCGCCGAGTAGGCGGGGTTGTCGGGCGAGGAGGGCTCCGTGGCCCACTTCGCACCCGTCATGTGCGCATAGGCGGGATCGCCTTGAGGATTGAGCGCGAACATGCCGATGATGCGGCCTTCGTCGGCCGAGGAGCCATCCGCCCTCGAATCGCTCGAGGACGCAACCACGACATAGGTCTTCCCCGCGTCGATGGAACGCATGAGACGGCGCGCGGACGGGTACTTCTTGAGACCTTCCCTTATGCCGAGCGAGGCCATGGCGCGATGACCGCCCTCCAGCAACGCCTTCGCGCGTTCGAAGTCGTCGCGCGTGGCACGGCGCGCCTTGTAGTAGCCCAGCTCGGTGGCGCGCCCTTGGAACGGCGGAAGGTCGTATGCCGCCCCGTCGTACGAGGCCGCGCCGCCGGAGCCCTCTTCGCGCTCGGTGACGAGGAACACCATGCCGATGATCATGGCGCAACCGACGACGTCGACGACGCCCACCGGCGTGCCCAGCCACACCGCCGAGATGACCGTGGCCGACACCGGCTCGACGCAGCCGACGAGACCCGCGCGCACAGGGCCGGCGTCGGTGATGCCCTGGAGGTAGAACAGGTAGGCGGCGAACGTGCCCACGATGATCATGGCGAACATGACCCCGGCAAGCTCGGGCGAAACCTCGACGGGGATGGTCCAGGGCTGCACGGCGACGGTGGCCACCGCGCCGCCGATGAGCATGGCGAGGCCCGTCACGATGAAGCTGCCCCACTTCTCCAGCACCTTGCCGGGAAGCAGCGTGTAGAACGCCAACGCGAACGCCGAGATGATGCCCCAGAACAGGCCTTCCGCAGGAATGGCCAACGAACCGAGGTTGCCCTTCGTGGCGATGAGAACGGTGCCGCCGATGGCGAGCACGAGGCCGGCGGCCTCGCGGATGCGCGGCAGGCGCCGCATGCGCAGGCACACGTACACCATGATGACGATGAGGCCGAGGCGCTCCAGCACGGTGCCGGTGCCCGCGTTCGTGTAGGAGATGGCCGACAGGTAGCTCACCTGGGTCAGAAGCACGCCCAGCAAGGCGAACGCCGCGATGCGCCCGAGCGAGCGCACGTCGCGCAGAGCGGCCAGCAGGTTGCGCGGCTCCCGCACGCCGCACACCACGAGGAAGATGACCGCGGCCAGCAGCAGGCGCACGCAGGTGATCCAGGAAACGGGAACGCCGAAACCGCTGGTCATGAGCTGGGCGCACGTGCCCGAGAAGCCCCAGCAGATGCCGCCGAGAGCCGCGAAGACGATGCCGCGGACCACGTGGTTGCCCGATGCGACGGTACCGCCGCCCTGCCCGGAGCCCGATGCGACCGTCTGACCCACGTTTCCTCCTCTCATCGATCCTGCGCCTCGCGCGGCAGCAAGCCTCTCGGCCGGCGCCACGTTGCATCAGCGCATTGTCGCATGTATGGGCAGCGCGGTAAAGATGTTTTGCAAGAGTTTTGCCCCAGTTTTGGACAGGCGAGCAAAACACCATGTCAAGGGGTGAATACCCCCTCCGTCAACGCAACATTCTCTCGTAGCCCACGCGATGTTTCACACGCCCGAACACGTCTTTGATCGTGATGGTTCCGCAGCGTTCGTACCCGTGCTTCTCAAGCAGGTTCTGCATGGGCCCGTTCAGCTCGTAGACGTCGGCGCGAATGCTGGACCGGCCGCCCGCACGGGCGATCTGGTCGGCCTTGTCGAGGATGAACATGCCGACGCCGCGGCGGCGAGCCGGATAGTCGACGGCCACCCAATGCAGCTCCGCATAGGGCTGCGGTTCGGCCGACGTGTCGGTGAGCCAAGCGCCGTCGATGGGGCGCTCGTAGTTCTTGTCAGGCGAGAAGGACACGGCGAACATCGCGATCATGCGGCCGTGGGCATCCTCGATGACGTGCGTCGTGCCGTTCTTGATGCTGTGCATGAGACGACGCGCCGATGGGTACTTCTTGCTCCGACCCTCGTCTATGCCGAGCTCCGCGAACGTCTGATGCCCGACGTCGAGCAGCGCCGTGGCACGCTCGAAATCATCGCGCGTGGCCGGACGGCTGGTGTAGTAGCCCAGCACCGAAGCGCGGCCTGCGAACAGCGGCGGGTCGTCGTAGGCGTCGGCGAGCGCGCCCTCGCCCTCGGCGGCCTGCTCCGTTTTCGGCTCTCGCTCGGTGACGAGGAAGATCATGATCACGATGAGCGCGCATCCTGCGAGGTCCCAGCCGCTCACCGGCGTATGGAGCCACGCGAGCGCGAGGATCATGGCCGAAACGGGCTCGACGCAGCACAGAAGGCTCGCCTTGACGGGGCCTGCGTCGTTCACGCCCTGCAGATACAGCATGTAGGCTCCCAAGGTGCCCACGATCACGATGGCAACCAGCGCCGCGATGCCGCCGAGCGGCAGGTTCACCGGCATGGTCCACGGCTGCACCACCACCGAGGCGGCCGATCCGCCGAACAGCATGGCAAGGCCCGTCACCAGCATGGAGCCCCACTTCTTCAGCACGCGCACGGGCATGAGGGTGTAGAACGTCAAAGCCACGGCCGACACGAGGCCCCAGGCCAATCCCTCGGCAGGGATGGCGAGCTGGTCGATCTCGCCTTGCGTGGCGATGATCAGCATGCCGCCCAGCGCGAACACGAGGCCTGCCGCCTCGCGAGCACGCGGCAGGCGCTTGGCGCGAACGCACACGTACAGCATGATGAGCACGAGCCCCACCTGCTCGATGGTAGTGCCCACGCCGGCACTCGTGTAAGAGATGGCGTTCAAGTAGCTGAGCTGGGTCAACAGCACGCCGAATATGGCGAACGCCGCGATCTGCGCGAGCGAGCGCCAGTCTCGGAACACCGCTACGAGATCGCGCCAGTTGCGCACCGCGGTAAGGAACAGGAAGAACACGGCGGCGATAACCATGCGCACGCAGGTGATCCACGTGGCGGGAGCGCCGTAGTCGTTCATGAGCAGCTGGGCGCACGTGCCCGAGAAGCCCCAGCAGATGCCGCCCGCAAGCGCGCATACGATGCCGCGCACAACATGACGGTTCCCCGCCGCCGTTTCCGCCACTTGAATCGAACCCTCTTCCCGCATGCTCTCTCCGCCGTCTGCAAAGCGGGCATTGTCGCACGTCCCGCCGACGCGGTAAAGGGGGTTTCGAGAGATCGCCGCAAAACACCAGCAAGCGGTCGAAAAGATCCCTCGGCCTGCGCTCCCTACAGCCGGCCGTCCTCCAGCATCTTCTTCACGAAGGCGCCGGTGTAGCTGCCCTCCACCTGGGCGACCTCCTCGGGCGTGCCCTGGGCCACCACGGTGCCGCCGCGCTCGCCGCCCTCGGGGCCGAGGTCGATGATGCGGTCGGCGCACTTGATGACGTCGAGGTTGTGCTCGATGACCAGCACGGTGTTGCCCGCGTCCACCAGGCGCTGCAGCACGATGAGCAGCTGGCGCACGTCCTCGAAGTGCAGGCCGGTGGTGGGCTCGTCCAGGATGTAGAACGTCTTGCCGGTCTGGCGGCGCTGCAGCTCGCTGGCAAGCTTCACGCGCTGCGCCTCGCCGCCGGACAGCGTCGTGGCCGGCTGGCCCAGGCGGATGTAGCCCAGGCCCACGTCGAACAGCGTCTGCAGCTTGCGCTTGATGCCGGGGATGTTCTCGAAGAACGCCAGCGCGTCCTCCACGGTCATGTCCAGCACCTCGGCGATGTTCTTGCCGCGGTAGGTCACCTGCAGCGTCTCGCGGTTGTAGCGGTCGCCGCCGCACACCTCGCACGGCACGTAGATGTCGGGCAGGAAGTGCATCTCGATCTTGATCTGGCCGTCGCCTTTGCACGCCTCGCAGCGCCCGCCGTTCACGTTGAACGAGAAGCGACCCGGCGAGTAGCCGCGGGCCTTCGACTCCTGCGTGGAGGCGAACAGCGCGCGGATGTCGTCCCACAGGCCTATGTAGGTGGCCGGGTTCGAGCGCGGCGTGCGCCCGATGGGGCTCTGGTCGATGTTGATCACCTTGTCGATCTTGTCCAGCCCGGTGATCTTCTTGTAGGCGCCCGTGCGGCGGTGCGCGTGGTTCACGCGGTTCGCCAGCGCCGGCGCCAGCGTATCGGTGACCAGCGAGCTCTTGCCCGAGCCGGACACGCCCGTGACCACGGTGAGCGTGCCGAAGGGAACCTCGAGCGTGACGTTGTGCAGGTTGTTCTCGGTGGCGCCCGTCAGCTTGAGAGACCCGCGGCGCGGCTTGCGGCGCTTCTCGGGCACCTCGATGCGGCGCCGGCCCGACAGGTAGTCGGCCGTGAGCGAGCCGTCCGCCTTCATGATCTCGTCCGGCGTGCCGATGGCCACGATCTCGCCGCCGTGCTCGCCCGCGCCCGGGCCCATGTCCACCACGAAGTCGGCGCTGCGGATGGTGTCCTCGTCGTGCTCCACCACGATGACGGTGTTCCCTAAGTCGCGCAGGCGCTCGAGCGTGGCGATGAGCCGCTCGTTGTCGCGCTGGTGCAGGCCGATGGAAGGCTCGTCCAGGATGTAGAGCACGCCCATGAGGCCCGCGCCGATCTGCGTGGCCAGGCGGATGCGCTGCGCCTCGCCGCCGGAGAGCGTCGCCGTGGCGCGCTCCAGCGTGAGGTAGTCCAGACCCACGTCCACGAGGAACTTGAGGCGCGCCTTGATCTCCTTCACGATGGGCCCGGCGATATGCTCCTCCGACCCGTGGAACGCGAGGCCGTCGAAGAATTCGAGCGAGTCCGCCGCGCTCATCTCGGTGATGTCGTGGATGGAGCGTTCGTTCACCGTGACGGCGAGGATCTCGGGCTTCAGGCGCTTGCCGCCGCAGGTCGGGCACGGAACGATGGCGAAGTAGCTGGCCAGCTTCTCGCGCTGAGCGTCGGACTGAGCCTCCTGGTAGCGGCGCTGCACTGCGGCCAGCGCTCCCTCCCACTCGATGTACCAGTACGTCTCGCGACCGTCCACCGTGACGTAGTCGACGCGCACCTTGTCCTTGCCCAGGCCGTGCAGAAGCCCGTCCTGCGCCTTCTTAGGCATATCCTCCCACGGGGTGTCGGCGTCGGTGCCGAGGTGCGCGGCCACGGCGCGCAGCACCTGCGGGTAGTAGTTGCCGGTCTTGAACGGCGCGATGGCGCCCTCGTTCAGCGACAGCGACGGGTCGGGCGCCACCAGCGACGCGTCCACCTCCTCGCGGCTGCCGATGCCGAGGCAGTCGGGGCAGGCGCCATAGGGTGCGTTGAACGAGAAGTCGCGCGGCTGCAGCTCGTCCATGGAGTGTCCGTGCTCGGGGCATGCCAGCGCGAGCGAGAAGATGTGCTCCCCCGCGCCCAGGCCGCCCGTCGCGCCGGACGAGCGCCCGCCGCCCTCGCCGAGCGGCTTGCCGTCGTCGCCCAGCACCTGCACGAGCACGCGCCCGTCGGCCAACTTCGTGGCCAGCTCCACCGCCTCGGCGATGCGGCTCGTCGCGCTCGCTTTAAGCTGCACGCGGTCCACCACCACGTCGATGAAGTGCTTGATCTTCTTGTTGAGCGTGCGCGGCTCGCCGTCCAGCTTCACGATCTCGCCATCGATGCGCACGCGGCTGAAGCCCTCCTTCTGCAGGTCGGCGAACAGCTTCGTGAACTCGCCCTTGCGGCCCGCCACCACGGGAGCCATGATGATGGCCTTCGCATCGGGCGCGAGGGCGAGGATCTCGTCGGTCACCTGGTCGGTGGTCTGCTTCTTGATGACGCGGCCGCACTCGGGGCAGTGCGGCACGCCCACGCGCGCGAACAGGAGGCGCAGGTAGTCGTAGATCTCGGTGGTGGTGCCCACCGTCGAGCGCGGGTTCTTCGACGTGGTCTTCTGGTCGATGGACACCGCCGGCGACAGGCCGTCGATGCTGTCGAGGTCGGGCTTCGACATCTGGCCCAGGAACATGCGCGCGTAGCTGGACAGGCTCTCCACGTAGCGGCGCTGGCCCTCGGCGTACATCGTGTCGAACGCCAGCGACGACTTGCCGCTGCCCGACAGGCCCGTGATGACCACCAGCTCGTCGCGCGGGATGGAGAGGTCGATGTCCTTGAGGTTGTGCTCGCGGGCACCCTTGATGACGATGGCGTTCTGTCCCATGTGGCTTATCGCTCTTTCTATCGTTCGCAGCCCGGCGCGGCGCCGGAGTCGAATATGGCTACCGGAGAACTATCATTTCCGTGCAATCGCTCATTTTAGCGCAGTCCGACCGCGGAATAGGCAAAAACATCCGTTCGTCTGATTCGTTCAAATTCTGAGCACAAACTGTTCGATTCGGCATGGTTCGAGGTCGATCCGCATTCCCCGACTCAAGGGAAAAACGCGCGTGCGCGTTCGGTTGGATTCTGGTATCCTCGCGATCGAGACCAGGAGGAGTCACATGACCCAACAGGACAGCCCCAAGATCGCTCGGCGCCGCGACCGCGAAAAGCGCACCATATCCCAAATGGTGGCGTTGTACTGCGCCGACAATCACGACGCGGCCGCGCGAACGGAAACCGCCCACTGCGGCGAGGCCGTGTGCCCCGGCTGCGCGAGCATCGACGCCTATGCCGTGCTGCGCACCGAGCGCTGCCGCAAGATGGACGTGAAGACCTCGTGCGACGAATGCGAGCACCACTGTTACAAGCCCGAGGAACGCGAACGCATCCGCGCCGTCATGCGCTACGCCGGCCCGCGCATGCTGAAAAAGCATCCTTTGGCCGCCATCCGCCATCTGCTGGGAAAGTAGAGGCGCCTTCGACCCGCATGCCGAGACCCTACTCCGCTTTGTCCCCGTAGGCGGCATAGTAGGCCGACGTTGCGGTATCGCAGCAGTTCATTACCGTCCCCACGAGATTAGCGCCCGCCGCGCGCAACTGTTCGGCTGCCTTCTGGACGCTTGCGCGCTCGACGAAGCCTTCGCGCACCACAAGCAGCGTCGCATCGGATACCTGGGCGACGACGGCGGCGTCCACGAACGCGCCCACCGGCGGAGTGTCGATGACCACGTGGTCGTAACGAGCGGCCAGGCATCCGAGCAAGCGCCTGAATCGTTGGGAATCGAGAATGTCGACGGGGCTGGTCACGCCTGCTTCGGCATCGAGGAAATGCATGCGCGGCTGACGAGTGGCCACGATAGCCCGCCCCGGTTCCTCATCCCCCATCACGACGGCGCAGAGCCCGACGGGAGCGCGCACCCCCAACCTGTCCGCCAGCGAGCGCCGCCGCAGGTCGCATTCCACGAGCAGCGTGCGCTTCCCCGCCACGGCCATCACGCGAGCCAGCTCAACGGCCACCGTCGTTTTGCCCTCGTTCGGCACCGAGCTCGTCACCACGATCGTGCGCATCGGCTTGTCGAAGCTCATGAACCCCAAGTTCGCGTACAGCGTGCTCATCGCGTTGCGCTGCAGCGGGCGCGGAAGCTCGGCGTTCAGAACCCTCGTCTTCTTCTTGAACATCTTCATCATCGATTCTCCGGTTCGCGCAGGAGGAAGCCCGGCTCGACCGCCCAGGGTCGCTTACGCACCGTCAAACTTCCTCCCACATCCTCAACACGGCTTCATATATGAAGCCGTGTTGAGGATTATACCGAATAATCTGAACGAATGGATGCTGATAGGAAAAGAGTGCTTTTAGGGAGCGCGATTCGCGAGCGAAGGGAGGCGCAGAGCCTGTCTCAGCAGAAGCTCGCCCTCATGATCGGCAGCAGCAAATCGCACATCTGGCGCATCGAGTCGGGACGCGTGAGCGTGGGTCTCGACGACCTCGGCCGTATCGCCGACGCCCTCGACGTGCAGGTCCGCGACCTCTTCTCGTTCTAACCGCGCATCGTTCGAGGCGCGGCACCCCCCCCCGAAACACGTTGTCGCCCGAAAGCCGCTGTTTTCACGCTGAAAACGCGGCTTTCGGGCGACAACGAGCATGCGGAGGCGGCCCCGACGCAAGCCGACGGGGCCGCCAACCGGCTCCTCTTCCTAGCCCAACAGCTTCTTGCCAAGCGAAGCGCGGATGATGCTGCGGCTGGCGAAGTGCGTGACCAGGAGATACGCCCCGTACACGATGCCTGTCAGCACGCCGGTCATCAGCGCGGGCTCGAGAACCGAAACGCCCAGCTGCGCGAGCACCGCATCGCTGATGACGCCGACGGCGCATACGGTATGGCACACGGCCAAAGCGAGCGGAACGAGGAAGTACACGAGCACCTGCGCGCGCAGCGACCGGAAGATCATACGGCGGTCGCAGCCGATCTCGGCGAGCACCCGGTAGCGCGCCAACGAGTCGCTGGTCTCGGACAGCTGCTGGATGGCCAGAATGGCAGCCGTGGCGATGAGGAACACGAAGCCGATGTACAGTGCCAGGTACGAGATCATCATATTCATGCCGCTCGACTGGACGACCACCTCCTCGGCTGTGAACGAGAGCGTCACCGGCCAGGGCTTCGGGCCGAACTTCCACCCCGAAGCCGCCACCTCGGCGCTGGGAGGAGAAGCCTCGCCCAGCATCTGCGCGAGCAGCTTGTCGCCTTCGGTTCGGCTCGTCTTGTACATGAGGTTGAGCACGGACTGCTCGGGCACAACGCCCTGGGCGCGCAGGTCGGCGATCACCGAGTCGGGGACGATCGCCTCGGCGCCGCTCGAAGCGAACGCGGCGTCCTCCAACGGCTGGCGCCGCAGCTCGCCCGTCGACGTCAGCGTACGACCGGCCGCTTGGATGGTCTCGCCTTTGCCTGCGAGCGCCTCGGCAAGGCCCTGCATGCCGTCGAGCGTGTTGTTCACGGCGTAGCCGTCCTCGCCCACGTCCACCGTGGGCCGACCCGTCAGCTCGGCAAGCGCATTGAACTGCGAGACCCCGACCAGCGAGATGCCCTGCCTGTGCATCGCCTCGTTCTGCTTATCGTTGCCCGTGTCCTTGCCGTAGCGATCCATGATCGCGCCATAGCTCTCATCGGCGTCCACGTACACGTCGACCTGCACCGAGCGATCCACCAGCGCGTCCCACGTCGGCGAAGCGTCCGCCAGCTTCGCGGCGATATCCCAATCGTACGCCTCGGCGTCCGCGGCGATGGCGGCGGCCTTCTCGTCGGCGACTCGCTGATACTCCCGATCCTCCTCGCTCATGCTCGCGAGCGCCTCTTCGTCGTGGATGCCGCCCGCGTTGAGGTACACGTTCGCCGTGAGCGTGGCGTCGTACAGCGTGCCCTCCTCGACGTTGCCGCTGAACGCGCGCGCCAGGCCCATGCCCGTGGAGAACACCGTGAGCGAGAAGAACAGCATGATGCATACCACCGACAGCGACACGAACGCCGTGTTCACCTTGCTGGCGATCTGGCGCGTCGTGAACATGGCAAGGCCCTTGAAGTAGATGCCGCGCGTGCGCTCGATCGCCGCAAGCGCGAAGCCCGCGAGCGACCAGAAGAATAAAAACGTGCCCGCCACCATGAGCGCCGTGGCCCGCCAGAACCCTTCGTCGAACTGCATGAGGCCGTTGTCGACAAGCGTAACGTACGACCACGCGATCACGGCGACGGCCGCGAGGAAGCCGACGAGGCTGATCCAGGGGTTGCGCACGCGGAAGCGCGCGTTCTTCGAGCGGGCCGACAAGAGGTCGATGAGCTTGTAGCGCCGGATGGACAGCGTGTTGAACAGCCCCGTCACGGCGAAGATGAGCACGAAGCAGCCCAGCGTCAGCAGGAAGGCGTTGGTCGAGAACACGAATCGGTACTGTTCCATCTGGATGTTGAACAGCCCCGCCGTGACGAACGACAGCCCTTGCGACAACGCGAAGCCCAAGGCCAGGCCCACGCCCAGCGAAACGAGGCCCACCGCCACCGTCTCCAGAAGCACGATGACCGACACGCTGGACGGGTTCATGCCCAGCATGAGGTAGGTGCCGAACTCCTGCTTGCGTCGGCGGATGAGGAACCCGTTCGCGTACAGCACGAGAAAGCCCAGCACGCAGGCGATGACCACGCTGAACATCCCCAACATCTGACCGGTCATCTCGAACACGCTGGCCGTGGCGGTATCCTCAAGGTCGAACAGGATGGACTGGCCGGTCACCGAGTTGAACGCGTAGAACACCGCCACGCCGAACACGAGCGTGACGAAGTAGATAGCGTAGTCGCGTACCGAGCGCCGAACGTTGCGGAAAGCGAGTTTAGCCAGCATCGCGCACGTCACCGCCCAGGAACGTCACCACTTCCATGATGCGGTTGAAGAAGTCGCCGCGGCTCGTGGCGCCGCGGCGGATCTCGTTGAACACCGCGCCGTCCTTGATGAACAGGATGCGGCTGGCGAACGAGGCCGCGAACGAGTCGTGCGTGACCATCATGATGGTGGCATGCAGATCGGCGTTCATCATGGACAGGGTCTCCAGCATCACCGTGGCGCTGCGCGAATCGAGCGCGCCCGTGGGCTCGTCGGCCAGCACGAGCTTCGGATCGGCGACCATGGCCCGCGCCGCGGCGATGCGCTGCTTCTGGCCTCCGGACATCTGGTAGGGGTACTTGCCAAGCACCTCGTCCACGCCCAACGTGCGGGCGATAGCCTGCACGCGAGGCTTGATGGAGGCGGTGGACTCGCCCTTCACCGTCAGCGCCAGCGCGATGTTCTCGAAGCCGGTGAGCGTGTCCAGCAGGTTGGAATCCTGGAAGATGAAGCCCAGGTCGTCGCGACGGAACTTCGCCAACGCGCGGGAGCGCAGGCCCGTGATGTCGCGCCCGTCGACGAGGATGTGCCCGCTCGTCACGGTGTCGATGGTGGCGACGCAGTTCAGCAGCGTCGTCTTGCCGGAGCCCGACGGCCCCATGATGCCCACGAACTCGCCGGGGGCCACGTCGAAGCTGATGTCGTTGATGGCCCGGGTGACGGAATCGCGGTTGCCGTACACCTTCTCGATCTGGCGCACCGACAGGATGGGACGGGCGCCGAGAGACGGAGCCGCGCCTCCGGGGCGCGCCGCCGTCTGGGTTTGCGGAGTCGCGTAGACTTCGGTCATGATCGTATCCTTCCTCGCTTGCAGGTCTTCGACCATGCTACGGCGCGGCGCGCCCGGGCGCCATCGAATCGCGTGACGCGTACCTTACGAAAATGCAAGGCAGCGCGGCCGGAACCCGCAGGCCGTCATCCTGATCGGAGGCCGCAGGCCGGAGTCGAAGGATCCCGCGCGGTGCCAGCTGCGGCGGTTCCCGCTATCGCCGCACGAAAGACAGAGGAAGCGCATGCCCTTCACGACAGCAGGTCGAGCTTGCGGCGGTCGTGCGGGAACGCCAGCAGCACGCGCGTGCCCTTCCCCTCTTCCGAGGCCAGCGCCACGGCGAGACCCATCTTCGCGCACAGCTCGGCCACGAGGTACAGCCCCATGCCCGTGGACGAGCCCGCACGCCTGCCGTTCTCGCCGGTGAAGGCGCGCTCGAACACGCGAGGCACGTCGCCGGCCGGCACGCCCCAGCCGTCGTCGGCCACCTCGAGCACCGTGCGCGCGTCGCTGGTCCCTGCTCCCTCCTCCCGCACCGAGAAGCGCAGCGTGCTCGCGCCGTATTTCCCCGCATTCGCCACGAGCTGGCCGATGACGAAAGCGAGCCACTTCACGTCGGCGAACACGCGAACGTCTTCGTCCACGTCCACCGTCGGCGCCACGCCGCGCTCGATGAGGAAGCGCGCATGCTTCCGCAGCGCCTCCCGCACGGCCTCGGCGAGGCTCGTCTCGCGGATGGCATAGTCCTGGACGAGCGAGGTGGAGCGCGCATAGTACAACGCCTGCTCCACGTAGCCCTCGATACGGTCGAGCTCGCCCTTGATCCGTGCGGCCTGGGGACCGTGCAAGCCTGAGGCCATGAGCGCCGCCGCGGCGATAGGCGTCTTGATCTCGTGGATCCACAGCTCTATGTAATCGCGGTAGGCTTCGGCTTGCTGCTTGTGCGCGGCCACGTCGTCGGCGGCGGCCTTCCCCGTCGCCTGCAGGGCCTCGTAAGCCAGGCGTCCTTCCAGGAAGTCGGGAGGTTCTATGAGCGCCGTTGCGTAATAGGTGCGGTCGAGGTCTCCCACCACCTGTTCGAGATCGCGGTAAAACGCGCGACGACGCGCGTAGTCCACCGTCAGGGCGAAGGCCGCGCATGCCAGCACGATGCATGCCGCCAGCACCGAGGCGTCCGGACCGGCACCGAGCACGGCGACCACGGAGCCGATCGCGATCGCGCACACGATGGCGACGGCGACGGAAAGGGCACGATCCCTGAGAAAGGCTGCCGGGCTCATCGCGCACGGCACCCCCGGAGTCGTCGGGGCGCGCGCATCACACCACGTATCCCTGCCCGCGGCGCGTGACGAGGAAGTCGTCGGGCACGCCGATACTCGCCAGGCTCTTGCGCAAACGGTTGATGTTGACGGTCAGCGTGTTGTCGTCGATGAACGCATCGGACTGCCACAGCTCCACCATCAGCTCCTGGCGCGAGATGATGGTGTCGTGATTCGCCATGAGCATGTGGAGGATCTTCAGCTCGTTGCGCGTCAGGTCGACGGAACGTCCGCCGTGCTCCACCCGCCCGCGCGCCACGTCCAGCACCACGCCTCGATGCTCGATACGCGTCGGCGGCTCGGTACGCTGCGTACGGCGCAGAACCGATTGGATGCGCGCAAGAAGCACGGCTGGGTTGTAAGGCTTCGTGACGTAGTCATCGGCGCCGAGGTTCATGCTCAGAACCTCGTCGAACTCGCTGTCGGACGACGTGAGCATGATGACGGGCACTTGACTCGAGCGCCTGAGATCGCGGCAGACCGTATGGCCGCCCGTGCCGGGAAGCTTGAGGTCGAGGATCACGCAGTCGGGCGCAGCCGCCAAAACATCGTCCACGATGCGGTCGAAGGCGGTGCCGGTCAGCGCGGTATGACCCTGCAGTTCGAGCAGGCGCATAAGCTCCTCGCGCAACGACGCGTCGTCTTCCACGACGAATATCCGTGCCATTCGCCCTCCTCACACCGTCCGCATAAGACGGCTCCCTCGACTTCGATACCTCCCCATGGTACGCAGCGAAGCGCTTCCGTCGGCGAGGCGTAACCGTTTCGTTGCCGCCCCGAAGCTATTCCTTATGATGTTTGGTGTACGTGCCGGGCATCGCCGGACACGCAGGCTTCGAGCTTTTGAAGTAACGCAGTATGAAGCTGACGCCCGCAACCGCCAACGCAGCGCCCAACCCCGTATAGAAGAACGCGATGAACCACTCGGGCACGACGCCCGATGCGCGCAAGGCGATACCGCCGCCCATCATGATGGCCATCATGATGTAGCCCTTTTTATCGAAGAACTTGAACAGGTGGGTTTTGTCTTCCTCGTAGCCCCTGATCCTGCTCGCATGCTTGCCAACCATCTTGGTGAACACGAAGATATGGAACAGCACGAATATGAGGAGGGTCCCCCCTATCAAGACCCAGAACAGCCACCCGGTCTCGTCCAGGAAAGCCGAAAGACCGATGTTCACGATGTTCGCGCCGGCAATGAGCCACACGATGCCGGCGACGAGCAGAAGTTTGTCGGTCGAAACCTTCAGCAGCTGCATGTCATGCTCCTTCGATGCGCCTTGTATCCGAACGCCCGCGACGCGGAGGCCGCGCGCGGGCATCTGAACATTATAGGCTCGAACTCGACGGGGGCAAGGGCGGGCCGACGTTCTCCATAGCGCGATATCGGCCTGCGGCGCGGCATCGACGCGCTACTTGACGCCCTGGGGAACGCGAGCATCGTCGGCATTCGTTCCCGCGCCTGCAACGTCAAGGATCTCGATGGTCGTGGGCTTGAAATCGGTGCCCGATCCCGTGCCGCGCATGACGATGACGTCGTCGGCGGAAAGGGTGCGGCCCTCGAGTTCGGCGCCCGATTCATCGACGATGGAAACGTCTCCCTCGTCGAAGGTTATCTCGTCCTGACCCGCGTTGAAAGCCTGCGAGCCGCTGCCGTCGTTCGCATTGGCGAGGGTGCCTACCACAACCGTGGCCGTAGAACCGTTCATAGCCATGACCTGACCGTATTGCACGGTCTCGCCGATGGAGCCCTCGGCCTCGTTGCGCGATTGCTCGTCGGCGTTCAGCTCTTGCTGGGCCTGCGGGTTGTCCTCGGCGTCGTTGGCCGCGCAGCCGCTCAAAAACGGTACGAAAGCGAGCACGACGGCCATCGCGCCGGCGAACGCCCGCATCTTCTTCTTGCTCATGGAAACCTCCTTATGGTCGGTGCGCAACGCGCACATCGCGAGCATGTACGACGAATGCACCCGATTGTGGAGGAACAGGCGGGAAGGCTGCGCGGCGCGCGGCGACCGTCAGGAAGCGGTCACAGCTCCGCAACCGGCCGGGAACCGGAAAAGCGCGCACAAGGGGACGGAAAGCGTGTCAAAGGGACGGGTGGTTCGACACGGTGCTCTATCCTCGGGGGTGGGTGCGAGCGTGCACCTGCTTGAGGCGGCCGGGGGAAAGATGGGTGTAGATCTGCGTGGTGGACAGGCTGGCATGTCCCAGCATCTCCTGGACGCTGCGCAGGTCGGCGCCCCCGTCCAGCAGGTCGGTGGCGAAGGTATGGCGCATATCGTGCGGCGAGAGCGACTCGTCCAGACCTGCCTGGCGCAGCGCGTCCTTGAACATCTTGCGGATGGCGTCGGTGCCCATGCGGTTGCCGCGCGTGGACACGAAGAAGTAGTCGCAGGTGCGGTCGCGCAGGATCAGCGGGCGGGCCCACGTGGCATAGGCGCGCATGGACGACACGGCCATGTCGTGCAACGGCACGATGCGCTCCTTCGACCCCTTGCCGAACACCTTCACCTGCCCGCTTCCGAAATCCACGTTGGCCGCAAGCAGACCGGACGCCTCGGACACGCGGGCGCCGCATGCGTACAGGAATTCCAGCAGAGCGAGGTTCCGCGCATCCACGGACGACTGTTCGCGCTCGCGCCCGGCCGCGTCGCGCTTGCCGTACACCGTCAGCAGCTTCACCATGTCCGACGCCCGGATGACGTGCGGCAGGCTCTTCGGCTGTTTGGGCCCCTGCAGAATGCTCGCGGGGTCCTCGTCGGCGATGCCGGTGACGTTGAGCCAGCGGAAGAAGCTGCGCAGCGCCGACAGGCGGCGGTTCACCGTGGTGCGCGAGTACTGTGCGCGGTCGAGCTCGCCCAGGTAACGGCGCAACTGGCGATGCGTGGCAGCGAGGATGTCGATGCGCTCGCGGCACGCCCAACGCGCGAAGTCCATAAGATCGATGCGGTAGGCGCGCAACGTGTGCACCGAGGCGTTGCGCTCCACGCGCATGGCGTGGCAAAACGCGTCGATCAGCTCGACGATGCGCGGATCGCAGTCGAGAGGGTCGACGCGCAGGGACGACGAGGCACCGTCTGCAGTCATGAGGATGCCTCCGGGCGAGCGGCTGCGTCGGATGAAAGGCCGCGCGCGGCCAGCTCGGCCTTGTACGCCGCGAGCGCCTCGGCGCCGCGCTCGGCGTAGGCGGCGTAGCGGTCGCGCTTGTTGCGGATGCGCTGCTCGAACGGGGGCAGGATGCCGAAGTTCACGTGCATGGGCTGGTAGTCCTTGACGGCGGGATCGGTGGCGTAAGCCAGAAGCGCGCCGAACGCCGTCTCGCGCGGGAGCGCGGGCGCCTGCGCGCCGCGAAGCTCAGCGGCCACGGCGAAGGCGACGTGGAGCCCCGAGCGGATAGCCTCGCAGTACCCTTCGGTGCCCGCGATCTGACCGGCAAGGTGCACCGGAACCCCGAGGCGCTCCGCCTCAGGCGAGCGCAGGCGCAGGCTTTCGTCCAGCAGGCGCGGCGCGTCCACGAACGTGTTGCGGTGCATCACGCCGTAGCGCGCGAACTCGGCGTTCTCGAGCCCGGGGATGAGGCGGAACACGCGGCGCTGCTCAGGGAAGGTGAGGTTCGTCTGGAACCCCACGAGGTTGTAGCTGGAACCGTGCGCGTCCTCGGCACGCAGCTGCAGCGCGGCCCATGGGCGATGCCCCGTGCGCGGGTCGGTGAGCCCCACCGGCTTGAGCGTGCCGAAGCGAGGCGCGTCGTGTCCCTTGCGGGCGATCTCCTCGATCGGCTGGCACGCCTGGAACAGATCGCGCGTCTCGAAGTCGCGGCGGATCACGCGCTCGGCGGCCACGAGCTCGTCGACGAAGGCGTCGTACTCCTCGCGCGAGAACGGCGCGTTCAGGTAGTCGCCCGCATCGGCGGCGGCGTCCTCGTAGCGGCTCTGGCGGAACAGCTTCGCGTAGTCGAGCGAATCGGCCATGACGATAGGGGCGGCGGCGTCGTAGAAGGCCAGGTGCTCTTCGCCGGCGAGCCGGGAAAGCGACGCGGCCAGCGCGTCGGACGCGAGCGGCCCTGCGGCCACCACGAGCGCATCGGCGCCCTCGGCGGCTTGAACGAGGTCGACGACCTCCTCGTGCACGAGATCGATGAGCGGATGCGCCTCCACGAGCGCGGTCACCGCCTCGGCGAACGCCGTCCGGTCGACGGCCAGCGCACCGCCTGCGGGCACGGCATGCAGCTTGGCCTGGGCGTACAGCTGCGATCCCAGCTCGGCCAACTCGCGCTTCAGCATGCCGGCCGCGCTGTCGGGCTTCTCGCTTTTCAGGGAGTTCGAGCACACGAGTTCGGCGCAGCATCCCGTGACATGAACGAGCGTGGGCGTCTTCGGGCGCATTTCGACCAAACGGACCCGCACGCCACGATCGGCGAGCTGCAAGGCCGCCTCGCTCCCAGCGAGCCCGGCCCCTACTATGGTTACTGATTGAGACATGCCGACTAGGATAGCAAAACACAGGCTCCAGCGCATCCGGAAACCCTCGAAACTACGCGCGTTTCTTACCGAACGCGCTCGCTCATCGCGAACAGGGCCTCCGGATACACTTCCTGGCCGTCCGGCCATCCAAGCGCCATCCCGCCGTCGATGATCCGAACGAGCTTCAAATACTCGTCGTCCCGCAGCCGTTCATACGCGCCTCCGCGTTTGAGGAACGACGAGACGTCGAGCCGGCGAAGCTCGCCCGTTTCAAACTCCAGCAGCAGAAGGCAGCCTCCTTCGGCAACGACCTCAACCAGATCGGGTTGGCTTTTGTTCATCACCATCCCGCGCTCTTCATCGAGCACCGGATACCACATGCTACCACCGCCTATCGCAAAGGATCGATCCGAAATGCGGCAAGCCCCTCGCTCATGAGCTTCCAATCGGCCTCCAGCTCCTCTTGATGAAGCACGATCCATGCTCGGAGCAACGCGAGCTTTCGAGGAGGGAAACGGCCGTCGAAAACCCTGCCTTCGAAATCGATAGAGCATTCGAATTCCGCGAACCGAGCATGGATATGAGGCGTATGGTGCCTGCCGTCCGCCTCATTATACATAATGATCACGATGCCGTAGAACATGGATAACGTCGTCATCGCGCTCCTCCTCTCTCATCTCACCGCCGGGCCCCAGCGGCCGTCGGGGTGGCGGGCGACGGCGCCGGCGAGCTCGGCTTCGACGAGGCGCTCCATGAGCCAGGATCGCGCATCCTCCCCGCCGCACGATGAGGCGGCGATCGCGTAGAGCTGCTCCATGCTCAGCGGCTCGGCGCGCAGCGCGTCCGCCACCGGGTTCGACGGCTCGTCCGCACGCGGCGCACCGGTGCGCTCGACGGAAGGGACGGTCTCCTGCTTCAGGCATCCGAACAGCGAGAACAGCGCATCCTCGAACGTCTCGTCATCGATGACGGGCGTCGCGCCCTGGTAGATGAGGCGGTTCGCGCCACGCGACGAGGCAGCGGTGATGGCGCCGGGCACCACGAGCACGTCGCGGTTCGCCGCCAGCGCCTCGTCGGCCGTGGAGAAGGTTCCCGACGGCAGTCCCGCCTCCACGATGAGCGTGGCGCGGGCGAGCCCGGCGATGAGGCGGTTGCGCAGGCGGAAACGGTACGGCTTGGGATCCTCGTCCCACACGTGCTCGGAAACCACCGCCCCGCCCCCGTCGACGATGCGCTGGAACAGCCCCTCGTGCTCGGCGGGGTACAGCCGGTCGCACCCGCCGCCCAGAAACGCCACCGTGCGCCCGCCCTCCTCCAGCGCGGCCGCATGCGCCGCCGCGTCGCAGCCGCGCGCCCCGC
>NZ_GL622579.1:457162-463927 GCF_000185625.1 Eggerthella sp. 1_3_56FAA
GGCGATGCCCTCCTGGAGCGCGAAAGGATCGCCTACCACGTACAGCCGATCCGGCGGCTGCGCCACGTTTTCCAGCGCAGAAGGGAAGCCTTCTCCGCCGCGCGCGAGCACCGTGCGCTCGCCAGCGAGCGCGCTCACGATTCCCCCTCGCGCAGGCGGAAGCCGATGGCCTCGCACAGATGGCTGCGCTCCACGCGGGCGCTCTCCTCCATGTCGGCTATCGTGCGCGCGAGCGCGAGCGTGCGCATGATGGCGCGGCCGCTCAGGCGCCCCGCCTTCGCCGCGCCCTCGAGGAAGCCCTCGTCCTGCGTCGTCAGCGCGCAGGCCCGAACAAGCGCCTCCGACGTGAGCGCCTTGTCGTCCTCCCCGTTTCGCGCGCGCCGCCACGACGCGAACTCCCGCGCGCGCAGCACATCGCGGCGCAGCTCCTCGGAGCTCGTGCCGTGCCCGGTGGCCAGCACCTCGCCGGGCGGGATCCTGCGCACCGCGATATGCACGTCGATGCGGTCCATGATGGGTCCGCCGATGCGGTTGCGGTAGAGCTGCATCTGCCGGTGCGTGCACGTGCACGGCTCCTCCTCGTCGCCGTAGTAGCCGCAGGGGCACGGGTTGGTGGCCGCCACCAGCATGAACCGCGCCGGGAAGTCGACGTTGCCGTCGGCGCGCGTGAGGGTGACCCGCCCCGACTCCAGCGGCTGGCGGATGCCCTGGAGAACAGACGGGCTGAACTCGGCGAGCTCGTCGAGGAACAGCACGCCGTTGTTCGCGAGCGATATCTCGCCGGGACGCAAGGGCGAGCCGCCGCCGACCAGCCCCGCCAACGTGGCCGAGTGGTGCGGGCTGCGAAACGGCCGCACCCCGCCCAGGATCGGTTCCACCTCCTCGCC
Organism: Eggerthella sp. 1_3_56FAA; assembly: GCF_000185625.1. Taxonomy (NCBI): domain Bacteria; kingdom Bacillati; phylum Actinomycetota; class Coriobacteriia; order Eggerthellales; family Eggerthellaceae; genus Eggerthella; species Eggerthella sp. 1_3_56FAA. The sequence continues at coordinate 458,050 of NZ_GL622579.1, forward strand.
GGCGACCGAGTGCACCACCGCCGTCTCGATGGCCTCGGCCTCCGACAGCGGCGGCAGGATGGACGGCAGCCTCGACGCGAGCATGGTCTTGCCCGAACCGGGCGGTCCCGTCATCAGCACGCCGTGGCCGCCCGCCGCCGCGATCTGCAAGGCGCGCTTCGCCATGTCGTGGCCGGCGATGTCCCGGAAGTCAAGCGCGGGCGCACTGCTCGGCTTCGCCGCGCCGGCCACGGCCGGGAACAGGCCCGTCCTGAACCCCGCCAGCGACTTCGCCGCACGGCGCACCAACCCGTCGAGCGCGACGAAACCCTGGTCGACCGGCGCGCATACGAGGTCGACGCCCAACCGCTGCGCGCACAGCGCGTAGGCCAGCAGCCCGGCCACCGGGCGCACCGCCCCCTCGAGCGACAGCTCGCCCACGAACAGCTGGCCGCGCACCGCACGCGGGTCTAACTGCCCCGAAGCGCACAGGATGCCCGCCGCGATGGGCAGGTCGAACCCCGACCCCGTCTTGCGCAAGACGCCCGGTGCCAGGTTCACCACCACCTTGCTGGCCGGCAGCGAGAAGCCGCACGAGCGCAGCGCCGCCTTCACCCGCTCGCGCGATTCCTGCACGGAGGCGTCGGCCAAGCCGACGATGGAGAAGCCGGGAATCCCGTTCGCCATGACCACCTCGACGTCGACCGGAACGGCTTCCACGCCGCGCAGCGTCGCGGACCGCACGACGCACTGCCCCCGCACGCTCATCGGCCCGAGAACGCGTTGATGTGGTGGCGGATCATCGCGCGGTCGGGCGAGATCGCCACGATGGACACGATGTCGAAGCGCACCGGCACGTCCACCACGTCGAAGCCTTGCAGGAACAGCGCCGCGATGCGCTCGTAGCGGTCGCGCTTGGCCTCGTCCACCGCTTCCGCCGGCATGCCGCAGTCGCAGCTCGACCTGGTCTTCACCTCCACGAACACGACGCTGTCGCCGTCGCGCGCGATGATGTCGGCCTCACCCGCCGCGCACGTCCAGTTGCGCTCGACGATCTCGTAGCCGCGCCGGTCGAGAAAGCGAGCGGCGGCGTCCTCGCCTCTACGCCCCAGCTCCGCGTTGCGCCCCCCCGCCGTCTTCTCGCGATCCTGCGCCCGTTCGCCCCGTTTCGCACGCCGCTTGGCCCCCGAGCCTACTCCTCGCCGCTCGCCCGCGCCGGCCTTCTTTCCGCACGCCGCCTGCTCACCGTCCTGCCATTCGATCGTTGCCGCCGTATCCTGATACATGGCACCACGCCCCTTTCGTCTGTGGTTCCATGATAAGGATGCCGTCTTACGCGGCGATGGCACGTATCCAGCGAAACGCACCGCGAAACCTTCCCGGAAAGACACGCCGTTTCCATGCGGATGACACGCGCCTTGCCTCCGTTTCCAACGCGGATCGAACGTATCGTCCATGCACTTTCGACGCAGATTCCGCACCGAAGAGAAACCGCAGATGGAAAAGCCGTCCAGCTTGCACCCGAAGGCGCGCCGAACGGCTCGCAAGCGTGGAAAACGCAGCGGTGGAAACGTGTGGAAGGACGCGGAGGCGCTAGAACAGAGCAGGTTGCGTGAAGGCCGTGCAGAACGTCGCGCGATGGATGGGCGTGAGACCGTAGCGCTTGATGGCCTCGATATGGGCCGCGCTCGCGTAGCCCTTGCAGGCGTCGAAGCCGTATTCGGGGTACTCCTCGGCGTAGCGGCACATGAGCGCGTCGCGCTCCACCTTCGCCACGATGGAGGCGGCGGCGATCGAGGCGCATTTCCCGTCGCCCTTCACCACGTTCACCTCGCGCTCGTCGAGGCGCATCGGGTTGCCGTCGAGCAACACCACGTCGGGGCGCACGCCCGCTTCCTCGATGCGTCTGATCGCGCGTCGGAACGCCAGCGCGAGCGAGGCCGTCATACCGCAAGCGTCGATGTCGGACGCCTCCACGTACTCGACCGTCCAGGCCACGGCCACGGCCTTCACCTGCACGGCGATGCGCTCGCGCACCTCGGGCTTCACCTGCTTGGAGTCGTTGAGACCCTCGATGAACGGTTCGGCGGGCAGCACCACCGCGCCCACGGCCAAAGGCCCGGCGAGCGGCCCGCGCCCCACCTCGTCGAGACCTACGATCACGCCGTCGCCGCGCCCTGCAGCCAGCGCGCGCTCGAACGCGTACAACGATGCCAGTCGCTGCCGTTCCGCCGCCTCGGCCGCCAGACGCGCCCGAGCCCGCTCCACGGCGTCGCGCACGCCCTTGCGCGCGTCGGCCACGAGCGAGCGCTCGAGCACCGCGAACTCGCGCTCGTCGGCTTCGTGCAGGCGTTGCTTGATATCGGCGACGGTCGGTTCCATGAATCCCCCTCGACATGCTCTTCTTCGACCGACCATGATACCAGAAAGGCGCTGCGCGGCCTCGCCCGCCCCTGTAAAAAAGGAACCCCCGCCGTCCGGAAGGACGACGGGGGTTCCTGCAAATCTGAAGCGTATAGAAGGCCTAGCGGTACGCCTTCTCCTTGATCTTCGCGGCCTTGCCCACCTTCTTGCGCAGGTAGTACAGCTTGGCGCGGCGCACATCGCCCTGACGCACGACCTCGATGCGCTCGATCTTCGGGGAGTGCACGGGGAAGGTGCGCTCCACGCCGATGGAGAAGCTGATCTTGCGAACGGTGAACGTCTCGCGATTCGAAGCGCCCTGGCGACGGATGACATCGCCCTGGAACACCTGGATACGCTCGCGGTTGCCCTCGGTGATGCGGTAGTGAACCTTCACGTTGTCGCCGACGTTGAACTCGGGGACGTCCTGCTTGATCTGCTGCTGTTCGATGGCGCGAATGATATCCATGACCCGTTCCTTCTTATATATTCAATGAAACCTAATTGCATGTCGTCTAGTAAAGACACGATTGGATAGTATACCGTCAACGGAACGGTACTGCAAGGAAAAACCTGGGCACATGCGCAAAAACTTGGGCTCTCCACGCATAATGCCGAATTCCGCCGCGCTTCCGGCCCGGTCTTCCGATGCGCACGGCCTCTACAGGAGCATGAGCAGCGCGTACGCGGCCACACCCGAGACGGCGCACCACAGAAGCGATTTCGTCTTCCAGGCGACGAGCGCCACCGCAAGCGCGGCGACCAGGGGCGCGGCTGCCGGCCACAGGCCTGCGTCGAACATGCCGGGCGTCAAAAGGTCGTTCGCGACGAGCGCGGCGAACGCGGCCGGCGGAATGAAGCCGAGCGCCTGCCCGACCCCTTCCGGCAGTTCCTTGCCCTTGAGAACGAACAGCGGCACCACGCGGCAGACCAGCATGGTGATTGCGCAGCACCCCAGCACGATGAAGTAATCGCCCCAGCCCATCGGTTCCATCAGCCGCGCTCCTTCGCCCACGTGAACAGCAGCGCCGCCATCACGCCCACGAGCGCGCCCACGAGTATGGCGGGGCCCGAAAGCCCGATGGTCTTGCATGTGTACACGCCCAGGATGGCGAACGCCGCAGCCACCACGTTGGCCGGCGTCACCTTTTGCGTGACAAGCAGGCAGATGAAGATGGACGTCATGGCGAAGGAGGCTATGGCCAGCGGGATGCCCACGGCGTTGCCCACGAGCACGCCGGCCACGTTCGACAGCGCCCACGAGCTTTGCGAGAAAAGGTTCACGAGCGTGGCGCGGCCAACCGACCAGCCGCCCTCCTCGAACTTCGCCGTGTTCACACCGTAGCTCTCATCGGTCACCGTAGCCGCGAACAGAAACGCGAGGCGTTTCTTCACACGCTCGCAGCGCGGCGCGAACGAGGCCGAGTACAGCATCTGGCGTGTGTTCACCAGCGACACGCTGGCGATGATGGACGCGAGCGGCGAGCCGGCCAGCCACATGTTCGGGATCATGAACTGGCCCGCGCCCGAGTAGAACACGGCCGACAGCAGGAACACCTGCAGCTCGTTCATGCCGATGGAAGCGCTCAGGATGCCGCAGGGTATGCCGATGGCGACGTAGCCCAGCATGATGGGCAGCGCCGCCGAAAACGATTGCCTGATGTGATCCCCGGAAAGCATAGTTAGACGATTATACAATTCTTGTGCACCTGCGCAACGAAGAAATGTCCTTAGGCCGAGGGAACCTAGTAATGCAGCGCGTTGGGGATGAACAGCCTTTGGTAGAGGTTCTTGGCGTAGCGGTCGGTCATGCCGGCGATGAAGTCGGTGACGGCGCGCAGGTCGTCGCCCTCGGAGATGGCGCGGTACTCCTGCGGAACTTCGCCCGTGTGCGCCACGTAGTAGTCGAACAGGTCGTCCACGAGGTGCGTCGCCTTCGCCACCTCGTCGGTGACGGCAGGGGCGCTGTACACGCGCTCGAACAGGAACGACCGCAGCTCCATCATGGCGTTCCACACCGCGTCGCTCATGCGGATGTCGTCGACGGCGGCCGACGTCTCCACCATGTCGAGCACGAGCGTCTCGATGCGCGACGAATGGTCGGGGCCCAGCATGGCGTGCGTCGACGCCGGCAGGTCGACCTCGCGCAGGATGCCCGCGCGGATGGCGTCGTCGATGTCGTGGTTGACGTACGCGATGCGGTCGGCCGTGCCCACGATGCGCCCCTCCAGCGTCTCGGCGCGCAGGTCGCCGGTGTGATTGAGGATGCCGTCGCGCACCTCGGACGTGAGATTCAGTCCCTTGCCGCCGTTCTCGATGCGCTCGACCACGCGCAGGCTCTGCTCGTTGTGGCGGTAGAGCGCCTCCGCCTCGGGCGATGCCGGGTCGATCCCCTTGTGGCGCGCCAGGCAGCGCGCGAGCGCCTCCTCCCCCGTATGCCCGAAGGGCGTGTGCCCCAGGTCGTGGCCGAGCGAGATGGCCTCGGCGAGATCCTCGTTCAGCCCCAGCGCGCGGGCGATGGTGCGGGCGATCTGCGCCACCTCCAGCGTGTGCGTGAGACGGGTGCGGAAGTGGTCGCCCTCGGCGGCCAGGAACACCTGCGTCTTGTGCGACAGGCGGCGGAAGGACTTCGTGTGGAGGATCTTATCGCGGTCGCGCTGGTAGTCGGTGCGCAGGATGTCGGGCTCGGCGGATCGGTCGCGGCCGTCGCTCTCGTCGGCGAACGCCGCGTCGCGGGAAAGCTCCACGTGCTCGCGCTGCTCTTGGTCCTCGCGATGGATGATGCGCATAAGGCCCTCCTTTTCCGTCGCCCGTCCGTCGGCGACCTGCAGGATCAGTATACCAACTTATCCGGCTCGAACGCGCCGCGCTCCGTGACGATGCGCGTGATGAGGCCGGCCGGCGTCACGTCGAAGGCCGGGTTCCACACGTCGACGCCCTCGATCGCGACGGGCAGGACCTCGGAGGCATCGCGCTCTTCGATGGGGATGCCCGAGCCGTCCGCGATCGCGGGGTCGATGGTGGAGGTGGGCGCGGCCACGTAGAACGGGATGCCGTGATGGCGGGCGAGCACGGCCACGCCGTACGTGCCGATCTTGTTCGCCGCGTCTCCGTTGGCGGCGATGCGGTCGGCTCCCACGATCACGGCGTCCACCTCTCCTTTAGCCATGAGGCTTGCGGCCATGTTGTCGCAGACGAGCGTGCAGGGAACGCCCGCGCGCGCCAGCTCCCACGACGTGAGGCGCGCGCCCTGCCCCACTGGGCGCGTCTCGTCGGCGTACACGCGCTCGATCTTGCCCTGCTCGGCCGCGGCGTATACCACGCCGAGCGCCGTGCCGTAGAACGCCGTCGCCAGGCTTCCGGCGTTGCAGTGCGTGAGCACGCGGCTGCCCTGCCGCAGCAGCGCGGCTCCGTGCGCGCCGATGGCGCGGTTCGCGGCTTCGTCCTCGGCCTCCATGCGCTTCGCCTCCGCGAACAGGGCGTCGGCCACGGCCGC
>NZ_GL622579.1:464255-502613 GCF_000185625.1 Eggerthella sp. 1_3_56FAA
GGGCGCGCCGCGCACCGCGAGCGTCTTGATCGCGTCCACCACCGCCCCCCAATCCGCGGTTCGCTCGATCGCGAGCTTGCCGGGCAACAGGCGCTGGTCGACGTAGGCGAGCGTCGCGGCGCCGTCGGCGGCGCGCGCCAGCTCCACGGTGCGCGGGAGACGGTCGAGTCGGAGGTTCGCGGTCACGGGGCTTCCTTTCCTTCGGAGACCACCATTCTAACGGAAAGCGCCCGAGCGCGGCGAGAGGACGTCGCGCCGCGCCGACCGACGGGACGGGGAATGCCCTCCGAACGATCGACCGTCCGATTGGCAACCGGCTCGTGACGGTTCGATCGACGCGAGCCGCGGACGGGTATCGTGGAAGCGAACACCGTCGCAACGACCGCGCAAAGGAAGCTCCATGCCGAACACTCAAGCACCCGTCAAACCGCCCGCATCCCGACCCTGGCAGGCGGAGCCCCTTTCCGACGTCCTCCTCGAGCTCGACTCCTCGCTCGAAGGGCTGAGCGAGCTCGAGGCCGCGCGCCGCCTCGCCGAGACGGGCCCCAACGAGCTGAACGCGAAGCCGCCGCGCACGCTGGCGCAGATGGCGCGCGAGCAGCTGACCGACCCCATGATCCTCATCCTCCTCGTGGCGGCCGTGCTGTCGGCGCTTCTGCAGGAATGGGCCGAAGCCGGCATCATCTTCGCCATCGTGATGGTGAACGCGGTCATCGGCATCGTGCAGGAGCGCAAGGCGCAATCCTCGCTCGAAGCGCTAAGATCGATGAGCGCGCCCGAGGCGCGCGTCGTCCGCGACGGCGTGGAGATGGTGGTGCCCGCGCGCGATCTCGTGCCGGGCGACCTCGTGCAGCTGGGCGACGGCAGCATGGCGCCCGCCGACCTGCGTCTGGTCGAAGCGGCCGGGCTGCGCATGCAGGAAGCCGCGCTCACAGGCGAGTCGGTGCCCGTCGAGAAGGACGCCTCCGCCGTGGTTCTGCCCGGCGCGCCGCTGGGAGACCGGTCGAACATGGCGTTCGCCACCGCCATCGTCACCGCGGGACGCGGGGCGGGCATCGTGGTGGCCACGGGCATGGGAACCGAGGTCGGGCACATCGCCGGCATGCTGGAAGGCGACGAGGAGCTGGACACGCCCATCAAGCGCAAGCTGGCCTCGTTCGGCAAGATCCTCACCATCGTGGGCGTGGCGGCGGCGCTGGCCGTGCTGGCCGTCGGCCTGGCCTACGGCCGCCCGTTCGCCCCCTTGCTGCTGCTGGCCGTGTCGCTGGCCATCTCGGTGATCCCCGAGAGCCTGCCCGCCACCGCCACCATCACCATGGCGCTGGGCGTGCAGCGCATGGCCCGCCACGAGGCGCTCGTGCGCCGCCTGCCGGCCGTCGAGACGCTGGGCGGCGCCACCGTCATCTGCACGGACAAGACGGGCACCCTCACCGAGAACCGCATGAGCGTCGTGCGCGTGTCGCTGGGCCCCGACCTCGACCGCGACGAGGCGCTCGAGCCCGCCGAGGCGCTCGAGGAGCACCCCGACCTGTTCGGCTACCTCGCGTTCGCCGCCGTGCTGTGCAACGACGCCGCGTTCGCGTCCGCCGAGGAGGGCGCGCCGGGGGCGCAGGCGTTCATCGGCGACCCCACCGAGGGCGCGCTGCTGGTGCTGGCGCGCGACAACGGCATCGACCCGACCGCGCTGCGCTCGACCTACCCGCGCCTGGCCGAGCGCCCCTTCGACTCCGACCGCAAGCGCATGTCCACCGTGCACGAGCGCGACGGCGAGATCGTGGCCGCCGTGAAGGGCGCGATCGATTCGCTGCTGCCCCGCTGCGCCTTCATCATGGACGAGAACGGCCCGCGGCCGATGACCGACGAGGATCGCGCCCGCGCGCTGGCCGTGGCGCAACGGCTCTCGGACGAGGCGCTGCGCGTGCTGGCATTCGCCACCCGCGCCCTGCCCGGCGTGCCCGGCGACGAGGAGGACATCGAACGCGATCTCGTGCTCATCGGCCTCGTCGGCATGATGGACCCGCCGCGGCCCGACGTGCGCCAGGCCGTGGAAACCTGCCGCACCGCCGGCGTCCGCACCGTCATGATCACGGGCGACCACGCCTCCACCGCGCGCGCCATCGGCCGCGAGCTGGACATCTTCCGTCCCGGCGACCTCGTGGTCACGGGCGCCGAGCTCGACGAGATGGACGACGCGGCGCTCGACGAGGCGGCCCGCAACACCTCGGTGTTCGCCCGCGTGTCGCCTCTGCACAAGCTGCGCATCGTGCGCGCGCTGCAGCATGCCGGCGAGGTGTGCGCCATGACGGGCGACGGCGTGAACGACGCGCCCGCGCTCAAAGCCGCCGACATCGGCGTGGCCATGGGCATCACGGGCACCGACGTGGCGAAGGACGCCTCCGACATGATCCTCATGGACGACCGCTTCACCACCATCGTCTACGCCGTGCGCGAGGGCCGCCGGGTGTTCCGCAACATCCAGAAGGTGGTCTCCTTCCTCGTGGCCGACAACGTGGCTCAGATCGTGGTGCTGCTCACCGCCGTGGCCTTGAACTGGAACGCGCCGCTCACCGCCGTCATGATCCTGTGGGTGAACCTGGCAACCGCGTCGCTGCCCGCGCTCGCGCTGGGCGTGGAGCCCGCCAGCCGCCACATCATGGAGCATCCGCCCATGCGCGTGAACAACCTGCTGGACGGCCCGCTAGCGCGCCGCGTTATCTTTCAGGGCGTGTTCATCGCGGCGCTCGCGCTGGTCGCCTTCGTGATCGGCCAGAACGCGGGCAGCTACGAGCTGGGCTGCACGATGGCGTTCGGCGTGCTGGGATTCTCCCAGGTGCTGCGCTCCCTGAACCAGCGCTCCGCCACCGACCCCGTCTGGGACCGCGAGGGCGCCCGCAACCGCCAGCTGGGGCTCGCCGCGGCGGCCAGCATCGCGCTCATGCTGGTCGTGCTGCTGGTGCCGCCCTTCATCGACGCGTTCGGCGGCACGACGATGGACCTCGGGCAGTGGGCGCTCGTGGTGGGCTTCGCCCTGCTGTCCGTCGTACAGACCGAGATCGCGAAGGCCATCGGACGCTGGCGCGCGCGCCGCTAAGCGCGCAGTCGCCGGAAAAGGGCATCCTCGCGCGCGAGAGCGCCGCCGTGCACGAACGGCGCATTGCCTACATGCACGCTTTTGACAAGGAAAACGGGGCGAAATGCCCGTACATGCTTGACAAAAGCGTGCATGAGAAGGAAAGGCTTGCTGCTCGGGCGCATGCGCGTTCGTCCCTCGTCGCTGCTTTGCCTTCGGCGACGGCGAAGTGGCGCTCTGATGGGTTTTCCCCGAACCGCTCATGCTCGCGCTACAATATCGTTTCACCGATGAACGAACTGCAGAGCGCGCGAAAAAAGGAAAAAAAGGGGGGGTTTGAGCATGGATGGGATCGAAACCGAGCGCGACCTTTCTCTCGACTCGACGTTCTTCGTCGCGTTCGACCTCACCCATCGCGCGCTCAAAAGCGGGCTGGCGCAGGCCAGCAGCCTCAGCGTGACGCAGTACCGCGTGCTGGTGAAGCTGCTGTCCGCTGGCCCGGACGGCATCGACCAGTCCAGCCTCGGAAAGACGCTCGACCTCAAGCCGAACGTGGTGACGCAGGCCGTGAACGCGCTCGCAGCCGCCGGGTACGCGACGCGCCGGCGCGCCGGCGACGGCGATAGGCGCGTGCGCACCGTGGGCATCACCGACGCCGGAGCAAGCCATGTGGCGCAGGCCAACGACGCGCTCGTCGAGCGCCTCTACGCCCTGTTCCCCACCGAAGACGCTGCCCACCGCACCATCCTCGAAGCCTCCATCGCGGCCGGCGCGAGCATCGAGGCGGCACCGTCCGGCGAGGCCGCCAGCCGTTTCGCCGCTTCGCGCGCGCTCGTGTCGCTCGAGCTGGTGAAACGCGCGATGGAGAGCGCCTTGCAATCCGCGTGCGGAGCATCCCTCAGCGAGTGCCGCGTGCTTCAGCGCCTCGGCGAGGTGGGCGAGCCGCTTCGCATCGGCGACATAGCCGATCAGCTGCAGATGACCCCGGTCGCCGTTGCGCGGGCTGTCGACAGGCTCGTCGAACGGGAATGGGCCGTGAGGCTGGCCAGCCCCCGCGACCGCAAGGCCGTGTTCGCCGCTGCCATGCCCCAGGGCGAACGACAGCAGAGGATCATCGTCCGAACCGTCGCCTTGCTTGCGCGCAAGCACCTTTGGAGCAGGCTCGATCGCCGACAGCGCCATGCTCTCGCGCGCACCTGGCGCATCGTCATCGCCGACGTCCAAGCGCGCAAGGAGGCCGAGCGCAAAGCCGCGCTCGGCCTCCTCCAGCCCATCGACTGACGCGCACGCCGTCTGCGCATGGATCGCCGATGCCAGACTTCCGCATGCAAAAACCTTCTCCGCACCGGAAAAAAGACGAGCAAGACGCTCGCACTTTCTTTTTACCGCCATTGGCGGTAAAATACTGGCGGTAAAATATTCGAGAGGAGGCCTCTGGTGTACGAACCGCCCTTCGACCCCACCGACAAGATTACTGCAACCGCCTTGGATATCGCCGAGATGGTGGGACGGCTCGCACCCGACTCCGCGCTGTCCTCCTCGCCCGTCCTCCATCGCGAGCTGCGTATCAAAACCATACACTCTTCTCTGGCTATCGAGCAGAACACGCTCACAATGGAGCAGGTGACCGATATCATCGACGGCCGGCGCGTCTTCGGTCCGCCCGACGATATCCGGGAGGTCCGGAATGCCAAACGAGCATACGACTTGCTCGGCAACTGGGATCCGCGCAACATGGACGACCTCCTCGAGGCCCACGGCGTCATGATGGAAGGCCTGCGCAAGGACGCGGGAACCTTCCGGACGAAAAACGCAGGAGTATACGACGGGGATCGATTGATCCATGCCGGAACCCCCGCATCCTACGTTCCCGAAGTTATGGCCGACCTGTTCGAATGGCTGGGTTCGACGAAGCTCCACCCGCTTCTCGCTTCGTGCGTATTCCATTACGAGTTCGAATTCATCCACCCGTTCTCCGACGGAAACGGCCGCATCGGAAGGCTCTGGCACACGCTGCTGCTGGCTCGATGGCGCTCCGTGCTCGCCTGGCTGCCGATCGAAAGCATGATCCGGGAGCGCCAAGACGCGTACTACGCCGCATTGAACGAATCGAACGCGACCGGATCCTCGACCGCCTTCGTAGCCTTCATGCTCTCGGCCATCCGCGATGCGATGGAGCCTTTCTGCACGGAAGAGCGTCGAGAGGACGGGCTGAGGAATAGCATCCTGAGCCTCATGGCCGAGAACCCTTCGATCACGGTCTCCGAGATCGCGGAAGCCGTCGGCCTGGCAAGACGCACGACGGAGCGCGCCATAGCTTCGCTCAAGGAAAGCGGGCGCGTCCGGCGCGTCGGAAGCCCACGCGCCGGACACTGGGATATTTCCTAAAAGAAGGCCGCGCTTCCCCCTGTCCGAAAGGAGAAGCGCGACCGGGATTCCATGCTACGCGCGACCCTTCTTCACCAGCGCGCCCATCCCGAACATGATGGCCAGGTTCACGACCACGTCGGCGGCGAACCATGCTCCCACCGTGCCCAGCTGGATGCTGGCCGAGTTGACGGCCGAGAACGTGCCCACGGTGAGAACCATGACCACGAGACCGCAGACGAAAGCCGCGAGCACCAGGTTCCAGCCTGCGCGCTTCTCGTCGCGCGCCCGCGCGAGGCAAGCGCACACCGTCATGGACGCTGCGCCCAGAAGCGTGCCGAGAAACGCCGCGAACCCCACGAGCGCCAGCACGAGCATCGGCAGGGAGGGCAGCTTCGAGCTCATGGACGCCACCTGCACGGCAGAGAGTATCCCGCTCGCCGTGATCAGCAGGCACACGATGGCCGCAAGCGCCGTCGCCCAGCCCCACAGAAACGCAGTCGCCGGCCTGCCCGCGCCCTCGCTGCGGCGCGCGAACAGCAGACCGTGCAGCGCGACGCCCACCGTGGACACGACCATCGCCAGCGATGCTGCGTACATGAACGCCACGAGCGCCGACCCGGTCAGGATGGAGCACACGACGTCGAGGATGGGCACGTCGGCCGCCGAGATGTAGTCGTAGGAAAGCGTTCCGGTCAAGTCCATCACGGCCAGCCCGATGCGCCCCACGATCGCCACCGCGAGCGCGATCAGGAACAGCATCGCATACGGCCGCGCCATGTCCTTCAACTGCTCTTTCATGCTACTCCCCTCCCTTCATCTCGTTGGCGACGGCGTACGTGCCGCACAAGTACCCGCCGCAGAACGCCAGGCTCACGTCGCCCAACAGCGAACCCAGGATAGGGTCGCCGATGTAGCTGTTCTCGCCGCACGCGCCGCCGGCCGTGTGCCAGCCCGCGTACAGGCCGGGGATCACGGTGCCCTTGGTCGAGATCACCTGCATCTCGTCGTTGATCATGAGGCCTGCCTTCGTGCCGTACAGGTTTCCGCCGATGCGGCAGCCGTAGAACGGCGGGTCCTTGATGGCGTGCAGCCACTCGGGAGGCATGGGATACATGAAGTCGTCCTCGCCGCGCTCGCAGCACGCGTTCCACTTCTCCACGGCCTCTACCAGCACGCCGGGGGCGAACCCCAGGTCGCGCTCCAGCTCCTCCAGCGAGTCGCGCTTCTTCAGCACGTCGGCGTCGATGGCGTCCTGCACGCCGTGGTGCCAGTCGCGATAATGCTCGGGCACCTTGTCGATCTGCTCGAGGTCGGGCGTGATCAGCTTGCGGCAATGCTCCTGCGCGAAGCCGGCCAGATGATCCTCGTAGTGCGCGTCGAAGACGATGTAGGAGCGGTGCCCCGGCGGCGTCATCTGGATGGTGGCCAGATCGCCCAGCGCGTAGATGGCGTTCGCGCCGTCCTCGCCCACGCGGCTGTCCATGTAGCGAAGACGGTTGCCGCAGCGGTCGACGGTGAACCACGGCTGGCGCGACAGCTGCGTCATGCCGTCGTAGAGGAAGCGCGCCCACTGGCCGCCCTCGGCCTCCCAATCGACGCCGCCGTCGAAGCTGGCCGAGCTGTTGAAGCCCGACACGTCGGCGTTCACGCCCAAGCCCATGCGGAAGCACTCGCCCGTCTCGCCCGCCGTGAGGTAGCTCGAGGCGCAGCCCATGGCCGCCGTGGGGATGTAGCGCTCCAACAGGGCTTTGTTGTTGCAGAAGCCGCCCGCCGTGAGGATGACGGCGCGTTCGGCGTGGATGTACTTCTCTGCGCCGTAATCCTCGCGCACCACCACGCCCACGATCCTCCCGTCGCCGTCCTGCACGAGCGCCTCCGCCGGGCTTTGGAAGAGGTACTGCACGCCGTGCTTCTGACCAAAGCTGAACATGGCGTCGGTGGCGTCCTTCATCTTGAGCACATGGTGGTCGAGCGTCGAGTTCTTCGGCGCCACGTACACCGGCACCTCGCCCAAGCGCCACCGGACGCCGCAGTCGGCCATCCAGTCGATGCACGTGCCGCCCGCCTCGGCGATGCGGTGGATGAGCAGCGGGTCGCACGCGTAATGGTACTCGTCGATGGCCCAATCGGCCAGCTTGCGCGCGTCGAAGGGGTAGGACGGGAACGCGAAACGCTTCGACTCCTGCAGCTTCGATCCGCCGAGGATGGCGCACATGCCCGCCTCCTGGGCGTTGCCGCCGTGCAGGCCCATAGCCTCGACGCAGATGGTCCGCGCGCCCTGCTCGGCCGCGCGCGCCGCCGCGTTCAAGCCGCCGCCGCCCGCGCCCACCACGCAGATGTCGCACTCGTAATCCCATGTCGCGGGCACCGCGCGCGGAGGGATAGGGCTTGCATCGTCCGCCGGGAACGCCGCGCCGTTGTGCTCGCGATACGTGCCGTCCGACCAAGAGGCGTTGGTGACGGCGCTGTCGGGCACGTCGACGGCCTTCGACCCATCGGCCGCCCAGTCGCCGATCACGCCCTCCGGCACCGCATAGGCCGCGCCCGGCACCGCCGCCGCGGCCGCGGCGGCTCCCACCGTCAAGCCCGCCCTCGTCAAGAAATCGCGGCGAGACAGCGGCGCATGCGCGCCCGTCTGCCCGTGAACCTGCTTCGTCATCGGGATCCCCCCTGTTCCTGCTTCGCGGCGGTGGCTTCTGCCTGCGAGAGCGCGTCCTCCACCGCCTGCCTGACGCCCGCCGTGGTGATGGTGGCGCCGCTGATCGCGTCGATGCCGGCGCCTTGCGCGGCCTCGATCATGGCGGCGAACCTGCCGTCGCGGATGGCCTCGTAGCCTCCGCGGCTCTGGCTCTCGCCCTCCTGCGCGGTTTCCAAACACGAGATGCGGTTGTCCTGCACGAGCAGCTTGACGGTCACGAGGCCCTCCATCCCTTTGCCCGTGCCCGTGTACACGCCGTCGGCGAGCTCGCCTTCGGCCTTCGCGCCCTGATCGGCCTGAACCTCCTGAGCCCACGGATCGTCCAGGCGCATGGCCAGCTGCTCGGCGCTGGCCGCGTCTTTCGACCCCGAACCTTCGAATCCCGCGCCGCAGCCCGTCATGCCCGCCGCCAGCACCGCGGCCCCGCATACGGCCGCTGCCGTCCTCTTCATCATCGCTCCTCCTTTTCGCATGCCCTACCGGGGGCTTTCCCAGCCGTCGGGAACCGCGTAGTCGTGACACGCGTTGCAGTACATATACGACGATCCATGCGCGCCGTGGCAGTTGCTGCAATCGATGGCCTCGCCCTGATGCGACGCATGCGGGTTCACCCCCGCCTCGCCTCCCCAATCCTCGGTGGCGGCCTTCACGTCTTCCCAATCATGGCAGCCGGCCGATGCGCACATCTTCTTGTCGGCCGTCACGCCATGGGTAGTCAGATGCCCCGTCTCGTCAGTGGCGAAATCTCCGCGCACCCACGACAGCCCTTCGGCGACCTGATCGGACAACTTCGCCTCGTGGCACTTCAAACACGTAACGTCGGCGCGCTCGTGGGCGTTCGCCATAAGCGTCGCGTCGCTGAAGTAGCCGTCCACGTAGGCGTCCATCGGATCGTGGCAAACGGCGTTGCAGAAGCTCGGCTGCTCGTGCCAAACCCAGAAACCCGCGCCCGCCGCCACGACGACCGCCGCGATCACGCCGACCACGATAGGCCAGCGCCTTCCTTTCCGCTTTCCGATCCGCTTGCTCTCCTTCATGACCCCTCCTTCTCGGTTTCGCGTCCGCTGCTCCGCGATGCCCTCGGCATCGGATCGCCCGACGCCGCCTCGGCCGAGATGCGGCCCTGCGTCCGCTTGCTCCCTCATTAGTTCATCTGCGTTCTTTTTTCGTTTCACAAATGAACTTAATGACCTGCATGCTAGCATCCTCGCAGGCAAAGAGGAAGCCGCGGTTGACGGCTTCGCGCGTTTCGTCATTGCCGTCGCGGACGCGCGCGCTTCGCCGCTTACGTCCCCCTCTTCGTTGACGAATCCCTGAAACTGTCTATTGACGCTCCGTCAACCAGGGGCGTATGCTGCGCTCATCAGGGGATCGAACGAAACACGCCGCCATGGCGGCGAACCGCAGGATCGTTCAAGCGAACGGGGCAAGGAGGGCGGCATGGCAACCTCGAACGAGAAGGCGCGCAACGCGGCATCGGCCGAGCGTCGAGCCGACATCGTGGCCGCGGCCCGCGAGCTGTACGAGGAGCAGGGGCTCTCGAAAACCTCCGTGCAGGACATCACCAACCGCATGGGCGTGGCGCGCTCGCTGTTCTACCATTACTTCCCTGACAAGGAGGCCGTCACCTCGGCCGTCCTCGACGACTACGTGGCCGACTTCATCGAGGCCACTCATTACTGGAACGCGCAACGGCACCCGGGCGACATCGAAAGCGCCCTTTCCAGCGTCGTAAAGCTCATGCGCCTCGGCGTGTTCGAGCACGACGCGTTCCGCCGCTCGCTGGCCTCGCACGAGAACGCGGCGCTTTACATCGACTTCGTGAACCGCGTGGCCGACCGCGTGGCCACGTACATCGTGGACACCACGGTGCGCGACTACGGCGCGCTGCACGAGATACGCATCGAGCACGTCTACGAGACGTTCTACGTGCTCATCTTGGGCATCGTCGGCTACCTGCGAACGCATCCGGACGTCGACGACGAGGTGCTGAAGGATCTCATCGCCCAAACGCTGCACATGGACCGCGGCGCGAACGGCGCACCCGAAAGCGGATAGAACCTGCGCAGGCGAACCCGCATGCAACGGTATCGATAATCTCATCTGAAGAAACAGCAGGCCGGAAGGCGGCCTGTGCGAAGCGTACCCTGAAGAAGGAGGGTGTCATGTTGTTCCAAGTCTACGGGGAGAACGCCCTGTACCAATGGCTCGGCTGGGCCATCGTGTTCATCGGGTTGATCCTCATCAACGAAGTGGCGCGCCGCACGAAGGCGGGCGGCGTGTTCTGCTTCATCGTGCTGCCCGTCGCGTTGACGGCGTACTTCGTCGCCATTTCCATCGGCGCCGGCATCGGCCAGCAGTGGGCGCTCGACAACCCCACGCACGTGCACATGAACAGCTGGTTCCACTACGCGAAGCTCTACGCGGCCACCATCGGGTGCATCGGCTTCATGGCCATCAAGTACTCGTGGGGCGCTATCGGCAAGGCGCACTGGTTCAAGTGCTTCCCGTTCGTCATCGTGGCCATCAACATCCTCATCGCCGTGGTCAGCGACTTCGAGAGCGCCATCCGCGCCTGGGGCACCACCTGGGTGTCCTCCGAGGGCGTCACGCTGTACGGCGGTTGGCACAACGTGTTCAACGGCGTGGCGGGCATCATCAACATCGCCTGCATGACCGGCTGGTTCGGCATCTACATTTCCAAGAAGCGCCAGGACATGCTGTGGCCGGACATGACCTGGGTGTTCATCATCGCCTACGACCTGTGGAACTTCTGCTACACCTACAACTGCCTGCCCACGCACTCCTGGTACTGCGGCCTGGCCCTGCTGCTGGCCCCCACCGTGGCGGCGTTCTTCTGGAACAAAGGCGGCTGGATCCAGAACCGCGCGTTCACACTGGCCATCTGGTGCATGTTCGCCCAGTGCGTGCCGGCGTTCCAGGACTACAGCGTGTTCAGCGTGCAGTCGGTGAACAACCCGAACGTGAACCTGGCCGTGTCCGTCATCGCGCTTCTGGCCAACATCGCCGCGTTCGCCTACATCATGTACCGCGCCAAGAAGCTCAAGGTGAACCCGTACATGAACGAGGTGTTCGCCGGCACGAAAGACTACGACAAGGCCATGGCGCGCCGCGCCACCCCCGCGGAGCTGGCGGAATCGTAAGAAACCAGAAACCGATCCATGTTTGGGAAGCGGCCCGCAAGGGCCGCTTCTTTTTCGTCCGCCGACGCGTCTCGGCTTGCTACAATGAGGTTTCGACCGTACAGTGCGCGAAGAGGAACCTATGCAGTCCATACCCCAGCTCGTCAACGACCTCGCCTTGCTGCTCGCCGTGGCGGCGGTGGCCACCATCGTCTGCCGGCGTTTCAAACAGCCGCTCGTGCTGGGGTACGTGGTGGCCGGATTCCTCGTGAGCCCCGCTATCGGCTGGATCCCCAACATCGTGGAGACGGCCGACGTGTCCACCTGGTCGCAGATCGGCGTCATCTTCCTCATGTTCGGCCTGGGACTGCAGTTCAGCGTGGTGAAGCTGACCACCGTGGGCCGTCCGGCGCTCGTCACGGCCGTCGTGGAGATGTCGCTCATGATAGCGGCAGGGTTCGCCTGCGGCACGCTGCTTGGCTGGTCGCCGTCAACCAGCCTGTTCCTCGGCGGCATGCTGGCCATCTCGTCGTCCAGCATCATCGTGAAGACGTTCGGCGAGCTGGGCCTGCGCACCAAGGCCTTCGCCCAGCTCGTGTTCGGCGTGCTGGTCATCGAGGACATCGCAGGCGTGTTCCTGCTCGTGGTGCTGTCCACGGTGGCGGTCAGCGCGTCGGTGGACGGCGGTGCGGTGGCCGTGCGTATCGGACGCATGGCGCTGTACCTCGTGGTATGGTTCGCGCTCAGCGTCATCCTCGTGCCGAGCGCCCTCAAGCGCCTGCGTTCCGAGCTCAACGACGAGATCCTGCTCATCGCGTCCATCGCGCTGTGCTTGGGGATGGTGGTTCTGGCCGACGCCATCGGGTTCTCTTCGGCGCTGGGCGCGTTCCTCGCCGGATCCATCCTGGCCGGCACCGTGCAGGCAAAGCGCGTCGACGCGCTGTTCAAGCCCATCAAGGATCTGTTCGGAGCCGTGTTCTTCGTATCGGTGGGCATGCTGGTCACACCCGCGGCCGTGACGGAGAACCTGGGAGCCATCGTCGTCATCGCCTTGGTGGCCATCATCGGACGCTCGCTGTTCTGCGGGTTGGGCGCTCTGTTGTCGGGGGCAACGCTGAAAACCTCGGTGATGAGCGGGCTCAGCCTGGCGCAGATCGGCGAGTTCTCGTTCATCATCGCCGCGCTAGGATCGGCGACGGGCGTGACTCCCGACTTCCTCTACCCCGTCATCGTCACCGTGTCGGTGGCGACGACGCTCGCCTCGCCTCTTCTGGTGAAGAATTCCGAACGCATCTACCACCTCCTCGTGCGCGTCTTGCCCGAAAGCCTGTTCGCACTGCGCCATGAGCATCTGGAGCGCGCGCAGGAAGAGGACGGCGAACCGAACTTATGGGTGGACTACCTCAAACGCTGGACGCTCAAGCTGGGGCTCGTGGTGCTGGCCGGCATCGCATCGGTGGAGGTGCTCATGAACACGGCCCTTCCTTTGCTGTCGGGTTTCGTGCCGGAGGCCGTTCTCAACCCGTTGCTTGCCGCGGTGGGCATCTTCGTGACGGGACTGTTCCTGTCGAACCTGTTCTACACGGGACGAAAGAACGAGTTCGGCGTGCTGTGGATGAAGAGCCGTCGAAACCATGTGCCGTTGGCCGTCCTGATGCTGGCGGGCGGCGCGGCGTCCTGCGGCGTGGTGGCCTACATCGTGCATGCGGCCGGCGCGCGCCAATCGGTGTGGATGTTCGTTCTGGCGGCGACGTGCTCGCTGTTGCTCGCGCGCTCGCGCACGCTGCATTCGTGGTTCCTCAAGCTGGAGACGAGCTTCGTCGGCAACCTCAACGAGTCCATCCTGGCCGAGCGCCTGGCGGAATCCGACGAGGAGGAACGCGCCGGGTGGGTGGAGGAGCGCCTGTACGTGGTGGAGGTCGAAGCGTCGCGCACGCTGCGCCGATTGGGCGCCGAGCGGTCGAGCGACTTCCTGTTCGGCATAGCGCACAACCTGGATCTCATGGCCATCGAGCGCGAGGGCGTGCGCATGGGATCGCAAGCGCTCGCGCGACTGACCAAGGAGGAGCTTGTGCGGCGCATCAACGACCCGGCCGACCCGCTGGGCATACGCGAGGGCGACGTGCTGACGTTCCTCGGCACCGAGAACGAGGTGGACGCCTACCTGCAAACCCTGCTCAAGGAGGACTCCATCGACGAGGCCGATGCCGTCAGCGCATCGTTCGACGAGTACGCGGCCGCGCACCCCGACAAGTTGGATCTCGCATGCGTGTCGCTTTCCGTGGAAGCGGGCTCGCCCTTCGCCGGCAAGACCATCGGCGCCGTCGATTTCAAGGGCTCCTTCGGCTGCCTCGTCGTCGCACACGAGCATGAGAAGCTGCTCAAGATGAAGCCGAGCCGCAACACGCGCCTGTTCCCCGATGACCGCATCTGGCTCGTGGGCGAAACGGCGGCCGCCCAAGCGCTACCGGAAAAAGACGGTGCCGCATGACCGGAGCGCGAAGATCCATGCACTTGGCAGATAGGTACAAGCGAGAAGGATTCGACATGAGCCAGCCATCCGCATTCGAACAAGTTTGTTTCGTAGCCTTTTTCGCAACCTTGCCACTCTACTCCCCGAACATGATATTCAGCCCCGACTTGGCAGGCTTCGACTTGGCCATGCCGTATTTCGTCCACTCCACGTTGGCGAGCGCCATGGTCGCCGGCATGGCAGCCGCGTGCATCGCGCTGTGCGCGAAAGAACCAAGTCGGATAACATTCCTAACTCCTCTTCGAATGACGATCGTCGCGCTTCTCTACCTGACGGGGCTTTTCCTGCTCTTCGCTTCCCTTCTTCTCCCCGGAGTTCCGGTCGAATTGTGCTCCTTGCTCGGAGGAACGCTCTGCGGAACGACGACCTTGCTCCTTTGCATCGCTTGGGGAAGCGTATTCTCCACCCTCACGTTCCGGGAAGCCCTCATTCGCCTGAGCGTCCTGCTGGCCATCTGCGCGCTCATCAATACGGGATTCGTTTACATGGGTCCCGAAACCGGGGTCGCGAGCTTTCTTCTGCTCAGCATTCTCGGACTCGTGCCCCTGCTGATCCGCTCTACGCACGGCGAGTTCGTTCGCCTGCTGAACGTGCAACGCGATGCGAAAAGCCAAGATTCCACCGTGTTCCACTCCTTCTTCTCGGTCGCCCTCGGTCCGTTCGTGGGTTTTTTGCTGTTCGCCTTGACGATGGCGGTACGCAAGATCGCGGTTTTCGGCAACATGTACGCCGAAAGCATCGGCACGATCCTCGCCGTCGTCTCGGTTCTGCCTTTATGGCTTAGGAAGTCGGACAAGCCTCTTTTGCCGTTCGTGTTCCAAATATACCTGCCCATCTTCGCCGCCATATTGTTGTTTCTCAGCAGCTTCCCCACAGGTCATGCGGTGCACAGCATCGGCATGATCGGCATTTACGTGTTCTTCGGCGCTATAGGGGTGCTTGCGCTGGCCTCGTTCTGCGCGATCGCGCACGCGCAAGAGTTCTCGGTGCCTCTGATCTTCGGTAGCTCGATCTCCGCTTTTTGCTTGGTTTCGATCATCGGCTTGCATTTCGGCGATCTTGCGGGCATCAGCGGGAACGAGGAAGCAGTATTGCTTGCGCTTTCCACCCTGTACTTCATCTCGTTGGTTCTGGTGCCCAATATACGCTCGTGGAAAACAATGTACCTCCCTTCGCAGCAGGCGAACAAGCCGAACCTGCTGTCGGACTTGGAAACATGCTGCAATCGGGTTGCCGACAAGGGCGGCCTGTCGAAACGCGAGAGAGAGGTGCTCTTGTTCCTAGGGCGCGGCTACTCCCCCGCCTACGTCGCAAAGAAGATGTTCTTGTCCGACTCCACCGTCCGCTCCCATATCAAGAGCATCTACAAAAAGCTGGACATCCACTCGCGCGAGGACCTTCTGCAGCTTATAGAAAACGAGAACGAGCCGTCTTCGATGACGGATTTCTAAAACCGGAGACTCGTCGCCCAAGCAGCTTCGCTCCGGCGAACCGGCGAACGCCATAAGCGTTTCACCTCGTGTTTTGCGTAATTCCCCAAAAACCGCGATGCTTTCCAGGCGCTTTGCAAGGACTCTTTTCCCAATTCCCTCAATATCGCGATTCCGAAAAAGAAGCGGTTTGCGTAGTCTTTGCCTTGCTGCCCGGCTTGAAGGCAAACCGACCGGCAGCATCTTTCGTGTTAGCTGTTGAGATGAACGGAGAGAGGGATGGATAGGCGTAGTTTCATCAAAGGCGCAGCGCTTGCTGGCGTAGGAACCGTAGGAGCGGGTTTCTTGGCGGCGTGCTCGCCGAACGGAAAAACGGACAGCGACAAGTCCGATGAGAAGAACGTATCCGACGGCAGCGCGACGGAGGGCGCAATCTCTTGGCGGACGCCGCAAGATTACTCCGCGCAAGCAAGCGAAGCCGGTGATTACGATGCGGTCGTGGTGGGCCATGGGTACGCGGGCGTAACCTCGTGCCGAGAGCTGTCCGAGCAGGGTTACCGGGTCGCCCTTCTCGAGTTCCAACCCGAAGAAACGTACATGGCAACGGGCAACGAGAGCTGTGGCGTCAACTCGAACCTTGTCAACAAGATCACCGAAGGCAACCAGTACCATGATGTCGACCCGGTCGAGTACTACCAGAATTGGATGACCATGATCGGCAACCAGGGCAACCCCGGGCTCATCATGAGGTACTGCCAGAACATGGGCGATAACATCGATTGGTACTACGACAGCCTGACCGATTCGGACATCGCCACCTTGAGCCATAGCGGATCCCCCGCAGCAGGCGAAACATGGCCGCACCTGCTGCCCAATATCGGACCCATCAAGTTCTACCCCGGCGTCATATCCGCATATGCGGAAGAGTGTAATCAGACCAAGATCCAGGGATACAACCGCGAAAAGGCGAAAGCCGCAGGAGCGGAGTTCTTCTTCAACACGCGGGGACTGCAGATCCTGCAGGACAATGGCAAGGTGTCCGGCGTCATCGCCGAGAACCGGGCCGACGGGTCGTACCTCAAGTTCAGCTGCAAGGCCGTGGTGGTGGCCACGGGCGGCTTCGCCTACAACGAGGAAATGCTCAACGACCTGATGCCCGACATCAAGAACAACATGATCGAGGGAGAAGCTTGGAAAGATGCCTTCGGCAATGAAAGGTTCGTCGGGGACGCCTCGAATTGGCAGTATCAAGGCGACGGCATCAAGATGGCTCATTGGGCGGGAGCTCATTTGGAGAGCATCATCCCCGGCATGAACGCCAAGCACATCCAAGCACCCACTTCTATGAACAACTTCCCTCAAGCTGTATGGGTCCGCTCCGATGGCAAGCGCTTCATGAACGAGTTCTACCCCGTTGTCGAGCAGCGCGGCGTGCCGAACGTGTATCTGCCCCGAGAGCCCATCTCCTGCGTGTTCGATTCGAACTTCCCCGAGTACCGCCAGTACACCGTGCCGCAACACGGCATGTTCAGCCCGACAACGTCCGCGATCGAAGAGCTAAAAACAGGCATGGACAAGGCTTATCAGAAGTTCAAGGGAACCTGGGTCGAGCCCGAATCCTCCAAGGAGGACAACCAGGCTGGAGCGATGTTCGCAGCACCGGAATTCATCGCGGACGACACGCTGGAGGGCCTGGCGAAGCAGCTCGGGCTCGAAGGCGATGCTGTCGAGACGTTCGTCGCGGAAATCGAGAAGTACAACAAGTTCTGCGAATACGGCATCGACGAGGATTTCGGTCGCTACGCGGAAGTGCTCTTCCCCGTCAAGGATGGTCCGTTCTACGCGCTCGCGGGCAATCCGGGACTTGGCGAGATCATGAGCACCTGCGGCGGAATCATCACCAACGCAGAGCAGAACGCCCTCGATGCCAACTTCGAGCCGATTCCCGGCCTGTACGTTTCCGGCAACGATTGCGGTCGTCGTTTCGGCGTGGAATACATCACCCCCACGCCCGGCGTAAGCCTCGGCATGGCCATCGTGTTGGGCCGCGAAGCGGGCAAGAGCGTTGCCAAGTACCTTGAGACGGTCTAGCTGCTCCCAACAGAGCCGGCACATCGCGCGACCTGTTTTGCAGCATACAGTTTGAAACAAGCTGTCCAAGCTTTCAAAAAGGGCTCCGTCAACAAGATGGAGCCCTTTTCGCACCCTCTCACTGAAGGTTTCGCGTCCCGTCGCACTCGCAACTCGACGCCGAACGCGAAAGGGCCCGCAGCGCGATGCTGCGGGCCCTTCGATCATGCGAGGTCTCGGACGGAGGCTACTTGTCGCGGCCGTCGCCCATCTTCTCGGCCAGGGCGGCCTGACCGGCGGCCAGACGGGCCAGCGGCACGCGGTACGGGGAGCAGCTGACGTAGTCGAGGCCGATCGTGTGGAACGTCTTCACGGAATCGGGATCGCCGCCGTGCTCGCCGCACACGCCGCAGACGAGGTCGGGGTTGCCCTTGTGGCCCAGCTCGACGCCCATCTCCACGAGCTTCGCCACGCCCGGATCGATGGTGGCGAAGGGGTTGTAGGGCAGCAGGCGCTCGGCCAGGTACTGCGGGACGAACTCGGCCTCCACGTCGTCGCGGCTGAAGCCAAACGTCGTCTGGGTCAGGTCGTTCGTGCCGAAGCTGAAGAAGTCGGCAACCGCGCCGATTTCGTCGGCCGTGACGGCAGCGCGCGGCAGCTCGATCATCGTGCCCACGGGGATGTCAAGCTCGACGCCCTGCTCGGCGGCGACTTCGGCGATAGTGTCCTCGGCGACCTTGCGCAGCTTCTCGAGCTCGGCCACCACGGACACGAGCGGGATCATGATCTCGGGCTTCGGGTTCAAGCCCTCTTTCTGCAGCTCGGCGCAGGCGGTGGCGATGGCGCGCACCTGCATGACCGGCAGGATGGGGTACACGATGCCCAGGCGGCAGCCGCGCAGGCCCAGCATCGGGTTCGCCTCGCTCATGCCGTCGATCTGCTCCATGAGCATGCGCTTCTCGGCGATGAGCGCCTTATCGCCGCCCGCGGCCTCGAGCTTGGCGATCTCCACGTCGAGCGCGCGGGGGCTCTCCAGGAACTCGTGCAGCGGCGGGTCGAGCAGGCGCACGATGACCGGCAGCCCGTCCATGGCGCGGAACATGCCCAGGAAGTCGCCCGTCTGGGCAGCCAAGAGCTCGCCCACGGCCTTCTCGCGCACGGCCGGATCCTCGTTGAGGATGAAGGTCTGGATGATCTGCTTGCGGTCGCCCAGGAACATGTGCTCGGTGCGGCACAGTCCGATGCCCTCGGCGCCGAAGCCGCGGGACAGCTCGGCGTCCTCGGGGTTGTCGGCGTTGGCGCGCACGCCCAGCGTGCGGAACTCGTCGGCCCACTCGAGGATGGTGTCGAGGTCGCCCGTCATCTCGGGCAGCACGAGCTCGACCGCGCCCAGCACCACGGAGCCGGTGGTGCCGTCGATGGAGATCATGTCGCCTTCCTTGATGACGATGTCGGTGCCCACGACGCTGGCCTGCTTCTTCTCGGCGTCGATGCGCAGCGCCTCCACGCCGCAGACGCACGGGGCGCCCATGCCGCGGGCGATGACGGCCGCGTGCGACGTCTTGCCGCCGTGCGAGGTGAGGATGCCCTCGGCGGCGATCATGCCGGCGAGGTCGTCGGGGTTCGTCTCCCAGCGCACGAGCACGCACTTGCGGCCCGCCTCGGCCACGGCCACCGCGTCGGCGGCGGAGAACACGGCTTCGCCCACGGCGGCGCCGGGGGAGGCGTTCAGGCCCTTGGCGACAACGTCGTAGGAGGCGTTCTTGTCGAACTGCGGGTGCAACAGCTGGTCGAGCTGCTCGGGATCGACGCGCATGACGGCCTCCTCCTTCGAGATGAGGCCCTCCTTCTCCATCTCGATGGCGATGTGCAGCGCGGCGGCGGCGGTACGCTTGCCCACGCGGGTCTGCAGCATCCACAGCTTGCCCTGCTCGATGGTGAACTCGATGTCGCACATGTCGCGGAAGTGGTTCTCGAGGGTGACGAACACCTCTTCGAGCTCGCGGCCGGCCTCTTCCAGACCGTCCACGTCCTTGAGCTCGGCGATCGGCGAGGTGTTGCGGATGCCGGCCACGACGTCCTCGCCCTGGGCGTTCACCAGGTAGTCGCCGTAGAACTCCTTCTCGCCGTTGGCGGGGTTGCGCGTGAACGCGACGCCCGTGGCAGAGGTGTTGCCCTTGTTGCCGAACACCATGGACTGCACGTTGACGGCGGTGCCCAGATCGTCGGCGATCTTGTTCTGCTTGCGGTACAGCGTGGCGCGCGGGTTGTTCCAGCTGCCGAAGACGGCCTCGATGGCCAGCTGCAGCTGCACGCTGGGATCCTGCGGGAACTGCACGGCACCGTCCACGACGAGGCTCGGATACGCCGCTGCATCCACGTTCTCGGCGAAGATCTGCTTGAACTCGGCCACGAGCTCCTGCAGGTCCTCGGCGGTGAGATCGGTGTCGGACGCCGCGCCGCGAGCGTGCTTCATAGCCGTGATGGCGTTCTCGAACAGGTCGCCGTCGAGGTTCATGACCACGTTGGAGAACATCTGGATGAAGCGACGGTAGGAATCCCAGGCGAAGCGCGGGTTATCGGTCTGCTTGATCAACCCGTTGATGGACTGATCGTTCAGGCCGAGGTTGAGGACGGTGTCCATCATGCCCGGCATGGACATGGGGGCGCCGGAACGCACGGACACGAGCAGCGGGTCCTCCGCATCGCCGATCTTCTTGCCCATGCGGGCTTCGAGATCCTCGCGATACTCCTGGATGGTGCCGAGCGCGCCTTCGGGCCACGCGTTGCCCGCATTGGCGTACTCCATGCAGGTCTGGCACGTGATGGTGAATCCGGGAGGCACGGGCAGCCCGATGTTGGCCATCTCGGCGAGGTTCGCGCCCTTGCCGCCGAGGATCGCCTTCATGCTGGTGTTGCCCTCAGTTACGTTGTTGCCCTGCGCGTCCTTGCCGAACGCATACACTCGCTTGACTTCTTCAGTCACCTTTTTCTCCTTAACCCGACGTACCGACTTTACCTACCTATACATTGGGAACCCTAGTCTCAGGCTGACCCTATCATATCAGCTGATGGAGGATGGGCTCGCTCATAGTAGCGCAAAATTTCCTGCGCCGTTTCCTCAACGGCACGATTTTCGGTGTGGATGACAATACAGCCCAGTTTGCGCATGAGCGCGCGGGCGTCCTCCAAGTCCCGGTACACGTATTCGGGATCGGCATAGCGCGAAGCGACGGCACTCGCGCGCCCCAAACGGCGCTGCCGAATGCCGATGAGCACCTCGGGCGTCGTCATCAATCCGAACAGCCGCGTGCGGTCGACCTGCTCGAGCTCCGCCGGAGGCTCGGTGGTGGGATCGAGGGGGATGTTCGCCACTTTGTAGCCCTGCTGCGACAGGTAGATGGACGTGGGCGTCTTCGACGAGCGCGACACGCCCAGAAGCACGATGTCGGCCTGGTGGAGCTCCTGCGGGTTGCGGCCGTCGTCGTGGGCGATGGTGAACTCGATGGCCTCGATGCGCCGGAAGTAGTACTGGTCGGCAACGTGCAGGCCGCCCGGCTTCGTGGACGGCTGCTTGCCCGTCATGTGCGCGATGGCGCCGATGGCGTCCGTCACGAGGTCGACCGCCACGATGTCATCGCGACCGCCGGCGTATTCGGCCAGTTGGCGCGAGAGGTCGCGGTCGACGAGCGTGTAGAACACGAGCATGCGCCCATCGCCGGTGTTGCGCTTGTGCACGGCGCTGTGCTCGTCGATGAACTCCTTGATCTCCTCGAACGTGCGCACCTTCGGCAGCACCTCGATGACGGGGTTCGTGACGCCGAACTGGGCGGCGGCCGCACGGGCCACCGCCTGGGCCGTCAGACCCACCGAGTCGCTGATCACGTGGATCGTGGGCAACTCGGTGGAGCTTCCGTAGGCGATGAATTCGTCCATGGGCTACTTCGCGCCCTTGGCCATCTTGCCGAAGTCGGCCACATGGGCGAACACGGCGACGAAACGGTTGAGCAGGCGCAGGCGGTTCTCGCGCAGGGCGAGGTCGTCGTCCATGATGAGCACGTCCTCGAAGAACGCGTCGATGGGCGCGCGCAGCGCCGCGAGGGCGGCGAGGGCGGCACCGAAATGATCGACAGCGAGAGCCTCCTTCACGCAAGCAGCAGCCTCGTCGGTGGCGGCCAGAAGCGCGCGCTCGGCGTCGGATAGCAGCGCTTCGTCTACCTCGACGCCCAGATCGGCGTCGCGCAGGTTGTTCGCACGGGCGTAGGCCGTGGCCAAATCGTCGAACGCTTCGGGAGCACCCAAACGCTCCGCCTCAAGCACATAAGTGCGGGCGATGATCTGCGCAGGCTCCTCCACGCCGGTTGCCAACACGGCGTCCATAGTGTCATGAGAGCAGCCGCCGTCGCGCAGCATGACCTTCGTGCGCGTCACGAAGAAGTCGGCCACCTCGGCGCGGATCGCATCGCGGTCGAAGTCGATTCCGGCATCCTGGTAGGTGCCGAGCGCCGCATCGATGGCGGCGGCCAACGACACGGGCAGGCCCGCTTCCAACATGGCCACGATGCCGATGGCGCTGCGGCGCAACGCGAACGGATCGGACGAGCCGGTGGGACCCTGGCCCACGGCGAACAGGCCGCAGACGGT
This sequence comes from Eggerthella sp. 1_3_56FAA, assembly GCF_000185625.1. Classification (NCBI taxonomy): domain Bacteria; kingdom Bacillati; phylum Actinomycetota; class Coriobacteriia; order Eggerthellales; family Eggerthellaceae; genus Eggerthella; species Eggerthella sp. 1_3_56FAA. The sequence continues at coordinate 486,214 of NZ_GL622579.1, forward strand.
GTCCAGCTTGTCGGCCATGGCCACGATCCGTCCCACGTCCGACGCGGGAGGCTCGTCGCCGGAGAAGCGCGGGCGATAATGGTCGGCGATGGCGCGGGCCACCTGGTCGCTCTCGCCGCAGGCGGCGGCGTAGTAGGAGCCCATGACGCCCTGCACGCTGGTGAACTCCACCACGGCGTTCGTCACGAGGTCGGCCTTCGCCAGGTACGCGGCGCGCTCGGCGTCGGCGGCGTCCGCCTCGCTCAGCTGCGCGTCGGCGGCCAGATGCTTCGCCAGGGCCACGATGCGGTCGGCCTTCTCCTTCATGGTGCCCAGCGTCTCCTGGAACACCACCTCGTCCAGGCGGTCGACGTACGTCTCCAGCGGATGCTTGAGATCCTCCTCGTAGAAGAACTTCGCGTCGGACAGGCGGGCGCGCACCACGCGCTCGTTGCCGCCCGTGATGGTGTCGGCGTGCGCCGGGTCGCCGTTCGACACGACGATGAAGTTGTTGGTCAGCTTGCCGTCCGCGTCGTACAGCGGGAAGTAACGCTGGTGCATGAGCATGGCGTCGACGATGATCTCCTCGGGGACGCGCAGAAACTCCTCGTCGAACGTGCCCACCAGCACCGTGGGCTGCTCGCAGAGGTTCACAACCTCCAGAAGCGTCTTCTCGGGAAGCTCGGCGCGGGCGCCCGTGCGCTGCTCGGCCTGCGCCACGCCCTCGCGGATGACCGCCTCGCGCGCCTGCTCGCTCGACACCACGTGCGCGGCCTCGACGACGCCTAGCAGATCGGCGGCCGTGGCCACCTCGTGCGGCCCGGGGGCTAGGAAGCGATGGCCGCGCGTGAGGTTGCCGGCCGTAAGGCCCGCGAACCGCACGGGGATCACGCGCTCGTCCAACAACGCCACGAGCCAGCGCACCGGCCGCGAGAAGTACTCGCTCGTAGTGCCCCAGCGGCACGACTTCGGCCACGAGGTGCCCGTGATCACGCCTTCCAGCACGCCGGGCAGCAGCTCGGCCACGTCGCGGGCGGCGATGCTCTTCGTGGCGAACACGTACTCCACGCCGTTCTCCTCGCGGCGTTCGAGCGCGTCCACGCCCACGCCCTTGCCGCGCGCGAAGCCCGTGGCGGCCTTCGTCGGGTTGCCGTCGGCGTCGAAGGCGATCTTGACGGACGGGCCGCGGAACACCTCTTCGAGCGCCTCGGTCTCGTCGGCTACATCGGCCACGATGGCGATGAGCCGGCGCGGCGTGGTGTAGACGGCCACATCGCCGTGCGGGATGCGCACCGCGTCCAGGGCCTCGGGCACCAGCTTCTCCAGCTGGAGGGTCGCGCGGTGCAGGTCGAACGCCGGAATCTCCTCGGTGCCGATCTCGAACGCAAGCGTATGCAGGCTGCTCATCGTCCGGCCTCCTTCCCTGCTTCGTCGTCCTCGGCGGGCTTGATGCCCACCACGTGCTCCATGTACGAGGCGCACACCGCCTTGGCGATGGTGCGCACGCGCAGGATGTAGGCCATGCGCTCGGTGGCCGATATCACGCCGCGCGCGTCCAGCAGGTTGAACGCGTGGCAGCACTTCAGCACGCTGTCGTAGGCCGGCAGCGGCAGGCCCGCCTCCAGCGTGCGCAGGCACTCGGCCTCGCGGTCGTTGAACTCCTGGAACAGGAAATCGGTGTCGGCCACCTCGAAGTTGTAGCGCGAGTACTGGCGCTCGTTCTCCAGGTACACGTCGCCGTAGGTGAAGTTCACGCCGTCGGCGCCGCGGCTCCACACGATGTCGAACATGCTGTCCACGCCCTGGATGTACATCGTCAGGCGCTCCAGGCCGTAGGCGATCTCCACCGGCACGGGGTTGCACTCGAAGCCGCCCACCTGCTGGAAGTAGGTGAACTGCGTCACTTCCATGCCGTCGATCCACACTTCCCAGCCCAGCCCCCAGGCGCCCAGCGTGGGGCTTTCCCAGTCGTCCTCGACGAAGCGCACGTCGTGCGCGTCCACGTCGATGCCGATGGCGCGCAACGACCCCAGGTACAGCTCCTGGATGTTGTCGGGCGAGGGCTTCATGAGCACCTGGAACTGGAAGTAGTGCTGGGTGCGGTTCGGGTTCTCGCCGTAGCGGCCGTCCGTCGGACGGCGGCTGCCCTGCACGTAGCAGGTGCGCCACGTGTCGGGGCCAAGCGAGCGCAGCGTGGTGGCCGGGGCGTTGGTGCCGGCGCCCACCTCGTTGTCGTAGGGCTGCAAGACGACGCAGCCCTGGTCCCCCCAGTATCGCTGGAGGTTCATGATGACGTCCTGGAACGTCGGAGGGAGCTGCGCTGCAGCCCCCTGCTCCGCAGCGGCGGATGCATGTTCGGTTGACATGGTTCTCCTTGTCTCGATCAAACCCGTACCCCTCGGCCGCGTGCGCTAGTCGAGTAGGCTGAAATCATTGAGCGGCCAGTACACCAAAGCGCCCCTTCCCGTCACCGAGGAGACGGGTATGGCTCCGAAGAATCGAGAATCCTGCGAATTCGTGCGGTTGTCCCCCATCATCCACAGATAGCCCTCGGGCACCGTGTAGGGATAGGAGACGTCGCTGGCCAGCGTGTAGGAGGGCAAACCGCGGGTGTACGGTTCGGACAGCGCCACGCCGTCCACGTACACGAGGCCGTCCTCGTCGTTGATGTCCACGGTCTGCCCGCCCACGGCGATGCAGCGCTTGATGAGCACGCGCCCGGGGATCTCGGGATCCTGGAACGTCACGATATCGCCCGGCTCGGGGTCGCGGAAGTAGTAGCTCACCTTCTCGGAGAACACCATGTCCCCCACCATGATGGTCTCCTCCATGGAGCCCGAGGGGATCTCGTAAGCCTGGAACACGTACGTGCGCAGCACCCACGACAGCCCGAATACGAAGGCCACCATGACCAGCAGGCTGAGGAAGGTTCTGAGTATGCCCGGGCTCTGGCGGTCGGCGTGCTGTCCGGAATCCATGTAGTCTGTCTATCCTTTCGAAGCGGGCGCTCGGCGCCCGAACAAGATCACGAGCGTATATGATAGCGCGTCGGCGCAATTCGTCCGGCGCGTTCGACAAAGTTTGCAGAAATTCCCGATCACCGGGCGAAACCCTCGCGACGCGAGAGGCGGGAGGCTATCCCAGCAGGCCCACGTCGCCCAAGGGCCAGAGCACCGCCACGCTGCGCGCCTCCGCCGACGCGACGGACACGGCGCCGAAGTAACGCGAATCTTGCGAGTTCGTTCGGTTGTCGCCCATCATCCACATCATGCCTTCGGGCACCGTGTAGGGGTAGGAGACGTCGCTGGCAAGCGTGTACGTGGGCAGGCCGTCGGTGTAGGGCTCGCGCAGCGCGACGCCGTCCACGTACACGAGGCCGTCCTCGTCGTTGATGTCCACGGTCTGCCCGCCCACGGCGATGCAGCGCTTGAGCAGCAGGCGGCCGGGGATATCGGGGTCTTCGAACATAACGATGTCGCCGGGCTCCGGGTCACGCAGGTAGTAGCTCACCTTCTCAGCAAGCACGCGGTCGCCGGTCATGATGGTCTTTTCCATCGAGCCGGTGGGAACAGCATAAGCGTGCCCCACGTACACGAACGTCAGCCACGACAGCAGCGCAACGAAGCCCGTCCAAGCGAGCAGGCCGAAGAAGCGGCGCAGGATGCCGGGCTTCTGGTACGCAGCGTGCTCTCCGGAATTCACAGGCCCAGATCCTTAAGATAGGCGCGATCGGCCGCGCTCAGATCGACGTCCTCGAGCAGATCGGGTCGCAGGCGCGCGGTGCGCTCGAGGCTCTGCTTGCGGCGCCAGTCGGCTACGGCCGCGTGGTTGCCCGACAGCAGCACCGGCGGCACGCCCATGCCGCGAAACGTCGCCGGACGCGTGTACTGGGGATATTCCAACAAGCCGTCGGCGAAGCTCTCGCCCAGGGCGCCCGTCTCGGCGCCCAGCACGCCGGGCAGCTTGCGCACGGCGGCGTCGATGACCACCATGGAGGCCAGCTCCCCGCTGGTCAGAACGTAGTCGCCCAGCGAGATCACGCGATCGGCCAGCGCGTAGGCGCGCTCGTCGATGCCTTCGTAGTGGCCGCACACGAACAGCAGGCGCTCCTCGCGCGACAGCTCGCATGCCACGGCGTCCGTGAACGGCTCACCGCACGGCGACAGGAACACGGTGGTCGGGCGCGGGCCCGCGCCCGCGATGTCGTCGTAGGCCTCGAAGATGGGCTCGCACTTCATCACCAGGCCGTCGCCGCCCCCGTACGGGTCGTCGTCGGTGGTGCGGTGGCGATCGTGGGTCCAGTCGCGCAGATCGTGCGCCTTGAACTCGAGGATGCCCTTCTCCTGGGCGATGCGCATCATGGAGGAGCCCATGACGGAGGCGTACATGTCGGGGAACGTCGACAACGTTTCGATGATCACGGGCGGGTCCTTTCGGGCGCGGGGGCGAGGGCGCGGCCCGCTACAGGTCCAGCAGGCCGTCCGGCAAGTCGACGTCGATGCGGCGCGCGTCCTCGTCCAAACCGACGACCAGCGCGTCCACAAGCGGCACGAGCACGCGCCTGCCCCCGTCGGCGGGCGCGACGCTCAGCAGGAACTGCCCGGGATTCTCCACCACCGACTCCACGACGCCCACGAAGCCCGCGCGCGCGTCGTGCACTTCAAAGCCTTCCAAGCCGTCGGCCTCGGCGGCCAGCGCGCTTTCGGGCAGATCGGCGCGGCGTACGAGGCAGCTGCACCCCACCAACAACTCGGCGATGTCGATGGAGTCGACGCCTTCGAACGTCACGAGGAAGGCGTCTCTGCCCGCGTCCTGCACGGACAGCACGCGCGCACGGCGCGGCGCATCGTGCCGAGGCGGCACGAAGGCCACCTCCATGCCCTCTTCCAGCAAAAAAGGAAGACCCGGCGCGCAGCGCGCGACGAGCCCTCCTGTCAAGGTCTTCGTTTTAGATAGCTCGGCAACGTTCGCCCACGTACGCATTTAGTCGAGAAGCTCCACTTCGACATGGGTGTTCGTACGCGATGCAGCGGCACGCGCCAACGTGCGGATGGCCTTGATGACCCGCCCCTGGCGACCGATGACCTTGCCGGCATCTTCTTCGTTCACGCGAACTTCGACGAGAATAGAACCGTCCTCGGCATCGCTCGACGTGATCTCCAGATCGTCGGGAAACTCGACGAGCGGGCGCACGACGGACTCGACGAGACCGACGATGTCTTCCGTCTGCTCGGCCATGATGCTTACGCGTTCTCGCGAGCGCGCTTCAGCAGGCTGGCAACCGTATCGGTCGGCTGGGCGCCGTTCTTGATCCACTGGTCGACCTTCTCCAGGTCGAACTGCACCATGGCAGGCTCGGTGCAGGGGTTGTAGCGACCCACTTCCTCGATGAACTTGCCGTCGCGCGGGCAGCGGGAATCGGCAACGACGATGCGGTAGTACGGGCGCTTCTTGGCGCCGTGACGGGCCAGGCGAATTTTGACTGCCATGAAGATGAACTCCTTTTGCTTCTTACATTCGATTCGATGCGTGCAGCGCGTATGCGGTGCAGCGAAAACAGCAATTGCTTATGATACGGCGTAATCTGCTGTTTGACAAGCGATTACCAAGCAGAATTGTAACGCGCCGGACTTACGAGCGCATCCCCGACCTCCCGCATCCTCGAAAATCCCACGTTTGGCGGGCAGCGAGGCATGCAACGCATGCATCTTCGCTCCGAAAACACGCTCCACGCGCTGAGGCGTGTTTTCGGAGCGAAGATGCGCATGCGGCGACAAGGCGCGCTCGGACCGGGCGCGTGGCTAACCTCAGCTGGGAAGCGCCGCGCCGAAGCAATCCTTGTAATAGATGTGCATGTCCTCGAAATTGCCCAGTATGCTGCAGAAGCCGCCGGGTATGGTGCCCACGCGCGTGAATCCGAGGTCCTCGTACAGGTGGATGGCGGCCTCGTTCGAAGCCACCACGGCGTTGAACTGCAAGCCGCGGAAGCCCTTGCGGGCGGCCTGCGCAAGCGAGTCCTTCACGAGCTCGCGGCCCAGCCCCAAGCCGCGCGCGCTGGACGCCACGGCGTAGCTGGCGTTGGCCACGTGCACGCAGCGCCCCACGTTGTTCGGATGCAGGATGTACAGGCCGAACAGCTTGTCGTCGATCGCAGCCACCGTGGTCAGCGTCTGCTCGGCGAAGAACGCGCGCGCCGTCTCCATGGTGAGGGGCTCGACTTGCGGGAACGCCTCCCCCGCCTCCACTACTTCGTTCCATACCTTGATCATGCCCGCGAGATCCTCCTCGCGGTACGGCCGTATCTCCAACGCCATATGCGCCTCCTTTCGTTGCGTGTGCGCGAGAAGAACCCTTGCGGAACCTCGCGCCCGATCGATCCTACGAGGACGAACCGCTACTCGCCCAGCATGTCCTGGAGCTTCTTGAGGTCGGCCATGTTCATGCCGCCCATGCCGCCGGGCAGTCCCATGCGGCGCCTGCGGCCTTTCTTCCCCTTCTTCCCCTTCTTGCCGCCCTGCATCTCCTCCACGGCAGGCATCATCTTCTTCATCATCTTCTTCGTCTCGTTGAACTTCTTCATGAGCTGGTTCACGTCCGAGACGCTCACGCCTGCACCGGCCGCGATGCGCGCGCGGCGCGAGCCGTTCAACAGCTCGGGCTTCTCGCGCTCGGCCTTCGACATGGAGTTGATGATGACCTCCATGTGGTCGAACGCATTCTCGTCCACCTGGCCGGCGGCCATGGCCTTGTCGCCGCCCGGCAAGGCCGACAGCAGCTTCGACACGCCGCCCATCTTGCGGATCTGTCGGTTCATATCGATGAAGTCGTTGAGCGTGAGGTTCGCGCGCATCATGCGCTCGGCTTGCTCCTGCTCCACTTCCTCCTGCTGCACCTTGACGGCGCTCTCGATGAGGCTGACCACGTCGCCCATCCCCAGGATGCGCTTCGCCATGCGGTCGGGGTGGAACTCTTCGAGCGAGTCCGGCTTCTCGCCGGACGAGATGAACTTGATAGGCTTGCCGGTGACCTGCTTGATGGAAAGCGCGCCGCCGCCGCGGGCGTCGCCGTCCATCTTCGACATGATGACGCCGTCGAAGTCGACGCGCTGGGAGAACGCGCTGGCCACGTTCACCACGTCCTGGCCGGTCATGGCGTCCACCACCATGAGGATCTGGTCGGGCTTCACGGCGCGCTTGATGTTCTCGGCCTCGTCCATCATCTCGTCGTCCACGTGCAGACGGCCCGCCGTGTCCACGATGACCACGTCGCGCAGGTTGTCGATGGCGTCCTGGATGCCCTCCTGCGCGATCTTCACCGGATCCTGGCCGTCGCCGCGGTACACGCGCACGCCGATCTCGCCGCCGAGGGTTTCCAGCTGGTCGGCCGCGGCGGGGCGGTACACGTCGCAGGCCACGAGCAGGGGCGAATGGTTCTCCTGCTTCAGGCGGTAGGCCAGCTTCGCGGCAGCCGTCGTCTTGCCGGAGCCCTGCAGGCCTACCAGCATGATGACGTTGGGGATGCGGCTGCTCAGGACGAGCTTGCTGTCGGTGCGGCCCAACAGCTCGGTCAGCTCGTCGAGCACGATCTTGATGACGTTCTGCGCCGGCGTGAGCGAATCGAGCACCTCGGCGTCGAGGCAGCGCTCCTTCGTGCGGGCGACGAACGACTTCACCACCTTGAAGTTGACGTCCGCTTCCAGAAGCGCCATGCGGATCTCGCGCATGGCGTCGTTGATATCGTCCTCGGTCAGGCGACCCTTGCCGCGCAGACCGCTGAATATGCCCTGCAGGCGCGTCGATAGGTTCTCGAGCATGGTAGATGACTCCTCGTCGTATGCGTCGATTGAGCGTAATGCATGGAATTATACGCCAGCAAGACCCGCCGAGCCACAAACACACAAGCAATCCGAGCGCTCGTCAGAACCATCCGCCGCGGAGGCATCCGTTGCGGAATACTTTTTCAAACAGGAAACAATAAAGTATTCCGCATTCGGAATACTTTATTGCCATCGAGCAAACCAACGCGTTCGGACGGTTATAAGCTCTTCATCGGAATCACCCTGGAAATCGCAAGATCGAAAGGATGGAGCTCGTTTTCTTCTTCGTACTCAAACGTAACGCACGATCCGTTTTCGTATTCCATGCGTTCCAGATTTCCTCTTGCATCGTACCCAAAAGAAATGCTTCCGCAGAACGTATCACCATAGTACTCGTCGCAAAATGTCACCTGTCCACGACCGTCAGAGCAAACGCGCGCGAACCCTTCGACAGAACGCAGCGGAAGGAAAATGACGACAGGCTCTCATTTCTGCCCCACCGTTTTAACATACATGAGCTTTCCTGCGAATAATCAAGAATACTATCGACGCGGCAATACCTGCCGGTATCGCGAACATCGGCAAGCACATGATCAAACTCGAGAATATCATAGGGACAATATCAGCATCACTCGTATGCCCTTCGGCAGTCCAATAGCCAGCACAATAGACGATGCTTGAAACGACTGCGGTCGGACAGAAACAAGATATGAAAAGGTCTGAAAAGCTTCTGCTCGTCTTACAACATAAAGTCAAGGCAGTCGCAGCAATCACAAGGGTCAGCAAACCACTCCCTAACACGAAAGCCATAGCGACCTTCTCAGCTTCTTCTATGCTGTAGGACATGAAATACGCGGGCAAAAGCGCAGGAACGCCTATCATAAAGACTATGGACAACACTGCCAACAAGCATCCCGCAGCAAAGCTACCCGAACCTCGATCGACATCCCTTTCGAAAAAGTAAAAGATCTTCAAAGCCGTTCCTCTATTCATTTTTCAGATGCACTTTCACAAGAGCGTTGGATACGAAAAACTTATGCGGTAGCGCATTCTACGTCAATTGGCCAAACATCGTCTGTCCTGCACGCGACAGAATCGAAGCCATTGTTGAAGGATTTTCTACTTTTTGGTATTCATACTCAAAAGAGTAAGCTGAAGCATATGCATTAGCTATCGAAATGGATTTGAGATTTCCGTAGTCATCATAAGCGAAAGCGCGCTCCTCAATCACTCCAAGACCTTCTTGAGATACAGAAACAGCGACCAATCTACCAGACTCATCGTATTCGCATGACTTCGAGTAGCTATCATCTTCGTAGTTGCCGCTCACGCCGATAAGAAACCCGGTTTCGTCATAACACGACGATCTCGCATAGCTTTCCCCATTTTCCGTTTTCGATTCGCTTGATATTTCCGCCAAACCACCTTCTGGACTATACGAGTAGCGATCCACGCCAGAAGCACGAGTAACTTTATCGGAGCCAAAGCTCACTTCAGATTCCCACTCAGCACTTAATAGTCGCCCTTCGCCGTCCGGAGTGCATTGGAACCTCGTCGAAGTTACGACGGTACCTGCAGTTTCGTCTGACAACTTCTTCTCAACGATTCGTCCGACTGGAAAACCCCTCTCATCGAACTCCGACTCGACGACCACGATATCGGAGCCGCTGTCCTGGTTGCGATAAACCGCTCGGATAACATTTCCTCTATCGTCGAGTTCCATGGTTGCTATATTCTGAACCACGTTGACCGCACTACCATCATGAATTGTAGCGTGAGCATCGATGCTTTTTAACACGAACGCAGGTTGCAAATTAGCATCTTCTTGCTCTTCATCACCTGCATCATGGACTCCGTTGCCCGAACATCCGAACAAGCAAAGTACAGCGATCAAGCTAAAAGCAGTCGTTAGACCCCTCATCGTTTTCACTCCGCCCCTCCTTAACAAAGCGCAACTGCTTTCCACTAGTCGCTCTAATCGAATTAATCCGAGCCTTGTACACTTCCTTTGATGACTTGTTATAGCAAGTCATCAAAGGAAGTGTAGCACATACTCTGAAACCATGAAAAGCGACGGCCGTAGAATAATACTGGGCAAGACAATAAAGATGCTGCGCGAGGAGCAACACCTTTCCCAACGTCGTTTCGCTCTTATGGTGGGTACGAACCAAACTCACTTATGGCAAATCGAGTGCGGCCAGGTGAGCGTCGGGATCGATCTCTTGTGCAGGATTGCCGATGGACTCGATATCAAGGTCAAAGATCTCATAGATTTCTAAAAACCAGCTTTGCAGACAGCCGATTCAACCACGCCATAATCTTCAGGAACGCAAGATCAGGACAGTCCCAACAACGCTTCCAACCGCAAGCGGATGTAGCCGTTCAAAAGCTCCGTATACCGCTCGTCGAGCGGGAAGTCGGAGTGCGGAGCAAACTCGAAGCCGCGCAGCGTCGCGAGACGATCGCGCAGGTCGTCCGTCATCACGCGTTTCGCCTGATAATCCAGCAGCACGTTCGACGGGCTCTTGTACCACGCGGCTGATCGATCCAGGTCGGAAGCCGTCAAACCCGCGTCGATGTCGCGGATGAACAGCGACAGGTTGTTGTCGAAGATGGGCGCAGCGGAAACGAGCGAGCGCGTCCGGTTGTCGAACAGGAATCCGAAGTTCCCAAGATGACGATCGTCGTTGGCGATCAGCGCGTCGAAGACCGTCATTTCCGAGAAACGCTCGAACGCCTCCGTCCCCTGTTCGACGTAGACCGCCGCCACCTCGTCGAACGACAGCGTGCCGAACATGCTGGAGAACGTCGCGAAGCCGGTGTCGCGACTCGTGAACAAGGGGCTGGCGCTGCACAACTCGCCATGCCATCGCGCCAGATCGTAGGACGCATGGGAAAAGCCCAGGGCTTCGGCCAGCTGCGCCGCATAGTACTCGGCATGGGGCTCGAGCCCGTTCGAGTTGGGAGCGCCGGCCTTGTACAGATAGCGCTCGCCGTCGACGACGCGCCAGGCTTTCGGAAACTGGCCGCTCGTGGTCAGCTCGCCCGACAGTCCCTCCGGCACCCTCGACGTGTCGATCACGCCCGAGAACGCCGCCGTGGCGACGAGCTCGTCGAACGGATTCTCGTACAGGTTCTTCTCCGCGAACATCGCCTTCGACCCGTCGGGAACGACCCAATACGCATCGTTGAGCGAAAGGCCGTTGCACGCGTCGAGCATCTGCATCGCGTCGTCGAACCGTATGCCGTACTGGCGCACGATACGGGAGGCGAACGTCCGGTTCTTCGAAAGGGTGCGCGATTCGATCCACCGCTCGAACGAAGCCGCGTCGCCCGTCACGCGAAACGGCAGCAGCCCGCGCTCCGACTCGTCGCATTCCGCGCTCGCGCAACGCACGGCGCCGCTCGCGTCGCGCACCAAGGTGAACGACGCGAGGTCGTCGTCGTAGAGCTTCAGCAGGTATGTCCGCGTTTCCTCCATGCGCTCATTCTACCATCGCGCCGCGAAGCGCGTTCGGAACGCTTTTCCAACGTACGGCGCCGAAAGGCGTCTCGCGCTCGGATACGCCGCCCTTTAGAAATACCGATTGATCCCCGATTCGTCCTTCTCGCGGCGGATGGCGCCGCTGCCGACCAGGTGGTTGAGGATGACGACGCCCTCGGTGACGATGCACCAGCGCTGCACAAAGGATATCTCCTCCCAGGTGGGATACGGGACGTTCCACTTGATGGCGCGGATGACCTCCTCGCCGGCCAGCCCCGGCCGGTCGCGCACGATGCCGCACGTCTCCTCCAGGCGCTCCAGGTGGTGATCGCGCAGCCAGCCGATGCGCTCGTCGAAATCGTCGCGCGGCTCGCCGTGCGCGACGAACAGTTTCTCGCAGCGCAGCGCCCGCACCTTGTCCAGGCTGTCGAGGTAGGCCTGCAACCCGTCCGCTCCGTCGGGGAACAGCGCGATGCTGGGCGATATGACGAACAGCACGTGGTCGCCGCCGAACAGGATGCGCGATTCGGGCTCGTAGAGCGCCAAGTGCCCGGGCGTGTGTCCGGGCGTCTCCACCACGCGAAACCGGTAGCGCCCCACCTCGATGGCATCGCCGTCGCACGACGCCACGAGCTCCAGTCGCGAGGCGTCGAACAGGCGCGGCTCCACGGCGTAGCGCGCGTACCCCGACGCGTCGGACGGCGGCACGCCCTCGGCCGTGAACGCGCGCCGCGCCGCATCATAGGATGAAGCCGCGCGCGACGCGCGCACCGACTCGAAGTCCACGGGGCTCACGTACAGCTTCGCGCCGGGCAGCGCCAAGCGGTCGACCAGCCCCGCATGGTCGAGATGCAGGTGCGTGAGGAAGAAGCGCATCCGCGTGCGGTCGACATCGAGCTCGGTCAACGCAGCATCGAGGATAGCGAAGCCCTCGTCCGACGGCGCTCCGGTGTCGATGACGAGCGTCTCGTCGCCGTCCTTCACGATGTAACAGTTCGTGTCGTTCGTGGAGATGTTCTGAAACGGCACGCGCACCTCGAGCACGTCGGGGTCATGATGGACCTGGACGAACGCCATGCTACGCCCGCTCGTCGAACTCGCCTACGAGCGCGCGGGCGAAATCGTGCGCGTCGAAGTCGCGCAGGTCGTCCAATCCCTCGCCCACGCCGATCTTGAGCACGGGAAGCCCCAGTTCGTGGGACACGGCCAGCGCGATGCCGCCCTTGGCGGTGCCGTCGAGCTTCGTGACGATGACGCCGTCCAAATCGAGCGCGCGGTCGAACTCGCGCGCCTGAGAAAGGCCGTTCTGGCCGGTGGTGGCATCGGTGACCAGCACGGTGTACACAGGCAGCTGCGAACGCTTGCGCACCACGTTCACCACTTTCTCCAGCTCGCGCATGAGGTCGGCCGACGTGTGAAGGCGCCCCGCCGTGTCGATGAGCACGAGGTCGGCGCCGCGGCTCTCGGCGCGCTCGATGGTGTCGTAGCACACGCTGGCCGGATCGCTGCCGCGCTCGCGGGTGACCACCTCGACGTTCGCGCGCTCCGCCCACACCTCCAGCTGCTCGATGGCCGCCGCGCGGAACGTGTCGGCGCTGCCGAGGATGACCGTGCGGCCTGCATCGGTCGCCTCCTTCGCCAGCTTGCCCACCGTGGTGGTCTTGCCGGTACCGTTGATGCCCACGAACAGCACGAGCGCGGGCTGACCGCCCAGCACGTCCTCGCCGCCTTCCGTGAACGTGGAGGCGATCTGGTCGTTCAGCAGGTCGAGCACGGCGTAGGCGTCGGGCAGCGCCTTGCGCGTGGCCTGATCGCGCAGACCCTCCACGATCTCGGCGGCCGCGGCGCCCCCGACGTCGGCCAGGATGAGCGTCTCCTCGAGGCCGTCCCAGAACTCCTCGTCGAGATCGGGGCCGCGGTCGAGCAGGACGTTCATCTGCTCCTTGAACTTGTCGCGCGAGCGGGTAAGCCCCTCGCTGATCCTATCGAAAAATCCCATGTCGGGCTCCTTTCTTGGTCGCCTGAACAGTGTATCCCAAATAGGGCCGCGCGTCAGCGGCGCGGATCCTCCTCCTGCTCCCTGCGCATCTTGCGCAACGAGCGCGTATAGCCGACGAAGGGGAAGAACGAGAACACGAACCCGGCGGCGAACACCGCGCAGGCCGCGAGGCACGCCCACGACCCCGGCACGTTGCCTTGGGCGGAGAGCCGCGCCTGCAACGCGAAGAGCAGCGCCGCCGCCAGCGCGCAGACGAGCGCCGCCCAGCCCAAGCCCGCCCGGCTCGCGCCGATCGTCTCGGCCTGCGCGTCGTCGTCGGTGTACAGCGGGACGGCGCCGGCCTCGGCGCGCACGATCTGCCACGACGACCCCAGCGCCACGCTCTGCCAGCCGCCGATGCGGTACAGCTCCTGCGCCTCCGCCGAGAAGTCGCGCTGGAAGTCCACCGCGTAGTCGTAAGCATGGGGCTCGCCCGCCTCGAAGCGGTACAGGATCCCGCACGAGAACCCGCTCAGATGCCATCCCCGCGCGCTCATGTCCGCGAGCATCGCCATGTCGTGCTCCGGCATAATGGCCAACCCGCCGCACAACCGGTATCTAGCCATGGTTCTCCTCGCCCGCCTCTCCCAGCTGCGCCTCCGCGAAGGCGACCAGCCGCTTGCGCCGAACGAAATCGCGCTCGAGCACCGCGCGCCCCTCGTCGGTGGCCGCGTACAGGATGCGGCTCTCGTCCTCGGCGATCTCGACGATCCACCCCGCCGCCTTGAGCTTCTTGAGCGTCGTGTACATGGTGGCCGGCCCGATCTTCACCGCGCCGTCCGTGGACTCCTCGACGCCCTGCATGATCCGGTAGCCGTGCACCGGCTCGAGCGTAGCCAGCAGGATCAGGAAGATGCTGTCGGACAGCTCCCCCGTCTCGTACGGGCTCTTCTTCGCCATTTCGTTCCTCTCGTATATCCATGATGGATACTATGCTACAATGAGCCTGCTTGCAAGCGAACAATCTTCGATCTTCCCACTATACTCTATCTGGAAATGGAGCGTCCCATCATGGCTGAAGAGCGTTTGGAAGCGTCGGCTGCAAGCGAGCAGGCAGCAGGAAATTTCGCATCAGGAGAAAGCTCCCCTTGGGGCAAGGAGCGCGGCAACCGGGCGTTCCGGATCATCACGCTGATCGCCCTGCCCCTTCTGTGGATCGGGTTCTTCCACTCCCTTTTCACGGGCAACGAGGGCAACATGTCCAGCTATTCGCTCGTGATACTCATGTTCTCGCTGTTGAACGCGGACGTGCTGATCAAAGGCGAGAAGCTGTCTAACAAGGTGCTCGACGTGCTAGCGAAGACCAACTGCGTGCTGCTGTTCCTCTGGGCAGCCGCCACCATCGTCCACGTGCTAGTGAAGTAGCGATCCGCAACCGGAGGATGAGACACTTACCCCGCCCCTCCGTCTCATCCTCATCTCCTCCTCTCGCAGCCAGAAGCTCGAAACGTCACCGGTTCGGAACGCGTTCTACATGAAGGAAGGCCGGCGGGCGTGCCGCGCGCAGTTCCGCACGAGCCGAAACGCCCAGCGGGCGTTTCGTGCGAGCTCAGGACTGTTTGAGCACGGCATGCCCGCCGGCCTTCGCAACACGCAGGTCAAAAGCTATTCCGCGTGCCGCAGCGCGTTCTCGAGCTTCTGGCTGACTACCTTCGTCACGCCGTCCGCCTGCATGGACACGCCGAACAGCATATCGGCCATCTCCATGGTGCGCCGCTGGTGCGTGATCATGATGAGCTGCGTGGTGTCGCGAAGCGTGTCGAGGTACATCGTGAGACGGCGCAGGTTCGAGTCGTCGAGCGCGGCCTCCACCTCGTCGAGGATGTAGAACGGCGTCGTGCGGATGCGGTACACCGCGAACAGGAGCGCGAGCGCCGTGAGCGACTTCTCGCCGCCCGACATGAGCATCATCTTCGTGATGCGCTTGCCGCGAGGCTGCGCCGTCACCTCCACGCCCGTATTCTCCAAATCGTCGGGATCCACGAGCGTGAGCTCGGCCGAACCGCCCGGGAACAGCACGGCGAATATCTCGCTGAAGTTCTTGTTCACCGCGTCGAAGGTGCGTACGAAGTCGTCCTTCATGCGCGCGTCGATGACGCGGACGATCTTGGCGAGCGAGCGGCGCGCGCCGTCCAGGTCCGAAAGCTGCGCAGCCAGGTAGTCGTAGCGCGTCTTGAGCTGCTCGTACTCCTCGGCGGCGTCCGGGTTGATGGTGCCCATGTTCGCGATGCGGCGTCGCAGCTTGAACGCCGCGTCCTCGGTGGCGCCGCGATCCTCCAGCTCCGGCGTCTCGAGCGCGCGGTCGAGCGGAACCTTGCAGTCGTGGACGATGGCGTTCACCGCCGCGTCCACCTGCACCTCCAAGCGTCCCTTGTCCACGCGCGCGGCGGACAGGCGCGCGTTGGCGTCGTCGAAGGCGTCGTGGGCGGCTCGCGCTCGGGCGCGCGCCTCGTTCACGGCGTTGTGCAGGCCCGTCGAGGAATCCTGCGCAGCGGTGGCCGCCTCCTCGAGGTCGCGCGTCCAGCGACGGGCGCTGGCCACGAGCTCTTCGAACAGCGCGAGCAAGGGCTCGATGCGCCGCTGCGCCACCTGCTTCTTCACAAGGCTCTCGCGCGCCTCGGCGTCGCTCGATGCCACGGCCTCCAAATCGCGCGTGCGCGCGTCCACCACGCGGCTCGTGTACGTCTGCCGCTCGGAAAGCGTGGCGGCCTTGAGCTTGGCTTCGGACAGCGCGTCGCGCAGGCGCGCGGCCTCCTTGCGAAGCGGCACCACCGCCTCCTGCGCTTCCTCGTAGCGCGCGGCTGCCGACTCCAGCTCCTGCTTGAGAGCGGCCAGCTTCTGCCCGAGCGCCTCCACCGAGGGACGCGCTTGGGCCACGGTGCGCTCGGCCTCGCCGCGCTGGCGCTCGATGTCCTCGAACTCGCGGCGCACGGCCGCCAGCTTCTCTTCGGCGCGACGCGCCTCGGCGCGAGCCGAATCGGTCTTGCCGCGCAGCTCGGCCAGCTCCTGCGACAGGCGCAGGCTCTCGCCTTGCGCTGCGCGCAGAGCCTCCTCGGCTGCCGCCGCACGCTCCTCCGCGCTCG
>NZ_GL622579.1:502812-508920 GCF_000185625.1 Eggerthella sp. 1_3_56FAA
CTCCCCCTTCGCGCGCTCCAGCTGCAGCTCCAGCTCCTTGCCATGACCCTCGATCAGCTTCACATGCGCAAGGCCGCTGGTCAGCGCCTCCTGCGTTTCGGCCAGCTCGCGGCGCGCCTGCTCCTGCGCACGCTCGCCGTCGCGCTTCGCGCGCTCCAGCTCCTCGGCCTCGCGCTCGAGCAAGCGGCGCTTCTGCGCGTTTTCGGACTGCTCGTAGGCCAGGCGCGCCACGTTCGCATCGGCCTGCTCGCGGTCGCGCTGCACCTCGGCCAGCTGCTCGACGGCCTGCGCGCGATCGGCTTCGGCCTGCGCGCGCTTCGCAGCATTGGCCTCAAGCGTCACGCGCAGCTCGGCCTCGTAGCTCTGGGCGGCACGGCGCTTCTCGTGCAGCAGCAGCGTCGCACCGTCGAAACGCTCGACGGCCGAAGAGGCGCGGCGGTGCCGGCGGGCCAGCTCTCCCGCGTCCACGCTCTCGCGGCGGATCTTCTCCTGCAGCTCCTCGGCCGCGGCCTCGGCCTGGGCGATGGCGGCGCGCTTCTCCTCCAACTCCGCTTCCAGCGCCCGCTCGCGCGCGAGCGCGTCGTCCCACCCGCGGCGCAGCGTGCGAAGGTCGTCCACTGCGAGGGACAGGCTCAGATCCGCCAGCTCGTCGGCCAGCCCCTGGTAGGTGCGGGCGCGCTTCGCCTTGCGCTCCAGCGGCCCCAGCTGACGCTCCACCTCGGCGGCCACGTCCTTCACGCGGGCCAGGTGCGCGTCCATGGCCGCCAGCTTGCGCTCGCTTTTCGCCTTGCGCTGCTTGTGCTTCAACACGCCGGCGGCCTCCTCGATGAGAGCCCGGCGATCCTCCGGCTTCGACTGCAGGATGGAGTCCAAGCTGCCCTGCGAGATGATGGAGTGCGTCCCCGTGCCCAGCCCTGAGTCGTGCAGGATGTCGAGCACGTCCATGCGGCGCGCCACCACGCCGTTGATCAAGTACTCGCTCTCGCCCGAGCGGTACATGCGCCTGGTGACGGCCACCTCGTCGAAGTCCACCGGCAGCGTGCCGTCCGAGTTGTCCAGCACGAGATCCACCTCCGCGATGCCCACGCTCTTGCGCGCAGACGATCCGGCGAAGATGACGTCCTCCATCGCCTGGCCGCGCAGGTGCTTCGCGTTGCGTTCGCCCAGCACCCACAGCACGGCGTCCGAGATGTTCGACTTGCCCGAGCCGTTCGGCCCCACCACGGCGATGATGCCCGGCTCGAGCGCCAGCACGCTGCGATCGGCGAACGATTTGAAACCCTTGAGGACCAGCGATTTCAGATACATGGAACGGCTACCCCTGCTTGCGCTGCTTCGCGCGCTCGCGCTCGGACTTCTTGCGGGCCTTCTCCTCGGCGCGCGCGGCAGCCTTCTCCGCCTTGGCCTGTTTGGCGGCCTCGGCCTTCTCCGCGCGAGCCTCGCCGTCCACTCCCAGGCCGAAGAACTCGCCCAGGCGGGCGAGCGTGCTCTTGGCAGCCTGGCTCTCGGCTTCCTTCTTCGTACGACCCGTGCCGCGGGCAAGCCCCTGGCTGCCGGCGAACACCTGCGCGACGAACGTGCGGTCGTGCGGCGGGCCTTGGGTCTCCACCAGTTTGTACGTGGGCGTGATGCCGTCTTCCTGCAGCTTCTCCTGCAGGGCGCTCTTGGGATTCTCGGGCTCGCGCGCCATGTCGGCCGACATGCGGGGGATCAACGTGGCGCGCACGAAACCCTCCGCAGCCTCGATGCCGCCGTCCAAGAACAACGCGGCCACCACGGCCTCGTACACGTTCTCCAGCGCGGAATGCAGCCCGCGCCGCCCCGTGCCCGTCTCGGAAGAGCCGAACACGATGACGTCGGCGAAGCCCAGTCGCTCGGCGACGTCGGAGAGGCTCGCGCCCGACACGAGCGCAACCTTGATGCGGGTCAGGCCGCCTTCGTCCAGATCATGGAACCGATCGAACGCGATGGTGGCCACGATGGCGCCCAGAATGCTGTCGCCCAGGAACTCGAGGCGTTCATAGGAGTACTTGACCGATTTGCCCTCGGTGGCGGAAGGATGCGTGATAGCCGAAAGCAGCAGCTGCTCGTCCGCGAAACGGTAGCCGAGGATTTCCTGCGCTACCGCCAGTTTTCTCTGCTGTTCATCGGTGAAGGTCATGGCATGCTCGGGCTTTCGTTCAGGCTGCTGACGAGGTGCAGGGGAAGGGCTCCACGATTGATCGGGCATGGCCTACTCGCCCTCCGTCGCTTCGGCGGCGCAGGGCGTTGCCACCGTTTGCGCGATTATATCAGATACGCCGGTTCGCGCGATGCGAGCCGTGGTCAGCACGCCGTTCTTCACCGCCAGCGCGTTGGACGAGCCGTGCCCCACCAGAAGCGCGCCCTTCACGCCCAGAAGAGGGGCGCCGCCGTACGTATCGGGGCTCACCTGCGCCATGAGCTGCTTCAAGCCTCCTTTTATGGCCAGAGCGCCCAGCTTCGTGAGCGGCGTGGACATCATGATGCTCTTGAGCGTCTTGAACAGGGTCTTCGACGTGCCCTCGATGGTCTTCAGGCATACGTTGCCCGTGAAGCCGTCGGTGATGATGACGTCGAAGTTCGCAGGAAGGATATCGGAGCCCTCCGCGTTGCCTGCGAAGTTCGACAGCCGCTCCCTCAGCAGGCCGTGCGCTTCTTGCGCGAACTGCGAGCCCTTCGTGTCCTCCTCGCCGATGTTGAGCAGCGCGGCGCGAGGATGCTCGATGCCGATAACCTTCTCCGCGTAGATCGACGCCATCTCGCCGAACTGTACGAGGTACTCGGGTTTGCAGTCGGCGTTCGCCCCGATGTCGCACATGACGACGGGTCGCACGGGCGACGGGATGACCGTGGCCAGCGCAGGGCGGGCGACGCCCTTGATGCGACCCATCACCAACGTGCCTGCGGCCAGGCAGGCACCGGTTGACCCGGCAGAGAAGAAGCCTTGCGCCGCGCCCTCCTTCACGAGGCGGCAGCCCACGACGATGGACGAGTCCTTCTTCTTGCGCACGGCGTTCGCCGGATGCTCCGCCATGGCGATGACCTCGCTGCATGCCTGCGGCGTGCAGCGCTCGTGGGCGGCGGCGAACGGCTCCACCACGTCGGCAGGCCCGCACAGGACGATCTCGAGGGCAGGGTCGGAGGCAAGCGCCTGGGCGACGCCGTCGAGCACCACGCCGGGAGCATCGTCGCCCCCCATGGCATCGACGGCAACAACGACCTTTTCGTCAGACATATCGAAAACCTCACTCTCGCGTATCGGTCAGCGAGAGGCTTTGAGGTACCTGATATTGCGCCAGCGCAGACGCGGCACAGCGCCGACCCCTTCGAGGAAGCATGCTTCGATACGCGAAGAGGAAACGCGCAAGGGCAAGATCAGGTGCATCAAAGCCTCGCAGTGTCGAGCGGTTCCGCCGTTCGCAGAACGGCGGAATGCAAGAAAAGCCTCCCGGCGCATCGCACGCGAAGCGCGATGTGCGAGGAGGCTTGTCAATGCGCGGCGGCAGAACGCGCGCGCATGAACGGTACGCTACTCCGTCTCGATGACTTCGCGGTTCTTGTAGAAGCCGCAGTTCGGGCACACGCGATGCGGAAGCTTGACCTCGCCGCACTGCGGGCACACGGAACGCGAGGGCGCCGCGATCTTGTCGTTGGTGCTGCGACGGGCGTGGGTGCGGGCACGGCCCATTTTGCGCTTAGGTACTGCCATGATTCTCTATCTCCTTCTTTAAGCCGAGCGATCACGATCGCTCGTTCTCGCTTAAGTAAACACGCGAAACGGTATAGTACCAAACGAGAACCCGCGCCGCAAGCCCCGATCACCCGCAAAATCCAATCCGCACCCAGGTTTCACAAAACCGCGCCCTGCTCCACCGGGCCGAACTGCATCTCGTAGTAGTGGGCGTAGGTGCCGCCGAGGGCCAGCAATTGCTCGTGCGTGCCGCGCTCGGCCACGCGCCCGTCCTCCACCACCGCGATGAGGTCGGCACCGCGTATGGTGGACAGGCGGTGCGCGATGACGAGCGTCGTGCGCCCGGCGGACAGCTCCTCGAGCGACTTCTGGATGGCCCGCTCGCTCTCGTTGTCCAGCGCGCTCGTGGCCTCGTCGAGGATGAGGATGCGCGGGTCCTTCAGGAACACGCGCGCGATGGCGATGCGCTGCTTCTGCCCGCCGG
Organism: Eggerthella sp. 1_3_56FAA; assembly: GCF_000185625.1. NCBI lineage: Bacteria > Bacillati > Actinomycetota > Coriobacteriia > Eggerthellales > Eggerthellaceae > Eggerthella > Eggerthella sp. 1_3_56FAA. The sequence continues at coordinate 507,009 of NZ_GL622579.1, forward strand.
ACAGGCGGGCCCCGCGCTCGCCCACGTAGGTGTCGTAGCCGTCGGGCAGCCCGCGCACGAATGCGTCGATGTTGGCGCGCTTCGCCGCCTCCACGATCTCGGCCGTCGTGGCGTCGGGGCGCCCGTAAGCGATGTTGTCGCGGATGGTGCCGCCGAACAGGTACACATCCTGCTGCACGATGCCGATGGCGTCGCGCAGCGACTCGACGGTGACGGCGCGGATGTCGATGCCGTCGATCTCCACCGAGCCGCGCTCCGGATCGTAGAAACGGGGCAAGAGCGAGCACGTGGTGGTCTTGCCGCCTCCCGACGGCCCCACGAGCGCCACCGTCGCGCCCGCCGGGATGGCCAGGTCCAGCCCGCGCAGCACCTCGTGGACGCCGTCGTAGCTGAAATGCACGTCGCGGTAGCGCACCTCGCCGGCCACGTGCCCATCCGGGCCGCCGCAGCGGGCGCGCTCGGCGGCGCCCAGGTCCACCGCGTCGGGCGCGTCGGCGATGTCGGGTCGCACGGCCAGCACCTCCATGAAGCGGCGGAACCCGGCGTAGCCCTTCTGGAACGTCTCGACGAAGTTGATGAGCTGCTCGATGGGCGAGATGAAGATGCCGATGTACAGCGCGTAGATGGCCAGATCCGACACCGCAAGGCCGCCCGTGGCCACGAAGTAGCCGCCGCCCACGATGGTAACCGTGTACAGCACGCCGATGAACAGCGAGTTCACCGCATGAAACGACCCCATGAACCTGTACGAGCTCTCCTTCGTGGCCACGAAGCGGGCGTTCGTGCGGTCGAACTTCTTGATCTCCACCGGCTCGTTGCCGAACGACTTCACCACGCGGATGCCGCCGAGCGAGTCCTGCAGGCGCGCGTTGATGTCGGCCATCTTCTTGCGGTTCTCGGTGAAGATGACGCGCTTCTGGTAGTTGCGCCAGAACGAGTACGCGGCCAGAAGCAGCGTCGCCACCAGCATGATGGCGGTCAGCGGCACGTTGATCAGGAACAGCAGCGCGAACGAGCCCACGATCTTGAGGATGCAGATGAACAGGTTCTCCGGCCCGTGATGGGCCAGCTCCGAGATGTCGAACAGGTCGGTGACCAGCTTGCTCATCATCTCGCCGGTGTTGTTGCGATCGTAATAGGAGAAGCTCAGGCGCTGGTACTGCTTGAACAGGTCCATACGCATGTCGGCCTCCATGCGCGCGCCCATGATGTGACCCCAGCTGGTGATGAAGTACTGGCAGGCCGTGCGCACGCCGTACAGCACGACGAACAAGAGCGCGATCCACCAAAGCGAGCCGATGATAGCCTCAGGCGAACTTTGGAAGAAGTCCTTCGTGAAGAAGCTCAGGAACTGGGGGAACGCCAAGTCGACGCAGGCCAGCACCGTCGCGCACACGAGATCGAACACGAACAGGAAGGTATAGGGTCTATAATAGCTCGCGAACTTCGCGAGCACCTGACGCGCCGAGACCGGGCTCGCGTCCGGGGCGGTCGAGGACGCGGCGCCTTGCTCCGGCGCCGCGCCGGCGGACGGCTCGGTTTCGCGCGAGCCCGCCTTCTGCTTGAGCTTTTTCAGGGTTTCCATGCCCCACATTGTACCGCTCCTTCGAGCCCCGAGCGCCTCGAATCGGCGCGGGGCCCGGCGCTTCACGGGCTTCGCGTAAACGCGGCGCCGCGGTTGCCGCTCGTTCTCGCGCATCCTCATCGATCCTCCTCGAGCGACGGCTCGTCGCGCCGCGCACGCCGGCGCACGCGCGCGAGCTCGCTTGCCGCGCCGCGGCCGAACACGCCCACGTCGTAGCTGCCGGCGTACGCCGCAGCCACCGCTATCAGCAGAAACGGAAGCGCCAACCAGCCGAATATCTCGGCGCCCATGAGCAGCGCCGTCAGCGGGCAGCGGCCGGCGGCCGCG
>NZ_GL622579.1:509332-514272 GCF_000185625.1 Eggerthella sp. 1_3_56FAA
CGATGGCGTAGACGACGAGGGCGGCTGCCAGCATGGCGGGCGCATGCCGCAGCACCGCGCGGTCGAAGCGCACGAGCTCCAGCACGAACATGCACGACCCCAACGGGGCGAAGAACAGGGCGCTGAACGCCGCGGCCATGCCGATGGCGCCCGGATAGCCGTCGGAAGCGCCGTCGCGGCCGCGCGCGGGCGGCAGCTTGAACGCGCGGCCCAGCACGGAGCCCGTCGACGCGCCCATCTGCAGCGCGCCCGCCTCCATGCCGACCGAGCCGCCGCCCAGCAGCGTAAGGCAGCTGCCGCCCAGTATCCCGACCGTAAGGCTTCCCGGGACGCGACGGCCCGCGCGCAGCTCGTCGACGACGCCTTCGGTGGTCAGGGCCGCGGGCAGGCGCAGCAGACGATACAGCCCCACGGACAGCGCGCCGAGGACCGGCAGCGCCAGCAGCAGCCAGGGAAAACGGGCCGGAAGGCTTTGCGCGAACCCCGTGGACAGAGTGAGCACGATGGACGAGGCGGCGCCCGCTGCGCCCGCAACGAGGACGAACGACGCGCGCCGCGAGAGCCGCCCGAGGGCCGTACGGCCGTCGCGCGAAGGTCCCTCCCGCCGATCGTTGCGTGCATCCACGCGCGCCTCGCCTCCCGTCATGCTCCGAATGCTTGCACATCCGCTCCATGGTACGGAGCCGTCGTGTGGAAGGACGGGCGCGGCGGGAGGAGGTTGCCGCACCGTCGCGCTCCGTTAGCCGCTGCGTTGCCGGCGCGCCGCGGCGGGTCGGGAAGCGCATCTTCGCCCGAAAAACACGCCTCAGCATCTGGAGCGTGTTTTCGGAGCGAAGATGCGTTATCGGGAGCGTCGGACGCAGGCGTCAGCGCACTTCCGCGCGGCGCGTCAGCAGGTAGGCGGCGAGCGCCGACAGCACGGCGACGACGGCGAACAGCACGATGGGGTTCGCCAGGACGATCCCCTGAGCCGTGAACCCGAGCGCAGGGAGAAGAACCGCCCCTGCAGCGTCGGCCGCGCCCGGCACCACCTGGAAGACGGTGGGCACCAGCACGAACGCCAGGAGGCCGAACGCCAGAAGCCCCAGCAAGAACGGAGCCTTCCCCACGCGTCCGTGCAGCACCACCAGCGCGTAGGACAGAAACACGATGGCCAGGTTGAACGCGAGCGTCCAGGCGAAGCCGAGAAGCCCCGGCCCGTAGCCCTCGCCGTACAGCGCGACTATCGACTGCTCGCCCCACAGGGGCAGCACCGCCAAAAGCAGCTGGTCGACCAGGGCGAAGACGAGCGCCACCACGCCGAACGACAGCGCGGTGCTCAGATACGCCTGGGCGCGGGTCACGCCGCATTGCAGCGCGAACTTGAAGTCGATGGAATACGATATGCCGCCGCACAGACCCAGAAACACGCACATCCACAGGTACATGCCCTTGAACGGCGTGCCCCCTTCGCCGGCGAATGCGATGATCGCCCACCCGAGCCCGAAGCAGACCGCGAACACGATGAAGAACACGCTCATCGAGAACAGGATGTCGGCCATCTGATAGCGGACGATCGCCTTGAACTTCCTCATCGCGCTTCCTCCTTCTCGGTCAGTTTCACGAACAGCTTCTGCAGGTTGAGCGGCGCGACGTCCAGCCGCTCGTTCAGGCGCGCCGCGTCGGGCTTGCCCTGCACGTACGCCACGCTCAAGCCGCCCAGCTCCTCCACGTCGAGCACCTCCATCCCCGCGCAGTAGGCGGCCACGTCCGCCGTGCGCCCCGACACGCTGTAGCCGCTCGCGCGCAGCTCCTCGGCCGACGAGGCCAGCAGCACCCGTCCGCGGTCGACGATGGTCACCTGCTCCACGAGGTTCGCCACCTCCTCGATGAGGTGCGTGGCGATGATCACCGTGCGCTGCTTCTCCAGGTAATCGTCCAGCAGCAGCTTGTAGAACAGCTCGCGATGATTGGCGTCCAAGCCCAGCACCGGCTCGTCGAGCAGCAGGTAGTCCACGTCCAGCGACAGCCCGACGACCAGCTGGTAGATGGAGCGGTAGCCCGTGGACAGCGATCCGATCTTCTTGCGCAGGTCCAGCCCGAACGCCTCGGCAAAGCCCGCAGCGGCCGTCCGGTCGAATCCCTCGTAGAAGCGCCCCATCTCCTTGAACAGGTTGTCGAGGCGCAGGTTCTCGGGATACATCTTCTTGTCGTTCATGCAGTACAGCTTGGCCAAGGCTCGCGCGTTGTCGGCGGCGGGCTCGCCGTCCACGAAGATGCGGCCGCTCGTGGGAACCAGGCGGTTCGCGATGAGGCCGAGCAGCGTCGACTTTCCCGCCCCGTTGCGTCCGAGCAGCGCATGGATCTTCCCGTGCTCGAAGGACAGCGACACGTCGTCGAGCGCCTTCGCCTTGCCGAACGACTTCGACACATGGTCGACGCGTATCTCACGCATGGTCGTATCCTTTCTCCACCAGGTCGACGACCTGCTGTTTCGTCAGGCCGAGCTTCTTCGCCTCGGCGACAAGCGCTTGCACGAACCGCTCGTCGAACGCGTTTCGGCGCTTGGCGCGCACCTTCTCGCCGGCTCCCGTCTGCACGTACATGCCCATCCCCCTTCTCTTGTAGATGATGCCCTCGTCCACGAGGATGTTCATGCCTTTGAGGACGGTGTGCGGATTGATGCCCAAAAGCGCGGACAGCTCGTTGGTCGACGGGATGCGGTCTCCCTCGGCGTACGAGCCGGTGAAGATATCCTCCTCGATACCCTCGGCGATCTGGACGAACAAGGGGACGTCGCTTCCCGGGTCGATGTTCATGCGGCGCGCCTCCTCTCTGCTAGTTAGTTACTTGAGTAACTAACTAGCATTCTAGAGAGCGCACGACGGGTTGTCAAGGAGAGAAAAAAAAAGAACGCCCGCCGTGAAGGGCGGGCGTTCGGTCGTGCGAAGCTAGTTCTGCGGCTCGTCGAAGGGAAAGTCCTTGAGCGCGGCGAAGGGGTTCGGCGGCATGTCGTCATCGTCGTCTGCGGCGGGCTCGCAGCCGCAGGGACCCTCGTTCAGGTTCGCGCCGCACTGGGGGCAGAGGCCCTTGCACTCCTCGTCGCACAACGGGATCAGAGGAAACTCCAGCAGCAGCGCCGCGGTGATGAGCGGTTCCAGGTCAATGACTTTGTCGGCGGGCAGCACGTCGAACTCGTCCTCGTCCATATCCTCGGGCGCAGCCTTCGTCTCGTCGAGCAGAAAATAGCCTTCGATCTCGCCCGTCACCGGGAACGAAACCTCGTCGAGGCAGCGCGCGCAAGCCGTTTTGGCCTCGCCTTCAACCGTGCCGGTGACCAGGAGCGCGTCGCCGGTGTTGGAGATGTCCGCTTGCCAGGCAAGCGGCCCCGCGAAATCGTACAGATCCGGGCCGGCCTTCATAACGTGGATGGCGATCGAGCCTTCAAAATGAGAACTCTCCGCCGGAGCGAAGAGCTCGTGGGGTACCTGGATGCGGAGCGCGTCCATTTAGCGCCCCGAGGCCAAAGAATTGGCGTTCAAGCGATCACGGCAGCGCCGCACGTTGTTGAGCAGCGTATCGAGGCTCTGCTCGACATGGCCGAACACCTCGTCGGCGTAGTCCTCGGCGCCGGCACGGGTCTGGCGCTCCAGCTCGCGGGCGTCGGAGAGCACCTGGTCGGCCTGCTGCTGGGAGATGCGGACGATCTCCTGCTCGCTGGCGATGGTCATGGCCTGGCTGCGTGCATCCTCGATCATGCGGTTGGCCTCGGCCTCGGCATCGTCGAGCAAGCTCTGGCGCTCGCGAACGATCTGACGGGCCTGAGCGAACTCGCTGGGGAACGTGTCGCGGATCTCATCCATGATCTCGAACGCCGCGGCGATGTCGACCTGGCGCATGTTGCCCTTGCCGAAAACCGGCTTAGAGTCCTCAAGCAGAATCGAGAGCTCTTCCAACAGCCCCAAGACTCCTGTTTCGTCCATGATTGTCCTTCCACCCAGGCGTGCTGCGTTTCATCTGCGTTGGCGCGCACGGGTATCCTCGCGTGCATGCGTCGCAGTATTCTAGCATGTCTGTTGGGAAAGCCAACCTCCAATGCACAAAGCGCGCACATTTTACCCGGTCGGAACCGCGCCGACGCGAAACCGTGACCTGCTAACGGGCAGTTTCTACGCGTCGCCGAACTTCTTCAGCAACGCCTCGTTCACGCATGCGGGAACGAACTGCGCCACGTCGCCGTGCAGGCTCGCGATCTCGCGCACGATAGACGACGACAGATACATGTACTGCGGCGGCGACATGATGAACAACGTCTCCAGCTCCTGGTTCAGCTGGTAGTTGAGCGCGGTCATTTGAAACTCGTACTCGAAGTCGGTGATTGCGCGCAGGCCCTTGATGACCACGGTGGCGTCGAGCTTCGCCGCAAGGTCGACGAGCAGCTCGTCGAACGGTTCGACGCGGACGTTGGGCAGATGGCTCGTCGCCCGACGTACCAGCTCGGCACGTTCTTCGAGGGAGAACAGGGGCTTCTTCTTCGGCGAGGCCGCCACGGCGACGACGACCTCGTCCACCAGCTGCGCTGCTCGGGTGATGACATCGAGGTGTCCGCTCGTGATAGGATCGAACGTTCCGGGCGTCAGTGCACGTTTCATGTAAGGCTTTCCGTTCCTTCTTGGTTTCAGTCGATCGCATCGTGCAGCGCTGTAGCGCGCAGCACGTCCACGACAGTATCCCCGTACTTCTTGCGCTGCGCAATAGACAAATCGCGCGCTTTTGCCGCTTCCTCCACCTCGTCGTTCGCCGCCGAGGCATGCTCGTACACCACGATGGCATCGTCGGACAGCGCCGCGCGCGTGCGCAACGCGACGACGAGCCCGAGCACCTCGGCGGCGGCGCATGCGTACGGCGGGTCGAGGAACACGAGGTCGAACGGTGGACGCGCGTAGGGCACGTCCTTCAGC
>NZ_GL622579.1:514711-533097 GCF_000185625.1 Eggerthella sp. 1_3_56FAA
ACTGGACGCTGCGCGCCCCGCGGCTGAGCGCCTCCAGGCCGAGCGCGCCCGACCCTGCGAACGCGTCGAGCACCACCGCGTCGTCGAATCCGCCGCGCGCGCTGTGCACCGTGCTCATCATGGCCTCGCGCACGCGGTCGGTGGTGGGGCGGGTGCCCTCCCCCTTCGGCGCCTTGAGCGTGCGCCCGCGAAACTCGCCTGCGATGATCCTCATTGCGTATCAGCCTCCTTGCGCCACGTGGTCGTTGGCGTACACGATGCGCACCTCGCGCGCAAGCGCGCGGTGCGCGGGCAGTTCCAGGTTCGGATCCTCTTCCAGGATGGCCGCCGCGTCGGCGTGCGCGGCCTCGATCACCGCGCCGTCGCGCATGACGTTCACCAGCTTGAGGCCCGACGCGCCGTGCTGCCGGTTGCCCAGGATATCGCCCTCGCGGCGCAGCGACAAGTCGTAGCTGGCCAGCTCGAAGCCGTCGTCGGTGTCGACCATCGCGGACAGGCGCGTAAGGGCGGCGTCGGACTTCGAGGCCGACACGAGATGCACCTCGGCGGCTTTCTCGCCGCGGCCGACGCGGCCGCGCAGCTGGTGCAGCTGCGACAATCCGAAGCGGTCGGCGTCTTCAACGATCATGACCGTGGCGTTGGGCACGTCCACACCCACCTCGATAACCGTCGTGGCCACGAGCACTTGCGTCTCGTTGTCGCGGAAGCGCTGCATGACGGCCTGCTTCTCGGAAGCGGGCATGCGCCCGTGCAAAAGCTCGACCCGATAATCGGCGAACACGGTTCCCTGCAAGTAGGACGCCTCTTTCGCGGCGGCCGCCACGTCGTCGCCCTCCAGGTCGTCATCGGTCTCGATGCTGATGGCGGCGTACTCGTAGGCCTCCTCGTCCGCCTCGCGCCGCCGTCCGCCGCTTCCGCCGTCCGCCGCCTTCGCGTCGCGCTCGCCGCTATCCTGGCCGATGAGGGGGCACACCACGTACACCTGCTCGCCGCGCGCGAGCGCCGCGCGGGCGGCGTCGTAGGCATGGCCGCGGTCGGCCTTCTGATGCACGAACGTGGCGCGCTGCGCCGCGTCGTGCGGTCGGTGCTTGAGGTAGGACAAGGTCAGGTTGCCGAACAGCGCCAGCGCCAGCGAGCGCGGGATGGGCGTGGCCGTGAGGTACAGCGCGTCGGGCGCATCGCCCTTCGCCAGCAGCTTGGCGCGCTGCTCCACGCCGAAGCGCTGCTGCTCGTCGATGACCACGAGGCTGAGCCGCCTGGGCGCCACATCGTCCTCGAGCAGCGCGTGCGTGCCGATGAGCACGTCCACCGAGCCCTCCGCCACGCGCGCGAGGACGGCCTCGCGTTCGGCCGAGGGCGTGGAGCCGGTCAGCACCGCCCAGGAGATGCCGGCGGCATCGAACAGCGGCCCCAGACTCTTGCCGTGCTGGCGCGCGAGCACCTCGGTGGGAGCCATGAGCAGAGCCTGCGCACCCGTGTCCGCGGCCGCCGCGAGCGCGAAGGCGGCGACGACGGTCTTGCCGGTGCCCACGTCGCCCAGCAGCAGGTGGTTCGCCGTTTGCGGCGCAGCGAGGGCGGCGAGGATGTCGCGCTTGGCCTCCTCCTGCTCGTCGGTAAGCCGGAAGGGCACCGCCTCGGCGAGCGCCGCCATGCGCGGCCCGTCCACCGCGTGGACGACCGGTTCGCACCCGTCCGTGCGCTCGCGCGACTCGCGCATGAGCATCAGCTCGAGCAGCAGCAGCTCCTCGTACACGAGGCGGCGGCGCGCCTCGGCCACTTCGTCCATCGCATGCGGGAAGTGGATGCACGACAGCGCCGCGCCGCGGCTCATCAGGCGGTACTTCGCACGCAGCTCGAGCGGCAGCGGATCATGCAGCCCGCATACGGCCTCCAACGCGTTTCCCACGAGCCGTCGCATCCACGCAGCGGATATCTTCTCGCAAGCGGGATGCACGGGGATGATCATGCCCTCGGCCGCCCCTTCGCCGTCGAGGACTTCCAGATACGGGTTCGTCATGCGCTTGAAGCCGTAGTTGAATTCCAGCTTGCCCGCCACCGCGATGCGCATGCCGGGCTTCACCTGGTCCATGAGCCATGGCTGACGAAAGCACGTCACCATGAGCACGCCCGTGCCGTCCACGAGCGACAGCTCAACGAGCGTGAGGCGCGGCTTGGGCTTCTTGAGCTTGATCTCGTGCACCGCGCCTTCGACGGTGCACTGCTCGCCGATGACCCCAGCGGCCACGGTTGCCTTGCGCGAGAGGTCGATGTAGCGCCGCGGGAAGTGCGTGGCCAGGTCGCGCACCGTGCGGATGCCGAGCCCGTCGAGCGCGCGAGCGCGCGCCGGGCTCACCAAACGAACGCGCCCGACCGATTCGTCGAGCGCGAGCGTTGCTGCAAGTCTGTCGGGCCGGTCGTTATTCAACGGACATGACCACCGGGTACAAGGGCTGGTCGCCGCGGTGGGCGTCGATCTCGAGGTCGTCGTAGGCATCCTCGATGCGCGCGATCAGCGCGTCGAAGGCGTCATCCCCCATATCCTCGCCCGCCAGGATGGTGAGCGTGTCGGCGTCTTCGGCCTCCATCGTGCCGAGCAGCGCCATGACCACGTCCTCGGTCGTGGAGCCCACGGCCTCGATGGCCCCGTCGGCGATGCCGATGACGTCGCCCTCCTTGATGGGGTTGTCGTGCGCGTCCTTGGAATCCTTGATTGCCACGGTCACCTCGCCGGTCTTCACGTCGGCGTAGGCCTCGGTCATCGACTCGACGTTCTCTTCGAGGCTGGCGCCCTCGTCGAAACCGAACAGGGCGGCGAACGCCTCGGGCACGCTTCTCGTGGGAACCACGGCGCACGGCGTCTCGGCCAGCTCGCAGGCGCTCTGGGCGGCCATGATGATGTTCTTGTTGTTGGGCAGGATGATGACGGCGTCGGCGTTCACCTGACCCGCCGCATCAAGCAGGTCCTTCGTGGACGGGTTCATGGTCTGCCCGCCGGACACCACCACGTCCACGCCCAGGCTCTTGAGGATCTTCGCGTTGCCCTCGCCCGCGGCCACGGCCACGAATCCGAGCGGCTTGGGCGCCTCCCCCTGCTCGGCGGCCAGCGCGTCGGTGCGCGCGGCGCTCTGCTGCTGCATGTTGTGGATGTGCACCTCGGAGATCTGCGCATCGTGCGTGAGGAACCAGCCCAGCACCTGGTCGGGGCGGTTCGAGTGCACGTGCACCTTGAAGTTGGGGTGCATGCCCACCATGAGGTCGCAGTCGCCCATCGTGGGCAGGAAGTCCTTGGCCGCGTCCACGTCCACCGTGTCGGAATGCACGAGGAACTCGGTGCAGTAGCGGTACGCCGACCCCTCCCAGTCGTTGATCTGCTCGATCTCCACCTTCGGCGCCGTGCCGCGCGCGAACGCCAGCTCGTCCACCATGGGGCCTTCCTTGCCCAGCAGCGCTGAGACGAACGCGTCGAAGAAGATGGCCAGGCCGAAGCCGCCCGCGTCCACCACGCCGTTCTCCTTGAGCACGGGCAGCAGGTCGGGCGTGCGCTGCACGGAGGCGTAGGCCTCCTCCACCACGTAGGCCAGCGCCTCGTCGCAGCCCATCTTCTTCTTACGGGCGTGCTTCGCGGCGGCGGCGCTGTCGCGCAGCACGGTGAGGATGGTGCCCTCGACCGGCTTGCGGACGGCCTGGAACGCCACTTCCTGCGATTTCGCGAACGCCGCGTCGATGCTGTCGGCGTTCAGCTCGTCATGGCCTACGCTGCCCTCGCACAGGCCGCGCAAAATTTGCGAGGTAATGACACCGGAGTTTCCGCGTGCGCCCATGAGCGCGCCGGTCGTGATCGCCTTGCGAATTTCCGCGCCGGCCGCCCCGATGGGCAGGTTGGCCAGGTTCTCGACGACCGTCTCCAGCGTCAGCGACATGTTCGTGCCCGTGTCGCCGTCGGGCACCGGGAACACGTTCAGACGGTTGATCTCGTCCTTGCGCTCGCTCAGGGTCTTGCTCGCGACGGCGATGGCGTTGAGCAGGTCGTTCGCGGTATAGGGTTCTGGCATGCTGATCTATTCTCCTTAAACGTTATGCCGCAGAGCGCCTTCGCCCCTCTCTCCGGGCGGGCAGCGGCTCATCATGGCAGGGAGGACGCGCTACTTGCGCACCTTCACGCCCTGCACGTGCACCTCGACGCCGTCGAGCGGAACGCGAGCGTACTCGCTCAACGCGAACGTCACTTGGTCGACGAGGTTCTGCGACACCGTGTTGATGTTCGTGCCGTACTCGATGACGACGTACAGCTCCACGTGCACGCCGACCTCCGTAGTGGTGACCACCACGCCGCGGCGCAGGCGGGACGCGGGGAGGATCTTCGCGATGCCGTCGGCGGCGTTCGGGGCGGCCATGCCCACGACGCCGTAGCACTCGAGCGCTGCATTGCCGACCATGTCGGCCAGTACGTCATTGGCAACGTGGAGGTTGCCCGCTATCGTATCGTTCATGGCATTCCTTTCACGGCGCGGGGGTGCCGCGCACGACAAAAAACCTGCTAACGCAGTATAGCGCAAGGGCTTGCCGCTGTGCGGCGCGCCTGGTAGCAGGCGAAAGTATACTACACGAAAAATTCTTGTAACCCTTTTCGTTTATGTGCTATAGTGTGAGGGCTTTTTTGTCATCAACGGTTTTTGCCGATGAGTACCCAACGTACATGGAGTGATGAACGATGTCGAAGATTTGTGAAGTTTGCGGTAAGGCGCCGAGCGCAGGACGCAACGTCAGCCACTCGCACCGCGTGACGAACCGCTGGTTCCGTCCGAACATTCAGCGCGTGACCATCAAGGACAAAGAGGGTCACGTCCGCAAGGCCAACGTCTGCACGAAGTGCATGAAGGCCGGCAAGGTCGAGCGCGCATAGCACGTCCGCCGGCCGATGAGGCCGGCCAACAAGCCGACATTGAAAAGCCCGCTCGCGCGGGCTTTTTGTCGTTCTCTCGATGGGCGCGAGCAGGGCCCGCGCCGTATCCCCTACTCCAGGATGAGCAGCCTTCCGCACTGAGGGCACGGAGCCACGTTGCCCTGGCCCTTCATGTCGATGAGGCGGCCGCCCTCGATGGCCATGCGGCACACGCCGCAATTCGAGCCTTGCAAGCGTCCCACGGCCACGCCGCCCGTGCGCGCGGCCGTTTTCTTATAGGCGTCAAGCAGGTCGGCGGGCAACGAGGACGCCAGCATCGCTCGTTCGGCCTCGATGCACGCGAGCGCGTCTTTGAGCGCGCCGCCTTCCTTCACGAACGCCGCCGTGGCCTCGGCCTCCTGGCGCTCCAAGCTCTCTAACGCCGATGCCACCTGCGCCTGCACGCCTTCGATCTTCGCCAGCTCGTCGCCGACGGCGGTCAGGTCGGCTTCCAGCGTGTTGCGGCGCTTCGCGAAGCCGTTGAGCTCCTTCGTGCGCGCCTCCACGCCGCGGTAGTCGCCGCGCACCGCGTCGATCTCGCTCTGCACCTGACGCTGCTTCTCGGAAAGCGAGCGATCCTCGTCGTCGATACGCGAAAGCTGCGCGTCGGCTTTCGCATGGAGCGCGTCGAGCTGGGCTCGCTTCTGCTCGATCGCCTTCTTCTTCGAGCGCGCTTCCAGGATGACGGCGCGCTGGGGAAGCTCTTCGAGCTTCTTCTTGTCGCGCATGGCTTCCAGGTCGAGATGCTGCATCTTCAGCAGCGTGGCAAGATCGTCGGTGTCTACGTGCATGCGCATCCTTTGTTCGAACGGAGCGCCGCCGCTGCGACGCTCCTTAGCATTATACCCGTACCGTTTCAGGGTACGACCAGTTATCTCCCTGATCGAGCACCGTCACCAGATCACCGGGAATTCCTGCGTTTTCCACCGCAGCAGCCAGCACGGCTGCGAGCGGCAGCTCGCTGGTGTCATGACCGAGATCGACGACGGCCAAGCCCGCCTGGGAGAGCTCGAGCGCATCATGGTACTTGATCTCGCCGCACACGAGGCAGTCCACCTGCGCCCGCAGACACGCGCGGCCCAGATCGCCGGCCGACCCCGTGCAGGTGACCACGCGGTCGAGCTCGCGAGGGAAGTCGCCCCATACGCGCGGCGCCCGGCCGAACACCGAGGTGCAGCGCGCGGCCAGCTGTCCCAGCGTGAGCCCGTCGTCCTCGCCGAGGGTGCACAGCTGACCGTAGCCCTTCTCGCGCGACCCGGGAATGGGATCGAGCACCTGCTGAAACGTCAGGCTCAGCATGCCGGGCAGCACGCGTTGCGCCCGCACGCTCACGTCGAGCGCCGTATGGTACGACAGGATGGATACGCCGCGCTCGACCGCGCGCCACACGCCCGCGCCCGGATTGGCCGCCACCGAGGAGGCCGGCATGAAGGAGGCGGGCGGCGCGAGGAACGCCGGATGATGAGTGACCAGCACGTTCGCACCCATGTTCGCAGCCGCCTCGATAGCTTCGACCGTCGGGTCGAGCGCGACGGCCACACCCGTGATCAGGCGCGCCGGATCGCCCACCGACATGCCGGTGCGATCCCACGGCTCGGCGTCGGCAGCCGGAAACTCGGCCAGCAGCGCGCGCTCGAGCGCGCCGGTGGTGACCGCCGTGACAGGCTTGGAAAGCAACCCCGACGCACGGCGCGCCAAACCTTCCCGACCCTTGGAATCCTTCTGGTTCTTCTTCGCTGCAACCATGGCGCGGCTCCTTCGCTCGTGTTCGAACTAGACTTTCGATCCCACGTTACTCGATAGCGATGGCCCGACGGTCGCCGTCGGCTGTCGGGACCGTTACCGTTCTATAACCCGCCTCGTACATAAGGCGATAGGCTTTCTCGATGTCGCGCGCGACGTTGGCGGGCACGTGCGCGTCGGTGCCCACCGTGCAGGGCACGCCGGCGCGGCAGAACGCGGCCAGCAGCGCCGGCGCGGGGAACATCTCCTTGCAGGCGTAGTAGGATCCCGACGTGTTCACCTCCACCATGCGTCCGGCCGCGGCGCACGCCTCGGCAGCCTGCTCGTACAACGGCTGCGGGTCGAAGCTGGGGTAGAACCCGAACTTCTTCGCCAGATCGGGATGCGACATCACGTGGAAGGGCGCGTCGGAGGACACGGCCTCGCACCACACTTCGAAGTAGCGCCGCCAGATAAGATCGGCGCCCACCTCGTCCCAGCGGCCGCGCTGGGCGGGGTCGTCGAAAGGCCAGCGGTCGACGAGATGCACCGAGCCCAAGATCAGCTGGAACGGCGCGACGTCCTCCGCCGTGATGACGCGGTCCTCGTCGTCTCCCAGCCAGTCCATCTCGCAGCCGACCAGCACCTCGATCTCGGGATGCGCCTCGCGCGCGGCCTCGACGGCGGCCAGGTACTCCCCCATCCGCTCGGCCGGCATCGACAGGTAGCGGTCGGGGTCGAACGTCGCGGTCATCGGATAGTGCTCGGTGACCGCGATGGTGGAGACGCCCGCCGCGACGGCGGCGGACACGAGCTCTTCCACCGTGCCCTCACCGTGGTTGGTGAAGCAGGTGTGGGTGTGCGTGGTGATCAATTCCATAGGCTCAGCGCTCCTCGACGCTCATCGACGCGACCAAGCTCGCGCGTCCTCGATCCTCAGTTCCAGTTCAGGCTCTTCTCCATGGCGACCGCGAAGGCTTCGACATCGGCTTCGTCGGTGTAGCGCCCCATCGAGATGCGCAGGGCGCCGTGCGCGCGGTCGGCGTCGATGCCGAGGGAACGCAGCACGTGGCTGGGTTCCAGCGAGTGCGACGAGCAGGCAGACCCGCCCGACACGCCGAAGCCCTGCATGTCGAAGCGAAGGATGAGCGTTTCGCTTTCCAAACCGTCCACCAGCACATGCACGATGTTCGGAAGGAAATCCTCGCTGCCCGGCGCAACGTCCACGGTGGCCTCCACCGCGTCGATGGCGCCCAGCCGCTCGTACAGCCTGTCGCGCAGAACCCGCAGGCGAGCCGCCTCCGCCTCCTGCATCGCGGTCGCCGCATGCACGGCTGCCGCGAACCCGACGATGCCGGCCACGTTCTGCGTGCCGCTGCGCCGGCCTCCTTCCTGGCCGCCGCCAATAGCGTAGGCATGAAACGGCGTGCGGGCGCGCAGATACAGCGCGCCGGCGCCTTTGGGGCCGCCCACCTTATGAGCCGAGAAGGACGCGGCGTCCACGTCGAGCTCCTGCAGGTTCACGCGAGCTTTCCCCAGCGCCTGCACGGCATCGGTGTGGAACAGCGCGGCATGATCGTGCGCGACACGGGCGAGATCGGCGATGGGCTGGATGCTGCCGACTTCGCTGTTGGCGGCCTGCACCGACACGAGCACCGTATCGGCGTCGAGCGCCGCCTCCAACGCGCGCTCCTCGATGAAGCCCTGACGGTTCGGGGCGAGCCGCGTGACGCGGAAACCCTGCGATTCCAGACGCTTCGCGGGCGCCAGCACAGCGTCGTGCTCGACCGCGGTGACCACGACGTGCGGGACGAAATCCCCTGCTCCGCGCCGACGGCGCTCGTCCGCGGCGGCCTGCGCGATGCCCAGCAGGGCCGCGTCGTCGGCCTCGGTGGCGCCGCTGGTGAACACGATCTCGTCGGGACGACGCGCGCCGAGGTCGCGCGCGATGGATCGGCGCGCTTCCTCGAGCGCGGCGAACGCGGCACGGCCGGGCCCGTGGAGCGAATTCGCGTTGCCGCCGACCGCGAGGTTCGCGCGGCCGGGCACCTGATAAGGGGCCATGGCCTCGGCGGCCTCCTCGCATAAGGGCGCCGTCGCGGCGTAGTCGAGGTACACGTAGTCGTTCGGCACGGACGCCATTGCGCTTACGCCTCCTTCGACACGGCCAGCGCCGCCAGGCGCGCCTCCTCGGCCGCCGCCTGCACCGCCGCGAGCGCGGCGGCAGGATCCTCGGCCGCGAAAACGGCGTTTCCGCACACGAGCACGTCGGCTCCGGCTGCGGCCACGATAGGAGCCGTGACCTCCCCGATGCCGCCGTCCACCTGGATGAGCGGAGAGGCGCCCACCGCACGCGCCATCTCGGTGATGCGCGTCACCTTAGCCTCGCTGCCCTCGATGTAGCTCTGCCCGGAGAATCCCGGCTCTACGCTCATGACCAGCACCATGTCCAGATCGGCAAGCACCGGCGCCAGCGCGCCGACCGCCGTGCGGGGCTTGACGCTGACGGCCGCCTTCGCCCCCGCCGCATGAATGGCCGCGACGGCGCGCGCCAGCCCGTCGGCGTCGAGCGCCTCGGCATGCACGGTCACCGAGTCCGCTCCTGCATCGAGGAACCAAGGCAGCTGCTCCAGCGGGTTCGCTATCATGAGATGCACGTCGAGCGGCAGGCTCGTGGCCTTCTTCAGCTGCTTGACGACGGGCACGCCCATCGTGAGGTTCGGCACGAAATGGCCGTCCATGACGTCGACGTGGACGTATCCTGCGCCCGCTTTCTCGATCAGCTCGATGTCGCGACCGAGATGCATGAAATCGGCCGACAGAATGGATGGCGCTATTTTCACCGGTTCGAACATGCTCGTGTCCTTCCTCATCGTCGTTGCGCCCATTCTAGCGCAAGGTCCGCTCCCGCCGCGACGTTGCCCCGAGCGATGGAGGAAAACAACGTATTTAAAGGTATTTGAATCCAATCCACTCAAGATTTCAGATGGAGCCCGTTTTGTTTTACAGTAAAATAATCAGCACGTTATCCAATCAATACGAAGGCGGGGCGAGCGAGCGAAATGACGTCGGAAAGCCTTTACGCTCACATGGACGCCGACTACTCCGAAGCGCTTCGCAGGATCGGCGGGAACGAGCGCATGGTGAAATACCTGCGCATCATGAGACGGGACCCTTCTTTCGACGATCTGTGCGAAGCCGTCGAAAACCAAGACTACCAAGCCGCCTTTCGCGCGGCGCACGCCATCAAAGGGGCATCGCTCAACTTAGGGCTGACAAAGCTTGCAGACTGCTCGTCCAAACTCACGGAAGCCTTGCGCTCGCAGGAGCCCAACGAAGCTATCGCGCCTTTGTTCAAGGAAACCAAGCAAGTTTATCAAGAGGCGATCGCCCGCATCGACGCCCTGCCGGACGACGCCGAGGAAAGATAGGGCCATGAAGGACCGCAACCTTGCTCTGATCGTGGACGATTCCGAACTGAACCGCTCCATGCTGGCCGACATCCTGTCCGACGAGTACGACATCATAGAAGCCGAAAACGGACTGGAGGCCATCTCGCAGTTTGAAAAGCACCAGTTCGATATCTCCCTCGTGCTGCTCGACATCGTGATGCCCGAAATGGATGGCTTCGAAGTGCTCGCCATCATGAGCAAGAACAAGTGGATCGAACGCGTCCCCGTCATCATCATCTCCGCGGAAAGCTCTTCCTCGTACATAGACAACGCCTACGACCTAGGCGCCACCGAATTCATCAGCCGACCCTTCGACCCCAAGACCGTGCAACGGCGCGCGTCGAACACCGTGATGCTGTACTCCAAGCAGAACATGCTGGAGAACATGGTGACCGAGCAGATGCTCGATAAGGAGAAGAGCAACCTTATCATGGTGGAGCTGCTGAGCCATATCGTCGAGTTCCGCAACGGCGAAAGCGGCATGCACGTGCTCAACATCCGCTCCATCACCAAGATGCTGCTCACCCAGCTGTGCCGCACGTCCGACCGCTACGCATCCATCCGATCGAAGATATCGCTGATCGCCAACGCCTCCTCCTTGCACGACATCGGCAAGATCTCGGTGCCCGAGCATATCCTGAACAATCCCGGTTCCCTCTCGGCCGACGAGTGGGTCGTCATGAAGGCCCACAGCATGGCAGGCGCCAACATCTTGGAGAGCACCCGCTACTACCCAGACGAGGAGCTGGTGCGGGTGGCGCGCGACATTTGCCGATGGCACCACGAGCGCTACGACGGAGGCGGATACCCCGACGCTCTGGTAGGAGAGCAGATCCCAATAGAGGCCCAGGTGGTTGCGCTGGCGGATGTATACGACGCCCTGACCCACAAGCGGGTGTACAAAGAAGCCATCTCGCACGAAGAATCGATGCGCATGATCCTCAACGGCGAATGCGGGGCGTTCAATCCGCTGCTTTTGCAGTGCTTGGTGGACATCGCCCCTCAGCTGAAGAGCGAAATGGATATGAAATCGCTCGGCCGCATCACGAAGGAGGACATGCTCGACATCACGCGCAGCATGATGCAAACAGGCGACGTCTCCAACCGAACGCTGGCCCTTTTGGAGCAAGAGCGAACAAAATACCAGTTCTTCGCCCATTTGTCTCAGGAAATCCAATTCGAATACAACGTGAAAACCGATCTATTGATGCTGTCCGAATGGGGTGCGGAAATGTTGGGGCTGTCCAGCATCATCCCGAACCCGCTCGGGCACGTCCGCCTTCACCAGATCATCATGCGGGAAGATTTGCTCAGCTTGCGCGACCTCATCCTTTCCGCGACCCCCGACAACCCCAACGTGAGCTCGAGCTACCTGCTCCACGTCAACAACCAAAAGCGCTGGCATAAGATCCTCGCACGCCCTCTTTGGCTGGGAAACGACGAAGAGGCCCTGACCGGCTTCATCGGCAAATGCGTGGACGTGCATGAAGAGCAGCTGAAGCTCGACAGCCTCGTGCGCCAAGCGAGCACCGACCCGCTCACGGGCATGTTCCATCGGGAAGCCGCCCGGCAGGCCATCCTGCCGCAGCTCGAACGGGATGAGCACGACGAAAAGCGATTCGCGCTCATGCTGTTCGACTTGGACCAGTTCAAGGCGGCGAACGACAGCTACGGTCACCTGTTCGGCGACAAAATCCTGAAGCAGATGGCGCTGCGCGTGCAGCGCAGCGTCCGCGAATCGGACGTCACCGCCCGCATCGGCGGAGACGAGTTCCTCGTCTTCATCGAATACGAGGAAGACCCCTGCGCGGCTTGCAAGCGGGTTTTCGAATCGCTTGCAAGCTCGAGCGACGAATACCCCATGACCGTCAGCATGGGCGTCGCCCTGTTCCCCGCGCACGCAACCCGCTACGACGATTTGTTCCACCGCGCGGACCAGGCGCTCTACGCGGCCAAGCAGCTCGGACGGGACCGCTGCTGCTTCTACGAGGACTCGATGGCCGGGCTCCTGTCCGTGCTTTCGGAGATCTGCCGCCAGGATCAGGAGCCGGAACCGGAGCTGGAAACCCTTGAAGGGCCCCGCGGATGACGAAGCGGAAAGACGGCTCGTCGCTGGCGGAGGCCCCCGTCTGGCTCAAAGCGGTAAGCGGGCTGCTCTTGGCGATGCTGCTGGTCTCGGTTTTCGCCTTCGCGGGAACGTACAGCAACCTCAACCAGTCGATCAACGAGGAGCGTGTCGAGTCCGTGCAGCAGATCGGCAGCCTGATCTCGAAGAAGCTCGAGCTGCTCAAGCAAGGCCACGAGAAGGACGCCGAAATGTCGGCGCGTTTCCTCACGCACTCCGGCGCGATCACCATGGAGGAGGTGAAGAGCCTCCTCGGCGACTCGAACGAGACGTACCTGCTTGCCGAGGACGGGAGGTGCTTGTCGCTTGAAGGGCAGGCCATCGTCATATCGAGCACCATGCTCACCGAGAACATCCATACCTGGGAAGACGTGAAATCCGAGTTCTGCACCGTGCAAAGCAAAGGCGATTTCTGGGTGTTCGCGGCACCCGTCGAAGGCGTCGTCGTCGACGGCATGCCCGTCGCGGGCCTTCTGAAAGTGGTGGATGCCCAGCAATACGCCGACGTGGCCATCCTCCCCATCTTCAACGGCCAGGGAGCATCGTATGTCGTGGACGAGAACGGCGTGATCCTGCTGAGGCCTTCGGATTCCCAAGCCAACAAGAGCTTCGAAAGCCACAACATCGTGCAGATCCTCGAAAAGGAGCACGTTGATCAAGCTGTGGTGGACACGCTGAGATCTTCCCTGAAAAACTGCACGGAAGCTCAATTCCTCATGAGCTTCCAAGGCGACACGTGGCTTCTGCAAAGCTTCCCCGACGGCGAGGGCCGCAACATCGTCATGGCCATCCCCGTTTCGAGAACCGCTCAAAAGACCTTCGAGGGCATGCAGAGCGTCATCGGGCTGGTTGCGGTCATCGTGCTGATAGTCGCGATGCTTTCGATCAGCTGGATGTACTACTTCGTAAGCAGGAACCAGAAAGTCAAGATAGAGAGCGCGCGCGTGAACCTGAAGAGCGACTTCTTGACCAAGATGTCGCATGACATACGCACGCCGCTCAACGCCATCATGGGATCCAACGAATTGGCGCTGCGTTCCATAGACGATTCAAAGACCCTGAAAAAGCACCTGGAAACCTCGAGGAAATCCGGGGAGTACCTGCTCTCCATCATCAACGACATGCTGGATCTGAGCCGCATAGAAAGCGGAAAGATGGCCATGGCGAACCGCCCGTTCGCACTGCCCGATCTTCTGGATTCCATCATCGTTTTGCAAAGCGGTCCTGCCGAGAAGAAGGGCGTGGTGCTCAAGGAGTCTTCGCGCCATCTTGTTCACGAGTGCTTCCTCGGCGACGACACCAGAATCAAGCAATGTTTGGTCAACCTGGTTTCGAACGCGGTGAAATTCACGCCCGAGCAAGGAACCGTCCTGGTTTCTTGCGAAGAGCTCGCGCAGGAAGGGTCGGATTCGCGCATACGGTTCACCGTGAAGGACACCGGCATCGGCATGAGCGAGTCATTCATGAAAAGGCTGTTCGAGCCGTTCGAGCAAGAGCAATCATCCCTCACCTCCACCCAAATCGGCAGCGGATTGGGGCTTCCCATCGTGCACAACCTGGTGAGCCTGATGGGCGGTACCGTGCACGTCGAAAGCGCACAGGACGCAGGCACTACCTTCGTGGTGGAGATACCGTTGAAGCCGCTCGACGAGCCATGCCGCCCCGCAGACGACCGCGATTCGGAAACCCCGAGACCGGACTACAGCGGCACGTGCATCCTGCTGGCGGAGGACAACGAGATGAACCGCGAGATCATCGTCGATCTGCTCTCCGACTTCGGCGTCGACGTGGAAACGGCATGCAACGGCGCCGAAGCCCTCGAGAAGGTCACCTCCTCCGAGCCCGGACGCTACGCGCTCGTGCTCATGGACATCCAGATGCCCGTCATGAACGGTCTTGAAGCCGCATCCGCCATCAGGGCGTCGGGCCACCCCGACGCGGCGCGCCTTCCCATCATCGCGCTTTCGGCAGGCGCATTCGAAGAGGACGTGCAGCGTTCCCTGCACCATGGCATGCAGGATCATTTGTCCAAACCGATGAATCTCGACGATGTTCGCGACGTATTCCATCGCTTTATAGACCAACAGGAGGAACCGCAATGAAAACCCGGGCACGCATCTTTATAGCGGCTTTGACCGCCATGGCCACGATGGCGGGGCTGGCCTCATGCGCGCACTCGCAACCGGAACCCGGCTACCCCATCTGCACGGAAAACGAGATCGTGACCTACGAGCCGACGGACACGACCAAGACCGTCATCACCATAGGTCGCTACACCATATTCAATTCGGAGCCGTTGCAAAAGGCCTTGAGCGAGCGCATACCCGAGGCGAGCTTCGCCTTCGTCGACGCCCCCGGCACCAACGACGTGAGGGCGTACGTCAAAGAGCAGGCTGAACGAAACGACCTGCCCGATTTGGTTTTCAGCGGCATGCGCGTGGGGTCGGGCGAATACGCGTACGATCTGTCCGCGGAAGGGTTCACGGGCCGCTACAACCTTTCGTCGCTTGAAAAGCTGAGCGTTGACGGAACATTGCGGCAACTGCCCATCAACAGCTCCGTAAAGGGCATCTTCTACAACAAAACGCTCTTCGAGGAGCACGGCTGGGAAATCCCGGCAACCCTTACCGAGTTCTACGACCTTTGCGATGCCATCACAGCCGAAGGCATCCGTCCCTTCGTCCCCTGCCTGAAATATTCCGTGCAAGACGTTGGCTTGGGTCTGACCAGCCGTGAGCTGTTCGGCACCGCGAAAAAACGCGCTTGGTACGACGATGTGGTCAACAAAGAAGCCTCGTGTGAGGGGCTGCTTGAACCGTACTACGAGGTTCTCAAGCAGCTCTACGATCGAGGGATCGTGGTGGAAAGCGATTTCACGTCGAGCCTCACCCAAATCCGCCAGATCATGTATGCCGGAGAGATCGCTATGATCCCCGGCGATCTGTCGATGTACAGCTTGTACGAACAGGAAAAACCCGATTGCGAGATCGACTTCATAGGATTTCCGACCGACACGCCCAACGAGCGATGGATGCAGATGTCTCTGGGCGTGAACATGATGGCCTCCCAAAAGTCCATGGAGAACCCGGAGAAGAAGCGCATCCTGCTTGACGCGCTGGACTTCCTGAGCACTGACGAGGGGCAGGCCGTCCTGTTCGAGTGCTTCAGCGGCATAAGCAACGTCAAATCGTACCAACAGAACATTCGACCCGAGTTCTGGGACGTGAAGAACTGCCTTGACGCAGGCTCCATTTACTTCGCCGACAGAGTCGGTATGACGTCCGATTTCGAAACCGCATTCGAATGGATGCGCGGCAACATGACCATGCAGGAAATCATAGAGGCGACCGACGACTTCGCACCCTGCAATCTGTACGAATCGATGGAGACCCCCGTCATCGGAAAAGCGGCCGAGGATTTCACCGTGCTGGAGACCAGCAACCTCATAGCGGACGCCATGCGCGACGCCTCCGGTGCCGACGTAGCGCTGCTGGTCAACAACTACTATTACAAAGGGAATTCCGGAAAGCTCTATCAAGGGGACATCTCCCTGGCCGACCGCTTCAACCTGCGCAGCGTCACGACCGACGATGTCCTGACGACATACGAGATCAGCGGAGCGGATCTGAAAAAGCTCATGGAGCATCCGAAGATCGGCGGCGAAGAGATCAACGCGACGTACGCGCTCTCGGGTCTCAAGATGGAATACGCGCCCTGGCGCGCCGCCGACCAGAACGTGCTGAGCCTGACGCTGCCCGACGGAACCGAAATCTCCGACGACGCGCAGTACACGGTGGCCGCCTGGGCCGGATCGATCGACGAGTCGTACATCGGATCCATCTTGGAAGCGCATGCTGATGTGGGAACGAACGTCGATTTGATGACCGCGTATTTGGACCGCGTTGGCGAGGTTTCCCCTGCAAAAGATGGGCGCATCACGCTGATCTGGGACTGAACCGGCCAAAGAGCGACTCGCTTCACCAATGTGCAAGGCCTGCTCCCGCCGCGACGCTGTCCCGAGCGCTGGAGGAAAACAACATGATGACGGCGAGGGCCGACCGCCTCCCCGCGATGCGGCGTGCTGCATTATAATGGGATTCCCCTCTGGAAGAAGGCTCCATGGCTGCACGCGTTGGCACGCATTACGCATATCGGACGCCGCACGGCCTCGTCACCATCGCCACGAGCGATCGCGGCGTCACCCGGGTCGTCTTCGGCGACGCACCGCTTCCGGGCGAGCGACGCCCGAGCGAGCTGGCGAACCGCACGGCCACCGAGCTGCTGGAGTACTTCGCCGGAAAAAGACGCGCGTTCGACGTGCCCTTGGCACCCGCAGGCACCCCGTTCCAGCTGGCCGTGTGGCGCGAGCTGGAACGCATCCCTTACGGGGAGACGCTCACCACCGCCGACGTCGCCGCCCTTCTGGACAAGCCGTCGTCGTACCGCGCGGTGGGCAACGCCGTGCACAAGAACCCGCTGGCGGTGCTCGTGCCCGATCACCGCATCGTGGGAGCGGGCGGCGCGCCCCTCGGCGCGAACGCACGGCTGCGCGGCGCGCTGTTGGCCTTGGAGCGCGCGAGCGCGGGCGAAGGCAGCTGACCTCTCCCCCGCTTCCCGCTTCCCGACCTATACCCGAAAGGCGCTTGCCGCATGAACGTCTACGTCTCCAACATCCTGTTCGCCGCGCTCTCGTTTCCGCTGATCGCCTTCTTCATCACCCTTCCCTACATGATCTACCAGTACCGCAGGTTCGGCTCTATACCCTGGCTGCGCACGCTTGTGGTGTACTCGTTCGCGTTCTACCTCTTATGCGCGTACTTCCTCGTGCTGCTGCCGTTGCCCGAAGACCGCTCGGCCGTCGTGCCCTACGCGCAGACGCCGCAGCTCGTGCCGCTCAACTTCGTGCGCGGGTTCCTGGCCGAAACGACGTTCTCGCTGAGCGATCCGTCCACCTGGCTGGCCGCGCTGCGCGACCCGTACGTCTACGAGGCGTTCTTCAACGTGCTGCTGCTGGTGCCGCTGGGCATGTACCTGCGCTACTATTTCCGCCGCACGTGGTGGCAGACGCTCGCCATCGGTTTTCTGGTGACGCTGTCGTTCGAGACGACCCAGCTCACCGGGCTCTGGGGCCTCTACGAGCATCCGTACCGCCTGTTCGACGTCGACGACCTCATGCTGAACACGCTGGGAGCGATGATCGGATTCTGGACGGTTGGGCCCGCGATGCGCGTGCTGCCCGACATCCGGCTCGTGAACGAGGAGGCGCGCGAGGCGGGCATGCGCGCCAGCGTGACGAAGCGCGCGCTGTCGTTCTTCATCGATCTGGCGATCACCCTGGCTGCGGCCGGGGCGGCGACGGCCGCAGCCGAAGCGCTGGGCGCTCGCGCAGCCGTCGAGGCCGCCGGCGCGAGCTGGGGCACGGCGGTGCAGGTCGCGGACGCGGTATCGTTCGCAGCGTTCTTCGCGCTGGTTCCTGCACTCACCCGCGGGCAGACGCTGGCGCAGAAGCTGCTGAGGCTACGCATCGTGAGGACGGACGCGACCCCGGCGCACTGGTACCAGTACCTCGCACGTTACGGGCTGTTGGCGTTGTTCGGCTGGGCGCCGTTCGCGCTGCTGTTCGGCGTGCTGGACCTCGACGCGGCACAGGTCGGCGAGATGAACGCTCTCGCGGCGTTCGCCGCCGAACACCGGGCGGCCGTCGTAGGAGCGTGGACGGCCTTCATGACGGCCTGGGCCGTGTCGCTGGCCGTGCGCGCCGTGCAAGCCGGCGCGAGGAAGCGGTCGTTCGTCATGCTGAACGGCGTGCTGTCGGGAACGCGCGTCATGACGGAGGCCGGCGTGGAGCTGGCGCGCGAGCGCCGCGGCGTGCTCGACGTCGACGAGGTGGCCGCGCTCGAGCGTGCCGTGGCCGAGGACGGCACGCCCCTTGCCGAGCTCAGTGGACCGGGCGGGGCGGGCCGTAGCCGACGAGGTGCGCGCCTGGGTGCCCGACCCGGCGCCGGTCGTGGTGCTTTCGGGATCGGGCAACAACGGCGGCGACGGGTGGGTGGCGGCCCGCGTGCTGGCGGAGGCCGGCTACCCCGTGACGCTGGTCGCCCCCGACCTGGCCGAGCGCCTGCATGCCGAACCGGCGCGCTCCACG
>NZ_GL622579.1:533342-553939 GCF_000185625.1 Eggerthella sp. 1_3_56FAA
CGCCCGAGCCGCCGAGGACGGCCTTCCGCTGTCCGTGCTCATCGCACCCGACGCCGACGTGCTGGCCGATGCCGTCGACGAAGCCGAGGCCGTGGTGGACGCGCTGCTGGGCACCGGTTTCTCCGGCGGCGAGGTACGCGAGCCGTACGCCGGCTGGATACGGGCCGCCAACCGCCGGCGCTTCGAGGGGAAGCGCGGCAAGGGCCGCGGGCGGCATCGCAAGCGCACGCACGAGCGAGGCGAGCACGAACGGCCGCGGCGCTCGCTGCCTGCGAAGGCCAAGGACGCCCCGTTCGCCGTGGCGGCAGACGTCCCCAGCGGCCTCTCGGCGCAAACCGGAGCCGCGGCGCGGCCGACGTTCGCCGCCGATGCTACCGTGACGATGCTCGCCTACAAGCCGGGCCTCGTCGCTTCCGCGGGCGCCCCATGGGTCGGCGCCGTGAAGCTGGCGAAGCTCGGCGTGGACGCGTCGAAGTACTTGGAAGCCGAAGAGCGGGCGTAAAAAAGCCTCCCTTGGGTTGGGGGGACCCGAGGGAGGCTATGCAGTGCGCACAGAGGAGAAGGGGGAAGGTGCGCATGCTCACGGCCCGTCGAAGGTTTGAGAGAGAGTGAGAGAGGGGGGGTTCACACGAGAGACGAGACGACGGGCACTCGGATAGATTGTCAAAGCCGCTCTTTCGGTTGGCAAGGACTAGAGTACCCGCGCTGCGGCCGTGCGACAATACGCTCGCGCGTTCGGTGAACCCCCGGTCAACGCCTTGTTGCCTCGGTGTGGATTGACGCGCTAGAGCCCGTAGAACTCGGTGGTGAGCGGACGGCTGGTGAGGGTCTTGGCCACATCGTGAGGGTCGGCGCCCTCCCAGGCGATGCTGCGCACGACGTCGGTGATGGGAAGCTCCACGTCGTAGCAGTCCGCCAGGGTCTTGAGCGTCTTGCACGCGAGCGCCCCTTCGGCGACCATGTGCGTCTGCGCGGCGAACTCCTCGAGCGTGCCGCCTTCGGCCAGAAGCTTGCCGAAACGACGGTTGCGCGAATGCCCGGAGGTGCACGTGGCCACGAGGTCGCCCGTGCCGGCCAGCCCCATGCAGGTGATGGCCTGCCCGCCGCAGCGCACGACGAGGCGGCTCATCTCGGCCAAGCCGCGCGTCATGAGCATGGCAGCCGTGTTGTCGCCGTACCCCAGGCCGTAGGACACGCCCACGGCGATGGCTATTACGTTCTTGAACGCCGCGCACAGCTCCACGCCGCACACGTCGTCGCTGACGTAGGTGCGGAACGTCTCGGACGCGAACAGCTGCTGGAAGAACGCCGCAGTCTCCTCGTTGGAGCCGGCGATGACGGTGCCCGACGGGATGCCCCGGATAACCTCCGCGGCGAAGTTCGGCCCCGACAGCACGGCCAGGCGGCTCGCGTTGCCCATCTCGGCCTCGAACACCTCCACGGGCAGCAGGCCGCTTCCCTCCTCGACGCCCTTCGAGCAGATGATCACCGGGAAATCGTCGTCCACCGCCTCGGCCAGCACGCCGGCCACGTCGCGCATGACGCTCGACGGCGTCACGATGACGGCGGCCTGCGCGCCCGCCAAGGCCTCCTCGTAGGAGGTCGTGGCCACGATGCGCGGGGAAAGCTCCACCTCGCTCAGGTAGCGCGGGTTCGCATGCGAGGCGTTGACGGCCTCCACCACCTCGGGCTTGCGGGCCCACAGCCCCACCTCGTTGCCGTTGCATGCCAGCAGCTGCGCGAGTGCCGTCCCCCACGACCCCGCCCCGATAACCGCGATCTTCATGTGAGTTCCCTACGCTTCCTTCTTCTTGCCCTTGTCGCCGATCCTGCTTTCGGTGCCGGCTCGCAGACGCTTGATGTTCTCGCGGTGCGCCCAGACCACGGTCAGGCCGGCAACGGTGCAGAACAGCCAGGCCAGCCAATCGCCCCAGAAGAAGTATAACGCGAAGAACGGGCAGGCCGCAGCCGCCGCGATGGAGCCGACGGACACGCGCTTCGTCGCCACGACGAGCACGATGAAGATGAGCAGCTCGAGGCAGGCGCCGATCCAGCCGAACGTCACGAACAGGCAGCCCACGGCCACCGCGATCCCCTTGCCGCCCTTGAAGCCAAGCCACGGGCAGAAGATATGGCCCCACACACAGCCGAGGAACGCCACGGCCAGCATGGTGTCGTACGTGACGAGCGCGCCGGGCTCAAGGCCGCCGCCCGGCAGGAACTGCATGCTGAACGCCCAAGCCAATACGCCCGATAGCAGGCCCTTGCCGAAGTCCAGCACGAACACGGCGTAGCCGCCCACCTTACCCATCGTGCGGATAGCGTTGGTGGTGCCGATGTTGCCGCTGCCGTGCTCGCGCAGGTCGGTATGGTAGAACACCTTCGAGATGATCAGCCCGAAGGGAATGGATCCCAACAGAAACGCGGCGACGAACAGGCCGGCCGCAACCAGCAAATCCCCCATGACCCCTAATCCTTCTTCTTGAACTTGATCCTGATGGGCGTACCCACGAGCTCGAAGTTCTCGCGCAAGCGGTTCTCGAGGTAGCGCTCGAAGTTGTCGTCCACGAGGTCGGGGCGGTTCGCGAAGAACGTGAATTGCGGCGGACACGTAGCCGTCTGCGTGACGTACTTCATGCGCAGCACCGCCTTGCCCTTGCTCACCGTGTGGCCGAACTCTCGGATGCCTGCGAGCCACGTGTTCAGGCGGTTCGTGGGGATGGTCTGACTGTAGTTCTCATAGGCCGCGTTCACGGCGTCCCAGATGCGATCGACCTTCTTGCCCGTGAGCGCCGAGATGGCGATGACCGGAGCATAGCCTACGAACGTGAGACGGTCGGCGATGCGCTCGCGGATCTCGGCCTTCGCCTCAGGCCCCTCGATGAGATCCCATTTGTTCAGCACGATGACCATGGCGCAGCCGCGCTCGGCCGCGAAACCGGCGACGCGTTGATCCTGATCGGTGAGGCCCAGCGTGGAGTCTATGACCAGCAGCGCAACGTTGGCGCGGTCGATGGCTCGCATGGCGCGCACGAAGCCGTAGTACTCCACGTCCTCGTCGATCTGGCTCTTGCGGCGCAGACCCGCGGTATCCACGATGGTGTAGCGCTGGCCGTCGTGGACGATATGGGTGTCGATGGCGTCGCGCGTGGTGCCCGCCACGTCGGAGACGATGGAGCGGTCGTTGGCGGTGAGCTTGTTCGTGAGCGACGACTTGCCGGCGTTCGGGCGGCCGATGATGGCCACGTTGATGCCGTCTTCCTCGTCGGCGTCGGCGGGCAGGTCCACCTTCTTCAGCTCGTTCACGACCTCGTCCAAGAGGTCGCCCGTCCCGTGGCCGTGCATGGCCGAGACCGGCCACGGATCGCCCAGGCCCAGCTGGTAGAACTCCCACACCTCGTCCATGCGGTTCGGGGTGTCCAGCTTGTTCACCACGAGGAACACGGGCTTGGACGTCTTGCGCAGGATGCGCGCAACGGCCTCGTCGTCGGCGTTGACCCCGGTCTTGCCGTCCACGAGGAACAGGATGACGTCCGCCTCGTTCGCGCCGGCCAGCGCTTGATTGCGTATGGAGCCTTGGAAGGCGTCGTCATCGCCCATCTCGATGCCGCCGGTATCGATGAGCTTGAAATCGACGCCGTTCCAGTCGGCCTCATGATAGGAGCGGTCGCGCGTGACGCCGCGCATCTCGTGGACGATGGCCTCGTCGGCCTGGGCTATGCGGTTGACGAAGGTGGACTTGCCGACGTTCGGCCGTCCGACCACCGCGACGATGGGTAAAGGCATATTGCTACCTCGCAGATTGCTTCGGTTGGTGCGGTCAGGAGGTCGGATCGGTTCGTCCGACCAGGTGGATGATCTCGAGGAGATAATCCGATGCGTTACAGGATACCACGGACATGCGCGCGCCCGCCCGCTTTTCCATATCCTCCAAACTCATGTCATCGAGCGTTACCGCGTCGTCGTTGAACACGACGCGCGGGATGAGCGCCAGCTGCAAGCCGCGCTCGCGCTCGGCACGCACGGCATCGGCCATGTCGCAGCCGCACAGAAGTCCCGTCACGTCCACGTTGCCGCCGAAGAACTCGTTCTTCACGAACAGCGGGATCAGCAGCCCCTTGAGCGGGCTCGCATCGATGAGCGGGCCCAGGAAGTGGCGCGTCGCGCAGCCGGCCACGTAGTGGACGCGCGCGTCGGCGGCGCGCAGAGCCGCGGCGCAACGCTCGACGAGCCCCGCGCGCTCTGCCCTTTTCCAGTCGTCAACGAACGAGCGGATGATGCCCACGCCGTCCTCGAACATGCCGAAGTCGCCGTAGTGCTCCGACGGCGGCAGGTTCCGCATCAGCTCGGGTCCGTAGGCGTTATGGTAGAACTCGTCGGCCGGGAAGGCCCACATGCTGCCGCGCTCGGCCAGAGCGCGCCGTTGGAACGCAATGACGAGGTCCATCACCGCGCGCGACGACACGGGGTCGTTGAAGCTGCGGTCGAAGACGCTCTGGTGCTTCGTGAATCCCAGCGGCACGATGCACACGTCGAGAATGCCGGGGCGCGCGTACGCCCAGGCAAGCGTGTCTTCCAGCACGGCGCCGTCGTTCTGGTCGGGCACGAGCACGATCTGGGCGTGGAACTCGATGCCCGCTTCCAG
This sequence comes from Eggerthella sp. 1_3_56FAA, assembly GCF_000185625.1. Classification (NCBI taxonomy): domain Bacteria; kingdom Bacillati; phylum Actinomycetota; class Coriobacteriia; order Eggerthellales; family Eggerthellaceae; genus Eggerthella; species Eggerthella sp. 1_3_56FAA. The sequence goes on from NZ_GL622579.1 coordinate 537,988, forward strand.
CAGCCGCTCCAGCACGTCGACGCCGTGCTGCGCGTGCTTGCCGATCATGCGTCGGCGCACCTCCGGATCCGCCACGTGCAGCGACAGGCGCAGAGGCGATATGCGCTGCTCGACGATGCGCCGTTCGTCTTCGGGCTTCAGGTTGGTGAACGTGACGAAGGTGCCCGCGAGAAAGCTCAGGCGGAAATCGTCGTCGCGCAAGGTGAGCGAGGAGCGCATATCGTCGGGCAGCTGGCGCATGAAGCAGAACGTGCAGGCGTTGCGGCATTGCCTCACGCCGTCGAACACGACGCCTTCGAACTCGAAGCCCCAGTCCTCGCCCTCCTCGCGCTCCAGTTCCACGACGCCCTCGTCGCCGTCGAGATCGACGTAGCCCAGCTCCATGACGTCGTCGGCCGCAAGCCAGCGCCAGTCGATGAGGTCGCGCACGGGCCTGCCGTCCACCGTGGTCACGTAGCATCCAGGCTCGAACCCCGCATCGTCGGCCGGGCTGTCGGGCGCGACGGCGATCACGAGAGCCCGCGGCGCCTCGCGCAGCGCGCCGCAGCCGCCGCGCTGCCTGGCCGCCGCCTCGCGATCGATATCGCCCGACGGGTACACCGGCGGCATCGGACGCGCTCCGGCATCCGCGCTCACAGCGCCTCCAGACGCTCCACGATGGCGGCTATCTGGTCTTCGGGAGTGGAGGCTCCGGCGGTGACGCCGACGCTCTCGCAGCCGACGAACCAGGAGGGATCCAGCTCCTCGGGCGCCTCCACGTGGTGGGTGCGCGGGCACGCGGCGGCGCAGATGTCGGCCAGGCGCGTGGTGTTCGACGAGTTGCGGCCGCCGATGACCACGATGGCGTCCACCTCGTCAGCGAGCGCCGCGGCCGATTCCTGGCGCTGGCGCGTAGCGAAGCAGATGGTGTTCTTCACCTCGGGCCGGATGCCGCGCGCGGCGAGCGCCTCGACCACCGCGTCCAGCGCCTCGCGGGTTTGCGTCGTCTGCACGACGATGCCCACCGGCGCCTCGATGCTCGCAGGCAGGTCGCCCGGGGCGGCGACCACGAACACCTCGCCCCCCGCTTCGCGCGCGTAGGCCACAAGGCCTTCCACCTCGGGATGGCCCTCCTCCCCCACCACCACGACGCAGCCGCAGCGGCGTGCAAGCTCGGCGGCGGCCTTCTGTGCGCGAGCGACGTGCGGGCACGTGGCGTCGATGAGGGGCAGCTCGCGTTCTTCCACCGCGCGGCGCACCGCGGGGGTCACGCCGTGACTGCGGATGATCACCGAGCCGCGCTCGACGTTCTCGGGGCCGTCGACCGCGCGGATGCCGCGCGCCGCCAGCTCGGCCACCACCTGCGGGTTGTGGATGAGCGGGCCCAACGTGGATGCGCCCTCGCCGCTGGCGCTGGCCTCGACTGCCATGTCGAGCGCGCGCTGCACGCCGTAGCACGCCCCGGCGTAGCGGGCCTTCACCACCCTCATGCGATCTCCTGAACCTTCGCCGCCTTCGCCGCCTTCGCAGCCGCCTTGGCCTCGATGCCGGCGACGACCTCGGCCGTCGTATGATGCGGGACGGGGTGCTCGGCGAACACGGCCGTGAAGTCCTTGCCGCCGGGGAACAGCGCCGGCATGTCCACCTGCTCGCGCGGCACGTTCAGCGACAGCGCGAAGCACTCGCGCATGGCGTACCACGAGCAGCCGTCCAAGCGGTCTTCCTTCGGCAGGAAGTCGAAGTCCTCGACGAGGACGGGGTCGCCGTACTCGATGGTGATCTTCGGGAAACGGAAGCGCTCGCCCTTGTGCTTCACGTGCTCGGCGTTGCGCACGGTCATGGGAAGGATGGGCGCGTGCCCCATCTTCGCGATGAACGCGGCTCCCGAGTGCAGTTCAGGCGTGCGATCGCTTTTGCCGCGACGGGTTCCCTCGGGCATGATGCCCACGATCTCGTTGCTCTTTAGCATGCGCGTGGCGCGCTTGATGGCGGTGCGGTCGGCCGCGTCGCGCTTGATGGGAAACGCGCCCACGCGCGACAGCACCTGGCCCACCAGGCCGTGCGCGTTGCCGAACAGGTTCTCGCGCCCGAGGAAGCGCACCCACTGCGAGGGCCGTCCGGCCAGGTACATAAACGCCACGTCGAGGAACGACGTATGGTTGCCGACGACCACCACCCCGGTCTTGTCCTTGAAACCGCGCAAACTCTCGCGGTGGTCGACCCGGTAGCGGAAGCAGATCTTGAACACGAAAGCCAAGAAGCCCCAGATGAGGTTGCCGGCCCAGTGCGGCACCTGCTTCTCGTCGGACGTGCCGCCCAGCGGCATGTCCCACATCTTCTCGTACGGGAGGAACAGGCTCATCGCGCGCCCTTCTCGCGGGCGAGCGCGCAAATGTCCTCGATGACCTCTTCGATGTAGCGGCCGGTGGAATCCAGGCGCACGGCATCGTCGGCCGGGCGCAAAGGCGAGGTGGCGCGCGAGGAGTCCTGATCGTCGCGACGGCGGATGTCGGTGAGCACCTCGTCGTAGTCGACGGAGCCCACGCCGCGGTCGACGTTCTGGCGCACGCGGCGATGCGCGCGCTCCTCAGCCGATGCGGTGAGGAACACCTTCACCGGAGCCTCGGGGAACACGGTGGTGCCGATGTCGCGGCCCTCCACCACGTAATCGCCCGCGCGGCCGATGCGCTGCTGCTGCTCAACGAGCGCCGCGCGCACGGAGGGCGCGGCCGACACGGGGCTCACGGCGCGGTCGATCTCGGCCGTGCGGATGGCATCGGTCACGTCGATGCCGCCGATGGAAACGCGGCGCGGAACCGGCTCGCCCTCCTCGTGCGCGAAGGCGATGTCGTGGGCGCGCGCGAGGCGGCCGAGCGCTTCGTCGTCGTCGAAGGGAACCCCGTCCTGCAACGCCCGCCAGGCGACGGCGCGGTACATCGCGCCCGTGTCGAGGCAGGAGAAGCCCAGCTCGCGGGCGACGGCCTTCGCGACCGTGGACTTGCCGGCCCCGCTGGGGCCGTCGATGGCAATGATCATCGTGCCAACCTTTCGATATCGGTGAGGAACTGCGGATAGCTGATTTTCACGGAGTCGAAGTTCTCCACTTCGACGGGAGCGTTGCCGCACAGGCCGGCGAGCGCCCAGGTCATGGCCAGACGGTGGTCGTTCTTCGAGTCGAATGCGGCGCCGACGGGCACTTGCAAGCCCGGCTGGCCTTCCACGAACAGGTCGTTGCCGTCGATCCACGCGTCCACGCCGAGAGTCTCAAGCCCCTCCACGATGGCGGCCAGGCGGTCGGTCTCTTTCACGCGCAACTCGCTGACCTCGCGGAACACGGTGACGCCGCGCGCGTGAGCCGCCACGAGCGCCAACACCGGCACTTCGTCGACGATGGTGGCGATCTTGTCGGCCGGCACCTCGCACCCATGCAGGTTCGGCGTGTAGCACGCCGAAACGATGCCGTAGGGCTCCTTGCCCGCCGCTCCCGTGTGACGCACGCTGATATCGGCGCCCATGCGCTCGAGCGTGCGCGTGAACCCGATGCGCGCGGTGTTCAAGCTGACGTTCTCCACCTGGATGGAGCTGTCGGGCTTCAACACGGCAGCGCAGACGAGGAACGCCGCCGAAGACGGATCGCCCGGCACCTGCACCTCGCAGGCCCGTAGCGCAGCGGGACCCGTCACGCTGGCCGTGCGGTCGGCCGCTGTGGTGGTCACGCCGAATTCGGGCAGCATGAGCTCGGTATGGTTGCGCGAGGGCGAGGGCTCGTTGAGCGTCGTCGTGCCCCGCGCATACACGCCGGCCAGCAGCACCGCGGTTTTGAGCTGGGCCGACGCCATGGGGGCGTCGTAGGTTATCGCGCGCAGGCCCTCGGAGCCGCACACCGTGAGCGGCAGCGTCTCGCGCCCTTCGGGCTCGAAGCGCGCGCCCATCTTCATGAGCGGCGCGGTGATGCGGCGCATGGGACGGCGCTGCAGCGAGTCGTCGCCCGTCAGCTCCACGCGCACGCTCCACGGCGCCAGCACGCCCATGAGCAGGCGCACCGTGGTGCCGGAGTTGCCGCAGTCGATGGGAGCCTCGGGCTGCGAGGGGCCGGCGGCGCCCCACCCCGTGACGCCTCCCGCCAAGCTGCCGTCGGGCTGCTTCTCGAGCGACACCTGCGCGCCCAGCTGGCCTACGGCCCTGATGGACGAGCGCACGTCCTCGGAGTCGAGCACGCCCGAAAGTCGCGAGGTGCCCTCGGCCATGGCGGCGAACAGCACGGCGCGGTGCGATATGGACTTGTCGCCCGGGACCGAGGCCGAGCCGCGCAGGGGCGCCGGCAGCGGGTTGACGACGGTGGCGTTTGCTTCATGCGACATGGGTATGCTCCTTTGCCGTCAAGGGACTGAACGATACTGAAAATCCTGCGTTGATGAGCTGGGCTGACAGCTGGCCGATATCGCCCTCGTCGGTAAGCACGAGGCTGAGCACGGCGCTGTCCTCCGTGACGTGGTCGATCTCGATGGACTGGATGTTGCACCCCACCGAGCTGGTGACGGTGGTTACCTCGGCCACGACGCCCGGACGGTCCTCCATGGGGATGCGCACTTCCAGCAGACGCTCCGTCGAGGGCACCCAGGCGGCCGGCAGCGCGCGGCGCGCGGCCGCCGCGTCGGCCAAAAGCGTAGTGAGCGACGCGCGGTCGTCGGATGCCAGCGCGTCGGCGAACGCGCCGATGATGCCCTGGATCTCGTCGAGCCCGTCGGACAGCGCGTCCTTGTTGTCGAAGGCGATGCCGCACCACAGCTCGGGCGAACCGGCCGCGATGCGCGTGGAGTCCTTGAAGCCTCCGGCGGCCAGGCGCATGAGCGCCTGCTGGTCGTCGGCGTGGCGGCTGGCCAGCTGCACGAGCGAGGACGCCATAATATGCGGCACGTGGCTGACCACGGCCACCGCCTCGTCGTGGTCCTCGCGCGGCAGCGCGATGACGCGCGCGCCGATGGAGGTGACCAGCTCGTGCAGGCGCGGGAAGTGCTCGGCGGGCGTGTCGGCGTCAGGACAGAGGATCCAGTGCGCGCCCTTGAACAGGTCGGGTCGCGCGCCTTCGATGCCGTTCACCTCGGAGCCGGCCATGGGATGCCCGGGCACGAAGTTCTCGGGATGCGGCAGGACGCGCTCGGCCAAAGCCGTGATGCGCGCCTTCGTGGAGGCGGTGTCCGTGACGATGCCGCGATAGTCCCACCGCGCGAGGTCTTCGAAGTAGCGCTCCGCCGCGCCGACGGGCGTGGCGAGCACCACGAGGTCGCAGCCGTCGCCGACGAAGCGTTCGAACGCAGGATCGTCCGGCAGCGCGCCGTCCGTGGCCCAGCCGCGCTCGACGGCTTCGGCCAGCGTGCGTTCGTCGATGTCGACAGCCAGCACTCGCGTGTCGGGATACGCCGCGCGCACAGCGGCGGCGAACGAGGCGCCCACCAGTCCGAAACCTACCACCGCTATACGGCGAAACGCCTGATCAGGTTGCGTTGTATGCTGGTGTGCCATGAAACGGGAGCGCCTTTCTAGCATAGGGGTTCATTCCGTGTTCCGCAGGCTCCCGCTGCGCGGTCTCCTGCGGGTTTCATTCTAGCATTATTCGGCACGTCCGATGGCCTGGTGGAGCGCCGCCACTTCTTCGGCATCGAGCGCGCGCCACGCCCCGCGCGGCAGATCGCCCAGCTCGAGCGGGCCGAACGAATCGCGATGAAGCGCCAGCACCGGATGGCCGACGGCGGCCAGCATGCGCTTCACCTGGCGCTTACGGCCCTCGCGGATGCCCAAGCGCACGATGGAGCGCCGCGTCGCGCGCCCTTCGCACACGGCCGCATACTCCTTCGAGGAGCGCGGCGGCACGGCGGCGGGGATCTCCAGCAGACGCTCGGCATGGCGAGCCGCCCCGCCCTCCACCACGCGCACGTCGGCCGGCTGCGTCGGGCCGTCGTCCAGCTCGATGCCGCGCCGCAGAAGCGCCAGATCGCGCTCGGTCGGACGACCCTCGACGCAGGCCAGGTAGCGCTTCGTCACATGATGCTTCGGATGCAGCAGGCCGTTGCCCAGCTCGCCGTCGGTGGAGAACAGCAGCAGGCCCGTCGTATCGAAGTCCAGCCGCCCGATGGGGAACAGCCCCGGATAGCGCTCGGTCGGCACGAGCTCGGCCACGGTACGCCGTCCCTGCGGATCGGACATGGTGGTGACGAACCCGGCCGGCTTGTGCAGCATGATGGTGACGGGCCCGTCGGCCAAGCGCACGACCGCGCCGTCCACCGCCACCTCGTCCACGAGCGGATCCACCTTGCTTCCCAGCTCGGTCACCACCTTGCCGTTCACGGTCACGCGCCCCGCCGTCATAAGGTTCTCCGACCCCCGCCGGCTAGCCGCCCCCGCCCGAGCAAGGAACTTCTGCAACCGCATGGGAACGATGCGGCTCTCGCAATCGGATACCTCTCCCATGTCGCTCACCTCCCGCCTCCGATCTTCGGAAACCCGTCGTTCGAGACGACGACGCAAGACGCACGGCGCTCGGCGCCGGCGGCGGTGCCCACCAAGCGAGTTCCGCAGCGAAGCGAGGACTGTCTGAGCGACTGGGCACCGCCGCCGGCGCCGAGCGCGGAAAGCCTACTCATCGTCCGTCTCGAACGTCAGCTTGTCGAAGTCGATCTTCTCCACGAGCCCGAACCCGCTGGCCATAGCCTCGGCGAGCATCTGCTGAGCCGCGTCGGAGGCCGCTTCCTCGCGCGGACTTTCCGCGATGCTCCCCGGTCCTTCGTCGTCCAGCTCGAAGCGCACGCCGTCCAGAGGATCGGCCTCATCGCCGTCCAGGCGCGCGTCATCGGCGACAAACGCGTCCTCGCGCGTTGCGCTCAGGCGCTCGCGTATGAACGCGCGCGTGTCGTCGTCGGGCGCGAACTGGTCGAGGTCGGGCAGGTCGGCCGTCGAGCGCAGGCCGAACTTCTCCAAGAACGCGCGCGTGGTGGCGTAGAGCGTGGGGTTGCCAGGCGCGTCGGCTACGCCCGCCTCGCGCACGAGCCCCTTCTCAACGAGCGAGTTGATGGAGCTGTCGGAGTTCACGCCGCGCACCGAGGCCACGCCCGAGCGCGTCACCGGCTGCAGGTACGCAACGATGGCGAGCGTCTCCATGGCCGCCTGCGACAGCTTGCGCGTGTCCCACGACAGCACGTAGCGCTCGATGAGCTCGTGGTAGGCGGGGTGCGTGTACAGCCGCCAGCCGCCGGCCACCTCGCGCAACTGGATGCCGCGGTTCTCGCCTTCCAGCTGATCCCGCAGCTCCACGAGCGCGCGTTCCGCCTGGCCAGGCTCTACCTCCAGCATGTCGGCCAACGCGATGGTGCCCACCGGCTCGTCCGTGACGAACAGCATGGCTTCGATCGCGCCCTTCAGCTGGTTGTCCTGCAAGCCTTGGAACATGGATCCTACCCCTCCTCCACCGAGGTCAGCGAGTCATCGCCCGTGAGCACGAGCTCGCCCGACCCTTCGATGTAGCGTATGTCGATATCGCCGAACAGCTCGGCCTGCTCGATCTTCACCATGGCGCGCTTGTACAGCTCGAGCACAGCCAGGAACGTCACCACCACCACCGGCACCGGCGTGCGCTCGTCCACCAGTTCCGAGAAGCGCAGCGTCTTCTTGTTCTGGATGCGCTGGTGGATGGCACGCACGTGCACCTCCACGGGGATGGGCTTCGCAGCGATGTGCTCCGATTCCAGCAGGAACACGTCGCGGCGCGCGAAGGCGCGGGCGGCCAGCAGCGCCAGGCCGTCCATCGTGACGTCCTTCAGGTAGTCAGGCATGAGGTTCAGGAAGCACGCGTCGGGCCCGAACGGGCGCGGATGCATGCGTCCCTCGGACACGAAGCGCATGTGCAGCGCGCTGGCAGCGTTCTTGTACTGCTTGTAGGCCAGCAGACGCTCAACGAGGATGTCGCGCGCCTCGCTGGGCGCCAGCTCCTCGAACTCTTCGGCCACCGCGTCGCGCTCGCGCGGCAGCAGGCTTTCGGCCTTGATCTCCAGCAGCGTGGAAGCCACCAACAGAAAGTCGCTTGCCACGTCGAGATCGAGGTTGTCCATGCGCGACACCTCGGCAAGGTACTGGTCGGCGATCTGCGTGATGGAGATAGCGCCGATATCCACCTTCTGCCGGCTGACCAGGTACAGCAAAAGGTCGAACGGCCCCTCGAAGCTGTCTATGCGAACCTTGTACGACATGGAGCCGCCCTGCTACCTGCCAAAGGAGAACAGCAGGTCGAACACGTTGCCGGCCGTCGCGTCCAGATAGATGCCGATAGGATTGAAATGCAGCACGTACGGCACGAGGAGCACCACGATGAGGAACACCGGCATCGCGTAGCGCTGCACTTTGTAATACTGCGGCAGATACTTCTGCGGCAGGAAGAACGCGAAGATGGACGAGCCGTCCAGCGGCGGGATGGGCAGCAGGTTGAAGAACATGAGGTACAGGTTGATGAGCGAAAACATGGGAAGGAACAACGTGAGGAAGTAGTAGAAGACGTCGTTCTGCGCCAGCGCGCTCACCGGCAGCACGAGCATGACGAGCGTGTACACGACTGCGCCCAGGACGGCCAGCACGAGGTTGGCCGCAGGCCCGGCGAGGCCCACGATGAGGTCGCCCTTGCGCGGGTCCTTGAAGTAAGCGGGATTGTACGGCACCGGCTTCGCGTAGCCGAACACGGGCATGTTCATGGCCATGAGCAGAAGCGGCATGATCACCGTGCCGAAGGGGTCGATGTGCTTGAGCGGGTTGAACGACAGCCGTCCCGCGCGCTTAGCCGTGGGATCGCCCAGCTTGTAGGCGGCGAAGCCGTGGCACGCCTCGTGGCACACGATGGCGGGCACGAAGCTCAGAATGGAGCATATGAGGTAGGGTATCGAAATCATAGTGCGATCAGTCTACCGCAACCGCAGAGGGCGACGTGCGCCGGGAGGGAAACTTCACAAGGAGCGAACGCCGCGAAGCCGGACTCGGCATGCGGAAACGCATCTTCGCTCCAAAAACACGCCTCAGTCGCTGAGGCGTGTTTTTGGAGCGAAGATGCCCGGCGCCAGCGCCGCTGGAAAACGTTTTCGCGCCGCTCGTGTCGCGCGAGCCCCGCGTTCAGCGCCGAACAGGCCTTTCGCCGCGGAACCGGTTCAGCGCGACCCGGCGCGCATGGTACGCTTCGTGCATGATTTCCCGATCGCGAAAAGGAGCCATCGCCATGTCAGAAGCACGCCACAACCCCGTTCTCGCAGGTCAGACCGCCGTCATCACCGGAGGCGCTTCCGGCATCGGCAAGAGCATCGTCCAACGCTTCCTGGAGGCGGGCGCAAGCTGTCTGGCCGCCGACCTCAACGAGGAGGCTCTCGCCGCGCTCAAGCAGGAGCTGGCCGAGTACGGAGACAAGCTGGACGTCGTCAAGGTGGACGTGTCGAACCGAGACGACGTGGAGGGCATGGTCGACCGCGCCGTCCAGACGTTCGGGCAGATGGACATCATCGTGAACAACGCCGGCATCATGGACAACCTGCTGCCCATCGCCGAGATGGACGACGACGTATGGGAGCGTCTCATGAAGGTGAACCTGAACAGCGTCATGTACGGCACGCGCAAAGCCGTCCGCTACTTCATGGAGCGCGGCGAAGGCGGCGTCATCATCAACACCGCGTCGCTGTCGGGCCTGTGCGCCGGACGAGGAGGCTGCGCCTACACGGCCTCGAAATTCGCCGTGGTGGGCCTGACGAAGAACGTGGCGTTCATGTACGCCGACACCGGCATCCGCTGCAACGCCATCTGCCCCGGCAACACGCAGACCAACATCGGCGTCGGGATGCGCCAGCCCAGCGAGCGCGGCATGGCGAAGGCGACGACCGGCTACGCCGGCGCCACCCGCTCCGGCACCCCCGAGGAGATTTCCGCCGCCGCGGTGTTCCTGGCCTCCGACCAGGCCGGCTTCATCAACGGCGAGACCCTCACCATCGACGGCGGCTGGAGCGCGTACTAGGAGCCCCGGTCCACCATCGCCCCAATGAGAAGCGCCCGGCCGACGGCCGGGCGCTTCGTCGATCGCAGGCGGTTCGCGCCGCCTACGCGTTCTCGCGCTCGAACTCGCCCATGAACTTCACGAGGGCCTCGACGCCTTCGCGGGGCATGGCGTTGTAGATGCTGGCGCGCATGCCGCCCACGCTGCGGTGGCCCTTGATGCTCTCGATGCCGACCTTCTTCGCTTCGGCGACGAACTTCGCGTCCAGCTCGTCGCTTCCGGTGACGAACGGCACGTTCATGATGGAGCGGTCCTCTTTGCGCGCGGTGCCCTTGAACAGCGCGCTCTGGTCGAGGAAGTCATACAGAAGCTGCGCCTTCTCAACGTTGCGCTCTTTCATGGCCTCGAGGCCGCCCTGGGCCTTCAGCCACTGGAACACCTTGCCGCACATGTAGATGCCGTACGCAGGCGGGGTGTTGTACAGGCTCTTCGCGTCGACATGCGTGTCGTAGCGCAGCATGGTGGGCGTGCCGGGCAAAGGCTCGGACACGAGGTCGTCGCGGATGATGACGATAGTCACGCCGGCCGGGCCCACGTTCTTCTGAACGCCGCCGTAGATGAGGCCGTACTTCGACACGTCCATGGGCTCGGACAGGAAGCACGACGACACGTCGGCCACCAGCGGTTTTCCGTTCGTGTTGGGCAGCTCGTGGTACACGGTGCCGTAGATGGTCTCGTTCTGGCAGATGTAGACGTAGTCGGCGTCGTCGGACAGCTGGAGGGCGCGCACGTCGGGCACGTAGCTGAAGTTCTCGTCCTCGGAGGAGGCGACGCAGCGGGCATCGCCGAAGATCTTCGCTTCCTTGAACGCCTTCTTCGACCACGAGCCGCTGACGATGTAGTCGGCCACCTTGTTCTTCATGAGGTTCATGGGGATCATCGCGAACTGCGTGGACGCGCCGCCCTGTAGGAACAGCACGCGGTAGTTGTCGGGAATGTCCATGAGGTCGCGGATGTCCTGCTCGGCGGCCTCCATGATGGCGGCGAAGGGCTTGGAGCGATGGCTCATCTCCATGACGGACATGCCGCAACCGCGGTAGTCGAGCATCTCGTCAGCGGCTTCGCGCAGCACCTCCTCGGGCAGAACGGCGGGACCGGCGGAGAAGTTGTACACTCGAGCCATGGGAACGACCTCCTTGATACGTGACGCAGACAATGCGGTCAAGTATACACGCGTTCCACGTCCTCCGCGCGCTTTATCTTGCTAAAGCGCGAAAATGCCCGCTTGGACGGCTGGGTCAACCTGCAGCTCCTACCCCAGTCCCGGCCACCCTTGCTGGCGCAGGGCCTCGTAGGCGGCCACCGCCACGGCGTTGGACAGGTTGAGGCTGCGCAGGCCCTCGCGCATGGGGATGCGCACGCAGCGGTTCGCGTACGCCTCGATGAGGCCGAGGGGCAGGCCCCGGCTCTCGCGGCCGAACACGAGGAAGGATCCCTCCCCGTACGCCACGTCGCCGAACCCTCGACAGGCCTGCCCGGTGAACAGGTGCAGCTCGTCGGCCGCATGAGCCTCGAAGAACGCCTCGGCGCACGGCCAGCGCACGATGTCCACCTCATCCCAGTAGTCGCAGCCCGCACGCGCGAGGTTCTTCTGCGTCAGGCGAAATCCCATGGGCTCTACGAGGTGCAGCCGCGCTCCCGTGCAGGCGCACGTGCGCGCGATGTTGCCGGTGTTCTGCGGGATCTCCGGCTCCACCAGCACGATGTTCAAAAGCCGCGTCACAGCTGCTCCGCCTGCCTCGCCATCTCTTCCTCCAGCTCCTCGGTGAGCAGGAACCACTCCTCCTCGGCGGCGGTCAGGCGCTGCTTGAGCTTGGCGTGCTCGGCCACGGCGTCCGACGAGGCGTCCTCGTTGATGTAGAAGGCGGGGTCGGCCATGAGCTCCAGCAGCTCGGCCATGCGCGCGTTGTCGCGCTCCATCTGCTTGTCCAGCTCGGCGATTCGCTTGCGATGGTTCTTGAGCGCGGCGTAGGCGCGGTTGCGCGCCTCGGCCTCGCGGCGCTTCTGCTCCTTGGTCTTGGGCGAGCTCGCGCGCGGCGCCGTGAGCTCGGCTTGGGGCCCGCTCGCCGCAGCCGAAGTCTTCGCATCCGCCTTCCCTTTCGCACCCTTGGCGTCCTTGGCCTTCCCCGCCGCTTTCGCCTTGGGGCCTTCGTCCAGCATCTCGTCCACAAGCGACGGGCCGCTAGGGCCGTCGCCGTCCAGCTGTCCGCTCTTGAACAGGTAGTAGTCGTAGTCGCCGTCGTAGTTCGTCGCGCGCCCGGGCTCGATCTCCACGATGCGGTTCGCCACCCCGCGGATGAGGTGGCGGTCGTGCGTGATGAAGAGTATCGTGCCCTCGAACACCTTGAGCGCCTGCTCCAGGATGTCGGCGCTGGCGATGTCGAGGTGGTTCGTCGGCTCGTCGAGGCACAGAAGCGGCCGCGGGGCCACCAGCATCTTCGCCAGCGCGAGACGGCTCTTCTCGCCGCCGGACAGCACGCTCACCCTCTTGTCCACCGCATCGCCCGTGAACAGGAACGCGCCCAGAAGCGTGCGAACCTGCGAGACGCTCCAACCCGGCGCCACGCGGTCGAGCTCTTCGAACACGGTGTTGCCGGGATGCAGCTCCTCCAGCTGGTGCTGCGCGTAGTAGGTCTTCGACACGTGCACGCCGTACTCGATGGTGCCCGCATCGGGCTCGATGGCGCCCGCGATCATCTTGAGCAGCGTCGACTTGCCCGCGCCGTTGGGCCCCACGAGCGCGATCTTGTCGCCGCGGTACATGGTGAAGTCGAAGCCGTCGTACACGGCCTTGTCGCCGTAGCGCTTCACGAGGCCGCGGGCGCGCACCACCTCGTCGCCCGTGCGCGGGGGCTGCTTGAAGTTGAACTTGACGGTCTTCTTCTCCTCGGGAAGCTCGACGCGCTTGATCTTCTCGAGCTTCTTCACGCGATCCTGCACCTGCTTGGACTTCGTGGCCTTGTAGCGGAACTTCTCGATGAACGCCTCCATATGGGCGATCTCCTCGGCCTGCTTCGCCGCCTCGGCGCGCAAGCGCTCAAGACGCTCCTCGCGCGTCCTGAGGTAGGCCGAGTAGTTGCCCTTGTACAGGTTCACCTGGCCGTTGTCCACTTCGGCCACGCGGTCCACCATGTTGTCCATGAACGCGCGGTCGTGGCTGACCACGATGACCGTGCCGGCGTAGCCGCGCAAAAATCCCTCGAGCCACTTCACGCTCTCCAGGTCGAGGTGGTTGGTGGGCTCGTCGAGCAGCAGCACCTCGGGGTTGCGGATGAGCAGCTTCGCCAGCGCGATGCGCATCTGCCAGCCGCCCGAGAACTCGGTGGTGCAGCGCGAGAGATCGCCCTCCTTGAAGCCCAGGCCGAACATGACGCTGCGCACCTTCGCCTCGATGGTGTAGCCGCCCAGCACCTCGTAAGCGTCGCGGGCGCGCCCGGCGGCGGCAAGCTGCTGCGGCGTGGGAGCCTCGCCCAGCTCGGCTTCCAACTTGTGCAAACGGCGCTCGGCCTCCAGCACCTCAACCTGAGACGACATGACCTCCTCGAAGATGGGCTGGTCGGCCATCTCGATGGCCTCCTGCTCGAGGTAGCCCACGCGCGCGCCCTTCGCGAACAGCACGCGACCCTCGTCGGGATCCTCGGCGCCCGAGATGATGTTGAGCATAGTGGTCTTGCCGGCGCCGTTCGGGCCCACGAGCGCCAGGCGCTCGTATTCCTCCAGGCGGAACGTCACGTCGTGGAAGAGCTGGCGCCCTCCGAACGACTTCGAGATATGTTCAAGTTGCATGATCATGGTGCGTGCGCGCTTTCTGCTTGCGGTTCGGTGCATGGCTGCGCCCGCAGGCGCAACTTGTCTATGATACCGGAAGAAGCCGTTTGCGACGAAACGGCTTCTTCAATCGCAGAAAGCTCCTATATCGGCGCGAGCCGCGAGCAGCCGCGAGCGCTATGCCAGCGCGGCGTACTCCTCATCCGCAACGGGCTCCAGCCACTCGTTCGACGCGCCTTCGGCCGGCACGGCGATGGCCACGTGCGAGAACCAGCTGTCCGACGCCGCCCCGTGCCAATGCTTCGTTTCGGGCGGGATGCTCACCGCATCGCCCGGCTTGAGCTCGCGCGCGGGCCGGCCCCATTCCTGGTAGTAGCCGCGCCCGCCCGTGACCAGCAGGATCTGGCCTCCGACATGGTGCACGTGCCAGTTGTTGCGACATCCCGGCTCGAACGTCACATTGCTCACGCTCACGCCCGCATCCGCCCCGGTCAGCGGCGCCAGATAGCTCGTGCCGACGAAGTACTGCGCGTACGCCTCGTTCTCCTCGCCCAGCGGAAACACCGCTGCAGGGCCCAAGCTCTCCTTCATGTCCATGATGCATCCTTCCTTTTCGCCGGAAGGCTTGTCCGGCATCCTGCCGTCCCCCGCCTTGCCCAGTCTGACGAACCCATCCTAGTCCTTTGAGCGGACTCCAAGTCAAGGGAACACGCGAATCCGAACCGACTTGCCTGCCATCGCTTGACTTGGAGCGGGCTCCATGTGGTTCAATGCACCTACGAGGTAAGGAGCTTCCCATGAAGATCGCCGAAGTGAGCAAGGAATACGGCCTGTCCGCCGACACGCTGCGCTACTACGAACGCATCGGCCTGCTGCCGAACGTCACCCGCACGGCAAGCGGCATCCGCGACTACAGCGAGCAAGATTGCGCGCGCGTGCAGTTCGCGAAGTGCATGCGGGCCGCCAGCGTGTCCATCGAGGCGCTCATCGAGTACATGGCGCTGTACGACCAGGGCGATTCGACTCTCGAAGCGCGCAAAACGCTGCTCGAGGAGCAACGCGCGCTCGTGGAGCGGCGCATCGCCGAGATGCAGGCCGGCCTCGATCGCCTGAACTTCAAGATCGACAACTACGACAAGACCATCCATGACTGCGAGAAGAAGCTGCGCGGCGAAGCGTGATCCGCAGAGCCCGGCCTTGCATGCAAAAAAAGCGGCCCCTAAGGGCCGCTTTTGCTCGTTCATGCGTTCAGAGCTTTAGAGCACGCACACCTGCGTGGCCTGGCTCTTGCCGTTGGAACCGGACGCGATCACGAATTCCACCTTGGCGTTTTCGTCGAGGCTCTTGTAGCCGTCGCCCTGAATCTCGCTGAAATGGACGAACAGGTCTTCGCCGTTCTCCTGGGAGATGAAGCCGTAACCTTTTTCAGAGCTGAACCACTTAACCGTACCTTGAGACATACAAACCTAGCTTTCCACCCCGAAGGGCTCATACTGCGACGCATGCAACCGTGTTGTCAGCGTTGCGATCATAAGCGACGTGTTGTCGCCTACCTCAGTATAAGCCCTGCAACGGAGAATCCGAGGAGCAGAGCCCGATACTTGCTCGCACACAAGATCAGGGTTATAGGCAAGAAAGTGTGTCCGTTTTAGGGGTGTAAGGGCAGGTCAAACCCTCGATAAACCATCGTTTAAATTTCGGAGGCAGGTTTAAGTGCCTGGCAAGAATGTGTGTCCGCTTTCGACTTGACACCGCAGGTCAGAGGCCGTAAACCGCCCTCTTAAATTCCGTGGTTCAATCACGGGATGAAGAAGATACTGTGCCCTGCGTGCGGGGGCGACACGAAACGCAACGGGAAGACCTCGTCGGGGGCGACTCGTTGGCGCTGCAAGGCATGCGGCGCATCCACCACGCAACGTTACGACAACGAGCCTAAACTGCTAGAGCTGTTCCTGAGGTGGCTGCTCTCGAAAAAAGACCCAAGGCGAGTTCGGCATGCCCGGACGCACCTTCCGGCATCTCACGAATAAGTTCTGGGACCTGTGGCCCGTGGCTCCTGTCTGTGACGAGGTCCACCACGTGGTGGAGGTGGATGGCCTTTGGCTGGGGCGCGACGTCGTGATTATGATCGCC
>NZ_GL622579.1:554240-560546 GCF_000185625.1 Eggerthella sp. 1_3_56FAA
AGGTGGTTGACGGGCGGATCCGCTACAAGCACGAGAGGCTGCGCACTGCGCGCGGCGGGCTTCTGAAGCTTTGTAGGGCCGGTACCCTATTCACCTATCTCGACGAAGGCTTGCTCGAGGGAGGACCTGTTCCGGCGACTACGAACAGGATCGAAGGCGGCGTGAACGCCCAGATCCGCCACATGCTGCGAGAGCATCGGGGATTGAGGCTGACGAGGCGCGTCAAGGCGGCGTTCTGGTGGTGCTATATGGACCTTGAAGCCCGTGCAAGCCCGAAAGAGATCCTGAAGGAAATGCCGACGGACGTCCTGATTGCTGAGTTTTATCGAGCAGCTGCCGAAGCTAGCGAAAAAGATGAAGCGGTGGGGCGCTGGGGCACTGCTGTGCAATGGAATGACCTGCATGCAAGCGGCCCTTATCGCATGGATTACGATTAGGCTCTGGACACACTTTCTTGCCTATAACCCCAAGATCAGCACTTTTCGAAGTGCGCGAGGCGAAAGGTGCCGGATGCGACAGGCGATGCGATACCGAATGCGACGGAATAAAAAAACAGACCAGACTGTTCGTCTGGCCTGCCGTTAAATTCTGGCTCCCCGGGTAGGATTCGAACCTACAACCCTCCGGTTAACAGCCGGATGCTCTGCCGTTGAGCTACCGAGGAATGTGCGCCCTTGATCGCGCAAGTGAAGATTATACCGGAACCTCATCATTTCGCAATACCGAATTTTCAAAAATTGGGCACTTGCAAGATTTCCAATGATAAGGCCAGGTCATAAGCCAAAAAGTCTAATAAACCATGTTCATGGCTTCTCTTACCTCATCGAGCGTAGCGTTCGCGATCTCGTTGGCACGGCGGTTGCCCTCGTGCAGCACGTCCTTGATGTAGTCCATATCGCCGGCCAGCTGCACGCGACGCTCGCGGATGGGCGCCAGGAACTCGTTTACGCTCTCGGTGACGTACTTCTTGAGCGTGCCCGACCCGCCGTCGCCGATCTCTTCGGCGATGTCGACCTCGGTGCGGCCCGTGCACAGCGCGGCGGTGGTGAGGAGCGCCGACACGCCGGGGCGGTTCTCCTTGTCGTAGGTGATCATGCGGTCGGCGTCGGTCTTCGACTTCTTGATGAGCTTGGCGGTTTCCTCCGCGGTCAGCGACAGGCTGATGGCGTTTCCGTAGCTCTTCGACATCTTGCGCCCGTCGAGGCCGGGGATCTCCACCGCGTCGTTCAGCACGCCTTCGGGCTCGGGGAACACGTGGCCGTAGCGCTCGTTGAAACGGCGCGCAACCTGGCGGGTCTGCTCGATGTGCGGCAGCTGGTCCTTGCCCACCGGCACGATGTTGCCCTTGCAGAACAGGATGTCGCACGCCTGGTGCACCGGATACGTGAGCAGAAGCCCCGTGAGCGCATGGCCCGACGCGTCCATCTCTGATTTCACGGTCGGGTTGCGAAGAAGCTCGGCCTCGGTGACAAGCGATAGGAAAGGCAGCATGAGCTGGTTCAGCGCCGGAACGGCCGAATGCGTGAAGATGATGGTCTTCTCGGGATCGATGCCGCAGGCCAGGTAGTCCACCACCATGTTGTACACGTTGTCCTGGATGTGCTCGGTGGTGTCGCGATCGGTGATCACCTGGTAGTCGGCGATGATGATGCGCGTGGTTATGCCCATGTCCTGCAGCGCGACGCGTTCGCGGATGGTGCCGAAGTAGTGGCCCATGTGCAAACGGCCCGTGGGACGGTCGCCCGTGAGCATAGTGTACTTCTCGGGGTGGATGGGAAGATCGGCGCGGATCTCGTCGGAGCGCTTGCGGCTCGCTTCAAAACTATCGATGCTCATAGTGTCGGTTCTCCGTTGATCGAAGCTCTTCGTTGGATGGTTGCAACGATTCAGTATAACGGTTTTCGCCGTTCGGTACAGCAATCGCCGAAGCTCCGGCAGCCCGCCCGAACGCCCGCCCTGCGCTCGACCTGAAGGGCGAGACCCATAGATCCGCCCATTTGAGGAATGCGGGAGGAAAACCGGAGCCGCTCGCGCGCAGTATAATTCCTACGTACGCGATATACGCGCCAGCCAAAGCGAGAAGATGGAGCACCCACATGAACGACACCTTGCGCAACCTTGGGAAAGACGAGCTCGTCGAGCTTCTGGAGATATACGCGAAGAACCTCATCGCCCTCGACGGCACCTGGTTTCAGTCCCTCGAACGAGAAGAGGGCATGGACACGGCCGTGCGCCATGACATCGAGGCGTGGCGGCGCTTCAGCGTGTCGGAGGCGCGACGCATCAAGAAGTTCCTCGGGCTGGACGAGCGCCCCGGCATCGAGGGTCTGGCCCGCGCGCTCGCGCTGCGCTGCCAGTCGGCCGCGAACGTCGACGAGATCCTCGTGGAAGGCGACGAGCTGACCTACCGCATCGTCGACTGCCGCGTGCAGAACGCGCGCAAGCGCAAAGGCATGGGGTTCCATCCCTGCCGCAGCGTGGGCGTGGTGGAGTACGGGGTGTTCGCCGAGAGCATCGACGACCGCATCTCCTGCGAATGCCTGAGCTGTTTCCCCGATATGACGGACGACTCCTGCAATTGCGCTTGGAAGTTCACGCTGAAAGCGTGAGGATATGAAAAAGCCTTCCGAAAGGAAGGCTTTTGAATTCATGGTGGTCGCTACAGGATTTGAACCTGTGACCCCCGCCGTGTGAAGGCGATGCTCTCCCGCTGAGCCAAGCGACCGTTTCGGTTGCGTCGTTCGCAACGTTTGAGTATTCTACCGGTAGTTTCGAATACGCGCAAGCCCCTTTTTCGAAAATTTCTCGAAGAGGATTTGCATCGGCTTGCGGATATCCCCTTGGCATCGGTGCCCGTTTTGGGATAGAATAGCGGGACGCTTTACGGGCCTATAGCTCAATGGTGGAGCAGGGGACTCATAATCCCTTGGTTGCAGGTTCGAGCCCTGCTGGGCCCACCAGGAAAATCGAAACCGGTTGCGCTACGACTCGCGCAACCGGTTTTTTATGCGGCGGTCGCCGGGTCGCCCGGAGCTCACCTGGACTTGGAAACGGAGGCCCTTCGCACGATCTCGACCTGGGGGCACCGCCGCTCGATCTCGGCGAAGAATTCTTCCTTGTCCTTGACGGCGATCATCAGCTCCTCGTAGCCGATGCGCAGCTCGATGCGGTCGAACGACGCCGCCAGGGAAGCCAACGGGTTGGACGTCTCGCGCAACCGGCGGATCTTCGAGACGGGATACGTCGCCTTCTGGAAGCCGAACACGATGAGCAGGTTGCCCTTCCCGTCGAACTCGACGTAGTTGCGAAGAAGCGTAGGGATGATGAAGATGTCGCAGAGGACAAGGCACAGCGAGCAGACGACGGCGCTTATGAACGCGCCCTCTTTCGCAGGATCGGCGAAGAACGACGTGAGCGGCCACGCCAGCATGACGTTGACGCCCACCGTCAACGCGTAATACCACCCGTCCACTTTCCCCGCGAACCTCATCGGCTCACCCATGATGCTCCTTCAATACGTCGACATGCGTCTTCAGCGAAAGAACGATGAGCACGGCGACGCCCAAGGCCGCCGCGATGCCGATGACCAAGCACGCCGTGCGCACCGCGTCGTCCTGTTGGGCGTAGCTCCACGCCCCGAAGCACCAAAAATCGATCGCGAGCAGGAAGATGGCCACACCTGAGCGTCGAGCCTCCCGGCGATACTGCGCCTCGCTCGGGTTGAGCGCCAGAAAGTTGTTTCCCCCGGCGAGGATGCTGAAGCATTTCACATTGCCGGCGAACACGAACGCGCCATACACGCACATGAGAACACCGACGACGATGAGGGCGATGAACGTTTCCATGATGGGCCTACCTCATACGAATTCCGGCAAGCTCTTCGCCGTTCAGGAAGCTGATGCCGTACGTTACCGTCGCTTTCTCGTACACGGCGACGACCTCCACCACATCGAACACCTGCCCGGATTGCGAGATCTCCGTCGCGTACGCATTGCCGAACGACCCGAAGGCACCCCAATCACCGGGAACCGTGATCTCCCTCGCTTGCTCCATCATCTCGGCGTTGAGACCCGCTTTCATTTCGTCGATCGACATCGACTGCAGCGTTTCGTAATCGCCCGCGTCGAGCAGCGCGACCACCTCCTGCGCACGCTCGATTACCTGCTGCTCGGTTTGGTGGGAGCTTTGCCCCGCAGGGGCGGTTTTCGGCGATGCCCACCAGGTCGCGGCTCCGATGATCGCCGCCACGGCCACCGCGACGGTCGCCACGATAGCTATCGTCTTGGTGCGCTTGCGTTTCTTGCCGGCGGCTCGCTCCGCTTCGGAGAGATCCTCGTTGAACTCTTGCGCCACCTGACGCGGGTCGCCCATGCGGGATTCCACCTGCTCCCAGGTCTCGCCTGCTGACAGAGCAGCGGCGATGTCGGATTCGAGGTCGCGCACGAACTCGGCTTGGCGCGCTTTCGAGCAGGTCAGACGCTTCGCAACCGCCTTCACATAGGATTCCTTGTTCATTGCTCCTCCTCCATGATCGACCGCACATGTCCGTCGAATTCGTTCCAGATCTCGTACATCTCGCGCAACGCGTCGCGCCCCGCCTCGGTGATCGCGTAGTACTTGCGCGCGGGCTCCTTCGCAACGTGCGCGCTCATGCGGCTGGTCACGAGGCCGCCGTCCTCAAGCCGGTAGAGGATGGGGTACAGCGTGCCCTCCTTGAGCGCGAGCGCGCCGTTCGAGCGGTCGCGAAGCTCGCTGATCAGCTGATAGCCGTATTTCTCCTCGTGCTGCAGCAGCTTCAAGACGAGCATGTCGAGCGCGCCCTTCTTCATCTGCTGCGCGAACCGGAGCTGCATTCCGAACCCTTCTCTTTATCACCTAGCAATACTAAATATATCTGATCTGCGAATAGCTTGCAATACGAGAAGACCGAGCAAAAGCCCGACGCTGCAGCGCATCGGGCTGAAAATGACGAAAAGACGTCGAATTTGGAAACCGCCGCGTCCTTTCGGACACACTCGGCACAATGTATGCAGGAAAGGCGACTGCGCGACCAGGCGTTTCGCAAAAGGAAGCCGACCGGCGCCCGCGAAAGCCGGTGCGAGATTTCCGAATTCGATGCTTTTTCGCCATCACCGGCACCGTCGGCAGCCCGTACGCCGCGTCGAGGAACAGGAAGACGGGTTACTGGGTTCTTTTAACCAGGTAGCATTTATGGATACGGGGGTTGCGTTCGAAGTCGTGGGGAATGGTCTGCGCCGTGATGTCCTCGAGCGTGACGCCGTACTTGGCCAGCGCCTCCTCGTCGGGCTTGAACGAACGGAGGTTGCACGAGAACACGGCCTCGCCCTCTTCCGACAGCAGGCGCGACACGCCGATGAGCAGCTCCACATGGTCGCGCTGCACGTCCCACGTGCGCTTGCCCATGGCCTTGGAGTTGGAGAACGTGGGCGGATCGACGAACACGAGGTCGAAGCGGCGGCCGGTGCGGCGCGCTTCGGTGATCCACGCCATCGTGTCGCCGCGTTCGAAGGTATGCTGCTCCCCCTCGAAGCCGTTGGCTGCCATATTGCGCGCGGCCCAGTCGAGGTAGGTCTGCGACAAGTCCACCGTCGCAGTGCTCTTGGCGCCGCCACCGGCTGCATGCACGCTCGCCGAACCCGTGTAGGCGAACAGGTTGAGGAAGCGCTTTCCCTCGGCCTTCTTCCCCACCAGCTCGCGCGTGAGACGATGGTCGAGGAACAGGCCTGTGTCCAGGTAACCGGCCAGATCGACCTCGAACAGATAGCCGTCCTCGCGCACCTGGGTGACGTAGGAGCGCCGGCCCGAGTCGCGATACTGGCTGCCGCCCTTGTCGCGGCGGCGCACCTTCGAGAACACGTGGTCGGGGCGCACGCCCAGCACCACGGGCGCGAGCGCCAGCACGTCGTCGTAGCGGCGCTGCGCCTTGCCGGGATCGATGGTGGAGGGCGCCGCGTACTCGGCGATGTGCAGGTACAGGTTGCCCTCGGCATCGCCCGCGCCCGGATACACGTCGATGGCCACGGCGTAGTCGGGCAGGTCGGCATCGTACACGCGGTAGCACGACACGCCTTCACGGCGCGCCCACTTGCGGCGCTCCTTGGCCGTTTTGCGCAGCCGTGCGGCGAACTGCTCGGACGTCGGCTCCAGCACCTCCACCACATGCTCGGCGCCGCCCGCGGGATCGGGCACGACCACCTTCACGGCCTCCATGGGAGGCTTGTCGAACACGAGCGCCTCGGTCTCCACGCGGTCGCGGCCGAGCACGGCGCGCACCGCGGGCGCGAC
>NZ_GL622579.1:561141-590481 GCF_000185625.1 Eggerthella sp. 1_3_56FAA
GACGCGGGGCCGTCGAGCGCGCCCGGCGCCGTGGCCGACGCGAGGCCGCGTTCGAACCGCTCGTCCGCCTCGTCGATGAGCTCGTTCCAGACGTCAGGATCCGAAGGCACCCAGCCGAAGAAACCCCAGCGCTCGCGCGTAAGGCCCGGAGCCAGGTCGCACGCGGCAGATGCCGCCTCCACCACCAGGAAGCCGTCGCCGCACGCCGGATCGACCAGCGCCTCGCCG
Organism: Eggerthella sp. 1_3_56FAA; assembly: GCF_000185625.1. Classification (NCBI taxonomy): domain Bacteria; kingdom Bacillati; phylum Actinomycetota; class Coriobacteriia; order Eggerthellales; family Eggerthellaceae; genus Eggerthella; species Eggerthella sp. 1_3_56FAA. The sequence continues at coordinate 561,370 of NZ_GL622579.1, forward strand.
CGGCTTCCGCGGGTGCGCCAACCTGCCAGCGCCAGAAGTCCGGCCGCGAGCGCGCACGACAGCGGGGCGTCGGGACCGTCGTCGGGCGTGAGGTAGGAACGGTGGTACAACGATTCGCCCGACAGGTCGAGCGAGATCGTGGCGCGCCCCTCCCGCACGCGCACATCCACCGAAACGTCGGCATGATCGGCGTCGACGTCGGGACGTTCGCCGCGCATCTCACGCAAACGGTCGCATACGGCATCCTTCACCTTGAGCGCCGTGAACCGGGTGTTGCGCAGCTCGTCGTTCATGCCGTGCGCCTGCACGGACATGCTCGCGCCCGGAACGATGACGCCCTCCCAGGCGATGCGCCGCACGCCCTCGTACAGCAGGTTCGCATCGCCTGCGTTCACGCGCCCCACCACCACGAGGATGCGCGAAGCCAGCCGCGACCACAGGCACGCCGACAACGCATGGCGCACGTCGCAGAAAAAGGCGACGCCCCCGCCGAGGGGGCGCACGCGCTTGATGCCCAGACGCTTCAGCTCTTCGGCGAGCGGCGCCTCCAAACCGGACAGGCAGCTAGCGAACAGTTCGAGGTTTTCGTTATCCATACAGCGCAGATCCAATCTTCGCATGCCGCAGGTTGGCGTAGCAAGTCAGCGAGAAGGACCCTGGTGTTCCGAATTGGCGGGATGGAGAAGGCGAAGCGTACGTTGCGTACGCGAGTCTTCGCCATCGCGCCAAGGCGGGGCGCCGGGGTCCTTCGCAGCGTCGGCCCGTTCCGACGGCCGTCAGGCCGCCGGAACCTTAATCTTCCAGGTAGTCTTTCAGCTTGCTCGAGCGGGACGGGTGGCGCAGCTTCGCCAGCGTCTTGCTCTCGATCTGGCGGATGCGCTCGCGCGTGACGCCGAACTCGCGTCCGACCTCCTCGAGCGTGCGGGGATGGCCGTCCTCCAGGCCGAAGCGCAGGCTGATCACCTTGCGCTCGCGTTCGGCCAGGCCGTCGAGCACCTTCGACAGCTGCTCTTGCAGCATGCTGAACGAGGCGGCGTCAGGCGGCACCACGGCGGCGTCGTCCTCGATGAAGTCGCCCAGCTGGGAGTCCTCCTCCTCGCCGATAGGCGTTTCCAGCGACACGGGCTCCTGCGAGATCTTCTGGATCTCGCGCACGCGCTCGGCGGGCAGACCCATCTCCTTGCCGATCTCCTCGGGGCTGGGCTCGCGGCCGAGCTCCTGCAACAGCTGGCGCTGGATGCGCACGAGCTTGTTGATGGTCTCCACCATGTGCACGGGGATGCGGATGGTGCGGGCCTGATCGGCGATGGCGCGCGTGATGGCCTGGCGGATCCACCAGGTGGCGTACGTCGAGAACTTGAAGCCCTTCGTGTAGTCGAACTTCTCGACGGCGCGGATGAGGCCGAGGTTGCCCTCCTGGATAAGGTCGAGGAACAGCATGCCGCGTCCTACGTAGCGCTTGGCGATGGACACGACGAGACGCAGGTTCGCCTCGATAAGCTGCTGCTTCGCGTCGATGCCCACCTGCTCGATGCGGCCGAGGCGGCGCTTCTCGCGGCGTTCGAGCTCGATGCCCTCGTCTTCCGCTTTCTCAAGCTCCTCCATGGCGGCCACGCCGGCCTCGATCTTCATGGCGAGGTCGATCTCTTCGGCGGCCGTGAGCAGCGGGACCTTGCCGATCTCCTTGAGGTACATGCGGACGGGGTCGCCCGTGAGCATGGTCACGCTGGCGTCGGCATTGCGCTTGCGCACGGAGCGCACCTTGCTCTTGCCCGCCACCTTGGGCAGCTGAACCTCGACCGTCGCCTTAAGCTCCTCTTCAGGAATGCCTTCGAGCAGGTCTTCGTCGTCGCTGTCATCGGACAGGGGGCTTTCAAGCTTATCGTCGTCGAGTCCGTCGCCGGCGTCGACCACATCGGGCTCGTCGTCGAGGGCGTCTTCCTCCAGGATGTCTTCGGCTTCGATCGAGGCAACCGCCGCGTTGTTCCGCTCTTGGGCTTGCTTGCTTGAGGCTTGGGCCACGTGATCTTCCTTTCCGACCGGACTGCGCGCAGGGCATGAGTATACATACGCACCAGGCGCAAAGATACAGCCAAATAATATACCACACTTTTCCGTCATCTTGCTGACGAATATGACGCTTGCGCAGGTTTTGCGAGGCTCGCGAACTTGCGCCGCAACCGTGGGCCTACCCCTTGCGCGGCAGGTAGCTGCGCAGCGTCTCGTAGAGCTGCTGGGCATCGAAGGGCTTGGGGATGAAGCCGTCCATCCCGGCAGCGGCCGCGTCCTCGCGGTCCTCCTGGAACGTGTTGGCCGTGAGCGCGATGATAGGCACCGTGCGAGCGTCTTCCCGATCGAGCGCGCGGATCTCGATCGCCGCCTCGAGGCCGTCGAGCAACGGCATCTTCACGTCCATCAACACGAAATCGAACGCTCCCGGCTCCGAAGCGTCGAACATGTCCACGGCTTCGCGCCCGTTCGCCGCACGCCGCGCCTCGACGCCCTGCATGTCGAGCAGCGCCACGGCGATCTCGGCGTTCAGATCGTTGTCTTCGGCAAGCAGCACGCGCGTGCCCGCAAGCGATCGGTCGGCCGTTTCCGCAGGGGTCTCCTCGTCCCCCAAAGCCTCCTCGTCGGCCGTCGGCAGCTCCAGCACGAAGAAGAACTCCGAACCCTCGCCGACGCGGCTCTGCACGTCCAGCCTTCCGCCCATGAGTCGTACGAGGTTGCTGCTGATAGCCAGGCCGAGACCCGTCCCCTGCGCGTTGCGGCGATTCTCGGACGCCTGCTCGAACGACACGAAAATGCGCTCGAGATCCTCCTCGCGGATGCCCGCGCCGGTATCTTCCACGCTGAAGCGCACGCGCGCGCTTCCCTCGTCGCGTATGAGCACGACCACGCTCAGCCGGATGGCGTCCCCCGGATCGGTGAACTTGAGCGCGTTGGACAAGAGGTTCGCCAGCACCTGCTGCAGCCGCACGTCGTCGCCCACCACGACGTCGTCGGCATCGCAGCGGGTCTCGAACAGGACTCCCTTGTCCTCGGCCTGGAGAAAGAACATGCTCTGCAGACGCTCGGCCAGCGAGCGCAGGCGGAGCGGCGCCGTCTCTATGCGCATCTTGTCGTCCTCGATCTTCGACATATCGAGGATGTCGTTCACGAGCGACAGCAGGAACTGGGCCGACATGTTGATCTTCTCGAGACTCGAGCGAATGGACGGCGTGGCTTCCCCCGACAGCGACGCCACGCTCGAAAGCCCGATGATGGCGTTCATCGGCGTTCGGATCTCATGGGACATGCGCGAGAGGAAGTCGGTCTTCGCCCGACCCATCTCCTCCACCTTCTCCAGCTTCATCTCCATCATGCGGTTGCGCACCTTCGCCACCGACACCACGATGACTATAGCGCCCACGAACAGGCACAGCACGAGGCTCAACGCCACGACGAGCAAGGGGTTCTCGGAGACGAGCGCTTGAATAGTGCGCTGCTTGCCGAACGAGGGCATGCTATTGTGCGACGCGATGGTGTCCAGCTCGTCCTGCGAGAAGCTGTTCACCGCCTTGCTCATGATCGAGTACAGCTCCGTGTCCACGGGCTTGGCGAGGGCGAACGAAAGGCCCGCCTCATGATGCTCGGAGGTTGCCGGCGTGATGTTGCTGAACGAGTGGTCGATGAACAGGCCTTCCGCGAACGCGACGGGCATGCTGGTGGCGTCGGCGCGTCCGGAGTTCACCGCTTCGAGGCAGTCTTCGTAGGTACGGTAGTGCACGACCTCGGAAGCCTCCACGCCGTCGGTGCCATCACGCCCTTCGATCTGGGCGAAGACCGTTTCCCCGGAGGAAGCCAGCTTGTTGCGGAACACCACCTCGTTGAGCGACGCGAAGCTCTCGGTGATGGCGAGCTGTTGGCCGTCCGCCGCGTAGCCGTCGTCCAAGAAGCCGCCCATCATGTCCACTTCCCCCGATTTAACCAGGTCGACGGCATCTTGGTACGTACTGGCATGCACGAGGCGAAACGCGAGCCCCGTGCGCTCGGTGACCAGGTCGAGCACATCCTTCACGATGCCCTGGTACAGTCCGTCGCGCTCGTAGTACAGCGGGTAGCGGCCCTGCATGACGGCCACGCTGATCTCGCCTGCGTTGTCGATGAACGCACGGTCGGCTTCGGAGAACTTGATGGCGCATTGGCGGCGGGACGGCAGGTGCTTTGCATCGAGCTCGTTCGCGAACTCGGCATTCGCCGTGTAGATCGACGTCATCGCTGCATCCAGATCGTCCTTCAGATCGCTTCCGAACGGCATGGCTATGTAGTACGGTTCGCCGTCGAACTCGGCGGCGACCCTGCGGCCTTCGGTGACGTCCACGTCACCGCCCAGCACCACGTCGGCGGTGCCGTCGTCCAGGCATTTCGAGTAGGCATCGTAGTCGAGCGGCAGGACGATGCAGTGGATATCGTTGAAATCGAGGTAGTTTTCGAGACAGCGAATCTTCTCGGTAGCGTTCTCGAACACGCCGATGGTCTTGCCGTTGAGCGTGCGAGAGTCGAAGACGACGACATCGTCGTTCTCTTCGAGGCTGATGAGCAGGGCGTGGTTCGCACCGATGGCGAAGTTCGAATACTGGAACGAATCGACGAGCTGCTCCCGATAGTACATGCCGCCCATGAGGTCGATCTCTCCCGCAGACGTCCGTTTCATGAGACTTTGGACATCGCCGTCCACAAACTCATAGGTCCATCCGGTGTACTTGGAAACCTCCGCGAGCCAATCGTAGAGGATGCCGGAGCGCACGCCGTCGGCATCGGTCTCGCTGATGCCTTCGACCTCGGGGAACGCCACGCGCACCACTCGAACGTCCTCGGATGCATCCCGCGAACCGCCGACATCGGCCGCCGCGGGAACGACGAAGACGGTTGTTGCCATCAGCAATGCGGCCATCGCCGAGCAGACGCAACGCGCCGCTCTCTTTCCCACAGCCCATCCCTCCTTCGACACCCGCGAGAACGTCTCACGATCAGCTAGGATACCACGGTCTTGCCGAAAACCTACGATCCGACATGAACGGAGGCCCGCAAGAACCGATAAAACCGTTTTAAGCCGCTTCCCATGCGACGCTCTCCAGCGCGTATACTGTTACGCAGACGAACCCTCCGCACGCACCCGAGGAGCAGCCGATGAACGCCCGACGCCGCCATCTCCGCGCAGCCGCCTGCCTGACCCTGGTCGGCCTCCTGGCGTGCCTGCCGCTCGCGGCCGCCTTCGGTTCCGTGAACGAGGACGACATGGTGCTCCGTCTCAGCGCCGCCGAGCGCGCCTTGCCGCCCGACCGGCTTCCCGACTTCGACGCATCCTGTGCCGCGCTCATGGACGAGGACGGCACGCTGTGGTTCGGCCGCAACGCCGATGACGCCGCGCAGATCGCCTCGCTGACGAAGATCATGACCGCGATCGTGGCGGCGGACTGGCTGGACGCATCGACGATGATCGAGGTCACGCCCGAAGCCGCCAGCGTCGGCGAATCGAGCGCCGGGCTCGCGCAAGGCGACTCTATGACCTTCGACGACGCGCTGAAGGCGCTGCTCACGGCTTCGGGCAACGACGCGGCATCGGCCATCGCCCAAGCGGCCGGAGCGCGGATGCTGGCGCAGGAGGGGTCGGGCGGCGACGCGTACGCCTGCGAGGCGGCGTTCGTCGAGGCCATGAACGCGAAGGCGGCCGAGCTGGGGCTGGAGAACTCGTTCTTCGCGAACCCGCACGGCCTGGACTTCGACGCGTTCGCCCAGGGGCAGTACAGCTGCGCGGCCGACGTGGCGACGATGCTGCGCGCGGCCATGCAGATCGACCTCGTCCGAGCGAACATCGGGTTCTCGCAGGCAGACATCACGGTCCAGCGCGACGGGGCGCCCGTGACGCTGGCGCTGGAGAACACCGACGCCCTGCTGGGCAGCTACCCGGGCGCGTGCGCGGCCAAGACCGGCTACACGTTGGCCGCCGGGCCCTGCGCGGCGTCGGCCGTGAACCGCGGAGACGGGCACAAGTACTACGCCGTGGTGCTGGGGTCGTCCTCGAAGCCGCAGCGATTCGTCGATTCCGCAGCGCTGTACGACTGGGCGTACGCGAACCGATCCTCGCTGCGCGCGCCCATTGCGGACGAGGACATCGCGGGTCTGGCCTGGGGCGAGCGCGTGGCGTTCACGGTCGCCTGGTTCATGGAGGGCTGGTAGGCCGAACGTCAGCAAGCCGCGGCGCGAGCGCGCTACAGCAGATCGTCGGGATCGACGTCCACGGCCACGTTCGCATCCCTGTCGGGCTTGCGACGGCGGAAGAGGGGCAGCAGCGCATCGGACAGGTCGGCGTCAGCCGGGCACTTCACCACAATATGCCAGCGGTACGTGCCGCGCAGCTTCGCCAGCACGCACGGCGTGGCGGGCAGCACGCTCCAACCGTCGCCGCCGAAGTCGCGCACCGCCTCCTCCAGCGCCGCCTGCAGCTCGGCCGCCACGCGGCGCACGGCCGGCTCGTCCTTGCTCCACACCAGCACGTTCGCCATGCGCACGTAGGGCGGGTAGCCCAGCAGGCGGCGCTTCGGCAGCTCGTCGCGCAGGAACAGGGCGCGGTCGTAGGCGGCGGCCGCGCGGATGGCGGGAGCGTCGGCCTCGTAGGTCTGCACCAGCACGCGGCCCGGCAGCTCGGCGCGGCCCGCGCGGCCCGCCACCTGCTCCACAAGGTCGAACGTGCGCTCGGAGGCGCGGTAGTCGGGCAGCTTCAGCATGGTGTCGGCGTTGATGACGCCCACGAGCGTGACGTCCTCGAAGTCGAGGCCCTTCGCGATCATCTGCGTGCCCAGCAGCACGGCGGCGTCGGCGGCGGCGAACTCCTCGAGCAGACGCTGGTGCGCGCCCTTGCCGCTCGTGGTGTCGGCGTCCATGCGCACGATGGGCACCCCCGGGTCCACGCCGGGCATCTCGTCGAGCAGCACGCGCAGCTCGGCCTCGACCCGCTGCGTGCCCGCGCCGAACTTCTTGAGGTAGGGGCTGCCGCATTCCGGGCACACGGGCGGCGTGGGTATCCGATAGCCGCAGTGATGGCAGATCAGGAAGTTGCCGCGTTCGTGGTACGTGAGCGACGTGGAGCACGAGGGGCACTCGGGCACGAAACCGCATTCCCGGCACAGCAAGAATTTCGCGAAGCCGCGCTGGTTGAGCAGCAGCACCGCCTTGCGGCCGGCGGCCAGCTCCTCCTCGAGCGCGCGGGCCAGCGGCAGCGCGAACATCGAACGCGACCCGCCGCTGAACTCCTTCGCCATGTCCACCACCTGCACCTCGGGCAACGGTTTGCCGTTCGCGCGCTCGGGCAGGCTCACCTGATGCCATGAGGGGTTTTTCGCGCAGGCGTGCAGCGCCTCAATGGAGGGCGTGGCGCTTCCCAGCACCACGGCGGCCCCGGCGCGCCGCGCCATCCACACAGCCACGTCGCGCGCATGGTAGCGCGGCGCGCTGTCCTGCTTGTAGGAACCTTCGTGCTCCTCGTCGATGACGATGAGACCGAGGTTCGAAAGCGGCGTGAACAGCGCGCTGCGGGCGCCCACGACCACGCGCGCCGCACCCGAGCGGATGAAATCCCACTGGTCGTAGCGCTCGCCCTGGCTCATGCGCGAGTGCATGACGGCCACCAGGTCGCCGAAGCGGCCACGGAAGCGCGCCACGGTCTGCGGCGTCAGCGATATCTCGGGCACGAGCACGCACGCCGTGCGCCCGGCGGCCAGCGTCTCCTCGATGGCCTGCAGGTACACCTCGGTCTTGCCCGAGCCGGTGACGCCGTCCACGAGCACCACCTCGCCCGCGCCGCGCGAGCGCGCCGCGTCGATGGCCGCGAGCGCATCAGCCTGCCCCCGCGTCAGCGGCGGCTTGGGCGAGGGGGTGAAGGAGCCTGCGGGTTGGACTGCGCCTGCGGGCTGGAGGCTCGCAGGTTGGACGGCCGCTGGTTGGCGCAGTGAGTCAGCGAGCGTTTCCGCAGCGCTTGAGCCGGGGTCGATGACGGAAACGTGGCGCACTTCGGTGCGCGAGCCTTCGTCGACGGCCGTATATCGGGCGTTGCGGGAAGCCGCGGCGTCGGCCCGCTCCGTCGGCCGGCAGGCCGACGGAACCTGAAAGCCCCGCATGCGACGGCGGTGCTCGATGCGCACGACGCCCTGCTTCTCCAGTGCCTTGAGAGGCGACGACACCGCGCCGAACTCGGCCGTCAGCTCGGCCACGCGCAGCTCGCCGCGCTCGAGCGCGGCCGCGATGGACGCCTGCTTCACGGCGTTCTTGCGCGGCTCGAAGTCCGCGAGCGCAGGCCCCGGCACCACCCAGCGGTCGTCGACTTCCCCCACCGTCGGCTCTTCAAGACGCCAGTAGCCTCCCTGCGCGCGCACCATGCGCGGCACGCCGCCAGGCGGCGTGAACAGGCGCACGCACGACGACAACGGCGCGATGTAGCGTTCCGAGAGCCACTGCGCGCACGCAGCCCCCTCCTCGTCGAAGTACGGGCGGCTCACCGCGCGCACGATGCCCTTGAGCTTGGCAGGGTCGAGACCTGCGGGCCAATCGCCTTCGGCGCGCTCCTCGATGCCGATGACGAAGCCGACGGCCTGCCGCGGCCCGAACGGCACGAGCACGGCGCAGCCGACCTCGATCGGCTGGTCGCCCGCTTCTTCAGGGACGGCGTAGGTATACGGCGCGTCGAGCGCCTGCGTGGGTATGTCCAAGATGACGGATGCGAGTTTCATGCCCCCAGTATATCCCAACCCCGAGCTGCCGCAGGAGCCCTACCGCTCCACCGCAGGAAATCCCTTGGCATTCCGCTCGCCCCCGCATCCGAACACGCTATCCGTTGTTAAACCAGGATCGACATGCACCGCCGCACGCCGCTTTCCCTATCGGGCGGCTGGCGATCAGGCGAGACGAGCACCTGGTCGATGGCCGAAGAGGGCTTCCGAACCGCCGGCGAGAGGGACGAGCCGACCTGGGCTATGTCAATCTTGGTTTAACCGCGGAACACGCTACCGTTGACGAAAAACCATCGGATTCGGAAGTTCTTAAGCGAACCTCAAGCGCACAGAGAAAGCTCCTGTCGAATAAGGACAGGTCACCGGAAAGATCACTTTCGATATCGCGCAACGAGCTCGACCGAAACGCACGATGTCTTCCGAATTCGGCGACTTTTCGCCATTTCGAGCCCGCTCCGCTGTTAAACCAGGGTTGGAATCGGCCTTTCGCCGTCGAGCCGGGATCGGAGGGGGCCCGGCCGGGCGGCGCCGCTCCCGGCCGGGCGGCGGGCGACGGGATCCGTGGGCACGAATCGACCACCATGACAATGTTGCCTTCGGCGAACTCATATTGCGACGGTTCCGAGTTTCAGCGACCTGGGCATATGTCGAGCGCCTTCCCGGAAGCCCGGCGCGAACGGCCCGAAACGGCTCGAAACGAGCCCCGAAATTGTCACGGACATCGATTCGCGCCCACGATCCCCGCTTTCCCTGCTAACCCCGGTTCAACAGCGAAGAGCCCGGCTGGCAGCACGAAACGGCGCGCGGGAGAGAACGCGGGACAGAAACCCTTCCAGACCTACCAAGCGCATAGCCGAACGCTCACGCTTCACGCGAAGCGCCCCCCGAGGCACCGTCCCGCGCGCCGCAAAAGCAAAACCGCCCGGCGCGATCGCCGGGCGGTTCGCCACATGCTTCTACGGTTGTCGCTTACGCCAGGCCGCAGGCCTTACGCAGCTCGTCGGCCTTGTCGGTGCGCTCCCACGTGAACTCGGGAAGCTCGCGGCCGAAGTGGCCGTAGGCGGCCGTCAAGCGGTAGATGGGGCGGCGCAGGTCGAGCGCGTCGATGATGGCGCCCGGACGCAGATCGAACGTCGCGTCCACCGCGGCCATGATGTCGGCCTCGGGAACCGCGTTCGTGCCGAACGTGTCGATCATCACGCTGACCGGCTTCGCCATGCCGATGGCGTAGGCAACCTGCACCTCGCAGCGAGCGGCCAGGCCCGCGGCCACCACGTTCTTCGCCACCCAGCGCGCCGCGTAGGCCGCCGAGCGGTCCACCTTCGTGCAGTCCTTGCCGGAGAACGCGCCGCCGCCGTGGCGGCCCATGCCGCCGTAGGTGTCGACGATGATCTTGCGGCCGGTGAGGCCCGCGTCGCCCATGGGGCCGCCCACCACGAAGCGGCCGGTGGGGTTCACGTGGATCTCGGCGTCGTCGGCCAGCGCCACGCCCTCGCGCTCGAGCACCGGCTTCACCACGTTCTCGACGATCTGGGCGCGCAGCTCGTCGTGGGCGATCTCCTCGGCATGCTGCGTGGACACGACCACCTTCTCCACATGCACGGGGCGGCCGCCCTCGTAGCGCACGGACACCTGGGTCTTGCCGTCGGGGCGCAGAAGCGGCATGGTGCCGTTCTTGCGCACCTCGGTCAGGCGCTCGGCCAGGCGGTGGGCCAGATACACCGGCATCGGCATGAGCGTGGGCGTCTCGTCGCAGGCGTAGCCGAACATCATGCCCTGGTCGCCCGCGCCGACGCGCTCGTAGGGGTCGCCCTCGTCCAGGCCGTGCTGGGCCTCCCAGCTCTCGTCGACGCCCTGCGCGATGTCGGGGCTCTGGTCGTGGATGGCGTTCAGCACGCCGCAGGTGTCGCAGTCGAAGCCGTACTTCGCGCGGTCGTAGCCGATGTCGCGCAGCACCTCGCGCACGATGGCGGGCACGTCGACGTAGGCCTGCGTGCGGATCTCGCCGGTGACGATGACCATGCCGGTGGTGGCCATGGTCTCGCAGGCCACGCGCACCTGCGCGGGATCGGCGGGCTGCCCGCTGGGGGCCACGTAGCCGGCGGCCGCCAGCTCGATCTCCTTGGCCAGGATGGCGTCGAGCACCGCGTCGGATATCTGGTCGCACACCTTGTCGGGATGACCCTCGGTGACCGACTCGGACGTGAACAAATAGGTAGAGCATTCTTCGGCCATACGTTCCTCCTTCATCGCTGTAGGCCGGACCACCTTGGCGTATCCGCCAGGTTGGTGTCGGGATCACAGAGCCAACTCTCTCCCCCGACTCTTGATAAAACAGAGAACCGCGCGAAAAGCCGGAATCCCCGTGAAACCTTGCCGATGGTACCCCGAAAGGAGGATGCGCGCAATAGCGAAAGTCCCGCATGCGCGCAACCCCCACGAGCGAGCACAACGCAGCCGAAAAATGTGAAAACGCAGACGCCAAAATAAACACAAAGTGCATCCGGGCATTCGGTCTATAAACGCATTCGACTACTTCTTTGCTTCACATCATGTCGAAGAACACCTTTGCCGATGCATGCAAATAGTATTCGGAATGCCACGAAACAAACTCCGCTTCTTGATTGGCGCGTATTCCGAAATTCAAAGCCCAATCGTGTGCATCAAAACCGCTTTTCAATAATCGAAACGAACAGCGAACCAAAGTCGGTAACAAAGTAAGCATCACCACTGCTAATAGCGAGAGTCCCGTTACCCTTGTCATCAAACTGCGTTGATCTTCTATCAACCAATCCCAATCCAGCCAGCCTCGGCAACCTCTCCCAATTCTTTTTGTCCGTCGGGAGAAAACGATTAAGCGAAAAATACCGTTGCGATTTCAACATTTCATAATCACCGGGAAGGATGCGGTCAATGATGTTTGCGTACATTCTAAAATCGTCCCATCCTAAATGACGGTTTATATAGCCAGCATACAACCTGGCCAAGAATACCGCCTTCTCTGATTCAGCGAATCTATCGAGGATAATGATCAAGTATTCGATCTCTTTGTCTCGATCTCCTGAACTAAAGTATTGTTTATATCTGTCCTGGAACTCGGGAGAATCATCAACAGTGTTGAGTTCGTCAAGAAATATCGCAAAGTTTTTAAGATGATGGCGCTCTCTAACCGATTTTCCAATCCTGTAGACGGAAGCAACCGTTGCGAGAATGGGAATATCTTTCAGAAACCCTTCTTCGAAGATCGAATCCAATCCGACCTCGGCAATGCCCGATAAAGAAGACAGCGCTTCTTCGTTGATTGATTTGGACAAAGATAACGAAAGTGTGGTTTCGCTGCCTCGGGGCTCATCCTCCCTCATAAGCTACCCCTTCCTTCGATTGGACGCTTTTGCAGTTTCAAAGCCAATTTTATCAACATCCAGACACTTCGATTCTGTTTCTTCAAGTCCCATGATCACCCCAAAGCACCGCCCTTCTCAACATTCCGCCTCCTCGCCGTTCATATGGCGATACGGCAACTTCCCCGATCGCGGCGCGCGGCTCGTGGTAGACTTTTTGGTTGAAATCCAGCCTCCGCCCCGAGCACGTCCCGCCGCTTCGGGAGCGGCGTCCCGAAAGGATCGCCATGCCAACCAACGCCGACTACACGCGCGAGTACTTCCAGATCATGGACGCGCTCGGCGGCGACGTCGCCGGACGTCGCGCCGCCTACGACTACATGCAGAGCTCCACGGCCATCGTGCACCACCGCGTGGTAGCGTGCTCGTTCATCCCCCGCCTGTTCAATAGAAAAACCTACGACACGATGAAAGAGACGGCGGAAACCGCGCACCGCATCCTCGTCAAGGTCATCGAGCGCTACCTGGCCGACCCCGAGTACCGGCGCGCCTTCGACTTCGACCCGCGTCTGGAAGAGCTCATCCTGCTGCCGCGCGGCTACGACTCGGTGCTGCCGTTCGCCCGCGTGGACACGTTCCTGGACGAGGACGACTACCGGGTGAAGTTCTGCGAGTTCAACGCCGACGGCTCGTCGGGCATGAACGAGAACCGCGAGATCACCACGTCGGTGGCGCAGTCAGAAACGTTCAAGGAGTTCGCGAGCCGCCACCGGGTGGAGGGCTGCGAGCTGTTCGAGTCGTGGGTGCAGGCGTTCTTGGACATCTACGCCACCTACGCCCGCCGCGTGGAGAACCCGCGCATCGCCATCTGCGACTACCTGGAGAACGGCGTGGTGGACGAGTTCCACATCTACGCCGATCTGTTCCGCCAGCGCGGCGTCGAGTGCGTGGTGGCCGACGTGCGCGAGCTTTCCTTCGACGGCGAGGCGCTGCACGACAAGGACGGCCAGCGCATCGACGCCATCTGGCGGCGCTGCGTCACCAACGACGTCATCGACCACTGGGACGACTCCCAGGAGCTTCTCAACGCGGTGCGCGCCGAGAAGGTGGCGCTCATCGGCAGCTTCGCCGGGCACATCGTGCACGACAAGCAGATATTCAAGGTGCTGTTCGACGAGCGAACCCTGGAGTTCCTGGACGGCGACGAGATCTCGCTCATCGAGGAGACCGTGCCGATGACGGCGTTTCTGGACGACGACTACATCAACGTGCCGCAGATCCGCGCGAACAAGGACGAGTGGATCATCAAGCCCACCGACCACTACGGCGCCGACGACGTGTACGCTGGCTGCTACGTGTCGCAAGAGGAATGGGAGGGCCTCATCGACAAGTTCGCGAACGGCCGCGCAGGCTTCCCGTTCATCGTGCAGCGCTACATCCACCCCTTCAAGACCGAGACGCTGCCGCCGGACACGGGCATCGACCAGCTGGCCGACGACGAGGTGTCCGACGCCCCGAAGCTGTACAACAACCTGAACGGACTGTACCTGTACGACGGCGTGTTCCAGGGCGTGTTCAGCCGCCTGGGGCCGCTGCCCACGATCTCGAAGGACATGCAGGGCATGACCGCCGCCACGATCTGGGTGGACTAGGAACTTCGGCGCCGGCGGGGCGGGGGCGCCCTGCCGGCGCAGCATGCCGCGGGAGCGTCGCAAGAAGAGAGAGACGAGAGATGACCGATCTGATGAACAAGCTCGCCGCCGTGGTGGCCGCCGCATCGCTGGCGATCACGCTCGTAGCGGCCGGGTTCGCCGCATGCGCGGCGTTCCCGCAGACCACCGAGATGCTGGCCGGGGCATTCTCCGGCAACGGCAACCCGGGCACGCCGTTCTCGCACGACGAGCTGGTGCAGGCCGCCGTCGCCACGCGCGACTACACCGTAGGGTCGAACGACCGCGAGGCCGTGTTCTCCATGCTGCACGCCATCAACGAGAGCGCGGGCACCCCCTACGCCGAAGCAAGCCCGGACGAGCTGGCCGCCGCGCCCGAGGAGTACACGCTGCCGGCCGACGCCCTGTCGCACCTCGACGACGTGTACCACGTCGTGGCGGGCGCGCGCATCGGGCTCATCGTCGTCGCGCTCGTGGCCGTAGCCGCCTGCGCGCACATGGCCGTCCGCGTGGGGCGCCGTGCGCTCGGCGGCGTGGCTCAGGCGGCGGGCATCGCGGTCGTCGCGGTGTTCGCGCTTCTGGCCGCATGGGTGGTCGTGGACTTCAACGGCTTCTTCGCCGCCTTCCACTCGCTGTTCTTCGCGAACGGCACGTGGACGTTCTCCTACGACTCGCTGCTCATCACCATGTACCCGCCCGAGTTCTGGATAGGGATGGGGGCGGTGTGGCTCGCTGCGACGGGCTTGCTGTCCATCGCATCCATCGTCGTCGGCGCCTTGCTGCGCCGCAAACGGGCGTAGGGCGCCCCTCCCACCTGCGAAACCGCGCAGAACCGACGCGGATCTAGCGGAAATGCTACGCGGATCTAGCCAAAACCCAGCGCGTTTCCAGCGCCAAAATCGGTATATTTTTAGTATTTGAACTGGTAAGATGTCATTCGTTTCCCAGTAGGCCCCACCGGGAAGGAGCGACATGACCTTGTACCTTGCCGATGCGTCGGCCGTCGAATACTGGAGGAGAGCCGATCCGAGCGCGAAGACCCGTGCGAGGGCGGCCACGCCGTTCGGACAGGATCGCGAGACGCCTCCGTTCAGCGCCTCGGACCTCGCAGCCCTCGAGGAGGCGGGGGTCGGATGGCTCTCCGAGCCAATCCACCTCCTCGTGCCCGATGCGTCGTCGCGCCGTCGATGCAAGAGGACGAAGCTCCACGTGTGCTCGCATCGATTACCGGAGCGATCCTTCGTCAAGCTGTCGCGCCACGTGATGGTCGCCTCGCCCGAGCTCACCTGCCTGTCGATCGCGCCGTCGACGCCGTTCCCCTTGCTCGTCGAATTCCTGTACGAGCTCTGCGGACGATACCGCCTGCCCGACGGCCGAGGAGGCGACGCCACCGAGTTGCCACCCGCAACGACCGTCGCCGGCATCGAGCGCTTCGCCGACAAGGCTCGAGGAGTGCGCGGAGCCGCCGACGTGAAGCGGGCCTTGCGCTACGCGTGCGACAACTCGCTGTCGCCGATGGAGACCGACATCGCGGAAACCATGGTATTCGATCCGCGCATGGGAGGCTTCGGCCTGGAGAAACCGCAGCTGAACCCGCGTTTCGAAGTGACGAGGAAAAACCGCCGTGCGCTGCCGCAATCGGCGTACCTTCCCGATCTGTTTTGGCCCCGCGCGAACATCTCCGTGGAATACGACAGCGACAAGCACCATCGAGGCGACCGAAAGGCCTCCGAGGACGCCATCCGGCGCAACGGCATCGAGCACCTGGGCACGCGGGTCGTGACCCTCACTTGGGGACAAGCTCGAAACTACTACGAATTCGAACGCGTCGCGCTGCTGGTGGCCAGCGCCCTGGGCAAGAAGTTCGGACCGGGCTGGGACGCATGGGCAAACCGTCGCATCGAGCTCCACCGCTTACTGGTGCAGCGATAGGCGAAGCGAGCGCTATGAAAGGCAACCGCCTCCGCCCCTCTCCCCAGCACCCCTTGCGCAGCGCACGGAAACCGAAACGGGGACAAGTCCTTGAGTTGTGCGCGCTCGCGTCATCGAAAAGGGCCGAAAAACACCATGTGCCCGACTTATGCGCACCTCTCAGGGCGCCGAAAAGGAAAAAGTATGACTTGGTTAATTTCTGACCTGCGGTTTTCTCTGGCGTAAGATCGCACCACCTCCCACAAGGGGCGTTTTCCCAAAGCAGAGGTGCACATAAGTCCGGCACATGGGAGAAAACGCGGTTTTTCGCGGCAGGGGCCAATCGGGCAGCTCCTCCGCCACCCGGAATGCGGGATTCCGGCCCGACACGACCGAGGCCCGACGCGCCCACATTGAAGCGCGCGCCAATACGCCGCGATCGCGCCGGTCGAGCATTTTGATGAGGATGCGGCGCGCGCGGTTTGCGGCTTGAGCCAGGTTGTCTATACTGGCATTCACCCCCGAAACCCTGTTTCGAGGGCTTGAAACGAGAAATCATCCAATCTGGAGGATCACCGCAACCATGACTGACGAGAACAAGAAAGTCCGCGTGCGCTTCGCACCTTCCCCCACCGGCCGCCTGCATGTGGGCGGCGCACGAACGGCCATCTACAACTGGGCGTTCGCGCGCGCCATGGGCGGCGACTTCATCCTGCGCATCGAAGACACCGACCCCGAGCGTTCCACCGAGGAGAACGTGCAGGTCATCCTCAACGCAATGAAGTGGCTGGGGCTCGATTGGGACGAAGGCCCCGAGGTGGGGGGAGCCGCCGGACCCTACTTCCAAACGCAACGCACGGACACCTACGCCGCGGCGCTCGAGCAGATGAAGCAGCGCGGCAGCGTGTATCCCTGCTTCTGCACGAAGGACGAGCTTGACGCCAAGCGCGCCGCAGCTGAAGCGAACGAGGGCGGCTACGCGGGCTACGACCGCACCTGCCGCGACCTCGATCCCGCCGAGGCGGCCAGGCGCATCGAGGCGGGCGAGCCGCACGTGTGGCGCCTGCGCGTGCCCGCCGAGCGCGGGGCCATCGAATTCGACGATGCCGTGTACGGCCACGTCAGCTTCCCGGCCGAGGTGATGGACGACATGATCGTCGTGCGCACCGACGGCTCTCCCACCTACAACTTCGCCGTGGTGTGCGACGACGCGAACATGGGCGTCACGCACGTCATCCGCGGCGACGACCACCTGTCCAACACCCCCCGCCAGATCCTCATCTACGAAGCGCTCGGGTTCGACGTGCCCACCTTCGCCCACCTGTCCATGATCCTGGGCCCCGACGGCAAGAAGCTGTCGAAGCGCCACGGCGCGGCCAGCGTGGAGGAGTTCTGCGAGCGCGGCTACCTGCCCGACGCCATGGTGAACTTCCTGGCGCTTCTGGGCTGGTCGCTGGACGGCGAAACGACGCTCATCGACCGCAAAACCCTATGCGAGCGCTTCAGCCTCGACCGCGTCACGAAAAAGGACGCCGTGTTCGACGAGACGAAGCTCGATTGGATGAACGGCCAGTACATCAAGGAAATGGGAGCGAACGCCTGGGTGCAGGCATCGCTGCCGTGGCTGCAGGAAATCGGCGCCACGCCCGAGGACGTCGAAGCGCGCCCGGACTTCTACCTGGGGCTCTACCCCCTCGTGGCCGAGCGCCTTACGCGCCTCGACGATGCCGCCGGCAAGCTGGCCTTCATGTTCTGGGGCCCCGAGGTGCGCGAGCTCGACGAGAAGAGCGTCAACAAGGTGCTGAAGAAGGAGGGCGCGCGCGCCGACGAGGCCTTGCGCGCCTGCCGCGGCGTGCTGGCCGACGAGGGCGTGGCCTGGGAGGCCGAAGCGCTGCAGGAAGCGTGCCGTGCCGAGGGCGAGCGCTTGGAGCTCAAGCCGAAGCTGCTGTTCCAGCCGTTGCGCGTGGCGGTGTGCGGCAACATGGTGTCGCCGCCTTTGTTCGAGAGCATCGAGCTGCTGTCCCGCGAAGACGTGCTGGCTCGCATCGACTACGTGACGAAAGAGGTGTTCGGTGGCTGACGCCCCTGACAACATGCCCGAGCAGGCCGACGGCTCCTCCGCCGATACGGAGGGCCGTCCCAACCAGATCGTCGTGCTGCGCGACTACTGCACCCGCGTGCGCGGCGCCGACTGCAGCCGCTGCGCGCTGGCCTGCCCGCACGACGCGATCGGCTTCGCTGAGGACGGCCGCCCGACCATCGACACGGACGCCTGCACGCGCTGCGGTATCTGCTTAGGCATCTGCGACGCGTTCTCGTCCTCGCGCGTCACGATGATCGACGTGCACGCGCGCATCCGCCGCATCGCGCTGCGCGGCGAGGACGTGGTGCTCACCTGCAAGGAAAACGTCTTTCCCGGTCTGGAGCCCGCCGCCAACGTGGTGGTGCTGCCGTGCCTGGCATGCCTGTCGCCCGAGTTCTGGACGCTCGTGCTGACGGAGAACATCCCGGTGCGCATCGCGGCCGACCTCGCCTACTGCGCCGACTGCGAGCGGGCGGGCGAAATGGGCGAGATGCTGTACGCCCACGCCGTGGAGACAGCCGAGGAGTGGAGCGGGGCGAAGGTAGGCTACCTCGACGAGATCCCCGAGAAGGAGAACCTGGTCCGCGACCTGGCGAACCCCGAGGGCGTCGACCGCCGCAGCGCGTTCACGAACCTCGTGAGCGACGTGGGAGACATCGCGTCGGGCAAGCGCCGCCTGCGCAACTCCGACGTGCTGCAGCAGTTCTACGAGCGCAAGGAGCGCGCACGAGCCCGAGCGCGCCTCAACCTCGTGGACGGCGTGCAATTCAACGACTTCGTTCCGCAGGGCCGCACGAAGCACGTCATGTGGCCGAAGCGCCAGCTGCTGCTCGAGGCCATCGACCGCAACCCGGATATCGCGGCGCGCGTGCCCGTGGTGCTGTCCGAAACGGATCGCAGCCGCTGCACGAACTCGCTGGACTGCGTCGCCGCGTGCCCCACGGGCGCGCGCTTCCCCAGCCCCGAGAACGGCGAGCTGTCCTTCGACGCGCGCTACTGCATCGGATGCGGCCTGTGCGTGGACGCGTGCCCGCAGCAGGCGATCGAGCTCGTCGAAGCCACCGCGGCCGTATTCCTCCCCGACGAAGACGAGAACCCGGAACCCCCGATCGATTAGCCCTCGAGGCAAGGAGCATCGCATGACCGCACCCGAGCAACCCGCCGACGAACGCGACGACCGGAACGAGCCCGGCGGCCTCGACGGCCGGCAGAACCCGCCCGCTGCCCCGACGGGCGGCGCTCCCGTGCCCCCTCCGCTGCCGGGGAATGCGTACGCTCCTCAGCAGCCGCAACCTCAACAGCCCTCCTACGGCATGCCCCATCCTCCGTATGGCCAGCCCGCGCAGCCGCCGTACGGAGGCCAAGCCCCGCAGCAACCTTACGGCCAACAGCCGTACGGCGCCGCGCCCCAGCCCCCGTACGGCTACCCGGCGCAACCGCCCTACCCCGCCGCGCCCGCGCAGCCGAAGAAGAGGGTGTGGCCGTGGGTGCTCTCGGGCTGCCTGCTCGTTTTCCTGCTGGGCATCGGCGGATGCGTGGGCTGCGTGTCGTGCGCCGTCATGCTGGACGACCGCTACGGCAGCCCGTACGAATACGGAGGTTCCTACCCCTTCGATGATTACGGCTACAGCTTCCCCTTCGACGGTTTCGACGGCAGCTCCGGCGGCAACTCGAACGGCTCGGAGTACCACACCTACGAGGCCATCAAGGAAGCCGCCGGCGACCTGCCGAGCGAAATCGCGGACGGTAAGTGCTCCTCGGGCGTGTACCGCGTGGGCGCAGGCCAGGACATCGAAGCGGGCCGCTACTTCTTCGAGGGCAGCATGGACGAGGAAGGCTACTTCACCGTGTTCGCGAGCAACGGTTCGTCGGGCGGCTACGACGTGAAATCGGTTTTCACGTATTTCGGCAACTATTTCGCCGACCTCGAGGAAGGCGACCTCGTCGTGTTCATGGGCGCGGGCGACGACCGCATGTACCCGGCCGACCAGGCCGATTTCAAACCCGAAGCGCCTTACAAGAGCGGGCTGTACCATGTGGGCACCGACATTCCGGCGGGCACCTACGCCATCACGGTGCAGGACGAGGCGGCGGCCGTTGCCGACCAGGACAGTGCGGCCTACGTCATGAACAGCCTCGACTTCGACGGCGATACCATCATCGACACGAAGTACGTCCTGAAAGGCGGCACCCAGACGGTCACGGTGAAGGACGGCGAATGGCTGGAGCTGTTCGCCGCCGTCGCCACGCCGGCGGAATAGGAGGCGCGCGATGCTTTCCGACGATCCCACGCTCGAGGAGATCGAGGCAGTGTTCGCGAACGACCGCTTCGCCACCGAGGCGGCGGGCTGCCGCGTCGTGTCGGGCGAGCACGGGCGCGCCGTGTGCTCGATGGAACTGGCCGACGTGCACCGCAACGCGATGGGCAACGTCATGGGCGGAGCCATCTTCACGCTGGCCGACTTCGCGCTGGCGATATGCTGCAACATCGGCGAAGAGCCCACCGTGTCGGTGGACTCTTCCATCAGCTTCTTCCGCTCCACGCAGGGCGCGGCGCTCACCGCCACGGCCGTCTGCGACAAGCCGGGCCGCCATCTGGGATTCTACACCGTCACGGTCGAGGACGACCTCGGCAAGCAGATCGCGAAGATGACCGCCACCTGCTATCGCTAACCGCGGCTCCTCGCGCTTCCGCGAGATAGGGGGACGGACAGGCGAACCCTACGCGTAGCCGTAGGGTTTGCGCAGGTACACCAGGAAGAACGTCGTCAGCACGAGCGCGCACGCCTCCGCCACGATGATGGCGCTCCACACCCCGTCGATGCCCCACACGATGGGCAGCAGCATGACCGTGGACGTTTCGAACACGAGCGTGCGCATGAAGCTGATGAGCGCCGATACCTTGCCGTTGTTGAGCGCCGTGAAGAACGCCGAGCCGTATATGTTGAACCCGCACACGAGGAACGCCACCGCGTAGATGCGGAACCCGTGCAGCGTCATGGCGGCGAGCTCCGGATCGTAGCCCACGAACACGCTCACCAGCGGCGCCGCCAGCAGCTGCGAGGCGGCGAACATTACAGCGCCTGTGGTTCCCACCAGTATGAAGCTCTTGCGGAACAGCCCTTTGAGCTCGGTCCGGTTCTGCGCGCCGTAGTGATAGCTCACCACCGGCCCTGTTCCCATGGAGAAGCCGAAGAACACCGCCGTGAAGATGAAGTTCACGTACATGATCACGCCGTACGCCGCCACGCCGTCGGCGCCGGCCAGCATCATGAGCTGGTAGTTGTACAGCATGCTCACCACCGACGCGGCCACCTCGGTCATCAGCTCCGACGAACCGTTGACGCAGGCCGCCCCCAGCGCGCGGAAGTCCACCGCCGGGCGCATGAAGCGAAGGCGGCTCGTCTTGCTGCGCGCGAAGAACGCAACCGATACCGCGGCGGCAAGCGCCTGGCCCGCCGCGGTCGCAACTGCGGCGCCCGCTATCCCCCAGCCCAAAACGGCGATGAACAGATAGTCCAGCACGATGTTCGTCACACCCGCTGCGACCGTCACCGCGAAGCCCACCTGCGGCTTCTCCGCCGCGATGAAGAAGCTCAGAAACACGTTCTGCACGATGAACAGGGGCAATGCCACCAGCAGGATGCGCCCGTACAGAAGGCCCTGCTCCAAAAGGCCGCCTTGGGCGCCCAGAAGGAGCAGCACCGGTTCGAGCGCTGCGGCGCCTACCGCGATCAAGACGGCGCCCGCCACCGCCGCCGCGATCGTTATGAACGAGAACAGGCGGTTCGCCCGCTCGGCATCGCCTTCGCCCATCGTCTTCGCCACCAGGGCGGCGCCGCCCGTGCCCAGCATGAATCCGATGGAGCCCAGCGCCATGGCCAGCGGGAACACGAGGTTCACGGCCGCCAGCGCCTCCTTGCCGGCGAAATTCGACACGAACAGGCCGTCCACCACGCTGTAGATGGACGTGAATATCATCATGGCGATGGAGGGCAGTGCGAAGCGCACGAGGCGCCCGTAGGTGAAATGGTCGGATAGCTTGATGGCCACGACGATCACCGTCCGTCCGGGTACGGCAGAGCTTCCACCTGCTCGCGCAGGAGCTCAAGATGCAGATGGGTCAGCCGCAGCAGCTCTTCGCTGTCTCGCGAGCCCATCGCAACGAACGCGGCCGTCTCGGCTTCCGCCACCGGCCGGACGCGCTCCTCCACCAACGCGCGACCAGCCTCGGTAAGGTGCAGGTGCGTGCCGCGCCCCTGCTCCACCCGAAGCTCCACGAAGCCCGTGCGCTCGAGCTTATGCACCGACGAGTTCACCGTCTGCTTGGTCAGGCCCGACGCCACGCACACGTCCCGCTGCAGACAGCCGTCGCCCAAATCGTCGAGCCAGTACAGGATACCGAAAGCGCTGTCGGACAGTCCCATCTTCACGGCTATGTCGTGGTACAGCTCGTTCTCGAGCCTGAACAGGTTGTTGTATTTCCGATTCGCACGGTCGTTGCGCGTATCCATGTCTCGCTTCGCTCCTTAACGAGTCTGATTTCGTACTCGAGAAAGTATAAGTACGATATCAGACTCGTAAAGAGGGTTCACGAAACCATCATGCGCTCGCAGTCGTAGGCTGCCGGCTTTTCTAGGCGAGCGAAGCGCAACGGCCTGTCATCCTGAGCGGAGCGACCGCAGGGAGCGCAGTCGAAGGATCGCGCGCGGCGCCAACCGTGAGACTTCCAGCTATCGCCGCACGGGATCCTTCGACTTCGGCGCTGCGCGCCTACGCTCAGGATGACAGGGGCCGCTATACGGACTCGACCCGCTCGAAGAAATCGCGCGCGTTCCGGAAGAACACCTTGTCGGCGATGTCGCGGCCGAACTCGCAAGCCAGCAGCTCGTGCAGCGCGCCGATGCGGTCGCACGGTTCCAGCCAGCTGGGCACGTCGCAGCCATCGTAGTCGCTGCCCAACGCCAGCACGTCCTCGCCCGCCGTCTCCAACACATGGTCGACGTGACGCAACACGTCGTCGCGCGTCGGATCGGCCAGGCGATCGGTCAGGAACTGCGTGCAGAAGTTGAGCCCCGCGATGCCGCCGCAATCGGCCAGCTCGCGCAGCTGCCAGTCGGCCAGGTTGCGCGGATGCCCGCACACGGCGCGCGCGTTCGAGTGCGAGGCGGCGAAAGGGCGCCTCGCCGTTGCGCACACATCCTTGAACCCCGCGTCGTTGAGATGGGATACGTCAACGATGATGCCGCGGCGCTCCAGCTCGCCCACGCATGAGCGGCCGAAGCCGGTCAGCCCGTGGCTCGTGTCGTTGCCGCTGCCCAGCGCGTTCGGTCCGTTCCAGGTGAGCGTCACCATGCGCACGCCCGCGTCGGCCAGCGCGTCAAGGCGACCCTCGGCTGCGCCGTCGTCCTCCAGAAACGATGCGCCTTCCACGGTGAACACGGCTGCAGTTTTGCCCGCGGCGAGAGCGGCGTCGGCTTCGGCTATCGTGCGCGCTTGCGCCAGCTTATCGCCGCAGCGTTCCAGCTCGCGCTCCAGCACGGACTGCACGCGCCGGAACAGCGTCCAGGCCTCGTCGCCGCGCACCTCGTCGGGGATGAACGCCGCAAAGCACTGGCACCAGGCGAACCCTCCCGTGCGCGCAAGCGAGACATGGGCATCGTTGTCGGCGAGCGTGGCCATGCGGTGCGCGGGAATGCGCGCGTCGTGCGCGGCGAAGCCGCCCGGCACCGACGCGTCGCCGTGGAACGCCAGCCGGTCGAGCGTGTCGCAGTGCAGGTCGAACACCCGCAGGCGATCCGCCGGTACGGCCTCTTCGCTCGCGAGCCGCACGGCGTCCTCCTCCGTCAGCCCCTCAAGCGTCATGAACAAACCCATCGCGCATCCTTCCTCGTCGTATCCCGGGCCGATAGAGCAAAAGCGGCGCAAATTCGCGCAGCATCGAATCCGGCCCGATCGATCCCGATCATCGTAGCAAAGACGGCGTCCGAGAAAATGTCGTCCAGGCGAACGCGCACAAAACGAAGACGGTCGCGAAACGCGTGGCGCCCTTCGCCGGCGTGCCGCGAGCCATTGCGCCGATGTGAAATCCGATTGGAAAGCGTGCGTCGGCTACCGAGAGCATCTCGAGGTTTGGACGCAAATCGACTCCCATGACACTACGAGGGCCGGTTTGACCGAAGAAGAGGTACGCTGGTTTTTCGCCATCTGGGGCTTTGCTCATACCAGATGACGCAACGCCAAGGAGATGCGCTTCGAAACTGTCATGGGCGCCGTTTTGAGCCCAGCAACCGACACGCCCCGCTCCCCGCTTGCCCTTCCAGCTGCAAAGCGTTATATTTAACCATAATGTTAAATATTGCGGAGAAGGACGATGGGCATCCAGGAGACGTTGAAAGCGCTGTCCGACCCGGTGAGGAGGGATATCCTCGAGCACCTCAAGCACGGACGCATGCCGGCCGGCGACATCGCCGACCTGTTCGACATCTCCGCACCCGCCGTGTCCCGGCACCTCTCGGTGCTCAAGAACGCCGGCCTCGTGCGCGACTACCGCGAGGGCAAGTACATCTTCTACGAGTTGAAGGCGTCCGTGCTGGAAGAGACGCTGCTTTGGATCGCGAATTTGAAGGAGCAGGCAGAATGAAGAACATCCGTAAGGTTATCTACGCTCTGATCGTCCTCAACCTCGTCGTGGACGCGGCGTTTCTCGTGCTCGCGCCCGACCAGGTCGCCGTGCATTTCGGCGCGAGCGGCGAGGCGGACCGCATCGGAAGCAAGTACGAGCATCTATGGTTTCCCGCGCTGGCGCTCGCGTTCGGCCTGGGGCTTCCGTTCATCGCGAAACGAAGCGACGCGCACGACGGCGACAAGCTCTTGAAGGCCGATGTCGTGCTCTTGGCCCTGATGGCGGTGTTCTCGCTGTTCGTGTTCGCGGACGGGCTCTCCAGCAGCGGCTCGCCGTTCGCAGCACTCGACCTCAACGTGGGAAGAGGCGCCGCCCTCGTCGCGGGCATCGCCTTCGTCATCTGCGGCAACATCATGCCGAAATCCGATCGAAACGAAGCCTTCGGCCTTCGCACGCCCTGGAGCCTGAGCAACGACGAGGTGTGGCGCAAATCGCAGCGTTTCGGCGGGTACGCGATGATCGCCTCGGGCGTGCTGACCGTCGTAGCCGGGCTCGCACTGCCCATGAACTTGGTCATGCCCGCCATGGTGGCCATCCTCTTGGCGGCAGCCGGCGCGAGCATCGTCGCCTCGTACGTGTACTACCGAAAGCACTACGACTTCGCCGAGTGACTCTCTTCAACCGCCTGCGCGCCGTCTTGCCGGACGTTCGGCTTCTCCCCTGTCACCAGGAAAATCATCGCGATCATGAGGGCGCACCCCGCCAGGTCGGCGCCGGTGAACGCGGTGCCTAGCCACAGCGTGGCGAACAGCGTGGCGCTGACCGGCTCGACAGCGCCCAGCAGGCTTCCCTGCACCGACCCCACCACCGACACGCCGTGTAGGTACAGCGCGAACGCCGCGAACGTGCCCACTAGCACGAACGCTGCGAACACGGCCGCGCCTGCAGCATCGAGCGCCGGCAGCGCGAGCGGCTCGCCAAGCGCCACGCCGCTGAAGTACACCGCTGCGGCCACGATACCGCCGATGAACATGCCGATGCCCGTGACCGCGAAGCTTCCCCAACGGGCGAACAGCTTCTTCGGGTACATGATGTAGAACGCCACCGACAGCCCGTTCGCGATACCCCACGCCAGGCCCATGAGCGGCAGGTACAGCGCGCTGGGGTCACCCTGCGTGGCGATGAGCCAGGTGGCGATGACGGCGGCCGCAAGCCCAGTCACCTCGCGCCCCCGCGGCATCCGTCGAGTGAGCACGCAGGTGAACAGCATGACGAAGGCGATGCCGGTGGTTTGCAGCACGGTTGCGGTGCCCGCGTTCGTGTAGCCGATCACGATGGTGTACGTGATCTGGCACAGGAACAGCCCCACGCCGCCGAACACGGCCAGCTGACCGAGCGTGCGCCGGTCGCCCAGCATAGCCGCAAGCTGCGCGCGGTTGCGCACGAGCAGCACCAGGAGGAACACCGCCCCGGCGCCCAGCATGCGCACGGCCGTGATGAACGAGGGCGTTATGTCGTAGTTCGCCAGCAGGAACTGGGCGCACGCGCCCGAGAACCCCCACAGCCCCGCGCCCGTGAGCGCGCACAGCACGCCCCGCAGATGCCGCCGCCGAAACACCGCCGCGCCCTCAGCGATCCCTTCCCTCATTTCGCCAGCTCCTCCAGGAACTCGGCTACGGGGGCCAGGAGGTTGTCGCCTTCGTCCAGCTTGAAGTAGCGCAGCGGCAGCGACAGCTTGCGCTTGTCGGCCAGGTAGCGGCCGCCAGCACGGCGCAGACCCGTCATCTTGTCGCGGGGCACGTCGATGGGCTCCACCACCAGCTTGCCCGCCGTCACCGACACGGTCTTGATATGGTGCTCGTTGGCGTAGGCCTTGATGCGCGCCTTCTCCAACAGGTTCTTCGCCGCCTGCGGCATGTCGGGGCGCTTGTCGGCCAAGTCGGCACGCACGTCCTCCACGGCCTGCTCGGTGGCGGCCGAGGCTATCCTGCGATACCACAGCACGCGTTCGTCGGCGTCCGGCACGTACTCTTCGGGCAGGTAGGTGTGCCCCGGCACGTTCACCGTGATATCGCTGAGCGCGGGCGGCAGCGCGTCCATGGCCTTGAGGTCGCCTTCGCGCGTGGCGCTCACGGCCTGGTTCAGCATCTGCGCGAACAGGTCGAAGCCCACTGCGGACATGTTGCCCGACTGCTCGGCGCCCAGCAGGCTGCCCGCGCCGCGGATCTCCAGGTCACGCATGGCGATGCGCATGCCGCTGCCGAGATCGGTATGCTCGTTCAGCGCGGTCAGGCGCGCGGCCGCCTCCTCGGTGAGCTCCATGTGCTCGGGGAACATGAAGTAGGCGTACGCCTGCGTGCACGAACGGCCCACGCGGCCCTTCAGCTGGTACATCTGCGCCAATCCGTAGCGCTGCGAGTCCTCGATGATGAGCGTGTTCGTGTGCGGGTTGTCGATGCCGCTCTCGATGATGGTGGTGGCCACCAGCACGTCCAGCTCGCCGGCGCTGAAGTCCTCCATCACGCGCTCCAGCTGCTCCTTCGACATCTGCCCGTGCGCCACGCCCACGCGCGCCTCGCCCGCGGCCGCGGTGACGCGCCGCACCGCCTCCTCCATGGAGCGCACGCGGTTCGACACGTAGTACACCTGGCCGCCGCGCGCCAGCTCGCGCCTGATAGCGCCGCTCACCACGTCGGGATCCCACTCGCCCACGTGCACTTCCACGGGACGGCGCTCGTCGGGCGGCGTGAGGATGAGGCTCATGTCGCGCACGCCCGACAGCGACATCTGCATGGTGCGAGGGATGGGCGTGGCCGACAGCGTGAGCACGTCGATGGACTCGCGCAGGTTCTTCATCTGCTCCTTGTGGCCCACGCCGAAGCGCTGCTCCTCGTCGATGATGACCAGCCCCAGGTCGTGCGGGTTCACATCGCGCGACAGCAAACGGTGCGTGCCCACCAGCACGTCCACGTCACCTTCCTGGAAGCCCTTGAGGGCGGCGGCCTGCTGCGCGGGCGTGCGGAAGCGCGAGAGCACCTCCACGCGCACGCCGAACGGCTCGCAGCGCTCCTTGAAGTTGGTGTAGTGCTGCTGCGCGAGGATGGTGGTGGGGCACAGCACCATCACCTGCTTGGAGTCCTGCGTCGCCTTGAACGCGGCGCGCAGGGCCACCTCGGTCTTGCCGAAGCCCACGTCGCCGCAGACGAGGCGGTCCATGGGCTTCGCCGACTGCATGTCGGCCTTCACGTCCGCGATGGCGGCCAGCTGGTCGGGCGTCTCCTGGTAGGGGAACGCCTCCTCCATCTCGCGTTGGGCCGCGGTGTCGGGCCCGAAGCGGTAGCCTTGCACGGACGCGCGGCGCGCGTACACGTCCACCAGGTCGAACGCCAGCTTCTTCGTGGCCTTGCGCGCCTTGGCCAGCGCTCGCGACCAATCGGCCGTGTTCAGGCGCGTAAGGCGCGGGCTCGCGCCCTCCGGCCCCACGTAGCGCGTCACGCGGTCGAGCTGCTCCACCGGCACGTACAGCTTGTCGCCCTCGGAGTACTCCAGCAGCAGGTAGTCGCGCGCGGTGCCGTCCACGTCGCGCCGCACGAGCTCCTTGAAGTAGGCCACGCCGTGCGCGGCGTGCACCACGTAGTCGCCCGGCTGGTAGGGGAAGGTGATCTCGGTGATGTCCACGTGGCGCGACGGCCGCGACGTGGACGCCCCCTGCGTGTCCGACAGGCTGACGATGGCCAGCTTCGCCTTCGGGATGATCATGCCCAGGGGGACGTCCACGTCCACCACGTTCACCACGCCCCGCCGCAGACGGCGCTTGGCGATACCTTCCAGTTCGTCGGCGTCCTCTTCCGCGTCCAGCGTCTCTTGGATCGGCAGACCGTGGTCGACGAACGCCAGCTTCATGTCCTGGCGCGCACGGAAATTCGACGCACTGAACACCACCGTGTAGTCGGTGTCCACGAGGCTGCGCAGCCGACCGAACAGCTTGTCGGGATGCCCCGCCACCTCCACGCGCTTCACCGGCAGCTCGTCGTCCACGTGCCCGCCCACGCGCATGATGGACACGTAGGTTGCGCGCTGCCCCTCGCCAAAGCTCACGGCCCCGGGCTCGGCGTACAGCCCGTCCACGGGGATGCTCGATCCCTTCGCGCGTCCCGCCGCGTCGTCGTAGGCGTGGCTCATGTCGTCGAACAGCGAGCGCGGCTCCAAAAGCACGCTCAGCGCGCCGGGGCGCACGTAATCGCCCAACGTGGACGTGGTCGCGTACAGGTACGGCAGCAGCATGTCGGAACCGTCGAAGCGCAGGCCGCCGTCCAACTTCTCCAGCACGTCGCGCAGCACGGGGTTCGTCGCGGCCGGTCGCTCCAGCTTCTGGCGCGCGCGGGCGAGCCCCCGCTTGGAGCACGAGAACTCCACCACGGGGTAGATGCTCACGTCCGGCAGCGCCTGGATGGTCTGCCCGGTGGTGGGCACGATGCGGCGGATCTCCTCCAGCTCGTCGCCGAAGAAGTCCAGCCGCACCGGGTACACGAGGTTGCCGGGGAACACGTCGATCGTGCCGCCGCGCACGGCGAAGGTGCCGGGGCCGTCCAGCTCGCCGGTGTTCCGGTAGCCGCGCTCCTCCAGCGCATGGGCAAAGTCCTCGAACTCGGTGACGCTCGCCGCCTGAGCGCCGGGCATGGCCGCCAGCTCGCGGCCCGTCGAAAGCGCCACC
>NZ_GL622579.1:590837-598284 GCF_000185625.1 Eggerthella sp. 1_3_56FAA
CAGGCGTGCACGGCCTCCATGCGCCGTGCAACCTGCGCAGGGTCGCTGGGCTTCGGCACGAAGGGGTAGTCGCTGCGCTCGGGAAAGCGCATGACGCGCTCGTCGCCCAGGTAGGCCGCCAGGCTGCGCGAGAACGCCACGGCCGCGTCCTCGCCCGCCACCACGACGAGCGTCGGCTGGGGCCTGTGCGCGAACCGCGCCGCCACGAGGAACGGGCGCGCCGACGAGGCCACGCCCAGCGTGCCGTCCTCGCCCGCGTCCAGCTTGCCCCAGAACGCGTCGAGGCAGCCCGATTTCTCCAGGGTGAACGTCAATGAATCGATGAGCATGGCGCGTCCTCTTCCGTATGCGAACAGCACGAAAAGCCGCGATCGGCGGCTTCATGCAAGGTTTCTGGTCGCCGTCTGCGCGCACGCGCGGACGGCGCTGCCGATTCTACCATCCGATAAGCTCTCGCGCGACGCCCGACAGCGCACCATGAAGGAGAAACCACAAGGGGACGGGGAGCCGCCAGCGCTCAGCAGAACAATCGCGCTTCCTGGGCGCTACGCTCCAGATAATCGGTGTACTTGAGCAAAACCTGCGAGCGGTTCTCTATCCCCAGCTTCTTGTAAATGCTGTGGTTGTGCGCCTTCACCGTGCCCGCCGCGATGTACAGCTTGTTGCAGATGCCCTGGTTCGTCTCGCCCTCCATGAGCAGCTTCACGATCTCTCCCTCGCGGCCGCTCAGACCGTAAGCGTCGAGGAAACGCCGGAACGACATGTCGACGTTCGGCAGGTACGGCTGCTCCACCGTGTGCAGCAGCGTCCACGCGATATAGACGGCGCATCCGACGTAGATCGCCCAGCACGTTTCCACCAGAAGGTCGCGGTTCTCCCAGAACAGGACGGCCTCCACCCCCAGCACACGGCACGTCGCGTCGATCACGTGCAGCACCACCAGCGAGACGACCACCGCCTTCGGCCAAACGCCGTCCATCTTGGGAATCAGCCGCAGGAACACCCACGCGTACAGAAGGGGGTACACCGTGCCGAACACCGAGTAAGGCACGACGGGCGCGGCGACGCCGAGCGCCGTCGCGACGGCGCAAGCCGCGCCGAGCACGACCATCGATCGCTTCGACGGCATATCATCGTAAAAGCAACCGCTGATCATGCGGATGATGAAGGGGTAGCAGGCTATGAACAGGGCTTCCGCAGCCTGGTAGAACGTCGCGAACAGAGGATCGGGATGGCCTAGCGCCGTGAACACTTCTTTCATGAAATAGGTTCCGTTGTCCACGAACGAGCAGGCGAACAGGATCATGAGCCACCACGCCAGACGGCTGGACCGCGAACGGTGCAGCCAGAAGAACACGACCGCGAGAACGACGTACGTCGCCGCAAGGAGCATGTTGTACAGGAATACCGGATACGTCATCGGAACCACCCTCCGTCATTCGCGCTGGCGAAGACTCCCCTAAGCTCGCCAGGGTACGGCTCCGCCGCTCGAAGCGCAATACCAACCCGGGGTTATTTCGGGTATAGGAGCCGTTCGCCTCGTATAAACGCAAATAGGACTTCCGGACAGGGCGAATCCGCCTGTATACCTGCATCAGGAAGCGGCTGGAACGCGGTCGACACGACCCGCCGCACGAGGAAGGGAGCAGCACGCCATGGATACGAACCAACCATCGAACACGTTGTCCCGTAGGAAGTTCGTCAAAATCTGCGCGACAGGAGCGGCCACGCTCTTCATCTTGCCGGCGCTTTCGGGCTGCGGAAGCGAAAACGGCGAAGCGCAAACGGACGAGGCGGAGGGAGGCGCCGGCGCCCAGCAGAAAACGGCCACCCTCGCGTTTCGCGGCGGCACGATCCAAACCATGACGTCCGAGAACGACGTCGCCGAAGCCTTGGCCGTCGACGGCAACGAGATCGTCTACGTCGGCGACGAGGCGGGGCTCGAAGCCTTCGTGGGAAGCGGCACGAAGGTGATCGACCTCGAGGGCGGCATGGTGGTACCCGGCTTCATGGACGGTCACATCCACGCCCCGGGAGACTGGGTCACCAAGCTCTACGACATATACCTCGGCGACGCGACCACCGTCGACGAGTACGTGAAGATCATCTCCGACTTCGTCGCGGCGCATCCCGAGCGCGAGGCGTACACGGGCAACCCGTTCATGGTGAACGCGTTCCAGCTGGAGGACGGCAGCAACCCCGGGCCGAACAAGAAGCTGCTCGACGAGATCTGCCCCGACAAGCCCATCCTGCTTTTGGACGTCTCGCATCACTCCGCCTGGGTCAACAGCAAGGCGCTCGAGATGGCGAACATCACGCGCGACACGCCCGACCCGCTCGGCGGCATCATCACGAGGGACGAGGACGGCGAGCCCACCGGATATCTCATCGACGGCGCCGCCACCGAAGTGTCCGCCCTCGTCGTGTCCGAGCACACCGACGAAGAGTACGAGCAGGCCATCGCAAAGTACCAGGAGGACGCGTCGCGCTTCGGCCTGACCGGCATCACGAACCTCTCCGCCGTGGACGCGCGCTTCTTCTCCGAACTGGAAAAGGCCGGCGAGCTCAACCTGCGCATGAGGATCCTGCCCACCATCATCCCCGGCACCGATCCGAGCGAAGCGGTCAAAACAGTCAAGGGACTGGCACGCTACGACAGCGAGATGATATCCACCGGCACCGCGAAGATGTTCTCCGACGGCGTCACCGAAGGCGGCAGCGCCGTCATGCTGGAACCGTACAACGAAGCCGCCGGCAAGGGGTCGGACTGGTACGGCGAATCCGAATGGGATCAGCAGGAGTTCGACGCCATGGTGGCCGCCCTCGACAAGGCGGGCGTGCAGGTGCACGTCCACGCCATCGGCGACGGTGCCGTCCGCAACACGCTGAACGCCTTCGAGAACGCGATCAAGGAGAACGGCGAGCGCGCCGACCGCCGCTACACCATGACCCATGTGTGCGCCGTAGCCGACGAGGACATCAAGAGGATCGCCGACCTCGAGGTCATCAGCGCGCTGCAGTTCCTGTGGATGTACCGCGACCCGCTGTGCGAGCTCGAGATCGCCTACATCGGAGAAGAGCGCGCGATGGCCATGTACCCGGTCAAGAACATGCTGGAAGCCGGCTGCATCGTGAGCGGTGCCAGCGACGGCCCGGTCACCCCGTTCGCGCCCCTGGAGGAGATCGAGGTCGCCGTCACGCGCAACAGCCCCTATCCCGGCGAAGAGGACACCGATATGCATCGCTGGCCCGAGCAGGCCATCACGCCGTACCAGGCCCTGGAAGCCTACACGAAGAACGTCGCGTTCGAGAACTTCATGGAGGACCTCGTGGGAACCATCGAGGTCGGGAAGAAGGCCGACCTCGCGGTGCTCGACCAGAACATCCTGACCTGCGACCCGAAGAAGATCTCCGACAGCACCGTGCGCTACACGATCTCCGACGGCCGCATCGTGCACGAGGGCTAGCCCCACGACACCGACGGCAAGAGCGGTACCAGCAATCGGACGGCGAACGGCAATCGCGGCGCGCATCCGCCGTTCGCCGTCCTCGAAAGCGGGACACGGACGAAGAACTTCATTATACTGGGAGGAGTTTCGCTAAAACCGCATCCCGAGGAGATCCTATGCCACGCGAGACCATGACCGCCAAACGCCAGCGCGCCCTTGCGGTGGCGGAGCGCATGAACGAGCATTACCCCGCCGCCGAGTGCGCGCTGCACTACTGGGGCGATCCGTTCCGCTTGACCATCGCCGTACTGCTGAGCGCCCAAACCACCGACAAAGGCGTGAACAAGGTCACGCCCGCGCTGTGGGAGCGCTACCCCACGCCCGCGGACCTCGCAGCGGCCGATGTCCGCGACGTTGAAGGCATCATCCGCACCATCGGCTTCTTCCATACGAAGGCGGCGAACGTCATCAAGTGCGCTCAGATGGTAGTGGCCGACTACGGCGGCGAGATCCCGCGCGACATAGACGAGCTGCAGAAGCTGCCGGGCGTGGGGCGCAAGACGGCGAACGTCGTGCTCAACGAGGCGTTCGGCATCGTGGAGGGCATCGCGGTGGACACGCACGTGTTCCGCATCGCGCATCGGTTGAAGTTCGCCGGCCCCTCGGCCGACACGCCAGCGAAGACCGAGGCCGCCCTGCTCAAGCTGTACCCGCGCGAATACTGGGGTCCCATCAACCATCAATGGGTGCTGTTCGGCCGCGAAACGTGCATCGCCCGCAACCCGAAGTGCGCGACGTGCTTCCTGTGCGACCTCTGCCCCAGCTGCGGAAAGGCGTAAGAAGAAAAAACTTGGATTAGAGTTCGCTCCAAGAAGCAGTACGGAAGCGTGCTGCATGCGAACGCGAAGGACTATCGCGAGAGGGGTTTGTATGCGCTACCGCGAACTGGGCAGGACGGGGCTCGAAATCAGCGAGATCGGCTTCGGAGCTGAATGGATGGAGAAGAAATCGGCCGCCGAGGTGCGCGCCGTGGTCGAGCGCTGCGAGGAAGCGGGCATCAACATCCTCGACTGCTGGATGGCGGGACCCGAGGTGCGCAGCAACCTCGGAGCTGCGTTGGCCGGCACGCGCGACCGCTGGATCATCCAGGGCCACATCGGCTCCACCTGGCAAGACGGCCAGTACGTGCGCACGCGCGACATGAATCTCGTGCGTCCCGCGTTCGAGGACCTGCTCGCGCGCCTCGGCACCGACCACGTGGAGCTGGGCATGATCCACTACGTCGACGACATCAACGAGTACGAGGGCATCATGGCCGGGGAGTTCATCGAATACGTGCGCGCGCTCAAAGCCGCCGACGTCATCGGGCACATCGGGCTGTCCACCCACGCGCCCGAGGTGGCGAAGCGAGCCGCGCTGTCCGGCGAGATCGAAGCCGTCATGTTCAGCGTGAACCCCGCCTTCGACCTCCTGCCGGCCACGGCCAGCCTCGACGACGCATTCACCTTCGCCTACGACGACGCGCTCGAAGGCATGGATCCCACCCGCGCCGAGCTGTACGCGCTGTGCGAACGCGAGGGCGTGGGCCTTACGGTGATGAAGGGGTATGCCGGCGGGCGTCTGTTCAGCGCCGAGGCGTCTCCGTTCGGCGCGGCGATGACGCCCGTGCAGTGCATCCATTACGCGCTCACCCGCCCCGCCGCGGCTAGCATCCTGGCGGGCTTCGACGAGCCGGCGCACGTCGACGACGCCGTGGCCTACGAAACGGCGACCGAAGCGCAGAAGGACTACGCGAGCGTGTTGGCGGGAGCGCCGAAACACGCCTACTTCGGCCAGTGCACCTACTGCGGCCACTGCGCGCCCTGCACGGCCGGCATCGATATCGCCGCCGTCAACAAGTTCTACGACCTGGCTGTCATGCAAAGCGAGGTGCCCGCCTCGATCCGCGAGCACTACCGCGCGCTCGACGCGGCCGCCGACGACTGCACGGCCTGCGCCGCCTGCGAGCCGCGCTGCCCCTTCGGCGTGCCGATAGCCGAGCGCATGGAGAAGGCGGCCGAGCTGTTCGCGTAGCGCGCAGGCTTTGCCGCGCTCCTGCAGAGGCCGTGGCCCGCGGGAGCGCGCTGTCGCCCGAAGCGGACGCTTTTCCCGCAGAATCGTCTGTTCCAAGCGACAGCGCGTCAGCCGCTACCCGTAACTGGACGGAGTCAGGCTCCGCCGCTCGCCGAAGCGGGATGCGCGCACGCTTCCCGCGAAGTGGTACAATCGAAGTGCTGATTCTGCGACGTCACCGCGACGCGACTGAACCGCACCTACCGTTCCCACCCATCATCGGAGGTTGCCATGTACGCATGCGGAGATACGGTCGTCTACCGTCATCATGTCTGCGAAGTTGCCGCCCTGCGCGAGAACTACTTCGAAGGAAAGGACTACCTCGAGCTGCGCGCGCTGTTCGAGAACTCGCTCAAGCTGTTCGTTGCCGTCGACGAGGCCACGCCCGACAACCTGCGTCCCATCATGTCGAAGCGCGCGGCACTCGCCCTGATCGATTCCATCGTGGATGCCGACACCATCGACGAGAATGCCCTCAAGCCCGACGCGCCCACGCCCACCCTGTTGGAGCGCCGCATGAAGGAAGAATACGACAAGCGCCTCAGAACGTTCGCGCCCGAGGATCTGGTTCCCATCATGAAGTCCGTCCACGAGCGCACCGTCCGGCGCGTCGATTCGGGCCGCCGCATCACCGCCACGGACAAGAAGTACTTCGACCTGGCAGAAGGCCTGCTGTGCGACGAGCTTGCGGTGTCGCTGGCCGTTCCGCGCGAGAACGTGAAAGACGTGCTCGTCGAACGCGTGAAGCGAGCCGAGGCGCTCCGGCGCTGACGGGCTTGTCCGCCGCCTCCGCTACGCCGGGAGACGCGACTCTACGGAGCGTTCATTGCGCCGGCCGCGGCGCGCGCGTATCGTAGACGCCGTCCGAAAAAACCAGGGAGGATCGCCATGGACGCCAGAAACACCGGCACGCTCATCCGCGCGCTTCGCGAGGAGCGCGGGCTCACCCAGCGCCAGCTCGCCGACGCGCTCGGCGTCACCGACAAGGCCGTGTCCAAATGGGAGCGCGGAGGCGGCTGTCCCGACATCGAGCTTTTGCCCGGCCTGTCCGAACGCTTGGGAACTCCCGTGGAAACGCTGCTCGACGGCCGCCTGGCCGTCGATGTCCGAACGGGAGGAACCATGAAACGCGCCGCATTCCGCGTCTGCCCCGCCTGCGACAACGTGATCGTCACCACCGGCGACGCCGAAGTGTCCTGCTGCGGCAGGAAGCTGCCCCCGCTCGTCGCCTTGCCAGCCGACGAGGCGCACGCCGTGCACGTCGAGCCGATCGAGGGCGACTGGTACGTCACCTTCGACCACGAGATGAACAAGCAGCACCACCTCGGCTTCGTCGCCGTCGTGGGCTTCGACCGCATGGCCGTCGAAAAACTCTACCCCGAGCAGGGCGCCGAAGCGCGCCTGCCCCGCCTCGCCGGCGCGAAGCTCTACACGTACTGCACGGCCCACGGCCTCATGCGGCACGAACCCGCGCGCCGCTAGCGCGCGGGACGCATCACCACCGCGCATGCCGTCTGCACGAGGCCGATCACCAGGTAGATCACCGAGACCGGATTCGGCAGGTACACGAGCTCGAACACGCACCAGACGATGAGCAGCGCGCCGGCCAGCAGCGCCCACGAACGCGCGCGCCCATCGCTGCGCGCGAACAGCACAGCGGCCACGAGGTTTGCCACCCCGTTCACGAGCGCAAGGGCAAGCCCCGGCCAGAACAGATCGGCCGTCATATACGCAGGCAGCGGCATCCGCTGAATCAAGGGCACCATGAGGTCGAAGAAGCCGAAGAGCTCGCCGAACGCGGGCGGCAGGATGCCCGCAGCGCCCGCCATCATGAAGCCGCCGCACACCACCGCGCACACCCCGTTGAACACGCAGATGACACGCAC
>NZ_GL622579.1:598606-622076 GCF_000185625.1 Eggerthella sp. 1_3_56FAA
GCATGCCCTCGAGCATCTCGGCGGCGCGCGGGTCGGCGGCGGCGTTCTTCTCCTGCATCTTGAAGAACAGCTTCATGGCCAGCTTGTCCGGCAAGCCCAGGCGCTCGTAGGCGAACCCGCCGCGCAGGTAGAAGCGCTCCACGTCATCGAACTCCGGCGACGGCAGCTCCTTGGCAAGCGCCTCTTCCACCATGTCGGTCCATTCCACGGGCGTCGCGCCCACTGCGAACACGACGAACCGCGTCTGCAGATGCTTCTCACGGGCGCGCGCAAGCCACTTCTTGCCCGCGAGCCCTCCCGCATGAAGCCATCCGCCCAGCACCACCACGTCGAAACCGCTTGCGTCGAACCGCGGCTCGTCGCCGAGCGACACCACCTGGCACCCCAGCTCCTCCGCAAGCCACTCCGCGTAGCGCTTCGTGAACCCCGTCTGCGACGAATACACAACCACCGTGCTCATGCCCGCTCCCCTCCTCGAATGCCCCGCCCCGCCGCCGTATGCGCCCGCGCGAACCGCTCGACGTGGGCGGCGAGCCGCGGTTCGGCTTCCTCCCATGTCAGACCCGCATGCATGAGCATGAACGGGACGCCCTGCAGTTCGACGGCCATCTGCGCGGCGTCGTCGCGGACGAACTCGCCCGTGGCCATGAGGTGCTCGAAGATGGTGCGCTGCAGCGCCATGGGCTGCTCGACGAACACGAGGCGGTAGACGCGCCCCGCCTCCTCGCTCTCGAACTGGCTGATCACCAGCAAATGGCGCAGGCGCACCATGTACGGATCCTCGAAGAAGTAGCGAAACGACGGCAGCACCATCTCGTGCATGCGCTCGGCGTTCATCTCCTCGTACGGCGTCGCGTCGTCGGAGACGTCGAACAGGATGTTGCGCTCGCCGAAGAACCGACGCGTCCGCTCCAGCGCATCGCGCACGATGGCGTCGAATATGGCCTGCTTGCCGGAAAAATGATTGTACAGCGACGCGTCCTTGATGCCGACGGCAGCCGCGATGTCGCGCACCGACACCGCATGGAAGCCGCGCGATGCGAACAGCGCGAACGCCTCCTCGACGATGCGTTCCTTCGTGTCCTTCCCCCGCATGGTCTCTCCTCTACAAAACTAGCGACTGCTAGTATATTAACTAACGATCGCTAGTTTTTCAAGGGATGTCGCTCATTCCCTTTGTCATCCTGAGCGGAGCGCCGCAGGCGCGTAGTCGAAGGATCCCGCGTGGCGACAGCCGTAACGCTAACAGCTAACGCCGCACGGGATCCTTCGCGTCCCCGCTTCGCGGTGCCTCCCTGCGCTCGCTTCGTGTGCTCGGGAGTTCGACAGTACACCGGACTGTCGAATGCTTGCGCTCGATCAGGACGACAGGGGAGTTGCCTCCCTACTCCTTCTGGAACTCCTCCAACATCTCGGCAAGCACTTCTACATGGGAGCGGCGAGAGCGCGTGGCGGTTCCCACCAGCGCCACGGACTCGCAGTCCCCGTAACGGTCGAAGAACTGCGGCACGGCCTCACGCTCGCGCATATCCTCGCGGTAGGCATCGGCGTAGGCGTCCCACCCGATGTTGCCGTGGATATAGCGCTCCATCATGGTGGGCGCCGGGGCGAACAGCTTGTCGTGCACATAACGGGCATGGACGAGCTCCTCGACGAAATAGGCCAGGTCGTCGCGCTTCGTGAAGCCGGCCAGCTGGTTCGTGTTCTTCAGCCTCGTGTCCACCACGAGGTCGACCTTCCAGTCGACGAGGCGCTTGAAGAACTCTTCTGCCGAAGTCTCGTAAGCGCTGATGGTGTGGATGTGCATGAGCGGATGCTCCTTCGCGTCAATCGTTTCCTCCGGTACGTTACCCCAAGTTATGCCGGTGCGCGGTCGCAACGGCGCACTGTGGACAAAACGAGAAGCCTTCGTCATTGCGCCGCCATCCGGCACATTTTCCCATCGATGAAAATCTCCCCCTCTTCGATAAGCATTTACGCTCGAAAACGCACCGATTGCGTTTACAATACAGAAGGCATGCTCAACGGATCATTGAAACGGAGCGCACTTCTTGGACACGAAAGAAGCGCTGAAGTCGTTCGAGCTCGACGCGCGACTGTTCTACGACGCTATAGCGTTCAGCACGGACGACTACCTGTACATCATCGACATGCAACGCGATATCGCGCTCGTCTCCGACAACATGCGCGACGACTTCGACCTGCCGGACAGCCTCGTTCCCGGCCTCATCCCTCTCTGGAGAGAACTCATCGTCGAACGCGATCGGAAGCGCTTCGATGATTCGATCGACAGCATGCTCTCAGGGGAAACCGACTGCCACGATCTCGAATACCAGGTGAAGAACGCCTTGGGAGAAAGTATCTGGGTGATGTGCCGCGGACTTCTGAAGCGCGACGAGAACGGCCAGCCGACGATGTTCGCCGGCGTGGTCACCTGTCTGGAGCGCAAGGGTAAAATCGACTCAGTCACCGGGCTGTTCACGCACGACGAATGCATGAACCTCATCGATCGGCTCATCGCCTGCGAATCGCAGGGCGGCGTCATGCTGTTGGGGCTCGATGACTTTTCTCGCATCAACCTGCTGAACGGCCACGCTTTCGGAAACACCGTGCTCAGAATGTTCGCCCAGTCCACCCAACGCCTCATCCCCGAAGGAGCGTCCATGTTCCGCCTCGATGGCGACGTGTTCGCTATCGTGATGGACGGCGCCGGCTGCGCCGCCATGGAAGAGCTCTACCACGCCATCCACGTGGTTGCGAACCGCCAACACACCATCGACGACTTGAGCTTCTTCTGCATGGTGTCGGCCGGCATCGCGATGATCGGCCAAGACGCCCAGAGCGCCCAAGATCTGCTGCGCAACGCGGAGAACGCGTTGGAAGAGAGCAAACAGCGCGGCAAGAACACTTCCACGTTCTTCTCGTCCGCGACGATCGCGACGAAACTTCGCCGCCTGGAGATCAGCGACTACATGCAGTCTTCCGTCCTCGACGATATGAAGAACTTCGAGCTGTACTACCAGCCGCTCGTATGCGCGGAAACCATGGACATCGCCGGAGCGGAAGCGCTTTTACGTTGGAATTCCGAGGAGCACGGCCAGCTCTCGCCGGTGGAGTTCATTCCCGTGCTGGAGTCGTACGGGCTCATCGGCCAGGTGGGCCGCTGGGTGCTGGAGCGGTCGTTCACACAGTGCAAGCGCTGGTCGGAAACGCATCCCGGCTTCATCATGGACGTGAACATCTCCTACCTGCAGCTGCTCGACGCCGACTTCGTGCCGTTCGTGGAGCAGCTCGTCGAGCGCACCGGGGTCGACCCGGCGTCCATCGTGCTGGAGATGACCGAGAGCTACTTCGTCACCGACATGGACGCGCTGCGCGCCACGTTCGACCGTCTGCGCTCCATCGGCATCCGCATCGCCATGGACGATTTCGGCACCGGTTACTCGTCGCTTGGCCTACTGGCCCAGTCGCCCGCCGACATCGTGAAGATCGACCGCCTGTTCATCAAGGACATCCACCGGGAAGCGTTCAACCGCGCGTTCATAGATGCGGTCATCGAGCTGTGCCATAGCGTGGGCATCGAGGTGACGGTCGAAGGGGTGGAAGAACCCACCGAGCTCGACGCCGTGCGCGCCATCGGCGCCGACAGCATCCAGGGTTTCTTCGTCTCGTGCCCCATTCCGGCGCATAGCTTCGAGGAACGGTTCATCACGCCGCAGACGGCCTCTTAGTCCCGCGTCTTCCAGCGCATCAGATCGATCTAGGCCCGCGCTCGCAAAGGCGAGCCCAGGCGCGCAAGCTCCCCTGCCACCGTCTCGACCAACAGGGGCAGCGCCGCATCCACTTTCGGAGTCAGCCCCACGGTGACCACGGCAGGCGATGGGTTCTCCACCTGCATTCCCAGGCACAGGCCCTCGGCTTCGTAGCCTAAAAGCGCAGCGGCGTCGAACAGGTCGACCAGCTTGAGATCGTGCAGCGACGCTGTTGCTCCCGAATGGCGCGCCATGGCATCGGGCTCGAAGCGAAACACCGTGCCAGGATCGGCATCGGTGCCGTCAACCGCATCCACCGTGATGATAACGTCGTACTCGCGCACGCGCTCGATCATGTTGAGCGAGAGGCAACCCAAATCGAACAGCTCCACGTTGTCGGGAATATCGTATCGCGTCAGCAGCTCCTCGTACACGGCAGGGCCTACGCCGTCGTCGAGCATAAGCTTGTTGCCAACGCAGAACACCGCGATGCGCCGGGCAGCACCCACCTTACGCCCCCACCGTCGGGCGGATGACCAAGTTGTAGTACGTCGCCGCCGCGATCATCGCGATGCCTGCGATCACGCTCGCTATCGTCCAGATGCGCTCGCGCTTGAGGTACGTCTCCTTGTCCTGACCGAGGCTCGCCGCGCGATGCGCCGCGAAGGGCTGGCCCAGGATGGCGAACACCACCGTGCCCACCGTCAGCGTGAGCAATACGATCAACGCGATGCCTATTGCCAGCGGCGTGCGCTCGGTGAATGCCGCATAGAACGTGTTGTCGGCGAACAGCCAGATGGGATAGAACAGGATAGCGGCCCACATGCCGTGCGCGGGGCCCCAGATAGGCGGCAGGAACAGCGCGCCGATGTTGAGCCGGGGAATACCCTCGAGGAACTTCTCTTCGCGAGCGATCTGTTCGTCGGTCAATTCAGTCACAATTCGTTATCCCTTTCGTGCCTTCGTCGATTGTCTGCCATTATAGACGAGGAAGTCCCGCACATGAGGGGGCTTTAGCCGAGCGGAAGGAGACGTCATGAAGCTGCTGGCAATCGCAGGATCCCTGCGCGAGAACAGCTATAACCGGCAACTGGCCGAAGCGGCCGGAGCCCTGATGCGCGAGAAGCACCCGGAGGTCGGATACGGCATTCTCCGCTGGGAAGACGTGCCGTTCATGAACCAGGATATCGAGCATCCCGCCCCCGAAGCGGTGATGCGCGTGCGCGAGGCCGTTCGCGAAGCAGACGGCTTGTGGCTGTTCAGCCCCGAGTACAACCACGCGATCCCCGGACCGCTGAAGAACCTCCTGGACTGGCTGTCGCGCCCCGTAAGCGCCACCGAAGCGCAGGTGCTGGCGGAGAAGCCCGTCGCGCTGGCCGGCGCGAGCATCGGCATGAGCGGCGCCTCGCATGCTCAAGATCAGCTCGTGGGCATGCTGAGCTTCCTCGACGCGCACGTGATGAACAAGCCGCGTCTGTGCATCCCCCATATCGCCACGCAGGCCGACGAGCAGGGGCGCCTCAAGCTGGAATCCTCGGCACCCTACCTCGAAGCCCAAGCCGACGCCTTCGTCAGGTTCGTCGAGCGCGAACAGGGCTAGCGAGGACCTCCCTCATCTTGAGCGCGTGTCGAGGGGACGGGGGATTTGACACACGAAGTCCCCTGGTGCGTCAAATCCCCCGTCCCCTCCACACACCCCTGGCACGCGATTCCCCGCCCCACTCCGGACGTGAAAGGACCCGGTTTCCCGGGTCCTTTCGTCAGTGCCGAAGCTGGAAGCTTACGCCTTTTCGCCGTGCTTGAGGTCGTCCTCGCCCACGATGGTGTGCTTCTCGGGGTCGTACACCAGACCGCCGTGCTCTTTCCAGAAGAACATGAGCAGCGTCGGAGAGATGCCCTCGATGTTCGCCAGGTAGATATGGATGAGCATGAAGCAGATGAAGATGTACATCATGAAGTAGTGGATGATGCGCATCGACATGAGGCCGCCCACCAGATCAGTGCCTGCCGCAAAGAACGCCCAGTTCATCGTCGGAGCCCACAGGGCGAGACCCGTGTAGAACATCACGATGATGAGGATGGGGATGGCCAGGTAGCTGATCTTCTGAGGCACGCCGAGCTTGGCGCCCAGCGGGTGATCCTTCTTGAAGAACAGATAGTAGCGAATCCACGCGCCCAGCTGGTGACGGTTGTCAGCCTGCGGCAGCCACGTCTTGTAGTCCGTGACCTGGTAGCGGGTGCCGCCATCCGGCGCGGACTTCACGAAGAAAGCCATGATCACGCGGACGATGCAGTTGATGAACAGCACGAAGCCCAGGAACACATGAACTCCGCGGGCTATGCCCATGAAGCCGCCCCAGAACGGGAAGTGGATGCTGAAGCCCGTGATGATCAGGAGGATCATCGCAACAAGGTTGATCCAGTGCGTGATGACGAAGGGCATCGGATGCGCTTCGCGGTAATGTGCCAAGTGCGCCATGTTACTTCACCCCCCAAGGGCTCGTGACGGTCTCGAAGCTCTTGCCCGTCGCCGGCTCGGTGATGTGCACCGCGCAGGCCGTGCAGGGGTCGAAGCTGTGCACCGTGCGCAGCGCGTTGATCGGCTTCTCGATGTCGCCCACCGGGTTGCCGATAAGCGCCTGCTCCATCGGGCCGTGCTCGCCGCTCTCGTTGATGGGAGCGAGGTTCCACGTCGTCGGGATGATGATCTGATAACCCTCGATCTTGCCGTCCTTGATGCTCTCGGAGTGGTAGAGCGCGCCGCGCGGAGCCTCCCAGAAGCCCGTGCCGGCGCCGGTGATGGTGGACGGCTCGCGGAAGTACTCGCTGTCGCCGCTCTTCAGCGCCTCGATGAGCTCGGCAACCCAGTCCTTCATGAGGCCGGCGATGTAGAGCGTCTCGATCTGGCGAACGGCGGTGCGGCCGAGCGTCGACTGCGCGACCCCGATCTGCCCGGGAGCGCCGAGCGCTTCCAGAAGGCCGTCAACCTGCTCGACCACGAACGGCACGTTGCGCTTGTACGCGGCCAAGACGCGGGAAAGCCCGCCAGCCTCGTAAGGCTTGCCGTCGTAGGCGGGGCACTTGACCCACGTGTAGCGGTCCTCGACGTTGTACTCGGTGTACTCCGGCTCGGTGACGAAGTACGGCGACGTGTACGTGGCATCGCCCTTGTACCAGGAGCGGCCCATGTACTCGGTGATGAGATTCTCCTGCACGTCGGAGAGGTTGAGCTTGTCGTCGATGACGCCCATGGGCAGGTAGCGGTTCGCCATCTGCTCGGTGTAGCTGGCGTAGTCGCCCGGGCCCTCGAACACGCCCCAAGCCACATAGCGGCCGCAGCCCTTTCCCCAGTTCAACGCATCGATGTAGTACGGCGCGATAGCAAGGGTGTCGGGGATCATGGTCGACTCGACCCAGTCGTAAATCTCATCGGCAAGGGCTTTCAACTCGTCAAGCTTCTGATCGGTGGGCACGAAGGCCGTGCCGCCCGGTACCAGCGTCATGACGTGCGGCATCTTTCCGCCGATGATAGCGGAGATCTGCGAAGCCTTGGCCTGCATCGTCAGCGCCTCAAGGTAGTGAGCCGTGCAGATGAGGTCGAGCTCGGGCGGCAGCTGGTAAGCCGTGCCGTCCTCCGCGTCGAACCAGTTGCCGGAGAAGATGGACAGCTGGCCGTTGTCGGCGAAATTCGCCAGACGCTCCTTGAGCGCGACGAAGTCGCTGTTCATGGAGGTGCCTGCAGCCTGAGCAAGGTCGTAAGCGTCCGCCGGATCGGCCTTGAGGGCGTTCAGCGGGTTCACGTAGTCGAGGGCAGCCAGGTTGTAGAACCACAGGATATGGCTGTGCAGGAACTGCGCGCCTTCCAGCAGGTTGCGGATGATGCGCGCGTTGTTCGAGATCTTGATGCCGTAGGCTTTTTCGGCCGCGATAGCGGACGAGTGGGCGTGGGACACCGGGCACACGCCGCAGATGCGCTGCACGATCTGGGCAGCATCCTCGGGCGTGCGGTTCTCGACGACCATCTCCATGCCGCGGAAGCAGCCGCCGGACACCCAGGCATCGGAAACCTTGCCGTTGGTCACTTCCATCTCGACGCGGAGATGGCCTTCGATACGGGTAATCGGGTCGATGACTGAACGAGTCATAAGGGCTTACCTCCCTTCTTTTTTGTCGTCGTTGTTAAGGTCGGCCTCGTCGTACTTGCCGATGGACTTGTCGGGATGCTTCGCGTCCCAGCCGCGCACCTTCTCGAAGTCGGCGCCGCCGTCCATGCGGCCGGTGATCTTCATGCCGAAACCGTGCACCACGAGGGCCGCGGCAAGAATGCCGGTGATGCCGAGCGCGATAGTGCCGGGCTGAACCATCCAGTCGCCGATGCGCAGGTCGCGATGACGCTTGTAGAACGGGGTGTTGACCTCGACCCAGTTATGGCCGGGATCGTTCGGGTTGGCCTCGCAGCATCCGATGCAGGGAGCGCCGGACTGCA
This sequence comes from Eggerthella sp. 1_3_56FAA, assembly GCF_000185625.1. Taxonomy (NCBI): domain Bacteria; kingdom Bacillati; phylum Actinomycetota; class Coriobacteriia; order Eggerthellales; family Eggerthellaceae; genus Eggerthella; species Eggerthella sp. 1_3_56FAA. The sequence continues at coordinate 606,845 of NZ_GL622579.1, forward strand.
CGCACCAGCTGCGACGGTTGTTCCACATGGTCACGCCGCAGTTCGCCTTCGTCTGAGGTCCGCGGCAGCCAAGCGGGTACAGGCAGTATCCCTTGGCCTCTTCCTCGGAGCCGAACTTGTACACGAACTCGCCGTTCTCGAAGTGGCCGCGGCGCTCGCAGTTGTCGTGGATCGTCTGGTCGAAGATGCCGGCAGGCTTGTCCTCGCTGTTGAGCGCGGGAAGCTTCTCAAGGAAGATCACGTCCGCCAGCACGGCCACGAGCCACTCGGGGTTGGCCGGGCAACCGGGAACGTTCACAACCGGCGTGTTGATGCCGGCCTTCTTCAGGAACGCCTGCACGCCGAGCGCACCCGCCTGGTTGGGATGAGCGCCCATCCAGCCGCCGTTGACCGCGCAGGAACCCAGCGCGACTACGGCGTTGGCTTTCTCGGCAGCCTCGATCAGATGCTCCGTACCGGGCTTGTCGGCGACGCGCAGAGCCTGGCCTCCCCAGCCTTCCAGCACAGCTCCCTCGTACACGAGGATGTAATTGCCGGCCTCGATCGTCTGCTCCTTGGCCTCCTCCATCGACCAGCCGGCTGCCGCCGACAGGGTCTCGGAGTAGTTGAGCGAGATCATGTCCAGCACGATCGAAGCCGCATCCGGCGTCTCGACCTGCGCAAACGACTCGGTACAACCCGTGCACGACGCGCCCTCGATCCAGATAACCGGATACAGCTTGCCCTTCGTTGCGCCGATCACAGATTTCTCGAGGGCCTGCGCCACGCGCGGCGCAGCGAGCTCGGACAATCCGGCCGCGACCGCAACGGCGCCGCAGAGCTTCATGAAGCTGCGGCGGCTGACGCCGCGCGCGGAAAGCATGTTCTGAAACTCTGAAACTGTGGCCTCTGTTTCCATGTGCACACCTCCTCAGGTGCTCTCGTCTTCCAATGCTTGCTGATTCAGTATTTTCCACGACTCCAGAATTAAAACGCACAGCGAGGGCGCGAGCGCAACGTTTGACCCGCAAGTGGCTGAAAAATGTTACGCATCAACATCCACGTAACATGAGTTATACACTTGATTAGCTACTTTATGCATTTTCATGCAGGGGGATACTTTTTTCGCCCCTCTCTATGCATACCGCTAACAGGTGAGAACTCCCGTTGGTTTCTCGTTCACCGCCGTTCATCTTGTCGTGAAGACGGGTATGATAGCACAAGCACGAATAACCGAGAACCCCGATAGAAGGATTGGACCCATGGCTTCAACCGAACCCGTATTCGCCTACCTCGGCCCTGCCGGAACCTACACCGACGAAGCCGCGCGCGCGTTCGCAGCCCGCCTCGGCATCGACGAGCCAAACCTGTTCGAGTGCGCCTCGTTCGACGAAGTGTTCGACTGCGTCGATCGCGGCAAATGCGAGTTCGGCGTGGTGGCGAAGGAGAACTCGCTCGAAGGGTCCGTCACGGCCACGCTGGACAACTTCTCCTTCAAAAGCTCGGCCACCATCCTCGGCGAAGAGGTCATCGACATCCACCATTGCCTTGTCATGCACCCCGACGCGAAGATCGAGGACGTTGCCACGGTGGCCTCGCACGCCCAGGGGCTCGCGCAGTGCCGCCGCTTCCTGAGCGAGCGCCTACCGGGCAGGTCCACCATCACCACGTCGTCCACCGCCGAGAGCGCGCGGCTGGTCATGGAGAACCCGCGCGTCGCGGGTATCGCCAACGCGTTCGCGGCCGAGCTGTACGGCGCGCGCGTCGAGGAGCGCGAGATCGAGGATCATTTCGGGAATCAGACGTCGTTCGCGCTCATCGGCCGCCAGGGGCATCCCCCCGTGTTCACCGGCGATCGCTACAAGACCTCGCTCGCGCTGTTCTTGCAGGTGGACCGCGCCGGCACGCTGAACATGATCCTGTCGGAGTTCGCCTACGCGGGCATCAACCTGTCGATGATCCAGTCGCGCCCTACCAAGCAGGCGCTCGGCGACTACATGTTCTTCATCGAGTTCAAGGAGAACGTGAACGACCTTGCCGTGCAGACCGCGCTCAACTGCCTGCGCCTCAAGCTGCGCGAGGTCAAGGTGCTGGGAAGCTATCCTATTATGTAGCCAACCTGCGCGGCGCGAAGCGGCGCGGGACGCCCAGTCGCTCAAACAGTCCTCGCTTCGCTGCGGAACTCGCTTGGTGGGAGCCCCGCGCCGCTTCGCGTCCTGAGTTCGGCGAGAAAAGCGAGACGAAGAAGGTAAAAGACGGAGTCTACGTCTCGTCCGGCTTCTAGAAGGCTATGATCCCCAGGTGTTCCAGCAGGATCTTGAGGCCGATGAGGATGAGGACGATGCCGCCGGCGACGGTGGCGGGCTTCTCGTAGCGGGCGCCGAAGCGGTGGCCCACGGCAACGCCGACGATGGACAGGGCGAACGTCGTGACGCCGATCAGCCCCACGGACGTGAGGATGTCCACGCGCAAGAACGCGAACGTGATGCCCACGGCCAGCGCGTCGATGCTCGTGGCGACGGCGAGCATCACGAGCTCGCGCAGGTCGAGCTTGCCGTCGGCCGGGCAGGACAGCTCCTCGTCGTCCTCATGGAAGGCGTCCCACAGCATCTTCCCGCCGATGAGGGCCAAAAGCACGAAGGCGATCCAATGATCCACCGGCGTGATGAACTGCTCGAACTGCGTGCCCAGCGCCCATCCGACAAGCGGCATGAGCGCCTGGAAGCCGCCGAAGAACAGCGCGACGACCGTCGCCTGGCGCAGGTTGAGCCGCTTCATGCACAGGCCTTTGCATACCGACACGGCGAACGCATCCATCGACAAACCGATCGCCAGCAACAACAGCTCCACGAATCCCATGGGTTTTCCTCTCGTCCGCTTGCGGCTCCCCTGGCCGCCCCGCACTCCACGGTTTGGGCATAAAAATACCGGCGTGCGCGCCGGCTGCATGATGAGCGGTGCGACGCGTGCGCCACACCGCGAGTCTTGTCGTTTAAGGTTGCGCCAGCTTCGAGCGGAAGCAGCATGTTGACGCAGCCGCCTCGTTCAAGGCCGACTACTCCCCCACGGGATGCGGCATATTCTAACACATGAAAGTCAAGAATCGTATGCAAGAATCATGCAAGAAACGCTATTTCGCGCACAAGAAACTATCGAGGAGCAATGCGTACGCGATTGAATAGGGAGAGTCCGCCCGGCGGCACTCGGTAGGTCGCGCGGCGCGCTGCATAGATTCAGCTCGCTCGACCATGCGCTCCGATCGCGGCGGGAAGCCCGGCGAGATTGGGCGCGAATCAGCCCCCATGACAATCTCGAGACCTGTTTTGCATGCCGTCCGATCAGGATCACGTGCAAAACCCCAGGTGGGTACTATTCAGCGAGCTTCTCGTAACCTGATTCCGCCGTCAGGATTGCCATGGGTACCGTTTTGCGTCCAAAGCGCTCGAAAACGCCGCCCTGCAAGAAAAGGATTCGACCGCATGCCATCCCAAGCGCGGACCGGAACCGGAGGAGGGCAAAGAATGCAACCTCCCGCCGCAGCGGGCCCCGTCAGGCGAAGAACGCGCCGCCCTCTCGGCGGAAGAAGCCTTCGGACACGAGGTCGGCCACGATGGACTCGAACGTGGCCGCGTCCACGCCGTCGCGCCCGGCGGCGCGCTCGAAGGCGTCGAGGCGCTCGGCCAGCTCGTCGGCGCCGATGCCCGGCTCGGCCAGCACGACGCGCACGAGCTCGGCGCGCTTCTGCCGCCGCGAGCCCTCGAAGGCCGACTGGCGCGCGTAGTGGGCGCTGCGCCGCGAAGGGTTCGCCACGAGCGTCTTGAGGTGCGCGCCGTAATCGAGCAGCGCGTAGTACCAGGCCCGGGCGTCGTCCTCGGGACAGGTGGACGCAACGAGCGGCGCCAGCTCGCGGTCGGAAACCTTGTCGCGGTCGGGGAACAGCTCGTGCAGGAACACCGTGCGCACGTTCGTCTCGATGTACACGGAGGGGCGGTTGTAGGCGAATGCCATCACGCCCGCCGCCGTGGCCGGACCGATGCCCGGAAGCGTTTCCAGCTCCTCAGCCGTGTCGGGCAGCAGCCCTCCCCGCTCGGCCGAACACGTCTCGGCCGCCCGCTTGAGCGCAAGCGCACGGCGGTTGTACCCCAGCCCCTGCCACTGCGCCAGCACGTCGGCCGTGCCTGCGGCCGCCAGGGAGTCGATGGTGGGAAACAGCGACAGGAAGCGCGTCCAGTGCTTCTCGACGCGAGCCACCTGAGTCTGCTGCAGCATGACCTCGCTCACCAGCACGGCGTACGGGTCGTCGATGTAACGCCAGGGCAGGTCGCGATGCAGCCGAGCGCCCTCGCGGCGCACAAGCTCCACGAACTCGTCGCGCCCGAGCGCCTCGGACGGCCACGCAACCGAGCCGGAACCCGCTATGCGCACGATTCGCACGCGCTCGCGTCGTCGGCTTCGGGAGCTTCCGCGGCAATGCGCGGCGTGGGCGCGGCGCAATGCGCAGCGCAGCGGACGGCGGCCGGAACCGCGTCTGCGTCCTTCGCCTTCGCCATAGCGGCTTCCACCACCGGATGCGACGCCCCCTGCTCGATGAGGTCCTTGAGCGTGATAGCGCCGAAGTAGGCGTTCAGCAGCCGATCGGCTCCCTGCCACAGCTTGTTGTAGGCGCAGTCCTTCTGTTTGTCGCAGTAAGCGGGATCCATCACGCACAGCGAGATGCTCACCGGCCCCTGAACCGCCTCGAGCACTTCCAGCAGGGTCACGGCGGCCGGATCGCAGTTGAGCGCGAGCCCGCCGCGGGCTCCGCGTACCGTCTTGATGAGCCCGCCCTTCACCAGGTCGTGCTGAATGCTGCGCGCGAAGGCGTAGGGAATGTCCTCCTGCTCGGCGATGTCGGACACCGAAACGTAGGCCTCCCCGCTCTTGTAAGCGGCCCTCAGTATCCGGCAAGCATAGTCGCAGCGGCGCGTGACGTCCATCAGTTCCCCTCTTCTCTATCGAGCAGGTCTTCCAGATGCTCCAGCTCGCGCCTGAAGTCGCTGACGACCGCCTCCTCGAGTGCGCGGTACTCGTCGGAATCGAGCGGCTGGTAGGCCGCCAGCTTGTCGTACAGGTTGTCCGCCGTCACCGGCAGGTAGCGGCGCGCGACGAGGCTGGCCTTGTAAGCCTCCTCGATGGCCTCGCGTGCGGCCATGTACATATCGTAGCGCGGCATCTGCGCTGAATAGCGCACAAGCGATGCACGGTCGATGCCGCGCAGGGACGGATGCTCGCGGGCTATCTCCATCCAGATGTCGTCGCGCTCGGACACCGTGGGAAAGTCGATGTCGATCACCGACAGCGGCTCCAGGAGGTCGAAGAAGAACGGGTCGATCTCCCCCGCCTCGGACGAGGAGGCCAGCACGAACACGTCGGGGTTCTCCACCGCCGAGCTGATGAGGCTGATGGCCTCGCGCGCGCCCCGCGACAGGCTGGCCATGATGAACCCGCCCAGATCGTCGCCGGCCGACTCCACCATGGGCGACATCCACAGATCCAAGTCCTCCAGCATGAGCACGCCAGCGCCCTCGAAGGCGTTGCGCGCCGCGTTGAGCTTCGGCTGGCGGTCGGCCTGCGCCATGACGCACAGCACCGGCATCCCCTGAAGGTTCTCCTCCATGTGCATGCGGATGGCCGGCAGCCCCAGCTCGCCCAGCGTGGCCGCCATGAATCGGTTCGCGTCCTCGCGCGCCGGAGAACGGAACAGCAGCGCGTCGGAGGCCGGCATGCGGTCCAGGCCGTGGCGCGCGTTCAGCAGCTCCACCAGCTCTTGGAAGCGCTCGTCGTGCTGCATGCCCACCCCGAAGTCGCGCATGAGCTTCACGGTCTCGTCGTAGCCCACGAGCTCGCGATACGTTATGTTCTCGAGGGACGACACCACCGCATGAGCGTCCGCGTCGTCGCCGCAAGCCTGGATGGCCTCGGCGAGCGACTTCTGCACCTCGGAGACGGACGGGGCCTTTTCGCCCTCCTCGCCGCCCTCGTCCGCCGCAGCGCTCTGAGCGGCCTGCGGCGCAGCCTCGGCGACGCACGCCGAAGACGGCTCGGTGACGTGCTCCACCCGCATGAGGCGCGCGGCATCGAAGCCCAGGAAGTCCTGGGAGATCATGTCGGTCATGTCCTCCAGGTCCTCGCGCGAAAGGCCGTACTCCTCCAGCTTGTCGAGCGCGAGGCTCTGCAGCTGCTCGGCGCAAGCCGCGGCCTCGTCCGAGGACAGGTAGGGCTCGAGGCGCTCGAACGCGTATTCGGCGATGGAGCGCTCCTTGAGCTTGCAGGCCAGCTGCCAGGCCTGCTTCAGGCCCTCGAGCGCCGCTTCGTCGACGGCGGAGCCTTCGCCGTGCTGCGCGCGCTCGAACGCCGCCAGATACAGATGCATGCCGAGGACCGCGTCGCCCGAAGCGCACGCCTGGGAAGCGAGCCGCAGGTACTCGGTCGAGGAATTGCTATGCTCGTCGTTCTGGCTGGGCGAGCTGTTCGCATCGTTCTCAAACATGGACCCAACCTCCTTTTCGATGTGATCGCACGTCGCGAGAAAATGACTATGTCCAGGTCACATTTTACCCAAGAAGAAAGCCCCCGCATAGGTCGAACCGCAAAAACCCCAAAACGTAAGCAACCCGAAGGGTATGAGCGCAAGGCTCTACCAGTCGAGGATCTCCCAGCCCTTTTCGCGCGCGGTGCGGGCGAGCGGCCGATCGGGCGACACGGCGCGAGGATGCTCCGCGGCCGACAGCACGGCGCGGTCGGAATGATGGTCGCCGTACGCGTAGGCGAGCTCCCAGTTGCCCGGCCCGAAACGGCTGTCGCCGAAGCGGCGCACGGCGGCCAGCTTCTCCTCCCCCTCCACCGGCAGACCCTCCACCGCGCGGGTGTAGGTGCCGTCGGTGGCCACGCTCATGCGCGTGGATATCTGGTTGTCGAACGGATGGTGCTCCATGGCGCGCAGGATGATAGGCTCGAACGTGGCCGAGATGACCACCACGGTGTCCCCCGCCTCGGCGTGGGCGCGCATGGCGGCATCCGCCTCGGGCCTGAACAGCGGCGCGATGCGCTCGTCGTAGAACTCGGCGAGGAAGGCGTCCACCTCGGCGGCGGGCTTGCCCTCGAACGCCGTGAACACGAGACCGCGCACAGCCGCCTCGTTCTGCGGCAGGCGCAGCTTGTAGGCGGCCGCCCACAGAAGGATGCGGAAGACGACTCGCTTCTTCAGCATCTTGCGACTCAGAAGGTGGCTGACCAGCAGCACGGGCGAGTTGCCCGCGATGCTGGTGCCGTCGAAGTCGAACACGGCAAGGCGCGCCTTGCTTTCAGGCGCGCCTTGCATCTGCGCTGATGCGCTCTCAGTTCCCGTTGCGGGCATACGTCGCTGTTCCCATTCCCTGAGCGAGGGGGCGAAGACGCGCCCGTATGCGCTAGTCCTCCACCTCGTCAATCGTCTCGGTGAACTGAGAATTATACAACTCCGCGTAGAAACCGCCAAGCGCCAGCAGTTCCTCGTGCGTGCCCTGCTCCACGATGTCGCCGTCGCGGATGACGAGGATGAGATCCGCGCTCTTGATGGTGGACAGGCGATGCGCGATGACGAACGAGGTGCGCCCGGCCATGAGGTTGTCCATAGCCTTCTGGATACGCTCCTCGGTGCGCGTGTCCACCGAGCTGGTGGCCTCGTCGAGGATGAGCATGCGGCGGTCGGCCAGGATGGCGCGCGCGATGGTCAGCAGCTGGCGCTGGCCCTGGCTGATGTTGCTGGCGTCCTCGTTGATCTCGGTGTCGTAGCCCTGCGGCAGCGTCTGGATGAAGTGGTTGACGTAGGCCGCCTTCGCCGCCGCCTCCACCTCCTCGTCGGTGGCGTCCAGCTTGCCGTAGCGGATGTTGTCGCGGATGGTGCCGTGGAACAGCCACGTGTCCTGCAGCACCATGCCGAACAGGCTGCGCAGATCGTCGCGCGCGAAATCGCGGATGTCCGTGCCGCCGATCTTGATGCAGCCCGACTGCACGTCGTAGAAGCGCATGAGCAGCTTGACCATGGTGGTCTTGCCGGCGCCCGTGGGGCCGACCAGCGCGACGGTCTGGCCTTCCGACACCTGGGCCGAGAAGTCCTTGATCACCGGCTTCTCCGGATCGTAGCCGAAGCGCACGTGGTCGAACTGCACGTTGCACTCCACGTCGGCGGTACGGGCGGTCGCATGGTCGGGCTCCTCCTCGGGCGCGTCGAGGAACTCGAAGATGCGCTCGGCGGCCGCGGCCATCTGCTGCAGCACGTTGGACACCTGCGTGAGCTGGGTGATGGGCTGCGTGAAGTTCTTCACGTACTGGATGAACGCCTGGATGTCGCCCACCGTGATGATGCCCTGCACGGCCAGGAAGCTGCCGGCGATGGCGACGGCCACGTAGCCCAGGTTGCCGACGAACGTCATGATAGGCTGCATGAGGCCGCTGAAGAACTGCGACTTCCACGCCGACCCGTACAGCTTCGCGTTCGTCTCGTTGAAACGGTCGACCGTGCCGTCCTCGCGGTTGAACGCCTTCACGATGGCGTGACCCGAGAACGTCTCCTCCACGATGCCGTTGATCTTGCCGAGCGTGCGCTGCTGCGCCACGAAGTACTTCTGCGAGCGCTTCACCACCACCATGATGAGCACGATGGAAACCGGAAGAATGACCACGGTGATCAGCGTCATGAGCGGGTTGATGGACAGCATCATGATGAGCACGCCGACGATGGTGGTCACCGACGTGATGAGCTGGGTGACGCCCTGGTTCAGGCTCTGGCCCAGCGTGTCCACGTCGTTCGTGATGCGCGACAGGGTGTCGCCCACGCTCGTGCGCTCGAAGTAGCCCATGGGCATGCGGTCGATCTTGTCGGCGATGGCGCCGCGCAGCTGGTAGCACGTGCGCTGCGAAACCGAGCTCATGATCCAGCCCTGCACGAACGAGCATGCCGCGGACAGCAGGTACAGGCCCAGCGTGAACACGAGGATCCGCGCGATCGCGTCGAAGTCGATGCCGCCCGAGCCGTCGATCTTCGCCACGATGCCGTTGAACAGCTCGGTAGTGGCCGTGGACAGCACCTTCGGCCCCACGATGTTGAAGATGGTGGAGCCCACGGCGAATACGAGCACCACCACGATGGCCGCCTTGAAGCGACCCATGAAGGCGATCAGCTTGGCAAGCGTTCCCTTGAGGTTCTTCGGCTTCTCGCCGGGCATCATGCGCCCGCCGGGACCGTGGCCCATGGGTCCGCGGCGAGGTTCCTGCGCCTGGGCGTTCTCCTGCGCGCTCATGCCGCATCACCTCCGTTCAGCTCGGCTTCCGACAGCTGGGACATCGCGATCTCCCGATACTCCTCGCAGGTTTCCATCAGCTCCTCGTGCGTGCCCTGGCCCACGATGCGGCCGTCGTCCAGCACCACGATGCGGTCGGCATGCAGCACCGTCGAGATGCGCTGCGCCACGATGACCACGGTCTTGCCGCCCAGGCGCGTGTGCAGCTCCTGGCGCAGCGCGGCGTCGGTCTTGTAGTCGAGCGCCGAGAAGCTGTCGTCGAACAGGTAGGCGCGCGCCTCGGTGGCCAGCGCACGGGCGATGGCCAGGCGCTGGCGCTGGCCGCCCGACACGTTCGAGCCGCCTTGCGACACGCGCGTGCCCAGGCCTTCCTCCTTCGAGGCGACGAATTCCGACGCCTGGGCGATGTCGACGGCCTCCCTGATGCGGTCGACGGGCATCCCCTCGTCCGCGTAGGCCACGTTCGACTCGATGGTGCCTGAGAACAGAAACGCCTTCTGCGGCACGTAGCCCAGCTGCTCGCGCAGCGCCTGCTGCGTGACGTCGCGCACATCCACGCCGTCGATGGTGACCGAGCCCTCCGTCACGTCGTAGAAGCGCTCGATGAGCTTGATGACCGTCGACTTGCCCGATCCGGTAGAGCCGATGAGCGCCGTGGTCTTGCCGGGCTCGGCCGTGAAGTCGATGTGCTCGAGCACGCATTCCTTCGAATCGCCGTAGCGGAAGCTGACGTCGTTGAAGGCGATGGTCGCGCCCTCGCCCGAGCGGCGCAGCTCGGCGTCGCGGGCCTTGTCGGCGGCCGGGTCGCAGATGGTGGGCTTTGTTTCCAGCACCTCGTTCACGCGCTGGGCCGCCACGTCGGCGCGCGGCAGCATGATGGAGATCATGCCGATCATGAGGAAGCTCATGATGATGACCATCGCGTAGGTGATGAACGCGATGAGGTCGCCCGTCTGGATGGTGCCGTTGTCGATGTAGCCGCCGCCCACCCACACGATGAGCACCGACACGCCGTTCATGATGAGCATCATCAGGGGCATCATGAACGTCATGACGCGGTTCGTGAACAGCTGCGTCTTCATGAGCTTGGTGGAAGCCTCGTCGAAGCGCTTCTCCTCGTAGGGCTGGCGGTCGAACGCGCGGATGACGGGCAGGCCCGTGAGGATCTCGCGCGACACGAGGTTCACGCGGTCGATGAGGGTCTGCATGATCTGGAACTTGGGCAGCGCCACGCGCATCAGCACCATGATGAGCACGAAGATGACCGCCACGGCCAAGATGATGATCCAGCTCATGGCGAGGTTCGTGCGCGAAACCATGATGATGCCGCCGATGGCGAGGATGGGCGCGTACAGCACCATGCGCAGCAGCATGACGGTGACCATCTGCACCAGCTGGATGTCGTTCGTGCCGCGCGTGATGAGCGAGGCGGCCGAGAAGCTTTGCACCTCGGCGTCCGAGAACGACACCACGCGGCGAAACAGCTTCGAGCGCAGCGTGGCGCCCACCTTCGCGGCCGTGCGCGAGGCGATGAAGCCCACGAGCACGGCGGCGACCATGCCGAGGGCGGCAAGCCCCAACATCAGGAGGCCGATGCGCACGAGGTAGCCCATCTGCATGTCGGACAGATTGTAGCCGAGCGACTCGTACTCAGCCTTGGCGGCGGCGATGGCCTGCTGGTCGACGATGGAGTCGCCCATGTCCCCCATATGCTGCTTGGCCTCGTCCAGCATATCGAGGATCTTCTGCTTGTCGATAGCGCCGGCCTCGTAGGCCTGCATCACCTGGTCGAGGTCGAGGTCGGGGATCTGGCTGGAATAATGGATGGCAACCAGCGGCAGGGCCACCATGCGGTCGAGCTCCTCCTGCTCCTTCTTGCCCTGGTCGTTGAGCTTGTACGTGCCGTCGTCCGTCTCGGTGTAAGCGTCGCGGAACGTCTGCTCGTCGTCGACCGGAAGCATCATAGCGATCTCGTCATGGGTCTTGGCCGTCATCTCGTCGGTGGCCGCATGCTCCACGCCGGACTGCTGGATGCCCACATCGACGATATCGGACGTGTAGTGCGGCAGCGCCAGGTCGGTGAACGCCTGCACGACGAGCAGGCACACGATGAGCAGCACGGCCACCTTGCAGTTCTTCAGATAGCGAATTATGCGCACGGCGCCTCATCTCCTTCCGCGCGGCTCTTGCACGTCGCCTCAGGATCCAGCTCGTGGAACTCGACCACTTTGCGCAGGATGCGAACGAGATGCCGCATGTCCTCGATACCCACGTGCTCCATGACCGCGTCCATGTGCTCGTCGCGCAAACGTCTGCCCTCGGCAGCGAAGCGCTCGCCCTCTTCGGTGAGGCTTACCGACACGGCGCGGTAATCGCCGCTTGCGCGGTGCCGCTCGATGAGGCCCTTCTCCTCGAGGGTCTTGAACGTCTGGGACAACGCGCTCGGCGTCGTGTGCGTCAGCTCCGCGACGCGACCCGGCCTGACGTCCTCGCACGTATGCTGAAGAGCGCTGACCGTCATCATCGTGCGCGCCTCGGACGGCGTCACGCCTTCGGGCGTTGGCGGCGTGAACCGCTCGCGCCGTGAGCGCTGCATAAGCTCGTACAGCTCGCGTTTCGTCTCATTGAACGAATCCGTCATCTCATCTTCCTTGCCTTCGATTCCTGTCGTATACAATTTAGTCGCTAAACTTTATCACTACTGTGAAATTTCACACCAAAATGTTTCCCTCATCACAGAACCTGCATGCGAACCCGGCGCACGCTTTCCCAAACTTTTTCAAATTGGGGTATTGCGCGAATCGGCGACACCCGGTAATATATTCCGCGCTGCAAAGCACGGGGTGTTAGCTCAGTTGGTTAGAGCGCCGGCCTGTCACGTCGGAGGTCGCGAGTTCGAGTCTCGTACATCCCGCCATCTGAATGCTAAGAACCCGCTTCGGCGGGTTCTTTTCGTATCGGGGAAATTCGTCATAATAATGATTGCACAGCGAAGGTTCTTCCGGTAGAATAGCTTTCGCTGCAAAGCACGGGGTGTTAGCTCAGTTGGTTAGAGCGCCGGCCTGTCACGTCGGAGGTCGCGAGTTCGAGTCTCGTACATCCCGCCATCTGAATACAGAAAGCCCGCCGATCGGCGGGCTTTTTTCTTGCTCGAAGCGGGCGCGGAAGATGCGACCCCTCCCCGTCAGCGGGCGGCGCGCTGTTCGGTGCGCATGACCGACAGCACGCGCAACGGCGCGACGCCTTCGGGAGCTACGGCATCGGCTGCTTCGCAGCACGCGCGCAGCAACACGTCGGGACGTAGCGAGCCCGTCGGCTTCGATTCCAGCGAGAACGTGGCCACGGCGCCGGACAGCTCCAGCTCCCCCACGAGGAAATCGGCCGTGCACAGCACTTTCTCCTTCTTCTTGCGCACCACCGTCACTTCGTCTGGCACCGGGAAGGTTGCGGGAGGGTGCGACAACAGCGCACGGTAGACGGCGATAGGGTACGCCGCCGAAGCGGCCGGCGCGTGCGGCTCGATGTAGTCGCACGCCTTCACCATCAGGTCGGGCACGCTTGCGCGCTGCAGCGCCTCGAGCGCCTCGTCGACAGGCACGTAGCGCGTCATCTGCAGGTCTGCCAGCTCGTGCGTGCCGCCCACACCCACGGGCAACGCCGCGCCGAACGCGATCTTCATATGGGGCGAGAAGCCCTGGCTCACTGCGAACGGCAGGCCTGCGCGGCGCACCGCGCGCTCGAGGGCGCGCGCCACTTCGAGATGAGACAGCATCGCCAGGCGTCCCTGCTTGCAGAACGTCATGCGCAGACGGAACAGGTTCGGATCAGGCATGGGTCGCCTCCTTTCCGGCGCCTTCGCGCCGCGCGGGATCCTTCGTCTCGCTTCGCTCTCCCAGGATGACGGAGGAGGCGTCGGCTTCGCCGCTTTGCCCGGGATGGCGAAGGAGCTCGGATTCGGCGCTTCGTCCAGGACGGCACGAGGGCTCGACCGCGTTCGAGCCGGACGCCACGCGGGGCTGGGCCAGCTCGTTGTCCACCCCGAGCGTCGGGCACGCGCCGCAGGCCGAGCAGTTCTCGAACGTGCAGTCGGGCGTCGTGCGGCCCTCGTCGGCCAAGCGGCGCTCGCGCGCCAGCCACCGCGTCGACACGCCGGTGGAGATATGCTCCCACGGCATGACGCGGGTCGTGGGATACGCCGTCTGCGCGATGGCGGCCGGGTCGATGCCCACCTCGTCCGCCGCCTCGCGCCAAGCGGCCTCTGCGAAGCACTCGGTCCACGCGTCGAAGCGCGCGCCCCGGCGCCAGGCGGCCTCCACCCACGCGGCGGCCTCGCGCCCCGCGCGGCTCATCACGGCCTCCACGAAACTGGTGGCCGGATCATGCCAGTGCACGTCCACGGCGCGGTACTTCACCGAGTTGCGCAGCAGCTGCACGCGCCGCAGCGCCTCCTCGGGCGGGATCTGCCCGTCCCACTGGAACGGCGTCTGCGCCTTCGGCACGAACAGCGCGCACGACACGCTCATGCGCAAGGATCCGCGCTGCTCGGGCGGCGTGGCGGCCTTCATGCGGTCGTAGGCTCGCTGCGCGAGGCTCGCGATGCCCTTGATGTCGTCGTCGGTCTCGGTGGGAAGGCCTATCATGAAGTACAGCTTGCAGCGGCGCCACCCCGCCTTGAACGCGGCGTCCAACGCGCCGAACAGGTCGTCTTCGGTGACGTTCTTGTTGATGACGTCGCGCAGGCGCTGCGTGCCCGCCTCGGGCGCGAACGTGAGGCCGCCCTTCTTCTGGCCGGCCACCAGCTCGGCCATATCCACGCCGAACGAGTCGAGGCGCTGCGAAGGCACCGAGATGCGCACGCCCTTCCCGTCGCAGGCGCGGTTGATGCGCGTGAGGATGGAGGCGATCTGCGAGTGGTCGGTGGACGACAGCGACGTGAGGCTGACCTCGTCGTAGCCCGTCTCGGCCAGGCCTTGCACCACCGATTCCACCACGTTGTCGGCCGAGCGCTCGCGCACGGGGCGGTACATCATGCCCGCCTGGCAGAAGCGGCAGCCGCGGGCGCACCCGCGCAGGATCTCGACGTTCAGCCGATCGTGCACCACCTCGGTGAACGGCACGATGCACGGCTCCCAGCCAGGGCTTTCCGCGAAGCCCTCGAACAGGCTCTTCTCGATGCGCAGAGGCAGGCCCTCTTCCAAAGGCTCGATCCACGAGCCCGCTTCCTGCGCCTCGTCCTCGGCGCGCCAGCGGTACAGCGACGGCACGTACCAGCCCGGCTCGTCAGCCAGCGCGCGCAGGATGTCGGCGCGCGCAGCGCCCTCGGCGCGCAGGCGGCGGACGACGGCCAGGCCGCGCGGCAAGGCCTCCTCCCCTTCGCCGATGCTGAACGCGTCGAAGAACGGCGCGTAGGGCTCGGGGTTGTAGGCGCAGGGGCCGCCCCCCACCACGAGCGGGTCGCTTTCGGCGCGCTCGTCTGCATGCAGCGGAATGCCTGCCAAATCGAGCGTCTCAAGCACGTTCGTAGCCGCCAGCTCGTGCGGCAATGTGATGCCCACGGCGTCGAACTCGGCGAGCGGCGCGCAGCTCTCTATACTGAACAGCGGGATGCCCTCGGCGCGCAGCGTGTCGCACATGGCGGGCGCGGGAAGAAACGCGCGCTCGGCGGCCATCCCGTCGACGGCGTTCACCACGTTCACGAGGATGCGCAGCGCCTGGTTCGCCTGCCCCAGCTCGTAGGTATCGGGATACACCATGCAGAAGCGGAAGTCCGCTTCGGGCTTGTACACGCAGCCGAACTCGTGGTTGAGGTAGCGCGCGGGGCGCTCCGCAGCGGCGAGCAGCGGCTCCAGACGCGGCCAGAGATCCGTCATCGAACTCGTTTCCCTTCTTCGGTTTGCTTTAGCGGGAGAATCAGCGGACTTTGCCGGAAGCGA
>NZ_GL622579.1:622394-644896 GCF_000185625.1 Eggerthella sp. 1_3_56FAA
GGCCTTCGCCCCGGTCGCCTGCGCCTTCTGCGCAGCGCGCTTCGCGGCGGCCTGCACCACCTTGTCGCGCGCCGCAGCCACGGCGTCGGTGAGCTTGCCCAGCGTGGCTCCGTCCTCGTAGTACTCGATGGCCGCGCGCCCCATAGCGACGGTGCCCGTGTAGCCGATGGCGGCCTTCACGGCCCAGCCGAGCGCGGGTACGAACGCCACCAGCTGGCGAGCCACCGCGCGACAGGCGAACGCGCCGCCCACGAGGGCCGCAAGCTCCTTCACGCGCTCCATGTTGAGCTCTTCTCCGTACGCGGCGGCAATCATGAGCAGCATCTTCGCTTGGTTGAGCGTCATGACCGGCATGTCGGCGCCGGGGATGATGACCAGCAGGCCCACGCCCGCGTTCTGCAGCGCCGTGGAGTTCACGGCTTCCAGCGACAGGGGCTTGCGCACGAACGGGAACGCCAGCGCGAACGCGAGGCGCTTGTCGTTGCATGCGGCGATCACCCAGCCGCCCATGCGTTCGCTGAGCGAGCCGACGGCGGCGCCGTCGAGAGCGTACGGCTCGTTCGGCGAACCGGCGCCCAGAGCCTGCACGGCCTCGGCGCCGCCCGCAGCGGCATCGGGTGCCGGCAGCACAGCCGGCTCGGCCTTGGGGGGCTTGGGGAAGACGAGGTCGCCCTGCGGGATGGGCGCGCCCTGCGCCTTCGCGATGTCGGCCACGAGGGCGGGCAGCGTGGTGACCACCATCACGGGGACGCCCGCCGCGCGAACCTGCGCCGCGTACTCCCCCACCTGCTCGTTCAAACCCGCCACGATGACGGCCATGTCGTCGCCCGAGAACGGCGCGAACGGGCGGCCGTCGAGGTACATGAGCGACACGCGGGCGTGCGGCGACGCGCTGGCGAACGCTTGGCGCACGTGCGCCTGCACGTCGCCCGGCGCGCTGTCGTCGAGGTAGACGCTCACCGACAGCGTCGTGCGACGCGCCTCGTCGATGTTGGTGGCTTCATCGATAACCGCTTTGATGTCAACGGGTAGCTGCATAACCGCCCCTTTTCCTAGCGTTGCTTCTGGATGTTGTGAGTCCATACCGAGCCGATCATGCCGAGCATGATGAAGTTCATCACCATGCCCGTCGCTCCGTAGCTCACGAACGGCAGGGGGATGCCCGTGATGGGCATGAGCCCGCAATCCATGCCGATGTTTTCAAGAATCTGGAACAACCACATGCCGACGACGCACATGACGATGGTCATGCCGAACAGATCGCTCGAAGCGCCGGCAATGCGAAAGCTTATCAAAACCAGGCCGGCATACAAGGCCAGCAGCGCCATTACACCTAAAAACCCCAGTTCCTCGGCCAGCACGCAGAAGATGAAGTCGGTGGGAGCCTCGGGCAGGATGCCCAGCGTATGCTGCGTTCCCTGGAACAGGCCCTTGCCGAACAGGCCGCCCGACCCGATGGCGATCTGAGCCTGCTTGAGGTTGTAGCTCTCGCCCGTGGGGTCGATGTCGGGATCGAGGAACACGAGCAGGCGGTTGCGCTGATATTGCTTGAGCAGCTTGTACTCGCCGGTGGAGTTGTAGATGATCTGGTCCACGACGAACACGGCGATGACGGCCGCAACGAAGGCCGCGAGGGTGATCAGCAGGTACTTCGGACGCGCACCTCCTACCACGAGGGCGACCGCGCCGATGCATAGGTACACCAGGCCCGTGCCCAGGTCGGGCTGCGTCATGATGCAGGCGAACGGCACCAGCATGAGGCCGAGGGCCTTGACGTACTCGCGCGGGTCGTCCAGCCTGCCGCCGTAGCGCGCCATGATGCTGGCGTCCAGCAGGATGACCGTGATCTTGGCGAACTCGCCCGGCTGGACCTGTATGCCCAGCTTGAGCCACGACTGCGCGCCCATGCCCGCGTCGGTTCCCAGCCCCGGTATGTGGGGCGAGAGGATGAGCGCCACGTTGACGATGAGGAACAGCATGGTGAAGTCCGACAGGCGGCGGTAGTCGAACCTCCAGACCAGCACCATGAACACGATTCCCAACGCGACGCCCGCCAGCTGGTTCGTGAACGAGTAGTCGCGGTCGTTGGCCACGGCCGACATCACGACGACGAGCCCGTACGACACCAGCAGCGCCACCACGAGGATGAACGGGATGTTGAGCCACGGGAAGCGTCGCGCGCGCGTGGCCTGCGCCACGATCTTGTCGGGCGCTTTCACTGAATCGATCTGCGGTAGCTGCGGCATAACGCCTCCTTTCCTCGCCTCGTCTAGTCGGTACGGCCGCCGGACGTCGCGGCGCCCGCGCCTTCGAGGACCTTGCCGGTGGCTCCGGCGATCACGCCCATGCCGGCGCCCGGATCCTCCGCGGACTCGCTGGCAAGCGCAGCCGCCAGAACCTTCGCGCCCAGCGGGGCCGCCACGGCCGAACCGCCGCCGCCGTGCTCGACCACGCAGGCCACCACGTACTGCGGATCGTCCACCGGCGCGTAGCAGGCGAACCACGCGGTGTCGGCCATGTTGGTGTACTCGGCGGTACCCGTCTTGCACGCCACCGTAGCGGGATCGATGCCCTGCTCGTTGAGCAGCTTCGACACGTCGGCGTTGTCGGTCGCCACGCCGTTGAGGGCGTCGCGCATGAACGCGAGGTCGGCTTCGGGAACGTCCAGCTCCCCCGCGGTCTCCACCTTGACCGAGGCGGCCACGTCGCCGCTGGCGTTGCGAACCTCCTTGAGCAAGTGGGGCTTCAGCAGCTTGCCGGTGGCGACGGCGCCGTAGGCGACGGCCACCTGCAAGGGCGTGACGAGAACGTAACCCTGGCCGATGATCATGTTCGTCATGTCGCCGCCCTTCCACACCGCCTCTTCGGGCGTGTTGCGGAAATGCTCCAGTTTCCATTCCGGCGTGGGAATGACGCCCACCGATTCGCCACCGAGATCGATGCCGGTGTAGCGGTCGAAGTGGAACTTCGCGAGGTAGTCCTGAAGGGCGGTCTGGCTGACCTGACCGTCCCGAGCCGCCTCGAAGAAGTCATGGGCGATCTGGTAGAACACGACGTCGCACGACTGCACGATGCCGCCGCGGAGGTCGAGCGTGCCGTGGCCCGAGTGCTTCCAGCACATCTGCTCCTGACCCGTGCCCCAGCCGTCCCACGAGCCGTTGCACGTCCACGTGCGCTTCATGTCGGCGAAGCCGTTGGCCAGCGCCGCGAGGCCCGTGAACGTCTTGTACGTCGAGGCGGCGGGATACGTGCCCGAGATCGCACGATTGAGCAGGGGCTTCTGAGCTTCGTTGGAATTGTACACGTCGTACACGTCGCTCGACACGGCGCCGATGAATTCGACCGGGTCGAACAGAGGGTAGTTCGCCATGGCCACGATGCCTCCGTCGCGAAGGTCCATGACCACCACCGAGCCCGCCACGCCGCTGCCCGTGCCGATAGTCCCGTTCTCAGGGGCGATGAGCGCGGCCAGCTCGCGGTCGGCCACGTACTGAACCGGCCCCTTGATGGCGAGGTGCACGTCCGAGCCCTTGGTTGGCTGCGTCTCGCTCACCACGCGCACAACGTTGCCGTCGGCGTTGGCGACCACCTTGCGCTTGCCGTGTTCGCCCGCCAGCAGATGATCGTACTGCAGCTCGATGCCCGACGCGCCCATGTCGTCGCCCAGCTCCACCTCGCGGCCTTCGCCGACGGTTTTCAGACCCTCTTCGGTGACGGGGCCCGTGTACCCCACCACGTGCGCGGCGAGCGCGCCGTAGGGGTAGTCGCGCACGTAGCGCTCCTCGATCTTGACCTTAGGGAACGCGTCGGAGTGCTCGGTGATGAAGGCGACGTCGCGAAGCCGCACGTCGCTCGCCACGACGCGCTGGCTCTGCGCGCCGGCCGTCGCATCCTGGATGCGCTGGCGCACCACGTTGTACGGCACTCCGAGCACCGCGGACAGGCGCTGCACCACGTCGCGGTCGTTGGCCACCTCCGCATCGGCCACCACGGTCAGCGACACGCGGTTCTTCACGAGCGGAACGCCGTTGACGTCGCAGATGTAGCCGCGCGGCGCGGGCGTGGAGACGGTGGCGTACTGGTTGTCGTCCGCTTTGCTGCGATACGCCTCGGACGACAGCACCTGCATGGTCCACAGCTTCGCCGTCAGCGTGCCGAAGATGCCCGCCGCCAGCACGCCCATGGCGACGAACCGCGACTTGAGGTTGTCGGCCGGGTTGGACGCCGGACGCTGCGCCGAGCCCGGGTGCGCCTGCATGGATCCGTTGACGCGACCGCCCGCGTTTCCGAGGCTCGATTTCACGCCCACCGAGCTGATTGAGCGAACGTCCTTCTTCACGCTCACGTTCGACGACTTCGCGTTGTTGCGCACGACGAACACGACGGATACCACGATGACGGCCACGACCAGCGTGGCGACGGCGGCGATGATGGCGGCGATCACGGCAAACGCCCCCTATCGCAGCCGGGGCGTGCGCGGTCCGCGGTCCTGAGCGCCGCTGGCAAGCAGACGCGCGATGATCGGATACAGCACGAGACCCACGACGCAGTCGTACAGCGTGCACGGCAGCGCACGGTACAGGAACGCGTCAACGGGGCTTGCCGACAGGCCCAGCCCGATGAGCAGCGCGCCGTACAGCATCTCGGCGGCGAACGTCGCGACGACGAAAATGGTCACCGGCATGAACAGCGTGTCGTTGTCGAGCACCGAGAACGCGCGCGATGCGATGAACGACACGATGACGAACAAGAACGCGTAGCCGCCGACGGGGCCCGAGCCCAAAAGGTCGCAGACGAGCCCCAGCGCAAACGGCAGCACGGGGCCGGCGTCGAGCGGGCGCGCGATAGCGACTACCAGCACGTAGGCCAGAAGGAAGTTCGGCTGCGCCGAGAACAGCGCGATGTTGGGGGCTACGACGATTTGCAGCAGCAAGGCGACGACCGCGCCTACGGCGATGACGACGCCTTCGCGTCCCAGGTTCACGATGCATCGCCTCCTTCGTTACCGTCGGCCTCGCCTACGGCGCCCACGCCGAACACCACAAGCACTTCTTCGAGGGCGCCCGTCGTGTCGTTCGGCGATACGATCACGCGCCTCGTGGACTCGCCCTGGCGGGTATCCACCTTCACGACGGTGCCGATGATGAGGCCGGGCGCGTAGCTGCCGCCCAGACCCGACGTGACCACCACGTCGCCAGGATTGACCACCGCGTCGGCATCGAGGTTTTCCAAATACAGCAGGCCTTCGAGAGACCCGCGCACGACGCCCTCCGCACGGCTCGACTCCACGCGCGCCGCGGCGCCGGAATCGGGGTCGGTGAGCAGGCGCACCTCGGCGGTATGCTCGCCCGCGCTGTACACCTGGCCGACAACGCCGGAAGTGCCCATGACCGTAAGGCCGGTCTCCACCCCGTCGGCCGTGCCCTTATCGATGGTGACCGCCTGGCTCCACGCCTGGTCGGGATTGCCGATGACGCGCGCTCCCACACCGTCGATCTCGTAGAGGTCCTTGAGCTCGAGCAGTTTCTGGAGACGTTGAGCCTCCTGCTTGTACTCATCGGCCTGGCTCAGCAGCTCGCGCAGCTCGGCGTTGCTCTCGCGCAGACCCGAGAGCGTGCTCTCGTCGGCCGTGAGGTTGCCGAAACCCTCGGCGGCATCGTTCACGCCCGCGCTTGCAGCCGCGCCGACGAACTTCAAAGGCGCAACTGCGCCGGACACGCCGCTCTGGACCGCGTGCAGCGGGCCGTCCTGGCCTTCGCGCGAGTACAACGTGACCAGCGCAAGCGAGGCTACGAGAAATGCGACGAGCAGAACTCGGCGCAGAAACACCGAGCTTCTCTGTTGGAAATTAAGCGTCATCGATAAGCCGGCTCAACCCTATTTCGAGCGCATGAGCGTCTGCTTGAGCGCCGTAGGCGTCTCGAGCACCTTGAGGCAGCCCATAACCACGTTCGTGAGCGCCGTCTCGCTCGTCCACACGGGAATCTCCAGCTTGTCGGTGAGATAGCGGTCGAGACCGGACAAGAGGCCGCCGCCGCCCGTCAGCAGGATGCCGTTCTGAATGATGTCGGAGGCGAGATCGGGGTTCGTTTTCTTGAACGTCTCCTTGATATGCACGACCATCTCCTCACAAGGCTGCACGAGCGCGGAGCGCACGTCCTCGGATTGGATGGTGACCTCCTTCGGCTGCTCGGTGATCACATCCTGGCCCGAGATAATCATGTCGCGCTCGCGACCGTCCTCGAACGGCAGGATGGAGCCGATCTTGATCTTGATGATCTCGGCTGTTCGCTCGCCGATCTTGATGCCCAGCAGGTCGCGCAGGTGCATGGCGATGGCCTCGTCCATGCGGTTGCCGGCCAGGCGCAGCGACGAGGAGGTGACGATGCCGCCGAGCGAGATGACGGCCACTTCCGTGGTGCCGCCGCCGATATCCACGACCATCGAGCCCGTCGGCTCGGTGACGGGCAGGTCGGCGCCCATGGCCGCAGCCATGGGCTCCTCGATGAGGTACGCCTGACGAGCGCCGGCCTGAACGGCAGCCTCGAACACCGCGCGCTTCTCCACCGAGGTTGCGCCGCACGGGATGCAGATGACGATGCGAGGCTTGGCCTGCCAGGGATACTTGCGCGGCGCCGCTTTGCTGATGAACGCCGAGATCATGGCCTCGGTCACGTCGTAGTCGGCCACTACGCCGTCGTGCAGGGGATGCTCGGCCGAGAACGCCTCGGGCGTATGGTTGATCATGTTCTTGGCTTCGTGGCCCACTGCGAGCACGCGATGGGTCGCCTTCTCGATGGCGACAACCGAGGGCTCGTTGACAACGATGCCCTCGCCCGGGATGGCGACCAGTGTATTTGCAGTTCCGAGGTCGATGGCCATATCCGTGGACATCTGGCCAGTCAGACCCGAGAACATGTCTAAAAAGGACATACAGGAAACCCCTTGAATCTCGATTCCAGGTGAAACCGAATTCTAGCACAGGCGTTGACGCGATGATGAAAATCCACGAGGGGCACACCCGCGCCTCCGCCTCTCCGCCCCTCTGTCTCGCCCTCGTCTCAGACCAAAAAAAGGCTGGAACCCGTAACGGATCCCAGCCTTTCCATCATAAGGGAACGAGACGTCAACACGTCCCTTTGTCTCAGTTTAGTGCACGCTGCAGCTGAGGCAGGGATCGTAGGCTCGCACGAGCTTCTCGATCTCGAGGCGCACGACGTCTTCCGCAGCCCCGTCGGCCACCAGCTTCTCGGCCAAAAGGCGCATGTCGGCTTCCAGGTTCGCCACGTTCTGCGCCGTAGGCGTGAGAATGGACGCATGCGTCACGCGTCCCTCGGCATCCAGCGTGAGGTCGTGGAACAGCGCGCCGCGCGGAGCCTCGGTGAAGCCCACGGCGCGCCCCGCCTTCACCTCGAAGGGCACGGGCAGGCTGGAGCTGGCGATGGCGCCCGGCTCGGCAAGCTTGCGGCACAGGTCGGCGCAGCGGTCGAGCGCATCCATGATCTCCACGGCCTGGGCCACGTTGTTCATGAACGGGTTCGCCTCAGGCGGGCGCAAGCCCGCCTTCGCGGCGGCCACCTTCGCGTTCTGCCCCAGGTTCTGCCACGATGCGTTGACGCGGGCCAGCGCGCCGGTGAAGTACGGGCTCTGCGTCTCGCGCACGCGCGCCAACAGAGCCGCCGAATGCGGCACCGCATGCTCCTCGATATGCTCCTGCACCTCGTTCGCATCGAAGACGATGCCCGCGTTCAGGAAAAACGCTTGGTCGGAGCATTCCACCGGGTAATAGTCGTCCTCCACCATGGCCAGCATGTCGCCGGCCGTAGCGATGTCGGGCACCTCGAAGCCGCGGAACAGATCCACCGCCTCAAGGGCGAAGTCCATCGCCGCATCCATCTTGTCTGCCAGCTCCAGATACTCGGCCGGCTCTATCTCGTGCGTGAAGCCCCCCACCACGGCGGTGATAGGATGGATGCTGCGACCTCCCACCTTCGTGCACAGCTCGTTGCCCAGCGCTTTGAGGCCCAGCGCCTGCTCGAACAGCTCGGGATCGGTCTGAGCCAGCGGGAACACGCTGGGCATGCCGAGGAAGTCGGGTGCGGCGAACACGAACAGATGCGACGCATGGTTCTGTAAATAGGAGCCGTACACCAGAAGCTCGCGCAGGGCGCGCGTGCGGTCGGTCACCTCCACGCCGAACACGCGCTCGATGGCCTTGAGGTCGGTCACCACGTGGCTCGACGAGCAGATGCCGCAGATGCGCGAAGAGATGTAGGGGATCTCCTCGAAGCGGCGGCCGCGCACCATGCTCTCGAACAGGCGGGCCGGCTCGACGACGTTCATCTCGACGGTTTTCACTTCCCCGTCCTCGATGACCACGTGCACGTTGCCGTGGCCCTCGACGCGGGCGATATGATCGACGTGAATCGCTGTTTTCGTCATAGAATGCGTCCTCACTCGCTGCCCGCAAGGGCGGGGTTCGTCTGGTTGAACATCTCGAGCGCCTGGTCGAAGTCGGCGACCGACACGCCGTAGCGCGCCACCGCCTCGCGCGCCGACGCCAGGTTCGCGTCGGGCGACAGCCCCCTGCACCCGTTGCACGGACGGCCCAGGTTAACGCACTTCGCGCCGCACCCGGCCGTGGTCACGAGCCCCAGGCACAGCTGCCCCTTTCCGAAGAAGCAGCTCGTCTCGTTGCGCTTGCAGTCGCCGCACATCGTGCGCGAGGGATACGTCTTGTTCGAGCCGTACAGCGCGCGCTGCAGCACGTCGATGAAGTCGTAGCTGTCGATGGGGCACGCACGCACCTCGAAGTCCACGTCGATGACGGCGCCCACCGCGCGCGGCGCCACCATGTCGCCGCAGGCCGACGGCACCCGATCGTACACCTGCCCAGGACGCTCGAGGAACCCCTCTGCGGCCATGCCGGGAATGCCGGCCGTCGTGGCGCACGCGCCCACGGCGATGATCGCGCCCGCCTTCTCGCGCAGGCTGCGCACCGTCGCTTCGGATTCCTCGGTGGTGACGGCGCCCTCGATGATGGCCACGTCGAAGTCCTCGGGCATGGGATCGCTCGAGGCCAGCTGCCAATAGCGCAGATCGATCTGACCGAGCACGTCCAGCAGGTGCGCCTCGGCGTTCGTGATCTGCAGTTGGCAGCCGAAGCAGCTGGCCAGGCCCACGACCACCACGCGCGGCGCGGACGGCTTCTCCTGGCAGGCTATGCAGTTTCCGTTCATGTCGCGCTTCTCCATCCTACATCGACCCCTGGATGTTCTTGGCTTCCCAATAGTTGAACACGGGCCCGTCGATGCACACGTACTGATGCCCGATCTGGCAGTGGCCGCACTTGCCCATGCCGCACTTCATATGGCGCTCGAAGCTCACGTAGATATGGTCGTAGCTGATGCCCTTCTTCCGCATCTCGTCGATGGCGAACCTATACATCACCGGCGGCCCGCACAGGGCGCCGAACGTGTTGGCGGCATCGATCTCCAAATGCTCGAAAGGCTTTGTGACCAGGCCGACCTCGCCGTCCCACGTGTCGTCGGGATGATCCACCGTCAGGTACAGGTCGAAGTCCTTGCGATGGCGCCACATCTCGAACTGCTGGCGGAACATCACCTCGGAGGGGTTCTTCGAACCGTAGATGATGGTGACCTTGCCGAACTCGGAACGCTCGTCGTGGATGTTGTTGATGAGCGAGCGCAGAGGAGCGATGCCGAGGCCGCCCGCCACCAGCAGGATGTCGTGCCCCTTCATGTCCTCGAACGGGAAGCCTCGGCCGAACGGGCCGCGCAGGCCCACGATGTCGCCGCACTGCATCTTGTGCAGCACCTCGGTGAAGTGGCCGGTGCGACGCACGCACAGCTCGATGAAGCCGCGCTTGGACGGCGAGCTGGATATGGAGATAGGCGCCTCGCCCACCCCGAAGATGGACACCTCGACGAACTGGCCCGGCTCGTGCGAGAACGCATCGCGGATGCGCTCGTCGATAAGGCGGAACTCGAACAGCTTCTCCGTCTCGGTGAGGTCGATGATGGACGTGATCCGCGCCGGCCAAGGCCGATACGGGTTCGCCGCCATCATCTGCTCGCCCGACAGGGGAGCCGCCTCGTCGAAGAACGGTTTGACCTGGACGGTGGACACCGCGCAGCTACTGGGCATCTTGCATCCCCTTCCTCTCGAAGAACTCGAGCACCTCGATGGGGTTGATGTTCGCCTTGCACGCCTTCACGCAGCGACCGCACCCCACGCACAGCATGCGGTCATGGTTCGCGAGGAACCCGTTGAGCTTGTGGTACATGCGATGCCGCACGCGGTTGCGCCCGTCGCCGCGGAAGTTGTGGCCGCCGGCCACCTGCGCGAACTGCGGCGCAGTGCACGCGTCCCACACGCGCTCGCGCCGACCCGCCTCGCCGGAGGGATCGAACGTGTCCTGGATGTCGAAGCAGAAGCACGTGGGGCACACCGCCGAGCACGCCGTGCACGACAGGCAGCGTCCGCCCAGCTCCTCCCAGAACGGGTCCTTATGGAACGCGTCCATGAGCATGGCCACGTCCTGGATGTCGGGAATAGCGTCGTTGAACGCCTCCTGGCGCCGACGCGTGGCGTGGCGGAACTCGATACGGTCCTCGTCGGTGGCCACGCGCGGGTTGCACGCCGCCTCGAGGATGTTCGCCGCCTCGACGCTGGATATGCTGACCAGGTACTTTCCGCCGATATCCTGCAAAAACAGGTCGTAGCCGAAACGCGCCTCGTCGGAGCCCCACAAATGGCAGAAGCACGTCTCGGAGGGCATGCAGCTGATCCCCACGATGAGCGTGGCGTTGCGCCGGGCGACGTAGTAGGGGTCGGGATAGCGGCCGTCCTTGAACACGAGGTCGAGCCGGTTCACCGCGTTGATGTCGCAGGCATGCGCGCCGAAGATGACGCGCGGCGTGATCTCGGCGGCGAAGTCGGTCACGCTGTTCGTGCGCGCGTCGAAGGACATGAGCGTCTCCTCGGGCGGCAGGAAGTACTTCTTCGGCGAAGCCATGGTGGTAGGATAGGCAAGCTCGATGTCGTCGGGCGATTCGATGGTCTCGAAGGCGTAGCCCTGGTCGCGCTTGACCGGAGCCACCACTTCGTAGGTTTCCATGAACGCCGACACGAGCGAGGGAAGTTCAGCAGCGTCGATGACTCGATAGAGCATGCTCACGTCCTTTTCTCGTCTGGTATCCCGCGCAACCTTCGGTGCGCGAAGCTCCGAAAAACAAAAAGCGCGCCGTCGCTCGAGCGAAAGGCTCGTACGCGGCGGCGCGCTCGGAACGTGCTTTACGCGAAGAAGATGCCGATCTCGCGCTCGGCGGATTCCGGGGAATCGGAGCCATGGATGACATTCTCGTCCATGATGAGGCCGAAATCGCCGCGAATCGTGCCGGGGGCAGCTTCTGCCGGATTAGTGGCGCCCATAAGGGAGCGGCACTTGGCCACCGCGCCGTCGCCGGACACGACCATCTTCACGACCGGGCCGCTGGTGATGTAGGAAATGAGGCCGTCGTAGAACGGCTTGCCCTCATGCTCGGCGTAGTTGGCCTTCGCCTGCTCGTCGGTCACCATGCCCAGCTCCATGCGCTCGATCTTGAGGCCCGCGCGCTCGAAGCGGTTGACGATCTCGCCGATGTGGCCGTTGCGCACGCCGTCGGGCTTGATCATCGTGTAGGTCTTCTGCTGTGCCATGTTGTAGTGCCCTTTCTCTCTCTTTATACGAGGGTGTCATCCTGAGCGGAGGCGGCGAAGCCGCCGCAGTCGAAGGATCCCCTATGGCGCCGACCGACGGCTTCCGGCTTGCGCCGCACGGGATCCTTCGACTTCGCTTCCTTCGGTCGCTCCGCTCAGGATGACAAAAACGGCGTATGCCGCTTTTGTCAGTTCTGGCTCGGGAAGTACAGCTCCACGTTCGACACCTTCCACCCGATCATGTTGCGCACGAGGGATACCTTGTACTGCACGTCGCCGCCTTCGGGCGTCTTAGCCGTCACGTACACGGTGGAATCGCTCATGGACTTGTCCATGCCGTCGATCGCAGGGCTGCCCACCGTCGAGAGGAGCTCGGTCATGGACGCGGCGTTCTCCTCGGTCACCTCGCTGGCGAAGGCCGCTTTCGGATCCGAGAACAGCTGCTCGACCACCTGGTCCTGCGACGGATAGCCCCAGCCCTGCGTGTACAGGAACACGGCGGCGCCGAAAGCGACCAGCACGATCAGGATGATGGTGACGAGGATCTTGAGACCCACGTTGCGGCGCTTGCGATCCTGCTTGGCGAGACCCTTCGACCACTGCTCCAGCTCTTCGTCGCTGGCGTTGAAGAAATGATCCTCCGCGCCCGGGGCGCCGTAGGGGTTCGTCTCGGCCTGGGCGTACGGATCGGCGTAGTAGTACGGTTCCTGGCCGCCCGCCGCGTACGGATCCTGATCCACGTACACGGCCGTGCCGTCGGCGGCCACGTCGAGCCCCGACATGTCGGCAACGGGCGCCACCGGAGCCATCACCTGAGTGATCTCGGACGTGCCCTGGGCGACCGCGGCGATTGCGCGCTGGTAGTCGACGCTGGCCGAGTCGCTGAGGAAGTACGTCTTGTCGGCGATGGACTCGTCGAAGGCGTTCACGGCCTTCTGCATCTGGCCGCTGGCCACGTAGGCCTGGCCGAGGTTCGCGTACAGCTTGTTGCGCGTGTCGGGCTGCATGTCGAACTGCAGCGCGCTTTCATAGGAGGCCACGGCGTCGGCCGGACGGTCGAGCGCCATGAAGCACACGCCGAGGTTGAGCAGCGCCTTCGTGGGATCGGGGTTGGCCTCGTCGAGCGCGGCCTCGCGAAACGCCACGCCGGCCTCGGCCGACTTGCCCAGCTTCAACAGCGCGTTGCCCATGCCCGAGTAGGCCTTGTAGGACGCATCGTACTTGGCGTCGGACACGGCGATCTCGAAGTGCTTGACGGCGTCCTCGTAATCATGCAGCGAGGCGTAGGCCATGCCGAGGTTGTAGTTCACCGCGCCGCACGCGTCGTAGGCCGCATCGGCGGTCGCCTGCGTGTAGGCGTGGATGGCCTCGTTCGGGTTCTTGAGCTTGACCAGGCAGTTGCCGATCTGGTGGTACAGCAGCCCCACCTCGCCGGGTGCAAGCGAGCTGCCCGCATCCTGCAAGCACTGCGTGTAGGCAGCCAGGGCGCCTTGGAAGTCCTTGCGCGAGTACGCCGCCCGGGCTTGCTGGAATAAGTCGTTGTTCATCTGCTTCCTTCGTATCTTCGCGGAATCGCCTCGGCGTCTCGGATCGCTATTCGGCGGCGTTCTCGATCTCGACGCTCTCGATCACGTCGCCTACGCGCAGCTGGCCGATGACGTCCATGCCGTCGATCGTCTGGCCGAACACCGTGTAGCCCGAGTCCAGCATGGGCTGGGCGCCCAGGCACAGGTAGAACTGCGAGCCGGCGGAGTTGGGATCCTGGGAGCGCGCCATGGCCAGCGAGCCGTCGAGGTGCTTGTTGTTGGGGTTCGTGGAGAACTCCTCCTTGATGGAATAGCCCGGGCCGCCCGTGCCGAGGCCCGCGAACGGGTTGCCGGCCTTCTTGACGACCTCTTCGGGCGTGAGGTCGCGCGTGTTCGGGCAGCCGCCTTGGATCACGAAGCCGGGAACGTGGCGGTGGAACTTCAGGCCGTCGTAGAAGCCCTTGCGCGCCAGCTCGACGAAGTTGCCCACGTGGATGGGGGCGTCCTTGCCCGCCAGCTGCACGCGGACGGTGCCCTTCGACGTGGTGATGACGGCGACCTCGTCGCCGGTCGGCTGGTATTCCGGAGTGTACTGCGCCATGGGTCGGCTCCTTTTCGTTTGCTTGCTATCATGCGCCCACGCGAAACGGGGCGAAAGTATCGCATACAAGGTTGAAGTTTAGCAGGTCAAGTCCGCCAGACCGGAAAAATCGTAGAACATCCACGGCGAGCAGAAGCGCTGCGGAAACGGGGGCGGATCGGCACGGCAACCGCCGATGCGCGCGGAGATCGACAGGGCGCGCCTGCGCTAGCGCGCTGCCTCCGGATCGAGGTACACGCGCGAGCCCGTAGCGCCGCGCTGGCCCTGGTACTTGCCGGCGTAGGGGTTCTTCGCCGCCTCGTCCAGCTGGGCGAACACCAGCTGCCCCACGCGCCTGCCCGAGCGCAGCTCCAGCGCGCAGCGGTTCGCGTTGAACAGCTCCAGCGTGATCTCGCCTTCGAAGCCCGGATCCACCCAACCGGCGTTCTGCACGAACAGCCCCATGCGCCCCAGCGAGCTGCGCCCTTCCACGAAGGCGGTGAGGTCGGCGCCCAGGCGCACGTACTCCATGGTGGTTGCCAGCACGAACTGGCCCGGCAGCAGGATGTAGCGGTCGGTGCGGATCGTCTTGTAGGCGATCTCGTCCTCCAGCCCCACGATGCCGCTCGGCGTGTCCTCGACGATGCCGAACGTGTCGCCCAGGCGGATGTCCACGCTGGCGGGCTGGATCTGCTCCGGCTCGAGGGGCTCGATGGCAAGGCTTCCTTCGGCGAGGAGCTTCTCTATGGTCTTGTCAGACAGGATCATGGGCTTTCCTTTCGCGAGCGGTTCGTGCGTTCAGGGACGAGTCGGGGGCGACAGCGGGGCTAGAGGCGTTCGAAGACGCTGACCACCTCGACATGGTAGGTTTGCGGGAACATGTCGACGGGCTGGACGCTAGTCAGGCGATACCCTTGGCTCTCGAAGCGCGCGACATCGCGCGCCCAGGTGGCGGGGTTGCAGCTGACGTAGGCCACGCGTTCCGGCGCGGCGGCGGCGATGCTCTCCACCACGCCGTCGGCCAGGCCCGCGCGAGGCGGATCCACCACCAGCGCGTCGAGGCCGCCCAGCTCCGGAAGCTCGCGCGCCGCGTCGCCGCCGATCACCTCGAGATCCACGCGGTTCATGTCGGCGTTGCGGCGCAAGTCGCGCACCGACGAGCCCGCGGCCTCCACGGCCAACACCTCGGCGCCCGCCTGCGCGAGCGGCACCGAGAACGTGCCGCCGCCAGCGTACAGGTCGGCGATCAGCAGGTCGTCGAGCCCTTCGGGCCCGTCCTCGCCCATGCGTCCGCCCAAGCCCTCGATCACGCAGGCGATCAGCTTCTCGGCCTGCGCGGTGTTCACCTGGAAGAACGACGGCGCGCTGGCCAGGTAGCGGGCGTCGCCCAGCTGTTCCTCCCAGCATCCCTTGCCGTCGAGCGTCTCGACGCCCTTGATCTTGCGGGCCTTGCCGGGGTCGGCCATGACGCGCACGATGCTGGTGGCCTTGACGGCGCTCTTGACGGTTTTGGCGATGTGTCCGCGCGGGAAGGAGCCGGGACTCGTCCACAGGGCTACTTCCAGATCGCCCGTGTGCAGGCTGTGGCGCACGCCCACGCGGAAGATGCCGAGGTCGGCCGACCCTTGCGCGAAGCGCAGCGCGCCGCGCAGCGCCTTGGGCGCCTTGGCGATGGCGTCGTGAGCGAGGGGGCAGGCGCCCGGCGAGGCGATGTCGTGCGCGCCCTCGCGGTGGAACCCCAGTTGGAACGTGCCGCGCTCGTCCATGGCCGCGCCCAGCTCCAGCTTGTTGCGGTAGCCCCACTGGCGCTTGCTCGGCAGACAGGGGCGCACCAGCTCCTCGGCGCGCTCGCGGCCGAACTTCGCCGTGCGCTCGAGCGCCGCCGCCACGTTGGCGCGCTTGGCCTCCAGCTGCGCGTCATAGGACAGGTGCTGCCAGGGGCATCCTCCGCAGGCCGCGCCCGCCTCGCAGCGCGGGCGGACGCGCAGCTCGGAGGGCTTGACGAGCCGCGCGATGCGCGCGCGGGCGAACGTCGGCTTGTCCTCGACGATCTCCAGCGCGGCCACGTCGCCGGGCGCGCCGCCCTCCACGAACACGGCCTTGCCGCTCTCCAGGCGGCCGACCGCCTCGCTGCCGTAGCCCATGCGCTCAATCGTTATGGTTTCTTCCATGAATACGCCCAAATCTCGTTTTTGTTTTTCCGTTTCGTCCATGATAGCGTATAATCTCCTCCACCGTGCCCTTGTAGCTCAGGGGATAGAGCGTCTGCCTCCGGAGCAGAAAGCCGCAGGTTCGAATCCTGTCAAGGGCACCAGGTAAACGATACGAGGCCGGAATCCGTTCCCGGCCTCGTTTTTTATTGTCGGCGCATCGTCTGATTCGACGCTGAGACGGCGATGACGCCGAGATCGCCGCGCCATGGCGAAAACGGGGCGGTTTGGTAACCCCAAAACCTTTCCGCTTCCCAATTCGCCGGCGCGCCGAAGCGGAAGCCCGACATCAGCCCAGGTCGATTTTTTCGGCATCCCGTCGCGAGTTGCAACCGATTACCAAACCGCCTCGTTTTTACCCGGTCACGCCCTTTTCGCCGTCATCCCGCGCTAACACCAGCAGGGAGCACCCCGGCTAACGCCGCGCGGGTTCCTTCGGCTCCGCGCTGGCGCGCTGCGAGCAGGATGACAGGTGGAGGCTTCGCTCGTTCGGGGCAGCTTCGGCCGAGACGGCTACTCGATGTCCGAGAGGATCTCGCCGGGCGCATCGCCGGCGTCGAGGAAGATCTTGCGCGTCACGAAGTTCCACACCATGACGATGAACGTGGCGCCGATCTTCACGATGAGGTAGTGGATGCCCAGAAACTCCACGCCCGCCCACATGCAGCCGTTGTTGAGGCCCAGGCCGATAACCGACAGCACGACGAAGATGGCGAACTCGCGGCGGCGGCTCATGCCCTCCTTATGGGTGAACACGTAGCGCATCGACGCCGCGTAGTTGAACACGACCGAGGCCGTGAACGAAATGGTGGCGCTGACGAGGTAGTTCACGCCGAACGCCTCGGTGAGCAGAGCAAGTAAGCCGTAGTCGATGACGAAAGCGATGACGCCCACCACGCCGAACTTCATGATCTGAGCAACGAGCTTCTTCACCGCGCGCGTCCTTTCGCTCTACGCGCCCCCTCCCCGCGAGCGCCCTCTCAAAAACCTGTCCATTGTGGCATATACGAGATGGATATCAAGGGGTTTGCTCAGATGGCCATCCATTCCGCTCATGCGGCTGCGCTCCTCGTCCTCGACGAACGCGTTGGCCGTCATCGCGACGATGGGCACCGAACGCGCGTCGTCGCGGTCGAGCGAGCGAATGACGCGGGTCGCCTCGTAGCCGTCCATCTCGGGCATCTGGATGTCCATGAAGATCAGGTCGACGGAGCCCGGGTGCGAGCGCTCGAACGCGCGCACGGCCTCGGCGCCCGTGGACGCCGCCAGGACCTCGGCACCCGCCATGGCCAGCACCTCGGTGGCTATCTCGCGGTTGAGCTCGTTGTCTTCGGCGACGATGACGCGCCTGCCGGAGAAATCGTACGAAACTCCGTCGCCGTGCGTTCGGGACCGCGCGGCGAACGCATCGTCGCACGTGGCGGCCCCTTCGCCCGAGGCTCGTCCGAACGGCACGTCCACCGTGAAGGTCGACCCCTTCCCCACCTCGCTCGACAACGATATACGACCGCCCATCATCTCCGTGAACCGCTTCGTGATGGCAAGGCCCAGACCCGTGCCTCCGCGTCTGCATGAAGACTCGTCGCCCTGCTCGAAAGACGAGAATATCCGCTCGCGGTTCTCCGGCTTGATGCCGCAACCCGTATCGGTCACCGAGAAGCGCAGCCAGATCGCGTCGTCGTGCGCAGCATCCTCTTCCGGCGGCGCGGGAAGCTCCTCTATGCGCAGCGTGACGCTGCCGTCGCGAGGAGTGAACTTGAAAGCGTTGCCAACGAGATTGTAAACGATCTGGTTCAGCCGAAGCCCGTCGCCGACGAGCAGCGAGGGCAGCGCGCCCACTTCTTCCGTCTTGTAGCGAATCCCCTGTTCGAGAGCCTGCGTTCCGAACACGTCGTCGAGCGACCCTACGAACGTCCCGAAATCGAACGTCTCGCGCTTGATGTCGATCTTGCCGCTTTCGATCTTGCTCATGTCGAGGATGTCGTTGATGAGCGCCATGAGATGCTCGGACGTCACGTCGATCTTCTCGAGGCAGGCTCGCGCCTTCTCCTCGTCGTGCGCATTCTCGAGCGCGATGGCGGTCATGCCCATGATGCCGTTCATCGGCGTACGAATCTCGTGCGACATGCGCGAGAGGAACTCGCTTTTCGCCAAACTGGCGCGCCGCGCTTCCTCGGAAGCGCGCTCGGCGCGGTTCTTCTCGTCCGACAGCAGACGCGTGTTGCGCTTGACCAGCTGATAGTAGATCGAGAAGAAGATGGCTATGACCGCGATGATCATGGTCGCCATGAGAACGGCGTTCTGCATGAGCACCCAGCTGAGTCCCGCCACGTCCTCGTCCACCACGCCGTAGGGCATGGCGGTACACAGATACCAGTCTTGATTGCTCATCGGCCGAAAGTACAGGTACTCGTGATGGCCCCCGCACCAGAAGGGAAGCAGGAACGTCTCCCCGTTCTCCACGGCTTCTCGCACCTGGTCCATGCTGTACCCCTTGTCGAGGCGAGCGCTCGATTCCAACGCGTCGAACAGGTTCTCGCCGTTGCACAGCCCCTCGGCATCGCATCCTGCGATGCAAGTGCCGTCGAAGCCGATGACGCTCGACCGCGCGCTGCCATTGACCAGATCGAGGTTGAGCTTCCCGGAAACGGTGTCGACGCCGAACCCGGCGACGACGGCGGTGAACGTGACGCCTCCGCAGGTAACGGGCTCGAAGGAATCCACGAGCGCGATGGTTCCGTTGTATAGCATCACGTCGTGGCCGTGCGCGTCCCGATACGACAGCCCCAGCTCGCTGCGGGCGGCAAGCTCCTCATCCGAGGCGGCGTCCGAGCCCCACGACGTGTAGTAGAGCCCGTCGCTGCCACGCAGCGCAAGGTAGGCGTACTCGTCATCGTCCGCCTCCATGCAGGCGAGGAAATCCCTCACCTCGTCGAGATTCTCCGGGTCGTACAGCTCAAGCGAGCTGCCCACGGTTTCCAGCTGGCAGAACTTGCCGTCGATGCCGGTGTTGAAATGGGAGATGACCTGGTTGCTGAGCTCTTGCAAGTACACTTCGCTCATGGTTTCCACCGCGGCCGCCGTCGCCTGACGCGACGAGACGATCGTGTACGCGAGCGCGATCAGAAGCGCAAGGACGAGCGCGACCACGATGATGGCGATGCGCCGCCGCTCGCGCGAGCGGGTAATCAGTTCCATAGGGAGGACGCCCCTCTTCCAGTCGTAGCGGGCGTTCTTCATTGTAGCAGGAGGCGCCGGGCACAATATTACCGGTCGAAAACGGCTTCCTTACCGGGTTTCATCTGGAAAACAACGGAGCCGTCTGGCGCAAGCCCGACGTTTCGAGTAGGATGAACCTCACCTATACAGAACCGAGGAGTGATTCGTGGATCAGAAGATCGATACGCCGCGCGCCCAGAGCGGCACCGTCGCCGTGCTCATCCCCTGCTACAACGAGGCCGTAACCATCGGCAAGGTGGTCGACGACTTCAGGCGCGTGCTGCCCGAAGCGACCGTGTACGTCTACGACAACAACTCCTCCGACGGCACCGCTTCCATCGCGGCCGAGCACGGCGCCGTGGTGCGGGCCGAACGCCGCCAGGGCAAGGGCAACGTGGTGCGCCAGATGCTGCGCGACATCGACGCCGACTACTACGTCATGGTGGACGGCGACGACACGTACCCCGCCGAGGCCGCGCCGGAGCTCCTGGCGCCGCTCATGGCCGACGAGGCCGACATGAGCGTGGGCGACCGCCTGTCCAACGGCACCTACGGCGAGGAGAACGACCGCGCGTTCCACGGCTTCGGCAACGACCTCGTGCGCACGCTCATCAAATGGATCTACGGCTTCGAGTTCTCCGACGTCATGACCGGCTATCGAGCCTTCAACGCCGTGTTCGCCAAGACCATGCCGGTGCTCTCGCCCGGGTTCGAGATCGAGACGGAGCTTTCCATCCATGCCGTCGACAAGCGCTGGCGCATCGCCGAGGTGCCGATCGACTACCGCGACCGCCCCGAAGGATCGGAGAGCAAGCTCAACACGTTCTCGGACGGCATGAAGGTGCTGGCCATGATCATGTCGCTGTTCAAGGACTATCGCCCGCTCGCGCTGTTCAGCTGGCTCGCGCTTCTGTTCTGCTTGTTGGGCCTCATCGCCGGCATCCCCGTCATCTGGGAGTTCGCCGCGACGGGCCTCGTACCGCGCCTGCCCTCCGCATTGCTGGCCGTGGCCCTCGTGTTCGTCGGCATCCTCGCATTCGCCAGCGGCCTCATCCTGGACACGGTGGTCAAGGGCACTCGCAAGGAGTACGAGCTGCAGGTGACGCAGGCCTACGAGCGCTACGGCAGGCGCAGGGCGTAAGCCCCGGAAACGCCTCGAGGGGCGCGGGTGTTGACAATACTCGCTACGCACTCCATCACACCGCGCCCCTGCCCGTCAATCATCCTAGCAAATGCCTTGAACAATGTTCAGTCGTGATTTATGACCTTTTTGCTGAGAGAATAATAATTCTGGCCGAACTTTCCTTATTATACCTGATGGGGGGGGTGTTTTATTTCGCGTAGAATGTAATCGGACGATTACATTCTACGCGATGGACTCATGCTGTCAAGGCGCATCGGAAGCGGGTGGCCCGCAGCGAAAAACGCTACGCCCTTCGGGCGCTTAGGATGCGGACGGCCAGCCCGTCGAGATCTTCGGCAGTGAAGCGGTAGGTCACGGTTTGCATGTCCCCCGCCGAATCCTCGCGCTCGACGCGCGCGAAGCGCAGCTCCACCTCGACGCAGCCCTGCCGCAGCAGTGCATAGGCGTAGCATTGCGCCTGCAGGAGGTGCTTGGAGCACAGCGCTTCCGGCGCCTCGCCGTCCGAACCGCCGGTCTTATAGTCCACCACGAGCGCACGAGCGCCCGCAAGCTGCGCGTCGTCGGTGCAGAGAAGATCGATCTCCCCTTCCACGAACGCATCGGATATCGGCACGAAGAACGGCACCTCGGCGCGCCGCAGCCCCCACTGCAGCGTTTCGGCGTACGTCGCGCTGGAGAACCAGCGCTCGCAGGCATCGGCCAGCCGCGCGCGCTGTCCCGTCGATAGAGCGTACGCCTCGGAGAGCACGCCGAGGCGCGCAGCGTCGGGAACCCTTCCCGTCTCGACGGCCAGCTGCGCAGCCCGATGGAAGGCGCTGCCCAGATCCGTCGCCTTGTCCGCGTCCGCGGCGAAAGGCGCGCCCTCGCCCGCCGGAGCCGGAACCGGGTTCGGGGCGATCGACGAGTACGAGAACGCATCGTCGCGCGCCGAACCTCCCGCGAAGAGCGTCGACCGCGAAGCGTCGTCCACGACGGGCACGAAGAACAGCCGCGGTTCGGGCGCAGGCTCGACACCCTCCTCGGCGCGCGGCTCCGGCGGCTGCACGAGGATGCGCTCG
This sequence comes from Eggerthella sp. 1_3_56FAA, assembly GCF_000185625.1. NCBI lineage: Bacteria > Bacillati > Actinomycetota > Coriobacteriia > Eggerthellales > Eggerthellaceae > Eggerthella > Eggerthella sp. 1_3_56FAA. The sequence continues at coordinate 643,853 of NZ_GL622579.1, forward strand.
AAGCGGGCCGGCGCGGTGCCGCCGTAGGGAAGCTCGGCAACGCCCTCGGGAAAATCGCCGTCGCGCGCCAAGCCTCCCGCGAAGAGCGTCGACCGCGAAGCGTCGTCCACGACGGGCACGAAGAACAGCCGCGGTTCGGGCGCAGGCTCGGCGCCCTCCTCGACGCGCGGCTCCGGCGGCTGTACGAGGATGCGCTCGAAGCGGGCCGGCGCGGTGCCGCCGTAGGGAAGCTCGGCAACGCCCTCGGGAAAATCGCCGTCGCCGCACAGCGCGCTGCGGATATCGTCGACGAGCGGGGCGTACGCCGGAGGCTTGCCCGCCGAGGGAGCTTTCGCGTCCATCGCCACCACAAGCGCCTCGCTGGCACGCGTGAGGCCCACGTAGAGCTTGCGACGCGCTTCGGCCAGCTCCTCGTCGGCCGCACGGCGCGCGAGCTGGGCGCGGTAGGCCGCCTGCGTGCACGACGAAGCGCCGAGAGCGCACGCGGGCCCATCCTCCCCTTCTACGAGACGGCGAGCGGCCAGCAGATCGGCATCATCCTCGCCGTCGCCGGCCGCAGCCGCGCCCGAGCGCTTCGCCAGCTGGGGAAACGCCTCCAACGACGCTGCGGGCGCCAACGAGGCGCGCGCGATGGCACCGCACGTCTCCACCAGAAGCTTGCCGCTTCCCGCGCGCGCGTCGGCGAAGTCGGCCAACGCCACGACGGGGAACTCCAGCCCCTTCGAAGCATGGATGGTCATGATCTTCACCACGTCGCCGCCGGCTCCCGACAACGCGCCGGGCGCCTCCTTCAATCCTACGGCCAGCTCGTCGGCCAGCGCGCGCGCCGTGGAGGCCAGCCCCAGGTGGCGCTCGGTTTCGAGGCGATCGACGAGCCGGACGGCCTTCAGCACGTTCGCGGCTCGCGCCGTGCCCGCCGCGCCTTCCTCCTCGAGCCGTGCCATCCACCCCGAACGCACCACGGCATCGCGCACCACGGTCGCCACCGGGCGCGTGCGCGACTCGTCACGCGCCCGCTCGAACAGGCGCACGGCGTGCGCCAGC
>NZ_GL622579.1:645826-647320 GCF_000185625.1 Eggerthella sp. 1_3_56FAA
CGAGCGCGTCGAGGCCGCCGCGCAGCCCCGCCGCCTTGTCCATCAGAGCCTGCAGCATGGAGGCCACCGACGGAGCGAGCGGCATCGTCGAGCGTGCGGGGTACTCGTCGAACAGCGCCGCGTACGAGCCGCGCGCGATGATATCGTTGTCGTCGCCCAGCGCGCCGTCGATGGCGTCGGCCACGGCTTCGGCCCGCTCCGCATCGCCCATGATGCCGAACGCAGGATCCAGCCCCAGGTCGAGCGCGTGGGCGCGCAGGATGCGCGCGCACATGCCGTGGATGGTGGATATCCAGGCGCCGTCCACGCGCAGCGCTTCCTCGGCCAGCCCTTCGGCGCGCAGCGTGCGCTTGACGCGCGCCTTGATCTCGGCGGCCGCCTTCTCGGTGAACGTGATGGCCAGCACCTCGTCGACGCCGGACGCCGCAGGGCCGCTCTCGGGCAGAAGCGCATAGGCGATGCGCTGCGTGAGCGTGAACGTCTTGCCCGAGCCGGCGCCGGCCGACACGAGCAAGGGACCGCGCACGTGCTCGATGCTCTGGCGTTGACCAGGGGTGCAGGTTGAGAGGTTCATGCGCCCATCCTTTTCTCGCAGGCGAGCACGGGGCAATACCCGCACGGGTCTCCCCCGCGCGGATCGGGACCGATGCAGCCGTCGGCCAGCGTGCGCACGGCCCGGGCGATGCGATCCTCCACCGCGTCCACCAGCTCGCCGAACGACGAGACGCCCAGCGCCTCGCCTGCCGGCCCCGGCACGCCGCAGCGCTCGACGTCGATGCCGGGCACGTCTCGCTCGCCCACGACCGTGCGGTCGAAGGCGCCCGAGACGCGCCGATCGCGGCCGTACGACACGTACAGCGCACCCACCACGTCGAGACCCAGCACCTTGCGCGCCACCTGAGCGTACATGAGCGTCTGCACCTTATGGGGAAGCACCGCGCCGCCCGCCTGCGCGGCGGGCGATGCCGAATCCAGCGCGTAGTCGCCATTGAGCGACCCCTTGTAGTCGATAACCACCGCCTGGCCGGCCCCGTTCACGTCGATGCGGTCCACACTGCCGCGCAGCAGGCATCCTGCGTACGGGAACGGCTCGCTCGAGCCGAAATCGAACTCGAAGCGCACGGGCTCGAAGCCCGGCAGCAGCAGCGCCTCGCGGTCGAGGAACCGGACGAGCCTCTTCCTCAGATCGGCCGTCTCGGCGCGTTCGAAGGCGGTGCGCGGGATCAACGGGTTGACCGAGCGCTTGAGGTTGCGTTGCGATTCCAGATGGCGGTCGAACGTCTCGCCTAGAAGCGCGCGCGCTTCGGGAAGCGTCGCGGAGTCCACCTTCGCATGCCCCGCCTCGCGGAAATGCTCGTAGAAGCTACGCAGCACGTTGTGGGAGAAGCTGCCCATCTCGAGAGGCCCGAACCCGGCGTCCGGCTCCGACAGGCGAAGACGGCGCAGAGCGAACCACTTGTAGGGACATTCAAGGTAGCTTTCCAGCGCAGACGG
>NZ_GL622579.1:648037-654748 GCF_000185625.1 Eggerthella sp. 1_3_56FAA
CCGTGCGGTCCCCGCGCCACGCGGCATCCAGCTCGCAGGCCGTTCGGATCCCGATGCCCGAGAACGGTCCGAGCGCGAAGTCGGACGCCTGCGCGATGCTCCATGCGCCGCAGGCGAACGCGTGCAGAGCGAGAAACGCGCGTCCGAACGCGGTGTCGGCGAACGCCCGGCTCGCACTCACGGCCGAGGCGGCGCCCGCTTCGAGCAGCGCGCCCGCAACGTCGTCGAACAACGCGCGAGGATCGCGGGCAGTCACCGCAACGGGCAGCGGATCGCGCCCCTCCTCGACCGCGCGGAGGCGCTCGTCGGCCACGGCCTGCGCCACCGTGCTCGCCACGAGGGTCGGCGCGGCGTAGCGTCCCGCCGGAAGCAAGAAGCGCACCCGCCCCGTCGGGCGCAGAGGCTCGGGCATCGCGGGCTTGAACAGACGCTCCAACAGCCCTTGCAGCTCGGAGGCGCGCCCGTCGGCACCCGACGGGGCGCGGCAGCCGTCATCGAGGCGAACGACGTCGGTCCGCTGCGCGAGCGCGGCCGTCATCCGCTCCTCAGCGCAGTCAAGGTCGTCGAACCCGGCCAGCACAAGGGGCGCGGGCGCCTCCATAGCCTCGGGAAGCAGAGCCGCCGCCTGCGACGATTCGCAGCACCCCGCCTCCTGCAGAAGCTCCGCGTAACGCTCGAGCACCATGAGCGCATCGCGCTCGGCCGCGCTCAGACCGGCGTTTGCGGCGACCGGCGCCGTCAGATGCGGCAACGCCTCGCGCGCCAAGCGCGCGAGCAGGCCGACGACGCCCGGCGTGGCTTCAAGCGCCGTCCGTTCGGTCTCCAAGCAGGCGCGGCGCACGAGCAATGCGCGATCGAACGACGACACGATGCGGCGCCCGTCGCCGAACAGATCCCACCTGTCGCGCACCCACATCATAGGCGTCTCCACGCGCGCTCCCAGCGCGCACGGCCCCTCCGCGAGCGCGCGGCGCACGCGGTCGGCAGCGGCGGGACTGGGAACCAGCAGCACGGGCGCGAGACCCGCCGCCAGCCACGATTCCAGATATGCGCGGGCGGCGTCCAGCACGTCGCCCGCATGGTCGAGTATGTGATGTTGAAAAGGCATGCCGCCTATTGTACTCGCCCGCCGCGCGGGCGTGCGCTACAATGGCCGCCATGCAGAAGAACACCTTGAAATACTCCGCCGTCGTGTTCCTCGGCGGCGCCAGCTACGGCGTGATGGCCGCCACGATCAAATGCGCGCTCGCCGAGGGGTTCTCGTGGACCCAAACCGCCGCCAGCCAGGCGTTCTTCGGCGCGCTGCTGTTCGCCGTCGCCTTGGCCGCGCTGACCGTCCTCGGCAAGCGCCCTGTACCGCTGTCGCCCAAGCGCGTGCTGTCCTTGCTGGGGCTGGGCCTCGCCACATGCACCACCTGCGTGCTGTACAACTTCGCGCTCACCATGCTGCCCGTGTCCGTGGCCATCACGCTGCTGTTCCAATTCACCTGGATCGGCATCGTATTCCAGGTGGTCGCCACCCGTCGCAAACCCCGCCTCGCTGAAATCGTCGCGGCGGCCGTCATCCTCGGAGGCACCCTCTTGGCGAGCGGCCTGTTCTCGAACACGGTGGGTCATCTCGACCCGCTCGGCATCCTCTGCGCGCTGCTGTCGGCCGTCAGCTGCGCGACGTTCATGTTCCTGTCGGCGCGCGTCGGCTGCGACCTGCCGCCAATCGAGCGCGGACTCGTCGTGTGCCTGGGCGCGTGCATCCTCGGCTTCGCCGTGTGCCCCGACTACTTCTCAAGCGGCGCGCTGCAGGCCGGCATTTGGAAGTACGGGCTGATCCTGGGCGTATTCGGGCTGTTCGTGCCCGTGGTGCTGTTCGGCATCGGAACGCCGCACCTCTCGGCGGGGCTGTCCACCATCATGGCATCGTCGGAGCTGCCATGCGGAATAGCGATATCGGTGCTCGTCCTGTCCGAACCCGTGGACGCGCTTCAGACGGCCGGAATAGCCGTCATCATGCTGGGCGTGGCGGTATCGCAGCTGCCCAACCTGCTGCCGCAAGGCGCGTCCGCTCGCTTTCGAAAAAAACGCTTGCAATGACGCGCTCGCTTTGTAATAATGTTCAGGCTGCTTTTCCAGCTAGGAATCGCGCAAGCCGTCCCCATAGTCTAGAGGTCAGGACGCGGCCCTTTCAAGGCTGAGACACGGGTTCGATTCCCGTTGGGGGCACCACGAAATGCCAGGCCGGAAGCTCATCGCTTCCGGCCTTTTTCTTTGCCTGCGTCTTTCGTGTGCCAACATGTGCCGCAATCGACATGTTCGCGCTTCATCGGACCCGCCGCCGCGTGGGCGAGCCGGCGAACGTCGGACGCCGGAGAGCCTGCCGGATCAACCCGCTCCCGCGCATCGCCGTCGAGCCGCTCCCAGATGCGGCGATGCGATGGGCGCCCCGCACGCTCGCACCGAACGCCGCCCGTTTGCGGTATGATTATGACATGGACACCGACGAGAACACTGCGCGCCCGCTCGCGCCGGAAAACGAACCCGCCTCTATCGAGCTGGCGGACGCCGACGACGGCGCGCTCGCGCCTCCCGAAGACGAGCTGAAGAAGCCCCTGGTCATCGTGATGCACGCATCGGTGGGCTCCGGCCACCGCAGCGCTGCCTACGCCGTCGCGCAGGCGTTCGAGCTCATGCGCGACGCGGACGGCGAGCGGACGGACGGCCAGCCTCCCATCCCCGACGACCTCGACATCGAGGTGATCGACGTGCTGGATTACGGCCGCATCGTGTTCGACGGAAACAACGCTGCGTCGCTGTTCACGGGCGCCACGCGTCCCATCTACGACCTCACCTGGCGCTTCACGCTCACCGGACGGCTTCTGTGGGGCGGCGGCTCCATCTGGTCGCACCTCATGTACTCGAAGTTCACCGACTACGTGCGCGACAGGCAGCCGCTGGCCATCGTGTGCACGCACATCACCGCCGCCAACGTGGCCGTGGCGGCGCGCATGCTGACCGGCCAGCACTACCCCATCGTGTGCGTTCCCACCGACTACGAGACCGAGGGCCTCTGGCCGCACAAGGCCGCCGATCTGTTCTGCGTCGCGAACGAGTCGATGGCCGAGACGCTGCGCCCGCGCAAGGTGCCCGAGGAGAGCATCCTCATCACCGGCATCCCCACGCGCGACGATTTCCGCCGCGCCTACGACCGCCCCTCCGTGCGCGAGCAGTTGGAGCTGCCCCAGGATAGGCGCATCGTGCTGGCCTTGGCGGGCGCGTACCTGCCCCGCCCCTACGTGCACTTCCGCACCGCGCTGGACAAGCTGCTGCCCTACCTGCACGGCTTCGACGACACGCTGCACTTCGTGTTCGTGGCCGGAAGCGACGCCGACTACGCGCGCCACCTGCGCCAGGAATGCGACGATCTGGGGCTCTCCAACGCCACCGTACTCGACTACGTGGACGACATGGCTGCGCTCATGGCGGCCAGCGACCTGGTCATCTGCAAGTCGGGAGGCCTCACGGTTACCGAGTGCCTGTGCGCGCAGGTCCCGATGATCCTTCTGGGCAAAGCGTACGGCCAGGAGAAGGTGAACGTGCAGATGCTCACCTCGCTGGGCGCCGCCATGCACGTGACCACGGCGCGCGAGCTGCTGGACACGCTGCGCCACGTGGCGCGCAACCCCGAAAGCGCCCACGCCATGCTGATCAACGGCAGCTTCCTGCGCCACCCGAACGCCGCCGAGGACATCGCGAACGCCACGCTGCGCCTGATAGCCGCGCCGAAGAACCCCGACGACCCGCGCTACCGCAAGCACCTGCTGCACTTCTACTGGGGAAAGAAGCCCGCCCACATCCGCTAAGGGCGCAGACGGGGTTTCGCGTCGGCTTGGTACCAGGTTTGTGCATTATGCGCTCATCGGACCGGAGGTCGACCGATGAGCGTATACTGGTTGTTCGGCGCCCGACGTTCGCTCGGTTGCGCCTCGATCTTCCGAAATGCATGACGCGGCGGATCGACCCCGCACCTGCAATCAGCGGCACCCGTGCCGCACCGACACAGAAAACAGAGACAAATGAAGCAATTCAACGAACTCGGCCTGTCCGACCAGGCTCTTGAAGCCGTCGCGCGCCTGGGCTACGAAGCGCCCACGCCCGTCCAGGAGCAGGCCATCCCTCTCGCGCTCGAAGGGCGCGACCTCATCGCCGCCGCCAAGACCGGCACCGGCAAGACCGCGGCCTTCTCGCTGCCCTCGCTCGACCGCCTGGGCCATGCCAAGGGCGGGCAGGGCCCGCTCATGCTCGTGGTCACCCCCACGCGCGAGCTGGCCCAGCAGATCGGCGAGGTGTGCACCGCCATCGCCGCCTCCACGCATCACCGCATCCTCACCGTGGTGGGCGGCCTGTCCTACACCCCGCAGATCAACAAGCTCAAGCACGGCGTGGACATCCTCATCGCCACGCCGGGCCGCCTGGTCGACCTCATGGAACAGGGCGCCGTGCGCCTCGGCGACGTGGAGGTGCTCGTGCTGGACGAGGCCGACCGCATGCTGGACATGGGCTTCTGGCCGGCCATGAAGAAGATCATCGGCGCCACGCCCGCCTCGCGCCAGACGCTGCTGTTCTCGGCCACCATCGACGCGTCCATCAAGAACAGCGTGGGCAAGCTGCTGCACGACCCGGCGTTCGTCGAGATCGCCCACAAGGGCGAGACGGCCGACACCGTAGAGCAGTACATCGTCCACGTGGCGCAGACCCTCAAGCCGGCGCTGCTCAAGGCCGTGCTGGCCGAGAAGGGCTCCGACCGCGTCATCGTGTTCGCCCGCACGCGCAGCCGCGCCGATTCCACGTGCCGCCGCCTCAAGCGCGCGGGCTACACCGCCGAGGCTATCCACTCCGACCGCAGCCAGGCGCAGCGCCGCCGCGCGCTCGACAACTTCGCCGCCGGCAAGACGGGCGTGCTCGTGGCAACCGACGTGCTGGCGCGCGGCATCGACGTGGAGGAAGTGGACTACGTCGTGAACTATGACCTGCCCACCCAGCCCGAGGATTACGTCCACCGCATCGGCCGCACGGGTCGAGCGGGCGCCGCGGGCTTCGCCGTGTCGTTCGTAAGCCCCGAGACGGCCGACGCGCTTCGCGACATCGAGAAGCTCATCAAGCGCCCCATTCCCGAGATGGAGGTGCCTTCGTTCGATGCCGAGCAGGCCGCCGAAGAGGCCGCGGGCAAGGCCGCCCGCGCCGACGCGCGCCGCGACCCCGAGATCAAGCAGGCCGCCAAGGAGATGGCCGCGCGCGAGCGCAAGAAGGCCAAGGCCCGCGAGCAGGCGCAGGCCGAAGACGCGCCGAAAAACGCCCCGAAGCGCAAGGCGCCGAAGAAGCCCGTCGCGTCGAAGGGCGCCCAGCCGAACCGCCAGCAGCCGGGCCGGGCGAACGCGAAGCAAGGGCAGCCCGGCCAGCGCAGCGGCAAGCCCGCGTCCGGAGGCGCGCGCCCCGCGCAGTCTTCGGCGAAGAAGGGCGGTCCCGATCTCCGTCCGGGCCGCGCTCATCGCGCCAGCCTCGCCCAGCAGCGCAGCAGAGGCGGCAAGCGCAAATAGACGTCATGGACGGCGGGAAGCGAAGCATCCCCGGTTCCCGCCGCCCGCCGCATTACTCCTTCTGCGTTGTAAGGCATGCGAGAAGACCCGGCAGCGCGAACTTCGGGTCCAACGTGCGGCAAAACCGGGGGTTTGGCAGTCTCGAGGTGCCCATGACGACCATGTTCCCGTTTCGGCAAACCGTGAACTGGGGGTTTGCTTGGAAGCTGTTCGGCGAAGGGCGCGAAAACTGCCAAAACCCCGATTTTGCCGCATATGGGTTCGTGAAACCGTGCTCGCCGCTGAGTCCGCGCCGCCGAACGCCGGCTGCAACCTCAGCGCCGCCTCGTCGAGGCCGACACCCGCGCGCGGCAACCTCTTAGCCCAAGGGGTTCTTGTTCTGGTTGGCGGCCACGTGGACGAGGCGGTTGCCCAGCCACAGCAGGAACGCCAGCACGACGACGGCGCTGCCGGCCAGCATCCATTGGCCGCGCGTCAACTCCGCGATCAGCAGGAACACCACCACGGCCGCGGCGAACAGCAGCACGAGCGTGCCGAAGGCGACCAGAGCCGTAGCGGCCGTGCGGGCGCCGTTTCCCTCCTCGCGCTCCGGATGGGATCCTTGCTCGATCCGCTCGGATTCATCGTTCATATCGGAAGCCCTTCCCATCGACAACGGCCCGACGGGGGTCGCGTTCGCTCAGCATACGCTTTTCGTGGCGACGACGGCCACGCCGGTGCCGCATACGTCCTCGATCAGCACGTCTCCGGCCGCGACCGGCGCGTCGAGCCGCAGCGCGGCGACGGCGGCCAGCACGTCCTTCATAGCGGCTTTCGGCACGGGACGCTGCGTCTTCACGCTGACCGGCTCCAGGCAGCCGGACACGCACAGCACGGCGGTCACCATGCGCTCGGGGGCGACGGCCTCCTGCGCCGCGTAGTCGGCCCCGCGCTTGCAGGTATAGCCGGAAACCTCGCTCACCTGCCCGTTCTCGTCGAGCGCGACCTCTATACGGCAGCCCAGCGGGCAGCAGATGCACGTGTAGGCGGCGATGTCGGTAGCGAACTGCATCAGTCGGCGCCTCCTCCGGCCATGCCGGTCTCGTCGGCCACGCGCGCGGCCTCGTCGCGGCCCTCGACGCGC
>NZ_GL622579.1:655268-665279 GCF_000185625.1 Eggerthella sp. 1_3_56FAA
GCGTCCTGCGCCTCCGACCGCTCGCCCTTGCGCGCCAGCTCCGCGTAATCGGGGCGCGAAGCGGCCACCACGGGCGATCCCGGCAGGCGCTTGTCCAGCACGTCGGGCGCCACGCCCGTCTCGCGCGCCACGATGCGCGCGATCTCCGGCGAGCAGAACCCGCCGTGGCAGCGCCCCATCATCGCGCGCGTGCGCCACTTCAGCGCGTCGAGCGACAGCACGGGCAGCGGAGCGTGCAGCGCGGCCACGATCTCGGCCTCGGTCACCTCGCAGCAGCGGCACACGATGTGCCCCCACCGCGGGTCGGCCTCGATGGCGCGCGCACGCTCGGCCTCGTCGCGCTCGGCGAACGGCTTGCAGCGCTCGCGACTCGCCTGGAATTCCCCGTTCGCCTCCGCGCCCAGCTGTTCCGCCACCGCCTGCGCCACGTGCTCGGCTACGGCCGGAGCCGAGGTGAGCCCCGGCGAGTCGAAGCAGGCGATGTTGAAGAACCCGGGCGCGTCGTCCGGTTCGCCGATGACGAAGTCGTCGCCGTCGGCGTTCGAGGCGCGCAGCCCTGCGAAGTTCGCGATCATGCCGCGCGCGCCGGCGTCGGGCCACGTCTTCTTCGCGGCGTCCAGCACGAAGCGCAGCCCCTCCGCGCTCGTGGACAGGTCGGTCTTGCTCGCCTGCTCCACGGCGTTCGGCCCCACCAGCAGGTTGCCGTGCACGGTGGGCGTCACGAGCACGCCCTTGCCCGCTGACGACGGCGCCTGAAACACGGTATGCGAGAACAGCGGGCCGTACTCGGAATCGTACAGGCAGTACTCGCCGCGCCGCGCCGCGATGCGCAGGCGATGCGCGCTCACGGCATTGTTCAGCTCGTCGGCGAACACGCCGGCGGCGTTCACCACCGCGCGCGCCGCGTACCGCGCGCCTGTCGAGGTGGACAGCAGATAGCGCGCGGACGAGGGCGAGCCCGCGGCCAGGCGCTCGACGGACACGACGCGCTCGTTGAAGCGGAACGCCGTGCCGTGCAGCGCCGCCTGCTCTGCCGAGAACAGGGCAACCTCGTACGGGTCGCAAATGGCGCCCGTCTCGGCCAGCAGGCCGCCGCGCACGTGCGGGCTCGCATGCGGTTCGAGCGCGCGCACTTCGGCGGCGTCCAGCTCGCGCACGCCTTCCACGCCGTTCTCCGCCGCGCGCGCCACGAGGCGCCGTATGCTGGCCAGCTCCTCATCGGAGAACGCGAGCACGAGCGAGCCGTTGCGGACGTAGGAGAATCCCAGCTCGTCGGCCCATTGCGGAAACAGCTTGGACCCGGCCGCGTTGAAGCGAGCCTTGAGCGTTCCAGGCAAAGGGTCGTAGCCGGCATGCACGATGCCGGAGTTCGCTCGCGTCGCGCCGCAGGCCACATCGTTGCCTGCCTCAAGCACCACGACGTTCAGACGCCAGCGCGCCAATGCACGCGCCGTCGTCGCGCCGGCAACGCCGGCTCCCACGATCGCAACGTCGATGCTCTGCAGAGGTTCGGTATCCATGTCGTTCAGCTTACTATTTATCCCCGTTGAGCGAAAGAGCGGATACACAATCGGCCAAGCGCGGTATCGTTATTTCCACGAAGCGACGAAAGGAATCACATGAGAATAGCGGTGGCGAGCGAAGGACTGGCCGTATCTCCCTATTTCGGACATTGCGCAAGCTTCACCTGCTATAGGATCGAACGGGGCATCATCGTCGAGTGCCAGAACATGCCGAACCCTCATCAGACCCCTGCCCGCATCGCCGCGGTGCTGCGCGAGCTCGATGTGACGGCGGTCATCACCGGCATCATCGAGCGCGACGCCGTGGAAGCGCTGCAAGCAGCCGATATCGAAGTAGTGTCCAACCAAGCAGGAAGCGCCCGAGATGCAGCCGAGGCGTATCTCGCCCACACTCTCATCGGCACGGACGAATGGCATAACGACGAAGAAGTCCTCGGAGCCATCGAGTCGTAGCAGGAAAGCCGGCAGGAAAATCCTCCCCTAACGAAAGCGCCCCGCCGGCTTATCCGACGGGGCGCTGTTTTTGCATAGACGCGAAGCCTACAGAGCCTTCTTGGCGACCTCGGTGATGGCGGTGAACGCCGCGGGATCGTTGATGGCCATGTCGGACAGCACCTTGCGGTCCAGCTGCACGCCTGCCTTCTTGAGGCCGTTCATGAGCACCGAGTAGCTCATACCGTTGATGCGGGCGGCCGCGTTGATGCGGGTGATCCACAGACGGCGGATCTCGCGCTTCTTGTTGCGGCGGTCGCGGTACATGTACTGGAGCGAATGCTGCACCTGCTCCTTCGCGGCACGGTAAGAACGGGACTTCGCACCGTAGTAGCCCTTGGCGCGATTGAGGACGGTACGACGCTTCTTATGGGCGCTGACTGCGCGCTTGACACGAGGCATGTTCTATCACTGTTCCTTTTCGATTAGCGGAGGCCGAGGTTACGGGCGATGACCTTCTGGTCAGCCGTGGCCACTTCGGTTTCATGGCGGAAGTTGCGCTTGCGCTTCTGGCTCTTCTTCGTCATGATGTGGCTCTTGAACGCCTTCGAGCGCATGATCTTGCCGGAACCGGTAACGCGGAATCGCTTCGCGGTGCCGCGATGAGTCTTCATCTTAGGCATGGTCGTTCCCTTCTTCTTTCTTCTCGTTCTCTTTCTTTTTCTTCGCCGCGACTGCCGCAGGCAGCGGGGCGATGAGCATGTGCATGTTGCGGCCTTCCATCTTGGGCTGGTTCTCGATGACCGCTTCGTCCTTCAGGTCGTCGGCCAGACGCTCCAGGATGGTGAGACCCAGCTCCGGGTGCGCCATTTCGCGACCGCGGAACATGATGGTGATCTTCACCTTGTTGCCGGCTTCGAGGAAGCGCATGACGTGCTTCTTCTTCGTCGTGTAGTCGCCCACGTCGATCTTCGGCCGGAACTTCATTTCCTTCGTTTCGACCTTGCTCTGGTTCTTGCGAGCCTGCTTGGCCTTGATGGCCTGGTCGTACTTGAACTTGCCGTAATCCATGATGCGGCACACGGGCGGTTCCGCGTTCGGCGCGATTTCCACGAGGTCGAGCCCCTGGTTGTCGGCCACCCGCTGGGCTTCCGCCGTCACGTAAATACCCATCTGTTCGCCATCGAAGCCGATCAAACGGCATTCGCGAACCGTGATCTCTTCGTTGAGCCGAGGCTCCTGAGCAGCTATCGCGCTCACCTCCCAATCCATCGCGCTTCCGCGCCATAATAAAAACCCGTAGCTTTGGGAGCATACGGGTTTCGCATTCGTATTCAGGCTTTGTAGCCGGTATTCGAGCGACCCATCAGCAGCCAAAGCGCCGAACCAGGTGGAGGGTCTCCCCTCGCTTGAACAAACAACTTGCTTATTGTAGCACGGGATTTTTAAGATGCAAGAAAATCATGAGGGTTTTTCGTCCGGGTTTTGGATCCGCATCTTCAGCAAGGTGGGCAAAACCCGTTAATTTCCCATGTTCCGACGATCGCACGATCGCGATGCGAGCCTCTTCGGTATACTGGCTGCAGCCTGTACCGCCTTACGCGACGGAAAGGACGTCATGAATCGCATCGTTCGTTACCTCATGCTCGCCGGCGCTTGGACGGCCTGCATCATCGGCTGCATCGGCGTGTTCGTGCCCGTGCTGCCCACCACCCCGCTGCTGCTGCTCGCGACGTTCCTGTTCGCGAAATCCTCGCCGCGCTGCCACGCCTGGATCATCTCGACCCGGGTGTACCGCACCTACGTCGCCGCGTTCAAAGAAGCCGGAGGCATCCCGCTCGGCACGAAGGTGCGCATCCTGGCCGTGTCGTTCACGCTCATGGGCCTGTCCGCCTGGTTCGTGCAGAAGCCCCTCGTCTGGGCTATCCTCGGATGCGTCAGCGCGTTTTTGCTGTATCTCATGTTCGTGCGCATCCCCACCATCACCCCCGAGCGCGTCCAGCTGATCCGCCAGGTCGAAAAGGCCGAGTAAGAATCAGCCAGGAAGCGGGAACGTCGTCGAACGGCAATAATCGACCGGTTTGGTAATCTTGGAGAGGATCCGGCCGCGGCGTTTCGGGTCTGCCGAGCGTGATCGAAGGCGTTTTTCCAGGTCGCATGTTCAAAGCGTAAAACAAAGCGAATCTGCGGGATTACCAAACCGATCGATTCCTGCCGCGGATCGGGGGTTTCGCCGTCAAGCCGATCCGGAAAAGCGGCGGCCCCGTCTTCGGGGCCGCGCTCAACCGCCAATCGCTAGTTCTTGTCCTCGTAGAGCTCGATCACGGCGCCGTCCTTCTCGACGAAGGCCAGACGCACACCGGGACCCGCGTCCATGGGGTCGCAGATGACGCGGTCGGCATCGTCGACGTACCGGTCCAGATCGTCCACCGCGTAGGCCACGTGCCAGCGACGATGCAGCTCTTCGGGGAAGGGCGTGCCCTCCTCGAACTTGAGGTACTCCACCTTGTAGTCGTAGTCGTCGACGTTCGACACCCAGAACTTCATGGCCTCGTTGTAGATCATGTTCGGCTTCTTCTCCGTGATGGGGATGCCGATGTGCATATAGGTTGCGGTCATACCGATCTCCTCTCGTCTCCAGGTTGGCGTAGTAAGTCAGCGAGGCTGGCTGCGGTGCCCGAGATTCGTGGGATCGCAGAGGCGAAGCGTACTTTGGTACGCGAGTATCCGGGATCGCGCGAAGATCGGGTGCCACAGCCAGCCGCAGCGTCGGCTGGTTCCGACGGCCGTCAGGCCGACGGAACCATACTGAACATGTCCATGGCGGCTTCCGCGTCGGCCTGCATGGCGGCGGTCGCCGCGTTGGCCAGGGCGTGGAAGTACTTCGGGTGCTCTTCGGCGATGAGCGCCTCGACGGCGCGCACGCCCGCGTTGCTCATGTAGCTGAAGTAGTTGATCTTGCGGATGCCGGCACGGATGGCCGCCCGCGTGTCCTCGCACGACAGGCCGCTGCCCCCGTGCATGACGAGCGGCACGCCGCAGCGGATGCGCAGCTCCTCGATCAGCTTGAAATCGAGGTTCGGCTCGGCCCGGTAGAAGCCGTGCACCGTGCCCACGCTGGCCGCGAGGGCGTCGATGCCCGTGTCGGCCACGAAGCGCGCGGCCTCGTCGGGGTCGGTGTACACGTTCTCCCGGTCGTCGTCGGCGTTCTCGAGCCCTTCGTGGCCCGTGGTGAAGCCGATCTCGGCCTCCACGTCGGCTCCGTACTCGCGCGCCAGCTCCACGGCGCCCAGCGTCAGCGCCACGTTCTCCTCGTAGGGCAGCTGCGAGCCGTCGATCATGACGGCCGAGAACCCCAGGTCGAGCGCGCGGCGCACGTAGTCCATATCCTCGCCGTGATCGAGCATCACGCACACGGGCACGCGCGAAGCCTCGGCGCGCGCCACCATGATGGGGCCGATCACGTCGATGGACGTCTCCTCTTCGTGCAGCTGGGCGTGCTGGATGATGACGGGCTCGCCGCGATGCTCGGCCGCGCCGATGGCTGCGAGCAGAAGCTCCAGGTTCGGCGTGTCGAAGGCCGCGGCAGCGCAGCCGTTCTCTTCCGCCCAGGCGAGGACGGAGCTCAGGGAAGCGAGCATGACCCTCCTCCTACTTCTTCAGGTACGGCGTGTTGCAGGGCGCGTTCCACAGACGCAGCAGCTCGTCGTCCATGCGCGCCATGAACATCTGGAAACCGGCCTGCTCCTGCACGGTCAGCATCTCGCCGACGAAGTTCGCGACCACTTCGATGTCCTGCTTCGCCAGCTCCTTGACCGCGGCTCGGTACACGATGAGCTGCTCCATGAGCGTGGTGGCGCCCGAGCCGTTCACGATGAGCATGACCTTCTCGCCCGGCTGGATGCCGATGTCCTTCGCCAGCGCGTTCACCATGATGGCGGCCGTCTCGTCGGCGGACTTCATGGGCTGGCGTCCGCCGCCCTCCTCGCCGTGCTGGCCCATGCCGATTTCCATCTCGTCATCGCCGAGCTCGGCCAGAAGCGTGCCCGTCTGCGGATGCGTGGCGCCGCGCACGGCCACGGCCAAGGTGGCCATGTTGTCGGCGAAGCGCTGCGCGACGGCGGCAACCTCCTCGAGGCTTCTGCCCTCGGCGGCCGCTGCGCCGGCGATCTTGTACGTGGGGATGCAGCCCACCAGGCCGCGGCGGTCGTCGGCGTTCTCGCGCGGGGCGTTCGACACGTCCTCCTGCGTGACCACCTTGACTACGTTGAGGCCCTGCTTCTTGCACTGCTTCATGGTCATGTTGCCCGTCAGCATGTCGCCGGCGTGGTTGAGCACGATGTAGAGCACGCCCTTGCCCTTGTCGGCCAGCTTGATGGCGTCGACGCAGGCCTGCGGACCGGGCGCGGCGAAGATGTCGCCCACCACGTCGATGTCCACCATGCCCTCGCCCACGAAGCCCTCGATGGCCGGCTCGTGGCCGCTGCCGCCCTGCGTGACGATGGTGACGCGATCGGCCTCGGCCAGCTTCTTGTTGATCACCATGTTGTCCTCGCCCAGCTCGAGGATGTCGGGATTGGCCAGGGCCAGGCCCTCCAACAGCTCGGCGGTGAGGTTCTCGGGATCGTTGATGAACTTCTTCATCTGCATGGTGCTCCTCCTCAGTCGTTTGACAGCCGGAAAAGAAAGGCCTGCCGCACGACGCGGCAGGCCCGATTGCCTAATGATGCGCGGCTCCCGTTGCAAGCCCGCGCAAGAACAGCGAGGTCGACACGGCTCCCGCGTCGGGCGTGCCGATGGTGGCGTCGCCGTAACTGCGCGCGCGGCCGAACTTCGAGGCGAAGCCCTCTGACGCCCGCGCGCCGGCCTCGGCAGCCTCTGCCGCGGCCGCGAACACAGCTGCCGCGTCGTCGCCTTCGGCCTCGCACGCCTGCGCGGCCTCCACGGCGGGGATGAGCGCGTCCATCATGGTCTTGTCGCCCACCTGCGCGTTCGTGATGTCCTGCATCTCGGCTAGGCAGCCGGCGAACATGCGGCGCGCGGCGTCGGCAGACAGCTCGTTCTCGTCGTCGCCCAATTGCGCGCCCAAGCCGGAGATGAGCGTGCCGTACAACGGGCCGGCCGAGCCGCCCCGCACGGCCATGGCGGCCATACCCAGGTCGTCGAGAAAGTCCTTGATCGATTCCTCGTCCCATGCCTCGGCGCGCTCGTCCATGAGCTTGGCGATCTTCGTGATGGTGATGCCGTGGTCGCCGTCGCCGAACTTCGAGTCGATGTCGCTCAAGCGGTCGGCCTGCTCCAGCATGAGCCGCGCGCTCTCGCGCAGCATGGCCTTGCACGTGCCCCGATCGATCATGGATGCCCCTCTTTCGTCGGTTATCGCCCTGCAGCAAACTCTACCCGCAACGTATCGAGCGGTCAATGGGCGAAAAGCGTGCAGGTTGGCGCAGTAAGTCAGCGAGGCTGGTCGTGGCGTCAACCCGTTCCGCCGGCCGCCAGGCTGACGGAACCCTGCTACGCGTTGACGTACACGTATACGATGCGGATGGTGTCGGCGAGGTTGCCCGACGTGTTCGCCGTAGAGTAGTTGTACAGCAGCAGCGCCGACCATTCGTGCGCGGCTCCGTTCAGATCGACCGTGCCGGAGAACGAGTACGATTCCTTGACGAGCGTAGTGCCGTCGCTCGCGTATTCGGAGTATTCGGTTTTGTCGGCGGGAAGCTGCGCCGAGCCCGCAGGCACATTGACGCCCGCCTCCTGCAGCGTCTTCTCGATGATGCCCTCGTTCTTCACCGCGTCGACGAAACTGAGCGAGCCGTAGCCCAGCGACGCGGTGGCCGCGGAGTAGCCCGCCTGCACGACCGCACCGTCCTCGTTGAGACCGAGGTACACCGTCGGCGTGCCGGAGCGCGTGTCGGCCGGCTCGTCGGTAAGGGCCACCGTCACGTTCGTCTTGACGGGATTGCCCTCTTCGTTCACTTCCTTCGAGGTCGTCTCGGTGGCGCCGTGCTTGAGCGCGGCGATGGCCTCGTCCTTCGTCATGCCCAGCACGGCAGCCAGGTTAGGAACGTTCGTCTTCTTAGCGGTGGCGGTGGTGGCGTCCTTCGTTTCGTCGGTCTGCATGGAACCCACTTCCTGCGAGCTCTGCTGCTCTTGGGTCTGCTGCGTCGCGATCAGCTGGCTTTCCTCGAACCACTGCCATGCGAAGTATCCCAGCGCGCCGATCAACAGGATCAGCAGCACCACGATGGCGATGAGCACGCGGCGCATGCGCCGCGATTTGCGCTGATAGGCGGGGATCTGCTGCTTCTGCTTCTTTTCCTTCTTCTGCTTTCCGTGACGCCCCTGGGGCTCCTCGGGCTCCGCGGCTACGGTATCGTCGCCGAACAGGAGCGGAGGAGCGTCAACCGGCTCAAGAGCCTCGATGGCATCAGGGTACTCGTCGTCGTTGTCGCCCCGATAGCTGAAACCGCCGGCATGCGCGCCGTCGCCCACCGGGGAGAACGCCTCGGTCAAGCCGATGCGCTCGTCCGATCCGTCGACGGGCGCCTGCGCGTCGCCCACGGGCGAGAAGGCCTCGGTGAGGCCGATGCGCTCGTCGGAGCGGTCGGAGGGGGTGCCTTTGGGTACGTTGGGAGCATGTTTGGGCATCGTTGAACCTTCCTGACAGGTGGAACGGGGGCGCTAGCGCAAGAACAGGTACCACGCGACGATCGCGACCACGCCCACCGCGGCGAGCGCAAGCACGACCTTCTGCGCAAGCGGCATCGGGGCAGCTTTGAGATCGTCCATCGTGGTTTCCCGATAGCCCTCGTTCCCGGCCTTCTCGCGCTTCGGCCGCGCGTCCTCGTCGGTCGAGGAGCCGTTCGCCGCAGCGGGCTCGGGCTCGGGCGCCGGCTCCTCTTCGCACGGCGATGCGGGGGCGGGATCAGCGGGCCGCGTCGGGCGCGCTCCCGCCTGGATGACGACGTCGTCCTCGTCGTCGGGCGTCACGGTAATATGGGAAAACTTGGGTTCGCCTGCAACCACGGATCGTCCTTTCACGTCAATGCGATTATAGATGATTATCCTAGCGTATGCCCTCGTCCAAATAATATCCATCGGGCGCGAAGCGCTTGCGGTACGTCATGAAGCAGGCCGTCACGATGGCGACGGTGTTGGCGGCCGACAGCATGAGCATGACGACGATCTGGTACTTCGCCGCCGACAGAGGATCGGCTCCCGCCAGCAGCTGGCCGGTCATCATGCCGGGGAACGTCACGATGCCCGCCGCCGACATGTTCGCCAGCACAGGCGTCATGCCCGCCCCGATGGCGGCCTTGAGCGAAGGCGCGGCGGCCTCGCGCGGCGTGGCGCCCAGGGCCGTGAGAGAGAACATCTCGCTTGCGCGCGCATCGAGGTCCGAGAACAGCCTGTCGATGGCCACCGCCACCGCGGCCATGGCGTTTCCCATGATCATGCCCACGATGGGAACCACCTGCCGCGCGTGGAACCACGGGTCGGCGCGCACGACGCCCTCCACCACGATGAACCCGACGACCAACGACGACACGAACAGCGACACGAACACGGAGGGGACGAGCCCGGGTATGCGGCTCTTCACCCGCGACACGGCTATCTGGGTGGCGGCTATCACCATGGCGGCCAGCACGAGCGCGACGAGCCACCAGGTTTGGAACTCGAACAGGTACGTCAGCAGGAACCCCGCGGCCAAAAGCTGCATGAAGCAGCGCACCGACGACACGACGATGCGCCTCGTCTGGCCGAGCTCCAACTTCCACGATACGAGCCCGGCCACCAGCATGAGGGCGCTCGCGGAGAACAGCTCGACGTAGCCGATGTCGACGACGCCCCCGCTCACGAGCGCGTCCCTTCCCCGTCGGCGTCGGCGCGCGACGCGTACGACAGCGCCCCGTCGCGCAGCGAGAAGGTGCCGCAGGCCACGCCGTCGGCAGCGCGGTGTCGGATGCGCAGACAAGCCATGCGATCGTCGACGAGCGATTTGGTCAGGCGCCCCACCGCGCGAGCCGACTCGTCGTCGAGCGCGGCGTCCACC
>NZ_GL622579.1:665616-686708 GCF_000185625.1 Eggerthella sp. 1_3_56FAA
CGCCCGACAGCTGCGCCGCGTTGCGGCCGAGCTCCACGTCGTGCAAGTCCGCCGCCTCCAGCAGGCGCTCGAGATCGCCGTCGGCCGGCGGCGCCGAGCCCGCGTTCACGGAAAGCGTCCAGGGAAGCAGCAGGTTGTCGCGCACGGTGCCGCCGACGAGCGCCGGCTGCTGCGGCACAAGGCACACGCGGCGGCGCCATTGCACCGGCTCGAACGAGGAGGACGGCGCGCCGTCCAAGAACAGCTCCCCGCCGTCGCGCGCCAGCATGCGGGCGCACACGCGCAAAAGCGTGGACTTCCCCGACCCGGACGGCCCCACGAGGTCGTACACGCCGCCGGCTTCGAGCGAAAAGCTCGCGCCCGACAACAACGTCGTGCGCACGCCGGCGCGCAGGTAGGAGGCGGTTATGTCCTCGGCTTGGAAAAGGCTCATGGAACCATAGTAGCACCCGGGCCCCGCAACGCATAGGCTGCGGGGCCCGAAGCCCGCAGGGCGCGCGCCTACTGCACGCCCTCGATGTGCGGGATGCTGGCGAAGCCGACCTCCAGCTCCTCGTCGGTGGGAACATGGTCGCTCATCTCGCCGCGGTTGTAGGCGTCGTAGGCTTTCATATCGAAATACCCCGTGCCCGTGAGGCCGAACAGAATCGTCTTCTCCTCGCCCGTCTCGGCGCAGCGGCGAGCCTCCTCCATGGCCTGGAAGATGGCGTGCGCGCTCTCGGGGGCCGGCAGGATGGTTTCGAGGCGCGCGAACTCGACGGCGGCGGCGAACACGTCGGTCTGCTTCACGGCGACGGCATCCATGTAGCCGTCGTGCTTCAGCTTCGACACGATGGGGCTCATGCCGTGGTAGCGCAAGCCGCCGGCGTGGTCGGGGCTGGGCAGGAAGCCGTTGCCCAGCGTGTACATCTTGGCCATCGGGCAGGTGCGGCCCGTGTCGGCGAAATCGTAGGCGTAGCGCCCGCGCGTGAGCGAGGGGCAGCTGGCGGGCTCGACGGCCACGAAGCGCGTGTCGGGACGCACGCCCTTGATCTTGTCGCGCATGAAGGGAGCCACGAGGCCGGCCAGGTTCGAGCCGCCGCCCGCGCAGCCGATGACCACGTCGGGGTACTCGCCCAGCTCCTCGAAGGCGGCGTAGCTCTCCAAGCCGATGACCGACTGGTGCAGCACCACCTGGTTAAGCACCGACCCCAGCGTGTAGCGGCCCTTGTTGCCGGGAATGTTGAGCGCGCGTTCCACGGCCTCGGAGATGGCCGTGCCCAGCGAGCCCGAGGAGTCGGGATGTTCGGCGAGCATCTTGCGGCCGATCTCGGTGGTATCGGACGGCGAGGGCGTCACGTGCGCATCGAACGTCTCCATGATGTTGCGGCGGAACGGCTTCTGCTCGTAGGAGCACTTCACCATGAACACGTCCAGATTGAGCCCGAAATGCGCCGACGCCTCGGCGAGCGCCGTGCCCCACTGGCCCGCACCCGTCTCGGTGGTGATGCCGTCGAGATCCTGGGCCTTCGCGTAATAAGCCTGGGCGATGGCCGAGTTCAGCTTGTGCGAGCCGGACGTGTTGTTGCCCTCGAACTTGTAGTAGATCTTGGCGGGCGTGCCGAGGGCCTTCTCCAGGTTGTACGCGCGGCACAAGGGCGACGGGCGGTAGATGCGGTACATCTCCAGCACCGGTTCGGGGATGTCGACGTAGGCCGTGTCGTCGTCCAGCTCCTGGCGCACCAGCTCGTCGCAGAACACGGAAGCCAGATCCTCGGGGCGCGCGACCTGGCCGTTCGGCAGCCGGATGGGCTCCGGCTTCTCCGGCATGTCGGCCCGCAGGTTGTACCACTGCGTCGGGATCTGGTCTTCGCGCAGGTACAGACGATGCGGTGCTTGTTCGGTCATGGTCGTTTCCTTTCCAATCGGTCGGTCCCGCGGCTTGCCCGCCGCGGATGTTCGCAGTCGGCTTCGGTTCGTGCAGCTCGCACGAAAAGAGCCCCCGGATCTCCGAGGGCTCTTCTGATAAGTATGTGTGCGTGAACAGAAGCCAGGGGACCCGGGATTAATGCGTTCTGCTCCACCACCATGCGCCGATACCCGGCGTCGCGAGGACGCTGGCAGCGCAAACGATGTTGGCGACAGGTTGCAAAGGGGAGCCTTTCATGCTCGGTTTCCGGGTACGCCCGCCAGTATAGCGCGCCGCGCAGCGAAATGCAAAGCGCGATTTTGGCCCGAATGCGCCGATAATCGTGCCGCTTGCGCCCGCCTGTTGCGCTGCCGCAGGCGCCTTTGGGCGGTTTTTCGCGCCGCAGACGGCCGATATTTGTTTCCATGGGGTAAATTACCTGGTACACAGTGCTTTATTGCACTAGAGTATGTTGATACGCTTTTTTGCTAGCATGCGCGAAAGCGTCAGCAAAGTCGCACGACTCGCTGGAGGGCCCCGTTCGACGCGGGGTGCGAGGGAAGGAGAACGACAAATGGAAGAAAGCAAGAACACGTTCAGCAGACGCCAGTTCGTCGAGCTGCTCGGCGTGTCTGCCGCAGGTTTCGGCCTGGTGAGCATGGCGGGCTGCAGCGGCGGCGACACGAGCGCGCCGGCTGCGAGCGGCGGCGACACGACGGGCGGCGGCGCGGCCGACGCCATCACGTACAGCCTCACGGCCGATCCGCGCGCGCTCGACCCGGCGTACTTCGACGACGGCGAGTCCGCAGTGGTCAGCTGCAACATCCACGAAGGCCTGTACCAGTACGGCGCCAAGGATGCGAAGGTCGCCCCGTGCCTGGCAGTCGATCTGCCCGAGATCTCGGACGACGGCAAGGTGTACACCATCAAGCTGCGCGAAGGCGTCAAGTTCCACGACGGCGCCGAGTTCAACGCGGAAGCCGTGAAGAAGTCCATCGAGCGTCAGCTCGAGCCCAACCGCAACTCCGACATGCCCTATGCGTCG
Source organism: Eggerthella sp. 1_3_56FAA (assembly GCF_000185625.1). Classification (NCBI taxonomy): domain Bacteria; kingdom Bacillati; phylum Actinomycetota; class Coriobacteriia; order Eggerthellales; family Eggerthellaceae; genus Eggerthella; species Eggerthella sp. 1_3_56FAA. The sequence continues at coordinate 668,550 of NZ_GL622579.1, forward strand.
TTCGTGTTCGGCGAGAAGGAGGCGGGCAACGGCGTCGAAACCGTCGAGGCCGTCGATCCCACCACCGTGAAGATCACCCTGCGCGCCGCGTCCACCCCGTTCCTGAAGAACCTGGCCATGGCGCTGGCCTCCCCCATCGTGTCCCCTGCGGCAATCGATGCCGCCACCCCCGGCCAGCCCATCGCCGAGCCCAAGGGCACGGGTCCCTACAAGTTCGTCGACTGGACGAAGGGCGCTTCGGTCACCCTCGTGGCTAACGACGAGTACTGGGGAGAAGCCCCGAAGGTCAAGAACCTCGTGTTCAAGATCATCGCCGAGGGCAACACGCGCCTGACCTCGCTCATGAACGGCGAGTGCGACATCATCTCGAGCGTCGACCCCTCGTCGGCCGACCAGGTGACCAGCAACGGCTTCGAGCTGTTCTCCGAGGACGGCATGACCATCAACTACATGGCGTTCAACACCGAGACCGGCCAGTGCACCGACCAGGAAGTGCGCAAGGCCGTCGCCCAGGCCATCAACGTCGAAGAGATGGTGCAGGCCATCTACGGCGACTACGCCACCGTGGCCAACTCGGTCATGCCCACCTGGATGGCCCCGTACGCCAAGGACGTCAAGCAGACGGCGTACGACCCCGAGGCCGCCAAGAAGACCCTGGCCGACAAGGGCATCACCTCGCTGCAGTGCATCACGTACACCACCGCGCGCCCCTACAACCAGAAGGGCGGCAGCCAGCTGGCCAACATGATCCAAGGCTACCTGTCCGAGGTAGGCGTCGACGTGAGCATCACCGAGTACGACTGGACCACCTACAAGACCAAGGTGCAGACCGATCCCTACGACATCTGCTTCTACGGCTGGACGGGCGACAACGGCGATCCGGACAACTTCATGAACCTCTTGGCCGACACGAACTGGTCCATGAACGTGGCGCACTTCCAGGACGACGAGTACAAGGCCCTCATCGCTCAGGGCGTCGACACGCCCGACGGCGATGAACGCGACGCCATCTACCTCAAGTGCGAGGAGATGGTTGCCGAGAAGCAGCCGTGGGTGCTGATCTCCCACTCCAAGAACCTGCTGGGCATCAACCCGAAGGTCAAGGACTTCTACTACCATCCGACGGGCGTTGCCTTCTTCAAGGGCGTATCCAAGGAAGCGTAAGCCTCTCGCTTCGCGCGGACGGGGCCGCTCGGCGTCGAGCGGCCCCTTTTTTGGGTTCTATTACCGCTCGGCATGGCGTTCTTGCCGTCAAACGAGAGCAAGTGCGCTACACTGTCATGCGATCTTTTTCGATCCACGACTGCACGTTCGGGCGAAACCGGACGCGCGCTCGAAGCCGAAGGCACTGCCTCCGGCTTCATTCCTGTTCGCTCGGCGCCGACACGCCGCCCGGACGGATCCCGGTAAAGAAAGGAGCAGCAGTTGCTCAAATACATCCTCAAACGAATCCTCATGGTGATTCCCGTTTTGCTGGGTGTGACAGTCATCATCTTTCTCATCACACGCGTGTTGGCCCCGGACCCGGCTCCGGTGGTTCTGGGCGAGCACGCAACGACCGAGGCGATGGCGGCATGGCGCGCCGACAACGGGCTGGACGATCCCATCTGGCTGCAGTACATCAACTTCATCGTCGGCGCGCTCCAAGGCAATCTGGGCACGTCGTACTACACCCACCAGCCGGTCACGGCCGAGATCGCGGCGCGTTTCCCCGCCACCGCCGAGCTGGCTATCTGCGCCATCATCGTGGCGTCGATCGTCGGCGTGGCCTTGGGCGTGCTGGCGGCAGTGAAGAAGAACAAGGCGGCCGACAACGTGAGCATGCTCATCGCGCTCGTCGGCGTATCGATGCCCATCTTCTGGTCGGGCATCCTGCTTATCCTGCTGTTCTCGGGCATCCTGCACTGGCTGCCGTCGAGCGGCCGCGTGTCGCCCCTCCTGCAACCGTCGGGAGGAACCGGATTCTTCATTCTCGACACCATCATGCAGGGCAACTGGGCCGGCCTCGCCGACGTGCTGGTGCACCTCATCCTGCCCACGTTGGCGCTGTCGCTGTACTCCATGGCCATCATCACGCGCATGACGCGCTCCAGCATGCTGGAGACGCTGAACGCCGACTACATCCGCACCGCGCGCGCCAAAGGCCTGTCGAAGGGCTCCGTCAACATCAAGCACGCGCTGCGCAACGCCATGCTGCCCGTGTCCACGGTCATCGGCCTGCAGTTCGGAAGCCTCTTGGGCGGCGCGCTGCTCACCGAGACGGTGTTCGCATGGCCCGGCATCGGCAAGTTCGCCGTCGACTGCGTGCTGAAGAGCGACTTCCCCGTCGTCCAGGGCATCGTGCTTCTGGTGGCGGTCATCTTCGTCATCATGAACCTCGTCGTCGACATCGTGTACGCCTACCTCGATCCCCGCATCAAGTACGGCGCGAAGGAAGAGGGGTGATCCGCATGGCGAAGAACAAGCTGCTCGCCACGGAGCCGGCCGGCGATGCCGCGCTGCTGAACGGCCAACCGGTCAAGGAGAAGCACGAGAGCATCTGGAAAGACGTGTTCGCGGGCATCGTGTCCAACAAGGCGTCGCTCGTCAGCGGCATCTTCATCCTGATCCTGGCCGCCATCGCCATCGTCACGAAGCTGGCGCCCGGCATCCTGCCCTACGACCCGTACGCGCAGAACCTCGGCGAATCGCTGCTGGGGCCCTCGGCGCAGCACTGGTTCGGCACCGACATCCAGGGCCGCGACATCTTCTGCCGCGTGCTCGTGGGCACGCAGATCACGCTGACCGTGGGCCTGGCCGCCGTGGCCATCTCGCTCACCGTGGGCGTCATCCTGGGCTCCATCGCCGGCTACAAGGGCGGCAAGTGGGACACCGTCATCATGCGCATCATGGACATGATGCTGGCCATCCCCTCCATCCTTCTGGCCATCGCCATCATGGCGGCGCTCGGGCCCGGCATCGAAAAGGCGGTCGTGGCCATCGGATTGGTGGCCATCCCCGAATACGCGCGCATCGTGCGCTCCGAGATCCTCTCCATCAAGGAGAACGATTACGTGGCCGCCGCGCGCGTCATCGGCGATTCCAACTTCAAGATCGTGTTCAAGCACGTGCTTCCCAACGTGCTGCCGTCCATCATCGTCCGCGCCACGCTGGGCATCTCCACGGCCATCCTCGACGCAGCCGCCCTCGGCTTCCTCGGCTTGGGCGTGCAGCCGCCTGCCGCCGAATGGGGCGACATGCTGGGCCGCGGGCGCAACGAGCTGTTCCGCGCGCCTTGGCTCATGATATTCCCCGGCCTGGCCATCACGCTGACCGTGCTCGCGTTCAACCTCCTGGGCGACGGCGTGCGCGACGGTCTCGACCCCAAAGCAAGGAAGAGGTGATCCCGTGCTTCTTTCGGTGAAGAACCTCTCAACGGAGTTCCCCGTCAAGAAGGGCATCGTCCGCGCCGTCGAAGACGTGAGCTTCGACGTGGATCAAGGCGAGATCCTGGCGATCGTGGGCGAGTCGGGTTCCGGCAAGTCCGTGACCAGCCTGTCCATCATGGGTCTTTTGGCCGAGCCGGGACACGTGGCCGGCGGCTCCCTGGAGTTCGAAGGCAAGGACCTCGCAACCCTGTCCGAGAAGCAGTACCGCGAACTGCGCGGCAACGACATGGCGATGATCTTCCAGGAGCCCATGACCTCGCTCAACCCGGTGTACCGCGTGGGCAACCAGATCGTGGAGGCCATCCGCACCCACGAGAAAGTGTCGAAGGCCGAGGCGAAGGACCGTGCCGTCGACCTGTTGCGCAAAGTGGGCATCCCCAGCCCCGAGGCACGCATCAACGACTACCCGCACCAGATGTCGGGCGGCATGCGCCAGCGCGTGATGATCGCCATGGCGCTGGCCTGCAACCCGAAGCTGCTCATCGCCGACGAGCCGACGACGGCCCTCGACGTGACCATCCAGGCGCAAATCCTCGATCTGCTGCGCCGCCTGCGCGACGACACGGGCATGGCCGTGCTGCTGATCACGCACGATCTGGGCGTGGTGTCGGAGACGGCCGACCGCGTGGTGGTCATGTACTGCGGCCAGGTGGTGGAGGAAGCCGAGGTGCGCACGCTGTTCGACCACCCGATGCACCCCTACACGCTGGGCCTGCTGAAGTCCATCCCCCGCCTGGAGGACGACGATTCGAAGCGCCTGTACATGATCAAGGGCATGGTGCCGAACCCGTTGGAGATGCCGCCGGGCTGCCATTTCTCAGACCGCTGCGACTCCTGCATGGACATCTGCCGCACGAAGGTTCCCGAGCTTGTGGACGTCGACGGCCATAAGGTGCGCTGCTTCCTGTACGAGAGCGCCGACGGAGAAGTGAAGAGCGAGGAAGCCATCGCCCGAGCCGAGGCCGAGGCGCTGGCCGACGTCGAAGCGGCGCGCGAGGTGGAGACCGCCGAGGCGCTGTTGGCTGCCGAAGATCTGCGCGAGGCGGAGATCGAGGAGATCGAGAAGGAAGAGGAGGCGAGCCGATGAGCGAGAACACCGCGAGCAACGCGACCGCGTCCGCGCAAGCGGGCGCGGTCGAGCAGGACATCCTGCTCGACGTCCAGCACCTCACGAAGCGTTTCGCCGCAGACACGAACTTCTTCGGCAAGGCGACCTCCTACGTGCAGGCCGTGGACGACGTGAGCTTCCAAATCCGCAAGGGAGAGGCGTTCGGCCTGGTGGGCGAATCGGGCTGCGGCAAAACCACCGTAGGCAAGATGCTGGTGAACCTGCTGAAGCCCACGTCGGGCAAAATCGTCTTCGACGGCAAAGAGCTGACGGCGATGAAGCCGGCCGAGCGCAAGCAGTACTGCAAAGACATCCAGCTGATCTTCCAGGATCCCTACGCGTCGCTCAACCCGCGCATGCGCATCGGCGACATCATCGCCGAGCCCATCATCACGAACAACATCCTGCCGAAAGACCAGGTGGAGGATCGCGTGAACGAGCTGTTAGAGCGCGTGGGCCTGGCGAACTACATGCGCAACCGCTATCCCCACGAGTTCTCGGGCGGCCAGCGCCAGCGCGTGGGCATCGCGCGCGCCCTAGCCGTGAACCCGAAGCTCATCGTGTGCGACGAGCCCGTGTCGGCGCTGGACGTGTCCATCCAGGCGCAGGTGCTGAACCTGCTGGACGAGCTGAAAGAGCAGTTCGGCCTGACGTACCTGTTCATCGCGCACGGCCTGAACGTGGTGAAGCACGTGTCCGACCGCGTGGGCGTCATGTACCTGGGCAAGATGATGGAGATCGCCCCCAAGAACGCGCTGTACGCCGACCCGCTGTCGCCGTACACGCAGGCGCTGCTGTCGGCCATCCCGTCGGTCGACCCCGCCGCCAAGAAGGAGCGCATCATCCTGGAAGGCGACGTGCCCTCGCCCATCGACCCGCCGCCGGGCTGCCGCTTCGCCAGCCGCTGCTTCGCGAAGGTGAACGGCTGCGACGAGATCATGCCTCCTTTGGTCGAGGTGAAGCCCGATCATTGCGTGGCCTGCCACCGCTACGACAAAGGCGGCCCCGGGACGGCCGTGATCTGACAACGAGAACCTCGCCGCCCCCGCGCGATCGAACCGCCTCCCATTTCTCGGACATGAGAAATGGGAGGCTTTTTCATGTCCGGGCGCTTTTTTGCGAAAGCACGTCAAGAGCGCGTCAACAGCTGGCGAAGGCCGGGGGTCACGGGGAACTCAAAGGCGCGCTTCGTGCGGACGCACTTCAAAAACCCAAGGTCGACGAGACCGTACAGGTCGGCACGCGCCGTGGCGTAAGCGACCTTGTGGGTTTTCTGATGCGACTCGATGCGAAACACCGCCTCAGGATTGCTGAGGGCCATCTGCAGCACGGAGCGCTGCCGATGATTGACGTCTACGTCGTTTCGCAGCGCGCGCACGAACGCCTCATCACGTTTGAGCATGCGTTTGAGCTCCGCTTCGACCTCGTCCAGCTTCTTGCGCACCAAACCCGTCGCCACGTCGATGTGGATGGTGTAGTCGACCTCGCCGTCAACGAGGACGGCGGCGTCTTTCACCAGCGACATGACGGCGGGCGGGCGAAGGATGCCGCTTTCCCAGGCGCCCATAGGCTTCACGATGGGCACGTACGCCAACACGGGCCGTTCCGTCTTCCTGAACAACAGCTTCATCATGAGCGAGCACACGGCGCCGTTCCAATCCGGCAGCGGGTGCACGCTCATGAACAGGTGGCGGACGCCCAAGGCCAGCAACAGCGGATGCTCGGCATACGTTTCGCTGTTCTCCTCGATGATCTTCGACACGAGCGCGAGCGCCGCAGAGCGATCGAGCGGCTTGCGCTTCCACAAGCGGGAACCCTGTCGCGACGAACGGGTGACCTGGCGCTCCACGCCGCGCGAAACCCGTTCGTACACCTCGAGGACGATCTCGGGCGTGCAAGGCCTTCCGGCAAGCTCCTCAAGATGCCAGGCGGTTCGATGCCAGTTCAAAAGGAGGCGCTCTTCCGAGGTTTCCGGGTCGCGCTCGGAAAGCAGCACCTCGCGCGCCTTCTCGTAACCGATGGACAAACCGTCCTCTTTCAGCGTCGCAACGGCCTCGTCCACGTGCGCCTCTACCAGAAAGTACGTGGCGTTGCGCGAACGCACGGCCAAATCGAGCCACGACCCTGCATGGCAGCGCTTGTCGATATCGTCGAGGTTCGCCACGATCGAGCGCGTGGGATAGTACCAACCGCGCCGCCCTTCCCCATCGCGAAACGGCAGTTCGACGGCCGTCTGGCGCCGCAGCGCGTTGAGGATGTCCCACGCCTGCTCGCGCGAGACGCCCTCCGGCATAGCAAGCATTTCGAACTCTTCGCGCGTCAGCGGACGCTCGTCCGCCAACACGCGCAGGCCGCAGAACACCGGATCCTTCAAAAGCGAGATCATCTGCCGCACCGTCGCATCGGACATGGCGGCCGTCTTCGTCTCCACCAGATCGCCCCTCCTCGATTTGATAGATTTTGATAGTTCATGATACGTGCTTCTCGTTCGAATGCCAACAAGGGAACGGACAACGGTGGCAAGAGGTTTGAACTGGTATTTCTTCGGGGATTCCCCGCTTTTCGCACTTCGGGAAAGCCTCAGATAACTATCAATTTTCCAGATATTGACAGTTAAATCGATGGCCGCGTACCCTTTTCGCCAGGCGCAAGCCGAAAGGGAGGAACAATCGACAACATCATGAAAGGGAGTGGGATCATGAGCGATGGAAAGCGCATGACGCGAAGGGGATTCGTAGGAGCGGCGCTCGCCGGCACTATGGGCGTTGCGGCGTCCTCGTTCTTGGCCGGATGCAGCGCACCGACGTCCTCGAGCGATTCGCAGGAGTGGGATCAGGAAGCCGATGTCGTGGTGGTGGGAGCAGGCGGGGCCGGACTCGCGGCCGCCATCGAAGCCGCGAACGCGGGTGCGAGCGTGCTGCTGCTCGAGAAGGCCAGCGCCGTCGGAGGCGACTCCGCGCTGAGCGACGGCATCTTGGGCGGCTGGGGCACCAAACTGGCGAAAGAGCAGGGCATCGACGCCGACGCCGACGACGTGTACCGCTGGTTCACGCGTCATCCCGAATGGTACGGACCGAAGGATCCCGCCATCGCGCGCGTGCTGGCCGACAAGAGCGGAGAGACGATCGATTGGCTGCAGGAGATGGGCGTGCCTTTCCTGAAGGAAGTAGGGCCGCTGTTCGGGTACACCGAACTGCCGGTCATCCACCATGTCGATGGCAAGGGCGCCGAGATGGTGCGCGTGCTCGCCGAGACGGCCGAAAAAGCCGGCGTGGGCACGCTCACCGACACCTCGGCAACGAAGCTGGTCGCCGACGCCGACGGACGCGTCATCGGCGTGGAGGCGGTTCAGAAGAAGAACCCCGTGCGCATCAAGGCGAACAAAGGCGTGGTCATGGCAACGGGCAGCTTCGCCGGAAGCACGGCCATGATCGGCCAGATGAACGCCGAATGCGCCAACCTGCTGCCGGGCTCGAACCCCGGAGCCACGGGCGACGGCCTGGTCATGGCCATGGAGCTGGGCGCCTACACCACACGCGTCTCGGACATGCCGCTGATGAGCTCGTTGGCAGGCCTTGAATCGGGCAGCATCGTCAACATCAACTACGGGATGCGCCTGCCGGGGCTCTGGCTCGATGCCGAAGGCCAGCGCTTCTTCGACGAATCGACCCCCTACGAAAACCCCAACGGGCACCGCGCCATCGTGCGCAAGCAGAACGAGCAGGGATCGCCGGTCATCGCGTTGCTGGGAACCACGCCCGAGCTGGACGCCATGCAGGCCACGTACCCGCTGAAATGGGCCACCGCCGACACCGTAGAGGAAGTCGCCGGCATGGTAGGCCTCGACGGCGCGAAGGCGAAGGCCACCGTCGAGCGCTATAACGGCTTCTGCGAAGCGGGCAAGGACGAGGACTGCGGAACTCCCGCCGACAAGATGGTGCCCATGACCGGCCCCTTCTACGCAGCTCCTATCGCCGTGAGCACCTCGGTCACCGTCGGCGGCTTCAAGACGAACGAGCAGGCTCAGGCCCTCAGGCTCGCCTTGGCTTCCAGCGGCTCGCTGACCGAACCGATCCCCGGCCTGTACGCCGCCGGCGTGGTATGCGAGTGGAACTGCGCCGCCGGAGCCACGGTGCTCAGCGCGATGACGCTCGGCCGCATCGCGGGTCGAAGCGCCGCTGCGGAGGCCTCCGCAGCCTAGCGGCATCGGACAATCGCCCCCTCCCCTTCGAGAGGCCTGCCTGCTTGGGCGGGCCTCTCGCCCCGCATGAGCGCCTTGGGCTTAACCGGTGTGCAACGATTCTCCGGATCGTCGGCGAACCCTGACGACGATGCGACCTGTTCGCGCTATCATAGACGTCGACACACGAACTCGCGCTCGACGGCCGATTATCGGTATCGAGCTCATCCGGAAAGGCGGCATTGCATGGACCTTGCTCCCGAGCAGAAGCTGCACGGATTCACCGTGCGCACGCGCGAAGAACTTCCCGAGATCGACGGCACGGCGTACGTGCTCGACCACGACAAGAGCGGCGCGCAGCTGCTGTACCTGCGAAACGACGACAACAACAAGGCGTTCTCCATCGCGTTCAAGACGCCGCCCGCCGACGACACGGGCGTGTTCCACATCCTGGAGCACTCGGTGCTGTGCGGCTCGGACAAGTTTCCCGTCAAGGAGCCGTTCGTCGACCTGCTGAAAAGCTCGATGCAGACGTTTCTGAACGCCATGACCTTCCCCGACAAGACGATGTATCCGGTGGCCAGCACGAACGACCAGGACTTGCTGAACCTCGCCGACGTGTACCTCGACGCGGTGCTGCACCCGGCCATCTACCGTAAACGCGCCATCTTCGAACAGGAGGGCTGGCACTACGAGCTGGGCGGCGACACGGAAGCCGAAGCGGGCGACTCCGTTGCAGGCGACGCCGTGGCCGCCACGGAAGCCGCCGACGGGTCTGCGCGCCTCGTGCTGAACGGCGTGGTGTACAACGAGATGAAGGGCGCGCTGTCCGATCCGAATTCGGTGCTGTACGACGAGCTGCAGGCGGCGCTGTTCCCCGACACGGCCTACCGCTTCGAGTCGGGCGGCACGCCGCGCGCCATCCCCGACCTCACCTACGAGCAGTTCCTGGAGGAGCACCGCCGCCACTACCGCCTGGACAACAGCTACCTCACGTTGTACGGCGATCTCGACCTGGACGGCATGCTGGCCTTCCTCAACGAACGCTACCTGTCCCCCGTCGCCGACGAGCAGGCGGCCGCGACGGGCATCGGCTCCGAGGGCGCGCCTCTCGGCCCCCACGAGCTGCGCGAGCAGGCGCCCGTACGCGCGCTGGGCGTGAAGAGGAACATGGCTACCGCGCCCGAGAACGCGTGCGCCGGGCTGGGCTACGTCATCGGCAACGCGTGCGAGCGCACGCGCATGACGGCCGTGGACATCCTCATCGACGCCATCGCAGGCTCGAACGAGGCGCCGCTCAAGCGCGCCCTGCTGGACGCGGGGCTGGCGGCCGACGCTACGGCGTTCTTCGCCGACTCGCTGCTGCAGCCGTTCGCGGTCATCCAGCTGCGCGGACTGGAGGAAGGCGGTGCCGAGCGTTTCCGCCCGGTCGTGGAGGAAACGCTGCGCAAGCTGGCCGACGGAGGGCTCGACCGCACGCTCGTGGAGGCGTCGCTGTCGCGCGCCGAGTTCGTCATGCGCGAGCGCGAGTACGGCATGCCCGACGGCGTAGCGCTGGCGATGAGCTCGCTGGCGGGCTGGCTGTACGACGACGATGCGGCCACGTCCTACCTCAAGTACGAGGACGACTTCGCGTTTCTGCGCAAAGCGCTGGACGAGGGGTATTTCGAGCGGCTGATCCGCGAGGTGTTCCTGGACAGCGACCATATGGCCGAGGTGGAGATCGTGCCGGTCGACGGCGACGAGGACGCCTACGAGGAGGAGCGCCTGGCCGCCGTCGAAGCCGCCATGACTCCCGAGGACTACGTTCGCGTGGCCGACGAGGAGGCCGCGCTGCGCCGCTTGCAGGAGGAGCCCGACTCGCCCGAAGCTTTGGCCGTGCTGCCGCGCCTGTCGGTAGCCGACATAAAGGACGCTCCCGAGGAGCCCGCGTACGGCCCGGTAGAAGACGCGTCTGTTCCTACGCTGCGCCACGACGTTCCCACGCGCGGCATCGCCTACGCCTACCGCTACTTCGACCTCGACCGCGTCGCGTTCGACGAACTTCCTTACGTGGCCGTTCTGGGCCTCGTGCTGGGCAAGCTGGGAACCGCACGACATACCGCCTCCGAGCTGGACACGCTCGTCAACGGCAAGCTGGGCAACCTCACGTTCTTCGCCGAGATTTACGAGAGCGAGACCGACCCCGCTGCCCTGGCTCCGAAGTTCGTCGTCAGCTCCAGCGCTCTGACCGAGAACGTGCGCGAGCTGGCCGAGCTGCCCCGCGAGATCATGCTGGAGACCGACTTCTCCGACACGGGCAAGATCAAGGACGTGCTGCAGCAGCGCCGCATCGGCATGGAGCAGGGCTTCGCGAACGCGGGGCACGCCAGCGCCATGGCGCACCTGGCCTCGTACTACCTGCCGGCCGGCGTGGTGCGCGAGCAGCTGGGCGGCGTCGGGTTCTACCGCTTCCTCAAGCAGCTGCTGGCCTCGTTCGACGAGCGCGCCGAAGAGGTGTCCGCGCGCCTGGCCGACCTCGCCGCGCGCCTGTTCGCCGACGACGCTCTGACGCTGAGCTTCACCGGCACGGACGGCGACTACGAGCGCTTCCTGGCCGCAGGCGCCGCGCTCGGCCGCACGCGCCCCGCTGACGGCGTGCGCTTGATCGCGCCCGACCCCGTGGCGCTCAATGAGGCGTTCATCGTGCCCACCGACGTGTGCTATGCGGCCCAGGGCTTCGACCGCCGCGCCTTCGACGCGGGCTACACGGGCGCCTGGCAGGTGGCCGCGCGGGCGCTTTCCTACGACTACCTGTGGAACGAGGTGCGCGTGAAGGGCGGCGCGTACGGGGCGGGCTTCCAGACGGCGCGCACCGGCAATCTGCGCTTCTACTCGTATCGCGACCCGCACCTCGACGACACGCTGGCCCACTTCGCCAGGGCTTCCGAGTGGTTGGCCAAGTTCGACCCCGCCGCCGAGGCGATGGAAGGCTACGTGGTGAGCACCGTGGCCGGGTTCGACACCCCGCTCAAGGCGCGCGCCCTCGTGCGGCGCCAGGACGGCGACTTCTTCGGCGGACGCACGCCCGAGAGCCGTGCCGCCACGCGCGCCCAGATGATCGACGCGGACGCCGCTGCGCTGCGCGCGCTGGCCGGGCCCATCGCCGAAGCCGTCGCGATGAACGCCGTGTGCGTGTTCGGCAGCAAGGACATCATCGAGGCGTCCGATGCCGGCCTTGCGGTTATCGACCTGCTGAACGAGTAGGCCCGCGACGTAAACAGAGCGCTTCGACCGCGGCCCCGACGCAGACGCCGGGGCCGCCTCGCGCCCAGCCCCTTTCGCACGCAACCGCGACAGCGCGTCACGGCGATCACGGACCGAGGCCGGAATGGCAACAATGCATCGAATTCGGAATACGCGCGGGGGTCGAAAGCGCGAATAGCGGCCCTGCTATGGTGTCGCGCATTTTGCGACCAGGCATTCCGTCGAAAGGAACCCCTCGGGCTCTCCGCAACGCAGCCCTGAGAGTTCCGAATTCGATGCATTATCGCCACCCGAACCCCTGCCGGATGCTCGCACGCCGGCCTTTGCCTGGCAAGCCCTGAAAATCGTACTTCCGAAGCACACGTCCTCGCGCTTGAGCTAGAATAAGCGGTTGGAACCGAGTGCGTGCGAAGCGATTGGATCCGGGGGTCGTCCCGGCCGTTGACGGCCGAGGCGGACGCGCCTGTCGCCGAGCATGCGGCCGCGCTTGACCGAGCGCCGCAATAATGATAGTAATACAGTATCAAATAGACGAGAAGAATACGGAGAGCTGCTGTTATGCTGGAACTCAAGAACCTCACCTTCGAGGTGCCGCTTGCGGACGGATCGAAGGAAACGAAGCGCATCATCGACGATCTGTCGCTCACCATCCCCGACGGCCGCTTCACGGTTATCACCGGCCCGAACGGCGGGGGCAAGTCGACGCTGGCCAAGCTCATCATGGGCGTCGAGCGCGCGACGAGCGGCCAGATCCTGCTGGACGGCGAGGACATCACCGACCTGTCCATCTCCGAGCGCGCCAAGAAGGGCATCGGCTACGGTTTCCAACAGCCCGCACGCTTCAAGGGCATGAAGGTGAAGAAGCTGCTGGACATCGCGGCCGGCAAGAAGCTGCCGATGCTCGCGTGCAACGAGTACCTGGCGAAGGTGGGCCTGTGCTCGGCCAGCTACCTCACGCGCGAGGTGGACAAGAACCTGTCCGGCGGCGAGGTGAAGCGCATCGAGATCGCCACCATCCTCGCGCGCGACCCGAAGCTGGCCATCTACGACGAGCCCGAGGCGGGCATCGACCTGTGGAGCTTCGACCGCCTGACCGAGACGTTCCGCGACATCCACGAGGCGCGCGACGGCCGCTCCATCGTGATCATCTCGCACCAGGAGCGCATCATCCAGCTGGCCGACGAGATCGTGCTTCTGCGCGACGGCAAGGTTGCCGAGACGGGCACGCCCGAGGAGCTCATGCCGAAGCTGGGCTTCGTGGCGAAGGGCATCCCCGGCTGCCAGCTGAGCACCCCCACCGAGCTGCACCTCACGGAGATCGCCACCACCTGCTAACCCGCCCACGCCGCGCTGCGAATGTTTCACGTGAAACATTCGTTCGCGTTCACGCACGCGGCAGCTGCACGAAGCCGCCGCTTTGAACCAGAAGGAGGCCATCATGGCTGTTGATCTTTCCCCCATCGACGAGAGCCTGCTCGCCGAGATCGCCAACATACACGGCATGCCGAAAGGCGCGTTCAACATCCGCAAGGACGGCGAGCTCGTCGAGCGCCACTCCTCGGCGAACATCGAGATCGCCACGAAGACGGACAACCCCGGCATCGACATCCGCATCAAGGCCGGCACGAAGGGCGAGACGGTGTACATCCCGGTCATCGTCACGCAGGCGGGCCTGAAGGACGTCGTGTACAACACGTTCTACATCGAGGACGACTGCGACGTGACCATCATCGCCGGCTGCGGCATCCACAACGAGAGCCACCAGGCCTCCGAGCATGACGGCATCCATACCTTCTACTGCGGCAAGAACAGCCGCGTGAAGTACGTGGAGAAGCACTACGGTGAAGGCACCGGCACCGGCGAGCGCATCCTCAACCCCGTGACCAACGTGATCATGGACGAGAATTCCAGCTGCGAGATGGAGCTCACACAGCTGCGCGGCGTGTCGTCCACCGTGCGCGACACGAACGCCGAGCTGGGCGCGGGCGCGAAGCTGGTGCTGACCGAGAAGCTGCTGACCCACGACGACCAGGTGGCCACCTCGAACATGAAGGTGGAGCTCAAGGGCGACGATTCCAGCGTGCAGGTAATCTCGCGCTCGGTGGCGCAGGACAACTCCAAGCAGATCTTCAACCCGCTGGTCATCGGCGAGGCGCAGTGCCGCGGCCACGTGCAGTGCGACGCCATCCTCATGGGCACGGCGAAGGTGACCGCCATCCCCGGCATCGAGGCCGCCCACGAGGACGCCCTGCTGGTGCACGAGGCCGCCATCGGCAAGATCGCCGGCGACCAGATCACGAAGCTCATGACCCTGGGGCTGACCGAAGAGGAAGCCGAGCAGGAGATCCTCGAGGACTTCCTGAACTAGCCGGTTCCGTCGGCCTCGCGGCCGACGGAACGACCCGGCACTGCGAAGGCCCCCGGCATCCGGCCTTGCCCCTTGTGCGCCGCTCGGCGCGTACCGAAGTACGCTTGGCAGCGCAGCGGGACAACTCCGAACGCCGGGGGCCTTCTCGCTGCCTTGCTGCGCCAACCCGCGAGGCGTTGTTCTCCCTCCAAATGCCGCGCGGATGTTTCACGTGAAACATTTGTTTGCTCGAACGAGTGTTTCACGTGAAACACTCTGACGAAGCGCTACGACGCGGAGCGGCGGAGCGGGTTGCTACGCGTCGTAGCGCTGCACGAAGTGGAGGATGACGGCGGCGCTCGTGGGGGTACAGCGCTCGCCTTCCAGCTTGCGATCGCACGTGGGGATGCCGCGGGCGATGATGGCGGCGGTGGCCGGCGCGGGGATGGGCAGCTCGCCGTGGGCGCATCGCACGGTGCCGCTGCCGGTCTGCACGCGGGTGGCCGCGATCTCGTCCGGGTCGAGCGCCTCCACGGCCAGGCAGATAGCGAGCACGTTGCGCAGCGCCTCGCCGTTGCCCACTTCGTGGAAGTGCGTCTCCTCCACCGCACAGCCGTGCGCCGTCGCCTCGGCCTCGGCGAGGATGCGGTAGACGGCGCGCATGTCGTCCTTCGCCCGCTCGCTCGCATCGAGCGCATCGATGGTGGCGTTCACCTCGCCCAGGTCGTGATGATGCCCGTCGGGCACGCCGGCCGCTTCGGCGGCCTCCAGCACCTGCGCGCGCCGCTCTTCGGGCAGTTGCAGCAACGCCTCGGCCAGCAGGTGCCGCCGCGTGGCGTTCTCTTCCAAGTTCCAAACCAACGTCGTCATGCCGTCCTCGCTTTCACATGGTTGATCATATGGGCCTGGTAGCCCGCGCCGAAGCCGTTGTCGATGTTGACGACGGACACGCCCGAGGCGCACGAGTTCAGCATGGCCAGCAGGGCCGCGACGCCGCCGAAGCTGGCGCCGTAGCCCACGCTCGTGGGCACGGCGATCACCGGGCACGACGCGAGACCGCCCACCACGCTGGCCAGCGCGCCCTCCATGCCCGCCACCGCCACCACGACGCTGGCCCGCGCGATGTCGTCGGCATGCGCCAGCAAGCGATGGATGCCGGCCACGCCCACGTCGTACAGGCGCACCGCTTCGTTGCCCAGCATCTCGGCCGTCACGGCGGCTTCCTCCGCCACCGGAAGGTCGCTCGTGCCGGCGGCGGCTATCACGATAGGCCCGTTGCCGTCGGGCTCGGGCGCCTCGCCCAGGATGCCGAGACGCGGTCCTTGGCGGTAAGCGAACGCGAGAGGGCACGCGCCTTCCAGGGCACGTTCGACCGCGGCGGCCTTCTCGGCGTCGAGCCGGGTGACCAGCACGCGCTCCTGCCCGTTCTCCACGAGCGCGCGGCACACGCCCGCTATCTGCTCGGCCGTCTTGCCCGCACCGTACACCACCTCCGACACGCCCTGGCGCATGCCGCGATGGTTGTCCACCGTCGCGTAGCCCAGCTCCGTGAACGGGGCGATGCGCAGCGCCTGCTCGGCCTCGTCGACGGCGGTCTCGCCCGCCGCGACGCGCTCGAGCAGCTCGCGCAGTTGTCGTTGCTCCATGTTCAACCTCCGTCATGATACCGATCGTCGACCATTGAACCACTTGGAGCGCACTCCAAGTCAAGCGCTTCTCCTTCCCCGTCATAAAGAAAGCCCCGGACGCACGATGTCGGCGTTCCAGGGCTTTCGAACGTTCGGGAGGATCTCGGCTCTAAGCAGCGACGTCTCCAGGCTGCACGGCGTTCTCGCCCGCGTTCACCTCGTCGCCGGCACCCGTGCCTTCGTCGGCAGGAGCAGCGTCCCCGTCAGCGTTCTCGCCTTCGCTCTCGTCTTTCGGCTCCTTCGAAGCAACGGTCGCGCCCGCGTCCGTGGACTTGGTGGCGCCGGCAGTCAGCGGCGTGGACGAAAGGTCGAGCGCGGTACCCAGCCACTTCGTCTCGATGACGCCGATGGTGCCGTTGCCGGTCAGCGTGGCGAGGGCTTCGGAGACCGCTTGCTTGAGATCGGTGTTCGCATCCGACACGCCCACGCCGTAGCCGCCCGCCTGCTGCATGAGCGCCACGATATGCACGTCGTCGCCCGCGCTGTGCGCCGCGTACGTCCCGATGATGGCATCGGCCGCCACGTACTGCACCTGGCCCGAGGCCAGCTCGGCGAACGCGCTCTTGAGGTCGTCGGTCGTGGAGAAGGTTGCCTTGTCGAATTCGTTCGTCACCGCCCAAGCGCTCTTCGACGACACCTGCGCGGCGATCTTCGTCTCGACGACGTTCGTGGGAACCTGCGTGTTGGACGGCGCGGAGAACAACGCCACGGCCGTAGGCAGGTACGCGTCAGACTTCCAGAACGAGGTGCTGCTGTCGGACTTGTCGATGCCCATGACGATGTCGACCGTTCCCTCTTTGAGGGCCGATTCGGCATCCGATCCCACGTTGACGACCTCGAGCTTCAGCCCGAAGCTGTCAGCCAGCGCCGCCGCCACGTCCACGTCGATGCCGACGATTTTGGACGAGGAGGAAGGCTGTCCCGCCAGGGGCTGGTTGTCGGTGTTCACACCGACGCGCAGCGTACCGTCCTTGCCGATGGTCGGCGAGGACAGCGTGGGCGTCTTCTCGGGGGGAGTGTAGCTCTGCTGCGATGAGCAGCCCGTCAGAACGACGAGCAGGGCCGCCATGCACGCGACCGCCATGCAGCAGGACGCGAGCGTTTTATAACGCTTCATAACCGGTGAGCCTCCATCTAGCTTGATGTTCATGCTGCCTCTTTCGACTGACCTAGTCTTTGCCCCCACACTCGCGCACTGGAACTCAGCTTGCGCCTTGCCCTCTCGCCCGTCGCAACCGGATGTCGCGATACTCAGGCGGTGCGGCTTACCTCTAGGATACGCCATGATCGTCGCGCGGAGACCGCGCGGCTTACGTGGGTCCTTTCGACCGCATCTGCCGTGGACTGAGGTTGAAAAACCCGCAACTACAGACTCGAAAGAAGCGTCACTCAGTGTACCAGATCATGAAAACGCCTGAAAGCCGAGCCGCACAATCCGCGAGAAACGCGCGGACGCCGCCGAAAGGGCCCCAGGCGAACACGCCGCCCGAACGCCGGACACGATGAGGGGGCGCTGCTCCTTCGAGGCTCCGCGCGTCGAAAGACCTGCAAGGTCCTGTGAAGCGTGCATGCTTTCGCGACGCCGGCCAGGCCTGCGGCGCACATGCGAGAAGCGCGCGAGAAACGAGGGGAAAGCGCGTGGAAACGACGCTGGATCGGCGTGGAATCCGCGCGAGAACGGCGGGTGCCGGACATGAGAGCGCCGTGTGCGGCGCGTGGAAGGCTCCGTGCTATCCTCGTAGGATGACGATCGCCCGCACAACCCTCGCCCTCGCCCCCGCACGCCCGACCGCACGGGAAGCAGGCGCATGCCCGCGCGTTCCCCGCCGCGAGCGTCTGCTGAGGACGGCGGGCCTCTACGGGCGCGGAGCCGCCGAGGCCATCGCCGAGACGCTGTGGCCCACGCGCTGCGCCGTATGCGACACCCCGGGCGAGGTGCTGTGCGCGCCTTGCAGCCTCAACCTGAGCCATATCGACTGGTGGCGCGCCTGCCCGCGCTGCGGCGCGCCGTTCGGCCGCGTGCAGTGCAGCGAGTGCAACGACGTGCTGATGAGCGTTGCCGGACGCGACGAGCCGCCCTTCGACGCCTGCGCGAGCGCCGTCGCCTTCGACGATGCCGCCGCCCGCATCGTGCGCACTTGGAAGGATGCCGGCGAGCGGCG
>NZ_GL622579.1:687054-693920 GCF_000185625.1 Eggerthella sp. 1_3_56FAA
ATTGGCGAATATGGAAGGCCGCTTCATCCCGCTGCCCGGCGCAAGCGCCTTCCCCTCGGTCATCCTGGTCGACGACGTGTACACCACCGGCGCCACGCTGTTCGCCGCGACCGACGCCGTCCGCGTCGCCGGAGCCGCCACCGTCCGCTGCCTCACCTTCGCCCGCGTGTGGTAACCCCCCCCCGACTCGCAAGCACATCGGCGCCGTCGGAAGCCATCCTCGCCCGAAAAACACGCCTCATGCATCGAGGCGTGTTTTTCGGGCGAGGATGCAGACGTGCGCCAACCGGGCGCAAAAAAGCGACGGGCCCGGAGGCCCGCCGCTTTCGCATATCGACTTGACACCGCGTGCTACATGGTGCGCTCACGCTGCTTTTGGGGTGCGGCGCTTGCCGCGTCGGAGAGCTCGGCCACATCAACCGAGATGCTGTGCTTGATGGGCTTCCAGTTGCACTTCTTCACGAGCGCGACCAGCGCGATGGGGATATAGGTCATCATGAACACGGGGAACGTGAACATGTACAGAACCTTCTTGCCCGTGGTGGAACGGATGGAGTCCCATTCCACGAACGTGGTCAGCACGCCGAACATGAACATGAAGATGAAGTAGTTCAGCAGGCAGAACAAGATGGACGACAGCGAGGAGGCAACCATGATGCCCGTGGACATGGCTCCGGTGAGGCTGAGGAACACGATGATGGCGTTGAACAGCACCGACACGATGGTAAGCAGCATGCCCGGCGCGATGGTCATGAGCATGTCGTAGCAAGCGAAGCGCGCGCCCTTGGGGTTCACGGCGATGCCTTTCGCCAGGCGGGCACCGTAGTGCCAGAACACCTGGTAGAAGCCCTTCGCCCAGCGGAAGCGCTGGTTCCACGAGTCGCGGAACGTGATGGGCTGCTCATCGTAGAGGATGGCCGTGGGCGTGTAGCTGATGCGCGTGCCCTCGAGAATGCTGTTCGCAGAGAACTCGATGTCCTCGGTGAGCAGGTGCCACTTCCAACCGCCGTTCTTCTCGATGATGTCGGCGGCTATGAAGAAGCCCGTGCCCGACACGGCGCAACTGGTGTTCAGCGTGAGACGCGCCTGGTTCAGGAACTTCGCCTCGCGCAGGAACCACACGGCGTAGCCCGCGGATATCCAGTTGGAGTCGTAGTTCTTGGAGTTTCGATAGCTGGTCGAGGCCTTCGCTCCGTTGTCGAAGGTCTTGTTCATCTCGCGGAAGTAGTTCACATCCAGCACGTTGTCGGCGTCGAACACGAAGTACGCCTCGTAGCCCTTGTCGGCGTAGCGCTCGCGAATGCACTGGAAGCCGTAGTCGAGCGCGTAGCCCTTGCCAACTTCCTTGTCGTTGCTGCGGGGAAAGACGATGGCGCCTGCCTCGCGGGCCACGCGCGCGGTGTCGTCCGTGCAGTTGTCGGCGATAACGAACACGTCGATGAGCTCGGACGGATAGTTCTGCACCTTGATGGAGTGGATGAGGTCGCCGATGACGGCGCTCTCGTTGCGAGCCGAGATGACCGCGGCGAACTTGTGGTTCTTCTTCGCCGTGAGCTCCTTGGGCTTGCGCGTCAGCACCACGAACACGTAGTAGAGCTGATACGTGTAGCAGATCGTGAACGTGAGAAACACGCAGAAGTTGAATATGTCAACGAACGAGATCTGCGAAAAAAACTGGTCCAGCACCTTTGCTCCTTTGTCGGGCCGCGAACGCTCCTTGCGGCCGTGCCATCGCGCACCCGTCCTGCGGGTCGCGCTCCGCCCCCCTGGTGTTGTTCGGTTTCGTCTGAGGGTTGTGCGGAACGCCGCCTGTTCGCCGCTGCGGCGCTCTGGCTGTAACGCGTTCCAAGCTGGACAGATTATAGCGGGTGAGCAGCCGTTCGGGGCAACAACGAGTCCGTTCGTTACCGTTTCTTCCGAATTCGAGGTCATAAATCACCGGTATTCACAAAGGTTCTGCATACGAACTTCATAACTAGGTCGGTTCGGCTATGATAATCTGAGAGATCGAGAATCGCACGTTCCCTTATATGTCAATGGAGGCATACCCTTGAACCACGATATCAAAGACATCGCCCTGGCCGACGAGGGCCTCGCCCGCATCCTGTGGGCGGACCGCGACATGCCCGTGCTGGCGTCCATCCGCGAGCGCTTCGAGCGCGAGAAGCCCTTGGACGGCGTGCGCATCGGCGCCTGCATGCACGTGACCACCGAGACGGCGAACCTCATGCGCGCGCTCTCGGCCTCCGGCGCGAAGGTGACGCTGTGCGCCTCCAACCCGCTGTCCACCCAGGACGACACGGCCGCCTCTCTCGTGCGCGACTTCGGCATCGACGTGTTCGCCATCGCCGGCGAGGACGCCGACACCTACAACCGCCACATCGAGGCCGTCATCGCCTGCGACCCGCAGATCGTCATGGACGACGGCGCCGACCTCGACACCGCGCTGCACACCAAGTTCACCGACAAGCTGGCGCACGTGGTGGGCGGCACCGAGGAGACCACGACGGGCGTCGTGCGCCTCATGTCCATGGCCGCCGAGGGGACGCTCGCCTACCCCGTGTTCAACATCAACGACGCGAACACGAAGCACTGCTTCGACAACCACTACGGCACGGGCCAGTCCACGCTCGACGGCATCGTGCGCGCCACGAACCGCCTCCTGTGCGGCCGCACCATCGTGATCTCGGGCTACGGCTACTGCGGCAGCGGCCTGGCCCTGCGCGCGAAGGGCATGGGCATGCGCGTCATCGTGTGCGAGGTCGACCCGCTCAAGGCGCTCGAGGCGCACATGGAGGGCTACGAGGTGATGCCCGCGGCCGAGGCGGCGCGCTTCGCCGACGTGTGGGTGACCGTGACCGGCAACTGCAAGGTGGTGGACGGCCCGGCGTTCGAGAACATGAAGGACGGCGCCATCGTGTGCAACTCCGGCCACTTCGACTCCGAGATCAACCTTGAGTGGCTGGAAGACCACGCCACGAAGAAAGAGGAGATCAAGCCGCTGGTGGAAGAGTACACGCTGCCGGACGGCCGCACGGTGATCGTGCTGGCGCAGGGCCGCCTCGTGAACCTGTCGTGCGCCGAGGGTCACCCCGCGTCCGTGATGGACATGAGCTTCGCGAACCAGGCGCTGGCCGCCGAGTACCTGTACCTCCACGCCGGCGAGCTGGAGAACAAGGTGTACGACGTGCCCGCCGCCATCGATACGCACGTGGCGCGCGTGAAGCTGGAAACGCTGGGCATCGAGATCGACACGCTCACCGAGGAGCAGATCAAGTACATGAGCTCCTGGAACTTCGAGACGCTGTAGGATCAGACGAGGGATCGCCCTTTCCTGCAGGTAAAGAACCCGGTGCATGACGCATCGGGTTCTTTTTTTACCTGATCGCCAACGTCGGCTCGGCGCCTCATGACGAAGCTACGACGCCAACCCGCGCCTCGCCAAGAGAGCCCGCTCGTTTTGCAGCAGGCCCTCCACAAGATAGGCTGCCGCGCACGAACGCCCTCGCACGGATGTGTCTCGGAGCAGCGTCGTCGCGCGCCGATCCCACCCCGAACGCTATCGCGAAATCCTGGTAAGTTCCCGTCGATATTGCTATCCTCATTTGCGGATAAACAGGAGGGACAATCGTTCGACCTGGGGTTTCTTGATCGAGACGAGCAGCTCGGCCGACTCGAGACGCGGAAAAGCTCGCATATCGACGCGAACTTGCCCTTTTTCCCGCGCGCCCCCTGGAGCCGGCCTCCTTCGCGCCCCGCATGGGGACTTCCCCACGTGGGACGCGAGTCGCCCCTAAAGGCACATGCGGTAGATGCGCTCCACGTCTTCCGCGCCCAGGCTGCGCAGGCCCGGGATCCGACCGCCGCCGCAAGCGTGGCGCGCCATATCCTGGAAATGCGCCTCGTCGATGCCGAGCTCGGTCAGGGTTCCCTCAAGCCCCAGCGTCTCGGAGGCGAAGGAGCTCACGCGCTCGATCGCCCTGCGAGCGCCTTCTTCAGGCGAAAGACCCTCTTCCACCCCGAACACCGCAATGCCCAGACGATAGATGGCGGACGCGGTCCCGTCGTCCAAGATGTACTCGAGCCAGCGCGGGGCAAGGATGGCCAGGCCATGACCGTGCGTGATGTCGTAGTAGGCGGACAGCTCGTGCTCCATCATATGGCACGCACACCCGTGCACCGTCCCCGCATCGAGCACCGTGTTGAGCGCCATGGACGATGCCCACATCAGGTTCGCACGCGCCTCGTAGTTCTGAGGCTCCTCCAACGCCACCGGGGTCCACTTCACCACCGTGCGCATGACGGCCTCCTGCATCTCCAGGACCAGGTCGAAGGTGGCATCGCCGGCAAGGTAGTAATTGTCCAGCACGTGGTTGAAGATGTCGAACGCGCCGCACGCGGTTTGGTACGCCGGCAGGGTGTAGCTGTGCTCGGGGTTCTCGAAGGCCACGCGGGGGATCAGCGCGCTTCCGCCCAGGCCGATCTTCTGGTTGACGTCCATGTTCGAGATGACGCTCCAAGCATCCATCTCGGAACCGGTTGCAGCGTTGGTGAGCACGACCGCCACGGGCAGGGCATCGGTCACCCATGCGCCGCCCGCGACCAGGGGCCATACGTCGCCGTCCGCGGTCTTGGCCGCCGCGGCGACGCCCTTCGCGCAGTCGATGGCGGACCCGCCGCCCACGGCCAGGACCACGTCGATGCCGTTCTGCCTGCAGATGGCGGCGCCCCTGTTCGCGGTGGTATGGCGCGGGTTGGGCTCGACGCCTGCCAGCTCGAACAGTTCCATGCCGGCGCCTTCCAGAAGGCCGCGCACCTCGTCGTACAGGCCGCTCTTCTTGATGGAGCCGCCACCGTAGACCATCAGCACCTTCGTGCCGAAGGCCGCGAGCTCTTCAGGAAGGTGCTCCAGCTGGTTCTTTCCGAAGTACACCTTGGCAGGGTTGTGGAAGATGAAGTCGTTCATAGTGTTGCCTCTTTCCTATCCTCTTGCTTTCCTTCTTGCCTTCTTGCACGGGCTGCCCGGCAGACGGCCCGAACCGGCCACCGTTCAGCCGAAGCTCCCTTACGCAAGCCCCAAGCCCTCGATCCAGGGCGCCACCTGATCGAGCGCATCGGGAAGGGCGCTCCTTTCGACGGTCAGGCCGTCCAGCAGGTTCGCACCGGGACACAGATCGCGGATATCGGCCAAGGCGCCGTCGATGCCGCTGCCGCCGCTCGTGCAGAACGGCGCGACCGCCTTGCCCGCCAGGTCGTGCTGCAGCAGAAACGAGCGCATCACATGCGGCAACCGCCCCCACCAGATGGGATTGCCCAGGTAGACCGCATCGTAGGCATCCCAATCCGGCACCGCGGCCGCGATCGGCGGCAGGTAGCCCTCGTCTTGTTCGCGCCGCACCTGGGAAGTCATGGCATCGTAATCGTCGGGATAGGCGTCGGTCGTCTCGATGCGGAACAGGTCGGCACCCGTCGCCTCCGCGATGCGCTCGGCGACGGAAAACGTGTTGCCCGAGTACGAGAACACCGCCACGAGCGCCCGCCCGCCGTGGGCCGCGGGCTCGGGCTCGGACGCAACGGACTCGGCCGGTCCGCCCTCCTCGTCCGGCGCGGGCGCTTCGTTTTCCTCAACCTGCTCCTCTGCCGCAACGCATCCGGCGAGCATGCCGCCGCCGAGCACCGCCATGCCGAAGCCGAACGACCCCATGACGAAGGTGCGCCGGTCCAATTCGCTTTGTCTCATGCTGACTCTCCTCTCGCTTCCGTCCTTCGAGTCTACGTCCTGGAGCTGATTCCAAGTCAAATGGAAATCATGTGCAGAGCGATCAACGCAGAATGCGGACGAGCTCGATGCCCTCCGACTCGCCGCGGTCGCGGCTGTACAGGCGCTCCACGGAATTGTTCCAGTGCTCGTGCACGCCGAGGCTCTCCACCGGGTTCCCTGCGCCGTCGCGGTACGCGGCTCCCGACGGCGGTGCAGATGCCAACGCGGCTTCGTGCAGGTAGTTCTCCACGCCCAGGTTGCCCTCGAGCGCGGCGTTGCGGCTGACGACCGCCGGCTGGTTGATGAGGAAGTCGGCGCCCACCGAGTCGATGGCCACCGGATCCTGCGACAGGAAGATGCTGGCCGCGAACCCGCCGTCGAAGGGCGCGCCCTCCCACTGCGCCGCCTCGCGCGTGACCGACGCGCCTTCCGAGGTTGCCGGCACCAAGCCGTCCAGCATCCACAGCATCGTCTTGCCGCCCAGCAGACGGTTGGCGAACAGGTCGACGAGCACGGTGTACATGCCCATGGCCTGGCCGGACACGTAGCGGTGGATGCCGGCGGCCTCGGGCGGTCGCAGGCGGCTGGAGTTGACCAGCGAGCCGAAGTGGTTCTTCCCGCACAGCGTGAGGCCGTAGCTGTGCCCCTTGAGGCTTGCGAGGTTGATCAGGTAGTCGGCCTCCGACACGCAGGCGGGCACCACGTTCGCCGCGCCCGCCACGTCGGCCGACCAGACGACGGGCGCGCTCTCGTCGCCTGCGGCGTCGTTCGGGCCGCCCTCGTCGTAGTAGCGGAAGCGCACGCCGGCAAGCGCGCCCTCCGAGCAGAGCTCCATCATATGCGCCGGGAAGATGCGGCACGCGTCGTACACCGCGATGTCGCCCGCCGCTACGCCCGCGTCCTCCACGAGCGACAGCAGCAGCGCACGCAAAAGAACCGGCGTCGTATAGCTCATGGCGCTGTCCTCGTCCGCGCCGAACGTGCCCGCGCCGTTCATGTTCGCCTTGACGGCGATCCGCTGGCCCGCCCGATAGCCGCCCGCGCGCCCGGCGCGCGCGTTGTGCGCCTCGAACAGCACGCGCCATCCGGCCGCCGCATCGTCCGC
>NZ_GL622579.1:694550-713715 GCF_000185625.1 Eggerthella sp. 1_3_56FAA
GGCAAGATCGCCCAGCACGAACAGCGGCAGCGTCTGCCACGCAGCCCAGGCGGGGTTGCCGTAGCTCGTGAAGGTACACCCATCCCATGATACACATGAGGGCGCCCGCTGCCACGGCGGCCACGACGCGCACAGCGCGCGGGCTGGCGCCTCGGCGCAGCAGCAAAACGAAATCGACCAGCATCAGCGCCCCGAATGCGATGGACCAGTACGCCTCCTCGGCGATCATCGACGAAGGGTTGCTCATCGCCAGCAGGAAGCGCTCGGGGCGCCCGAGGTGCCCGAGCACGCCCAGCAGCCCGACGCCCAAGAGCGCGAGGCATACGAGCGGGAACAGCCACGGCCGCTTCGGCTTGCGATCAACATCCGGAAATATCGCCGCCGCCACGTACGCACCGGCCGCCAGCCCGCCCAGCGTCGTGAACAAGAACAAGGGAAACTCAGAGATCATCGTCATCATCCGTCCTCACTTGGATCCAGGCGCGGCGAACGACCCGCCGCGCCGACTCTTCCTGCCAGGGCTTCAGCCCTCGCATGCCGCCAGCTCGTAGTCCTCGATGCCGAAGGGACGCGTCTGCTCGAGCGCCGCCAGAGCCTCCTCGACGGCGGCGAACGCCTGCGCCTCGGGCGATCCGGCGACCGCTCCCAGCGCTTCGAACTTTTCGCCCGACGCCGAAACCTCCTCGGTCCACAGCGCCGACTCGGCCAAGAACGTCGCATCAAGGGCGACGAACGCGGCCAGCGCCTCGGCCGCTTGCGGGTAGAGCACCGCCGTCGCAGAGCGGCGCAGGCCCTTCGCGTACTCTCCCAGCCACGCTGTCATATGCTCGACGACGAAGGACTGCTGCGCGCGCAGCCCGGCCGCCAGCTCGCGCACGTCGCCCGCGATCAGCTGCGCGAGCGAGAACCGCGCCTCGCGCGCCATGAACGCGCATTCGAGCGCCACGTGGTCGTCGGGCACGCGCTGCAACTTCCGAGGCTGCACGCCGCGCGCCCGATACGCGGCGCGCACGGCCAGGGTGCCCTCCTGGAACACGGTCGGCTCGCCCGAGCGGTGCGGCGCCTCCCACGGTAGCGCCGGCAGCGCACCGGGGCCTACCAGCACGCGCACGTGCTCGTCGCGCGCCGCCTCCAGCAGGGTGGCGCGCCCCTCCGCAGCGGCCAAATCGGACAGGAAGCGCCCGAAGCCGCGCATGGTCTCGTCGTCCTCCGCGTACTCGTCCACCGCGTCGGCCGTCGCCCCGCCCAGCAGGGGCCTCGAGCACCGCCGCGTCCGGAGCCGCGCCGAACAGCTTGTGGAACAGCGCGTACAAGCGCGCGCGGGCGAGCAGCAGGGCCTCGAGCGCGACGGACTCGCCCGTCGGGTCGGTCGGCGCGCTCACAGCACGACCTCGTTGAAGTCGCTGCGCTGCGCCTCGGGCGACGCGTGCAGCAGCAGGTTCGGCCGCGTGGTCGCCGCCGACGGCAGCACCGGCAGCTCGCTCACGGCGTCGCCGTGCTTCGCTCGCAGCTCGTCCACGTCGCCGAACTCGATGGCGCGCATGGGGCACGCGTCTGCACACACCGGGTTGCGGCCGTCCTCGCGCAGCGCCTTGCAGGCGTCGCATTTCACGATCATGTTCTCGTCCTCGTCGAACTGCGGCGCGCCGTAGGGGCACGTGATCATGCAGTTGCGGCATACGACGCAGCGGTCGTCGATATGCTGAACCGTGCCGTCGTCGGACTTGAACATGGCGCCGGTGGGACACCCCGCAACGCAGGCCGGATCGTCGCAGTGGTTGCACGACACCGTCAGATGGAACATGCCCACCTCCGGGTACGTCCCGCATTCGAAGCTTCCCACGCGCCGGGTGCGAGGGCCCGCCGCTTGCAGGTTGTGGCGGTCCTTGCACGCCACCTGGCAGGTTCGGCAGCCGATGCAGCGCTGCACGTCAACGTAGAATCCCAAGCTCATGGTTTAAGCCTCCTTGCCTTCGTACATGCCTTCGGCGACGTAGGCGGGCGTTCCTTCGGCGTCGATGCCGGCAGCCAGGAACGGGCCGCGGTCGCAGTCTTCCACCAGCGCCTCGCCGTCGTACTTCTCGATCTCGATGAGCAGGCTGTTGTACCCGTCCACCTGGGGGAAGTAGTTCGACTGCTGCCCGTCGGACAGCATCTGCTCCGACCCGCCGCGGTCGACGATGCTGTCGGGGTCGCTCTCGTCGAACAGCGAGCGCACGCCGTGCGGGATGCCGACGGTGCCCGGCATCATCCCCTGCAGCGGCTGGGCGATGCGCAGCATGCGGCCGAAGTCGTTGTAGCACACCACTGTGTCGCCCGCCTTTATGCCGCGCTCCTCGGCGTCCTGCGCGTTCATGAACACCGGGTTCCTGAACGCCTCCTGCGTCCACGTCATGTTGTCGTAGCAGGTGTGCGCGCGGCGCATGTAGTGCGGCGTGTACGCTTGCAGCGGGTAGGCGCCCTTCACCTTGGCGTCCCAGTCGGCGAACGTGTCCTGGTAGCCGCGGTTGGGCACGAAGTAGTTCGCGTAAGGCTTGATGGGCTCGGAGTTGAGCCCCGTGCGGTTCACGTTGTCGGCTTTGAACTGGCAGTATATCTCCAGCTTGCCCGAACGCGACGGGCGCGGCCACGCGGTGTCTGCCACGACCACCTCGCCGTTCTCGCCGATGCCCAGCTTGTCGTCGCGGTAGCCGACGTAGTTGCGCCTGTCGTCGGGAGAGCGGCGCGCCACGTACGAGCCGTCAGCCATGAACTGGTCGAACGATATCTTGCCGTGCTGCTCCGGATAGTTCGCGTGGTGCTTCCGGTTGTCATCGGCCGTCCAGGTGATCACCGGCTCCCAGCGGGAGAGGTCTTCGGAAAGCTCGCGCATCCCCAGGAAGTAGCCCAGCCACTGGTCGTAGTTGCTCTTGGGGTAGGCGTCGTCCGCGTCGAAGCCCATGCGCTCGATGATGTCGCGGCAAATGCGTTTCTCCTCGCGCGCCTCGTACATCGGCTTCACCAGCGGGCGCCAGGCAACAAGCGCGTCCTTGCGCTGCTTCTGCCCGTTGCCGTCGCCGAAGGGGCTCGGCCAGCAGAGCTCGCCCCACTCCTCGTCGTCGTTGCCTTCCCAGTGGGTGGCCACCGGCAGGATGATGTCGGCGAAGGAGGCGGTCAGCGAGTACTTGATCTCCAGCGAGATGCAGGTGTCGGCGGCGCGCATCACCTTGATGGCGGTGGGCAGGTTGCCGCGCGTCTGCATAAAGTTCGAGTTGGTAGCGAACATGAGGCGCGGGTTGACCGGCATCTCGCGCGCCGCGTGATAGGTGGGCGTGTTCGCGCGCAGCTTGGCGGGGTCGTCGCCCGATCCTAGGTCGTAAGGGCCCTCGGACGAGGACAGGTACTTCCCCTCTGCCAACGAGCTCCACCACGAGTTGCCTTCGATACAGCGGTTGGGGCCGGTCGCTCCCGGCGAGCCCACCAGGTTGTCGATGTAGGCGTACTCGCCGCCCGCATGCTGGATGAGGCGGTAGCCCGAATCGCCGGCGTCCCACGTGTAGATGGCGGCCGAGCCGTGACCCGACTTGCCGTAATGGCCGCCCAGCGCCGACACGGTCATGAACGCCTGCGGCAGATTCTCGGCGCCCAGGTAGCGGGAGGCCGCGTAGCTATGGAAGAAGATCACCTTGTTGTCCTTGGCGGCCAGTTCGGCGTACCACGTGATGTCCTCCACCGGCGTGCCGCAGATCTCGCTCGCCCATTCCGGGGTTTTCGGCGTGCCGTCGTAGGCGCCCAGGATGTAGTCGCGGTAGTTCTCGTCAGTCGCCGCGTCCTCCGGCATGGTCTCGGGCGTGAAGCCCACCGTGCGCTCGTTCACGAAGTCCCAGTCGATGACGTCGCCGCGCTCCTCGTCCAGGCGGATCATCTCGTAGATCACGGCCAGCAAAAACGCCGTATCGGTGCCCGGCCGCACGCGGATCCAGCGCGCGCCCAGCTGCGCGGCGGTCACGTTGTAGCTGGGGCCCACGTACACGAACCCGGTGCCGGATTCCTTGGCGTTGTTCAGCCAGTACATGCTGGAGTGCTGCGCCCAGGCGGGGTTGCAGCCGTACAGCACGATGGTGTCGGCGTTCGGCAGGTCGTACTTGTCGGGGCCCATCATGATATCGGGGTGATCGCCCCAGGAGTACAGGCCCAGCGCCTCGGTCTGGAAGGCCCAGCAGCCGAACGACTCGGTCTCGGTGTTGTACACCGCGCCGCCGATGACGGGGAACATGGCCGAGCCGGGCGCCCAGCGCCAGCCGTTGCAGATGACGGCGTCCTGGCCGTACTCGGCGTAGACGCGCTTGAGTTCGCCTACCACCAAATCGAGCGCCTCGTCCCAGCCGATGCGCTCCCACTCGTCCTTGCCGCGCAGCTCGCCGTGGGCGTTTTCGCCGCCGCCCGGCTGCCAGCTCTTGCGCTTCATGGGGTACTTGATGCGGTCGGCGTTGTACACCTGCTGGCGCAGGGACCGCCCGCGCAGGCAGCCGCGCTGCTGCGGGCAGTCGAAGCTGTCCTCGCGGGCGTCGTCGGTCTTCTGGCGGACGACCACGCCGTCCACCACGTAGCCCATGTTCAGGCACATCTGGTTGCAGTTCTGGTGGCAGTGAATGGGCATCCACTCGCCCGCATCAGCTAGGATACTGGTATCGGACGCCACGACGTGCGCGACGTCCGATCCGGCATCCTGCGCGGTGCCCGTCGAGCAGCCGGACAGCCCGAACGCCGCCGTCGCCGCTGCGGCCGCCGCCGTCCCCTTCAGGAAATCACGTCGCTTCAGGCTTTTGTCGAGCAGGGACATATGCTCCCCTTTCTCCTTGAGTTGCACGGTTTCTCTCTGCTGCCGATACTAAAACCGGCGAGGCGCTATGAAAAATGCCTATAATGAATTGTTCTTCATACCGGTTTTGTATAGCTTTGTTGAACGAGCGACAGGAGGGCGTCGTGGAACTGAGGACCTTGGAGTACTTCCTGGCCGTCGCGCGCGAGGGCAACATCTCGAACGCGGCGAAAGCCCTGCACATCACCCAGCCGACGCTCTCGCGCCAGCTGTCGTCGCTCGAGAAGGAGTTCGGGCGCGAGCTGTACACGCGCGGCCCCAAGGGCATCGAGCTGACCGATCAAGGATCCATCCTGTGCCGCTACGCGGAGTCCATCGTGGAGCTGGCGCGCAAGGCCGAGGAGGACATGCTGCCCTCCGAGCGATCGATCGGCGGCACCGTCCACATCGGAGCGGGCGAATCCCAGGCGATGACGCTCATCGCGCAGGCCATGGACGAGGTGCGGCGCACCTACCCCGCCGTCGATTTCGCCATCCACAGCGGCACCACCGCGGAGCTGAAAGACGGGCTGGTGCGCGGGTTCTACGACGTGATGTTGGAATGCGAGATGCGCGAGCACGCCAAGATGAACGCCATGCACCTGCCGGTGACCGACGTATGGGGCGCGCTTGCGCTGCGCGACAGCGCCGTGGGGCGGCTCGAGGGCATCTCGCCTGCCGACCTGGCGGGACAAGGCATCATCGCCTCGCGCCAGGCGCTTGCGGGAACGCTGCGCGACTGGGCGGGCGACGCGCTGGATCGGATGGACGTGGTCGCCACGTTCAACCTGCCTCTGAACGGCCGCTACCTCGTGCGCCAGGGCATGGGCTGCATGCTCACCTACGAGGGCCTGTTCGACGCGAGCGAGAGCAGCGACCTTCGCTTCGTTCCCTTCGCCCCGCGCTTCGAGGCTCACCAGGGCCTCGTCTGGCGGTCCTCCATGCCCAACAAGCAGACGCGGGCCTTCCTCGACGCCATGGAACGCGTATGCGCGAGGCATGCGGAAGACGACGCAGGCATCTCGTAGACCGTACGCAACCGTATCGGCGTTTCCCGCCTTCTTCGCTCCCACCCCCTCCTCGCGTCGCCATGAAACCTCCATTTGACTTGGAGCCTGCTCCAAGGGGCACACTGGAACGCGACAAGACGATCGACGCATCGCATACGACGAGAGGAAACCCCATGGGAAAGAGCGTCCTGGTGGTATCGGCCAGCCTGCGCCCGACCAGCAACTCGCACGCCCTCGCGCTCGCGTTCGCCGAAGGGGCGCGCGAGGCGGGCCACGACGTGGAAACGGTCAGCCTACGCGGCAAGCGCATCGAGTTTTGCCGCGGGTGTTTGGCTTGCCAAGCCGGCGCCGCATGCCCGCTGAAAGACGATGCGGCCGCCATCGTGGAGCGCATCGTCGCGGCCGACGCCATCGCGTTCGCCACGCCCATCTACTTCTTCGAGATGGCCGGTCAGATGAAGACCCTGCTCGACCGCAGCAACCCGGCCTATGCCGCCGATCCTGCGTTTCGCGACGTGTACCTGTTGGCCACGGCGGCCGACGAGGACGCCCATGCGTTCGACGGGGCGACGAAGGGACTGCAAGGCTGGGTCGACTGCTTCGAGCAGGCACGCCTCGTGGGCGTGGTGACCGCCACGGGAGTCGATGCGCCGGGCGCCATCGAGAAGCGCCTGCACGAAGTCAACCGCGCACGCCTCATGGGATGCGGGGTTTAGACGGCGCACGGCCGCCGGCCAACTCAAGGGCTGCTTGAGGTTCTTCATGCCTCCCAAGCATGGTGAACCTTTCAATATAAGCATTGCTATCGGTTGAGCAGCGCGGTATGTTGACAGCAGGATGAACGGACTTCCCCACGACCTGCTAGGAGGCGTGCTATGCAAATCGCCGAAGTCGCGAAACGCTACGGAATCTCGGTCGACACCATTCGCTACTACGAGCGCATCGGGCTCGTCCCCCACGTCACCCGGCTGCCCAACGGCATCCGCGACTTCACCGAATACGACTGCGGCTGGGTGGAGTTCATCCGCTGCATGCGCGAATCGGGCGTACAGATCGAGGCGCTCGTGGAGTACGTGGCGCTGTTCCAGGAAGGCGAGCACACCGCCGCCGCCCGCCTTGAGATTCTGGAAGAGCAGCGCGCGAAACTGGTCGCGAAGCTCGAGGAGATGCAGGCCACCGCGAAGCGTCTCGACGCCAAGATCGCCAGCTACCGGCCGGGCGGCGAATGCTCGGACGGCGGCGACGAATGGCTGCGCAAGGAATAGCCCGCTCTTTTCCTCGCACCCTCTTCCCAACGCGAAAGGAGCGCCCCTTCCCGGCGCTCCTTTCAACGCGTCAGGGAAGGCAGTGGATACGACGCATGCGGCCCCTCCCCACATGCTATATCCCGTCCCCTTGACGCCTCTCGCACACCTCGCACACCCCCGGACCGTCATGGCATTTATATATGATTAAAATCATCATGGACAAAAAGGGCTAGTATTCGGTAGTTTTTTACAGAGTTTTGCGGGCTTCAAAAGGTCTTGGTTACAAAAACGCCTGGTAGAGAGTGCATCCGGATTTACACGACTCATTAAAAGTGCAGATTCGCGCATGTTTTTGTCCATGACTTTATTACTTATATAACGATATGGGAGGACAAGCAGCAAGAAAAGCGGCCCGCGATCGACTAACGCTTGACGAACCTTTTTCAAGTCGGGCTCTCTTGCGTCAAGGCCAGAAAGCACCCGCATGCCAAAGGTTCCGCAGCGGCCTCAGCTTCCCCATGCTTTTCAGGCATGAAGATGCTTTCATTATAAGCATTGGCTATTCGCCTATCTCGGCGGTACGGTAGAGGAGGAAAACAAGCACTGTTCGCACTACCTTTGCTGGAGGCTGCCATGGACACCGAAAACCGCACAAGCCGCAAGCGCAACGCGTTCGCAACCGCGTTGCTGACGACCCTCGCGTTCGCGCTCGGGTTCGCCGAGTTCGTGCTGATAGGCATCACGCCCGACGTGGCCGAAGGGCTGGGCGAGCCGCTCACGCTCATCGGCGATCTCGTGGGCTACTACGCGCTGGCCTGCGCCGTCGCCACGCCCATCGTAGCGCTCGCCACGGCGCGCGCCGACCGCTTCAAGGTGATGGCGGCGCTGCTGGTGGTGTTCAACGCCGGAAACCTGCTCACCCTGTTCGCCGACGGCTATGCGCTGCTGCTCGTCTCGCGCGTGCTGCCCGCCGTCACGTCCGGCACGCTTCTGGCCCTCGCGCTCACCTACGTGCCAGACATCGTCGAGCCGAAGCGCGTGGCCGCCGTGCTGGGGCTCGTGCTGGCGGGCTTCTCGGTGTCGAGCGTCGTCGGCGTGCCCATCGGAGCGGCGCTGGCCGACCTGTTCGACTGGAAGGCCGCCTACGCGTGCGTGTTCGCGCTGGGCTTGGCGGTGAGCGCCGTCCTGCTGCCGACGCTCCCCCGCACCCCCGCGCACGCGGAAGGCGCAGCTCCCACCCTCCGCTCGCAGCTGCGCCTGCTCGCCGACGGCCGCGTGCTGACCAACATCGCCATGATCCTCGCCGGCGCGGCGTCCACCTACGTGTTCTACACCTACCTCGCCCCCATCCTCGCCGACGTCGTCGGACTCGACGCCGCGGGCACGAGCCTCGTGCTGCTGCTGTTCGGCGCCGCATGCGTGGGCTCGAACCTGCTATCGGGCTGGGTGGCCGGCCGCTTCGGGCTGCGCGCGCTGCCCGTCGCCTTCGCCGCGCACGCGGCGCTTTTGGCCCTGCTGGCCGTAAGCCTGCCCGCGGGCGTCGTCAGCATCGCGAACATCCTCGCGGTGGGGCTGCTCATGTACGTGATGAACTCCACCGTGCAGATGCTGTTCCAGGACATCGCGCGCGCCGACTACCCCAGCGCGCTCACGTTCTCGGCGTCGCTGCATCCCATGTCGTTCAACGCGGGCATCGCGCTGGGTTCGTTCGCGGGCGGGCTCGTGGTGAACGCGGGCGGGCTTCTGGCCACCGGCCCTGCGGGCGCGCTGTTCGCCCTGGCCGCCGCCGCGTTGGCGCTGGCGCTCGTGCGCATGACCGCGCGTCGCAGCGTCGAAAGCGCCGCCGAGGCCGCTCGCACTGCGGCAACCGCCCGCGAGCCGAGGTAGCCAGGGCCCTTTCCCGCCGGCAAACGCTGCGAAAAGGTTCCCTGTTGCACGATGCTCCATCCCGCTCGATGCCTGCGGACAACACGGCGAAGGCCTGTTCATGCACGCTTTTGTCAACCATTTCTTGGCATTTGAGGCTATTTTGGTTGACAAAAGCGTGCATGAGCGAGAAAAACCCGCATCCCCTCGAAAACTAGCAAGCCCAGGCGCACTCCCCCCCCCCTGCCCGTCGCGTCGGCAATGCCTCGGGTTACGGGGTATTCGCGCGGAACCTCCCGCAAACGCGCATGATAGGCTATCATAGACGCAGGTGATCGGTGCGCACCCACATCCGCGCCGCACGCGATGCGAGCCGCCGGCGCGGCGCGTCGCGCGAATCCCGCAATGATGCTTGGAGATACGCTTTGAGTTCGACGTTTCAAGACCTCGGCCTGTCCGAGACGACCCTTTCCGCCGTCGAGCGGATGGGCTTCACCGCCCCCACCCCCGTGCAGGAGCAAGCGATCCCGTTGGTCCTCGAAGGTCGCGATGTCGTGGCCGCCGCGACCACCGGCACCGGCAAGACGGCCGCGTTCGCGCTGCCCCTGTTCGAGCGCATCGGCCGCGCCAAGCGCCCGGGATCGCCGCGGGCGCTCGTCGTGAGCCCCACGCGCGAGCTGGCCCAGCAAATCGACGCCGCTTGCACGCAGCTGGCGAAAGCGTCGAACCGCCGCATGCTCACCGTGATGGGCGGCACGAAGTACAAGGGGCAGATCGCGAAGCTCGACCGCGGCATCGACGTCCTCGTGGCCACGCCCGGCAGGCTGTACGACCTCATGGAACGCGGCGTCGTCAAGCTGCGCGACGTGGAGGTGCTCGTGCTGGACGAGGCCGACCGCATGCTGGACATGGGTTTCTGGCCTACCATGAAGAAGGTCGTGGCCGCCACGCCCTCTTCGCGCCAGACGCTGCTGTTCTCGGCAACGCTCGACCGCAAGGTCATGCAGAGCGTGTCCTCCATCTTGAAGGATCCCGCGTTCGTCGAGGTGTCCCACAAAGGCGAGACCGCCGACACCATCGACCAGTTCATGATCCCCGTCGGCCCGATGAAGAAGCCCGAGCTGCTGCGCCTCGTGCTCCAGCAGCGCGGCAGCAAGCGCGTCATCGTGTTCACCGACACGAAGACGCGCGCCGAGATATGCACCGGCCAGCTGAAGCGTGCAGGCTTCCGCGCGGACTCCATCCATTCCGATAAGACGCAGGTGCAGCGCAAGCGGGCGCTCGAGGGCTTCAGCAAAGGTGCCATCGACGTCCTCGTTGCCACCGACGTGCTGGCCCGCGGAATCGACGTGTCGAACATCGAGTACGTGGTGAATTACGATCTGCCCGAGAGCCCCGAGGACTACGTGCACCGCATCGGCCGCACAGGCCGCGCCGGCGAGACCGGCTACGCCATCTCGTTCGTCAGCCCCGAGGCGAAGGCGCAACTGCTCGATATCGAGAAGCTGCTGGGCGAGCGCATCCCCACGCTGGACATCGACGGCTACGACGCGACGGAGGCGGAGAAGGCGCTCGCAAGCCAGTTCGTACCCAAGGCGACGGTGGGCAGCGCGGCGTTCTCGCGCTCCCTGCGCCGCAACGGCGCAAGCGGCTTCGGCCGCAGGCGCTAGCAAACGTTGCTAGCGGGGGTATTCCCTTTGCGGGCGGCGAGGGGATTGCGGCGCTTCGGGGTCGTGGGTTTCGGGCAGGTACGCCTCGTGCGTGATCACCGGGAATAGGTCGGCGGGGTCGGTCGCGACCTCGCGCCCTAAAACCCTCCCGAGCTCCTCGGCGAACGCATCGGTTCCGAGATCGCGCGGACTCGCCACCACCACCTCGTCCACCAATGCCGGAAGCGGCACTTCGCACGCCAGAGACGCTGCCGCCGTCGCCGCGATGACCTTGCTGACGTTGCCGTTCATAGATCCTCCGATCCACGGGGAGGCGAGCCGGCTTGCCGGCCGCCGCAAGGCGATCATAGCAAACGACCGCATCCGCCACAAGCGCGGCGCCGTCCGAGAGAGCACGCGCCGCCCGCCCGCAGCCCGCGAAGCGCCGGCCCCGCAGGACGATCGGAAAGCCAGCAGCCGCTTTTCTACACCATGTTCGCGAGACGCTTGGCATGCCAGGCGTCGAAGATGCCGAACAGCACGTGGAACAGGCCCGTCACGCCAATGGCGAGGACGGTGAACAGCACGGTCATGCCGAAGGTGAACGGCTCGATGCCGAACAGGCCGTGCAGCACCGTGGCTCCGAGCACCGTGCCGCCCACCACCACGACCAGCAGCGCCGCGCGGATGGGCGTGAACGGGATGGACAGACGCACGATCAGAAGCGCGCCGATCCAGGCCGTCAGCAGCACGCACAGCGTGGACACGTGCTCGTAATCGAGGTGCAGCACGTTGTAGCCCACCGTGTTCACAATGAGGATGGTGAGCACCGCGCAGATGGCGCCGGGGATGGACTTCACGATGACGTTCTCCAAAAAGCGCCCCTTGATGCGGTCCTTGTTGGGCTCGAGCGCCAGCACGAACGACGGCAGCCCGATGGTGAACGCGCTGATCAGCGTCATCTGGATAGGTTGGAACGGATACTGCCACGGCAGCAGGATGAACAGCACGGCCAGCGTCATGGACAGCAGCGTCTTCACGAGGAACAGCGACGCCGAGCGCTGCAGGTTGTTGATGGAGCGCCGCCCCTCGGCCACCACCTTCGGCATGGCCGCGAAGTCGTTGTCCACGAGCACGAGCTGCGCCACGTTGCGCGCCGCGTCCGAACCGGCCGCCATGGCCACGCTGCAATCGGCCTGCTTGAGCGCCAGCGTGTCGTTCACGCCGTCGCCCGTCATGGCCACGATGTGGCCCTTCTCCTGGAGGGCCACGACGAACGCCTTCTTCTGCTCGGGCTTCACGCGGCCGAACACGCTGTAGCGCTCGATGGCCTCGGCGATGGCCGCGTCGTCGGCCAGCGTGGTCGCGTCCACGTACGCCTCGGCCCTTGGCACGCCCACCTGAGACGCGATGCCCGACACCGTGCGCGGATCGTCTCCCGAGATCACCTTGAGGTCGACGCCCTGCTCCTTGAAGTAGCCGATGGTCTGCGCGGCCGTCGCGCGGATCTGGTCGTGGATGGCCACGAATCCCAGCGGTTCGGGCCTCCCCGCCAGATCGCCGTCCTCGGTGAAGCCCTCCACGCGCGCCAGCAACAGCACGCGCGCGTCGGCGGCCAGCCGTTCCTGCTGCTCGGCCACTTCGACGAACGCATCGCCCAGAATGAACTGGCCGGCGCCCATGACGTAGCTCTCCCCGTTCGCAAACGTCGCGCCCGACCACTTCTTGTCGGACGAGAACGGGACGGTTCGGACGGGCCGCAGCGAGCCGACGCCGCTTCGCGCATAGTGCTCGACGATGGCAAGCGCCGTGTCGTTCGGATCATCGTCCGCACGGGCGATGGAGGCGAACGCCGCGTCCACCGCGTCCTGCCCGACGCCCTTCACCGGACACACTGCCTCCACCTCCATCTTGCCTGTGGTGATGGTGCCCGTCTTGTCGAGGCACAGCGTGTCCACACGTGCCAGCGTCTCGATGCAGTACAGCTGCTGCACGAGCACCTTCGACTTCGCCAAACGCACCACGGCCACGGCCAGCACCGTGGACGTGAGCAGGATGAGCCCCTCGGGGATCATGCCCACGAGCGCCGACACCGTGGATAGGATGGCGCCGTTGGTCTCGACGCCGCCGAGGAAGTGCTGGCGCGCGAACAGCAACGCGCCCAGCGGGAAGATGACGAAGCTGACGAACCGGATGATGCGGTTCAGGCTGTTCATGATCTCGGAGTTCACGGCCTTGTGCTGCTTGGCCTCGGCGCTGATCTTCGCCGCGTAGTTCTCGGCGCCCACGTGCACCACGCGCGCCAGGACGATGCCCGCGTTCACGAACGAGCCGCTCATCAGCTCGTCGCCCGGGCGCTTCTTCACCAGCTTGCTCTCGCCGGTGAGCAGGCTCTCGTTCACGTCGCACGTGCCCGATACCACCTCGGCGTCGGCGGGGATCTGGTCGCCACGCCCCAGTTCGATGACGTCGTCGCGCACCAACTGGTCGAGCGGCAGCTCCGTCCGCGCGCCGTCGCGCAGCACGGTGGCTTTCGAGCTGGCCACGATGGACAGACGGTCAGTGGTGCGCTTCGAGCGAATCTCCTGCACGATGCCGATAGCCGTGTTGCACACGATGACCACCATGAACAGCATGTTCTTGTACGAACCGGTGACCAGCACGAACACGGCCAGGATCACATTGATGGCGTTGAACAGCGTGAGCGTGTTCTCGCGCACGATCTGGCGGACGGAGCGCGTGTGCACGCCGGCATCCACGTTCACCTCGCCGCGGGCAACCCGCTCCTCTACCTCTGCCGCGCTCAGCCCGCGCGGTTGCACCTGTTCGTCCATGCTTCGAAACTCCTCACGTTGCGCGGGCGCCCGGCGCCGCGCGATTCGCTAGTCTTTGACGTTCACGCCCAGTCGACGCGCGATGCCGGCAGCCTGGAACAGGTCCATCGAGCAGCCGCGCAGCTCCTCCATCGTATCCGACAGCACGATATCGGCCAATCGACACGAGGATAAATCCACACCGTCCAAGCTCGCACGGAAGAAGCTAGTGCCCGCGAAGCGCACGTCGTCGAGTTCGACGCGGCGCTGTCGCAGCTCGGCCAAGTCAGCGCCGGAAAAGTCGGTGGATCTCACGCTCACGTCTTCCAGCTTCCCCTTCGCGACGGACGCGTAGGCGAACGTGGAATCGCGCACCTCCACGCGCGACAGCACCGCCTCCAGCAGGTCGGCGCCCGTGAACTTGCACGAAGAGAACGTGCAGCGCGTGAAGTTCGCCTGGGAGAACGTGGAATTTGAGAAATCGCAGTTCGAGAACGCCACGTCGGACGCCATGGCCCGATCGAAATCGCAGCCGACGAACGAGCACCCTTCCACGCGGGACTCGGTCAGCTCGACGAGGGAGAAGTCGGCCCCCTCGGCCGCGTCCCTGCGCACGAGAACATGGGACACGCGCAGGTCGCCGCCGTTGTCGCGCTCGATCCAGCCGGCGAGGTCGTCCACCTCCGTCAGCTCGCCCGGAATGTCGGGACGGGCCGGACGGGGCGGCCGGGTATCGGCGGATCGGCGTGCGGACTCGGTCATGCGGGGTTCCTTTCTTCGCACGACCAGTATACCGAAGCGCCCGTGAGCTCGCCTCCGCGTCTGCGAGCCTCCACCGTTTATCGAATCAACGCCGCCACGACGGCCATCGCCGCGGCGAACAGGCCCACCGCGGCCAGCGGAACGGCCCCCGCCACGTAGGCACGCCGCGGTTCCAAGCGGTAGTACAGCAGGTAGCACGCGAGGCTGGTCAGCAGCACGGCCACCGCAAGCGCTCCCAGCGCGATGGCGGATGCCGTCGCGATCGCGCGCCTCCTCTTCGCCGGCTCAGACCAGGCGCATGTGCAGCAACGGGAACGGACGGCCGGCGTCGTCGACGGGCGAGCGGCCCGCCACGACGAACCCTTCGTGCTCGTAGAACCCGACGGCCTGGGGGTTCTGCTCGTTCACGTCGAGCGTGCGCACGCGCGCATGCTCCACGGCATGCGCCAACAGCGCGCGCCCGACACCGCGCCCACGCGCCTCCGGCGCGACGAACAGCATCTCCAGCTTGCCGTCCTGCGACCCCGCGAACCCGCACGGCGCACCGCCGTCGTACGCCACCGTCAACCGCTCGACGCCCGCGATGCCCGACTCCGCCTCGGGGCGCAGCCCCACGATATCGTCCTCGGCGAGGAAGTCGTGCGTGGCGCGCACCGAGCGCTCCCACACGTCCACCAGTGCGGCCACCAGCTCGGACGAGCGCTCGCCCGGCGTTTCGATATGCATGCTCGCTCCTTTCCCAGCCCTCTGACGATTCCATTCTACGCGACCAGGGCGCAGCGGCGCCACCCGCCTCCAAGTTCGATGCGGCGAAAATCGCGATCGAGAGGTAAAAACGAGGCGGTCTGGTAATCCCACCATTTCGATTTCATTTTCTGATGAAACGTCCGACCTGGGCAAACGCGCGAAGGCGGAACTCGTCGACCGTTGAAGCGACGGTTCGGGCCCCGCCAGGATTACCAAACCGATCGATTTTTACCGCAGGAGACCGGATTTCGCCTCACCCGCCGCCGAAGTGGCCCGCTGAACCGGCGAACCCTCAGTCCGCACCCCAGGCGCACGCCCCGCCGTCGAGAAGCGGGTCGAGCGGCTCGTACACGATCTCCTCCACGAACCAGCGGGGCTCCTCGTGGAACAGGAACGTATGCGCATGGCCCACCAGCACGTCGTAGCGCACGCCCTCGCCGCCCACCTTGAGCGACGTGCACCGCCGCACGCCCAGCACGGCGCGCACGGGGAAGCGCCGTCCGTCATGCCAAATTACGGCGCGCGGCACGATGCGCCCATCTTCGAGGAACGTCGCTTCCACCTCCACATACCGCTTCCGCCGCGCCGCTATGCCCTGCACCATGCCCCCGCTCCCCTCTCCATCCTGCCGATCCGCGCTCTTCGCCCGACGCTTCGTCGGCGGCCGGCCCGATTGGGCGCAAATTGAGAGCCCTGACAATCTCACGACCGAAAACCGTCGCACGGCCTCCCCGCCGCCCGAGAAACGCCTGACGGGCGAAAACGAGTCGCCCGCTCGATGTCGACGAGCCCTTGAAAAACTGCCAGGGCTCCCCTTTTGCTCCCGCTTCGGCCCGTCGCGCGTCGAAGGGGCCGCAGGTCGTCATCCTGAGCGGAAGCCGCAGACCTCTTCGCTTGCCCAGGATGACGGGCAGGGCACGGCCTCCGCGCAGGAGGACGACCCGCCCCTCGCCCCCCTTCAGTCGTAGAAGTAGCCCACGGGATGCACGACGTTCTCCTTCTTGATGTCCAGCCCCAGCAGGCTCTCGTCCAGCAGCTCCGCGCCGCGCTGGATGCAGGTGTTGCCGAAGCGGCGGCGCAGGTCGTCGATCGTCTCGTCCAAGTCCTCCAACATGCGCCGGCGCGCGTCGAAGGCCAGCTCCAGCTGCTGCGGCGCATCGCACGGCTCGAGGTTCGAGGCGCGCACGTGCAACCCGCGCAAAGGGTGCTCGCCGTCCAGCGGCTCGTTGGCCGCGAGCAGCCCCCAGGCCGTGCGCGCCACGATGCCGGTCACGTTCGTGGCGCGGCGCAGCGTGGTCTGGCGCGAGTAGCTGGCCAGGTCGCGCGCGCTGCGCACGCCGATGGACACCGTGGACGCGCGGAAGCGCGCCTCACGCAACCGCTGTGCCACGGACTCGGACAAGAGGTAGACGAGCGCCTTCGCGTCGGACGCGCTCACGATGTCGTGCGGCGCGGTCAGGCCGTTGCCGAAGCTCTTCACCGTGCGGTCCACCTCGTTTCTGGCCTGGTCGTAGGGCTTCACAGGCGTCGCATCCTCGCCCCGCGCGAACGCGCGCAGCACGAGCCCGATCTTGCCCAGGCGGCGGCGCAGCAGCTCGGGCGAGGCGCACGCCAGCTCGCCGATGCGGTCGATCCCCGACGAGTGCAGCTTGGCGCGCGTGGCGGCGCCGACGTACAGAAGCTCGCTCACCGGAGCTTCCCACACCCGGCATCGGTAGTTCTGCGGCGTGATGAACGTGATGGCGTCGGGTTTGCGGAAGTCGCTGCCGAACTTCGCGAATATCTTGTTCCACGACACGCCGACGGACACCGTGCAGCCCAGCTCGGCCTTGATGCGGCCGCTGATCTCGGCGGCCGTGCGCGCCGGGTCACCGCCCAGAAGCGGCAGCGAGCCGGTGAGGTCGAGCCACGCCTCATCGAGGCCGAACGGCTCCACGAGGTCGGTGTACTGGTAGTAGATGCGCCGCGCCATGGCCGAGTACGCCTGGTACACCTCGTAGCGCGGCGGCACCACCACGAGCCCCGGGCACTTCGCGCGCGCCTCCCACAGCGCCTCGCCCGTCTTGACGCCCGCCGCTTTCGCCTGCGCGCTCTTCGCCAGCACGATGCCGTGGCGCAGCTCCTCGTGCCCGCCCACCACGAGCGGCACGCCCCGCAGCTCCGGCCGCTCGGCCTGCTCGACGCTCGCGTAGAACGCGTTCATGTCGGAATGGAAGATCACCCGGCGGGCACCGGCGCCTTCGGGCGAGCCGATCACGCGGCCGCCGAACGTCTCGGGAACCCGCACCTCTCCTGTCGCCGCCATAGCTCCTCGCCGCCTTCCGCACCGTGTCTCGATCTCTTTGGAGAACGAATGTTCGCACACTGAAGCGCGGCGCACAAGCGAACAGACCATGGAGTTTCAGCGACGAGATATGCCTATTGATCAGGTGATATATAAGCGTGCAGCCCTACGGTCGCACCGGAAAGGCGGCAGAACCGCAGGGTTGCACGGAAGCGGTGAGCGCGCTTACGACAGGGCGATCGCCGGGCTGCCCTTTGTCACGATATGGGATTCCATCTCGCCGCCGAGGGCCGCTTTGGTACGAGCGGCAAGATCGTCGAGGGCCGCTGCGAGGTCGTCGTGGCGCGCCGGGTCGACGGATTCCAGGATGAGGAACGCGTTCGTCGTGCTCTCGGTGAGCATGGTGCGCACGCCGTCGCGCCAGTTCCAGCAACGGCACACCGCGCCGGCGTCGTCGAGGTAGCACACCTCGCCCGGCAGCGTCTCGGAATCGGCCTCGTCGCCCAGCGCGCGGAACGCGTCGCCGCCCTGTGTCACCGTGAGGCGCAGGTCGCCGGCGAACGTGTCGATGTCCTCGCCGCCGCACGGCAGCGCGTACGTCAGCGACACGGTATTGTAGATGTCCACGAGCGGATTGATGGAGCCCACTTCTCGGCCGCCGCTCGCGCGCTTCAGAAGCGCCTCGATGGACGAGCGCGCGCCCTTCTTCGTCTTGAACTGCTGGAACGCCTCGCGCCACACCGCCACTGCGGGGTTCTTGCTGATGGTGGGATCGGGCACGTGGGCGAGCGCCGCTTTGTTCGCCTCGACCAGCGCCGCCTTCACGTCCTCGCTCGACTCGTGCGCGTTGTCGATGCCCCGAGCCACCACGATGCCGATCTCCGCCTGGGGGAACAGCTCCCAAAACGCCGGTTCGATTGCAAACGATGCCATGATTCGCTCTCCTTCGTCTTCCCTGCTCCTTCTAGTCCGCGTTTCATTGTACCCGACGACGTGCGAGGCATCGAGCATTTGAAAGGTCTCGCCGTACGTTAGAATGGCCTCATGGAAAAGAACACCTTGAGATACTCCGGTATCGTATTCTTGGCCGGAGCCAGCTACGGCGCCCAAGCGACCACGGTGAAGATAACGTACGCCGCAGGCTTCACCTGGACCCAGGTGGTAGCGAGCCAGGCATTGTTCGCAGCGCTTTTGTTCGCAGTCGCGCTGCTCGTGCAGCGAGCGCGCGGCAAGCGTCTGGTCCCGCTTTCCCTCAAACAGACGATAGCTCTTTTGGCTCTGGGACTGAACACGTGCATCGGCACCGTGCTGTACAACTACGCGCTCACCCTGCTGCCTGTTTCGGTAGCCATCACGCTGCTTTTCCAGTTCACCTGGATGGGCATCGTCGTCCAGCTGGTGGTCATGCGCAGACGCCCGCGTGCGGCCGAGGCGGCAGCGGCGGCTGTTATCCTGGGCGGAACGCTCATGGCCAGCGGCATGTTCTCCGAATCGGTGGGCGCTCTTGACCCCGTCGGCATCGCATGCGGGCTGCTCTCGGCCGTCAGCTGCACCTTCTTCATGTTCTTCTCGAGCCGCGTCGGGCGCGGCATGCCGTCCGTTCAGCGCGGGCTCGTCGTGTGCCTAGGCGCGTGCGCGCTGGGCTTCGCGCTGTGCCCCGACTACTTCGCAAGCGGCGTTCTGCAGGACGGCATCTGGAAGTTCGGCCTCGTTCTGGGACTATGCGCGCTGTTCGTGCCGGTAGCGCTGTTCGGCATCGCCACGCCGCACCTGACACCGGGGCTGGCTGCCATCATGGCATCCTCCGAGCTTCCCTGCGGCATCGCCCTGTCGACGCTCGTGCTGGGCGAGCCGGTTGAAGCGCTCCAGGTCGCCGGCGTCGTTGCCATCCTGGCCGGCATCGTTATCTCGCAGCTGCCCCACTTAGGGCGCAGGTCGGACATCGGC
>NZ_GL622579.1:714314-718419 GCF_000185625.1 Eggerthella sp. 1_3_56FAA
GAGGGTCGTCGTCGGCCGAACTCGAGCTCGCAGCGCGCCGCCGCTCGCCTGCGCTTAGGGGTCGTATACGGAATCCCATCCAGGACGGGGACGCGCTCAGCGCACGCATTCCGAACCGAAACGCACGACGAGGGCAACCGCCGCGGCAAAGAGCGCCATACCCATCGCCGCGACGGCCGCCGACGCGAACAGCGAAAGCGCGAATCCCACGCCCACCAGCGCAAGCGCGCCGTACTCGTAGCACAAACGCGGGCCGCCCGGGAACAGACGCACGGCATCGAGGCCGCAG
Source organism: Eggerthella sp. 1_3_56FAA (assembly GCF_000185625.1). Classification (NCBI taxonomy): domain Bacteria; kingdom Bacillati; phylum Actinomycetota; class Coriobacteriia; order Eggerthellales; family Eggerthellaceae; genus Eggerthella; species Eggerthella sp. 1_3_56FAA. The sequence continues at coordinate 714,604 of NZ_GL622579.1, forward strand.
CAGAGCAGCGATGCGGCGCCGACCAGCACCGCAAGCGCAAGCGCGAGAGGAAGCGACGTGCCGATGGGAATCATCGCAGCCACGGCGCCGCACGCGAGCAAGGTCGTGGCGGCGAACGCGGGCAGCGTGTCGAATGCCAGCAGTTCGAGCACGCCGAACGGCAGACGGTCGCGCACGAGGCGATTGCGCGCGTCGTCCCGAAACGCCCGCGTGGCCTCGCGCACGCCCTGCGGCATGAGAACGGCCACCGGCAGCCAGAACACGAACAGCACGGGGCCGCCCGCGCCGAGGAGCGCGAGCACCCCGAGCGGCACGACGAAGGCACCTTGCATCACGAGGCTCGCAAGGCCGTCGTACTGGCGCGCATGCGACAGCGCGGCGCGCTGCACGAGGGCGAGGCGGCCCTCCCCGCGCGGCAGGGAGAACCGCACGGGACGGTCGGCCAGCTTGCGGCGACGCTGGTATTCGGCGATGTCGTTGCGGTCGAGGGGCGACAGCATGCCGAACTGGCAGAGGTCGGCATGCAGGGAGTTCTCGTCGATGACGCGCGTCATATCCACGCGCGGCGCAAGCAGGGCGAGGGCGATCGCCGCGACGGCGAGGACGAAGAATCCGCCCACGGAAAGAACCGCGAACGTCGCAGGAGCCAACAGCGCATCAGCGCCCGCGGCCAGCGCGACGCCGCACCAGGAAACGGCAAACGCCACGAGAACGAATGCGGCCGCAGCCGTGCGCCATCCGCTCCAGCCGTCGCTTGCCAGCCGGACGAAACCTACGACCCAGCCAAGCGCAACCGCGGCCGCAGCCAGCGCCGCACCTGCGAGCGCCACCGCGGCCGGCGCGCCCGCGAGCACGGACGCGCTCTCCAACCCCACGCCCAGCAGAAACCCTAGCGCCGCCCCGGCAGCCGCGCCTGCGAAAGCTTGCACTCCGGCCGGCACGCCCGCGAGCGCCCGCGCGCTCACCGCGCTGGCCGCCAGATAGGCTATGTCGGGATGCGACAGCTTCAACGGCGTCGTGCGCGCGCCCGCGATGCCGACGCGCAGCAGGACGAGCGCCACCGCGAGCAGCGCCCCCTGAACCGCGAGCGAGCATACGGCGGCGGCGAGGCCGACGAAGACCCCCTGGATCGCATCGACGAGCGCTGCGGCCATGAGCGCGGCCCACACGAGCATGATGCCCACCGCGTACAGCTGGTAAGCGCGCTCTCCCCAGCCGCCGTCGTCGACGCCGGCGCCCACGAGGTGCAAGGTTCGGTTCAGAGCCGAGCGCGCATGGCGCGCTCTCAGCCACAGCAGCAGGCGAACGTCATGCATCGTCGCCTCCGAAGCTCGCGCCGAACGCGTTCCGCACCATGCGTCCTTCGCCTCCGTCACGCGCATCGAGCACGGCGAGGCGGCCGTCTTCCAGACGCAGCAGCGCGTCCGGCCGCAGGTTGGGCACGTCATGATGGCAACTGGCCAGCACGGCCGCGCCGGCGCTGCGCGCTTCCTCGATAAGCCCGCTCAACACCCCGGAGGCGTCCGGGTCGAGCGGCCCGTACGGTTCGTCGAGCAGCAGCAAGCGCGGCGCGCGGGCGAAGGCCAGCACGAGCGCCAGTTTCTGACGCATGCCGCGCGAGTATGCCGAGGGCAGCTGGTCGCGATGGCCGTCGAGGCCGAAGAGAGCCATGAGCCGCTCCGACGGGTCGTCGTCGGCGCTCATACGGTTCGCCTGCCGCACGAAGCGGATATGCTCGCCCGCTGTAAGGTCGTCGTAGAACGAGGGGACGTCGGGCACGAAGGCCAGCAGGCTTCGCTGCGCGCGATCCGCGCCGTCGAAGCGCCTTCCGCACAGCTCCACCCGCCCCTCGGCAGGCGCGTCCCAGCCGGCCAGGCAGCGCAGAAGCGTCGACTTACCCGCCCCGTTCGGCCCGGTGAGAAACGCGACCTCGCCCGCCCGCAACGAAAGCGACGCGCCGGCGAACACTTCCGTCTTGCCATAGCGATAGGCCAAGTCCTCCACATACAGCACGTCCGCTTCGCTCATAGGGCCTCCAGTCGGTCGAACAGCGGCTTGAAACGCGAATCGCCGGCACGTTCGGCCCAGACGGGCTGCGCTGCCACCATCTGCGCGCACTGCCGCCTGAAGTCGATCGCGCCGAACCGGGTTTCCGCGATATGCTCCTGGCCGGGATCGACGCTCCAAAGCTCGGGCGCCCGATCGTACAGCGCGCTCTGGTTCCGGCCGTACACCAGCGTGCGCGCGTCAAGCTCCTCCAGCAAAGACGTAAAGCGCTCGAGATAGCTCGCGGCTCGATCCTCGTCGCCCGCCTGCAAACACGCGGAAGATGCGTTCGTGCAGAACGTGAGCACCGTCATCGGGCTCTGGTTCTGCAAATCGAACCCGGAAAGCACGCCTTCGCCGGCCCGCAGGAGCGCCTCCAGGTGCTCGGCGTCGTCGGCGTACAGCGGGATCTGCGCCGAGACGCAGCTTATGGCGTTCATCACGCACCAGCCCATCGATTCCTGGAACAGCTTCAAGCCGGCGTCAAGGTCGCCTCTCTGCTGGTACATGCTGGCCAGCATGAGATCGATGTTCGCCGCCGTCCTGTCGGGCTTGAGGCTTTCGAACAGGGCGATGCATCCGTCCAAGTCACCCTGCACGCTCATGACGGAAGCGCGCATCATCCGCGCGGCGCGCACAAGCTCCACATCGTCGGCATGCCGCTCGACGCGCTCGAACAGCTCTGCGGCGCGTGCGGCCAAAGCTTCGGCGCGGTCGGGGTCGAGGGTTGCGCGCTGCACGTAGAGCATGCCCATCTGCTGCAGCGCGGGCCAGCAGGAGTAGTGCGAACGGACGAGGTCCTCGGCGTTCGCGAAAGCGGCTTCGGGATCTTCGTCGAACTGCGCGAGCAGCCTCAGGTAGACGTCTTGCAGATCGTCGCCCACCAGCTGCGGCCGATAGTCGAACAGCTCGTCCAGCGTGAGGTCGAAGTAGGCGGCGATGCGCGGCAGCAGGGCCACGTCGGGCATGCTTTGCTCCAGCTCCCACTTCGACACGGCCGCCTTCGTCACGCCCAGGTGCGCGGCCAGCTCGCCTTGCGTCACCTGCGCCGCACGGCGCTCGCGCGCGATGGCGGCTCCCAAGTTGATGTCGTGCATGCGAGGCTCCTTCTTTCCGTTCGGCGCGCGTCCCGCCCTACAGTATGGAGGAACGCGAACGGTTGACGCAAGCGAGCATCGGTTGACTTTCCCGGGCGCGCGTCAACCGAGCGAGTGCGAAAGACCCTCCTCCGAGCCTTGTCCCCGCCCTCGGACCTCGGCGCCCGATCGGAAGAATCCGCCCTCCCGGCTCGTGCACGGTTTCGAACGAAATGTTGCGTTTTCGAGAGAGCTGAAGACGCGCGGAGCGACACGGCAAACGCGACCTGGGGAAACGTTCGCAACCGGAAGAATGCGGAAGGCACGCGAAAGGAAGCTTGCAGCATTTCGCAGAAAACCGTGCACGGAAGGTCGAGCCCGCCGACTAACCGAGCGCCGGCGCGCCCGAGCATCCGGCAGCGCACGCGATGGCGAAAAACTATCGAATTCGGAAGCCTGCGAGCCAACCTGCGGGGCGCCGAAAAACCCTCTTCTCCATAACGCCTGCTCATAGAAGGGGGCTTTTCCGACAGAGCGAGGCCGCCCCTCACGAAATGCGCGACCTCTTCCGAATTCGATAGTTTTTCGCCATCTCCAGCCCGACGCGCTGCCCGCAAGGGAGCCCGAGGAGGCCGTCGAGTCGTGGTACCGCTTCAACAAGGACGGGCTCTACTCCGCGTAGCCCGTCGGCCCG
>NZ_GL622579.1:719354-728195 GCF_000185625.1 Eggerthella sp. 1_3_56FAA
ACGGTGAGCGGCGTCTTCAAATCGTGCGCGAGCGCGGCGATCTGCTCGCGCTGCGCCTGCTCGCCTCGCCACTGCGCCTCCAGCGAGTCCTTGAGCGAGGCGCGCATGTCGTCCATCGCGGCCAGCACGTCGTCGATCTCGCGCACGCGCGACGAGGCAACCTCGAAGTCGAGGTCGCGCTCCTCGATGCGCCGCACGGCGTCCGCGAGCGGCTCCATCTTGCGCGAGATCACCCGCGCGGCGCGCGCGGCGATGCCCACCAGCGTCAGCACCGACAGCACGGCGAGCGCGCCCAGCAGCAGGTTCTGCGGGTTCGGCAGCGCGTCGCGCAGATCCTTCGAGGCGAACTGAGGCAGATACTGGTACACGAGCACGCATACCGAGCCGTCGGCCAAGGTCACCGGCTCGTACCGCGTCATGCCGAACGTCTCGTAGCCGATCGCCAGGCCGTCGAACGCGGCCGCGCGGGCGTCGCCAACCGCGCCCGCGGCAACGTCGCCGGCTTCATACGCGCCGTCCGGCGAGAACAGCGCCCACCTGTACGCCGAGGGCACGGCGGCGTCGATCGCGTCGGCATCGGCGGAGGGCAGCGCGGCAAGCTGCGCCGACGTCTCGTCCAGGGCCGTGTCGCCGTAGTTCGCCAGAAGCACCGTCCCGCTTCCGACGAGCAAGCCGAACGCCACGTATGCGGCCAGCGCCAGCGCCAGCAGCGCCGCCAGCACGTAGGCGAAGTAGCGCAGGATGAGCGCGCCCAAGGGAAACCTGCGTCCGCGGCCGCGACTCGCGCCGTTCGCACCGTGCGTCCACGCGTCCCGCCTCACGCTGTCCATTTGTACCCCACTCCCCACACCGTGTCGATGGGCTCGGCGCCCGCCGCCTTCAGTTTCGCGCGCGCGTTCGCCACATGCACCGATATCGTCGACGCGGCGCTTTCCGCGTCCCATCCCAACACGTTCTCCACGATCTGGTCGCGCGAGAACGCCTGGCCGGGATGGCGCGCCAGGAACTCGCACACGTCGAACTCGGTCTTCGTCAGCGGCACGGCGGCCTCGCCCACGTACGCCTCGCGCGATGCGAGGTCGAGACGCAGCGCGCCGAACGACAGCGCGTGCTTGCGCTCGCGCCGCTCCCGCCGCAGGTGCGCCGCCACCTTCGCGCGCAGCTCGGCCGCGCCGAAGGGCTTGCGCAGGTAGTCGTCCGCCCCCAGGCCCAGACCGTACACGGCATCGTCCTCGGAGCTTCTCGCCGTGAGGAACACGATGGGCGCATCCACCGAGCCGCGGATGGCGCGGCACAGCTCGAACCCGTCCGTCCCCGGCATCATCACGTCCAGCAGCACCAGATCGTAGCGGTCGAGCTTCAGCGCCAGCGCCTCCTCGGCGCATGCGGCGCAGCGCACGTCGTGCCCGTCCTTGCCCAGCACGCGTCCCAGCAGGTTGCGGATCGCCTCGTCGTCGTCGACCGCGAGTATGCAGGCCATCGTTCCTCCTTCCGTCTCGCACGAGTGTAGCACGAGGCATCGGCCCCGTTCCTTCAGGTCATCCGTTCCTATTCGCCGCTGCGACGCGGGTTCTCGAAGCGGTTCGCGGCCGCCAGCGCCACCGCCAGCACGACCGCCGTGATAGCCGTGCATGCGCACGTCACGGTCGCGTACGCCGCGGCCAGGGCCTCGACCTGCGCCTGCGCCCCCATGCCCGCGGCGATGGACAGCTCCAAGGGAAGCGAAGCCAGACGCGAGGGCCACGCGAACGGCACGAACGCGGCCGCCCCAATGCTGAACGCTCCGCTGAACGTGCCGGTGACCAAGCCGTTCGCCAGCCCTCCCATCAGCGTCAGCGCCGCGATGAAACCGAGCGTCCCCATCCCGATGGAGGCGTTGCGACCGAAGCGCAGCGCGACGCACCACAGGATGGCGTACGAGCACAAACTGCCCAACGCGATGCCCGCCGTCGCAAGCGCCACCGCAGCCGTATCGGGAAGCGAACGGCCCGCCAGCGCCAGCGCGCCGCAGAACAATGCGGCTGCGATAGCGGCAGCCATCAGGCACAGCGCCAACAGCGCCGCCAATTTCGCCGCCAGCGCGCCGCGCCTCGACGACACGCCCAGCACGTTCGCACCCTCGCCCGCCCGCTGCTCGGCATCCGCCGCCAAGCCGCAGGATATGCCCGCCAGAAGCGGCGCGCCCGCGCCGAGCAGCTGGAAGAACGCGTCGGTTCCCAGCAGGGAATCCCATGCCGAGAACGCGAAGTACGCACCCGCCAGCGCACCGAGCGCGACAGCCAGCGCCACATGCAGCACCACAAGCGGCGAGCGGCGCATCCTAACCGCCTCCGAGCGCAGCGCGCGCCGAAACGTCACGCGCGCCCGACCGGGCTCCGCCTCGCAAGCTCGCGTCCCGGCCTCGCGCGCCTTCGCGCGCGCCTCCGTCCCGGCCATCATGCAGCCTCGCGCTTCGAGAACCACGTCGCCCCAGCCCATGCCAGCACGGCGAACAGCACCGCGGCCACGACGATGCCGACCACGGCCTCCCAACCGAACGCGCCCAGCGCCTCGCCCGCCTCCAAGGGCACGCCGGACGGCGCCACGCCCAGAAGCGGCGACACGGCGCAGAGCGTCGTCGCCGGCGGGAACGCGAACCACGCCGCCGACGAGTACAGCGCGATACCCGCGCCCAGCTGCAACAGCACCGGAATTGCGATGCCCGCAAGCGTCCCGAACCGCACGGTCAGCGCCAGCGCCGCAGGAACCATCCACGAACTCGCAACCGTCAAGATGGTCGCCGCGGCCAGCCCCTCGGCGAAACCGGGGGCATCAACGCCCATCGCTCCAAGCGCCGTCGAACAGACCAGCACCGCGAGGTTCGCAGCGAACGCCAGCGCCAGCGCGTAGCACACCTTCGCCCACCACGTGCGCGCCGGGGGAAACGGCAGCGCCAGCACCGAACGCAGCTTCTGCCGAGCGTCGATGTTCGCCACCGAGACGCAGATGAGCGCGATGGCGACGGGCATCATGAGCACGTACCAGAAGTTCCACAAATACGTTGCGACACCCCCGGTCGCGCCCGTGCCAGAAATGACGCCCGAGGACAGCACGCCCAGCGCGCAGAACGGCAACGGCGCGATCAGCGCCACCTTGCGCGGCGCCCCGCGGCGGCCCTTCAGCACCTCCGCTCTGAACACCGAGAAGAACGGCCTCGTCCGCGCCTCCATCATGCCACCGCCTTCCCCAGGCACACGTCCATGAACAAACGCTCCAAATCGACGCCCTCGCCGAGTGGAGCCTCGTAGGCCAGACGGCCCTCCACGATGATCCCCACGAGATCGGCCATATGCTCCACCTCGTTCAGGATATGGCTCGACAGCACCACCGTGATGCCGTGCTCCGGAAACGAGCGGACGAGGGCGCGCAGCTCTTGAATGCCCACCGGATCAAGGCCGTTGGTCGGCTCGTCCAGGATCAGCAGCCTCGGATGACCCACCAACGCGAGCGCGATCCCCAGACGCTGCTTCATGCCCATCGAGAACTGGCCCGCGCGCTTCCTGCCCGTTTCGGGAAGCCCCACCGTGGCCAGCGCCTCGTCGATACGGTTTTCGGGAACGCCCAGAAGCGTCGTGCGCACGCGCAGGTTCTCCCGCGCCGTCAAGTTGTCGTACAGCGGGGGCGACTCGATGAGCGCCCCGATATCGTTCAAGTCGTCGCGCGTCCACGGACGACCCGCGAAAGCGATCTCGCCCGAGGTGGGCCGCAGCATGCCGCACAGCATCTTGAGCAGCGTCGACTTCCCCGCGCCGTTCGGTCCCAAAAGGCCGTACACCGATCCTTCCGGCACATGCAGCGACACCCGGTCGACCGCTTTCTGCCCTTTGAACGTCCTCGTGAGATCGTTCGTTTCCACCATGAATCCCATAGAGCCTGTCCTTTCTCTTGCCTGAGAACAGGATGCGCCCGGTTTATAAAGATTCGTTAAAGACCGGAACGTTTTCCGCGATTCCGCAGCCACCGACGGCGTATCCCCGTTGACCCCGACGCTGCGTCATGGTCTACCATGCGAAGAGCAGCATCGTCACGCACACGTCAGGAGGCCCCATGCCGTTCGCGCCCGTTGGAACCCCCGCGCCACCCTCCCGCGCCCTGCCGCGCATCGCGATCGCCCTGCTCGCCTGCCTTGCTCTATACGGCATCGACCTCGCCTGCATGGCAACCGTCCCCGCAACCGGATTCGACTTCGCGTCGGGCTTTGCGGTGCCGTTCGACCTCATGGTGTTCGTCCCGGCGGTCTTCTACCTCCTCGTGGTGCGACGCTACAGGCTGTCGCCCTTGCTGGTGCTGCCGGTCATCTGGCTGGGAGGCCTCGTGTCGCTGCAGTTCGCCGCACCCGGCAAGCCGTCGCTGCTGGCGCCGCTCGGCCTGTGCGCCGTCGGAGTGGAGCTGGGCATCGCCGCGCGCGAGGTCCTCCGCCTCGTCCGCCGCTTCCGCACGGCGAAAGCATCCTCGGACAACCCGCTCGACTGGTTCTCGGACGCGTTTTCCGCTCTCGTTCGCAACGAGCGGGTCGCGCGCATGGCGGCGCTCGAGTGCGTCATGTGGTACTACGCGTCGGCTTCGTGGCGCCGCGCGCCGCACATGCCGCACGGCTACCGGGCGTTCTCGTCCCACCGGCAAAGCGGCTACGTCGCCGCGGTCGGCGTCATGCTGGTTCTCATCGCCGTCGAAACGGTCGCCGCGCACCTGTTGGCAGCACGGTTCAGCGTCGCGGTCGCATGCGTGCTGACCGCGCTCTCCCTCTACACGATCCTCTGGATGGTCGCCGAAGCCCGCGCCGTCGTGCTGAACCCGCTTCTGGTTGACGATGTCGAGCTGGTGGCGCGCTGGGGCATGCTCGTCTGCGAGCGCATCCCCCTCGACCGCATCGCGCGCGTCGGTTCCCAGGATCCCGCTGTCCCGAAGAGGGAGCTTCTGAACCTGGCGGCCATGGGCGGGCAGGCGTTGTGGATCGAGCTGGCGGAACCCCTCGAAGTGCGCGGCCTCACCGGAAAGCCCCGCCTCGTGCGCGCGATCAAGACCACGCCCGACGATGCCGCCGCGTTCAAGGACGCGCTTCGCCCGCGAAGCTGACGCGATCCTTACCCTTGCGCTTCGCCTCGTACAGCGCACGGTCGGCCGCGTCGAACAGCGATTCGTACGTTCCTCCGTCGATACCGGCCAACGCTCCGCCCACGCTGAGCGTGACGAGCGCGCGGCCTTCGCATCTTTGCCCGTTCACCCGCAGAGCAGCCCGCTGCGCCTGAACGAGATCGGCGTGCGGCAGATACGCGACGAACTCGTCGCCGCCGATACGCGCAACGATGGCGTCGTCCGACGCCAGCGCCTCTTCAAGCGACCGCGCCACGTTCGACAGCAGCTCGTCGCCGGCCAGATGGCCGAACGTATCGTTCACGCCTTTGAAGTCGTCGATGTCGATGACGAGCAGAGCGCCCACGCCGCGTTTCGCACCGGTGCGCAACAGCGGGTCGATGAGCTCGGAGGTGGCGCTCTGATTGAACAGCCCGGTCAGAGGATCGCGTCGCGCCTGGTCGGCGAGGTCTTCAAGCTGACGACGCTCCGCGGTGATGTCTCGCCAGCTGCCGATGGTGCGCACGGGCGCTCCGTTGCGGTCGTACAGCATCATGGCGTGCATGCGCGTCCAACGCCAGTCGCCTTCCGGCGATCCCCCGAAACGACGACGCACGTCGAGCGTCACCGACTCGCCGCCCTGCAGCGCCTCGGCCAGGCGCTCGCAATCGTCGGGATGGATGCGCTCGCCTTCTGCGATCATCTCGGTGTAGCGCTCGATCCGACGCTCCTCGGGAAGCGCGCTGCCGTCCGCGCCGGGCGCGCGCTCGTACTCGACCAGCACGTCGCGCTCGATATCGTATTCGAACAGAACGTCGGTAACGCTGCGCAGCGCGATGCGGTAGCGCTCCCGCTCCACCGCGAGCGCGATCTCCGCCTCCTTGCGCGACGTGATGTCCATGAGCACGCTGCCGATCTTCACCGCACCGTCCTCGGTTTGCACTTTGCGACCCGAATCGAGCACCCACGCCAGCGTACCGTCCTTGCGGCGCGCGCGGTACTCCGTCTCGTACGTAGGCCCCTCGGCGAAGCAGCGCGCGACATCGGCGAGCGCCTGCGCGCGATCGGGAGCATGCACCATGCCCGCCGCCGTGCCGCCGCTCACCTCCATCAGCTCCTCGATGGTGTAGCCGAGCATGCGCGCCAGACCCTCGTTGACGTAGGACAGCGTGTACACGTCGTCGTCCTCGCTCATCTTGAGGCCGCCCGTGATGTTGTCGGTGAGCAGATCGATGGTGGCCGTTTTCTCGCGTACGAGCTGCTGCAAGTACTCGTAGGTCTGCCTGCCGGCCTCGAAGGGGAAGTACCGCTCGTCCCTCATCGCCCGATAGGGATTCGACGCATGGACATGGCGGATCTTGAGCTCTCCGCCCGCATCCACCAGCTCGTAGCTGCACCGCTGGCGCTCTTCGATCACCAGCTGCGAGTCCTCGCGCGTGCGCACATTGTAGCGACCCATCACGGTGCAACTGCACTCCGTGACGTTCACCAGGTAAAACTCCTCGTCGAAAACCTCGCACGGAGGCGCAAGCGGCGCTCGCTTCGTCAAATACGACACGATCTCTTCGGCGCTGGTCGAGAATTCCACCTCGCCCGCTCCTATCCACGAGAGATCGTCGGAAAAGCGCTCAACCACCTGCTCGATGCCCGTTCCGGCGTAAAACCGGCGCACCGTGTCGCTCACGAACGACAGCGCTTCGTCGAACAGCGGGTTCATCGCACTCCTCTCGCCTGCCTCCCGAGCGAAAGCCTCGGAGGCCGAGACGGCTCACCGTCCCCCTACGCATTTCATTCGAAAGAGTATAGCGCGCCGGCGAGCAGAAGGCTCTGTGAAACCCGCGAACAGTTCGCGCATCCTACGCGTTGGCCGCCGGAACCAGCATGAGAAAGCCCGCCGCAAGCAGCGTCGCCCCAAACGAACGACGGAATCGCGTCGATTACCGCCGAAAACCGCCGACCTTCTTGCGCGGCGGGGTGCCGACGATCGCGAATTCGCTCCAGCCGCGCGCCTTGCAAAATCGAGGGATAGGCTCGCAGCGAGTTCTTGGAGTAGGCAGCTTATTCCTGTAGGTATGTCAGGGGCGTTCTACCCCTAACTACGAAAAGGGCCACCGACGAAAGAGCCGGTGGCCTGGTGTTCCGTGGAGCCAGTGACAGGAATCGAACCTGCAACCCACAGTTTACAAAACTGTTGCGCTACCGTTGCGCCACACTGGCGTGCGCGTGAATCGCGTGCGTGCGTATTGTACGACATCATGCGCTTCCGGAAAAGCGTTTCCCGCAACGCCCACAAGCATGATGGGCATCATCGCTCGAAAAACACGGAATCGCTTCCGAAAACGTGTTTTTCGAGCGATGATGCGCGCCCGTTGCGCCAAACCCTCCCCCGCTGCGTCCGCAGGACGTCGGCGCCCCTAACCAGCCGAGGTTCCACCCGGCTCGTCGATCCTCAGCGCGCGGTACAGGCGGTCGGGCACGAGGCTCACGAGATCGTCGGTCCAACGCACGAGGTCGGTGGGCGCATCCGAGCGGAACCAGTCGTTCAGCACCTCGCACTCCAGCTTCGAGAATATCTCCACGATGAACCGCATGTTGTCGTTCACGGTCACATGGCGGTACTTCTCGAGCGTCTCCAACAGCACCGTCTTGCGGTTCTCGGGCATAACGGTCTGGCCGAAGGGCGTGTTGATGCTGTACTGGATGGACTTGCGGTAGAAATCGCGCTCCTGCGCGATAAGCCGGAGATGATGATAGTACCCCGTCTTCCAATCGATGGTGCGCCCTATCTCGTTGAGGTAGAACTGCCGGCAGAAGATGGAATGCCACCAAGGGATGTCGTATTTGCTTTGAAAATGGCGGTAGAACGTCTGCCGGGATATTCCCGCGTTCTCGCATATCTCGGCGATCGTGATGCGATCGAGCGATTTGTCGACGGCATGCAGTATCTTCATCTTCGTGCGCAGCTCGGGCGATCCGAAGATGTCCTGTCCATGAGCAAGATCCGGCAGCATACAAAGCCTCCTCTTAGAGCACCCCGACTTGAACCTGCAAGAAACCTGTCAACCGAATTAAACATACCGCACCGAAACGCCTGACAGCACGTTACATTCTTGCACAATTGTCCGGCATAGTTGACAATCATATTCTTTAATTCCGCAACTCGGACATACGGATGACCTTGTGCAACGGCACCGCGACACCGAACGGACTGCGCCCTTTGAATAGCGTTTCCCAGCCCATCACAATATCTTCACAGAGAGGTGGACACGCCACCCGAAGACCTTGAAGGCGGCGCCGGAAGCGCTGCCGGAGAAAGGAGACTGTCATGGCGAAGATAGTCAATTCTTGGAACGACTGGGATCCGCTGAAGCGCGTGATCGTCGGCCTGTGCGACAACTCGGTCATCCCGCCCGAGGAGCCCGCGACCTCCGAGAAGGTGCCGGTCGACTCCGAGATGCGCGGCATGTGGGGTCTCCGCCCGCTGCGCACGGTCGAGGTCGGCAACGCCTGCCTCGAGAACCTCGTGAAGGCGCTCGAGGAGCGCGGCGTGGTCGTCGACCGCCCGACGCCCCTGCAGTGGAACCAGGCCATCGGCACGCCCGACTTCCGCAACGACTCGATGATGACCTGCATGCCGCCCCGCGACATCCTGCTCACCATGGGCAACGAGATCATGGCCTCCGCCAACTCCTTCCGCTGCCGCTACTTCGAGTACCTGGCCTACTGGCC
>NZ_GL622579.1:728671-736865 GCF_000185625.1 Eggerthella sp. 1_3_56FAA
CCCGGGCGACCCCTACCCGATCCACATCGACGCGACCTTCGTGCCGCTGCGCCCCGGCCTGATCATCAACAACCCGCAGCGCAAGCTGCCCGAGGAGCAGCGCGCGATCTTCGAGGCCAACGACTGGCAGATCGTCGACGCCGCCCAGCCGGCCCACTCCGAGCCGCCCGAGTTCTGCTACAGCTCCGTGTGGCTGTCCATGAACTGCCTGGTGCTCGACCCGAAGACGGTCATCGTGGAGGCCTCCGAGGTCTACCAGCAGGAGGAGATGGACAAGCTCGGCATGAACGTCATCCCCGTCGACCTGCGCGGCGCCTACGCCTTCGGCGGCGGCCTGCACTGCTCCACGGCCGACGTCTACCGCGAGGGCGAGTGCCTCGACTACTTCCCGAACCGCGTCGCCGACCCGACCCTGGTTCGCCCGGAGATGTGGAACGACTAGTCGCGTAGCCCATACCGGGGCTCGCTCCCCTTGCAGCGAGCCCCGGTTCATCCCGAAGTTCCGGCCTCCGAGGATCCCGTCTCGTGCAATGCGACGGCGTTCCTTGCACGAAGCGTCTCCCAGAGGCCGGCCGATTTGCTCCCGTATCATCACATTCATGTCGAAAGCGGCGCCGCAGCGTCCGCGTGCCTCGTCGTACCCCTACCCTTTCGCCCGCAAACGGGCAAGGCGTCCCCGTCAAGGACCCGGTCGACACGACTCCGCTCCAAGGAGGGATACATGAACCAACAAGCAAAGTACAAGCTTATCGGCTTCGTCATGATGTTCGCATCATCGTCGCTGATGGGCGGTATCGGAGCCTTCACCCGCTTCATCGATGCACCCGGCGACTTCGTGTCGTTCTGGCGCAACTTCGCAGGCTTGATCGCCCTCTCCCTCATCTTCTGCTTCGTCGGCGGAAGCTGGAAGAAGATCAAGGAAACCCGTTTCTCCGGCATGATGCTGCTCTCCGGCGTGTTCTTGGGCCTGCTCTCTGGCCTGTACTGCCTGTCTACGCAGTACACCACGCTGGCGAACGCATCGTTCCTCATCTACACCGGCCCCATCTACTCAACCATCCTGGCAGCGATCTTCCTGAAGGAAAAGCTCAACATCAAGGGCGTCCTGTGCATCGCCGCCGTGGTCGTCGGCATGCTGTTCATCGTCGGCATCGTCACGCCCGAGGGTCTGACCCTCGACCTCGATCCGAAGTACACCTTCGGCAACGCCATCGCCTTCGCTTCCGGCGTGGCCTACGGCCTGTACCTGTTCTTCTCGCGCTACCGCGAGGACTGCGACTCCAACGTCCGCTCCTGGTGGAACTTCCTGTTCGGCTCGCTGTCCATCGTCGTGCTGCTCGTCTGGCACCACTTCTTCCTGCAGCCGCTGTCCTACACCGAGAAGATCAACGGCGTGACGCAGTTCGACGCCTCGGGCCAGATCATCACCCACGCGTGGAACATGTTCACGATGCCCGGCTCGTCCTGGGTCGTGCTCATCGCCGCAGCGCTCATCACCGGCTTCGGCGCGTTCTACCTGCTCACCCATGCCACGAAGCGCCTTAAGGCCGGCGAGCTGGCCGCCATCTCCTACCAGGAGACCATCATGGCGTCGCTTCTGGGCCTGTTCATGTTCGGCGAGACCATGACCACCTTCCAGATCATCGGCGGCGCGCTCATCGTCATCGGCGGCGTTGCCCAGATCTTCTTCTCCACCGCAGCTGCGAGCAAACAGGGAGAGAAGATCGAGAAGGAAGAGGAGATCCGCGAGAACCTTGAAGCGCGGCTCGATCAAGAGCAAGAACGGGAAGCCTTGAGCTAGCCGAGCCGATTGCCAGGAAAGGAACGTGCACCTATGAAGATCACGAGCAACCTGACCCATGTTGCCACTGAAATCGAGTTCGAAGCGCCGTTGAACGAGGAGGAGCTGCTCGCCGTGTTCGAGAAGAGCGGCGTCCAGGGCTTCCCGGCCGAGCTCGACATCGCCGAGCGCACGGAGGACCACGTGCAGATGCTGTCGCTGGAGAAGCTGCTGGGCTTCGCCAAGGCGTCCGGGCTGTCCGCGGTGACCTACGACGTGACGTACTTCCCGCACGCCGACGACGCGGAGGTGGCCTACCAGCTCAGGCAGCTGGCGCGCGACCTGGAGATCAGCGCCGAGGTCATCCGCGACGTGTGCGCGGCCGAGATCCAGGAGTACCTGGCCCTCGACGCCAAGCGCGACGCCGGCCTGCCCGTCCACAGCATCGTGGAGGCCTACACGGGCGGCACCGCGTTCGCCTGGTACGGCATGAGCGACTACCCGCGCCTCAAGCGCTTCATCCTGCGCAAGCTGGCGCAGGGCGGTGCCCAAGCCAAGCGCAACTTCATCTTGCGCGCCAGCAAGGCCCAAGTCGACCTGCTGGAAGACTACTGATCCAAGCGCTGACGACATCGGAGCCCGCCGCGCATGGCGGGCTCCTTCCGATTCGAGGAGGGACAAGCTATGAAACCCACTGTGTACATGGAGGAAATGGACGCGTTCACCTACCGCGAGAAGCTGGCGAAGGATGCCGTGGTGTTCATCCCCGTCGGCGCGCTGGAGCAGCACGGCTCCCACATGGCCATGTGCGTGGACGCCGCGCTGACCAAGGCGATGGCCGGCGCCACCGCCGAGGCGCTCGTCGCCGACACGGACGGCGCAATGGAAGCCGTCGTGGCCGCTCCCATCAACTACGGCTACCGCTCCCAGCAGCGCTCGGGCGGCGGCTTCCACCTCTCGGGCACCACGTCGCTGTCGGGAACGACGCTCATCGCGCTGGCGAAGGACGTGGTGTTCGGCCTCATCCTGCATGGTGCGCGCAAGATCGTGCTGATGAACGGTCATTACGAGAACTACCAGTTCATCTTCGAAGGCGCCGAGCTGGCGCTGGAGAAAGCGCGCGAGAACGGCATCCGCGACGTGAAGATCCAACTCTTGTCGTACTGGGACTTCGTCGACGACGAGACCATCGAGGCCCTGTATCCCGACGGCTTCACCGGCTGGGATCTGGAGCACGCCGGCGTCATGGAGACGTCGCTCATGCTGCTGTTCCACCCCGACCTCGTCGACCTGGGCAAGACCGACGACCCGCTGTACGAGGGGCTGCCGGCCGAGCTGCCGAACTACGACGTGCTGCCCATCGTGCCCGGCTACACGCCGCCGTCGGGCTGCCTGTCCTCGCCCGTGGAATCCTCGCGCGAGAAGGGGGCGATCCTGCGCAACGTCGCCGTGAAGCACATGGTGGAAGCCGTGAAGCACGAGTTCTCGGGCGAGGGTGACTACCATGAGGTCTAAGAGCTCGGACGACGACGCGCGCAAGCACGTCCACCCCATGGAGGTGGAGAACGAGTCGGGCGAAGTGGATCCGGAGCCGAAGGAAGCCCAGGCCGCACGGCTCGGACGCACGGTCAGGCATGACCATGTCATCCGAGCCGCGTCGGTGGCCATCGTCGCCGTCGTGCTAGGCATCGCGCTGGTCAGCGCCGACACGTTCATCAACGCGGTTGGCGTGCTGCGCACGTTCGTCACCCAGTACTGCAGCTGGTGGATCGTGCTGTGCGCATTTTTGTGCTTCGCCGTATGCATATTCGTAGCGGTGACGAAGCTCGGTTCGATCCGCCTGGGCGGCAAGGACGCCAAGCCCGCGTTCTCGTACTTCTCCTGGTTCGCGATGCTGTTCGCCACCGGGCAGGGCGTGGGCCTGGTGTTCTGGGCGGTGGCCGAGCCTATCATGATGTACGGGGGCACCCCGTTCAACGCCCCCGACCCCCTGTTCGCCGGAGACACGGCGCTTGCATGGACGTACTTCCACTGGGCCATCCCGGCGTGGGCCATCTACGCCATCGTCTCGCTTTTCATGGCTTACGCCCGCTACAACATGCACAAGGACACCACGTTCCGCGGCACGGTGGAGGATCTGTTCCCCGCCCGCGCGAAGCGGCCCGTCGGCATCGTGGTGGAGATCCTCGTGGTCATCGCCACCATCTTTGGGCTGACCACGTCGCTCGGACTTGCATCGTACCAGTTCAACAGCGGTATTCAACAGATCTTCAACATCCAGACAGGGCAAGCCCTGCAGGTGGCGTTCGTCATCCTGTTCGGCTCCATCGCAACGATGTCGGTGTGGTTCGGCGTGGTGAGGGGCATCAAGAAGATCTCGAACGCGAACGCCGTCATGTCCATCGTGTTCGTCGCTGCCGTGTTCATTTTCGGCCCCACGCTGTACATCCTGGGCGTGCTGCCCGAGTCGCTCAGCGTGTTCATCGACCAGTTCATGCTGATGAGCGGGTTCACCGAAGCCGTGAACCTGGGCGCGGGCATCGCCTCGTACGGTGATTCCTGGCAGGCGTTCTGGTCGTTCTTCATCTTCTGCTGGTGCTTCGCGTTCGCCACGTTCACGGCGGGCTTCGTGTCCACCATCTCCCGCGGGCGCACGCTGCGCGAGTTCGTAGGCGGCGTGGTGTTCGTGCCCGCGGCCGTATGCATCGTATGGACGTGCGTGGTGGGCGGCACCGGCGTATGGGCGGCGATGTCCGACCCCGGCATCGTGGCGCAGACCAACGCCGACTCCTCGATGGGGCTGTTCCTCACCATCGACAGCGTACCTCTGATCGGCGGCGTGCTGACCGTGCTGGCAACCATCCTCATCGGCGGCTATATCGTGACCTCGGTGGACTCCGGCGTCATGGCGCTGTCGAACTTCGTGTCTCCCGCCGCGCGCCAGAGCCGCGGCTTCAAGGCGCTGCTGGCGCTGTGCATCACGGCGCTCGCCGTGCTGTTCATGGTGACAGCCGGACAGGACTTCCTCAGCACCATCCAATTCGCCACCATCGCCGGCGGCATCCCGTTCAGCGTCATCGTGATCCTCATGGGAGTCCAGTTCTTCAAATGGGTCAAGCACGACGAGCAGCTGGTGGAACGCGGCCTGGCCGAGCCGTTTCCCGAAGACTCGCTTGCTGCCCGGCAGCTGCGTCAGTGGCACGAGGAGAGGGAGGCGCGCGAAGCCGAGAAGGCATGGCTCACGCGGCATGAGGAGGTCGACGTCCCCGACGGAGCCGGCCTCGACGAATCGATGAAGGAGGTGTCGCGATGAGCGCGGCAGCAGTAACGGAGGCACAACCGAAAGTGCCGTTCAAGGTGGCGATCTCTTCGTTTTTGGGCAACTTCATCGAATGGTTCGACTACGCCACCTATACGTATTTCGCCATCACCATCGGCATCGTGTTCTTCCCCGAGTCGGCGGTGAACTCCACGCTGCTCGCGTTCGCGGTGTTCGCGCTGTCGTTCGTGTTCCGGCCGTTAGGGGCGGCGTTCTGGGGCAGCATGGGCGACAAGAAGGGGCGCAAGTGGTCGTTGTCGCTGTCCATCTTCATGATGACGGGCGCGGCGTTCCTCATCGGCTGCCTACCGTCGTACGAGACGATCGGCCTGCTGTCCCCCATCCTGCTGCTGTGCCTGCGCAGCGTGCAGGGATTCTCGGCTGCAGGCGAGTACTCGGGAGCAGCGGTGTTCCTGGCCGAGTACGCGCCGGCGAACCATCGCGGGAAGTACTGCTCGCTCGTGCCGGCATCCACCGCGGCGGGCCTGTTGGCGGGCTCCACCGCAGCGCTCATCATCAAGGCGCTGCTGCCCGAAGCCGACGTGATCTCATGGGGATGGCGCATTCCGTTCTTGCTGGCCGGACCCCTGGGGCTCGTGGCGCACTACATCCGCACGAAGCTCGAGGATTCCCCCACCTACCAGCAGATGACCTCGACGGCCGATCCGGCCAAAGAGGCCCCGCGGCCTACCCGCCTCGTGTTCAAGAAGTACAAGAAGCGCCTTGCGACCAGCATCGCGGCGACCATGGTGAACTCGGTCGGCTTCTACCTCGTGCTCACCTACCTGCCCACGTATCTGACCAGCTACACGGCGATGGAAGCCTCGGCGGCCCAGCTTGCCACCGACATCGCGCTGGTCACGTACATCTTCATCATCTTCGGCGCCGGAAAGATATCCGACATCGTAGGACGTAAGAAAATGCTGCTGGGCTCGTGCGTGGCGTTCATCCTGCTCAGCATCCCCGCCTTCATGATGCTGGAGACGGCTCAGCTGCCCATCGTCATCGCAGCGGAGCTCATCATGTGCGTGACGCTCTCGTTCAACGACGCGAACATCGCCTGCTACCAGGCGGAGATGTTCCCCACGGAAGTGCGTTACACCGGCGCCGCGCTGGGGTCGAACATCGCCTACGTGGTGTTCGGCGGCACGGCCTCGATGGTGGCCACCGCGCTCATCGACGCCACGGGCAACGGCCTTATGCCCGCGTACTACATGATGGGCATCTGCCTTGTGGCGGGCATCATCCTGCTGTTCACGGCGCACGAGTACGCCGGCAAGGAATTGAACGACATCGAGTAGAGGATCGAACGCATCGAAAAAGAAGAGGGAGCGGGAAGGGGCGCGTTGAGCGCCCCTTCCCGTGCCTGCGGCGCGTTGGCGCCCTCGCTCGCTTACGCGTCGCCATCCCTTGCGCTACAGCTCGGAGCGGCCCCTGGCGCGTCGCGCTTCGGCGTGGTTTCCTGCGGTCATGGCTTTTCGGAAAACATATGTGGAGGTGACGGCGCGCATCGACGTAGACGGACGGCTCACGCCGCTCGAGATCGTCTGGCGCGACGGCCGCATCTTCGCCATCGACCGCGTGCACGAGGCCATTCGACGCGCTTCTCAGCGCGTGGGCGGCACGGGCATCCGCTACCTCGTGTCCGTGAACGGCCGCGAGAAGTACCTGTTCTACGAGGGTCCGCGTTGGTTCGTAGAGGAGGTCGCCCCCGACGAGCCGCGCCCCTCGTCGTAGTCGCCGCGCGAGGCGCCCGCTCTTCGGCTATACTTTGGCGAGACAGATAGAAGCGCATTCGAGGAGAACATCGCCATGGGTAAGCACGACCGCGTCGAGAACGGACTCAACCTCGACGAAGGCGCGCCTGCGTCCAATAGCAAGATCCCCCTTCCGCTCAAGGTGTTCGGCATCCTGTGCATAGTCAGCGGCGCAGCGCTCGTGCCGGTGCTCGCGCTGCTCATCGTCGGCATGGTGATGGCCCTGCAGCAGGGCGCCATCGTCGAGGAGCTGTCCGCCGCCGCCCTCGTCATCTTCGTCTCCGACGCGGTGCTCATGACGGTTTTGTCCGCCATGTTCGTCATCCTGGGCATCCGACTGCTGCGCGACAAACGGCGTCGCACGGCCCAGATCGCCGAGGTCATGATCGTCATCCTCATCCTCGTGATCCTCTGCGACATGATGCTGAGCGGCCTCACGCCCGATCTCATCCCCTACGGCGTGGTGCTGGTCGTGCTCGTCGCGCTGTCGAGCTACGTGGACCCGTCGCTGGCCGAAGAGCGCGAGCTGCGCCGCAAACTGCGCGACATGGAAACGCGCGAGGCAGCCGAGGAAGGCACGCTCGGCCGCGACGAGACCGGCAAGGGCTTCATCGCGCTCAACTTCTTCAACCTGTTCTGGATCTTCGTCGTGTGCTGCGTGCTGGGACTCATGATCGAGACGGTATACCACTTCCTCGTCGTGAATCCAGGGCACTACCAGGATCGCGCGGGTTTGCTGTTCGGCCCGTTCTCGCCCATCTACGGTTTCGGCGCGGTGCTGATGACGGTCGCCCTGAACCGATTCCACGACAAGAACGTCGTGCTCATCTTCCTGGTGAGCGCCGTCATCGGCGGGGCGTTCGAGTATCTGACCAGCTGGTTCATGCAGTTCGCCTTCGGCATCGTGGCGTGGGACTACTCCGGCACGTTCCTGTCCATCGACGGGCGCACGAACGGCATGTTCATGGCCATGTGGGGCGTCTTGGGCGTGGTGTGGATCAAGCTGCTTCTTCCCTGGATGTTGAAGCTGGTGAACCTCATCCCTTGGAACTGGCGCTACGCGGTCACCACGGTGTGCGCCGCGCTCATGATCGTCGACGGGGCGATGACGCTGCTGTCGCTCGACTGCTGGTACCAGCGCGAGGCTGGAAAACCTCCCGAGACGGCCGTGGCGCACTTCTTCGCCGAGCACTTCGACAACCAGTACATGGAGAACCGCTTCCAGAGCATGTCCATCGATCCGGGCAACGCGACCCGCGCGAAATAGCGCGACCCGCTCGGCGGGCGCGAGATCGAAGGGCGTAGGGGCGTGCGCGCAGAGCGCGGCGCCCGCCCCTA
>NZ_GL622579.1:737306-746129 GCF_000185625.1 Eggerthella sp. 1_3_56FAA
AAACGTGGTGAAGCCGCCGCACACGCCGGTCTTGAGGAACAACACCGCGTTGTCGGGCAAGCTGGAGCCCTCCGTGGCGGCCTCGAACACCGCCCCGATGAGCACGGCGCCCGCGAAGTTGACGGTGAACGTCATGAGCGGGAAGTCGCCCTCGACCGGCACGAGGCCCAGCAGATAGCGCCCTACCGATCCGATGAAGCCGCCCAAACCCACGCACAGCACCGCCACCATCGCCCGCTCCTTCGCTCTCGTTTCCATATCATGCAAGCATCAGTATACCCTTGCTCGTCGCGAAGCGAATCCTCCGGGCCGTCGAGAGACAAGGGGAAACGCGAGAACGCACGGCGTGCAGGTTCGTCGGAAAGCATGAAGCGCCCTCGGACAACTAAAGCCGATCCGCACGCTTCATGCGAGACGCCGCTCCAGCAGCTCCGAAAAACCAGCCCAGCCGCCGCATGCCGCAAGGAGCGGAAGAATCCGGGTTCGACTCCTCTTCCCTACCCTTGACTTCGAACACTCGTTTGCGTACTATATACGAACAAACATTCCCGCGAACATTTGATCTGACGAACGGATGGACGAATGGATCTGGTTGCCAAGCTCGAGATTCTCGCCGACGCTGCTAAGTACGACGTTGCCTGCACGTCGTCGGGCATCGACCGCGACGCGCAGAAGGGCAAGCTAGGCAACACGCTGGCCGCCGGCTGCTGCCACAGCTTCGCGGCCGACGGGCGCTGCATCACGCTGCTCAAGGTGCTCATGACGAACGTCTGCGTGTACGACTGCGCCTACTGCGTGAACCGCGTGTCGAACGAGGTGCCGCGCGCCGCGTTCAAGCCGCGCGAGCTGGCCGACCTCACCATCGCGTTCTACCGCCGCAACTACATCGAGGGGCTGTTCCTCAGCTCAGGCGTCATCCGCAACCCCGACTACACCACCGAGCTCATGATCCAGACGCTCTCCATCCTGCGCGAGGAGCACGGCTTCCGCGGCTACATCCACGCGAAGGCGGTGCCCGGCACCTCGCCCGAGCTCGTGCAGCAGCTGGGGCACCTAGCCGACCGCATGAGCGTGAACATGGAGCTGCCCTCCCAGAAGAGCCTGCAGCTGCTCGCGCCCGAGAAGGACAAGCAGCGCATCATCGCGCCCATGCGCCAGATCCGCGACAACATCGCCGTCGACAAGGACACGCGCGCGCTCGTGCGCAAGCAGACCACCTACATGAAACAGGTCCGACCCAAGAAGAAGGAGCGGGCCTTCGTGCCCGCCGGCCAGTCCACGCAGATGATCGTGGGGGCCTCGCCCGAGAGCGACTTCCAGATCCTCAACCTGTCGGCGGCGCTGTACCGCACGCTGTCGCTCAAGCGCGTGTTCTTCAGCGCCTACACCCCCGTGAACGACGACAAGCGCCTGCCCGGCACCGACGCCATCCAGCTCAACCGCGAGCACCGGCTCTACCAGGCCGACTGGCTGCTGCGCTTCTACCGCTTCGACGTGGCCGAGATCATCGACGAGGACAACCCGTTCCTCGACCCCGACCTCGACCCGAAGGCGAACTGGGCCATCAACCACCTCGACTTCTTCCCGGTGGAGGTGAACACGGCCCCGCTCGAGGCGCTGCTGCGCGTGCCCGGCATCGGCGTGCGCGGCGCGAACCTCATCGTGCGCGCACGGCGCACCGCCTGCTTGCGCGAGCCGGAGCTGCGCAAGCTGGGCATCGCCTACAAGCGCGCCCGCTTCTTCATCACGTGCAGCGGCGGCTACGCAGGCCAGGGCGTCGACTTCTCCCGCGAGGGGCTGCGCGCGCAGCTGGCCGCGCCCATCAAGGGCGGCAACAACGGCCGCCGCGCCGACAAGACCACTCCGGGTCAGATGAGCCTGTTCGAGAGCGTCGAGACTCCCGAGAAGGCCCGCATCGCAGGCGGGTCGGGCGCGCGTGCTCTGGAAAGCGGCGATGCGGCCGCAGCGGCGTGCTGCAGCGATGCGGAGCGCTCCTCGAACGAGGCGTCGTCGTCCGGCCGCGCCGCGAGCGCCGACGGGACGTACGGATGGCAGCGAGCCCTCGAAACGCCGGAAGCCGTGTGCGCATGAGCCGAAAGCCCGCCGAGAACCCGCCCCTCTTCCCCGAAGAACCCCTGGCCGAGGTCGCCTACTGCCACGACGGCTCGCTCGAGGGTCTGCTGTCCGCCGTGTTCGAGGCGTACGCGCGCCGCGAGGACCCGCAGGACGTCGCCCGCGCCGACGTCCTGCAGCCGCGGCTCGGCCAAACCGTGCGCGTCATCGAGACGAACGAGGAGCATGCCGTGCGCGTTCGGCGCGGCATCAGGAGGGCGTGCGGAGACGCCGCCTACGATGCCGTCAAGCACGCCTCGCTCAGCGACCACCCGGACGCCGGCACCATCGTGTACCGCTTCATCCGCTACGCCATGGCGCAGAGCAGGCCGCACGATTGCTCCGGCTGCAAGCGCCGCGGATCATGCGGCGGCGCGTGCGGGAAGTTCGCCTGCACGGGCAAGGCCCGCCGCAGCGTGCTGGGCGACCTCGCCCACCCTGCCGTCGAGCCGCTCCACCGCCTCGCCCGCTCCGTCATGAACGAGCGGCATCGTATGCTGCAGTTCCTCCGCTTCGAGCATCTGGAGAACGGCGTGTGGTTCGCGCGCTGCAACCCCGCAGCCTCGGTCATCCCGCTGCTCATGGACTGGTTCAGCGGGCGCTTCAACACGCAGCCCTTCATCATCTTCGACGAGGCGCACAACATCGCCGGCGTCTACGAAGGACGCGACTGGTACCTCGTCCAAACGGAGAACGTCGACCTGCCCGACCGCGCGTCCGAGGAACGCCTCATGCAGCAGGCCTGGAAGCGCTTCTACGACACCGTGGCCGTCGAGGCCCGCTACAACCCCGAGCTGCGCCGCCAATTCATGCCCAAGCGCTTCTGGAAGAACATCACCGAGATGCAGGAAGACCTCCCCGGAAAGGAAATCTCCCCGCGCTAACGTCCGCGCGTCCCTGCGAAGCGGCAGCCCTCCACGTCACCGCGCGATTCGATGCGGATCCGAAGCCCTTCGGGATGGGGACTTCGGAAGCGCGTCGGCGAAGCGGCCGCCCCCTCTTTCCGCCAACGGCTAACCGCAGGCAGGCCGTCCTCGCGCGCGAACCCCGAATTCGCGTCGACGGTCAAGATGCCAACGCGGCGCCGACCCGTTTCCCCGTCGGAACAACCGCGATGAATCCATCAACCGCCCCCGCATACCCGAAGGCGGGTCTTTCGAAATGCCGTTTCCAGCCGCAGGTCTTCGCCAGATTGTTTCACGTGAAACATTTGTTCCAACCATCGCTCTGCTGCGCAAAGCAGACAAGACCAGGCAAGATACGGCAGGGGCGGCGTCCCGGCAACGTCAGCCCATGCATCCCCCCGCGCTCCGAATGGCGAAAAAGCATCGAATTCGGAAGGACGAGGCTCATCGAACCCGCCCGGTGCGCCTCGTTGGAATCCAGCCGCTTCCACGACCTGCGGCGATGCCAAAGCAAGCTCGCCTCCGCACGCGCAACCCTCTTCGATACTTCCGAATTCAACCTCTTTTCGCCATTCGGAGCGGAGGAATGCGCCCCAAGGACGGCCCGAGGGGAGGGGAGGGGAGGGGAGGGGAGGGGAGGGGAGGGGAGGGGAGGGGAGGGGAGGGGAGGGAGGGAGGGTAGAGCCCGCCTTACGCGCGATCGGGCTCCCGCACGCCGGACAGGTCGAACGCGGGGATGAAGCTGTCCTCGGCGGCTCCGCCCTGCTGCCAGAAGTAGTCCTCGACGCCCAGCTCGTCGGCGTAGTCGAGCAGAAGCTCGTACTCGTCGTCGGAGACGCGCTCGGCAAGCTCGGGGCAGCGGTCGAGCGTCGCCGCGGCTCGCGTGTCGCCCGCCTTCGCGGCGTCCGCCAGCACGGGCGTGTACTGGTTCATCAGCGACAGCAGCACCGCGTCGCCGAAGCGCTCGTGCACGAGGCGCACGACCCGCTTCGAGTCCTCGAGCGCGCCCGGCAGCATGAGGTGGCGCACCACGACGCCGCCAGTCAGACGCGGCTCGCCGTCCACCTCGTCGAACGTCGGCCTGCCCGCCTCCTCCACCATGGCCTCGAGCGCCGCCAGGGCGACCTCGGGGTAATCAGGCGCATGCGAATAGCGCCGCGCCAGCTCGGCGTCGGCGTATTTGAAATCCGCGAGGTACGCGTCGACCGTGCCCTCGTTCGCCCGCACGGCGGCGACCGTCTCGTACCCGGACGTGTTCCATACGACGGGAAGCGCCAGCCCTCGCTCGCGCGCCCAGGCGACGGCCGCGCGCGCCTCGGGAGCGTAATGCGTCGGCGTGACGAAGTTGACGTTGAGCGCGCCCTGCTCCTGCAGCTCCAGGCACATCTCGCCCAGGCGCTCGACGCTCACCTCCGCGCCCGCCTCGCCCGCGGCGATCACTGCGTTCTGACAGTAGACGCAGCGCAGCGGGCAGTGCGCGAAGAACACCGTGCCGCTGCCGCGCGACCCGCTGATGGGAGGCTCCTCCCAGAAATGCAGCGCCGCACGCGCCACCACGAGGCGCCCGTCGGCCCCGCACGCCCCGCGCTCCCCCGCCGCCCGATCGACCCCGCACGAGCGGGGGCAGAGGTCGCATGTTGATAATGTCAGATTCATAGACTCACCGGTCCAATAATGTCAGAGAGGGCGGCTGTGGTGTCCGAGATCGTGAGGAAGGCGAGGACGAAGCGCATCCTGCAAGAAGTCCCCGCAGGGGATATTTCGGTACGCGAGTCCTCGGCTTCGCGGCGAGATCGGGTGCCACAGCCGCCCGCAGCGTCGGCAAGGTCCGTCGGCCGTAGGCCGACGGAACCCTAATTGGCCGAATACGCGCCGTAGCCGGGATAATCGCCGAAGGAACCGTGGTCGTGCCCGTGGTCGTGGCCGTCGTCGTCCAGGTCGTCAAAGCCCTCGGCGACGTCGCCGTAGGCCTGCTCGGCGCGCGTCCAGTCGAGGCCCTGCTCGGCGCACGTCTTCTCCTCGCCGTACACCAGCGCCAGCGCTGCAGGCGCCTTGTCGGAGCCGCCGATGACGGCGAGCAGCTCCAGCAGGTGCAGGCACGCCTCGGCCTGCGGTAGGATGAGGTCCACGTCGTCGGCCGCCGTCAGCGCGGCGGACAGCTCGGCCATGAACATCTCAACCGTGTACATGCCGTCGAAACGCCCCGTGTTCACCGCGGCCAGCACCTGCTCGGCCACGGGCGTCGCCGCACCCACGCGCTCCGTCGCCTGGTCGAGCGAGGCCGACGAGCGACGCACGGCGCGGTACAGCGCGTCGGCCTCCACGGCCGAGATCACCTGCGCCGTCGTCTGCAGCGTGTACGCGGCGCGCGCGAGCTGCGCAGAGCCCGCCCCGCCCGTTTCCTGCACCGTGCCGGCGATCGCTTCCAGCACGGGACGCGCCTCCGCCACGGCCTCCTCGTCGCCCCCGACGAAGCACACCAGGTTGTCGCGGTCGCCGAACGCGTCGGCGCGGGCCACGTCCACCACCACGAGCGGCGCCTCCACCGACATGAGGTCGCTCACCACGGCCACGGCGTTCAGCTCGCGCGCGAAGCTGGGAGTCGACGCCGACAGGTCGATGAGCAGCGCGCCCTTCCCCGCCGCCTGCACGAGCCCCTGCTCGTCGAAGTACGCGTCTTCCAGCGCCGTCTGCGACGTGCAGTACGTGATGATGGCCTCGGCATGCGCGACGTCGTCGGTGCGCGTGCAGCCGGCCGCCTCCAGGCGGGACACCACCATAGCGCCCACCGTCTCGTTGCCGGAGTATACGAACGAAAGTTCCATCTAAGCACCTTTCCCGATGCGTTCGAATTCCATGTGTCGCGAGCCGCTCGCGCGCGGGCTACTCGCCGCCCTTGACCTTCTTCGCGATGCGGTCGGCCACCGACAGCTCCTCGCGCTTGTCGTTGCCCCAGAACACCACCGCGATCATGTCCGGCCCCACGTGACTGCCGATGACCGGCCCGATGCTGCTCTCCAGAAACAGGATGCTGTCGTCGCCCTTGCCCAGCGCCTCCTGCAGGCGAGCGGCGTCCTTCGGGCAGTCGGCGTTGCCGATGACCACGCAGCGACCCGGCCGCGAGTCGGCCTTGCGCTTGTTGTAGTACTCGGCCAGCTGCTTGATGCCCTTCTTGCGCCCGCGCGCCACGCCCGCCAGCGACAGCTTGCCGTCGACGGTGATGGTGAGCAGCGGCTTCACGTCCAGCT
Source organism: Eggerthella sp. 1_3_56FAA (assembly GCF_000185625.1). NCBI lineage: Bacteria > Bacillati > Actinomycetota > Coriobacteriia > Eggerthellales > Eggerthellaceae > Eggerthella > Eggerthella sp. 1_3_56FAA. Next base: position 743,572 of record NZ_GL622579.1, read on the forward strand.
TCGAGCCCGCGTACGCCACCGAGCTGGGGATGCGGCCGCCGCGGCGCAGGGCCTCCAGGTCGTCCACCATGAACTCGGCGTCCACGAAGTAGCGCGCCTCCTCGGCCCAGCGCGCAAGCTCCTGCGCCGTCATGCCGTTGTCGCGCTGACGCAGCGCCTCGTACACCAGCAGCGCCTCGGCCACCGAGGCCAAGCACGTGTCCACGATGTACAGCTCGGCGTCCGGATGCTCGGCCATCAGCTGGTCGTGCACGAGCGCCGCTGCATCGAAGCTGCCGGACAGCCCGCTGGAGAAGCTCAAGTACACGGTGGGCACCCCGCTTGCGATGGCGCGCTCGAACGCGTCGCGGAACACGGGCACGGGCACCTGCGCGGTGGTAGGCTCCTCGCCGTTGCGCATCGCCTGGTAGAAATCGTGCGCCGACGAGGTCTGGTACAGATCGTCGGCATGCTCGCCGTCGCTCATGATGTAGGGGAACCTGATAAGCTCGACGCCTTCCCGGTCGACGACCTCGAACGGCAGGTCGCAGCACGAATCGATGATGAGGTTGCACTTATGCTGCATGAGCGTTTCTCGCTTTCTGAGCGGTTTGCATACGGTATCGGACGATCGCGCGACTCTACGAAGCGCAGGCGCGCGCCTGCACCGGGCCGCTGATCTTGCCGGCCAGGGCGCTTGCGCACTCATAGGCAAGCCCCACGGCCGGTCCCACGTGCAGGCCGATGACGGGGCTCACCGGCAACACGCTCACCGTGCGCCCGATGAGCGGCTCGACGACCTCGCGCGCCCATGCGACGGCCGGCGCCTTGTCGCCGATGTAGTGCACCACGACGTGCTTCAGGCCGTGCTGCTCGACATCCTTCTTGAACTCGGTCACGATCCGGTCGAGCGCCTTCTTGCGCGTGCGCACCTTCGCGAACGTGTCGGCCTTGCCGTCGCTCACCGTGAGCACGGGCGAAAGCTGGATGAGGTTGCCCAGCAGCGCCGCCGCGTTGCCGATGCGCCCGCCCCGTTGCAGGAACGTGAGCGTTTCGGGCGTGAACAGGAAGCGGGTGGACTCGATGCCGCGCAGCGCCGCCGCTGCGCATCCCGCCAGGTCCTCGCCCGCGTCGCGCGCGGCCACCGCGTCGAACACCGGCCACGCTTCGTCGTAGCCGCACGACGTGGAGTCCACGATGACGTAGGTGAAGTCGATGTTGCGCGCCTTCACGGCGCGCGCTGCGCGCACGGCGCCCTCGTAGGTCCCCGACAGCTCCGACGAGATGAAGATGCCCAGCACCTCGTCGCCCGCGCGCGCCGCCTCCTCGAACACGGCTTCCAGCGTGTGCTGGGACGGCTGGCTGGACGTGGGGATGTTGTCCACCATGTCGTAGATGTCGGCGTAGAACGCGTCCAAATCCATCTCAGAGTCCGCGTATTCGCATCCCTCGCGGTTCACGAACAGGGTGACCACGTCGATGCCGGCTTCGCGCGCCACGTCGGCGGGAATGGAGGCGACCGAATCGGTGAGTATCTTGATCATGACATCCTTCCTTGACATGGGGCACAGGCGCCCGAACCAGTCGATGACGTACCCTCGTACACTACGCGATGCCCCGCAGCTTCACAACCAGATCGCGACGGCGCTCAAAAAGACCATATTCGAGGCCTACCGGATAGGTGTGGGCGTTCAGCATGCGCTTCTGGCTCTCGTCGAGCGTGGCGAGGCCCGCCTGGGCACGCTCGCGAGCCGCCCATGCGTCGCGTTCGGACGCGTCGAGCACCGTGCGGCCGTCGCGCGCGAGCGGCTTGAGCAGCGTCTCGGAGCACAGCCCCGAGAGGTTCTTCTGCCGCAGGTCGTCGGACGGGTCGACGATGACCTCGCGCAGCTTGTCGCCGGGCGCGTTCACGTCGAACACCATATCGCCGGCCAAGCGCCCGCTGCCGCAGTAGAAGTAGCGGCGCACGTCCAGCACGCCGGGCGTGGTCAGCTTGGCGGCCGACTCGGAGATCTTCAGGCGGTCGGTCCACTCGCTCTCCCCCGAGGCGCGCGTGGCCGACAGCTTGTACACGCCTCCCAGCGTGGGCTGGTCGTAGGCGCAGGCCAGCTTCGTGCCCACGCCCCACGAGGTCACCTGGGCCCCCTCGTCGCGGATGGACTGGATGGTGAACTCGTCCAGATCGTTCGACAGCACGATGCCGCAGTCGGTCAGGCCCGCCTCGTCCAGCATGGCGCGCGCCATGCGCGCGAGCCACGACAAGTCGCCCGAGTCGATGCGGATGCCGCTCAGGCGCTCGCCGCGCTCGCGCATCTCCAGTCCCACCGTGATGGCGTTCTTGATGCCCTGCTCCACGTCGTAGGTGTCCACGAGCAGCACGCAGTTCTTCGGGAACGCCTCGGCGTACGCGCGGAACGCCGTGAGCTCGTCGGGAAACGACATGACCCACGAGTGCGCGTGCGTGCCCGACACGGGGATGTCGAACAGCTTGCCCGCCAGCACGTTCGACGTGGAGGCGCACCCGCCCACGACGGCCGCACGGCTGGCCCACAAGCCGCCGCCCGCGCCCTGCGCGCGCC
>NZ_GL622579.1:746645-750383 GCF_000185625.1 Eggerthella sp. 1_3_56FAA
TTCGACGGCTTCTGACCGCCGCGGCCCGTGCGGCGCACGGAACCCGGATCGGCCAGCTTGTCCTGCCCGGTCAGCTGCGTCGTGGTGCCGAACAGCGCCGACTCGCCCGCAAATCCGATAGGGTCGGCCGTCGTCGCGTCCTGCCACGCCTCCTCGCCTACGCGGTTCGGGCGGTTCGAGCCTTCCTCGGGCGGGTCGAAGTCGGCCAGCGGCACCTTCACGGGCTTCTCGCCCATGATCTTCAGCGACACGATCTCGCGCGGCACGTCGAGATCCACCACCTTCGCCGGCCCGTCGGGCGTCTCCACCGTGGCGTTCTGTTTCGGGGCGCGGCTCTTGAAGTCCTTGTACGCGTCGAACTCGTAGCGCAGACAGCACATGAGCCGTCCGCACACGCCCGATATCTTCTGCGGGTTCAGCGAGAGGTCCTGCTCCTTCGCCATGCGGATGGACACGGGGCAGAACTCGCCGCCCAGGCGCTTGCAGCACAGCTCCTGGCCGCAATGCCCCAGGCCGCCCACCATGCGGGCCTCATCGCGCACGCCGATCTGTCGCATGTCGATGCGCACGCGGAAGTGCGCGGCCAGCTTGCGCACGAGCTCGCGGAAGTCCACGCGCTCCTCCGCCTCGAAGTAGAAGATGGCCTTGTCGCCCTCGAACAGGTACTCCACCGACACGGGGTGCATGTCGCCGTTGCCCTCGGCAGCCATCTCCTTGAACACGGGCAGCGCCTCGCGGCTCTTCGCCTCCAGCTCGGCCGCGCGCGCCTCGTCCTCGTCCGTCGCGATGCGTTTGACAGGCTTGAGCGGGCTTTTCAGCTTCTTGATCTGCGCCTCGTCGGCCTCGAACACGTCGTGGGCCGCGCGGCCGAACTCGGTGCCGCGGGCCGTGGACACGATCACGCCGTCCCCGGCGCGCACGTCCAGGTCGCCGGCGTCGAACCACAGCGTCTTGGGGTTGTAATACAGGTTAATCGGCGCTATGCGAACCATAGAGCACCTCTCTTATCTCGAACAGCATCGCGTCGATGCACGTTTCCGGTGATACATTATACGAGATCGCCTCGTCGCAGCGGCGCACGGCCGCTAGCGCGGCGGCGGCGCGCGCCTCATCGGTGGCCTCGGCCGCCTCCATGACGGAGGCGCGGGCATCCACGTTGATGACGAGCTCGGGCGTCTCGGCGCACACGGCCATCACGTCGCGCAGCCACGAGCGCACGATGGCCGTCAGCTGGCGCAGCGATTCGAAGGTCTTGGCCGTCAGCTGGCGCTTGTTGCGCGCCTCGATCTGGCGGATGGCCGACTTCGCCAGGAAGTCCGCATTCTCGGCGAGCTCCTGCTCCTGCTCGGCGCGCGCCACGTCCAGCGGCGCCTTCACCAGCACCACGAGCTCGCTCGCGAACCCGACGGCGTCCCAGTCGTCTGCCTTGCGCAGACAGCCCAGCACCTCCAGCACGCGGGTGCGGAACGCCAGGCGCTCGTTGGACTTCAAGAACTCCACGGCACGCGTAATGGAGCCGTCGCAGGCCTCGACGGCCATGCGCGCCTGCTCGCGCGACGCGCCCGTGTTCTGCACGATGATGCCGGCCGCCTCGCTTGCCGGGATGGTGCGGAACGGCACCACCTGGCAACGCGACAGAATGGTGGGCAGCACGCTCTCGCGCGTACGCGCGAGCAGGATCAGCACCACGTCCGACGGCGGTTCCTCCAGCGTCTTGAGGAACGCGTTGGCGGCCTGCACGCCCAGCAGGTCGACGCGATCGAGGATGTAGACCTTCTTGTGCGCCTGGATGGGCGCCATCGACGTATCGGCCACGATGTCGCGGATCTGCTCGACCAGATAGCCGCCCGCGCCTTCGGGCGCGAAGTAGCGCACGTCGGGATGCTTCTTGCGCATGATGCGCCGGCAGGCGTCGCATGCGCCGCAGTTGCCTCCGCGCGGGCCGGAGGCCCCCTTCGGGCACAGCACGGCCTGCGCGAACGCGTAGGCGGCCATCGTTTTGTTCGACCCGGCCGGGCCCGTGAACAGGTAGGCGTGGCTCACCTTGCCCTGCGCCACCGTGGCGCGCAAGAATTCGCGCACCTGCGGCTGGCCGAGGATGTTCTCGAACGCGTCGGCCACGGCTTTACGCCTCCACTTTCGAACGCTTCACGTCGAGGCGGTCGAAAAAGGCAGGGTCGTCGTCGACGACCTGCGCCATCCAGGGGAACAGGTCGGCCAGCTCGGCGAACACCGCAGCAGCCGTCTGCGACTTGTTGCCGTCGGAGACCACCACGCGCACGCGCTCGGGGTCGCGCCGGGCGATTTCCAGAAACGCCTCGTTCACGCGGGCATGGAACTCCTCGCCCGCCTGCTCGAGGCGGTCGGCCGCCCCCCGATGCGTCGCGCGCACGAGGCCCACGTTCGCCTCGCCGCCCGTGGCCATGAGGATGGTGCGGTCGGGATGCACGCCCTGGCAGGCGAACTCGTTCACGCGGTCGACGAACATGCGCGGCAAGCCCCTCCCGTAGGCCTGGTAGGCCACCGTCGAATCGGTGAAACGGTCGCACAGCACCACGGCCCCTCGCGCCAGCGCGGGCGCGATGACCTGCGCCATCAGCTGCGCGCGGGCGGCCTCGTAGATGAGCAGCTCGGCCTCGTCGGACATGCCGCCGTTCGCCGGGTCCAACACCACGGCGCGCAATTGCTCGCCCACCTCGGTGCCGCCGGGCTCGCGCAGGCACAGCACCTCGCGGCCGTGCGCTCGCAGCGTCTCGGACAAAAAGCGGATATGCGTCGTCTTGCCGGCGCCCTCGCCGCCCTCGAACGTGATGAAGATGCCGCGCAGGGCATCGGTTGCTTGTGCGGATTCGTGTATCACGGGTATGGTCGTTCCCTCTCCCTTTGAAAGCGTGCCCTGGCTAGACGAGGTCGTACACGTCGCGGCCCCGTACGTCGACGCCGACGAAGACGGGGAAATCGACCACGTCGATGCGGCGCAGGGCCTCGGTTCCCAGATCGTCGTACGCCACCGTCTCCGATGATGCCACGCACTTCGCCAGATAGGCCGCGGCCCCGCCGCATGCCACGAAATAAACGGAACCCGTCGCGCGGCAGGCATCGCGCACCTCGGACGAGCGGCGGCCCTTGCCCACCGTCGCCGCGACGCCTGCGCGGTGCAGCGCGGGGGCGGCGAAATCCATGCGGCTGGCCGTGGTGGGCCCGACCGCGCCGAAGGGGCGCCCGGCCGCTTCGGGCGTGGGACCCGCATAGAAGATGGCCTGACCGTCCAGACCGTAGGGCAGCGCGCCGCCGGCGGCTTCCAGCTCGGCCAAGAGGCGCACGTGTCCCGCGTCGCGCAGCGTGTACAAAGGGCCGGTGAGCAGACAGGAGTCGCCCGCCTCCAACCGGGCCAGCGCGGCGCGGTCGAACGGCAACGCGAGGCGGATGCGATCAGCGCTAGCCATGGCGCACCTCCTCGCCCGCATCCGCGGCGCTTCGCGCACAGCGCGAACGATCAGACGCAGGTTCAGCGAAGTCAGCGAGGGTTTCCGCAGTGCCTGAGATTCGGGGGATGGCGCAGGCGCCGCGTACTTCGGTACGCAAGCCTGCGGCATCGCGCGAAGATCGGGTACGGCGGGAAGCCGCAGCGTCGAGCCGTTCCGCTGGCTGGCAAGCCAGCGGAACCGTGATCCTGCGCATGGCCGAGCAGCCCATGTTGATGGCCAGGGGCAGCGCCGCGATGTGGCACGGCGCCGT
>NZ_GL622579.1:750673-760200 GCF_000185625.1 Eggerthella sp. 1_3_56FAA
TCACGGCCGCGAGCAGCTCCTCTTCGAGCGCGCGCAGGCGGTCGTCGGCCGCGGGCTCGTCCACAGGCCGCATGAGCGCCCGCTTCGCCAAGCCGGCCACCTTGTCGAACGTGGAGCCGATGCCGACGCCCACCACGAGCGGCGGGCAGGCGTTGGCGCCCTTCTCGCGCACGCAGCGTACGAGCTCGTCGACGATGCCCTGCTTGCCGGCACCCGGAACCAGCATGACCACGCGGCTCGCGTTGTCCGAGCCGCCGCCCTTCAGCATAACGTGCAGCCGCGCCGCGCCCGGCTCGTCCACGGGATGGACGTCGCAGAACGCAGGCGTGTTGTCGCCCGTGTTCGCGCGGTCGAGGACGGCATCGCGCACCACCGACTTGCGCAGGCGCGCCTCGTCGTAGGCGCGGGCGACGGCGTCGTCCACGTCGGCGAACACGTCGCCGCGTACAGCTACGTCAGGCCCGATCTCGAGGCTGACCCACACGGTGCCGGTGTCCTGGCAGATAGGCACGCGATCCTCGGCGGCGATCGCCGCGTTCTCAATTAGCTGGTCGAGAACCGCGCGCCCGCGCGGATTGCCCTCGAGCTCCCGCGCCACGGCGAGCCCCGCTTCGATATCGGCCGGCAGCACGCAGGCCAGCTTCGGGATGGCCGCGTAGACTGCGTCCGCGACCTGTGATTTCGTGATGATGGTTTCCATAAGGAGAGATTATACCGCAAGCACGTTACTCCTTCCCCGCCCCCGTCGATCGCTTCGGCAAATCTTCCCATGAACGCATACGCTCGCCCGCATCCGGCGTCCCGCCGCACCTTTCCTTAAGGCGATGTGCGGCAAAATCGTCGTTTTGGCAGTCTCGACGGGCTTCGACGCCTTTTTCTGGGAATCGGCCAGGCGAAACCCCAGCTCGCGTTCCGACGGTGTTCCGGAACACGGCTTCCGAACGAGCTCGACGTGCCAAAACGACGATTTTGCCGCACATGGAGTCCGGAAACCGTGCATTCGCGATGTTTCTCGGGACGAGCCGAGATGCTACTCGAAGCTCACGCCCAACAGCTTCAAACCCCGAAAGGCGGCGTAGGCCTCGGCGAGGTCGCGCAGCTTCTGTTCGGAGCAGGCAACCCACGTAGCCAGCGAGACGGACAGGCCCGCACCCTTCTTCTTGGCCGTCCACGTGCCCACGGCCTCCCCGTTGCGCACGACGACGCCGGGGTTCGCAACGGTCTTCCAGATACGCCGCTGCAACGAAACGTCGACCTGCAAGGTGGCGCGGTCGCGTTGATCGAGATAGGGATCGTGGCCGGCAAGCAGCAGCACCTCGCGCTCCGGCGGCGCTACCGATGCGAGCGCATCGAGGTCGGCCGCCAGCGCCCATGCCTTCTTGCCGCCGAACTCCACCGGCTCCAGCTCGTCCGCAATGCCCTTCCACATGCGGCGCGCCTGCGCGCCCGAGCACCCCGTCCAGGCCGCGAGCGCATCGGGCCTCGTCGGCCCGTAGCAATGGACGAACTTCCGCACCAGACGCGCGGCGGCGTCAGCGTCCGGCTGCAGCGCGCCGCCCGTCCACCTTCGGTACGAGGTGAACGTGGGCGTTGCGCCGGCGCGCTCGCCGAACACGACGAGGCCCATGAACGAGCACGGGCGCAGCAAGAACGACACCGCGGCTCCTCCCACCGTCTGCTTGTCGGGGCTGCCGTACATCGACGGCTGTCGCCACGCCGCGCGCTTGTTCGCAGGAAGCAGCGGCTCGACCCAATCCGCCAACGTTTGATCGAGCGCCACCTTGCTCGCGATCGCCTCGTCGTCGAGGCGCGGCATCGCCCGCACGAGCAGTTCGAGCAGCCGGTCGAACTCCATGCCCAGCGCATCGAGCGCAAGGCCGATGCCCTTCGTGTACGCCCACGGCTCGCCCTTCGCCGGAACGAGCGCCGACAGGAACGCCGCGCTTTCGGCCGCGGGGAACACCACGGGCGCGCCGCGCAGGCTCCACGCCTGCACGAGCGTCTTCTCCCCGTACAGCAGGCGCTCGGCATCTTCCCTGCGACAGGCCGGCGCGCGGTTGAACAAGGCCGTCTCCCATGCGCCCGGCGGCGTGTTCTGCATTCCGCACGCGCCCGCAAGCTCCGCCGCGTCTTCGATGCCGTATGCGCGATCGAGATGATGCGCGCGCAAACGATGCCGTCGCGCCTGCTCGACGCTTACAACCTTCATGCGCTACTTCATCACGAAGTCGCCGGCGCGGCGCGGCGCGGTTCGCCGGTAGGAGACGGCGGGATGGCCCAGCAGCATGCATATCTGCAGCGGCTTGTCCTCCGCTTCGAGGAACGCCTTCACGGCGGGAAGCTCCTCGGCCGCGCGGCACAGGTAGCCGTTGAACAGGGCGCCCAAGCCGAGCGATGCCGCCACGAGCTCCATGTTCTGCGCGGCCAGCCCCGCGTCGTCGGCGCGCTCGGCCGCCACGAACGCGACGGCGGGCGCATTGCGGAACAGGAAGTCCTGCCGCCCCGCCCGCGCGTCGACCAGGAAGGGCTTGTAGAGCTTGACCCAGCGCGGCTTGTCGGCGGCAGGGGGCGCCAGCATGCCCTCGATGCCGTCCCACACGAGGCGCTTGAACTCGTCGAGCTCGTCCTGCACCACGATGAAGCGGCAGCCTTGGGCGTTCTTCGCCGTGGCGGTGTAGCGTCCCGCCTCTAGCACGAGGCGCAGCGTGTCCTGCTCGATCGTATTCGGGAGGTAGTCGCGTACGCTGCGACGCGACTTGACGACCCGAAGCATTGTGCGAGGATCGACAGCCGCGCCGGCGGGCACGCATGTTTCCACGTCAGCCATATCGTAGCTTGGAATGGACACCGCCCCGGTGGGGCACACGGCCACGCAGTGCCCGCACAGGATGCAGAGCCCTTTCACGCGCGCCGTGACGCCCTCTACCTCAAGGTTCGCGCCCACGCAATCGTCCACGCAGCGCCCGCACCCGATACAGTACCTCTCGTCGATCTCGACCAGCATGCTGAGCCCTTCCTTCCCAGGGGGAGCGCAACCCCTCCCTTAACGACGGGGAGCGCCGCCCAAGCGACGCTCCCCCGATCCGCACTATCGCAACCTACGCCGACCCTCTCAACCGGCAGGGACAGGAGGAGTCCGTACGGCAGCAATCGCTGCGCGTGCGGGAAGTTCTGCGCGGCTCCCTCCCCCGTCTCGCAGATCGGCTACTCCGGCAGGTTCGCCAATCCCGCGCGCACGCTGTCGGCGCTGGCGCGCAGCGCGGCCAGCTCGTCATCGTTCAGGTCGAACTCCACGACCTCTTCGACGCCGTTCTTGCCGAGGCGCACCGGAACATTCATGTAGAGATCCTCGATGCCGTACTGGCCGTCGATGTGCGCGCACACGCTCATCACCTCGTGCGAATCCGTGAGGATGGCCTCCACCATCTTCGCGATGGACGCGCCGGGCGCGTAGTAGGCGCTGCCGGTCTTGAGGAAGGCCACCACTTCGGCGCCGCCCTTCACGCAGCGCTGCACCACGCTGGCCACGGCCGCCTCGTCCATGAGTTCAGTGATGGGGGTGCCGTCCACCGTGGTGAAGCGCGGCCAGCACACCATGCCCTCGCCGTGCGCGCCCACGGCCCAGGCGGTCACGTCGGCCGGCGCGCAGCCCAGCTGCTCGCACACCGCGAACGCCAGACGCGAGGAGTCCAGCACGCCGCCCATGCCCATGAGACGGTTCGCGGGCAGGCCGGACTCCCGGAACGCCAGCGTCGTCATCACGTCGAGCGGGTTCGTCACGCAGATGAACACGGCGTTCGGGGACGCCTCCATGGCCTGGCCGATCACCGACTTCATGATGCCGGCGTTCACGCCGAGCAGGTCCTCGCGCGTCATGCCGGGCTTGCGGGCGATGCCGGCAGTGATGACCACCACGTCGGAATCGCGCGTGTCGGCGTAATCGTTCGTGCCGATCACCTTGACCGTGAACTGCTCGACGCTGCGCATGTGCATCATGTCGAGCGCCTTGCCCTGCGGCAGGCCCTCGGCCACGTCGATGAGCACGACGTCGGCCAGGTTCTTGGACGCGATGATGTGGGCTGCGGTGGCACCGACGTTGCCGGCGCCGACGATGGTTACCTTGGGCATGTGATAGCTCTCCTCGCTCGTTGATCGTACTTCGCATGATTGTACCGCTTGGCCCGTCGCTGTGTTTTCTCGGCGGGCCAAGCGGACGGTTTCTTCACGCCTTCCGCGCTTTCGCCTAGTCCTTCTTCGCGGCGGGCGCGCGTTTGGCCGGGGCTTTCTTCGCCGCGGGCTTCTTCGCGGGAGCCTTCGCCGCCGGCTTCTTGGCCGCCGTCCCCTTGGCGCCCTTGGCACCCTTCTCGTCTTCCTTCTGCTCCTTGCCGGGGCAGTCGAAGTTGGGGCACAGCTTCCACGGGCCGCGCGCGGTGGTGACGATCACCATCGGGGCGCCGCAGTGCTCGCACACCTCCTCGGTGGCCGTGAGCGCGCCGTACTGGGGCAGCGGATAGCCCGTGCCGCAGTCATCGTAGTTCTCGCAGCGGATGAAGCGCTTCAGGGTGCGCGGGTTCTTCTGCGCGATCAGCTTCGCCTGGATGCCCTTCTCCTTGCAGGCCGGGCACTCGCCCACCACCACGTCGGGCTCCTGGTTCGTGGAGCAATGCGGGTCGATGCAGATGGTGCGCGGTTTGCTGCGGAACGCGGTCACCTTCACCTGGGGCATGCCGCACGTGGGACACGGCTCGGGGACGGCCTCCACCTTGCCCTTCGGCAGCGGGTACGTGACGTCGCAGTCGGGCCAGCCGGCGCAGCCGATGAACATGCTGCGGGTCTTCTGCGAGGCGCGCAGCTGCAGGTCCTTGCCGCATTTCGGGCACGGGCCCACGTAGGCGTCGGCGGCCACGGCGTCGGCCAGGGCCTCCTTCACCTCCTCGGAGTGCGGCAGCAGGCTGGCCAGCTGCTCGGACAAAAGGTTGCGGCTCGTGTCCACCACCTGGGCCTTCGTCGTGCGGCCCTCGGCGATGTTGTCCATCTCCTCTTCCAGCTCGGCCGTCATCTCGGGGTGCGTGATGTGCGGGGCGAACTTGTCCAGCGCATCGCACACGGCCATGCCCAGCTGGCTGGGCTCGATGGGGTCGTTCATGCAGTACTTCACCGCATAGAGGCGCTCGATGATGGCATGGCGCGTGGACTTCGTGCCCAGGCCCAGCTTCTCCATCTCCTGGATGAGCTTGCCCTGGCTGTAGCGCGCGGGCGGCTCGGTCTGCTTCTTCGTGCAGACGGCGCCGTTGAACGCGACGGTCTCGCCCTCGGAAAGCGCGGGCAGCTGCTCGTCTTTCTTGAGGCCGTAGGGGTAGATAGCGCGGTAGCCCGGCTTCACCAGAACGTCGCCCTTCGCCACGAACGGCTCGGCGTTCACGTCGAGGGTGACCTTCGTGCCCTCGATGACGGCCGCCTCGGACAGCGTCGCCAAAAAGCGCCGCGCGATGAGGTTGTACAACTTGTAGTCGGCGGGAGCCAGATCGTCGGGCGTGGCCTTGGCGGTCGGGTAGATGGGCGGGTGGTCCGTCGTCTCCTTCTTGCCGCGCGTGGCCGTGAGCTTGCCCTTCGCCAGTAGCTCCTTGCAGTACGGCGCGTAGGCCGGGTTGCCGGAGATGGCCTTCACCGTGTCGGCGAGGTCGAGCGAGCTCGGGTACACCGTGTTGTCCACGCGGGGGTACGAGATGTAGCCGTCCATGTACAGGCTCTCGGCTATGCGCATGGTGCGCGCGGGGCTCAGGCCCTCGGCCGACGCCGCCGCCATGAGCGAGGTGGTGTTGAACGGCGCGGGCGGCTGCACGGTGCGCTTCTTCTTCTCGACGGACGCCACCGTGGCGCGCGTGGCGCCCTCCACATGGGCCATGACGGCCTGCGCCTCGGCCTCCGCCTTGAAGCGCGCGGTGGCATGCGGGGCCTCGAACGAGTCGGGATCGGCACCGAACGCGCCGCGAATCACCCAGTAGTCCTCGGGGACGAACGCGAGGCGCTCGCGCTCGCGCGCCACGACGAGGGCGAGCGTGGGAGTTTGCACGCGACCCGACGAGCGCACGTTGCCGTAGCCGGCGAACTTCACGAGCGTCAGGTAGCGCGTGAGCACCGCGCCCCAGATGAGGTCGATGTCCTGGCGCGAGGCGCCGGCGGAGGCGAGGTTCACGTCGAGCTCGACGAGGTTGTCGAAGGCGTGCGTGATCTCCTCTTTCGTGAACGCCGAGTAGCGGGCGCGCGACACGGGCGCCGTGGGGTTCACTTCCTGGATGCAGCTGAGCGCGTCGCTTCCGATGAGCTCGCCCTCGCGGTCGAAGTCGGTGGCGATGATGACCGAGTCGGCCTTCTTCGCGAGGTTCTTCAGGGAGCGGATGATCTCCTTCTCCTTGGGCAGCTTGTTGATGGGCGCGTACACGAGGTACGGCAGCGCGTCCATCTTCCAGGATTTCAGCTCCACGCCGTCCTCGGTGAAGGGCTTCTTCTTTTTGAACGGGGGCTTCGGCAGCGACGCGGGCAGCTCCGCCGGAAGCGTTTCGCCCTCCTCGGTGACGCCCTGCCATCCCCCGCGCTTCTTGTACACCATCGTCGGCGCGAAGTCGGGCTCCAGGATGTGGCCGCGCAGGCCGATGGTCACCCATTCCTCGCCGTCCACGTCGAAGCGGTACACCGGCGTCGAGTACACCTTGTCCGCCTTGGGTTTCTTCACGCCAAGCAAATCGGCGATCTTCTGAGCCGCGTCGTTCTTCTCGGTTACCACCAGCTTCACGCGGTTCCCTCCTGTTCTTTCCGGCCGCCTCCCGCAGCCTTGTTTCGTTCACACGGTTGCCCCACCTATTTATTAACGTGTGCGGGGATGGGCGCGCCGTCAAGCGCGCATGCGCCGCGCCGTTCGGGCACAGCAGGTGTTAGCATACACGATTTTCCGCGCCGCGCGAGAGAAATTGCCAAGCTGGCGAAAACGGACGCGCTAGACGAAACTGATGCGCAGCTGCTTGCCGAGACCCTCGGCCACGCGCTTGAGCGTTTCGAGCGTGGGGTTGGCGTTGCCGGACTCCAGCCGGGCGAACGCGCTCTGCTTCATGCCGCACCGCTGCGCGAGCTCGCGCTGAGTGAGATTCTCTTCGGCACGCGCCGCGATAATCGCATCGATGATGTCGTACTCCGGCCGCAAACGCTCGTATTCAGCGGCGTATTCCGGGTCTTTCATCTGCTCCGCATGGTATTCGCTGAGCGTGGTCATAAAGGCCGCCTCTCTTCCCAATCCCGTTTGTACCGGCAGAGCGGCGGCGCACTCCTCGCGCACGCGTCGCATGCGCACTTCCGGAAATCGAGTGGTTATTTCGTTACCGCGGGTTGAAGATGCTGGGGTCGTTTTGTGAAGCGCCCCGTTCTCGGGTACCCTTGATCGCAAGGGATGAGCCGCCGAAACGACCCACCGCCCCGCTCCGCACGCACCACGAACGCAGCAGCGGCGGCGTCCCGCCGAACGCAACGGCCCTCTGGGTCGAGATACGGGAGGTTACGCATGAAACGAGTCCTGGGCGTGTTCCTCGGGCTGATCGCCCTCATCATCGTAGGCATCGTGGGCGTGTTCGCCTTCTCGGGCACCGGATCGGGCCCCGCCAGCGACCTGGCGAACGACGCGAAGGCAGCCGCCGCGAACGCGGCCATCGACGCGACCGGCCTCAAGGACAAGGCCAAGAGCGCCCTCGAGGGCAGCAAAGCGAGCATCGCCGCGGCGACCGGCCTCAGCGAAAGCCAGGTCGATCAAGCCATCGAGCAGCTCGACATCGACGGATGGCAAGCCGCCTCGCTGCCCTCCACCGCCACGGCCACCGGCACCATCGACGGTAACGCCCTCGGCATCAACGGCACCGTCACCACCTACGACGATCCCGGCTACGTCTCCGTCGAGGTCTACGGCCAGACGGTCACGCTCGCCGTCCCCGAAAGCGCGCAGGCTTACCTCCCCTACCTCGCCTACGTGCAGTAGCGTCGGCAGCCGAGGCAAGCGGTGCGGGATAGAACGGCTCGCCGCATGGCGCAAATTCCGTCTCGCGCACGTTTCCAGGGATCGATCTGCAGCAAAATCGAACTTTTGGCAGCGTTTTCACGTTTCGAACGCCGCAAGAAGACGCCCGATCGCCAAGCTGTCGGGAAAACGCCTGATCGCCCGACCGCCTCCGCGAGAAGCTCGTTTCCGTGCTGCCAAAAGCCCGATTTTGCCGCACATAGGCCCGCCGCTGTTGTCGCATGCGGCGGCCCCGGTCGGCGGAACGCCGTTCGGATGACGCGCAGGGGGATCCTTCGACTTCGCGCTGCGCTCGGGATGGCTGGGAAACGCGCTCGTGCAACCCTCCCTACGCGGCGCGGGCTTCCTTCAGCCTGCGCTGGTAGGCGCGGACGATCTGCGACAGCGTGAAGCACACGATGAAGTAGATAAGCGCCATGATGCCGAAGATGGCGAAGATCTGCGCGGTGGAGTTGTAGCTGTTCATGAGGATCATGCCGCGGCCCATGAGCTCCTGCAACGCCATGGCGCCCCACAGGTAGCTCGTGTCCTTGATGGTGGTCACGAACTGCGACAGCAGCGCGGGCACCATGTTGCGCAGCGCTTGCGGCAGGATGATCAGCACGTACGTCTGCACGGTGGAGAAGCCCTGCGAACGCGCCGCCTCGTACTGGCCGTGCGGCACGCTGGCCAGGCCGCCGCGCACGATCTCCGCCACGCTCGCGCTTGTGAACAGGGTGAACGCCAGCACGGCCGCGCCGATGGGCGGCAACTGCGCCACGAAGAACGTGAACATGATCCACAGCAACAGCGGCGTGTTCTTGAATATCTCGATGTACACGGTGGCTATGCCCCGCAGCACGCGGGCGTTCGACGTGCGCATGACCGAGATGACCGTGCCCAGCACCACCGAGCAGAGGATGGCCAAAGCGGATATGAGCAGCGTCATGCCGAGCCCCTGCAACAGGAAGCGCATGTTGACCCAGGTGAACAGCGCGGCGATATCGCTCATCAGCGATCCTTCCGCCCGTCGTCGGTCGTGGCCGCCTCTTCGCCCTCGGCCAGCTCGGCGCGCTCGACGTCCATGGAACGCTCGTCGGTCTCGGCGGCCTCCTCGGCGTCCTCGAGCGCCCGATCCGCCTCCTCGTCGAGGCGCACGTCGTCGGGCTGCACGGTCTGGGGACCGCCGGTCCGGTCGGCCCGCTCGCGCGCCTCGCGGCGTTCGCGGCGTTCGCGGCGCTCCTCGCGAAGCTCGCGACGGTCTTCCCGCGCCGTAGCGCTCTCGGCCTCGGCATCGAGATCGGCTTCGTCGCGAGGGCTGCGCACCTGCGCGATGCGCTCATCGGGCTGCTCCAGCTCGCCCGGCAGGTAGTCGTTATCCAAGAAAGCCTCCTCTCCCAGCTCCGCCTCATCGCGGACCCGGTCGCGCGCGGATCGCGCCCGCGCGCTTTCGTCGACGCGACGCTTCACGTCGCGCGTGATACGGTCG
>NZ_GL622579.1:760694-815554 GCF_000185625.1 Eggerthella sp. 1_3_56FAA
TCTCCTGGGCGATCTCGCGCCCGATCTCGTCGGCGATCTCGGCCGCCTGGTTGCCGGTGAACGTCTGGTCGTACGGGTCCTCCGGCGCCACGCCCGGCTCCAGCGCGTCCTCGGCAAGCGCGTGCAGCGGATGGCGCGGCGAGGGCGCCACGCGCGCCGGGGCGATGTCCACGGTGCCGTACATGGTCTGCACGCCGCCCGCCATCGTGTCGGCCGCCGCGCGCCCGGTGATGTCGTGCGTGCCCGGCGTGACCTCCATCGTGTCCTCGGCCAACGCCTCGGTGGCGTCGCCGGTGGCCAGATGCCTATGCGAGCGCGTGCGATGCTCCAGGTACAGAGCCAGACGCGACAGCGGGAAGCAGATGGCGAAGTACAGCAGCGCCGCCACCACGTACACCGGCCCGTAGTAGCTCGTCGCGCCCGCGAACGAGTTCGAGAAGTACATGAGCTCGCCGCCCGCGATGAGCGCGAGCACCGACGTGTTCTTCACCAGGTTGGCCGCCTGCACGGCAAGCGGCGGCATGATGATGCGGATGGCCTGGGGCAGGATGATCACGAACATCGACTGCCAGTACGAGAAGCCCTGGCTCTTCGCCGCCTCGAACTGCCCGCGGTGGATGGAGCCGATGCCGCTGCGCACCACCTCGGAGATGTAGCCGCCGTGGTAGATGCCGATGGCCAGGACCCCGATCCAGAACGCGGCCAGCGACAGGCCCAGCAGCGGGAAGATGGCGTAGAACACGAATACCTGCAGAAGCAGCGGCACGTTCTGCACCACTTCCACGTACACGCGGGTGATGCCGCGCAGCACGGGGATGCGCGACACCGACAGCACGCCGAACACGATGCCCAGCGCCAGCGCGATGACCAGCGCGAGCACCGAGATGCCGACGGTGGTGCCGAACGCCATGAGGATGTCGGGCCAGCGCTCGAACAGCGCCTCCCACTTGTAGGGGGCGAAGATGTCAAGCATGCGCCTCGCCTCCCTCTTCCTCGCCGGCAGGCGTCTCGGTCGAGAGCCCCCACCGCTCTTGCAGCGCCGTCAGCGTGCCGTCGTCGGCCATAGCGCCGATGGCGGCGTCCACCTGGTCGGCAAGCTCGGTGTTCGACTTCTTCGTGGCCACGCCGTACTCCTGGGGCGCGAACTGCGCGTCCAGCAGCATGGTGGAGTCGTCCACGTAGCCATTCAGGATGGAGCGGTCCACCGAGAACGCGTCCACGCGGCCGGTGACCAGCGCGATCTTGATCTCCGGATACGTCGAGTACTCGGCGAAGCTCATGTGGATGCCGATCTCGTCGCCGGCGGCGGTCAGCTTGTCGCGCGTCGTGGCCGACAGCGCCACGCCCACGGTCTTTCCGTCGAGGTCTTTGAGATCGACGATACCCGAGGACTTCTTCACCAGCACGCCGATGTGATCGGTGTAGTACGGGCGCGAGAAGTTGTAGCTCTTCTTGCGCGCCTCGGTGATGGTGAACGTGGCCAGCGTGGCATCGAGCGTGCCGTTGTCCAGCATCGCGCCGCGCGTGGTGACGTTCACGCCGGTCACCCGCAGCGCGTCGGGGCTGCCCTTGATGCGCTTCGCCAGCTCGCGCGCGATGTCCACTTCCATGCCCTCGATGTTGCCCGTCTCGGGATTCTGGAAGCCGAAGCCGGGCACGTCGATCTTCGTGCCCACGCGCAGCACGTCTGCGCCGCCGGCGCAACCGGCGAGGCCGCCCGTCGCCCCGCCCAGCACGAGTGTCGACGCAACCAGCGCCGAGGAGCGTATGAACGTTCTTCTCGTGATCATGGCCGCGCCTACAGGATCTTCGACAGGAAGCTCTTGACGCGAGCGTTGTCGGTCTCGTCGAACAAGTAATGGGGCGTGCCCTGGTCTACCACCAGGCCGTTCTCCATGAATACGACCTTGTCGGCCGCCTCGCGCGCCAGACCCATCTCGTGAGTGACCATGACGATGGTCATGTTCGTCTCGGCCAGCGACTTGATGACGTCGAGCACCTCCTGCACCATCTCGGGATCGAGCGCGCTCGTGGGCTCGTCCAGCAGCATGATCTTGGGATGCATGTTGAGGGCGCGGGCGATGGCCACGCGCTGCTGCTGCCCGCCGGAGAGCTGGTCGGGGTACTTGTCCACCTTGTCGGAAAGCCCCACGCGCTCCAGATAGGCGCGCCCGTCGCGCTCGGCCTGCTCGCGCGGCACCTTCAGCACCTTGATGGGTGCCAGCGTCACGTTCTCGAGCACGGTCTTGTGCGGGTAGAGGTTGTAGCTTTGGAACACCATGGCCACGTCGCGAGCCAGCGCACGGGCGTTCACCTTGCGGTCCGACAGGTTCATGCCTTCGACCACCACCGTGCCCGAATCGGGCACCTCAAGACCGTTGATGCAACGGATGAGCACGCTTTTGCCCGAGCCGGACGGCCCGATGACGACGACTTTCTCTCCATCGGCCACATCGAGCGAAACGCCTTTAAGCGCCTCGACCGCGCCGAAGTTCTTGCGAATGTCCGTAACCGTGATCGCTTGAGCCACGCTTGACGCCTCCCGTAAAGGTTCCAGGCCGCGATCTTCGAGGGGCGCCGCGGTCGACTGACAGTGACAACATGCATCGTTCAGTCTAGCATGCGCCCCATCATCCCAGATGGCAGGAAGGTTACGGGAGCTTGACGATAGCGGAATCGGTCGCGTTCCATACGAAACCGGTCCGCGCCTCCTATCGAATCGCGGGAGCCTCCTCGTCCTGCCCGACCGCCGCCGGGCTCTGCGGCGCATTCGCGTGGTCGCCGAAGAAACGATACTCGGACGTGCGGTAATAGAAAAGGGTGAACGCCATGACGGACACGGCGGCAACGGTGGTGAGCACGCCGCCCTCGATGCCGAAACCGCCCCCGTTGAGCAGGTTTCCAACCGGGTAGGCGCTCACCAGGAACGCGGGAACATCCAAGCCGCTCACCGGCATGCCGTACACGACCGACTGGAACAGGTTCCAAGCGATATGGAACCCTATGCACATCCATACATTGCCCGACTTGTAGTACATGAGGGAAAGGGCGATCCCAAGCAATACGATGTTGACGACCGAGAGCAAGGTGACGTTCGGATTGGTGAGATGGATCAACCCGAAGATCAGCGACGGCACGACGATCACCAGGAACCTGCTGTTCGTCCTCCGCAAAACCGACATGATGAACCCGCGATTCATGACCTCTTCGGCGATGCCCACCGCAACGAACACGAGCACCCAGGCGAAAAGCGAGAGAGAAAACGGCGAATTGACCCCCTCGACTACCACGTTGCCGGCGGCGAGCAGCAGCAGGAAGATGGCGCTGCACGCCGCGAAACCCAGCGCCATCCCGACAACGCCGTCTTTCTTGAACCGGGCGCGAAAATCACGGAGGCCGAGGTCTTCCCAACGATACCTCATGATCCTCCACGCAGCCAAGGGGACGGCCAGCATGATGCCCTCCGTCAAGAACTGCAGGGCAACGGGCAGCACCGATGCGCTCATCCAATCGACGAGCGCATCGTATGACGCAGCATCGAGGCTGGCGGCATCAAGAATCATGCGCAAAGCATCGATGAGCAGGGCGGAGAACGCATAGCCGAGAGCGTAGAACGCGGCCATGCACAGCGCGATGATCCATCCGGATCGCACCATGCCATGCTTGTTCTTGAAAATCATCTTCATGACCAACCTTCTTTCTTCGATAGCGCGCGAGCGGCGCCGGCCTAGCGCGCGAACATGAGGCGCTCGCTGTCGAACATGCGCTGCAGCGCAAGCACGCCGACGCCGGCGTACGCGAGGTTGGCGATCACGCAGACTGCCACGTTGAGGGGCTGGAAATCGAACGAGAAGATGCCGATCATGCACTGCACCGAGTTGTACAGCGGAACGAGGTAGTACGCAACCTCGGCCTTCGCGTCGCCGAACATGCCGAGGACGCCCACGAGCATCACCACGATCATGAGCGGCGTCAGGAACATGGTGGCCTCTTTGACCGATTTCGCCAGCGTGGACACCACGGTGATCAGCGCGACGATGACGAGCGTCGTCGACAGGATGACCAGCGCCAGCAACACGTATTCGACCGGGCCGTACACGTTGATGTCGACCGAGCCCTGCATGATGCCGGGCAGCCCCGAGAAGATGCCGATGGCGCTGGACGCCGCGATGAGCAGGCCGATGACGGTGATGGCCAGCACCTTGCCCAGCGCGATATCGCGCCTCTTGATGGGCGTGGCCAGGAGCGTGGCCATGGTGCCGCGCTCCTTCTCGCCCGCCACCGACTCGGCCGCGATGGACATGACGCTGCTGAACACGAGGATGAGCAGCAGAAGCGGCACGATGGACACCACGAGCATGCCCGCGACGTCGCGCTCCTCGGCTACGTCGTAGCCGGCTCCACCCGCGTTGACGTCGAAGCGGTTCGACAGCGACGACTCGTACGCGTCCAGCATCCCTGCGAACGTCGAGCGCGCTTGGCTGGAATCGGGGTCGGTGGAGTTGAAGTAGATCTCCACCTGCGGCGCCGGCACGCCCGACGCGGGGTCGTACGCCGCCACGGCTTCGTCGAAGCCCTCCGGAAACACCGCGAACGCTTTGACGTCGCCTTGCTCGATGCGTTCGCGCATCTCATCGGCGCCGGGCAGCGAAGGCTCGTCCCGCATGTCGACGATCGAATCCGCCGCAAGCGCTTTCACGCTTTCGGGCGCGTTCACCACAGCCACCGCCGGAGGCTTGCTCATATCGGGCTTGAACATGCCGCCCATCGCATCGCCCATGAACGTCCACATGAGGAAGATGAGCAGGCCCGGCAGCACGATGGACGCGAGCGCCGAAGCCTTGTTGCTGAAGAAGCGCGCCAGTTCCTTGCGCGCGATGGCCCACGCGTTGCCTTTCACGATGCCTCCTTCACGCTCGCCGCGTACAGGTCGAAGAACGCGTCTTCCAACGAGCGCTCCCCCGCCACCTCCGACAGCGTTCCCGAGGCCGCCATGCGCCCGTCGATGACGACGCCCACGCGGTCGCACACCTTCTCCACCAGGCTGAAGATGTGGGTGGACAAGAGCACCGTCCTACCGTCGGCCGCCAGTTCCAGCAAGAAGTCGGTCACCGTCTTGGCCGTGAGCACGTCCAGGCCGTTCGTCGGCTCGTCGAAGATGATGACGCGCGGATCGTGCACGAGCGAGATGGCCAGCGACGCCTTCTGCTTCATGCCGGTGGACAGGTCGGCCACCTTCGTCTGCGCGAAACGGTCGATGCCGAAGCGCGCGAACAGCTGGCGCTTGCGCTCGTCGCGCACGGGCGCGTCGACATGGTGCAGCTCGGAGAAGAAGTCGAACAGGTAGTCGGGCGAGAAGACGTCTTCCAGCTTGAGCTCGCTCGTGAGAAAGCCGATGAGGCTGCGCACGCCCGCGGGATCGTCCACGACGGAGACGCCCTCGATCAGCGCGTCGCCCTCGTCAGGCTTCACGAGCGCGGCCAACATGCGCAGCGTCGTGGTCTTGCCGGCGCCGTTCGGGCCGAGCAGCCCGTATATCTCGCCCGGCGCCACGTCGAACGACAAGCCGTCCACCGCGGTCTTCACGCGCGCATCGGTGCGTTCGAGCTTGCGCTGCTTGGCCGAGAGCTTGAAAGACTTCCGCAGGCCTCGTGCGGATATGGCATATTCCATCGGCTCACCTCTTTGAGTCGGATAGGGAACGGTTTTGCATGAGTATAACAGCGAGGGGGGGGGGCAAGCGTTTTCCGCCCGCACCCCCGATCGAGCGCTCTACGCGGTCGCCGTCGCCGGCTCGTCGGCGTTATCGGGCGCGCCGGCTGCTGCCTTCTCGCCAGCCTCTTCGGCCTCCTCGCGCTCGAGCACCTTCTGCATGGCGGCGATGGCGCACTCGATCTGGCCGTCGTCGGGCTCGTTCGTGGTGAGGTACTGCATCTGCATGCCGGGCCACAGCACCACCTTCACCAGCGGGTTGTCGGGGTTGCTGCCCGCCCACTTCACCGTGATCTCATAGGAGATGCCGGCGATGACGGGCATCAGCAGGATGCGCACGAGGATGACCAGCGCCAGCTTCGGCGCGCCGTCCGGCACGCCCCACAGCTCGATGAGCCCGTTGATGGGCGTCACCGTGTACACGAAGATGGCGATGACCATGACCATGATGAGGAACGCCGTGCCGCAGCGCACGTGCAGGCGCGGGAAGCTGCGCGCGTTCTCGGGCGTGAGCGGCAGGCCGTGCTCGTAGCAGTGGATGGTCTTGTGCTCGGCGCCGTGGTAGCCGAACATGCGCTTGATCTCCTGCATGCGCCCGATCAGCCACAGGTAGAACACGAACACGCCCACGCGAAGCAGGCCGTCCACGATGTTCCACAGCACGGTGTTCTGGTCGTACTCGCCCACGATGAGGTTCGTGATGAACGCCGGCGCCACGATGAACAGCACCACGCCCAGCACGAGGCCCAGCACCATCGACACGGCCATCTCTTTCTTGCCGAACTCCACCTCCTCGTCCATGAAGGACTTCTTGGCGGGTTCGGGCTGAGACTGGGACTCGGGAGAGGATTCCGGCTCGGAAACCACCTCGAGGGAACGCTGCGCCCCCAACGCATCGATCATCGTATCCGGCCGCCCGAAATCCTCCTTCCAGGAGAAAGCCCTCTCCTCCTCCCCTTCTCCAGCGAGAACGGGTTCGAGGCGCGCATCGTCGCCGCCGTCAGCGTCGGCGTCGGCAGAAGATTCGATGCCATCGCCGAGGGGGCGGGAGGGGTCTGAGGCGAGTTCCGCACGAGCCGAACAGTCCAGCGGACTGTTAGTGCGAGCAGGACTGTCCGAGCTGCAGACCCCTCCCGCCTCCTCGGCCGCCGCAGGTTCGTCTTCCCCCTCTTCCGCGAACGCATGCAGCGCCGCGATCTCGAGCGCCTTGTAGCCCAGCACGAGCGACTCCAGCATAGCTCGGCATCCGCGCACGAGCGGCCAGTACATCCAACCGTTCTTCTTGCGCCCCGAGGCCAGGTCATGCTCTTCCACGTAGATGCCGCCGTCGGGCTCCCGCACGGCCACCGACCAGTTGTACTTGCCGCGCATCATGATGCCCTCGATGAGCGCCTGGCCGCCTACGTGCGTCTTCAGCGCACCGTCCTCGGAGAACGCCCGCGACAGGTCGCTCTTCTGCTCGGCCATGCTAGGCCCTTTTCACGCGCGGGTACGGGTTCCCGCAGGTCATCTTGCCTTCGGGACAGTTGCCGCGGATGCAGGGCGCGCCCGCGTCCATGAAGACGAACGGCGCCGTGGGCTTCGCCAGCTCCAGCATGCGGTGCGCCATCTCGCGGATCTCCCACTGCGCGCGGTTGCAGCAGCGCAAGCTGAAGAAATGCAGCAGCTCGCGCACGTTCATCGTGATAACGATCTTCGTCTCAGCCGCGTTCGGCAGCAGGTAGCGCGCGTCCTCGGCGGGAACGCCCGCGGCCAGCAGCTTCTCGTACGCCTCGATGGCGGCCGCGATAGCCTCGTCGAACACCGCGTTCGTCTCCTCGTTCGCGGCAACGCTTTCAGGCTTCACAGTGGCCAGGCCGTCGGTGAACTTCACGTAGCGCTGGCTCTGCTGGTTGAAGCTGGCGATGCGGTGGCGCACCAGCTGGTGCGTAAGGGCACGCGAGACGCCGTCCACCGCGAACGTGTAGCTGGCGTGCTCGAGCGTGGACGTATGGCCCGCGCTCATGATGGTGGACAGCACGCTTTTCACGCGCTCCTCCGGCATGGCCTCCATCAGCTCGGCCGCGCCGACGGGCGCGTAGCACAGGCGCGCCGCCGTGGCGATCGCGCGCTCGGGGTCGGGCGTGTGGTACAGCAGTTCGACTTGCATAAGATGAATGCTCCTCGTTTCGGGATAAATTCGGCGGATCGCGCGCACAGAGGCGTTTCATTTCGCTAGTATAGTACCTAAAAGCCCGCAACCATCAAAGCGAGAGGCGCGCCATGCCCGAAAACAACACGTCCGAGTCCTTTGTCAACCCGCTGACCGCCCGCGATTGGAACGAGGAGTGGAAGCGGCTCCAGCAGGCACGACGCCGCTTCGACGACGCGAGCTACTGGGACAAGCGGTCGGCCACGTTCACCACGAAGGACGCGCCGAACCCTTACGTCGAGCGGTTCCTCGAGCTAGCCGGCATCCGCGAGGGCGAGACGGTGTTCGACATGGGCTGCGGCACAGGCGCGCTGTCGGTGCCGTTGGGCAAACGGGGCCACAAGGTGGTGGCCGCCGATTTCTCGCAGGGCATGCTCGGCCAGCTGCAGGAAGCGCTCGACCGCGAGGGCGTGCGCACGGTGTTCCCCAAGCAGATGAGCTGGGCCGACGATTGGCCCAGCCTCGGCGTGCGCCCGGGCATGGTAGATGTGGCGCTCGCCTCGCGCTCCGTCGCGACCGCCGATCTGCGCGATTCGCTGCTGCGCCTCACCGACGTGGCGCGCCGCCGCGTATGCGTCACGCTGGCCACCGGCTCGTCGCCGCGCACCGACGAGCGCATCCTCAACGCCATGGGCCTTTCCAGCGTGCTCGGCCGCGACTACCTCTATGCGTTCAACATCCTGGCGAACGAGGGACTGCGCCCCGAGGTTTCCTACATCGACAGCGAGCGCACCGACACGTTCGACTCGCTCGACGATGCCTACGACGCGTTCGCGCGCATGGCGGACGATGCCGTGGGCGCGACCGTCGGAGCCGAAGAGCGCGCGGAGGCGTTCGGTCGCCTGCGCTGCTGGCTGGAAGAGAACCTCGTGCCGAACGAGCGCGCCGGGCAGCCCGACAAGAAGGGGCTTCCGGAGAAGTCCCTGCGCCTGCGCGAGCCCCGAACGGTCACCTGGGCGTTCATCGCTTGGAACAAGTAGAGCGCGTCCCGAACGGCCGATCGCCGTTCGGGACGCGCTCCGACACAGAAAGGTGGCATAGAAAGAGGCGGTCCCCTTTATACCGCCCTTTTATGCCGTTCGCGCGCCTTGCAGCTCGATGCGCTCGAACATGTCGGGACCCACGCTGCACACGGGGCAGGTGAAGTCATCGGGCAGCTCGTCGCCGTATTCGATGTGGCCGCACACCTTGCAGCGCCAGGCGTACTTGGGCTTCGGAGCCTCCGCGTCGCCCTCGCCGGCCGCTGCCGCGGCTGCCGGCGCCGCATCGGGCGCGTCGGGCAGGTAGCTCGATGCCTTCGGCGGCGTCTTGCCGCCCTTGACCAGGTGGTAGTAGGCGTACGTCATCGGATCGCCCGCACACAGCTTCTCGGCTTCCTCCACCTCGCCGATGTAGAGGATGTGCGTGCCCAGGTTCACCGCCTGCACAACGCGCACCGAGAAGCGCGCCACGCACTGCTCGGCCACGAACGGCACGCCCGCCGCGTCGACGCCCGTCTCGCAAGAGGCGAACTTGTCCAGGTCGGTGCTGCAACGGAAGCCGAACGTGCCGATGAGCTCCATCGTGGCGTCCTGCGCCAGGCACGACACGGTGAAGCGGCCGGAGTCGAGAATGACGTCCGTGGTGGCGTTCTCCTTGTTCAGCGCCACGCTTACTTGCAACGGCGACGACGTGACCTGCTGGAACGTGTTAGCGACGCAGGCGGCGCGACGTTCGCCGTCCGTCGCGCCGACGATGTAGAGCCCGTAGCTCAAGCTGAAGAACGCGGTCTGATCGATCATGCGGACACCTTTCCCTCTTCTCGTTTTCTTCTATTTTAATGATAATCATTCTCATTAAGGAAAGCAAGGGTCGAATTGGCCGCATGGTCGAACGCACCGGACGCACAGTAGCCGAACGCCAACAAGCGAGCGGCGCATTGTCGCCCGAAAACACGGAATCGCAGGACGAAGCGTGTTTTTCGAACGACAACGAGCACGGATCTCAGCCGGAAAGGCCGAACGAAGCCCGCACGAGACCGCGCGCGTCGTCGCCCGGCGAAAGCATGCGCGACCCATCCCAGGCGCCGGCGAAGCGCTCCTCCGCCCTCGGGCACAGCCAATCACGCACCACAACGAGCGCATGGGGGAACCGCGCCGAGGGCCCGCGCTCCAGAAGCGCCACCGCAGAAACGAGCCCGCCGTCGCGCATGAGTTCGAGCCGCCCCAGCTCGTCGACCACGAGCAAACCGCCCTCCGCACCGACGGTAACGGAGCCCTCCGCGTCGGGTTCGTCCGCCGGAACGACGATGCGCGAACCTCCCGTACTTGGATCGGCCGGGGTCTCGCCCGCCTCCGCTCCAGATGTTTCACGTGAAACATATGTTTGCGCGAACGAATGTTTCACGTGAAACATTCCCGCCGCCGGATCGACGGGGAGGGGCGCGTAGCCCCGGGAGCCCGCTTCTCCCGGCAAAGCCGGCGCTCCCGCGGGAACCGCAGCCAGCTCGGCCGCGATGCGATCGAAGTGCGCGTTCACCCGCGCGATAGCCTCGTCCGCGATCTCCCAGGCCAGCTGGGCGGAGGCGCTCTGGCTTGTCGGATCGAACGATCCCTCGGCCAGCGCCAGGTCTCGCCGCCGCGCGAACGGCACGCGCTCGCCGCCGGGCAGCAGCACGTTGTCGATGCCGAGCTTCTCGAAGCGACCCTCGCCAGCCAGCCCCCGTTCGCCCGGAACCTCGTGCGGCTCCCGCACGCGCCACACGCCAGGTGCCAGCACGCCCGCAACCTGCACGCCGTCACCCGACAGCTCGGCGGCAAGGCGCTCAAGCCAGCGCGTCTTGCCGATTTGCACGTCGCCCGTCAACAAGAACAGCATCGCAGCGCCAGCCCCTTCCCGGTTGTTTATTCTTGAACGTATATTATACTCTACCGCATATTGAAGAATGGCGGCGCGACGGAACACGCCGCCTCGAGGAGAGAAGGCTGCCATGAAACGCTCCGAGAACGAAGCCGTCCGCCGCCCCGACACGCGCGACGACGCAACGCCGTGGAAGCTCTACAACCGCCTGATCGAGGGCATTCCGGAAGATATCGCCGTACGCGATTATTGTCTGGGAACGCACTGGTCCTACGTCGAGGCCGATTGCGGTATGGGCGTGAGCTTCACCTGCAAAGGCGGAGCCCGGCGCGCGTGCAAGCAGGATCTGCGCGGCACGGGGCTGCGCGAGATGGCGGAGCTGGCGAAGTCGTGGTGCTTCGAGGAAGCCACGCTGGGAGTGGCGGCGCTCAACGCCTACTACGCGCGCAAGGAGCTGCTCGACCCGTTGGGAGCAACCTACGACGAACCCATCGAACTGCCCGACGGCACCGTCCGCAAGACGGACGCTTTCGAGCTGTACCGCCCGCGTATCGAAGCGTCCGAGCGCAAGAACGTCACGGTGGTCGGGCACTTCCCGCACGTCGACCGCATCGCCGAGTACGCGAACCTCACCGTGCTCGAACGCAACTGCTCGCAGGAGCTCGACACGCCCGACCCCGCGTGCGAGTACGTGCTGCCCGATACCGACTTCGCTTTCATAACCGGCGTCACCATCATCAACAAGACCGCGCCGCGCCTGCTCGAACTCGCGCGCAATGCGACCACCGTGCTTGTAGGCCCGAGCGTGATCATGTCGTCGGTCCTGTTCGAGCAGGGAGCCGACGCGCTCGCCGGCAGCGTGGTGGCCGATCCGGAGAAGGCCCGTTTCGCAATCAAGAACGGTACCGGCCAGTTCTTCGGCGAGGCTTTGCAGATGACCATGATCGAACGCGACCGAGCCTAGCCCCTCCTACCCCCGCTCGCAAACCGTACAGATGTTTCACGTGAAACATCTGTACGAGAGCGTTACCGCCCGCGTCGACGCGCGCCCGCATTCTCCGGTCGACCCGCCGTGCGACCCACCGGAACCGGCATGCGCCCCGCCCGCGCGCCAGGCTATCGCCCGCCCCTCGCAAGCTTCAAACGCCCTTCCCGCCTCGCGCCGCGACTCGCCAAGCGCCCCTTCCCGCCTCATACCGTCTTTATATTATGCTCAATTGATAATAATTGCGTTTTAGTATATATTGATTTAAATATTATTCTCATTTACGAATGTTAAAGGACGAGGGCAATAGAAGCTGTTGAAGACATGCTGGAGGATGGGGACGGTGCTTCCGGCGCTATGAGCGCCGGAAGCACCGAGGGGCCGGCCCCTCGGCCGCGCGACGACAAGGCGGCGGCTCAATGCGCTTCCCGCCGAAGCGCGCGGCATGGCACGCTCATCCTAGTCGCGCTCGGCGCGCTCGTCCTGGCGAGCACGCTGGCCTCGCTCATGCTGGGCCGCTACCCCATCACCCCGATCGAGGCTGTCGGCATGCTGGCCAACCTGGCGCTCCCCATCGACTCGTTCTGGACCTCCCAGCAAGAGACGCTGTTCTTCCAGGTGCGTCTGCCGCGCATCGCGCTCGCGCTCATGGTGGGCTGCAGCCTGGCTACTGCCGGCGCCGCCTACCAGGGCACGTTCCAGAACCCGCTCGTCTCCCCCGATATCCTCGGAGCTTCGCAGGGCGCGGCGTTCGGCGCCGCAGTGGCCATCCTGCTGGGACTCGGCTCGCTCGGCATCTCGCTGTTCGCGTTCGCCTGCTCCATCGCCGCCGTGCTGCTGGTGCTGGCCGTCGGCACGCGCGCCAAGGGCAACCATCTGCTCATCGTGGTGCTGGCCGGCGTCATGGTCAGCTCGCTGTTCCAGGCGGGCGTGTCGTTCACCAAGCTCATCGCCGACCCTACCGACCAGCTGGCCGCCATCACCTACTGGCTCATGGGCAGTCTGACCGGCGCCAAATGGAGCGACATGGCTTTCGCGCTGCCTCCCATCGCAATCGGTCTCGCGGCGCTGTTCGCCTTGCGCTGGCGCATCAACGTGCTCACCATGGGCGACGACGAAGCCTCCACCATGGGCGTGAACGCCCGCCGCGTGCGGCTCATCGTCATCTTGGCCGCCACCCTCGTCACCGCCGCCAGCGTGTCAATCTCGGGCATGATCGGCTGGGTAGGCCTCGTCATCCCCCACTTCGCGCGCATGATCGTCGGCTGCGACTACCGCAAGCTGCTGCCCGCCAGCATGCTCATGGGCGCCAGCTTCCTGCTCATCGTCGACGACGTGGCGCGCCTCGTGGCCAGCTCCGAGATACCCATCGGCATCCTGACCGCGTTCGTGGGAGCGCCGTTCTTCCTGTACCTCATCACGAGGAGGAAGCAGGGGCTATGAGCATCGATGTCGAGCACCTCAGCTTCTCGTACGGCAGCCACCATGTGCTGCGCGACCTGAGCTTCCGCATCCCCGACAACACGCTGGTGAACGTGCTGGGGCCCAACGGCGTAGGCAAATCGACCCTGTTCCGATGCATCCTGTGCCTCAACAACGGCTGGACGGGCAGCATCCGCGTGAACGGGAAGGACCTGCGCTCGATCTCCATCCGCGAGCGCGCGAGCGAGGTCGCCTACATCCCTCAATCGCATTCGTCCACTTACGCCTACGACGTGCTCGACGTGGTGCTGATGAGCGCGGGCGGCGGGATAGGTTTGTTCTCCACGCCGAAGCGCATGCACGTCGACCGGGCGTGGGATGCGCTCGAGCGCGTGGGCATCGCCCATCTGGGTCATCGCCCCTACACGCAGATATCGGGCGGAGAGCGCCAGCTGGTCCTCATCGCGCGCGCCATCGCGCAGAACGCCCGCACCATCATCATGGACGAGCCTACGAGCGCGCTCGATTACGGCAACACCGTGCGCGTACTGTCCACCGTGCGCCAGCTCGCGCGCGAAGGCATGAGCATAGTCCAATCGACCCACCAGCCCGATCAGGCGTTTCTTTACGCCGACCAAACGCTCGTCATCAACGACGGACGCGTGCACGCCTTCGGAAGCCCCAAAGACGTCATTACCAAAGAGCTGGTCAGCACCATCTACGACGTGGACGTGGAGGTCAATTCCCTATACGGCGACAAGGTGCGCGTGTGCGTGCCCGTACGCGAGATAGAGCGATAAACGCAAGGCAACGAAGTCGAAGAAAGGAAGATTCTATGGGAGGGATTACCGCAAGGAGCATGCTCTGGGCGAAACGCCTGCTGGTCGTAGGCGCGCTATGTCTGGGACTGGCGTTCGCGCTGAACGGATGCTCGCAGGCTCCGTCGCAGAACGCACCCGAAAGCGCCGACGGCGCCGCGCAAACCGATCAGGCGGCGCAGAACGAGACGCGCACGTTCACCGACTCGGCCGGACGCACGGTGGAAGTGCCCGCGAAGATCGACCGCATCGCGCCGGCGGGCCACACCGCCACGCAGGTCCTGCTTACGATGGCACCGGACAAGCTGGTGACGATCTCGACGGAGCTCACGGCCGACCAGGCGAAGTACCTGGGAGGCGACTACGCCAACCTGCCCGTGACAGGAGCCGCGTTCGGAGCGAAAGGCGACCTCAACAAGGAGGCCGTCGCCGCATCCGGTGCGCAGATCCTCATCGACACCGGCGAGATCAAAGACGGCATGAAAGAGGACCTCGACACGATGCAGCAGCAGCTGGGCATCCCCGTGGTGGTCATCGAGACGAAGATGGAGGACTACGGCGCAGCCTACGAGAAGCTCGGCGAGCTGTTGGGCATGGAGGATCGCGGCAAGGAGCTGTCCGACTACTGCAAGGCCGCCTACGACGAGACCGTATCCGTCATGAGCAAGATTCCCGAGGGCGACCGCGCGAAGGTGGCGTACCTGCTCGGCGACAAGGGGACGAACACCATCGCGAAGAACTCCTACCAGGGCCAGGTGATCGACCTCGTGGCCGACAACGTCGCCGACCTGGGCAAGGTGTCCGGCAGCGGCGCCGGCGTCGAGATCGGCATGGAACAGCTGGCTATCTGGGATCCTGCGGTCATCCTGTTCGGCCCGGACAGCATCTACGACACGGTGGGCTCCGATGCGGCCTTCGCCGACCTGTCCGCCATCAAGAACGGCTCCTACTACAAGGTGCCCGGCACGCCGTGGAACTGGCTGAACAGCCCGCCGACGGTGAACCAGGTGCTGGGCATGCAGTGGCTGCCGCGCCTGCTGTACCCCGAGCAGTACGACAACGACCTGTACAAGACGGTCGCAGGCTACTTCAAGACGTTCTACGGCTACGACCTGAGCGAGTCCGAGTTCAACGAGATCGCCGCGAACGCCCGTCCCAAAGCATAGGGCATCGCATCGATCGCACGTCCACGGAAAGCCCGGCGCGCCGGGCTTTCCTGCTATGATCAACGAAAAACGGTACGAGGAGATGCATATGGGAGAGAAGATCATGGACGGTTTCCCGTCGCGCGAAGAGGCGCTGGCCGACTTCTTCGCAGCATGGGAGCCGGCGAGGAGCGTCGAGTACGTGGCGCTCGACGACGCGGTGGGACGCGTGCTCGCCTGCGACCTGGCGTCGACGAACACGCTGCCGGTGGTGCGCGCCTCGTCGTTCGACGGTATCGCGGTGAAGTCGGCAGCGTTCGCGAACGGCATGCCCGACACGAGCAGCTGGAAGCCCGGCGTGGATTACGTGCGCGCCGACACCGGAGACGACTTCCCCGACGCGTTCGACGCCGTGGTGATGATCGAGAAGGCGGTCGTTCGGGAGGACGGATCGGTAACGTTCGACGACGACGTGACTGTCGAGCCCGGTTCGGGCGTGCGGCCCGCCGGCTCCACGCTGCGCGCGGGCGAGCCGCTCATGAGCGCCGGCAGCATTATCCGACCCACCGACCTGGCCGCTCTCGCCATGGGCGGCGCCACGATGGTGCCCGTGCGCGTCAAACCGCGCGTGGCGTTCATTCCCACGGGCAGCGAGCTCGTACCCGCAGGCATCAAGCCCCGACGAGGTCAAAACGTGGACACGAACAGCCTCATGTGCAAGCACCTCCTCATCGAGTACGGTGCCGAACCCGTGGTGTTCCCCCTCGTGCACGACGATCCCGTCGAGCTCGAACGCGCCTTCGAGGCGGCGCTCGCCACCGCCGACGTCGTGGTGGTCAACGGGGGATCGGCCCTCGGCGAGGAGGATTTCAACGTGAAGCTGGTCGAACGCCGCGGGCAGGTGGTGCACCATTACATCGCCGCCGTGCCGGGACGGCCGCTCATGCTGGCCGTAGCCGACGGCAAACCGGTCGTCGATCTGCCCGGCCCCACCATGGCCGCCTACTTCGGCTCCGAATGGTGCCTGCAAGCGATCACGGCGCGCATCCTGGGAATTCCGCTGCGCCGCCGCCCCGTCGTGCAGGCGCGGGCGGATGCCGCGAAGACGAGCATCCCCAAGATGGCGAACATAGCCCGCGTACACGTGACGCGCGACGACGAGGGCTACGCGGCGCACTTCCTCGATTTCAAAGCCGGGGAGCTGGCCGCGTGCATGACGTCGAACGCGCAGCGCGTCTCGCCCCTCGGCGAAGCGGGATGGGCCGAAGGCGACCTTTTGGACGTGGAGTTGCTGCGCGGCGAGGAGTTCGTCGATCAAGGCTAGGGCGCGCCTGAAGCGGCCCCACCGATGCCGTTGTCGCCCGAAAGCCGCGCTTCGAGGGCGAAAACCACGGCTTTCGGGCGACAACGCGCGCGGATCGTCCCTGGACGCACGAACGGCCCGGTCATCGACCGGGCCGTTCGCTGTGCTTGCTGCAGAAGCGCTATTCGGCGGCAGGAGCCTCTTCGACGAGGGCGTCCACCGCGGCGGCTTCCTCGGCCGTAGCCTCGGGAGCGGTCTCGGCGGCAGCCTCAGCCTCGGCGGCCTTCTTAGCCTCGGCCTCGGACTTCTTGGCGAACTCCTCGGCGCGCTTGGCCTTCTCGGCGGCCTTCGCCTCGCGCTCGGCCTTCTTCTTGGCCTCGGCCTCGGCGATGGCGGCGGCACGCGCGGCCTTCTTGGCGGCCTCGCGCTCAGCAACGGTCTCCTTCGCGGCACCGAACTTGTCGGCGAAGCGCTGGACGCGTCCGCCGGTGTCGACGAAGCGCTGCTGGCCGGTGTAGAACGGATGGCACACGTTGCAGATGTCGATCTTCAGCTCAGGCTTCGTCGAACGGGTCTGGAACGTGTTGCCGCAGCTGCACTTGACCGTGCAGTCCACGTACTCCGGATGAATACCCTGTTTCATTATGGTTCTCCTTTACGGGCCTTGGTTTCCGACCAAGGCGAAGACAAGCCTTTGCACTATAGCACAGTCGACGCCGCAACGCACGCGTTTTCTCCGGAAATTCCCAACCTAAGCGAGGAACGCCTCGTTCACCGGAAGATGGTACGCCTCGGCGATGCCGCGCAGGCCCTCGTCGGGAATGGCGCTGGCGAACCGGTCGCTGCCGCCGTTCATCGCGCGCGCCTGCGCGTAGACGGTCGCGGCCTTGTCGATGGTCTGCGCCAACCCGAACGTCGAGTCGAAGTCGTTCCCAGCGCAGAACAGACCGTGGTGAGCCCAAACGCATGCGTCGTAGACGCGCATGGCGTCGGCCGTGGCGCTGGCGATCTCAGGGCCGCCCGGCACCATCCACGGCACTACTCCGATGCCCTTCGGAAACGCGATCATGGCCTCCATCAGCATCTTCCACAGCGCACGGGTGAACGTGCGCGCATCGAGCGGCAGCACGTTGGTCAGCGCCACCACGTTTGCGGGATGGGCGTGGTACAGCACCCGGCCCGTGCCGCCGGTCGCCTCCCTGCGTACCGACTGGATGGCTGCGTGGCTGGGGAACTCGCTCGTGGGCACGCCGCCGTTCTTGAAACCCCACACGATGCGCCACGCGTCGCCCGCGGCGTTGACCTCCACGATGCCCGCGCCCGTGTCGGGGTCCAGCGCCACGTTGCGCATGTGCGCTCCCGCGGCCGTCACCAGGAAGAACTCACCGCCCAGGTTGGCGACCTGCACGCCTAGCGGCACCCACGAGCTGGGATTGTCGTAGAAGAACGAGCGGCTGGATGCCACGTCCTCCGGCGCAAGCCGGTACGACGCGTTGCCGCCGTTGCTCTCATGCCATCCCTGGCTCGAGCCCTCGCTGCACAGACGAGCGAACCCTTTCACGAACGCCTGCTGCTCCACCGCCACGCCCGAGACGGCGCCCTTCGCCGCCGACACGCCGCGGTCGAGCACTTCCTGCGCATTGTCGAAGAAACCCATGGTCAACTCCTTATCCGAAGCCTATCGTCCGTTATCCGCCGCATACGGCCGGCACCGTCCGCCGCGGCCTATAGCCCGCCGTCGCCTTCGCCGGGACGTATCTGCACGACGTACATCACGTTGGTGGCGGCCGCCGCGCCGTCGCCCGGCTCGCCGATGGTGGGACTCGTGGAGGGATCGCCCGCCGTGAACACCGCCAGCTCGCCCGGTCGCACGAGCCCGTTCTCCAACACGGCGTCGTGCTCCTGCTCGACGACGTGGCGCATGTCGCCCTGCACATCGCCGAGCATGGGCGTCACGCCCCAGTTGAGCTGCTGCTGGCGCATGACGCGCGGAAACGGCGTGACCGCGAGGATGGGCACGCGCGGGCGCAGGTTCGACACGAGTCGCGCCGTGCGACCGGACATCGTAGGCGCGACGATGCAAGCGGCGCCCACGTTCTCGGCCGTCTGCACGGCGGCCAGCCCTACGGCCAGCGCCACGCGCGCCTTGTCGCGGCTGCGGTCGGGCGCGCGCTCGTCGAACAAGTAGGGCTCGCTCGACTCGGCGATGCGCGCCATCATGCGCACGGCCTCCACCGGGTAGCGCCCGCCGGCCGTCTCGCCCGACAGCATCACGGCATCGGTGCCGTCGTAGATGGCGTTCGCCACGTCGCCCACCTCGGCGCGCGTAGGACGCGGGTTGCGTATCATAGAGTCCAGCATCTGGGTTGCCGTGATCACCGGCTTCGACGCGCGGTTCGACGCGCGGATGATCTCCTTCTGGATGTGCGGCACCTTGTGAGCCGGCACCTCCACGCCCAAGTCGCCACGCGCCACCATCACGCCGTCGGCCGCTTCGATGATGTCCTCGAAGTTCTCCACCGCCTCGGCGCATTCGATCTTCGCGATCAAGCACACGCCCTCGCCGCCGTGCTCGTCGAGGAAACGCCGCAACTCGCGCACGCCCTCGGCGTTGCGCACGAACGAGGCCGCTACGAAGTCGACATCCTGATCGATGCCGAAGACGAGGTCGGCCCGATCCTGGTCGGTCATCACGGGCAGCGGCACGCTGGCGCCGGGGATGTTGACGGACTTGCGCTCGCCCAACAGCCCGCTGTTGCGCACCGTGCAGCGGATGTCCGAGCCTTCGACCGCCTCCACCCGAAGCTCGATGAGCCCGTCGTCCAGCAGGATGGGCTGGCCGGGCCCGACGACGCGCGCCAACCCCGCGCAGGTTTGCGAGACCAGCTGCGCCGTGCCGTCCACCACGCGCTCGGTGAGCACGAGGGAACCGCCCTCCCGCAGCTCCACGGGACGTCCGCCCGCAAGCGAGCCCGTGCGGATCTCGGGGCCGCGAGTATCCAGCAGGATGGCGCACGGCGAGCCGAGGTCGCGACGCACGCGTTTCAGCAGATCCATGCGCGCCCGGTGTTCGTCGTGCGAGCCGTGCGAGAAGTTGAAACGCGCCACGTCCATGCCTGCGGACAGCAGCCCGCGCAGGGCGGTCTCGTCGTCGACGGCAGGTCCCAGCGTGCAAACGATCTTCGTGCGTCTTGCCATGCTCCTCCTCGATCGCGCCCGTTCCATGGGATCCATCATACCGTGAAATCCCCGCGAGCCCCCGTCGCGCCACCCCAATCCGACGAGTCTGCACACAAGCGCGGCGTCTCCGAGCGGCAACGGGCTTCGAAGCCGCCTTCGGATCCTCGCGCGCTGCGCGAGATCCTTCGACTCGCTTGCGCGCGCCCAGGATGGCGAACGGAGATCCGCTAACTCAGGATGGCGGCATGCATGCTCTTCCCTTCCGAGCAGACGTCCCGACCGCACGCCTGGCGCATGACCTCCCGAGAAACGTCTCGCCCCAGGGATCGCACGCCCCGTCGGACGACCTCCCAAGCAGCTTGCAGACGCACGGAGGCTCCCCTGATGGCGAAAAAGCATCGAATTCGGAAGAAATCGAGCGCCCCGATGAGACCCTGCGCGCGGCGGCGAAAGAAGAGACGCCCGCGAACAGGAGCGATACAGGAGGAGGCCTCCCGACGAACCCGCAGCACCGTCGGGGACTTCCGAATTCGATGCTTTTTCGCCATCCGAGGAGCCGTCGGAAGCTCGGAGGCCATGGCGCGCGGGCGAGACGGATGCGGGGATGGGCCGCTCGGGCGGCAAGCGCGACGCATGGTGCGAACCCCGCGCAGCCGCGCCGCGCGGGCAAAACGCCAAACGCGACCGAACGAGTGCCTAAACGCCCATTCAGCACAAATGTTTCACGTGAAACATCCGCAGCGGTAACACGCGCGCCGACCGCAACGCAAACGAAAACGCCCGCCCCGCGAAGCGGGACGGGCGCGTCATGCGCGAAACGCAGGGCCGTCTACACCTCAGCGACCCAAAGGCCGTGCAGGTTGCAGTACTCGTACACCTTGAGAGCCTCATCGCCTTCGGCAATGGCGAAGTCGGCGACGGGAGCATCCTCCGGCGTCAGCTCGACGATCTGGTAGCCGTTCTTCGTGACCAGGCAGATGAACGTGATGTAGTGCTCCGGAGTCATGGGATGCAGCGTGCTGCCCACCTCGACGTGCACGTTCGAGCCGTCGACGCGCACCACGGGCACGTGCTTCTCGACCGCGGCATCGGTGGTATTGGCAGTGAGCTCGGTCATCTTCTCGCCACAGCACACCAGCGGCACGCCCGCGTCGAACGGCTTGATGGCGATGTTGCCGCAGTGCATGCACTTGTAGAACTTGAGATCCATGGGAAGTCCCCCTTCGTCGTCTGATAAAACTTGCAGCCAATATGATCTGTTGCCAGTTTAGCTTCGCCCGGCAAGCAAACCGTTACCGCAGGCAAGGTTGCCGCCGAACCGTAACCAATCGCACGGCTTAGCGAGTCGAAGCCTCGAGGAGCCGTGCGTTCGATTCCCTTATATGTTACTCAGATTGTTTCATTTCAGGAAGCCCTTTTTGGGGCTTTTTCACGACAAGCGCATAAACCAGCACGCCGGCGCCCACGAGGATCAGCGGCACCGATAACAGCTGCCCCATGGTAAGCCAGCCACCCCATAGATAGCCCAGCTGCGCGTCGGGCTCGCGCACAAACTCGACGAGGAAGCGGAAGCATCCGTACATGACGAGGAACGTGCCCAGAAACGTGCCGCGCGGACGCGGCGGCATGCGTCGCGACAGCAGATACAGCACGGCGAAGATGACGACGCCCTCGAGAAAGGCCTCGTAAAGCTGCGACGGATGGCGCGGCATCGTGCCCGCGGCGCCTCCGAACACCACGCCCCAGGCGGCGTCGGTGGGCGCGCCCCACAGCTCGCCGTTGATGAAGTTCGCGCAGCGGCCGAACAGCAGGCCCAGCGGCGCGCCGATGCAGCCGAGGTCGGCCAACGTGAGGTACGGGATACGAGTGAGCTTCGCAGCCGCGATGCCCGCCAAAAGCGCGCCTATAAGCCCGCCGTGGAAGCTCATACCGCCTTTGTTGAACGCGAGGATCTGCTCGGGATGCTGGAAATAGTACCCCTCGCCGTAGAACAGCACGTAACCCAGCCGTCCGCCCACGATGACGCCTATGATGACGCAGAACATGATGGTCAGCAGTGAATCCGCATCCACGCGCACGCGCCAGCGGCGCGCGACGCGCCAGATGACGAGGCCCGCGAAAACGAAGCCCAGCACGTAGGCGACGCCGTACCAGCGCACGGTGAACGGGCCGAACGCGAACAGGACGGGATCGATGGATTGGTAGATGTCGTTGAGCATGTCGTTCCTTCGCAGCCCGCGCGGCACGGGCATTCGGTTGTCGTTCGAACCGCATAGAAAAAAGTTCCGCCGGCACGATGCCGACGGAACCGCTACTCAAGGCCCATGCCGGCGCCCACTTCGAGGGCGGCGAACCGCACCTCCTCGTACAGCTGCGGCGGAATGGGCTGCATGCTGGACACGGTGGCTTTGCAGTGCGGGCAGCGCAGCGTGAACATCGCGAGATCGGCGCGCACCACCATCATGGACTCATAACGGCACACGTCCAAACCGACCGCCCCGCACGCAGGACAGGTCACGCCTTTGCTCATAGGTTCACGCTCCTCTCGCTTCGTCGCCCGCCTTCCTTCGTCTTCATTGTAGCAGAACTCGTCGAGCGCGCTCCCGCGATTGGAAACGCCCCGGCAACGCAGGAGAGGCTCCTCACGACCCGACGACGCGCTCCAGGAAGAAAGCATGCACGCGGGAATCGTCGGTGAGCTCGGGATGGAACGCCGCGGCCAGCGCGCGGCCTTCGCGGACGGCCAGCGGCTCGCCGTCCTCGGACGTGCTGAGCACCTCCACGCCCTCGCCGAGATCGGCGAAGCGCGGGGCGCGGATGAACACGCCCTTCACCGGGTCGCCCTCGATGCCCGCCCACGGCACCGTCGTCTCGAACGAGTCGATCTGCCGCCCATAGGCGTTGCGGCGGATACGCACGTCCATCAGCGCCAACGGCTCCTGGTCGGAGCGGGCCCCCTCGATGTCGCGCGCCATGAGTATAGCACCGGCGCACGTGCCGAACACGGCCATGCCGGCCGCATGCGCGGCGCGCAACGGCCCGTACATGCCGTGGATGGCCAGAAGCTTCGCGATGGCCGTGGACTCGCCGCCCGGGATCACCAGGCCGTCCAGCCTTTCCAGCTCGGATGGCCAGCGCACGAGGCGCGTGTCGGCCCCCAGGCCTTCCAGCATCCGCCGATGCTCCCGGAAGGCGCCCTGCAAGGCCAGGACGCCGATCGTCTTTCTCACAGGTTCCATTGACACCTCCCTGGTTGGCGTAGTAAGTCAGCGAGGGGCGCCGAGGCGCCCCGAATTCGTGGGATGGCGGAGGCGCCGCGTACTTCGGTACGCAAACCTTCGACATCGCGCGAAGGCGGGGCACCTCGGTGCGCCGCAGCGTCGAGCAGTTCCGGCGGCTGGCAAGCCGCCGGAACCCGCCTTACCAGCCGCGGCCGGCCATGAGCTCGTTCTCGGGAATGTCCGAGATCTCGATGCCCACCATGGCCTCGCCCAGATCGCGCGAGACGCGGGCGATGGTGTCGGGGTCGTCGTAGTTCGTCGTGGCCTCCACGATGGCCCGGGCGCGCTTGGCTGGATCGCCCGACTTGAAGATGCCGCTGCCCACGAACACGCCGTCGCAGCCCAGCTGCATCATCAGCGCCGCGTCGGCGGGCGTGGCGATGCCGCCGGCCGAGAAGTTCACCACGGGGAGGCACCCGTGCTCGGCCACCCACTTCACCAGCTCGTAGGGCGCCTGCAGGTCCTTCGCAGCCGTGAACAGCTGCTCGTCGCGCAGGCCCTTGATGCGGGCGATGTCGGTGGTCACGGTGCGCATGTGGCGCACGGCCTCCACCACGTTGCCCGTGCCCGGCTCGCCCTTCGTGCGGATCATGGCCGCGCCCTCGGCGATGCGGCGCAGAGCCTCGCCCAGGTTGCGCGCGCCGCACACGAACGGCACGTCGAAGTCCCATTTGTTCACATGGTACTCGTCGTCGGCCGGGGTGAGTACCTCGCTCTCGTCGATGAAGTCCACGCCCAGGCTCTGCAGCACCTGCGCCTCCACGAAATGCCCGATACGGCACTTCGCCATGACGGGGATGGACACGGCCTCCACGATGCCCTCGATCATGGTGGGGTCGCTCATGCGGGCCACGCCGCCGTGCGCGCGGATGTCGGCGGGAACGCGCTCCAGAGCCATGACGGCCACCGCGCCCGCGTCCTCGGCGATCTTCGCCTGCTCGGGGTTCACGACGTCCATGATGACGCCGCCCTTCATCATCTCCGCGAACCCGGTCTTCACCTTCAGCGTGCCGTGAGCCTGCTCTGCCATCGTCTCCCTTTCGTCGGTTCTTTGCTGGTATGGGGGTAGCGCGCGGCCGCGCAGATGTCCTGCACGGCCGCGGTTGCTCGCTGCGATTGTCGCGCGCTCCTCGCGGATGCGCGCGTTTCGAACCGGTTCGCCCTGCTAGAGCAGAAACCGGTTCGGATTGCCCTGCCTCGTGACTTCGCCAGTGCGCTCGGCCACGCCAGGGCCGTGCTCCAGGAAGTGCTCGCAGAAGCGACACACCTCCTTGACGGCCGCGTCGTAATCGCGCTCGGGATTCAGCAGCTTGTTGAAATCCTGGCACACCTCGTGCGTCGAGCGCGTGCATGCGGCGAAGCGGCAATCGGCAGGGCACGGCTCGCCCGGGATGTTGTGCGGGCAGCGCGACATCATCTCCTCGTCGCACCCGCGGCGTTCCCAACACTGCGCCATATCCGCCTCCTTCGCCTTCGAAATCGATCCGGTTTACAGGTCGGCCGGAACGACCTTCGTCACGCCGGGAACGCGCTCCTTGAGGATGCGCTCCACGCCGTTGGCCAGCGTCATCTGGGACATGGGGCAGCCCTTGCAGGCACCCTGCAGCTCCACCGACACCACGCCGTCCTCGTTCACGTCGACGAGGCGCACATCGCCGCCGTCCGCCTGCAGGCTGGGGCGGATGAGCTCGAGCACCGCCGCCACATCGTTCTTGTCTACCATGGTAAAGCTCCTTCGTTGAACTTGAACATCTTGCTTTCAGGTGCCGATTCTACCACAGTCTACGATGTGGGCTTCCAATCCTTGCCGAGAACCACCAACACGTCGGTATCGAACGTGTAGAAACCCGCCCCGGGCACCGTACGGCCCAGGCCGAGCGATGCCACCACGGTTTCCGCCGCCGCCTCGAACGCGTCGTCGTTGTACACGACGAGCGTCTCGTCGTAAACGTACGTGTCGGTGTTGCCCGTCTCGGTCACGTCGAAGCCGCGGTCTTTCAGCGCGTCGGCGATCTGGCCGGCTCCGCCCGTCACGCCCGAGCCGTTGCGTACGGTGATGGTGAAGCTGCCCGGATCCACCTGGGGCGCCGTTTGCTCCACCACGGGCTCGGAACCGGCCGCCACGAGCTCCATCATGCTCTTCCAGGCATCGGAAGACACCGCATACGAGCTCGCGCCATCGCGCGCGGTCTCGTAGCCGGGCACAAGCGCCCCGTACACCGAGGAAGAGTCCACACCGCGAAGCGCATCGGCGACGGAAAGCGCGGCCGCAGCCGAAAGGTCGGTCTGGAACGACCCTCCCACGTTGTCGAGCGTGGCGAGGAAGCTCAGCCGCCCTTCCCCCAGAAGGCGCAGCGACAGTGCCGTGAGCAGCTCGCGCTGGTTCGCCGCCTGGACTTCGAGGCCGTTCGAGAAGTTGCTGGCGCGCAAAAACGTGAGCGCCTGCGCGCCGTCGAGCGTCTGGGCGCCCGCCGGCAGGTAGGCATCGCCCGCGTTCGGGTCGTCCACCTCCTCGGCCACGTTCACCTCGACGCCGCCGAGGACGTCCACGAGGCGCACGATGGATTCGGCGTCGGTCTTCACGTAATGAGCCACGTTCACCCCTGCGAAGTCGGCCACGGCCGACACGAGCGCGGCATCGCCCTCCTGCGTCGAAGCCTCACGCAGCGGGTGCTTCTTGCCGTCCTTCAGCGATACCTGCAGCGTAGGCGGAATCGAGACGACGGTGACGGCGCGGGTCTCCTCGTCGACGCGCACCAGCGCGATGGCGTCGGGGCCGTCCGTCGCATTCGCCGAGCCCGGCGCATCGAGGTCGGCCGACACCACCGTGTAGAACGCCTTCGCATCGGCCTTGGGAGCAACGAGCGCCGACGCTGCATCGGAATCCTTGAGCCCGAGCTTCGCATCGAGCGACCCGAAGAACGTCGCCACGCCGACGGCGGCGGCGACGGCAACCGCCACGAGCAGGCAGACCGCGATCGCGACGATGCGGCGGATGCGCGCCTTACGTTGGATGTCCTGGGCGAATTCGCGACGGCTGACGCGACGGGCGTATTGCGACGAGCTCTCGCCCGACGATGTGACGGGCAGAATAGTTTCCACGATGCCGCGAGCCGCGCGCTTCCTTTTGCGCGGGCTGGAGAATCCCACCGCCTCGCCGTTCATATGACGCGACGAGCGTCGCGGCACATGGGTGCCGACCGTTGCCGACCTCATGCGATGCGACGTAAGTTTCGCACGAGCCTGCGTCAGGCCCTGCTTGCGTTTGTTGACCATGGGAGCTCGCTACCGGGACGTCTGGGCTTGCTCGGTTTCAGCGCGCACGACATCGGCGCCGAGAGCGCGCAGCTTGCCCACGTAGTCCTCGTAACCGCGATCGATATGGCCGATGTTGTGCACGCGAGTCTCGCCCTCCCCCGCAATGCCGGCCAGCACGAGAGCCGCCCCGGCGCGCAGATCGGTGGACGACACGTCGGCGCCCTGCAGCACGTCCACGCCGCGCACGAGGGCGTGATGGTCCTCGATGGCGATGTCCGCGCCCATGCGCATGAGCTCGCTGGCGAACATGAAACGGTTCTCGAACACGTTCTCGGTGATGACGGACATGCCGTCGGCGAACGCGGCCAGCAGCATGAACTGCGCCTGAAGGTCGGTGGGAAACCCGGGATGCGGCAGCGTCTGCAAGTCGATGGGAGCCAGCGGGCGCGTGCGGCCCACGGTGATCCAGTCGTCGCCCGTCTCCACGTCGCAGCCCATGGCGCGGAGCTTCATGAGCGCAACGCGCAGATACGACGGATCGATGCCGTGCACGGTGACGGGACCGCCCGTCAGCGCGCCTCCGGCCAGGAAGGTGCCGGCCTCGATGCGGTCGCCCACCGTCGTGTGCTCGCAAGGATGCAGCGAAGAAAGCGGCACGCCCTCGACCTCGATGATGTCCGAGCCCGCGCCTGTGACGCGCGTCCCCATGGACACGAGCATGTTCGCAAGATCCACGATCTCGGGTTCGCGCGCGGCGTTCTCTATGACCGTGGAGCCCTCGGCCGCCACGGCGGCCATGAGCAGGTTCTCGGTTGCTCCCACACTGGGGAAGTCGAGTACGACGTGCGCGCCGTGCAGCCCGTTGGGCGTGCTGGCCTCAAGGAAGCCGTGGTCGATGGAGAACTCCACGCCGATAGCCTCGAGGCCGACAAGATGCATGTCGATCTTGCGAGCGCCGATCTGACAGCCGCCCGGCATGGCCACGCGGGCGCATCCGAAGCGGCCAACGAGCGGGCCGAGCACCGAGATGCTCGCACGCATCTTCGACACCAGCTCGTAGGGGGTCTCGTGCTTGTCGACGGCGGAGGTGTCCACCGTCAGCGTATGGCCGTCGCGCTCCACCCGCGCGCCCAAACAGCGCAGCACGTCGGACATGATGCTGATATCCGAGATGAGCGGGACGTTATGGATGGTCGTTTCCCCCTGGCCCAGCAACGCGGCGGCGATCAGCTTGAGCGCCGAGTTCTTCGCGCCCGACACGGCGACGTCGCCGGCCAGCGTGTTGTTGCCCTGTACGATGATGATCTCTTCAGCCATGGAAGCATCCTCCGCGCCCGCGACGACGAGGGTCCGGGCGTTGGTTTCATTGGGTGGCGGACGCCGTCCGAGGCGCCCTTCGCGGTACCCACCATTATAAGAACAGGGAGGCTGCGCGCCCACCATCATCACAACGAAAGCAGAAGGGCCGATAGCTGCTGGTACCGAAACGAAGAACGCAGGTTGGCGCAGCAAGACAGCGAGAAGCCCCCTCGTGCCGATAGTCGGCTCGTTTCGCGGCTGAGCGTACTTCGGTACGCGAAGACAAGCGAAAAGAGCCGAGGATCGGTGCGAGGGGGCTTCGCAGCGTCGAGCGGTTCCGACGGCCGTCAGGCCGCCGGAACAAAACTATTCTCCCAGCACGAAGCGCTTGAAGTCGACGATCTTGATCTCGCCGCCCAGGTTCTTCGCAACCTCGGCCGTGTAGTCGTTCACGGACTGGTCGGGGTTCTTCACGAAGGCCTGCTCGGTCAGCGTGCTCTCCTTGAAGAACTTCTCCAGACGGCCGACGGCCATCTTCTCCTGGATGGCCTCGGGCTTGCCGGACTCGGCGGCCTGAGCCATGTAGATGGCCTTCTCGTGCTCGACGACGGCCGGGTCGACGGCCTCGCGGGTGGCGGCCACCGGAGCGGCGGCGGCAACCTGCATGGCCACGTCGCGGCCGTACTGCTTGAAGCCGTCGAACGCGGGGTCGATGCCCTCGACGTCGAACTGCACGAGCACGCCGATCTTGCCGCCGCCGTGGATGTAGGACGACACGGCGCCGCCCTCCACCACCGCGAAGCGGGCGAGCTGGATGTTCTCGCCCAGGGTGTGGATGGCGTCGGTGACAACGGCTTCCACCGTCTCGCCTTCGGCGTCGGCGGCCTTGAGGGCGTCGAGGTCGGCAGGCTTGGCGGCCAGGGCGGCCTTGGCGATCTTCTCGGCGTAGGCCTTGAACTTGTCGTTCATGCCCACGAAGTCGGTCTCGCAGTTCAGCTCGACGACCGCGCCGGACGTGGCGTCGTCGGAGACGATGGCCATGACGGTGCCTTCGTTGGTGGCACGGCCGGCCTTCTTGGCCACGGCGGCCAGACCGCGCGTGCGCAGCACGTCGACGGCCTTGTCCATGTCGCCGTCGGCTTCGACGAGCGCCTTCTTGCACTCCATCATGCCGGCGCCGGTCATTTCACGGAGTTCCTTGACCATGGAAGCGGTAACAGCAGCCACGTTGTTCCTTTCTCTCACGATGCCGCGGCCTTGGGACGCGGCGGGGTGTCGAGCGCCGCAGCGCGGGAAGGGCGCGACGGCGCGTTCAGTGCGGTAGATGCGCAGATCAGCTTATTCGGCGGCAGGGGCAGCGGCCTCGGCGGGCGCGGCCTCGGCGGCAGGGGCCTCCACGGCGGTAGCCTCGACGGCGACCTCGCCCATGTCGGCGGCGGTCACCGGCACGCCCACGCCGGCGATGACGGCGTCGGCGATGAAGTCAGCCAGCAGGCGGACCGAGCGGATGGCGTCGTCGTTGGCGGGGATGCCGAAATCGACGTCGTCCGGATCGCAGTTCGTATCGAGCGTGCCCACCAC
This sequence comes from Eggerthella sp. 1_3_56FAA, assembly GCF_000185625.1. NCBI lineage: Bacteria > Bacillati > Actinomycetota > Coriobacteriia > Eggerthellales > Eggerthellaceae > Eggerthella > Eggerthella sp. 1_3_56FAA. The sequence goes on from NZ_GL622579.1 coordinate 789,708, forward strand.
GGGGATGTCGAGACGACGGGACTCATGGATGGCGATGGCCTCGCGGTTCGTGTCGATCACGAACACGGCGTCGGGCGTGCGCTTCATGTTGCGGATGCCGTTGAGGTTCGTCTGCAGCTTGGACAGCTCCTTGTGCAGCAGGATCTGCTCCTTCTTGGGCAGCACGGCCATGCGGCCGTCGGCCTCCATGGCCTCCAGCTCCTCCATGCGGTTCACGCGGGAGCGGATGGTCACGAAGTTGGTCAGCATGCCGCCGAGCCAGCGAGCGTTCACGTAGGGCATGCCGCACTTGTTGGCAGCGTCGGCGACGGCCTCCTGGGCCTGCTTCTTCGTGCCCACGAACAGCACGGTGCCGCCCTTCTTGGCCAGCTCGGACACGAACGTGTACGCCTGGTCGAGGCCCACGAGCGTCTGCTTGAGGTCGATGATGTAGATGTCCCCGCGGCTGCCGAAGATGTACGGCTTCATCTTGGGGTTCCAACGGCGCGTCTGATGGCCGAAGTGGCTGCCCGCATCGAGCAGCGAAGTAATGCTGACTTTCGTCATGACTCTCTCCATTCGTTAGTCCTCTGCTTGCGGTCATCCCCGAGATCCGCAGCCTTTTTCAGTTGGCCACTAGCGGATCGGGTCGCGCAAGCATGCGTATTTAGAAACTGCAGAAGTATACCACGCCCCCAAGCGTTTGCAAGCGGAAAGCGCAAAAGGACGCAGTTGTGCGCGGTTGCCCACAACTGCGAGCGGATACGGCGAATTCGCGGCCGGCCGACGGCGGCGCCCACGTTCAAGCCGAAGACGAGCTGCGCAACGAGATCAGGCGTCAGTACGACGCCCTCAAAGGAGGGATTGGATCGTGAAATCGGGGGCGCCGTTGTAGAAGGACACGTCGACGCGGCGATCCATCATGACGGAGTGGACGAGCAGAGCGGCCGCGGCGGCGAAGCAAGCGAACAGCGCCAACGGCACGAACGAGAACATCTGAATCGATTGGAGCATGCCGGGCATGAACATGCCCAAGACGAGCAGCGCGACACCGCCGCCGACGCCCCGCATCTTCCGACGGCGCGCTTCCGCCTTCTCCTCCGGCGTGTAGCAGTCCTCGACCACCGGGTGCTCCTTGCGAAATGCCGCATGGCTGCGATACGCCGGAACGAAAAAGCACAGGCCGAGCGCGATCCCTACGAGGTGGACGACGATGTTCGCCGAAACCGTCGTGCTGTTGTAACCGCCGCCTGTCACGAACATCGCCACCCCGAAGCTCATGACGATCACCGCCACGCTCGCAGCGACATCCCACGCACGGCGGCGCATGTGCTCGTCGTAGCCGTCCTTATCGACAGGCATGGCTGCGGAGGCTGGCTCGGCCTCCACGATCGCCTCGCTCGCCGTCGCGCAGCCGGTTAAGTCGCCCCGTACGAGGTCGTCGAGCGAGCACTCGAACAGGTCGCACAGCTTGATGAGCTTGTCCATCTCGGGGTAGCTTTTCTCGGCTTCCCATTTTGCCACGGACTGGCGGCTCACGCCGAGCAGCGTCGCAAGCTGCGCCTGGCTCAAATCGCGCGTTCCGCGCAGATGCTGGAGGTTGTCTCGGAAGCTCATAGGATTCTCCTCTCGCTTGCCTTCTCCCTACAGCATGCACCGAAACCGCGGTTCCCTCAACCAACTTTCGGATGCTTTTCACGGTTTTTCTCGACAACCGGAAGTTGTCACCGCTGCTTACCGGCCGGTTTGCGCATGGCGCGGGCGTAGAAGAACGCGACGAGCAGCCCCGCCGCCGCGATGACGACGGCTATCGAGAGGGTGTGCTCGAACGCCGCGGCGTACGCCGACGCCTTCGCCGCGCCCGCCGCCGTGTCCCTGAGCACGTCGGCCGACAGCACGCCGACGAACAGCGACGAGCCGATGGCCGAGGCGATCTGCGCGGCCGTGGAGTTGATGGACGCGCCGGCGGAGTACGTCGCGGGCGGCAGCGTGCCGAGCGCCGCGGTCTTGGACGGCGCCACCACGAACCCGGCGCCCGCGTACACGGCCGCCGACGACAGGACGATCAGGATGGCGATCATGCTCTCGGCCGAGAAGAACGCCGCCGCCTGCCCGACGAGCACGAGCACGAGGCCCGCCGGTATGAGCGGCCACGCGCCGTGCCTGTCGAACACCCGGCCGCCCAGGAACGTGAACGCCGCGTTGACCAGCACGGGGCCTAGCAGCAGCAGGCCCGCGAAGAACGCCGTGTACCCCAACGCCCCCTCGTAGTACAGCGGCAGCAGGATGCTCATGGAGAACGACGTGAGCATGCCCACCATGACGAGCAGGATGCCCACGGCGAACCGCGGGTGGACGAGGGGGTGCAGGTCGAGCAGCGGGCTCTCCAACGCGAACTGCCGCCAGGCGAACAGGGCGAGCAGCACCGCGCCGACCGCGAGCGCCGCGAGGGAGGGAGCGAGATCGCGCGTGACCTCGCCCAAGCCGTACAGGAACGCGGCCAACCCGAGCGGCCCGAGCATCACGCTGAGCGCGTCGATGGGAACGCGCTTCGTCGAAGGGCCGCCGTGGATGCGGAAGAAGCCGACCGCGAGCAGCGCGACGGACATGGCGAGCGATACGACGAACATGGCGCGCCAGCCGAACTGCGTGAGCGCGAAGCCCGAGGCCGTCGGGCTGATGGCAAGGCCCACGGCGATGACGCCGCTGTTCAACGCGAGGCGCGTGCCGCGCACCGCGGCCGGCGAGTTCGTCATGATGACGCTCGTCACCGACGGGAAGAACAGGCCCGTGCCCACCGCCTGCACGAGGCGGCTGGCGAACAGCATCGGGAAGTCCTGCGAGAGCAGCGCGCACGCGCTGCCGAGCGCGAGCGCCCCCGCGCCGACGAAGAACACGCGCCTCAGCCCGAGGCGCCTCAGCATGAACGCCGACAGCATGATGGCCGTCGCCGCGACCACCATGTACCCCACGATCACCCAGTTCGCGATGGAGAGCGTGACGCCGAAGCGCTCCGCCAGCTCGGGCAGGGCGACGTTCATCATGCTCTGGCCGAACGAGGCCGTGAACGAGCACGCCAGCAGCACGGGCAGCATGCTCGCCACGCTTCCGCTTCGCTTCTTCGCGTTGCCCATCCGACCGCCCTTCCTCGTCCGTTTCCTCGTTGCGCCCGACGCGGCGCGGCGACGGACGCTTCAAGTGTAGCGGCGGGAAAGGCCGGCCCCGGAAGCGTTCCGAACACGCAACGCTCCGGTCATACAGCCGAAGGTCTGCCGTTCAACCACCATTGACGGGTATCTGGCTGCATACCAAGCGGCTCCTACGGGTACGCTCTAGCTTGGTGAAGAGGCTTGCGGACGGGTTGCCCCGAAGCAGAGCACACTGATCAACGGGTGAACGACGGTTCACGTCAATAGTGCCGCGGCACGCGAATCGTCGAGTTCTAACCAATTTTTTCGTTTTGCGTTCGTTCAGGGGTGCGTGTTGTCCCGTTTAGGGGACATGCTGACCCGCAGCGATCGAACATGAATCACGCGACCTGCGGAAACGTAAAAACCACTTTCGAGGATCGGTGTCCAAGGACGCTTCGAAGCGCCAAATCGCGCGCAAAACGAAAAAACTGGTTAGCATGGGCGAATTCGCATGCCCGGCTGTCATTGACAGATACCCGGTTGCATTGAGAGTTGGAGCTTGGGGACGGGCTTGGGGCAAGCGAAGCGGTGCCCCTTGGTTTTTTCCGGGAGTCGGCGGCAGAAGCGGCGGAGCCCGATCGCATCCGGTATCCTGGGGCGCAGCTACCCACCTGATCGAAAGGACCACCCGATGGGGCTCTTCTCCATGAGCGGTCGCAAAAAGCACCGCACCAACCAAGGCAGCGGCTACTATCAACCGCAAGGATTCATGGGCAAGCTCGGCGGCTTCGTGGGCTCGTTCAGCAGCTCGGACCGCAAGCGCTACGGCCACGGCTACCCCCAGCAGAACGCGCAGCCCATCCCCGGCCAGGCGCAGGCCGCGCCCCAAGCGCAGGCGCAGGCTCCGCGTGCCGCCTCGGCCGCAGGCTCGCTTTCCTGCCCGAAGTGCAGCGCGCAGGTGCCGGCGGGCTCCAAGTTCTGCCTCGAATGCGGCGAGAAGCTGGGCGGCGGGTTCTGCGCGCAGTGCGGCGCGACGCTGCCTCCCAGCGCGAAGTTCTGCCCCGAATGCGGCACGCCGCGCGGCTAGCGCGCTTCGCCACCGCGGCCGGCGACCGCAGGCTCGTCGGCCGCACGTTCGGCGCATGGCGGCTCGACGCCGTGCTGGGCCAAGGCCGGTTCGGCACGTGCTTTCGCGCCTCGCGCGCAAGCGGCGAGCCCCGCAGCGCGGCCCTCAAGCTGATCAAACCCGAGCAGGGGTCCCTCGACCGCGACGCCCTCTGGAACGAGGCGAAGGCGCTGTCGCTGTGCGCGCACCCCGCCGTCCCCCGCTGGCTCGGCATCGTGCGCGAGCGCGACGACGCGCGCGACCGCGGGCGCTGCTTCATGGCGCAAAGCCTCATGCCCGGCACCTCCCTCGACCGCCTGCTGTTCCGGCAACGGCGGTCGTTCGACCAAGCGGCGATCGCCTCCATCGGCCGCCAGGTCATCGACGCGCTCGCGCACCTGGAGGGCCGCGGCGTGGCGCACGGCGACGTGCGGCCGGCGAACCTGCTGATCGACGCCGAGGGAACGGTGTCGCTCGTCGACTTCGGGCTGGCCGGCTTCTTCGACCGGAACGCGGCGAGCCCGGCCGCGACCGCATCCGATCGCGCCGGGCTCGCCGACGTGCTGCTGTTCCTGCTGTACGCGAGCCCCGCCGCAGTGCGCAGCAGGCGGCACGCGAAGCTTCCCTGGTTCGACGACCTCGACCTCCCGGCTGCCCAGCGCTCCCTGCTGCTCGACCTGTTCTCGGACGAGCCCGCGCTGCACGGCTTCGCGTCGATCGGCGATGCCTTCGAGGAGGCGTTCGCAGCGCCGCCGACGGCCTGACGCTAGGCGCGGTACGTCCCGCCGTTCCTCACGCTGAGCGCCACCGTGGACGCGTTGTGCAGCAGCGACGAGGTCTGCGGCGTGATGAGGCCGCCGATGCCCGCCGCCAGCAGCGCCGAGTTGATGGCGATGACCTCCTTGAACGATGCGTTCAGGCGCGCGGTCAGCCCCGCGCTCAGCGTCCGCAGCGTCACGAGCGCGCTCAGGTGCCCTCCCGTCAGCGTGATGTCGGCCACCTCCTTCGCCACGGCGGTGCCCTGCCCCATGGCGATGCCCACGTCGGCCAGCGAGAGCGCCGGGGCGTCGTTCACGCCGTCGCCCACCATGACCACCTTGCTCCCCTCCGCCTTCAGCCGCTCCACGAAGGCGTACTTGTCCTCGGGCAGCAGGTTGGCGCGGTACTCCGTCACGCCGGCGGCGTCCGCGATGCGCGCCGCCGTGCGCTCGCCGTCGCCCGTGAGCATGACGACGCGCTTGAACCCGAGCATCCTCAGGTCGGCGATGGCCTCGCGCACCCCGGCCTTCAGCGGGTCCTCGATGCCGATGACGCCGATCAGCTCGCCGTCCACCGCCAGGTACAGCGGCGACAGCCCCTCCGTTTCGTCGGCCACGCGGCGCTTCTGCTCCTCGGTGAGGGACACGCCTTCGTCCTCCACGACGAAATGCTCCGAGCCGATGACCACGCGCTTGCCGTCGAGCGACGACGCGATGCCGTGCGCCACGAGGTACTCCACGTCGGCGTGGCGCTCGCGGTGCCGAAGGTTCTTCTCCGCGGCCGCGCGCACCACGGCGCGGGCCACCGGGTGCGGGAAATGCTCCTCCAGGCAAGCGGCCAGCCGCAGCACCTCGCGACGGTTCCACCCGTCGAGCGCCAGCACGCAGGCCACGTTGGGCGTGGCCTCGGTCAACGTCCCGGTCTTGTCGAACACGATGGTGTCGGCCGCCGCCATGGCCTCGAAGTGCTTCGAGCCCTTCACGGTGAAGCCCGCCTGCGCGCTTTGGCTCATGGCCGCCAGCACGGCGATGGAGCCGGTGAGCTTGAGGGCGCAGGAGTAGTCCACCATGAGCGCCGCCGACGTCTTCACGAGGCTGCGCGTGGTGAGCGCCACGGCGCCTGCCAGCAGGAAGCTCCAGGGCACGATGCGGTCGGCCAGCTGCTCCATGCGCGACTGGGTTTCCGATTTGAAGGATTCCGCCTGCTCCACGAGCGCCACGATGGAGCGCAGCTTCGTCTCGCCCGCGTCCGCCGTCACGCGCACGATGATCTCGCCGTCCTCGACCGCGGTGCCCGAGAACACGTTGTCGCCCACGCCGCGCTCGACCGCCAGCGGCTCGCCGGTGAGGGCGGCCTGGTTCACCATGGCCGTGCCGCGCACCACCTCGCCATCGACGCACACGGGCATGCCGGTGCGCACGGCGATGCAGTCGCCCGGCTTGAGGTCCGACGCAGCCACCTGGACCTCCTGGTCGCCCTCGACGAGCTGCGCGGTTTCCGGGAGGTCGAGCAACGCGTTCACGAGCGCCCCCTCCGACCGCGAGCGCGTGTACTCCTCCAGCGTCTCGCCCAGGTTCAGCAGCAGCATCGTCTCACCCGCCGTGCGCGGGTCGCGCTTGACGAACGACATGCCGATGGCGGCAGCGTCCAGCACGGGCACGTCGAGCCGCGCCCGCCCGAGCGAGCGGACCGCCGCCGCCAGGAAGCCGCGGTAGCGCCAGGCGGTGACGAGGGCCGCGACGGGCTTCGGCAGGAACCACCGGCGCGCGAAGTACGACCCCACGAGCACCGCGATGTCCATGAGCAGCGACTGGGTGCGCGGTGCCAGTTCGAGCCCGCAGCTCGAACGGGCTTCGGCGATGGCCTCGGCGTCGATGGCGTCCAGGTGATCGAGCACCCGCTGCCGCGCGCCGTCCGCCGCACGGTAGCGCACGGCGATGCTGCCGATGCGAGGGTAGACGTTCGCGCGCTCCACCGCCGGGCACGCGCCCAGCACGCGGTAGAGCGCGTCGAGATCGTCGGCGGGCACGGGACCGACCAGCCGCACGCGCAAGCGGCCGGGAACCTCGCTCGCGATGACGTAGTCCATCGCGTTCTACTTCGCCGGCTGGTCGTCGGCCTCGACGGCGGGCTCGGCAGGGCGCTCCCCGTCCTTGCCGACGACGCTGATGTAGGTGGCCTCGGCCACGATGTCGTCAACCTCGGCCTTCGCCTGTTCGACGATGTTCTCGTACGTCGCCTTCGCGCGCAGCCCCTGCGCGACGCCCTGCACGTAGCATTTCTTGGCGGTGGTGCTGGTCAGCGCCTTCACGCCCACCGTGCCCAGCAGAAAGCCCGCGCCCACCAGCAGCCCGCTCTTCTTCTTGAATCCCATCGCTTCGCCTCTCTCTCGTTGGTTCCCCATCCGCGCGCTTCGATTTGAAGTTGCACGAATCTAACTTATCAAGGATAATGCGGTTGTCGGATAAAGTCAATCATGATTAACTAGTATCGTCGACATCGAAGCGAAGGAGGTCGGACATGAAGCAGCATCGATTCTGGGCATGGGCGAGCCTCGCCTGCATGGCGCTGGCGCTGTACACGGGACGCAAGCGCGTCTGACGCATCCCGTGGGGAATGCGAGGGGGTTGCCGGGTTCCGCCCGCATCCCCGACGCGGTTCGGGTACCATGAGGAGCATGACGAACAGCACGGCCGCAAGGAGCGTCCCATGAACATCAACAACGTGGTATTCGAGCGATCATTCGGCGTATCGTCTCAGCTCACGCCTTCGACCATGCCCGAGATCGCGTTTGCGGGACGCTCGAACGTGGGCAAGTCGTCGCTGCTGAACAAGCTGTTCAACCGCAAAGGGCTGGCGAAGGTGTCGCAGACGCCGGGCAAGACGGCCACCATCAACTTCTTCTCCTGCGACGGCGTGCGCTTCGTCGACCTGCCGGGCTACGGCTACGCGAAGGTGTCGAAGTCGGACAAGAGCCGCTGGTCGGAGCTCATCGAGGGCTACTTCAACCAGGATCGCGACCTCGCGCTCGTGGTTTCGCTCGTGGACATCCGCCACGAGGCGTCCGACCTCGACGTGAACATGATCGGCTTTTTGCAGGAGGCCGAGCTGCCGTTCGCCGTGGTGCTGACGAAGGCCGACAAGCTCAGCCGTCAGCAGCAGATGAAGCAGAAGGCCGCCCTGAAGAAGCAGCTGAAGCTGGGGGCCGACGTGCCGCTCGTGGTGTGCTCGTCGGAGAAGGGCACCGGCATCGACGAACTGCGCTCGCTCATCAAGAACAGCGTGCGGTAGGCGCTGCCACAGCATGCACCCGAAAGAAAACGGCCCCGAAGGGCCGTTTTCTTTCGCTTGAGGAATCCGGGGCTACGGGCGAACGATGATCATGTCACCCTGCACCGGGCTGATGCACACCGTCTGGCCGAAGGTTGGAGCATGGATCATCTGGCCGTTGCCGATGTAGATACCGCAGTGGCCCCAGCTGGTGGCGATATCGCCAGGTTGAGGATCGCCTACCTGCGACATGCCCATGAACGTGTTCGTGGTTCCCCATCGGGAGAAGCTTCCAGTCACGGCATAGCTTACCAGGCCGGAGCAATCGAACGAGCTCGGTCCTACCCCACCCCACGAATATGGCAATCCTATGCAACCGTACGCCCGGTCGACGATAGCATTGCCCGTCACAGGATTGTAGGAGGGTCCGGAAGGCTCGCTCGGAGCGGGCGACGGAGAAGGCGAGGGATCGTTGCCCGGAGCAACATTGCCCGAAGCGTTCGCGTTCTCTTGGGCCTGACGCGCAGACGCTTCCACCACGGCTTGGGCCTGAGCTGCATCGGCGGCTGCCTGCGCAGCGCGCTCCTGCTCCAGCAGCTCGGCCGCTTCGGCGCTCAGGCTGTCGTAGGTAGCCTGCATGGCGGACATCGTGGACGCCGCCTCCTGCTTGGAGCGCAGCGCCTCATCGGCCTTCTCGGCGGCTACGCGCTGCTGCTCTGCATAGGCGGCCTGCTGCTCCTGCACTTCGGCACGCAGATCTTTCGTCTGCTGAACGAGATCGGCATCGTTCTCGTTCAAGGTGTTGAGCATATCCCAACCCGTCGAGAACTCCTGGAAGGTGGTGGCGCCCAGCAGCAGGTCGAGGAACGAGCTTCCGCCCGTGCGGTACATGCTGCGCGCACGAGATCCCAATCGGGTTTGAAGGTCGGCGATCTGGCCGTTCGCCTCGTCGATGCGCGCCTGCGCCTCGTCGCGCTTGGCCTCGGCTTCTCTCTGCGCGGCCAAGGCCTCATCGTAGACGACGGAGGTTCGGTTGAGCGTACTCTGCATGCTGTTGAGCGATGCGAGCGCGGCCTGAGCTTCAGCCTGCTTTTCGCTGGCAGTCGGATCGGCGTACGCCAACGAAGGGATCATGAGAGTCGCCGCGAGGGCCGCAGCCACTGCTCCCGCGAACACGCCCTTGCGGGCGCGCATTGCTTGCTGTTGCATGTGGGAACCTCCACCTGCGCTCAGATGCTCGTATACATTGCGAGCTAGTGTATCAGATCGCATGGCTCGCCTACGAAACAGCTTGGAAATCGAACAGGAACATCATACGAACCTCGGGTGAGCCGGGTGCAGCTTCGGAATCCTCGCTTATCCGTTGAAGCCCTCGTCGCGAATGCGCCCCGCGCCGTCGGCGGCCGTCGTGGCCAGCTCGTCGCAGCGCTCGTTCTCGGGATGGCCCGCATGCCCCTTCACCCACACGAACGTCACGTCGTGAGGCTCCTTGGCCGCCAGCAGACGCTTCCACAGATCGTCGTTCTTCACGGGCTGCTTCTGCGCGTTCTTCCAGCCGCGCTTGAGCCAGCCGTCAACCCAATGCTGGTTGAAGGCGTTCACCACGTACTGCGAGTCGGAGTACAACGTGATGGAGCACGGGCGCTTGAGCACTTCGAGACCCGCCACCACGGCCATGAGCTCCATGCGGTTGTTCGTGGTGCGCTCGTAGCCCTGCGACAGCTCCTTCTCGTGGACGGCGCCCTTCGAATCGACGAAGCGCAGCACCGTGCCGTAGCCCCCCGGCCCCGGATTCCCCCGCGCCGCACCGTCGGTGTATATATCTACATGCATGTGGAGGGCCTTTCGCGTCGGAGGGGCAAAACCGGATGGGTATCATACCACGAGAGAGCGGTCGCCATCGAATTCTACGCGTCAGCCCCAGATGAGGTCCATCATCTCCTGGCGGTCGTGGACGCCCATCTTGGCGTAGATATGGGAGACGTGGGTCTTCACGGTGCTGCCTGACAGCACCAGCTCGTCCTGGATGAAGGCGCGCGTGCGGCCCTGGGCCAGAAGCACGAACACCTCGGTCTCGCGCGGCGACAGCGCATAACGTCCCGCCAGCTCGAGACACGTGTCCGACACCGTCTGCACGAGCGGAGCAGCGACCTCGCCCGAAGCGGCATCCTTTCGACTCGGCACGAACCAAACGGCGCACAGCGCAACGACCACGAAAGCGTAGGTTGCCAGCATCACGAGCAACGTGTCCACGATGGCCGCGCGTCCCAACAACAGCACCCAGGCGATGGACGCTCCCGCATAGACCACGCCGGCCACCCCCATGACGCGGTACGACGGCACGTCGAGCACGTCGAGCGCCGTTACCACGACGGTCCAGAACAAGAGGTGCGCGAACAGCTCGTCGATCTGTATGACCACGGTGAGGAACCCGAGCGACGCTCCCGTGGGGTTCGCCTGGATGGCTACGACGAACAAACCCACCAAGATGAGCAGCAGCGCAGGCTGGAATCGGATCGGCAACGCGGCATCGGCCAGGCGCGCGAGCGCGGCGTAGGCGAACACCACGACGCAGACGGCCGGAACGATCATGGCGGTGAGCCACGGCAGCGCCGTGGAGATGTTCGCGTTCGTATCGCCCCACATCCCCAGGTAGCTCACCGAGCGGATAACAGCCAGCACCACCGCCGCAATAGCCAACAGCACGAGCATGGTGCGGCGTTCGGCAGCTGACGTGCGCTCGCGCGTGCGCGGGACGGCCGGCACGCCGAACACCGTACGAGCGCGAGAGCCCTCCGAGGCGGAAGCCGCCCTCGAAGGCGCAACGGCATCCGAAACGCCCTCCCCTGCCGCGAGATCGGCACGATCGCGCGCAAGAGTGCATGCCGTTTCGAACAGAAGCGCCGTGGCCACAGGCATGGCGATGGCGACGATCACCTGCACTGCGGGGCTTGCGAACGCGCTGAGCACGAGCAAGACGGGAAGCTTGAGCACCAGACTGCCCGCTATGCTGGCGACGGCGCACACGTAGCCCTGCGTGCGCGCGAGCAGCAGCATATAGCGCGCCGCCAGCCAGAAGTAGCCCACGCCGGCCACGAACAGGCCGCCCACGGCCAGCGCCCCGGGATCGAAGAAGGTCTGGTGGAACGACATGCCGAAGCACGCCGTGCCGAAGGCCGACAACAGCGGCAGCACGAAGCGCAGCATGCCGTCGGCGCGCTTGAGCGCACGCGGAGCCGTCGCGAACGCCGCCGTGCATAGAAGGATGCCGGCAAGGAAGAACAGGCGCGGATTCGCCCACGCATCCATGCCGGCTGTTGACGACATGAAGCCCAGCGTGTGGCCCATCAACGTGCACCAGACCAGATTGAGCCCCAGCCCGCACGAAGCGAGCACGCCCACCGGATTGATTTGCAGACCGCGGTTGCCCATGATCGGTGATTCCCCAAGCCTCCCCAACATCAGGCCACCGCTCGGCGACCGCCTCTCATTATCGCACGCCCTTCGCACGCCCGCACCCTCAAAAAACGGCGCGTTCGGCCCGAACCGGCAGAATCACCCCGCTCTGCACGGGCATCGGCCAAAGTGTCCGATGCGGAAATCATCGGACGACCCGCGAATCGGATACTTGGGCGATGGCGCGCACGGCAGCCCGCATCCTACGATGGGACGGTCCGCGCGCATCGACGACGCAAGAGGAAGAAGGGAGGGACGCAAACGGCGAAGCGCGAGCGCGCATGGCGGACGACGGGAACCAAGACAAGGAAAGGGGGATGCATGAGGCTCAACAAGAAGGCCATCATCGTGGCAACCTGCGCGGCCTGCACGCTCGGCCTGGCGGCAGGATGCGCGCCGCAGCAGTCGGAGAACGCAGGCGCCGCCGCTCCGTCCGGGGACGGAGGCGCCGTCCCGCAGGAGCAGAAGCTCACGCCCGAGCAGCAGGCCGTCATCGACGGCGCCGAAGGCACCACGAACGAGGACATCGACGAGAACTACTATCCCGGCAAGGAATACCTCGACAACCTATGGGACCGCTGGGACCAGGTTGCGACCGAATACGCTCCCGAAGTGCGCACCCTGCCGAACGGGCAGATGGTGCAGCGCACGCCCACCGAGTACGAGGTGAACCCCGACGCTTGGCAGATCCAAGCCGGTTCCAACTCGTACAACACCTACTGGCTGGACGCCGACAACCGCGGCTGCGAATCGTGCCATGCCGACATGAACTCGCTGCTGAAGCACCTGCCCTACGAGCACCCGGTTGCCTGGAACGACGAGTTGGACAACAAGACCACGCTGCAGCAGTGCCTGTTCTGCCACTCCTACGCTCCGGGCTACATCGCGAAGCAGTACGAGTTCGGCACGCTCATGCACGCCGTTCACTACGGATCGCGCACGAAGAGCGACTTCGTCAACCAGTATCAGGGCGACTGCATGTCCTGCCACAACGCCACCGAGAACGGTGCGGGCCTGGAGCTGTGGGATCTCACGAAATACGATCGCCTGTGGGGAATCAACGACGTCGAGAACGTGCAGGGCGATTTCAAGATCGATCAAGAGAGGACGCAGGGCCAGAGCGGCGTGTTCTCGTACGACTGGATGCACGCCTACTACGACAACATGCGCCACGGCGCGGGCGTGAACGGCCTCGACCTGGAGATGCCGCAAAGCCTGTTCGACGAATGGACCATCACCGTTGACGGCAACGTGAACGCCGAGTACACGGCCACGCTGCCCGAGCTCATCAAAGAAGCCGAGGCCGACGGCGCCGTGATCACGAAGACCTCGAAGATGGTGTGCAACTGGAACCCGGTGGGAGGCGGCGGAGTCACGAACACCGAGATAACCGGCATTCCCGTGAGCTGGCTCGTCGAAAAGGCGGGCGGCTACAAGGACGGCACGACGGGCGTGAAGGCGCTGCGCGCCGACGGCAGCTCCAAACGCGCCTTCCCCGTGGACAAGGTCGACTCCGACGAGGCGCTGCTGGTGTACAAGATCGGCGGCGAGTACCTCGACGCGACGCGCGGCTATCCGTGCACGAACTGGGTGGAAGGCGTGGACGCGCAGATCAACTCGAAGCAGATCGACACCTACCACGTCACCGACGAGGACATCGACTACACCGACAAGTGGGCCGGCAACCCGAACGGATGGCAGAACGAGGACGACGTTCCCATGAACAAGCCCAACGCCACCATCCTCGGCGTGCCCGACGGCCTGCTCGTGCAGAACGGCCAGCCCTACGAATTCACCGGCTACGTGGACGGCTACGACGAGAAGATCGCAAGCGTCGAGTTCTCCCTTGACCGCGGAGAAACGTGGACGAAGTACGATATCGGCGACATGGATCGCAACAAGATGGTGTGGTGGAGCTTCACCTACAAGCCCGAACTGGAAGGCGCGTACTGCCTGACCGTTCGCGCCACCACCGAAAGCGGCATGACGAGCTTCGAGACCCAGACCGTCATGTTCAACGCGAAGGACAAGATGCCCAACCCCGAGGACACGACCGTGCTGGAAAGCGCATCGCTGATCCCTCCGAAGGTCGCGGCGGCATCTGACGAGAAGAGCGAGTAGGAGGACGCCATGGCTTACAACCCCAAGAAGATCGCGGGCGGCGTGGCCGGCGGCGCGCTGCTGATGTTCGGAGCAGTGGGCGGTATCGGCGCTACGGCCGGACTACCGCAGACCGCCGACGCGGACCCGATCGCCACGACGCATGCCGTGGGAGACAACGTCGTGACCGCACAATGGTTCAACGAGGACGACGTGTCCTACGTCTCCGTGGCCAACGCCCAGGGAGCGTTCACCTTCAACCAGGAAGGCGTCACCCCCAACGACGAGCTGTTCAACGTGTTCGGAACAGCGCTGACCAGCATGTGCTCGAAGCCTGCCACCGAGCTCGTCGACGTGGAGGGCGGCGTGGCCAACTTCTACGTGAACGTGGGCGGCAACATCAAGAAGAACTTCACCATCGACGTGCGCGACCTGGCCGAAGATGCCAACCAGGAGACGATGATGGCGTGCTCGTGCGCCACCGGATCGCCCTTCGGCCAGGCGGCCGTCATGGGCGTGCCGCTGTCGGCCGTGGTGGAGATGGCCGACCTGGAAGACGGCGTGAACACCATCACCGCCTACGGCGCCGACGGCTTCGGCCAGCCGCTGCCCTTGCGCTACGCGCTGGAGAAGAACGCGCTTCTGGCGTACCAGGTGAACGGCCAGGAGCTGGAGGCGGCCACCGGGTCGAGCCTGCAGCTGTGGATGCCCGAGACCGTGGCGCGCTACTTCACGCGCGACATCGTGAACATCGAGCTGACGCAGGAGGATGCGGAGCCCGACGTGCAGCAGGTGGACCCGTGCTACCGCAACAAGATCAACATCATGAACTACTCCGACGACTGCGTGTTCAAGGCAGGCGACGAGATCACGTTCGAAGGCGTGGCCGACGATCTGGGAAGCCCCATCGCCGCCATCGAGTTCTCATTCGACAACGGCCGCACATGGACGTCGTGCGACACCGACGGCGCCACGGCCGACAAGTGGGTGAACTGGCAGTTCACCACGTCGTTCGAGGAAAAGGGCGACTACCGCATGACCGTGCGCGCGAAAACCGCCGACGGCATGGTGTCCCCGCTTGCGGCGACGCTGCTGTTCGAAGTGGCCTAAACCCTTCGCAGCACGCAACCTCGAGCCAACCGAAAACGCCCGTCCGCGAAATGCGGGCGGGCGTTTTCATGTTGCGTCCCACACCGTCGCGAGCGTCCATGCGGGCGAACGGCAGCACCCAGTGCGTCAAGAGGACGGGTGCTTTGACACGTTGGAACCCTGACGTGTCAAATCCGACATAGAGCGAGGCGGAGCTGGGCGCAAAACGGGTCCCATGACAAATTCGGCGGCCGGATCGGACGTCGGCGGCGACGCAAGATTTTCACCACCTGGGATTATACGGTTTGGCGAAGCCTACCGGCACGTCGAAACTGCTTCGAGATTGTCATGGAACCCTCTTTGCGCCCAGCCCGGCAACCTGCTCCGCCCCTCGGCTGTCGGACCACGCAACGGCCGCGCACGTTTTCGCCGGCTCGCGTGCAGCAAAAACGCCGGTTTGGCAGCCTCGACTCCGCGACTGGTGAAGAGCAGCGACAAAACTCCAGATGGCGCTCGGTCGCATTCCGCAAAACAACGCTCCCGAACCCGAGAAGAAGGCGTCCGAACGGGCCGGTGCTGCCAAACCGGCGTTTTTGCTGCACGCAATCCACCCATAGCTGCGCACGCGTCGAACCACCCGTCCCTCCCTAACGCACGTCAACCGAAAGCGCCCGCCCGCATTCCGCGGACGGGCGCTCTTCATCCCGAAAACATCCCCGTTGAAGGCCCGCCCCCTGTCGGGACGTTACTTGTACTGGCTCGGGTGCTTCGCGAAGAAGTCGAAGCGCGGGGGCAGCTCGCGGATGCGGTGGCGGGCTTCAGTGATCTCGCCGGCGCTGCACAGCTCGTCCATGTTCTCGAAGTCGTAGTTCCAGCTGAAGAAGTCGTCGAACTCGAAGCTGAGGTAGTCGCAGATCTTCTCGGCGCCCGCCGGCACCACGGGGTGCATGAGCAGCGTCGCCATGCGCAGCAGGAAGAACGAGTCCACGAGCACCTGGCGGCGCAGCTCGTCGTCGCCCGTGTTCTCGACCTCGCGGATGCCGTCCGACCAGCGCTTGTTCGCCCAGCGGATGAACTCGTCCATGATGGACATGATGGTGTGCAGTTCCACGCGGTGCATCGTCTCGTCGTAGGCGCGCAGCACCTCGTGCACCTTCGCTACCACGTCCTCGGACGCATCGCCCAGCGGCATATAGCCCTCGAAGTTCTTCTGCGCCTCGTAGAAGCAGCTGCGGGCCAAGCGGTTGAACACGTTCGTCAGCAGCGCGCCCTCTTTCAGCACCGGGTCGGCCACGCGCGTGTCCGCAAGCTCCTCGGGGGTGGCCAAAAACGGCTTGGGCTTGAAGCCCACCGACTTCTGGTCGAGGCCGAGCGCCAGGAAGTGCGCGCGCAGCTGCTCGACGGTGTAGTAGTCCAGCAGCTCGTCGGCCGTGGGCGGCTTCACCGAGCCCGACGACGAGGCCTTCTTGTCGCCGAACAGGATGTGATGGTTCGCCACGAGGGTGGTCTGGCGGATGGGATGCTCGGTCACGCCGGGCGTCAGGATGTCGTCAGGGCGCAGCGCCTCGATGAGCGCGGGCTGCGCAACCCCGTAGAAGTACAGGTTGTCCTGGCCGATGAACTGGTACACCTCGGCGTCCTCCGAGCACCAGAAATCGCGCCAGCTGCCGCGCGGCAGGCCCATCTTGTCGTTGACGGCCATGGTGAACGACATGGGCGCCCACAGGCTCTCGGGCCAGCACCACACCGTGAGGCCTTCCAGCCCGTCGATGACCGGCGCCTTCACGCCCCACTCGATGTTGCCCGTGATGCGGAACGGCACGAGCGCCTTGCCCGTGCGGAAGCGGATGCCCGCCCGCCCCAGCACCTCGCGCGCCGCGTCGCGGTCGTCGATGGAGGCGAACTCGATCTCGAAGCTCTGCTTGCCCTTCTCGGCCTCGCGCAGCTGATGGGCCGGCAGCTCGCCCGCCACGGCGTCGTAGGCCTCGCGGGCGTCGTTCTTGATGTAGACGACGGGGGCGCTGAGGAACTCCTTGACGGTCTGCGGCACGATGGCGCGCACCTCGGGGTCGGCCTCGAGCGCCGCCACGTGGCCGCGCAGGAAGTCGGCGAACGCGGGCAAATCGAAGTACCAGTTCTCCACCGGGCGCATCTCGGGAGTCGTGCCCGTCAGCGACGACTTCGGCGCGATGAGGTCCTCGGGGGCGTAGCTGTGCCCCAGGTCGCACTCGTCGGCGTAGGCGTGCTCGGACTTGCAGCCCTGCACGGGGCAGCGCCCGACCACCTGGCGGCCGTTGAGGAACGTGCCCGCTTCCGCATCGTAGAACTGCAGCGTGCTTCGGCGCTGCAAGTGCCCGTTCTCGTGCAGCTTCTCGATGAACTTCTCGGTGATCAGCTGATGCACGTCGCCCGAATGCCCCATGCCGGAGCCTTCGTAGATGGACAGGCTGATGCCGTAGGCGTCCAGCGTGTTCTTCTGCGCCTCGTGGTTGCGCTCGACGTACTCGGCGATGGTGCCGTCGAACTCGCCGGCCTCCACCAGCTTGCGGTAGCCCTCGTTGATGGGCGAGCCGAAGCAGTCGGTGCCGCTGATGAAGCGCACGTTGGCCGCGCCGATGCGGTCGCGCAGGAAGCGCGCGAAGGCGTCGGCCGGCACGAACACCCCGGCGATGTGGCCGAAGTGCAGCGGCTTGTTGCCGTAGGGCATGCCCGCCGTGACGACGGCGCGCTTGGGCCACGAGATTCGTTCGTTGCTATTGGGCGATGCTGCCATCGGTGTCCAGCTCCTTCAGCGCTCGGGCGATATCGTCGGTGGAAACGTTGCTCTTTGACATGAGGTCGAGCAGGCTCGACAGGCTGCTCGTGGGATTCTTGAGCGTGACGGTGGTGTAGTGCGCGATGTTCGCCAGCTCGGCTGCCTTCGCCACGGCGTCGTCCTTGGTGCCGATCTCGTCGGCAAGGCCGTTCTCGACTGCCGTCATGCCGGTGAACGTGAGACCCGTGGCCAGCGCGCGCACGTCTTCGACGGGCATGTCGCGACCCTCGGCCACGGTCTGGATGAATGTCTCGTTGATCTGGTCGACCTGATCCTGGTAGTAGGCGCGCTCCTCCTCGGTGAGCGGGCGCGTGCCGTAGCTGGAATCCTTGCTGTCGGCGCTGGTGACGTTGTCCACCGAGATGCCCAGCTTCTCCATGAGGCCGGACAGGTCGGTAACCTGCATGACCGTGCCGATGGCGCCGATGGCCGTGGTCTTGGCCGTGTAGATATAGTCGGCCTGCGAGGATATCTCATAGGCGGCGCTCGCATTGACGGACGCGCTGGACACCACGACAGGCTTGCCGGTGCGCTCGGAGAACCCGCGCACGTAGTCGGCCATCTCCTCGCCCGCCGTAGCCGTGCCGCCGCCGGAGTTCACACGCAGTACGACGGCCTTGATATGGCTGTTCTTCTCGGCGCGATCGAGCTGGGCCTTCAGGCCTTCGGGGCTGGAGGTGGTGTTGTCGTACTGGATGGTGCCGTCGATGTCGATGACGCCGACCGCGTCGCCCGTGAGGTAGTCCACGTCGTCGACCGTGGAGCCCGTGCCGAAGGACCCGAACGACGAGGACATGACCGACGTGCACGACCACATGCCCAGCGCCAGCAGCGCGAACACGAGCACGACGGCCACGAGGGCGACGATCCAGCCGCGGCTTTTCTTCGGGGGCTGCACGGCGTAGCCGTACGGCGCGGCCGGCGCGACAGGCTGCTGCGGCGCGGCAGGCTGCTGCCACACCTGCTGCTGCCAGTTGTTGTCTTGAGACATGGTCCCTCCTTGGTTCATGCGTCTGACCATACTACCGTATGCGACAGGGAACCGCACCCAACGGATGCGGTTCCCTGGTGGTTTCCATTATAAGACCGCGACCGGCGCGCACGGTGTCGGCCGGATGACGGATGGGCGCGCCTAGAACTCCAGCGAGCCGTCGGCCTTTGTGTGCTGGGCCTTCTTCGCCGTGCGCACGAGGAACTCCTGGTTCGTCTCGGTCTGCTTGAGCGACTTGATCAGCATGTCCATGGCGCGTTCGGTGCTGTTCGTGTTCGCGAGGATGCGGCGCACGGCCCAGATGAGCGGCGCCTCCTGCGGCTCCAGCAGCAGATCCTCCTTGCGGGTGCCCGACGCCACCGGGTCGATGGCCGGGAAGATGCGGCGGTCGGCCAGGTTGCGATCCAGCTTGAGCTCCATGTTGCCGGTGCCCTTGAACTCCTCGAAGATGACCTCGTCCATCTTCGAGCCCGTGTCCACCAGGGCTGAGGCCAGAATGGTCAGGCTACCGCCGTGCTCGATGTTGCGCGCAGCGCCCAGGAATCGCTTCGGCGGGTAGAGCGCCGTGGAGTCCACGCCGCCCGACAGGATGCGGCCCGATGCCGGCTGCGCCAGGTTGTAGGCGCGCGCGAGGCGCGTGAGCGAGTCCAGCAGCACGACAACGTCCTTGCCGCATTCCACGAGGCGCTTCGCGCGCTCGATGACCAGCTCGGACACGGCGATGTGGTTCTCGGTGGGCATATCGAACGTGGAGGAGATGACCTCGCCCTTGATGGAGCGCTCCATGTCGGTGACTTCCTCGGGACGCTCGTCCACGAGCAGGCACATGAGGTGCACTTCGGGGTTGTTCGCGCTGATGGCGGCGGCGATGTCCTTGAGGATGGTGGTCTTGCCCGCCTTCGGGGGGCTGACGATCAGTCCGCGCTGGCCCTTGCCGATGGGCGACACGAGGTCGATGACGCGGGCGGTGACGGTGTTCTTGCCGTGCTCCATGACGAGGCATTCGTCCGGGTAGACCGGCGTGAGGTCGCCGAAGCGCACGCGGCTGCCCAGCTCCTCGACGGGCGTGCCGTTGACGGCCGTGACCTTCTGGATGGCGGCGTACTTCTCGTTCTCGCGCGCCGGGCGCGTCTGACCGGACACGAGATCGCCCTTGCGCAGGCCGTTGCGGCGGATGGTGGAAAGACCCACGTAGCAATCCGTCTCGCTGGGCAGGTAGCCCTGCGTGCGGAGGAAGCCGTAGCCGTCGGCCAGGATGTCGAGGATGCCCGACACCTCGATGAAGCCCTCGGCCTTGACACTGGCTTCGAACACGGCCTCCACCAGCTCGGCCTTCTTGAGGCCCGTCACGTCGAGGTTGAGCTCGGCGGCCTTCTCGCGCAGCTCGGCCACCTTGAGCTTCGCCAGCTCCTCGCGCGACACGCTGGGCTGCACTTCGCGGTTGCCGCGGTTGTTGTCGTGCTGGCGACGCTGACGACGCTGGTTCTGGCTGTTGTTCTGCCGGTTCTGGCCGCCGCCCTGCTTCTGGCGATTGCTGCCGCCGTTGTTCTGCTTGCCGGCGTTCGAGGCGTTCTGGCGGCGGTTGTTCGAACCGCCCTGCGGCTGTTGCTGCTGCGCGCCGCCCGCCTTCACCGATTTGCGCGGCGTGCGCGTGGCCGACGAGTTGCGGCCCGGAGTGGCTGCGCCCTCGGCCTTGCCCTGCGTCTTCGCCTTCACGCTGGTGGAACGTCGCTTGACGGGAGCGGCCGCAGGAGCCTCCGTGGTTGCTTCGGTTTCGCTCATGCTTGCTGAACTTTCTCCCAGTCCTTCATGAACGCATCCAGGCCGCGGTCGGTCAGCGGATGTTGCACGCACTTCTTGAGCGCAGCGAACGGCACCGTGGCGATGTCGGCGCCCATGAGGGCGGCCTGCGTCACGTGGTTCGCGCTGCGCACCGACGCGGCGATGATCTCCACGTCGTGGCCGAAGTCGTAGTTGTTCACCGCGGCCACCACGTCGGCCAACTGCGAGATGCCGTCCTCGGCGATGTCGTCGAACCGGCCGACGAAGGGGCTGATGTAGCGGGCGCCGGCGCGGGCGGCCATGATGGCCTGCGGCACGCTGAAGCACAGCGTCATGTTGACGGGGATGCCCTCTTCGGAGAGCGCCTTGGTGGCGGCGAGACCCTCCACCATGGTGGGGATCTTCACGACCACGTTGTCGGCAAGCGCGGCCAGCTCGCGGCCGTCGCGGATGATCTCGTCGCGCGTCATGGCGACGCTTTCAGCGGAGACGGGCCCGTCCACGATTTCGCAGATGCGCTTGATGTGGTTGTGGAAATCGTCGAGCTTGCCTCCGGTGCGCGCGTACAGCGTCGGGTTCGTAGTGACGCCGGCGAGCACGCCCCAGCTGGCCGCCTCTTCTATTTCGTCGAGATCGGCGGTGTCCAGAAAAAACTTCACCCAGGTCCTCCTTATACAATGGCTATTACAGGTGAAACGCGCGCGACGGCGCGCATGGATTCCGTGATGAGATGCGGGTGTGTTGGATGTGTGCTGTGAGATAAAAGAACTGATCATCATGGTACCGCATGTGTTTCCTTCGTTCAAGCGCAAAGCGGCAGGTATCGTGTAAAAGCGATGGAGGAAGGTCTACGAAACGGTGCGGGCGCGCCTTGCGGACGGCGTGATCCTCAATCTTGCTCGAAACGACCGAGACGCTTCAGCAAAAGATCCATCTCCGTCTCGCGCGTGACGTTTTCCACGAGGCCGACGGCCTTGACGGGCGCGCCCGCCTCGTTCGGCATGGCCAGAAGCGTCACGCGGTTCCACGCACGCGACCCGTCTCCCATGATGGCGCGCACAACCGCCGACGTGCGAGGCGCGCCGGCGTAGAGGTCTCGGTAGATGGCGCGAAAATCCTCGATGGACTCCTCGGCAACCGTCCCCTGCTCGATGAACCCCTCCGGGGCGTTCGCCACGGTCTCGGCCAAGCCGAACGCCTGCTGCAAGAACTCCGAATAGCGAGCGGTGCGCGTGGGGATGTCCAGCTCGAACACCACCGTGCCGCTGGCTTCCAAGGTCATCTCGAAGCGCTGCTCGCTCTTGCGCAGCGCCTCCATGTACTCCATGCGCTCCGTGACGTCGGTCACGGAGCCGTACACCGTGGCCGAACCGTTCGTCGTGTTCAAATGGAACAGGCGCATCTTATGCCAATGGCAGCCGTTCGTTCCCATGCGGCGCACGACCACCTCCACCCCGTCGTCGGGGCAGGAGCGCACCGTCTCCTCCGCCGCGGCCACGAGGGCGTCCCGATCTTCGTCATGCACGAAAGGAAGCAGGCTGCCGCCCTCCTCGGCGCCGTTCACGCCTTCCCCGAGCGTCGCTATCAAGCGCCGGTACGCTTCGTTGCCCCGAATCAGGCGCAGATCGCCGTCGGCATACGAGTACAGCGCCACCGAGCCGATGATGCTGGAAAGCATGCGGTCGCTGATGGTGTTCTCATGCAGCAGATCCCTGAAATCGAGGATGGGACGGCGCGCATCCTGCAGAGCGCATTGCTCGTGCTGAACTTTCGAACCGTCGGTCAGCAGCGCCTCGAACGCCGCCGCCTCCATCGGGCGCGCGTAGTAGTAGCCCTGCGCGTACGAGCACCCCACGTCCAAAAGGAAGTTCACCTGCTCGCGCGTCTCCACGCCTTCGGCGATGACGGGCAGGTCCAGCCAGCGCGCCATGCGGATGACCGATTCCATGATGTCCTTGCTGCGCCGGTCGTCGCGGTCGAGGAAGCGCATGTCGATCTTCAGCACGTCGACGTTGATGTCCTTCAGCATGTTGAGCGACGAGTAGCCGCTGCCGAAGTCGTCCATGAGCACGGTGAAGCCGCGCTCGGCCAGCTCGTCGAACGCGGCCACGATGCGATCGGGGCGTTCCGAATAGGCGCTCTCGGTGATCTCCACCTCGATGAGCGACGGTTCGATGCCGTAGCGCTCCACGAGCGCATGCAGTTCGGCGGCCACGTCCACGAGGTAGATGTCGGCGCGCGACACGTTCACCGACACGGGAACGGGCTGCACTCCTTCGTCGATGAGGCCCCTGATCCACGCGGCGGTCTTCTCCCACACGCGCAGGTCGAGTGAGCGCACAAGGCCGTTGCGCTCGATCAGCGGGATGAACTCGCCCGGGGCGACGATGCCGCGCTCGGGATGGCGCCAACGGGCCAGCGCCTCGGCACCCACGATCTTGCCGGTGCGTATATTGCATTTCGGCTGGAGGAACAGCTCGATGCGATCCTCGCGCAACGCCGATTCTATGCCGGCGACGACCTCGCGTTCGAGGACGAGCGCCTCGCGCATGCCGGGGTCGTACAAAGCCACGCGGTCGAAGTAGCTGCCCTTCACCGTGCGAAGCGCGATGACCGCGCGGTCGCACATGATGCTGACCGGCGAAGCAGGATCCTCGATGCGGTACACGCCCGCGCGCACGATGGCGTCGATGCCGTTCGGACATTCGGAGGAGATGTCGACGAGGATGCGCTCGACGCGCTCGGGGCGGATGCCGGTCGCGCACAAGGCGAACGTATCGGCCGCAAGGCGCGCGAGCGGTTGCGCCCCGTCGGGCGAGAAGCGGAGGGCGAGGGCGCGACCCAGGTACCTTAGAAGCTCGTCGCCGCAATCAAGTCCGTGCAGATCGTTGAACAGTTTGAAATGGTCGACATCGAAGCAGACGATGCTGACATCGCGTGCGCCCGAATGCCTAAGATACGCAGCGGCCTCGTCGAAGAAGGCTTCTTTGCCAAGCAGCCCGGTAGCGGCATCGATGCGCGGGGCTTCAATGGAAACCCGAGCGAAGCCGGTCGAGCCCGCTTCCCCGTCACGGCCTGCCGTCGACTTGTCAGTCACTCGCGTCCCCTTCTAAACCATCCCGTAATCGAACGCAATATTATGAGGCACGATCGGCATCCTCACAACCCCTATGATGCAACGGCTCAACATAAGCGGAATCCTCGGGCCTCGCTGCACTGAGCGTTCCGAGCGAGAGGCGGCTAGCGGGGGAACGCGCGGTAGAAGCAGGTGCGCTCGCCGGTATGGCAGGCCGGACCCGCCGGATGAACGAGCGCGAGCAGCGTGTCGGCATCGCAGTCGTAACGCAGCTCCACGAGCTTCTGCACGTTGCCCGAGGTGGCGCCCTTGTGCCATAGCTCCCGGCGGCTGCGGCTCCAGAACACCGTCTCGCCGCGCTCGAGCGTGAGCGCAAGCGACTCCTCGCTCATCCACGCCATCATGAGCACCTCGAGCGTGTCTGCATCCTGCACGATGCAGGGAACGAGCCCGTCGGCGTTGTAAGCGATGCCAGGAATGTTCATACCTATAATCCTCACTCGATCGATGTACTGCGGCTGCTTGCGCAACCGCAGCCTGCATCCGCCCCTCGCTTCTCTCCTGCGAAGGCGGAAGGCCGGCGCGTGAACGTCCTCGGGACGATCCCAAACCATGCCGTCGGATCGTCCGAAAACCGGATCGCTCCTCCACCTGTGCGGCCTACGGCGTTCTGAATGGCGAAAAGCCATCGAATTCGGAAGACATCGCCCGTTTCAAGCGCATGCGGCGCCCGGGAGCGGAAAGGAGCAAGCCAGCAACCAGGCTCTATGCGCAAAAAGAGCCTCCGACGAGCTTGCGACCCAGCTAGAAACTTCCGAATTCGATGCTTTTTCGCCAGTCGCAGCGCTTTCAGCTGCACGGAAGGCTCGGCCGTGCGACCCCTTGACGCGATGGAGGATCGCGGTCGAGCGACCCGTCGTCGCGTTCGCTCCGGAAACGAGGGCCGCCCCACCCCTACAGCCGCACGGGGATACCCTGGGCGCGCATATGCTCCTTCACTTGACGGACGGAAAGCTCGCCGAAGTGGAAGACGCTTGCAGCCAGCACGGCATCGGCCTCGCCCTCGATGACGCCTTGGGCGAAGTGCTCGAGCTTGCCCACCCCGCCCGAGGCGATGACCGGGATGTCCACCGCACGCGCGACGGCGCGAGTGAGCGCGCAGTCGAAGCCGTCGCGGCTGCCGTCGCGATCCATGCTGGTGAGCAGGATCTCCCCCGCCCCGCACCGGGCCGCCTCCTGCGCCCAGGCGACCGCGTCGATGCCCGTGGCCTTGCGCCCGCCCGCAACGTAGACCTCCCATTTGTTCGGGTTGCCCGTCACCTGCTTCGCGTCGATGGCGCAGAGGATGGCCTGCGAGCCGAACGCCGCGGCGGCGCTCGTGATGAGCGACGGATCGGCCACGGCGGCCGAGTTCACCGACACCTTGTCAGCGCCGGCCGCGATCATCGTGCGAATGTCGGCCACGCTGCGGAAACCACCGCCCACGCAGTACGGCAGATGCAGTTGCTCGCTGGCGCGGCTGGCAAGGTCGACCGTGGTGGCGCGGTCGTCGCTCGTGGCCGTGATGTCGAGGAAGATCACCTCGTCGGCGCGCTCCTCGTCGTAGCGCTGCGCGAGCTCGATGGGATCGCCCGCGTCGCGCAGGTTCACGAAGTTCACGCCCTTGACCACGCGACCGTCCTTCACGTCCATGCAAGGTATCACGCGTTTCGCTAGCATCTCGCTCCTTCCGTCGTTGCTAACGCAACGACGGACGTGCCGACGCTGCGCGGGTACTTCGCGGCACGCTTGCCGCTCCAGGTTCTCCTCACGTGCCCAAGGCACGCTTCGTCGAGCCTTCGCGGCAATCGCGCTCGCGAAGAACCCGCTCGCTGACCTTACCAAACATGTTGGACTCACATTCCACAAGGGTTCGCCTGGACGGCGGCGGCCTCGGCTCGGCGCGTGGCCTCGTCGCAGGCGCGCACGCCCTCCTGCACCGACAGCGCGCCCTCGTACACGGCGCGTCCCGCGATGACGCCCTCGATGCTGCCGGCCACCTCGCCCAAACGCACGATGTCGTCCACGCCGGCCACGCCGCCCGATGCGATCACCGGATGTCCGAACGCCTCGGCCATGCGCACGTACGCCGCGGCCTCGATGCCGGTCTGCATGCCGTCGCGCGCGATATCGGTGTACACGAGGTGCCGGAACCCGAGCGCCGACATGTCGCGCGCCAGCTCCTCGGCGGCCACGCCAGCGCCCTCGCGCCACCCGGCCACGGCCACCTCGCCGCCCTTCGCGTCGATGCCCGC
>NZ_GL622579.1:815928-821177 GCF_000185625.1 Eggerthella sp. 1_3_56FAA
GCGCACAGCAGCTTGCCGTACTGCGCGATGGCGGCCTCGGCGAAGTCGGGGTCGGCCACGAGCGACGTGCCCAGCACCACGCGCGACACGCCCGCGTCCGCCAGGCGCGCGATGGTGTCGAGCGAGCGCACGCCGCCGCCCACCTCCACCTTGAGCAGGGTCTTGCGCATGATGCGCTCGACGATGGCGATATTCTCAGGGATGCCCGAACGCGCGCCGTCGAGGTCCACCACGTGCAGCCACGTCGCGCCCTGCTCTTCGAACAGCTGCGCCTGCGCGGCGGGGTCGTCGTGGTACACGGTCACGCGGTCGTAGTCGCCTTTGGCGAGGCGGACGGCCTTGCCGCCCAGAATGTCGATGGCTGGAAGCAGGTACATGGCGCTCACGCCCCTTTCACGATGGACACGAAGTTCTGCAGCAGACGCGCGCCCGCATCCGAGCTTTTCTCGGGATGGAACTGCACGCCGTACGCCGCCTCGCCGTACTGGACGGCGCTCGGGAACGTCACGCTGTGCGTCGTCTCGCCGACGACGAAGGGACCCGACGGCGCGATGTAGCCATGCGTGAAGTAGAAGTAAGTGCCCGACGGTATGCCTTCGAACAGGGGGCATTCCTGAAACCTGTCCGCGAGGAGCTCGGCAACGCCCAGTCGCTCAGACAGTCCTGCTCGCTCGGACAGTCCACAGGACTGTCCGGCTCGTGCGGAACTCGCTTGGTGGGCGCCGCCGAACCCCTCGCTGCCGTCTCCGAAATGCACGGTGTTCCAACCTACATGTGGCACCTTGTAGGAGAGGGAGTGTTCATCCTGTTTCGGCATCTTGGTTACCACGCCCGGCAGCACTGCCAGGCCGCGGGCGTTGTGGGTCGAGGTTTCGTCGTCCTCGCGCGGCGCGCCTTCGACGCCTTCTTCGAACAGGAGGTGCATTCCCAGGCAGATGCCGAGGAACGGCACGCCGGCGGCTATGCGCTCGCGGATGGCGTCCATCTGGCCGAGCTCGCGCATGGTGGCGGCCGCGTCGGCGAACGCGCCAACGCCGGGCAGCACGATGGCATCGGCTTTGGCGATGGCGGCGGGATCGCTCGTGACGAGCACCTCGGCGCCCGCCGCGACCAGACCGCGCTCGACGCTTTTGAGGTTGCCCTTATGATAGTCGACCACGGCGATCATAGCGCGCCCTTCGTCGAAGGCAGCGCATCGCCGATGCGGGGGTCGAGCTCGACGGCCTGGCGCAAGGCGCGCGCTGCGGCCTTGAACGACGCCTCCACGATATGGTGCGCGTTCTCGCCAGCCAGGCTGCGCACGTGCAGCGTAAGTCCCGCGTTCGCGGCGAAGGCGATGAAGAATTCCTTGGCCAGCGACGCGTCGAACGTGCCCAGCATGACGCAGGGCA
This sequence comes from Eggerthella sp. 1_3_56FAA, assembly GCF_000185625.1. Classification (NCBI taxonomy): domain Bacteria; kingdom Bacillati; phylum Actinomycetota; class Coriobacteriia; order Eggerthellales; family Eggerthellaceae; genus Eggerthella; species Eggerthella sp. 1_3_56FAA. The sequence continues at coordinate 817,320 of NZ_GL622579.1, forward strand.
CGTCCACGGCCCAGTGCAGCTGGCCGCGCCCCGATATGTCCACGGCCGCCAGCACGAGAGCCTCGTCCATGGGAAGCGAAAGCGACCCGAACCGCGCGATGCCGCGCTTGTCGCCGAGCGCACGCGCAACGGCTTGGCCCAGCACGATGCCCGCGTCCTCCACGGTGTGGTGCGCGTCCACCTCGATATCGCCTTTTGCGCGCACGTCGAGGTCGATCAGGCTATGCCTTCCGAAGGCCGTCAGCATATGGTCGAAGAACGGCACGCCCGTCTCGATGTCGGTCGCACCCGCGCCGTCGAGGTTCACCGCGACGCGGATGTCCGTCTCGTTCGTCGTGCGGACGATTTCGGCGGTTCTCTGGTTCATGGTTGGCCTTTCTTTATCGCTGGTCCAGCAACGTCAGCGAGGGTTTCCGTGGTGCCCGAGATCGTGGGGAGGGCGAGGACGAAGCGCGCCCCGAAGGAAGTCCCCGTAGGGGATACTTCGGTACGCGAGTCCTCGACCTCGCCGCGAGATCGGGCACCACGGGAAGCCGCCCCCTACGGGGACTAGCTTCGCGTCGCAGCCGTCGGCTCGTTCCGTCGGCCGTCAGGTCGACGGAACCTTCAAATCGCACTTGCCCATCACCGCATCGCGCAGCGCGCGCAAAAACGCGTCGTTCTCCTCGGAGGCGCCCACGGTCACGCGCAGGCAGTTCTCCAGATGCGCCGCACGCGAGAAATCGCGCACAAGCACACCGCGCTCGTACAGCGCCTCCCAGATGACGGGCGCGTTCTCCACGCGGAACAGCACGTAGTTCGCATCCGACGGGAAGGGCTTCACGCCGGGAATCCTCTTCAGTCCCTCGATCAGGCGGGCGCGCTCCTCGATGACGGCCAGGATGCCGCGCTCGAACTTCGCGCGGTTCGCGTACACCACGCGCGCAACGGCCTGCGAGACGGCGTCCACCGTATACGGCTGGCGCACCTTGACGAACTCGCGCACGACCTCGGCGTCTCCCAGGATGTAGCCCATACGCGCCCCGGCCAGGCTGAACGCCTTCGAGAACGTGCGCAGGATGACGAGGTTCTTGTGCTGCGCCAGATACGGGCGCATCGTCTGGCGCGAGAACTCGAAGTAAGCCTCGTCCACCATCACGAGCGCATCGGTGGCGTCGAGCAGCCGGAGGATGAACGTCTCGCTGGCAAGCTGCCCCGTGGGGTTGTTCGGGCTGGTCACCACCAGGTAGTCGATACCGCCCTCGGCGACGCGCGCCAGCACGGCCTCCTCGTCGATGGAGAAGTCGGCGCGGCGCGGCACGTCCACCACCGACGTGTTCGTGAGGCGGGCGTTCGCGTCGTACACCGAGAACGTGGGCGGCAGGTTGAGGAACGTGCGCCCCGGCCCGCCCCACGCCAGCGCCAGGTTGAACAAGAGCTCGTCGCCCCCGTTGCCCACCAGCACCTGGTCGCGGTCGAGCCCGTTCGCTTCGGCGATCATGTCGCGCAGGTCGTTGGCCAGCGGGTCCGGGTAGCGGTTGAGGGGCAGGCGCTTCACCTCGCGCATGATGTCGCGGCGGATCTCGTCGTCGACGTCGTGCGGGTTCTCGTTCGCCGAGAGGACGGCGGTGGCGGGCAAATACTTCGGATCGTAGGGCACCACGCCCGCCAGCTGGGGCGCGGCCGCGCACACGCTACGCATCGGCACCCCCGTCTCCGGCCGCGCGGCCCGCTCCGTCGCCGCCCTCGATCCCATACACGTTGCCCGTGTCGAGCAGGTTCTTGCGCATCTCCACGCTCATGGCGTGCGCCCACAGGCCCTCGTGGCGCGCGATGGTGGTTACCATGTCGGCATCGCGGGCGAGCGCCTGCGACGAATACTGGATGACGCTCGACTTCTTCACGAACTCGTCCACCGACAACGGCGAGGCGTAGCGCGCCGTGCCGCCCGTGGGCAGCGTGTGGTTCGGGCCGGCGGCGTAGTCGCCCACGGCCTCGGGCGTCCAGGCGCCCAGGAAGATGGCGCCCGCGTTGCGGATGGCGCCCAAGAGGTCGAAGGCGTGGTCGACGTGCAGCTCGAGGTGTTCGGGCGCGATGGCGTTCACGGCCTCGATGGCTTGCGGCATGCTGTCGCACACGACGATGAGGCCCTGGTCGGCCAGCGATGCCGCCGTGATCTCGGCGCGTGTGGACGAATTGAGGTGGCGCTCAACCATGCGCTCCACCTCGTCGGCGTAGGCCGCATCGAACGTAACCAGGTAGCAGGCGGCCAGCGGGTCGTGCTCGGCCTGCGCCATGAGGTCGATGGCCACGAGCGCCGGATCGGCCGTGGAGTCGGCCACGACGCACACCTCGGACGGGCCGGCGATCATGTCGATGCCCACATCGCCCGACACCACCTTCTTCGCCGCCGCCACGTAGGCGTTGCCGGGTCCGGTGATCTTGGCCACGGGCGCGATGGACTCGGTGCCGTACGCCAGCGCGGCGATGGCCTGCGCGCCGCCCACCGCGTAGATTTCGGTGACGCCCGAGATGCGGCACGCCTCCAAAATGGCCGGATCCAGCGTTCCGTCGGCCGTCGGCGGCGTCACGCATACGATGCGCTTCACGCCGGCCACGGCGGCCGGCAGCGCGTTCATCAGCACCGACGACGGGTACAGCGCGCGCCCGCCCGGCACGTAGATGCCCACGGATTCCAGCGGCTCCACCTTCGAGCCCACGAGCGCGCCGTCCTCGCGCACGGTGAACCAGCTCTGCTGCTTCTGGCGCTCGTGGAAGTCGCGGATCTGTGCGGCGGCCTGACGCAGGGCGCGCGCCGTCTTGTCGTCGACGTTCACGATGGCTTCTGCGATAGCCGCCTGCGACACGCGGAACTCCTCCACGCGCACGCCGTCGAACTGCTCGGTGTAGGCGCGCAGGGCCTCGTCGCCGCGCTCGCGCACGCCCTCGATGATGGCGGTGGCCGCCGTCAGGGCCTGGGCGTTGAACGCGCCGGTGCGCTTGAGGTGGGCGTTGGTGAACTGCTCGCCAGGTTGCAAGATGATGCGGCGCATGGGCTACTCCTTTTCCTCGCCGGCCGGGCTCGCGGAGGCTTCCGCGTTCCGCTGCAGCGTATTCGCCAATTGTACGATACGCGCGTCCGTGCGGAACGCGCAGGTGTTCGAGAAGAAGCGCGCGGTCGACGAAAGGACTTCGTCCACCACCACGAGGTCGTTCTCCTTGAGCGTGGTGCCGGTGGCCGTGATGTCGACGATGCGCTCGGCCATGCCCGTGAGGGGCGCCAGCTCGATGTTGCCGTGCAGCTTCACGATTTCCACCTGCGTGCCCGTCTTCGCGTAGTGGGCGCGCGTGATGTTGGGGTACTTCGTGGCGATGCGCAGCGATCCCAGGCGGCGGTAGTGCTCGCCTGTGGCCTCGGCCGCACCGGCGGGCTCGGCCACCACGAAGCGGCATGCGCCGTATCCGAGGTCGACCAGCTCGACGACGTCGGACTGCGCTTCCAGCAGCGAGTCCTTCCCGCAGATGCCGCAGTCGGCCGCGCCCAGCGACACGAACGCGGGCGCGTCGGTGGGCCGCACGATGACGTACTCGACGCCGGGGTTGCGGATGATGAGCTGACGGCCGGGGTCGTCGAGCCCGGTCGTATCGAGGCCCGCGGCCTCGAGCGCGGCAACCGTGTCGGCGTTGAGCGAGCCCTTCGGCACCGCGATGCGCAGCGGGCGCGCGGCTTCGTCGTCGACCGAGCGCTCGGCGGCGGCGGCCGCGGCCATGGCCTGCTCCAACGAGAACGCGAAGCCGGCGGCCGGGCGGCTCTCGCCGTACGAGCCGATCATGTTGTCGTAGCGCCCGCCGCTGCCCAGCGGCGTGCCCAGCTCGGGC
>NZ_GL622579.1:821564-876669 GCF_000185625.1 Eggerthella sp. 1_3_56FAA
GCCAGCACCCGCTCGGTCCACTGCGCGGACGCCCCGCTGGCCGCCAGCAGCGCGCGCAGCACGCCCACCGTGGCCAGGGCCAGCTTGCAGCCGCGCGCGCCCGCGAGCTCCAGCGCCTCCGCCATGAGCTCCACCACCTCCGCGTCGGCTTGCGGCCCGGCCTCGCCGATGCATTCCACGCCGATCTGCGTCATCTCGCGCGCCTGCGCCTGCATGCGCCCTTCGGCCTCGCGGAACACGCGCTGCATGTAACGGAAGCGGAACGGCCCCGGCTGGCCCGCGAGGCGCGTCGCGCACATGCGCGCCACCTGCAGCGTCACGTCGGGGCGCATGGCCAGAAGGTCGCCGCTCGCGTCGAAGAACTTGAAGGGAGAGCCGGGCATACGGCCGCCCGCGCGCATGACGTCCATGACCTCCAGCGTCGGCGTCTCGATGGGCAGGTAGCCGCGCGCCGCGAAGCATGCCTGCACGTCGCGAGCGATGCGCTCGCGCATGCACGCCTCGTCGGATAGCACGTCTCTGAACCCTGCCGGTGTCACGTAATCCATGGTTCTCTTCCTTCGCTGCATCGTTTCGCCGGTTCGCACGCGGCCGCGCACGCCGTTCGTTTGCTGGTAGTACTTTATCACAGTAGAGTAGTAAAGCAAGCCGTTTGCAGAACGTTTCGGACAACCGCTTTATTTTACGTCATAGAAGGAGCGCGATCACGGCTCGCCGCACCTCGAGGAAAGAATGTTTAGCCGAAGAAAAGGACGCTGCATCCTATCGATTCCCCGCACGCGGAAAAACGCCGTCCGCATCAAGCGACGGATGTACGCTTTGGACTGAGCTATCTGCTGCAAAAACGGGTTCTTGGCAGCAATTTCGCGGCTTCAGCGCCACCGAAAGCCCTCGAACACGGGGAAGTCTGAAAAACACCTGGTCGCAAGATTTCCGCCGGGAGCGTTCGTTCCCCTTGCCGCCAAAAACCCGTTTTTGCAGCAGATCGAACCGACCATCCGTGCCGTTCCTGAAAAGCAGCGATTCCGAAGCCGCAATGAAGCCTGCCCGTAGAAAAGGCAAGGAAGTCGAGGGAAGCCGGATCTGCGGCATTTCGGTCGATACCGCACACGCGATGCCGCCGTCGGGGCGAAGGCGCACGCCCTCGCCCACCCCGCCTTAGAACAAGGAGAACTGTTGGGGCGCGAAGTCGTACGTGCACACCACTTCGTCCAGCAGCAGCTCGACCTCGTGCGACTCCCACTCTTTGACTGACACGACGTAGTTCGTGCCCTCCTGCTGGAACACCAGCGCGCCGCCCACCATGCCGATGCAGCGTCCGCCGCATTCGCCGTCGTGGCCTTCGGGCACCTGCAAGTCGTGGCAGTCGGGCGACGGGCCGCCGAAGTAGTGGGGCGACAGGTCCTGAGCCGGCTCAGCGCCCTCGAGACCCAGACGTTCCACCACGTCGTCGAGCACCGCCTTCGCCTCGACGAAATCGAAGCGCTCGTTCACCAGCAAGTCCACTTTCTTCGACGCGCGCATCGTCTCCAGGATGCCGGGCTGCGCGCACAGCGCCGCCTCCAGCTCGCGCGCGTCGTCGGCGCATCCGAAGCGGCCGACGATGCGGGCCGCGCGGGCGCCCTGCTCCAGCAGGCGCTCGATGCCGCGCGTCTCCGACGAGATGCCGGCTTTCACGTGCTTCGGCGAGAAGTACGCCAGGTACGTGAAATGCGGCGTCAGGTTGTAGGCGCGCTGCTGGGCGGAGATGAAGTCGGCGTAGTAGAACGAGGGGTTGAAGCCCGTGGCCTCCTGGCATGCCGGACACATCGTGTCCTTCGCATCGGGAAGCAGCTCCACGTTGAGCGGGCACACCTCCTTCGTGTAGGACGCCAGATCGAAGCGTCCCACGCAGCGGCGCGTGGGAAGGCGGCGCAACGAGAACGTCTTGCCCAACACGGGAAAACGGTGCTGCTCGCCTTGCTCTACGTCGTTGATCAAGAGGTAGGGGCCGGACTCGGCGAAACCGTGGCCTGCCAGGACGGTCGTGTGACCGTTCGCGAAGTTCGTCATATCGTTATCCTTGTGCAACTCGTACTGAATGGATCACTGTTTTCGTTGGAAATGATAGCGCACAAGGAACATTCGCGATACGCTCTTGCGGCGAAAGGCGAAAAATCGCACAGGAGTCGTTCGCCTTCCGAAAAAGCAAGGGTCGTCCCGCTCGGTTGCGAGCGGGACGACCCTTCTTCCGCAGAGAGTCGCGAACCGAGCGGCGCGGACGACCTACGCCATGCCCGCCGCCATGAGCGCTTGCGTAGCCTGGTACATGGTCACCGAGAAGTACACCATGAACGCCACCGCCACCGAAGCGAGGACCTTCGCCACGATATGCCAGCTGCTCCTCCAGCACAGCACGATACCCACCGGCCAGAACACGATGAGGAAGAACACGATCCAAAACGTCTGCTTGCACCAAGCCTTCTGGTTCGGCTCTTCGATCAGGTCGTTCGCGTTCTTGCGCAGGTCGCGCTTCTGCCAGTCGCCCGCGCGACGGTCGTCGTCAGCCATGCCGCTTCCTTTCCCAAGGCGCGCCGCCCGCCCGCGCGCGTTTCCCTCTATCCTACCACGCCCGTCCAGCGGCGCGCGTCAGTTCAGCCCGACGTACTCGGGGTCGAGCGCGTCGTCCAGATACTCCTTGACCGGCGGCTTGCCGTAGTCGTGCACCTCGGACACGTGCCAGCATTCGGTCTTCGGCATACCGGGAATGCGATCGGCCACGAACACCGGATCGATGCCCTCCTTACGCTGGCGCGTGTAGTCGTCGAGCGCCGCAAGCGCCCATTTTCCAAGGAAGAGCAGGGCGATGAGGTTCACGAGCGCCATGAAGCCCATGAAGATGTCCGCGAGGTTCCACGCCAAGTCGAAGCTGTTCACGGCGCCGTAGAACACCACGCACAGGCACACCACGCGGAACACGAACAGCAGCGCCTTGCTGTCGCCCTTGATGAAGCGCAGGTTGTTCTCGGCGTAGAAATAGTTGCCGATGAGGCTGGAGAACGCGAAGGCGAAGATGGCGAACGTGATGAAGTGGATGCCGAACTCGCCCACCGAGTTGTTCACGGCCATCTGCACGAGCGGCATGCCGTTAAGGGCGGAAGCCGCCTGCGGATCCTGCACGTAGAACACGAGCACCATCATAGCCGAGCACGTGCAGATGAGCAGCGTGTCGATGTACACGGACAGGCTCTGCACGAGACCCTGCTTGCAGGGATGCGACACCGACGCCGTGGCCGCAGCATTCGGCGCCGAGCCCATGCCGGCCTCGTTAGAGTACAGGCCGCGCTTGATGCCCAGCATGACCACCGAACCCGCGAATCCGCCGAAGATGGCCTGCACGTCGAAGGCCGAGGCGAACACCATCGCGAACACGCCCGGCAGCTCCGTGATGTTGGAGAGGGTGGTCCACACCGCGATGGCGATGTAGCCGATGGCCATGATGGGCACGATGATGGACGTGATGACGCTGATGCGCTTCGCGCCGCCGAAAATGACGAACGCGGTCATCACCGCCAGCACGATGCCGCAGGCGATGGCCGTGCCGTTCGTGGCGTAGTCGGGAATGTAGTATTCCAGCGCCGAGGTGGCGTTGAAGGCCTGCAGGCCGTTGAAGCCGAACGCGAAGCACAGGATGAGCAGCACGGCGAACAGGATGCCCAGCCAACGCTTGCCGAGCGCCTTCTCGATGTAGTAGGCCGGGCCGCCGCGGAACTCGCCCTCCTTGCCGCGCACCTTCCAGATCTGCGCGAGGGTGGACTCGACGAACGCCGACGCCGCGCCCACGATGGCCATGAGCCACATCCAGAACACCGCGCCCGGGCCGCCCGTGGCGATGGCCGTGGCCACGCCCGCGATGTTGCCCGTGCCCACGCGCGAGGCCGTAGACACCATGAGCGCCTGGAACGACGAGATGGAGCGCTCGCCCTTGACGTGCTTCTTCTCCGTCAACTGCGTGAACATGTCCTTGATGAAGCGGATCTGCACGCCTTTCGTGCGGATCGTGAAGTACACGCCCACGAACACGAGCAGGACGAGCAGGATGTACGTGTACAGAAACCCGCTCACCTCGCCGGTGATGCCGACGAGCATCTCATTGAAATCCATTGGTCTTCCCCTTTACGAGAACGAAGCGCGCCGCCGCCTATCCCGAGGCGGCGGCGCGCATGCTTACCCGAGCTTCTTCGCCAGAAGCTCGTTGATGAGCTTCGGGTTGCCCTGGCCGCGCATCTCCTTCATGCACTGGCCCACGAAGAACCCGATGAGACCGGTCTTGCCGCCCTGGTACTGCGCCACCTTGTCGGGGTTGGCGGCCAGCACCGCGTCGACGACGGCTTCGATGGCGCCCGTGTCGGACACCTGCTTCATGCCGCGCTCCTCCACGATGGCGGCCGGATCCTTGTCCTCGTCGAGCACGGCCGCGAACACCTCTTTGGCCTGCTTGGACGAGATGGCGTCCTCGGCGGTGAGACGCACGAGCGCAAGCGCGCGCGCCGGGGTAAGCGGCGTGTCGGCCAGCTGAACGCCTTCGTGCGCGTTCAGGTAGGCGGTCACGTCGTTGATGACGAGGTTCGCCACCGGCTTCGCCAGCTTGGCCGCATCGGCGCCGGCCAGCTCCATGCACGCCTCGAAGAAGTCGGCCGTGGCGCGATGCTCCACCAAGTGGCGCGCATCGTAGGCGCTCAGGCCGAACGCGTCCTCGAAGCGGGCCGCCTTCTGGTCGGGCAGCTCGGGCAGCTTCGCGCGCACGGAATCGATCCACTCGTCCGTAAGGTCGTAGGGCGCGAGATCCGGATCGGGGAACAGGCGGTAGTCGTCGGCCGTCTCTTTCACGCGCATCACGATGGTGCGCTTGGCCGACGGGTCCCAATGCCGCGTTTCCTGGAAGATCTGGCCGCCCTCCTCGAGCACTTCCGCCTGGCGGCAGATCTCGTAGGCCAGGCCGTCGTGGAGGTTCTTGAAGCTGTTCATGTTCTTGAGCTCGGTCTTCACGCCGAACTCCTTTGCCCCGCGGCGGCGCAGGCTCACGTTGCCGTCGCAGCGCATGGAGCCCTCTTCCATCGAGCAGTCGGAGATGCCCAGCGCCAGGTAGATCTGGCGCAGCTTCTGCATGAACAGGCGCGCCTCCTCGGGCGTGCGCAGGTCGGGCTCGGTGACCAGCTCGGTGAGCGGGGTGCCTGCGCGGTTGTAGTCCACCAGCGAGTGCGTGGCGCCGGCGATGCGGCCTTCGCCGCCGCCGATGTGCACCATCTTGCCCGCGTCCTCCTCCATATGTATGCGCGTGATGCCCACGTGCGCGGTGTAGCCGGTCTCGGTGCGCGTCACGTTGCCGCGGCTCTCGCCCACGTCGAGGCCGTCCAGGTCGATGCGCTCCTTGGCGGCCGCGCCGTCCACGTCGAGGTCGAGGTGGCCGCGCATGCAGAACGCCACGGGGCCCTGCGTGGTCTGGTAGTTCTTCGACATGTCGGGGTACATGTACGTTTTACGGTAGAACATCGAGTGCTTCTCGATGTCGCAGTTCGTGGCCAGGCCCGCCAGCACGATGGACTCGATGGCCGCGCGGTTCGGCACGGGCAGCGCGCCCGGCATCCCCAGGCACACGGGGCACGTGTGCGTGTTCGGCTCGGCGCCGAACTCCAGCTTGCAGCCGCAGAACATCTTGGTGTCGAGCGTGGTGAGCTCGGCATGGATCTCCAGGCCGATGACGGCCTCCCAATCCTCGAGCACCTCTTCGAGCTTCCGCATGGCTACTCACCTGCCTTTTCTACCTGGAACGGGAGCCCTCCGGGGGCATCCAGTCGCTCAGACAGTCCTCGCTTCGCTGCGGAACTCGCTTGGTGGACGCCCCCGGAGGGCTCCCTGTCCATGCATAGTCCCGGCAGGTCGACGCCTGGGGTCGCGTCGGCGGCGTCGGGGATGTCCGCCATCGATCCTTCGGGGTAGGGTTGACCCGGGGCGAAGGCCGGGGCCACGGGGGCGGGGCCGTACACCGTTTCCAGCGCGGCGGCCACGCGCAGCATGTTCTGGTCCTTGAACTGGGGCGAGATGAGCTGTACGCCCACGGGCAGCTGCGTCTGGGCGCCGAGGCCCACCGGCAGGCTCATGCCGCCGTTGCCAGCGATATTGATGGAGATGGTGAACATGTCCGACAGGTACATGTCGGTGGGGTCGCTCACTTCGCCGAACGTGAACGCCGTGCGCGGCGACACGGGCGCGACGATGCAATCCACCTGCTCGTAGGCGCGCGCATAGTCCTGCGTGATGAGCGTGCGCACCTGCTGCGCCGGGTAGTAGTAGGTGTCGTACACACCTGCGGACAGAAGGTAGCTGCCCAGCATGATGCGGCGGCGCGCCTCGGGGCCGAAGCCCTTCGCGCGGCTGGCCTCGTACTGGCCGCCGAGGTCCTTGTGGCCCGGGTCGCAGTAGCCGTAGCGCACCGAGTCGAAGCGTGCGAGGTTGCTGAACGCCTCGCAGGGGCCCAGCACGTAGTAGGCGCTCATAGCGGCCTGGGCGTTGGGCAGCTCCACCTCCACGATGTCGGCGCCGAGCGCGCGCAGATGCTCCACGGCCTCCTCCACCTTGGCCTTCACCTCGTCGGTGAGACCCTGGGCTTCCATGAACGCGGGCACCACGCCGATGCGCATGCCCTTGACCCCCTCGGCGAGGTTCGCCGTGAAGTCGACGTCCAAGTCCTGGCTCGTGCAGTCCAGCACGTCGCGGCCGGCGATGGCGTTGAGCGCGAAAGCCGCATCCTCCACCGAGCGCGTGAACGGGCCCACCTGGTCCAGCGAGCTGCCGAAGGCCACCACGCCGTAGCGGCTGACCACGCCGTACGTGGGCTTGACGGCCACAGCGCCGCAGAAGCTGCCCGGCTGGCGGATGGAGCCGCCCGTGTCGCTGCCCAGCGTGATGGCGGCCAACCCCGCGCCCACGGCAGCGGCGCTGCCGCCCGACGAGCCGCCGGGCACGCGCGAGAGATCCCACGGATTCCTAGTGGAGCCGAACGCGCTCGTCTCCGTGGAAGAGCCGAACGCGAACTCGTCCATGTTGAGTTTGCCCAGCGGAATACCGCCGGCTTCGATGGTGCGCTGAACGCACGTAGCCGTGAAGGGCGACACGTAGTTCGCCAGCATCGCGGACGAGCACGTGGTGTGCGTACCCTCCAGGTTCATGTTGTCTTTGAACGCCACGGGCACGCCGGCCAGCGGGCCGCACGCGTCCAGCGTACCGGCCGCGACGGCGGCGTCGAGCGCAGCCGCCTGCCGAAGCGCCAGCTGCTCGGTGGTTTCGAGGAACGCATGCGTCGCGCCGTCGAGCGCGCGCACGCGGGCAAGCGAGCTCTCGGCGATCTCGCGCGCCGAGAAGTCCTTGGAGGCGAGGCCCGCGCGGATCTCGCGCACGCCCATTGCGGCGAACACGGGTGCGGTTGCAGCCATCAGCGATCGCCCCCTTCGCCCAGAATCGAGGGGATCAAAAAGCAGCCGTCCTGCTGCTTCGGCGCGTTCTCCAGCGCCTCCCCCTGCGTGAAGGAGGGGGATTCTTCGTCCTCGCGCATGACGTTTGAAAGGCCGCCGATGGGGTGGAACGTAGGCTCCACGCCGTCGAGGTCGTATTCGGTGATGGGCTTCAGGCTGTCGATGATGGCGTTGAGATCGACCGTCATCTGCACGACTTCGTCGGCGTCCAGCCCGATGCGCGCGTACTCCGCGATGCTGCGGACGTCGCGCTCGGTGAGGTGTTGGGTCATAGAGCCTGCTTTCCTTCTCTCGTTTTCACGCATCGGCTCCGCGCGTATCGCTCGAAAACCGAAGGTGGCACCGGTGAAAACATAACCCGTCTATAATAGCAAACCTCGGCGTTGCCAACCCACCGCGCTCCCGCCCCGCATGATTTTTCTCAACGCCCGCGCGCCTTGAGGAACGCGGCTCGGATCGCGCCGCGCCGGGTCGTCGCTTCGTGCCGTCGGGCGGGTTCGCGCGTCTCCTCAAGGCGATGTGCAGCAAAAACGAGGTTTTGGCACGCCGGACCCGTCCGGAAACCGCCGAACCGAGGCCGAATGCCGCATTCCCAAGGCTCGATGAAACGCGACCTGGGGTTTTGCTGCAAAGTTTCAACGAGCAAAATGCCGAAGAGCACCGAGGGGTGCCAAAAGCTCGTTTTTGCTGCACATGGAACCACGGAAACATGCCGCGCCGGTCGACGTGCCGCGCACTACCGTAACGGCGCCGAGCGCGCGATCGGCGTCTCCCGCCCGGGTTCTCGCGACCGATACCGTCGCGCCTCGCTTCGATGGAGAACCGCACAAATGTTTCACGTGAGACACTCGCGCACTTCGGCTGAGCGGGAAGGCTCCGCGACCAGGCCCTTCCCCATCTCGGAGCGTCCCCGCAGCCCCAGCAGCTCATCGGCAGCCGTCGCAGCCGTCGCAACCGCACAGCCCCGGCAGCTCATCGGCAGCCGTCGCAACCGCACAGCCCCGGCAGCTCATCGGCAGCCGTCGCAGCCGCGCAGCCCCTTCCCCGCCATCCTTCCCGCGGAATCTCCAAATACCCGTTGACGCCTTATACTATGTGTCATATAGTATAAGGCGAAAGGAGGTATGCGATGGATGCACAATTGAAACGAGGTTTCCTCGATGTTTGCGTGCTCGCATCGATCAACCGCCAGGACTCGTACGGGTACCAGATCGTCAAAGACGTGCCGTCGAGTTTGCATTTGACCGAATCGACGCTGTACCCCCTGCTCAAACGCTTGGAATCGGCGGGGCTGCTGACGGTTTACGCCATCGAGCACAACGGGCGCCTGCGCAAGTACTATCGCATCACGCCGGCCGGGGTCACGTACCTCGACGAGTTCTTGAAGGATTGGGACGACGTATTGGACGTCTACGAATATGTGAAACGAGGTGCCAACCGATGAACAAGACCGAGTTTCTGGATGCGCTCAGGCATGCGCTCGGCAAGCTGCCCTCCTACGAGGTGGAACAATCGATCGCGTTCTACGCCGAGATGATCGACGACCGCATCGAAGACGGGATGAGCGAGCAGGAAGCCGTGGCCGCGCTGGGATCGGTGCACGCCATCGCAGCTCAGATCGTCGCCGAAACGCCGCCCATTCCCAAGGCCATCGCGAAGGCGAACACCGGCAGCCGCACGCTCAACATCGTGCTGCTTGCCATCCTCTCCCCCATCTGGGTGACGCTGGCGCTGGCGTTCGCCTGCATGGTGTTGGCCATCTACCTGGCCATTTGGTCGGTCGTCGTGGCGCTGTGGGCCGTCGTGCTCACGCTGCTCCTATGCGCGCCCATCGGCGTGTTCGGCCTGGCCTGGTGCGCGGCCACGGGGTTTCCGCTCTCGGGCATCTGGGTCTTCGGCTGCGGCCTGGCCGGTGCAGGCCTGGGATTGTTCTCTTGGTTCGGCGTGCTGGCCGCCAGCAAGGGGCTCGTCAACCTCACGCATTCGTTCGCCCGCTGGGTGAAGGGGCTGTTCATCAAGCTGAAGCGCAACGATGCCAGCCCGATCGCGCCGGAAGGAGCAGCTCATGTCTAGCGGCAAAAAGACGTTGCTCGTCATAGCAACCATCCTCGTCATCGGCGGAGGCGCCATATCGTTCGGCGCGTTCGCGGCGGCCGGGTTCAACTTCGAGAACCTCTCGACCGAATCCCGCAATTGGACGTCCTCCACGAAGACGTTCGCACCCGAGACGGAAAACCCCCACACCGCCATCGTCCTGCGCGACATGGGCGAGGACGTGCGCATCGAGCCGACCGACGGCGACGCCATCGAGGTGACGTACTGGACGAACGAGCGCAAGAGCTTCGACGTGGACGACAACGGCGGCACCGTCACCGTCGAAGGCTCGCGCGAGCCGGCCATCGACATCATGATGATCGGATCGTTCGAGGACCACTCTACCGTTCTGAAGGTGCCGCGCAGCTACACGGGCACGCTCGACATCGACCTCATGGGCGGCAATGTGGATGCCGCAGATCTGGACAGGTTGGGCTCAGTGACGGCGAAAACCGCGAGCGGCAACATCTCGCTCTCCCGCCTCGCCGCGGACGATATCGTGACGAACGCCGCCAGCGGCAACGTGCAGGTGCAGCGCGTCCAGTGCGCATACCTGAGCGCAACCACGATGAGCGGCAACATCGAATTCTCCGACGTCGAGGCGACCGAGATCGTGAAGCTGGACACGGCGAGCGGCGGACAGCTGCTTCGAGGCGTGAACACGGCGACCCTCGACGCCCGCATGGGTAGCGGCGACATCCTGGCGGCGGGCGTGGCAGCCACCGACGCGAAGTTCGATGCCGTGAGCGGCAGCGTGAACGCCTCGTTCTCCAGTTCGGACGGCGAATACGCCATCGAGGCCTCCTCGGTCAGCGGAGACGTGCACTCGCCGGCCGGCAGCGCCACAGCGTCGAGGCATGTGAGCGCTCGCACCATGAGCGGAGACGTGACGCTCACGTTTTCCGGCGGCAGCGCGAGCGTCAGCAACGGCAATGGCGTCCGCAGCGACTCCGGCGCGCCGACCGCACCGGAAGCCCCCGAAGCGCCCGAGGCCCCGAAGCTCTAAATCACCCTTCTTCCTGCGCAAACGCGCAACGAAGGCCCGCGGCGTTGCCGCGGGCCTTCTGCATGCCAAAGCCGTTACGCCTCGTCAGCAGCCATGTCGAACATAATGTAGTGCGACGGCGTCTTCGCGCGAACGGACACCTCGCGCGTGGCGGTGATCTCGGCCGCGTCGCCCGCGTCCAGCTCGTTGCCGTTCACCATGCCTTCGCCCTCGATCTGGATGAGGTAGGCTTGCCGCGCCGGGTCGAGGTCGTAGTACAGCGTCTCGTCCGAGCCGATGACGCCTACGAGCACCTTCATATCCTGGTGGATCCGGATAGGCGCGAAGCCCTCCTCGCCCGAGGCGACGGGCATCCACTTCCCCACGCGGTCCTCCCAGTCGAAGCGGTGGTCGCCATAGTTCGGCTCCGCGTTCTTCTCGTCAGGCAAGATCCATATCTGCAGGAAACGCAGCGGCTCGTTCGTATCGTTGTACTCGCTGTGCATGATGCCGCTTCCTGCGCTCATGTACTGCACGTCGCCCCGCTCGAGGCGGCTCCCGTTGCCCAGGCTGTCACGGTGCGTGAGCTGGCCGTCCACGACGTAGCTGATGATCTCCATGTTGTCGTGGGGATGCATGCCGAACCCGCCGTGCGGGTCGAACCGGTCGTCGTTGACCACGCGCAGCGCGCCGAACTTGATGTTATCGGGTTTGTAGTACTCGGCGAACGAGAAATGGAACAGGCTGTGCAGCCATCCCCGGTCGCTTCTGCCCATGTTCTCGTGCTTGATGACCTTGATCATGGCCCATCGCTCCTTCTTGTTGTTTGATGAAGCGATGATAGCGTGCCCCTGCGCGCCACGCGTGGCGGTTGCATGTCGCTCGCGTAACGAGATGATGAGGAGCAAGCTTAGAGGGCAAGCGAGAGCGGGGCGGATTTTTCGCACGGGTCGGAAGCGGCGAGGCGGATCATCGCCCGTTTGCAAGCCCCTGCTCGAACGCGGCTATCTCGGACAGGAAGGCTTCGCCGTAACGGGCGAGCTTCGTAGCGCCCACGCCGCTGACCTCAAGGAACTCCTCGTCGGTTGCAGGCCTTTTCGCGCACATATCGCGCAGAGCCGCATCGGAGAACACGATGTAGGGAGGCTTGCCCGCTTCGTCGGCCAGGCGCTTGCGCAGCGTGCGCAGACGCTCGAACAGCTCGGGGTCGGCATCGTTCGCGGGCGCTCCCGACGAGCCGAACACGTGCGAACCGCCTGCAGCCGAACGCGTGCGCTCGGGCTTTCGCAGAACGCGCTTCATCGACAAGCTGAAACCCTCTTCGGCAGCCTCGCGGGCACGCGGCCCCAGACCCACCACCGGGTACGTCCCCTCGGTAATCAGCAGGTAGCCGCCTGCAGCCAGCAGCTCGATCACTTCTTTCACCTGCGCAGCCGGAGCGTTCACCGTATCGTAGCACGCGGCCTCGTCCAGATGCATGTCCAGCAGCTTCGCGTTCTGCGAGCCGCGCAGCACATCCACCACCATGCCCTTGCCGAAGCGACCCCGCAGCTCCTGCACGCAGCGCATGGCGGCGAGCGCGGTGTCGGTGACGTCCATCGACTCGAACTCCCCCGCGCAGTTCGAGCAGTTGCCGCAGGAAAAACCTCTGTCGCCGGTCGTTCGTAACGTCAGCGAGGAGGCTTCTGGCGCCGAAGATTGCGGTGAAAGTCCGACGTGGCGGCCTTCGGGCCGTGAGGAGGACTTGGAGCCGCAAGGTTCGGCGCCAGAAGCCTCCGCAGCGTCGGCTCGTTCCGTCGGCCGGCAAGCCGACGGAACCTTCTGCTCCCCGAAGTAATCGAGGATGTAGCGGCGCAGGCAGCCGGTGGTGTGGCAGTAGCCGGTCATCGCCGCCAGCAGGCGGCGGCGCGAGGCGCGCACGGCTTCGGCCTCTTCGGGCGAAAGCTCCTCGTTGCCCGATTCCTGCTCTATGAAGAAGCGGCAGGTGGACACGTCGCCGTCGCTCCAGTACAGAAGGCACGTGGAAGGCTCGCCGTCGCGGCCGGCACGACCGGCCTCCTGGTAGTACGCCTCGATGCTGCCGGGCATGTTGTGGTGGATCACGTAACGCACGTTCGACTTGTCGATGCCCATGCCGAACGCGTTGGTGGCCACCATCACCGGCGCGTCGTCGGCGATGAACGCGCTCTGGCTCTCAGCGCGGTCGGCCGCCGACATGCCCGCATGGTAACGCGCGGCGCGGACGCCCTCCTCCAGCAGCGCGGCGTGCACCTTGTCGGTGTCCTTGCGGGTGGAGCAGTACACGATGCCGCTGTCGCCCGCATGCTCCAGCGCGTAGCCGGCGATGCGCGCGATCTTGCGCTTCGGATCGAGCCGCTCAACGCCGAAGTACAGGTTCGGGCGGTCGAAGCCCGTAACCACCTCGTAGGGGTCGCGCAGGTCGAGCAGGCGCACGATGTCGGCGCGCACGCGCGCGGTGGCCGTGGCCGTGAACGCCGCCACGACGGGACGGTTCGGCAGCTGTGCGATGAAATCGCCGATGGTCAGGTACGACGGGCGGAAATCCTGGCCCCACTGGGACACGCAGTGCGCCTCGTCCACGGCAACGAGCGGGATGGCCGCCCTCTGCGCGAATTCGAGGAACCTCGGATCGGCAAGTCGCTCCGGCGCCACGTACATGATCTGGTAGGCGCCGTCCAGCGCGCGGCGCAGGACGGTGGACTGCTGCCCGGGCGTGAGCGTGGAGTTGAGGTAGGCACCGCGGATGCCGGCGTCCAGAAGCGCGCGAACCTGGTCGCCCATCAGCGACACGAGCGGGCTCACCACCAGCGCCAAGCCGTCCATCACCACGCCGGGCACCTGGTAGCACACCGACTTGCCCGCGCCCGTGGGCATGACCGCGAGCGCGTCGCGGCGGCCGAGGATCGCCTCGACGACACCCTCCTGCCCCGGTCGAAAGGCCTCGTAGCCGAAGTGCTGCTTGAGCGCCTGGTGCGCCTGCGATAGATCCGTCACTGCTGCTTCCTCCCCGCCCGTTTCCGGCTTGCTCTCGTATTCCCATGATACTGCATTGTTCCTCGAACACGTCTTGCGCGACGGCAGGAAGCATGTATAATGCAGGGTGTCAGCGGTGCCCGTGGGATTGAAGCTCCGGACGGGTGACGCCGGTACGTTTCGGGGACGGTTAGGGACTAGGACTCCCGCCGTCCTTTCTGTTTCCTCGATGCCTTCCGCTTTCGTCGCGCCCAGTCGTAGGCTGCCATGAAGAATGACAAGATGGAACATAGTCCTGCGATCAGATTGAAACTATCCATCGGGTAATCACCTCCTCTCGAAGGCGCCACCCGCCGGAAACGGACACTGCTGACAGCCATGATTCTAGTGCCTCGCACGCTGTCTGTGAAGTAAAAGTTTTCCCAGATCAAACAATATTTTTGACGTTAGATCCGCGTTGGATCCACGCGTGATCCGCGTTGGATCCGCACTGGATCGACGCGTGCTGCGCGTGGTATCCGCGTACGATCCGCGCTAGAATCGCGCAAGATCCGCATGGACTGCACGCAAGAACCGCGTGGGCTGCGCGCAAGGTTTCGCAGGCTTGCGGAGCGAAGCATCGCCTTCCGCTACAATATCCTCCAAATTCATCCGACAAAACCCGCCGCTCGATCGTGTTGCAGTCAGAAAGGGAAAACCGCTGCAGAACAACGTCGACATAGCCGCACTGTTCAACCGCCACGCCGCGACGGTGTATAGGCTGTGCTACTCGTTTCTGGGCAGCGCGGCCGACGCGGAGGACGCGACGCAGAGCGTGTTCATGAAGCTGATCGACCGCCCGCGCCGATTCAACGACCCCGAGCACGAGAAGGCATGGCTCATAGTATGCGCCCAGAACCACTGCCGCGACGTGCTGAAAAGCGCGCACCGAACGCGGCAGACCGCCCTTCCCGAAGACATCGCGGACGAGAGGCGCGCGCGGCAGGACGAGACGCTGGATGCGGTGCTGGCCCTGCCGGAGAAGTACAAGACCTGCGTGTACCTGTTCTATTACGAGGGGTATCGCACGGCAGAGATAGCGGCCCTGACCGGAGTGCCATCCTCGACCGTGCGCAGCCATCTGAGCGAGGCGCGGGCGCTTCTGAAGACGATGTTGGGAGGTGAGAGACATGGACGATAGCCGTTTCCACGCGGAAGAATCGCTCGAGAAGTGTCTGGCGGATGCCTACGAGAGCATGAGTCCCGACGAAGAGGCCCGGCGGCGCATGCTGGCGGAGCTGCTGGCCGCAAGCGAGCGGCGCGCGCCGAAGCGCCGGTCGGCGCGGCGCGCGCTGATCCCCCTCGCCGCCTGCCTCGTGCTTGCTGCGGGCATCGGCGCGCTCACCTACGCCTCCTCCCTCACGCAGCCCCCGAGTTCCGGCGGTGCGGCGACGATCGCCAGCATCAACGACGAATTGAAATCAGCCGCCCCCTCCTCGGCCGACGAAGCGCAAAGCGAATCGGGCGCGGCTCCGTCCGACGGAGACGCACGTCACCCGTTCGTCACGCTCTCCTCGGGCGAGCGTCTGCGCGTCGCCCTCGGCGACGACGGCCCCCTACCTGCCAGCCCCGAAATCGTCGGAGAAGAATTGGAGCGCACCGTCGCCACCGGCCCCGGCGTAACGGCATCCTCGCCGTGCACGGTGTTCGCGACGAGCGACCCGGCCCACCCTTATGCCATCCGATACGACGAAAACGGCGTCACGTACCTGGCCGACCCCGCGTAAGCCCGACGAACGGAGAACATCATGCACGCTTCCAACCGCAGCCGCGGCAGGCTCGCCGCGGGCTCCATCGCCTTCGCCGCCCTGATCGCCGGCGCATCGCTTGCCGGATGCAGCCCCGACGGTCAGGCGGGCGGCCAGCTGGGATCGGCTGCAAGCGAATTGGAGATCATGGCCATCGGTTCCGCGCTGCCCGAGACAGCCTCCTCATGCCCTCCTCCCTATCCGTACAACCCCTCGCCCTCTCCCGGCGGCACCGAGGAATACCGTGCGCTCGACGAGCCGGGGTTCCTCTCCCCTGCGACCAGCCCGCTGTCCACGCTGTCGGCCGACGTCGACACGGCCTCGTACTGCAACCTGCGCCGCATGGTGGCGCAGGAATACGCGCCGGCCGTCGTACCTGCCGGCGCCGTGCGCACCGAAGAGCTGCTCAACTACTTCGACTACGCCTACCCGGCGCCCGTTGGCTCCGACTTGTTCGGCGTATCGACCCAGATGAGCGACTGTCCTTGGAACGACCAGACGAAGCTGCTGGTCATGGGATTCGCCACCGAGAAGGACGGCGACGCTTCGTCCGCGGGCGCCAACCTCGTGTTCCTCATCGACGTCTCGGGGTCGATGGACGACCCTGACAAGCTCCCCCTGGTCAAAGACTCGTTCGCCACGCTCGTCGAAGGGCTGACGGAGCGCGACCGCGTGTCCGTCGTAACCTACGCCAGCGGCGAGCGCGTGCTGCTCGAAGGCGTGCCGGGCGACGACAAGCGGCGTATCATGCGCGCCGTCGACGGCCTCGTCGCCGAAGGGTCGACGAACGGGGAAGCCGGTTTGGAGCAGGCGTACCGCCTGGCGGAATCGTCGTTCATCGAAGGCGGTGTGAACCGCGTCGTCATGGCGTCGGACGGCGACCTCAACGTGGGCATCTCGTCCGAGAGCGAGCTGCACGACTTCGTCGAGCGGAAGCGCGAGACCGGCGTGTACCTCTCGGTGCTGGGATTCGGCTCGGGCAACTACAAGGACAATAAGATGGAGACGCTGGCCGACCACGGCAACGGCGCCTACCACTACATCGACTGCGCCGAAGAAGCCCGGCGGGTGCTCGGACGGAACCTCCGTGCGAACCTCGTGCCGTTTGCCGACGATGTGAAGATCCAGGTGGAATTCAATCCTGACCGGGTGAAGGGCTATCGGCTGATCGGCTACGAGAACCGCGCGCTCGCCGACGAGGAGTTCCGCGACGATGCGGCCGACGCGGGCGAGGTGGGCGCGGGCCATGCGTTCACCGTGGCGTACGAGATCGTCCCCGCAGGATCGGCGTTCGAGGTGGGCGCGTCCGCATTGAAATACGGAAGCGATGCCGACGACCGGCAGGACGATCGCCGCTCCAAAGCGAACGGCGGGGAATGGCTGACGTGCACGATGCGCTACCGCCCTGCGGGAACCGTCGAAGCGGTGGAGCAGACGTTGGTGGTCGACGACGAGAGCTGCACCGACCGCCCGAACGACGACTGGACGTTCGCAGCCGCCGTCATCGAATGCGGCATGGCGCTGCACCGCTCGCCCCATGCCGGCACCGCCACCCTCGAAAGCGCCCGCGACCTGCTGGCAAGCTGCGAGCTCACCGACCAGCAGCAAGGCTTCGAAACCCTCCTCGCCGACCTCGCCCGCCGGCAGCGCCGCTAGACGGGCTTCGGCAGGAAGCCGTCGAGCTCGACGTCCAGTTCGGCAAGGCGCTTCACGCGAGGATGCTCGTCCAGCACGCCGCGAGCCATGACCATGCGCACGTCGCGAAGCGCCTCCAGGTTCTCCAGGGGGTTGCGGTCGAGCACGATGAGGTCGGCCGCCTTGCCCGCCTCGACGGAGCCCGTCTCGTTGCCCAGCCCCAGGATGCGCGCGTTGCCCAACGTGGCCGTATGCAGCGCCATCTGACGCGACGCGCCCACGATGCGCTCGAAGTACACCACCTCGCGCCACATGTCGTACTGGGTGATGTAGGGGCACGACGAATCGGTTCCCAAACCTACGGGGATCCCCGCCGCCAGCGCCTGCTTCGCCGCCTGCACGATGCCCTCGAACACGATGCGGCCGTTCACCTTCTGCACCTCGGTGGAGTGCGTTTTTGCAGGGTCGAGCTCGACGAACGGCAACGCGGGTGAGACGGTGCAGGTCAACGACGAGGCGCGACCGGCTCCGTTGCGCTTGAACAGCGCGATCAGCTCGTCGTCCAGAGCAGCGCCGTGTTCGATGGTGTCCACGCCGGCTTCGAGGCCCGCGCGCACCCCTTCGGCGCTCTCGATGTGCGCGGCGGTGCGCAGGCCGAGCTTGCGAGCCTCGTCGCAGGCAGCTTGCGCGACCTCGGGCGACATGCGCAGCACGCCCGGCTCGCCCTCCACCTCGGCGTCGAACACGCCGCCGGTGATGAACAGCTTCACGAGGTCGCACTTGTGCGCGAAGCAATCGCGCACGATGGCACGCGCCTCTTCCGGCGTGGACGCGACGTGCGCGAACAGGCCCGCGCCGTGGCCTCCCGGCACCGTGACCCCCACGCCGGATGCGACCAGCCGCGGACCTGGGTACCTCCCCGCGTCGATGGCGTCGCGCACGTCCACGTCGGCGAACCCGGGATCGCCCACCGAGCGCACCGTGGTCACGCCGCTGGCCAGCTGCTGCTGCGCATGCGCCTTGAGCGTGCGGCGCAGGTACCACCTGCCCAACGGGTTGCCCACCACCTTGTCGATGAGGTCGCCGGCAGCGCCCGCGCTCGTCGGCTTGCCCGAGCCGCACAGATGCACATGCAGGTTCACCAGGCCCGGCGCCAGATACGCTCCCGCCAGATCGATCTCGCGCGCGCCCAACGGCCCCACGGTTGAGGCGGCGGGACCCACCTTCTCGATGACGCCCTCGTTCACCACGACGGTCATGTTGGGCTGCGGCTCCATGCCCTCGGTGCCGTCGAGCACGGTCGCATGGGTGAAAACGTAGGAGGTCATGGCGTTCCTTTCGGTTGGGGCAAAGGCGCCGCCGCGCTCGCCGAAGCGGCGCGTCGTGCATCTCCCAGTATACGCCGTCGCGAACAGCGCGCGAAGCCCCGGCGCGTACCCGCCTTGCGCCCCGGGACGAGCGGCGGCTAGCCCTCGCGCTCCACGATGCGCGCGAGCAAAGGGGCGAAGCCTTCGTCGATCCTTCGACGAAGCAGAAGCTTATGGGAGGCTCGGACGGCCTCGGACATGATAGGCCGTCCGTACGCCTCCGCCGGAACGGAGTCGATGAGCGCGTCTATCCGACCCATGTCGACGGAACCCATGAACCGCTTGATCGCCGCATCGAGGTCGGGGTTGACGGTTTGCGCCATATAGGAGAAGGGGTGGATGGACGCCCCCCTCCCATCGCCCGAGGGCAGGCGATAGCACGACACGTTCGTCCCGAACGCATCCTGATCGATATCCGACTCGTCGAGCATCCTCCGCCGTGCAAGCGAATCGCCACGCTTGCTGAACAGCGAACTGCCCAGATCGTACACCGGCGCGAGCTCGTAGGAGAACGACGCGTCCATCAACACGCCCCAGTTACCGTTGTTCCGGTCGGGGTTCTTGATGAACGCGTCCACCACGAACATATCCCAGAAACGCTCGAGCACCCCGGGCACGCTGCGCAGGAGGTCGGATGTCTCTATCGTGGCGAGCACGTCGCCAAGGAAGACGCTCTCGCCGTCCGAGGGAGCCGAATCGAATCCCCCGTCATCGTCGGAAAGGGCGTTCTTGATATCCTTGAACTCGAATAGGCGCTTTCCGGGAAACGTGAAGTCCTTGCACGCGCAGACGATCTTGCCGTTTCGGTAACCGAGCATCGTCTCATGAACGGGAATGCCGAGCGACGCGTAGATTCGCGCGCCGAGATGCTCGGATACAGGGCTCGACGTGTACGGCGGAAGATTTTTGCCCTGGAGGTCGCGCGTCGTACGCGGATACTTCGCTATCCACGGGACGCCGTCCACGAGAATGCCCTCTTTCTGTCCGGCGCGCCCACCGTAGAAAAGGCCGCTGGCGGGACAATCTCGCAAATCCACGATCTTCATTCTGCAGGCTCTCCTTCGCCGACGATTGATGTCGAATCATTGTAGCACGCTCGACCAGCGCGGCTGCAGCCTACGACGAATCGTCAACCGGCGCGTCGCGCTTACGGGCGCTTCCCACCCGTCACGCCCAGGCGTTCGGCCGTCTCGGCAAGCGTCTGGGCGGTGACGGGACGTCCCGCGCCCACGTGCACGGCGATGCACGAGAAGCTGGGCTTGTCGGCCGTGAACAGGCCTAGCTCGCGCGACGCGGCGCGCACGTCGTCTTTCGCCATGCCCGCGCGGCGCAGCGGCGACACCACGCCCAGCTCGGCGAGCGCCCGGAAGCCGGGGCGGTTCGCCGGATCGTCCGTGACGTTCGTGCCGTCGGCCAGCACCTCGAAGCCGTCCTCGGCCATGCGCGCGAGGATGGTGGAGAAGATGAACGTCTTGCAGCGGTAGCACCTATCGGGTCCGTTCGCGCAGATCTCGCCCTGCGCCAGCACGTCGGCGTCGACCAGCTCGAAGTCCGCCCCCAGCTCGGCGGCGAGGCGCTTCGCGTCGTCGATCTCGAAGGCGGGCTGGAACGCCGTACGCACGCCGTACGCTTTCACGTCGCATCCGGCGCGCAACGCGGCGACCAGCAGGAACGAGGAGTCGCACCCGCCCGAGAACGCCACGGCCAAGCGCGGCGTGCGCGCGAAGAACGCGTCGAGCGCCTCGACGCCCACGTCCTGGCCGGGGCCTGTCGCCGTCATGCCGGCTTCTTCTCGAACAGCTCGGCGGCGCGACCCAGCTCCTTCACGATCTCGATATGCTGCGGGCACACGCTTTCGCACGCGCCGCACCCGACGCACGTGGACGCGGGGCCGCTCGACGCGTTCCAATCGTAGTTCTCCTGCGCCCGATGCATGTCGTGGAACAGCTCTAGGATGTTGAGCGACGCGAGGGCCGCCGGGATGCGCACGCCCTTCGGGCAGTTCTTCAAACAGTAGCGGCAGTCGGTGCACGGCACGGTGGACACGCCGTCGAGGATGGCCCGCACGCGCGCCAGCGCCTCGTCCTCCTCGTGCGTCAGCGGATGGAACGAGCGCATGATCTGCGTGTTCTCGCTCACCTGATCGGGCGTGGACATGCCGGACAGCACGGTGAGCACGCCCGGCAGCGATGCGGCGAACCGCAGTGCCCACGAGGGCAGCGACTCGTCCTGGTTCACGGCGCGCAGCACGTCCGCCGCCTCCTCGGGCAGATGCACGAGCGAGCCGCCCTTAACGGGCTCCATCACCACGACAGGCAGCCCGTGGGCGCGCGCAGCCTCGTAGCACTTGCGCGATTCGACGGTTTCGCTCTCCCAGTCGGCGTAATTGATCTGCAGCTGCACGAAGTCCACCTCGGGATGCGCCTCCAGCACCTCTTCCAACACGGCAGCCTTGTCGTGGATGGAGAAGCCCAGGTTGCGGATCAGACCCGCCTCCTTCTTCTCGTGCAGGAAGTCCCACAGGCCGAAGTCGTCGAACAGGCGCGTGCGCTCCTCGCCCAGGTTATGCAGCAAGAAGAAGTCAAAATAACCCGCCCCCGTCTCGCGCAGCGACTTGTCGAACATAGCGCGCGCATGGTCGGCGTTTTTCGCCAGCCACGCCGGCAGCTTCGTGGCAACCTGGAACGATTCGCGCGGATAGCGCTCGACGACGGCCTCGCGCAGCGCCGCCTCCGACCGGCCGTTATGGTAGCCGCGCGCCGTGTCGAAATAGGTGAAGCCCGCGTCCATGAACAGGTCTACCATATGCTTGACCTGCTCGATGTCGATCTCCTTGCCGCCGTCGCCCTCGACGACGGGCAGCCTCATGAACCCGAAGCCCAGCTTCCCGATCTCGTCCATAGATAATCCTCGCTCCCCGACCATGCTCACCCGATCGCGCTCGACACGCGCGGCCGCTCGAACCATCCGACACGCTTCAGCGCATTGTTCGTGATCAGTATACACAAACGGAAAACAAGCCGGCCGCAATCGTTCGAGCGGCAACAAAGCTACGAAGCCGACGCCGAACGCAATGCAAGCCGTTCTGGGTTCTTCGACACCGCGGCATGCGCCAACCCGAACCCCCACGTTACCCCTTCCAAACGAAACCGCATCAGGTCGGTACGCCCTCTTCGCCCTCGGACGCCCCGCATCACAATGGGGGCCGTACCCCCACGTCGAGAGATTGGAGAGCCTGTGTACTATTCCAGCGGAAACTACGAAGCATTCGCCCGCCCGGCAAAGCCGGAGGGCATCGAGGACAAGTCGGCCTACATCGTCGGCACCGGGCTGGCGGGCTTGTCAGCCGCGTGCTACCTGATCAGGGATGCTCAGATGGACGGCTCGCGCGTGCACCTGTTCGAACGCGACGCCGAACCAGGCGGCGCCTGCGACGGGTGGGAGTATCCCCAGCTCGGCTTCACTATGCGCGGCGGTCGCGAGATGGACAACCACTTCGAAGTGATGTGGGACCTGTTCCGATCCATCCCCTCCATCGAGGACGAGAACATGAGCATCCTCGATTACTACTATCAGTTGAACAAGCGCGATCCCAATTATTCCCTGTGCCGCGCAACGGTCAACCGGGGTGAAGACGCCGGCCTCGACAATACATTCAACCTGTCCGACAAGGCGTGCATGGAGATCATGAACCTGTTCTTCACCCCCGAAGAGCAACTCGACGACAAGCCCATAACCGACTATTTTTCCGACGATGTGCTCGATTCCAACTTCTGGCTGTACTGGCGCACCATGTTCGCCTTCGAGAACTGGCACAGCGCGCTCGAGATGAAGCGCTACATCCAGCGTTTCGTCCACCACGTCGGCGGGCTCCCCGACTTCAGCGCACTGCGCTTCACCCGGTACAACCAGTTCGAATCCCTCATCCTGCCCATGGTGAACTACCTGAAAGGCCAGGGCGTGCAGATCCATCTGAACACCGAGGTCGTCGACATCACGTTCTCCAGCACCCCGGAGCGCAAAGTAGCCACCGAGGTGCAGACGATATGCGAAGGGGCCGACAAGACGTTTCACCTCACCGACGACGACCTGCTGTTCATCACCAACGGCAGCTGCGTCGCCAATTCGTCCTTCGGATCGCAAGACGAGCCGGCCCAGTTCAACGCCGTGCTGGAAAAAGGAACCGGGTTCGACCTGTGGCGACGTATCGCACGGCAGGATTCCGCATTCGGGAATCCGGAAAAATTCATCGGCGATCCGGAGAAATCCAACTGGATGAGCGCCACCGTCACGACGCTCGATGAGAAGATCGTTCCCTATATCGAGAGCATTTGCCGTCGCGATCCGTTCTCGGGCGGCGTCGTAACCGGCGGCATCGTTACCGTAAAAGATTCGAACTGGCTTTTAAGCTGGACGTTCAACAGGCAACCCCAGTTCAGAGCCCAGCCCGACGATCAGCTGTGCGGCTGGATATACGGCCTGTTCACCGATGTGCCCGGCAACTACGTGAAGAAAACCCTGCGCGAATGCACCGGCAAGGAAA
Source organism: Eggerthella sp. 1_3_56FAA (assembly GCF_000185625.1). Taxonomy (NCBI): domain Bacteria; kingdom Bacillati; phylum Actinomycetota; class Coriobacteriia; order Eggerthellales; family Eggerthellaceae; genus Eggerthella; species Eggerthella sp. 1_3_56FAA. The sequence goes on from NZ_GL622579.1 coordinate 844,481, forward strand.
TATGCATGGAGTGGCTGTACCACCTGGGCGTTCCCGAATCGCAGATCGAGGAGCTCGCCGAGAACAGCGCCAACACGGTTCCGTGCATGATGCCCTACATCACGGCATTCTTCATGCCGCGCGCCGCAGGCGACCGACCCGACGTCGTACCTGAAGGCGCGGTGAACTTCGCGTTCATCGGCCAATTCGCGGAAACACCACGCGACACCATTTTCACCACCGAGTATTCCATGCGCACCGGCATGGAAGCCGTCTACACGCTGTGCAACGTCGACCGCGGCGTGCCCGAAGTATGGGGCAGCGCGTTCGACATCCGCGATTTGCTGAACGCCACCACGTTGATCAGGGACGGCAAGCCCATCACCGACATGGAGATGAATCCCCTCGAAAAGCTCGCCCTGCACGAGGGAATCGAGAAGATCAAGGGAACCGACCTCTACGGTCTGCTGGTCGAGTTCGGCGTGATTCCGTCCGATCGCGGCGACGCGCCCGCGCCCGCCACCGGAGCCGTATACCCCGGCATGCATTAGACGTTTCCGTTAAAAACCGAACCCCCTGTTCAAAGGGGGTTCGGAACGAATTCCTTACACGTTGAACTTGAAGTGCATGACGTCGCCGTCCTGGACGACGTACTCCTTGCCTTCCTGACGAAGCTTGCCGGCATCGCGGCAGCCCTTCTCGCCGCCCAGCCCCACGTAGTCTTCGTACGAGGCCGTCTCCGCCTTGATGAAGCCGCGCTCGAAATCGGTGTGGATGACGCCCGCCGCCTGCGGAGCCTTCGCACCGACGGGGATGGTCCAAGCGCGCGTTTCCTGTTCGCCGGTGGTGAAGTACGACTGCAGCCCCAGAAGTTTATACGCCTCGCGCACCAGGCGCGCCAGGCCGCTCTCTTCGAGACCCATGGCCTCCAGGTACTCCTTCGCCTCGGCAGGATCGAGCTCGGCCAGGTCGGCCTCCACCTTCGCGCTGATGGGCACGGGGCGGCAGCCGTCGATCTCGGGCAGATCGGCGTCCAGTTGGTCCTCGTCCACGTTGGCGATGTACAGCATGGGCTTCATCGTCAGCAGGTGCAGATCGTAAATGGCAGCCTGCTCGTCCTCGTCCAGCCCCAACGTGCGGGCGCGGTGCCCCTCGTCCAGGCCCGCGAGCACCTTCTTCGCCACCTCGACCTTCTTGGCGCCGTCCCTGTCGCGCTTCGCCTCTTTTTCCAAGCGCGGCAGGGCCTTCTCGATGGTGGCCATGTCGGCCAGCATGAGCTCGGTCTTGATGGTGTCCACGTCGCTGCTCGGGTCCACCCGGCCCGCCACGTGCACCACGTCGGGGTCGCCGAAGAAGCGCACGACTTCGCAGATGGCGTCCGTCTCGCGGATGTTCGCGAGGAACTGATTGCCCAGGCCCTCGCCCTGGCTGGCGCCGGCCACGAGGCCCGCGATGTCCACGAACTCGATGGTGGCGGGCACGATGCGCGTGGGATGGTCGATGTTCGCCAGCGCGTCCAGGCGCGCGTCGGGCACGGGCACCACGCCCACGTTGGGCTCGATGGTGGCGAACGGGTAGTTGGCCGCGAGGCCGCCCTTGTTCGTGAGGGCCGTGAACAGCGTGGACTTGCCGACGTTCGGCAGACCGACGATACCGATGGATAGCGACATGGAACTTCCTTCTCATACGATGCAGATGTGTCGTCCCATGATAGCAAACTACCTGCGCCCTGCGCGGCCTCCCCTCGCATTCTCCGACGCTTCGGTATCTTTTTCATGCGGAGCACTCGAAGCGCGCCGTCTTGACCGACAGCATGCCGCCCTACGTGCACGGCGGCATACGTCAGCACCCGTCAATGCCGATTTGACGGCGAAATCCCCGCTCTGTGGCAGCAATCGGGCGGTTTGGTAATCCTATCGATTCGCTTTTATTTACGCTTCGAACATCCGACCTGGGAAAACCCCTTCGATCGCGCTCTGCGGGTCCGAGATGCCGCGACCGAGCCCTCGTCGAGATTACCAAACCGTTCGATTTCCGCCGTTCGACTTCGCTTCCGCCGTCATGCCATCTATCGGCGCAAAACCGTTCAGCGCGTCCGTTGCACGGTTTTGCCCGCGATGTTGCACTTCGAGCGCCCTTGGATGCCTCCGCGCCCCAAGACGCGCAACCCGCGACGTTACGCCAGGTCGCGCGAGGTTGGGAGCCGGACAGTCCGAACCGAACGCAACATCCCTGCGAAAACCGATCGCTGCCGCCGTAACGCCGCTTGCAGCGGGATCGCGCCCGAACGAAAACCGGATCCGGTATGCGGCAAAATCAACGGTTTGGCACTACTCGGCATCCCTCGACGCATCTTCCCGAAGGATGCCGAAGCGAAACCCCAGGTCGCATTTCGCCGCCCCCTCGGAATGCCACGCCCGAACGATCCGGCTGTGCCAAACCGTTGAATTTGCAGCACATGACCTTGCAAAAACGCGAAACCGGGCGGCGCGGGGGCCAGGCGTGCAAGGCGCGGACAAGCGAGGTAAGGCGGCCGGAGCTCGGCCAGGCGGAACGGGTTGGTCGAGGCGCGGCCAGGCGGGACGACGCGACCGACGCCTGGTTAGACGAGGCGGCGCGGCCAGGCGAGACGGGGCGGCCGGAGCGGCACAACCGGAACGCACACGAAGCACGAGCCCCATCCGCGCCGCTCGCGCCCGAAACGAAACGGAGCGCCCCGAAGGGCGCTCCGCGCGAATGCCTCGTATGCGCCTGAACGCTAGAAGCTGATGAGCCCGAACGTCTGCGCGACGAACGCAACGAGGATGACCACCACGAGCACCGGCGCCACGTACTTGATGATGACGGTCCAGGCTTTCTCCACCTTGAACTCGCTGGAGATCTTCACCTCGTCGACAATGGCCTTCGGCTTGATGATCCAACCGACGAAGATGCAGGTGAGCAGCGCGACGATAGGCATGATCACCGAGTTGGAGATGAAGTCGAAGAAGTCCAGCAGCGTGGTGCCCTCGCCCATCGGCTCGATGAACGACAAGCCGTTGTAGCCCAGGTTCACGAAGATGCCGGCCACCGCGACCACGCCGATGACGGCGCACAGCGCCTTTTTGCGCGACCAGCCCGCACCGTCCTGCACGATGGAGGTGCAGGTTTCGGTCAGCGAAATGGCGCTGGTCAAAGCTGCGAACAGTACCAGCAGGAAGAACAGGAAGCCCACGACGGTGGCCGCGCCGCCCATGTCGGCGAACACGGTGGGCAGGATGACGAACATGAGCGACGGACCGGAGTTGGCCGCCACGGCCTCGCCCGAGCCCATGGCCACGAACGCGGCCGGCACGATCATGAGGCCGGCGAGGAACGACACGCCGATGTCGAAGCCGCCGATGCGGGCGACGCTCTGCGTGAGGCTGGACTTCTTGTCCAGGTAGGAGCCGTACGTGATCATGATGCCCATGGCCAGCGACAGGCTGTAGAACATCTGCCCGAGCGCGCCGATGACCAGCTCCGGTGAGAACTTGCTGAAGTCGGGCGTGAGGTAGTACAGGGCACCGTCGACGGCGCCGGGCATGGTCAGCGTGTACAGCGCGATGCCTACGGCCATGATGATGAGCGCCGGCATCATGACGAGGTTCGCCTTCTCGATGCCTCCCTTCACGCCCAGCGACACCACGATGAACACGACGGCCATGAACAGGAGCATCCATAAGAAGCTCTCGGTGTTGCTCGAGATGAAGCCCGTGAAGAAGTCGCCGCCGTCGGCCAGCGCCTCCGGGCCGTTGATCAGGTAGGCGGCCGCGTACTTCGTCACCCATCCGCCGATGATGCAGTAGTACGGCGTGATGATGAAGGGCACGGTGGATGCCAGGATGCCGATGAAGGCGTACTTCTTGCCGAACTGCTTGAACGCGCCGATGGCCGACTGCCCCGTCTTGCGACCGAGCGCCGTCTCAAGCAGCAGCAACGATACGCCGAACGTGAACACGAGCACCAGGTAGGTAAGCAAAAACGTGCCGCCGCCGTACTTGGCGGCCAGATAGGGGAAGCGCCACATGTTCCCCAAGCCCACAGCGGATGCCGCCGCAGCCAGAATGAACGCCCACTTGCCCGACCAGGCCGAGCGCGCGTGCGCATGCGTTGAAGCCATCGAAAACCTCCGTTAACGTTCAGTTGGTATTCCCCGGAAAATCCGCTCGCGGAACGCGTCCGCAAAGGATCGGATACGGGCGCCCATCCACGTCGTGCACCTGCGCCGCGATCCAGATGCATCATTATACCGGGAAAACCCTGGTCGCCAACAACGTTTTGCCGAAAGATCCGTTTTGCCAGCAACCGACGCCCGAAGAGGTGCTACGGAAGCGTCCTCCGACGCGCGCACCGCCGCGCGGGAACCGCTTCGCATTCGGACGCCGGTCTCGCCGCTGCCGCACCGAAAGAACGTCCCGGGTCTGCGAACGTGCGCGGCGCTGCATCTTCGCCCGTAAAACACGCCACAGCGCGCGAGGCGTGTTTTACGGGCGAAGATGCGTTCCTACGGTGACTACTCGCTGCCAGCTCCCTCCAAATCTGCGGTTTTGGCGAGGGGGCGGGCAGGGCGCTTGGGGGTTGCGGGGCGCTTGGGCTATCATGGTGTGCAGACCAAACGAGAAGGAGAATCATTCATGTGCGGTATCTGCGGATTCACCGGCGCGACCGAAACCGACGCGCCCACGTTGAAGGCCATGTGCGACATCATGGCGCACCGCGGCCCCGACGGCGAGGGCCAGTACCTTGCCGACGGCGTGGCGCTGGGGCATCGGCGCCTGTCGCTCATCGACCTCGAGAACGGCAGCCAGCCCATGGTGCGCGCCACGGGCGCGCATGACTCCATCGTGACGTCGCCGGCTACGGAAGGCTCCGCTCCCGGATCGTTCACCATCGGCGACTACGCCATCGTGTTCAACGGTGAGATCTACAACTACCGCGACCTGCGCGACGAGCTGGCCGCGGACGGCTGGACGTTCAAGACCGAGTCCGACACCGAGACGCTGCTGGTGTCGTACCTGGCCTGGGGCAAGCTGCTGTTGGATAAGGTGCGCGGCATGTTCGCGTTCGCCATCTGGGACAAGCAGCGTGGCGAGCTGTTCTGCGCGCGCGACTTCTTCGGCATCAAACCGTTTTACTACACCGTGCAGAACGGCGAGGCCGGCTCGCAGTTCATCTTCGCCTCCGAGATCAAATGCATCCTGGAGCACCCCGCCTACGAACGCGAGCTCAACGAGGAGGCGCTGGAGCAGTACCTGTGCTTCCAGTTCTCGGCGCTGCCCGAGACGTTCTTCAAGGGCATCTACAAGCTGGAGCCCGCGCACTGCATGACCGTGCGCGCCGACGGCACGACGGAAACCGAGCGCTACTGGCGCCCCACGTACGACTTCGACCAGAACCGCAGCCGCGAGGACACCGTGAAGGCCATCGACGCCGCCATGCGCGAAAGCGTGCGCTACCACAACGTGGCCGACGTGGAGGTGGGCTCGTTCTTGTCGTCCGGCATCGATTCCAGCTACATGGCCGCATGCCTGGCGAAGGAGAATCCCGACATCAAGACGTTCACCGTGGGCTTCGCCGAGTACGAAGGCGAGCGCGACGAGATTGCCTGGGCGCGCGAGCTGGCCGACGAGCTGCACATCGAGAACAACTCCAAGCACATCGGCGAAGAGGAGTACTGGGAAAGCCTGCCCCGCGTGCAGTGGCACATGGACGAGCCGTCCGCCGACCCGAGCGCCGTGGCGCTGTACTTCGTCGACCAGGAGGCCGCGAAGAAGGTGAAGGCCGTGCTGTCCGGCGAGGGCGCCGACGAGTTCTTCGGCGGCTACCGCATTTACCAGACGCCGTTCGCCAACGCGAAGCTGTCCTGGGTGCCGAAGGGCCTGCTGCGCGGCGCGTCGAAGGCGGCTCACGCGCTGGGCGTGCGCGGCGCGAACTACCTGGAGCGCGCCAGCGAGACCCCCGAGGACTGGTACTACACCAACGCCAACGGCGTGGCGTTCAGCCCCGAGGAGCGCGCCCGCCTGCTGAAGCGCCCCGTGCAGGCGTGCTCGCCGCAAGAGCTGATCGCGCCTGCGTACGCGGAGGTGTCCGACCTCGATGAGACGACGCGCATGCAGTACGTCGACCTCTTCTTCTGGCTGGTGGGCGACATCCTGCTGAAAACCGACAAGATGTCGATGGCCCACTCGCTGGAAAGCCGCGTGCCGTTCCTCGACAAGGAGGTGTTCAACGTCTCGCGCACCATCCCCACCCCGTTCAAAGCGAACGGCGAGCAGACGAAGATCGCCCTGCGCGAGGCGGCCGAGCGCGCCATCCCGAAAGACTGGGCGCAGAAGGAGAAGCTGGGCTTTCCCGTGCCCATGGTGGACTGGCTGCGCCAGGACCGCTACTACAACCAGGTCAAGGAATGGTTCACCGGCGACATCGCGCAACAGTTCTTCAACACCGACGAGCTGGTGCGCCTACTCGACGAGCACAGGTACAAGATCGACCGCTCCCGCAAGATCTGGATCGTCTACATGTTCCTCATGTGGTACAAGATCTACTTCGTGGACAAGACCGTCCCCAAGAAACCGGCGGCGTAAACGAACGAAGGGCCCTACGGGGCTCTTCGCGTTCGCTAGGCGAGCTTCGACGAGTCGACGGCCACGAGGTGCCCGTGCTCGTCCTCGAAGACGCACAGGCCGCCGTCGCGGCTTTCGTACAGGTTGCGAAAACGCGCGAAACGGCGCTGCCGAGGCGGCTTCTCTTTGGGCGCAGCCACGGACTCCGGCTTCGGCTCCGGCTCTGGTCGCGGCTCCTGCTGCGGCTGCGTCGAGGAGGGTTCTTCCGGCTTCGTCGCCTCAACCTGCGCGGCAGGCTCGGCAACGGGCGCAGGATCGACGGGTTCGGGATCGACGGGCAAAGGAGCGGACGGCGAATCGACGCGCGCTACGGCCTCGGCCGCCTCGATGAAGTCGCTTTCGTCGGGATCGTTCTTCGCCACGAGATCGCACTCTGCCTGCACGCCGGCCGCCTGGAAATCGGTTTCGCTGGGTTCTTCCACGAAAACCTCCGGCTCGATCGACGGAGCCTCGATGATCGGAGGACGCCGTCCCCCTCGATCTCCCCGCTTTTCGATGGCGGCCTCGGCAAGCCCGCCCTCCATCACTTCGATACCCGACGCCATCACGCGCGAGGACGAGGGTTCCGAATCGAGGCCCAAGCGCGTGTACAGCGAGCGATTAGATTGGGCGATGGACACGAGCTCGCGCGCCAGCGAGACGCGCTCGGCCTCGTCGACGCCCTCTTGGAGCTGATTGCCTATTTCGAGCACGCGCGTCCACGAGACGGCGTCCATATCCTCTTTGAGCGATACGATCTTTTCCGCCTCGCGCGCCACGCGCTTTGCCGTTGATGTGCTGAACATGATACGCCGCCTTCGGTTTATCGGAGGCCTATTGTAGCACGTCAGTAGATGACTCGCCAGAATACAAGCCCTTGAGCTGGGGCGTTCTCCCCCGCAACCCGACGATCGCACGCCTCCAGCACCTCGCCCACCCAATCGGCGTCGCGCTGGCCCTTCCCCACCATCACCAGCGTGCCCACGATGGTGCGCACCATGGAGTGAAGAAACGCGTTGCCCACCACCTTGATGGACATGAGGTTCTCGCCCATCACCGTCTCGGGATGGAAGGAAATCTCGCGCACGTTGCGGTGCGTGGGCTTGCCTTCCGCCGAGGCGGCCATGCAGAAGCTCTTGAAATCGTGCTCGCCCAGCAGATACTGCGCACCTGCTTCCATGGCCGTGATATCGAGGCCGCCGGGGACGAACCACGAGAAGTCCTTCATGAAGATGGGGCACGTGCTGTCCACGCACAGGTGGTAGTGATACTCGCGCGCCTGCGCGTCGAAGCGCGCCGAGAAGCCCAGCTTCTTCGGTTCGACCTCGCGCACGGTGATGGCGTCATGCGTGAGCGCGTTGAGAGAACGGCGCAAGCTGGGCAGCGAGCGTCCTGCGATGTCGCGGTCGTCCACGTCGAAGCTGACCACCTGGCCGAGCGCATGCACGCCCGCATCGGTTCGTCCCGCGCACGTGGTTTCCACATCGCGGCGGAACAGCATGCGCAGGGCATCCTCGAGGTCGCCCTGCACGGTGGTCTGACCCGGCTGACGAGCGAAGCCGCTGAACGGCGCGCCGTTGTACGACAAGGTCAACGCCAGAGTATGGTCGCGCACGGGTTTATCAGCTGCCGCAGTGGCCGCTGCTTCGCGCTTACGCGCGGTGTTTGGGGTGATGGTTTGCGTATTCATAGCCGACATCATAAACGAACACGCCCCCTCTGCGAAGAGGGGGCGCTATCCGCTTGCCAAATTGTTTAAAAGCGCCGCGAAGCTACGTCGTATCGCGCGTTGCCCACCAAGCGAGTTCCGCACGAGCCGAAGGCCCCAGCGGGGCCTTCGAGCGAGCAGGACTGTTTGAGCGACTGGGCAATGCGCGATACGACGCTACGAAGCCCTCCACACCTGCGAACCGAACAGATCCTGGATCTCGGAACGCATGACGGGGCTGCGGGAATCCACCGACACGGGCAGTTCGGCGCGGAACTTGCGGCCATCGCTCTGCTGCACGAGCAGAACCACGCCGTCGCGACCCGGATACGACTTCAAGATGCGGTTGAGCCGCAGCGACTTCGACTGGTCGAAGTCCGAGGACGCAACTTTCAGCTCAAGGTGCGACGGACGCGCATCGGCCTCGTTCAGCTCGATGACCTCCACCTCGAACGCCATGATCTGATTGCCGCGGTCGTTCGCCTCGAACTTGCCCTTCACCTTCACGATGGCGTCTTCCTGGATGGCCTCGGCGTTGTCGTCGTACTTGAAGCAGATGCACTCCACATGGCCCGTCGTGTCCTCCAAGGTGAACGTGGCCATCTTCGTGCCGCGCTTCGTCAGCTTCGTCACCACGTTCGAGATCATGCCCACGAACACCGCGGACTTGATCTCCTTCGTGCGCTCGGCCAAGTCTCCCAGCGAGAACTTGGTCATACGCGCGATGGTGCCCTCGTACGGGCGCAGCGGGTGGTCCGAGACGTAGATCTTCATGATCTCCTTCTCGAACGTCAACAGCTGGCGCTTCGGCCACTCCACGCCGTCCGGTTCCGGAACCTCCTCCTCGAAGCCCGAATCGGGATCGTCGCCGAACAGGTCGAACATCGACACCTGGCCGCTCTCACGATCCTTCTGGCGCTTCGAGGCGCTTTCCAGCAGCGGCGTCTCGTCAACGAAGTACATGAGCTGCTTGCGCGTGTAGCCCGTCGAGTCGAACGCCCCGCCCTTGATGAGCGCTTCCAGCGTCTTGCGGTTGTAGCATTTCGCGTCCAGGCGGTTCACGAAGTCGTGCAGCGACGTGAACGGCCCGTTCGCCTCGCGCTCCTCGATGATGGCCTCGGCCACGTTCGCGCCCACGCCGCGCACGCCCACCAGGCCGAAGCGCACGCCCTCGTCGGTGGGCGTGAACTCGGCGTTGGACGAGTTGATGTCCGGCGGCAACACGGGAATGCCCGAGTGGTTGCAGCTTGCGATGTAGCGGATCAAACGGTCGGTGTTGCCCATGTAGGACGACAGCACGGCCGCCATGAAGTCGTTCGGGTAGTGCGCCTTCAGGTACGCCGTGCGCATGACCAGGATGGCATAGGCGGCCGAGTGCGATTTGTTGAACGCGTACTTAGCGAATTTCTCCGCGTCTTCCCAGATCTGCTTCGCGATTTCCAGCGGATAGCCGTTCTCCACCGCGCCGGTGTTCCAGTCTTCCTGCAACGCGCGCATGACGTCGAGCTTCTTCTTGCCCATAGCCTTGCGCAGCTTGTCGGCCTTGCCCGCCGAGAAGCCGCTCATAGCCATGGATATCTGCATGATCTGCTCTTGGTAGACCATGGTGCCGTACGTCTCCTCCAGGATGGGGCGGAGGCGCTCGTCGTAGTAGTGGATGGAGGTCTTGCCGCTGGCCACCTTGATGTAGTCCTCGACCATGCCGGATTCCAGCGGGCCCGGACGGTTGAGCGCGATCGAGGCGACGATGTCGGAGAAGCGCGTGGGAGGCAGGCGCGCGAACAGGCTGACGTACAACGCGCCCTCCACCTGGAACAGGCCGTCCATATTGCCGGACTGCATGAGCTTGAAGGCGCCCTCGTCGTCGATGGGGATGTCCTCGGGAATCACCTTCGTGCCGAAGCGCTGCTCGATATTGCGGCACGCGATGGTGAGCACGTCGAGCGTGCGCAGGCCGAGGAAGTCCATTTTCAGCAGACCTAGCTCGGGCGTGTAATGGCCGTCGTACTGGGTGATGATGCCGCCGCCCTTGGTGTCGCGCTTCATGGGCACGTGATCGGCCATGGGGTCGCGGCAGATGATGGTGGCGCACGCGTGCACGCCCTCGCCGCGCACGTGGCCTTCGATGGACAGCGCGGCGTCGATGACGGCCTTCACGTCCTCTTCGGTCTCGTAGGCCTTCTTGAGGTCGGGGTTCGTGGCCAGCGCCTTGTCGATGGTGATGCCCAGCTCGTCGCCGATCATCTTCGTGATCTTGTCGCCGGTGCTGTACGGGTAGTCCAGCACGCGCGCGGCGTCGCGCACGGCGTTCTTGGCCTGCAGGGTGCCGAACGTGATGACCTGCGACACGTGATCCTCGCCGTACACGTCCTTGATGTGGTTGATCACTTCTTCGCGACGGCCCTGCTCGAAGTCGACGTCGATATCGGGCATCTCCACGCGCTCGGGCGACAGGAATCGCTCGAACAGCAGGCCGTTGGACAGCGGGTCAAGCGCGGTGATGTCCATGGCGTACGCCACGATGGCGCCTGCGGCCGAACCGCGGCCCGGACCCACGCCGATGCCCTGGCTGCGCGCCCATTCGATGTACTCCTGCACGATGAGGAAGTACGCCGGGAAGCCCTGCTGGATGATGATGCCCATCTCGTAGTCGGCGCGCTCCTGCGCCTCCTGAGGAACAGGATTGCCGTAGTGCTTGACCAAGCCCTCCTGCACGCGCTTGCGGAAGTAGCTTTCCTCGGTCTCGCCCTCGGGCAACGGGAAACGCGGAAGGATAGAGTCGCGCTCCAGCACCACGTTCACCTTCTCGGCCACTTCCACCGTGGTGTCGCAGGCCTCGGGGAAGTCCTTGAGGGCCTCGCGCATCTCCTCCTCGGTCTTCATGTAGAACTGGTCGTTCTCGAAGCGCATGCGGTTGGCGTCGTTGAACGCCGCGCCCGTGCCGATGCACAGCATGTAGTCCTGGGCGCGCGCGTCCTCGCGCGTGAGATAGTGGAAGTCGTTCGTGGCGATGGTCTTGAGGCCGGCGGCCTTGGCCACGTCGGTCAGCATGTGGTTGAGCTCGGTCTGTGTGAACCCGGCATCGGTGCGGATGCCCTGGTTCTGCAGCTCGATGTAGAAATCGCCCGGTTCGAAGCAGCTGGCGAACTTCTTGGCCCATTCGACCGCCTCGTCTACCTGGCGGTTGTCGAGCAGCTTCGGAATGATGCCGGCGATGCAAGCCGACGAGCCGATGATGCCCTTGCCGTACTTCTGCAGCATGCTGAAGGTGGTGCGCGGCTTATAGTAGAAGTTGTCCACGTGCGACTCGCTGACCAGCTTCACCAGGTTGTGGTAGCCCTCGTTCGTCTTGGCCAGCAGCAGCAGGTGGTACAGCTTCGGCTTCGTGTCCTTGCGCAGCTCTTCGTCGGTGGTGAAGTACACCTCGCAGCCGTAGATGGGCTTCACGCGCTTGCCCGTCTCGGCTTCCACCTTGTCGCACATCTCGCACAGCTGCGGAACGCCCGACATCACGCCGTGATCGGAGATGGCCACCGCGGGCATGTCGAGGTCGGCGGCTCTCTTCACCATGTCGTAGATATGAGTGTGGCCGTCGAGCAGGGAATATTCGGTATGGTTGTGCAGGTGGACGAATGCCATATCTTGTGCCTCTTGTCAGTCATGGATGCGCGTCGTGGTATCGATGACATTCTAACAGCATTCGTCGTAAAGCGCCGTCTTCAAACAGCGAACAAACGATGGTTTTTGCGCGAACGCCGCCCGCAGCAGCAGGCGGCGTTCGCAGCGCTCGATCCGCCGCTTACGAGACGCCCGATATGACGCCGCCGCGTATCTGGCAGCCGACGAGCTTGGACTCGCAGTACACGCTCTCGACGTTGAGCGCCCGCCTGACCTTCTCGATAAGGTCGAGGATGGCCTGCTCGTCGCCGTGGGTGCTGTCGAACACGAGCGTGTCGTTCTGCACGACGGTCCCGTCCTCTTTGGCGAAGCCTCCTTCGGCCTCGTACACGGTATAGCCCGACCCCGCCTCGATGAACAGCGGGATGGCGATATCCTTCGCCTCCTCCATGGTGAGCTCCTGCTTGCCGGTGTCTTTGTCGGTGAGGCCGAAGTACAGGCAGTACACCACTTCCTGCCGATCGGTCACGCCGTTGACGAGCGGCTGCGCAGCATCGTCGGACGCCTTCGAAGCGCAGCCCGCGCACAGCACGGCGGCAAGTGTGCCGGCGCACAGGCACGCGCCCAGCTTCTTCCACGTTCTTGCGTTCATACGAACCCCTTTCGTTTAGGATTCGATCTATTGTAGGACGCACCGCTTCGCTCGCGCGCACCGAGTCGTGCCAAAATCGCGCATAACCTGCCCGATTTCGCACGACTCGCCGAGCGCTCGCGCATCCTTCCCCACCTTGGGCGCAAATCGACTCCCATGACAATATCCGGCGGGATCGGACCCTCGGAAGGCGCAGGGGGATTTCGCCACCAGGGATTTTGCATGCCTTCGCGGCGGTAGGCTTCAAAGGAATTGTCATAGGCATCGATTCGCGCCCAAACCGAAAGACTGCGGGAGCCCGACAGACTCCCGCAGGGCGCCGGTAGAGGCTCGACGGCGGAAACGGCGTCGAGGTAAAAATCGAACGGTTTGGTAATCCCACTGATTCGCTTTGTTTTACGGTTCGAGTATCCGACCTGGGGAAACGTTCCCAATCGCACTCGGCGGACTCGAAGCGCCGCAGCCGGGCTCCGCCAGGATTACCAAACCGTTCGATTTTTACCTCGACGCGTGCATTTCGCCGTCAAGCCGGTGTCGGCGGGTGCTGGGGTCGTTCGAGCCCTTAGCCTCGAGCAGACGACAGAAATCCCCGATTGCGCGAAGATCGACGCGCGCCGCCCTCGCATCGCGGCTCCGCAGGGTTCCCTATTCCCCTTCGCCCTCCGTCAGATAGCGCTCGGCTTCGTCCAGATCGATGTACATGCCCTGGGTGACGGGCCGCCCGTCGATGCCCGGAAGATTGCATTGCCGATACAGCACGCGTGCGACGGAGCCGTCGCGCCTGATGAAACGATAGGAGAACGGCTCCGACTCGCCGGTCTCTATCATCTCGACGCTCTTCTTGTACAGATGGTCGAGATCGTCGGGATGCACGATCATTCGAAGGTTGGCTCCAACCTCTCCGTAAAACTGCTCCTTCGTGTAGCCGAGGATGTCGAACATAGCTTGATTCATATAAGTTATCAGCATGTCGCCCGACAAATCGTAGCGAATGATGCCCACGGGCACGACCCCGTAGAATTGATCGAGCGCGGGGCCTTCGTCCAACCGCTCCATATCCATTGCCGCCATCTGCAAGGATCTATGCGAATGCCCCGAACGGTTGACTCGGTCGATCTTCATCTTGGTCAGAAGGACGCCGGCATCAGTTGCCAAACACGACGCACCGAAGTAGAAGACGCCCTGGTAGTCCACGTCTCCGGTGAACACCGCTTCGCCGCTCACCGCGACGAGGTCGCCGGACAGCTCGTTCACCGTGATGGCCTTGTACGCGATGGAGAGCTCCCGGCCGCTCATCGCGCGCTCGAGATGCGCGCGCACCGCGTCGATGCCCGAGAAGCAGCCCTCCTCGAACCGATCCTGCCACTGCACGTCGTCGAAGCAGCAGTCTGCGAACGCATCGAGATCCTGCCTTACGAAGGCATGATCGAACAAGCGCACGATGAACGACCGCGCATCCTCTTTGCGCAGCGGCGAGCGCTTCTGGGGCTCGTGCGCCAGGGCGCGTTCCAGCAAGCCGCCGAACGAAGCCTCGTCGACCGGGCGGCTGAAGAAGAAGCCTTGGGCAATGTCGCACCCGATGCCTTTCACGAACTCGACCTGCTCGGCGGTTTCGATGCCCTCGCAAACCACGACCAGACCCAGCACCTTGGCGATGTTCGCCATCGAGTACACCACGGTCGCGTTGCGGAAGTCGGAAAGGTCGCGCTGGAAGAACAGCTGGTCGATCTTCACTTCGTCGATGGGCAGGTTCTGCAGCATGCCCAGCGACGAGTACCCGCTGCCGAAATCATCCATGGCCACGCTGAAACCGTGCTCGTGCAGCCGCTTCACTTGGCCGATCACGGTGTCGAAATCCTCGACGAACGCGCTTTCCGTGATTTCCGCGCACAGATACGACGGAGGGACGGCGTAGCGGTCGACGATGCCTTTCAACGTGTCGGCGAACGAGTCGTCCAAGAAATGCAAGCGCGAGAAGTTGCAGTTCAGCGGCACGATGACCGCGCCCTTGTCGAGACGGTCGCGCAGGAAGCGGCAGCACTGCTCGAATATGGCCAGATCGAGGTCGACGATGGCGCCGCTGCGCTCGAGCGGCGGGATGAACACGGCGGGGCTGACCAGGCCGCGCGACGGATGCCGCCAGCGCGCGAGCGCTTCGGCCCCCACGATCCGGCCGTTCGAGGGCCTGAACAGGGGCTGGAAGAAGGCTTCGAACTCCCCGCGTTCGAGCGCATCGCCGATCTCGACGGACAGCTCCATCGAAAGCCGCATATCCTCCCGCAGACGCGCGAATTCCGCATCGTCGGTCTCGAACGCGTAGCGGCGGCTCCGGCCGAGCTGCTTCGCCTTGCGCAGCGCCACCTCGGCTTGATGGATGAGGGCCGCCGGCGTCAAGGCAGCTTCCCCGTCCCACGACACGACGCCCGCGCCGGCGGTCAGGCTGACGGACGTGGATTCCCCGGAAGGCCCTTCCCCGTCGATGGTCAGGCGCACGGAGAGCAGATCGCTCGTGAGGCCGTCCAGGACGTCCCGGTCGGCGCCGTCGACGATGGCGAGGTACTCCTCGCTGCCCACGCGTCCCACCATCTCGACGCCGGTCGAGAGGCTCGTCTGCAGATAGCGTCCGAACCGGGCTATGATCGCGTCGCCCACCGCATAGCCGTACGCGTCGTTGAACGACCTGAAATTGTCGATATCGATGACGATGAGGCTGAACGGACGACCCTTCTGGGCAAGGCACCGCTCGATACGACGCTCCAAGCTCGTACGATCCGGCAGCCCCGTCAGCGCGTCATAGCCGTCTTCCTCGCCCTCGATCTGCACGCATCCGGAGGATTCAAAGGACTTCCGACGACTCACGAGCGCTCTCCTTCATCTTTGCGCCGCAGCCCGTCGGCGCACAACGATTTCCCCCTTATCATACCACTCTCGAATCCGAACCTCTCGCATTGTCCGAGACCATCCCTCTTCGGGACGCCAACGCCTCGAAAACATAGCCGGAAAAAAGGAAGAGCCCCGTGCGGGGGCTCTTCCACATCTTGCTCGTCAACCGCAGCGCATCGGCCGTTGCGTTGCCAAGCGACCGAAGCCGCGCGTCTTCGAACGCGTCCGCCTTAAGCCGCTTTGGCGACCCTCAGCTGAACGTCGCACCACGCCTTATCGGCTGCGAGCGTCGTCTTGCGAGCCTCCTCTTCGGAGAGTCCGGACAGCTGCTCCTCGATGCCGGCCAGCTGCTCGCGCACCTGCTCGACATCGATGTCGGCCGCAGGCAGCGCACGATCGGCCAAGATGATGACCTTGTCGTCCGTCACCTCGACGTAACCGCCCTGCAAAGCGTAATGCACGGTCTCGGAGGCGCCGACCGCCTTCACGCGCGCCTCGCCGTCAGCAAGCACCGACACGAGCGGAGCATGGCCTTTCAGAAAGCCCATCTCGCCTTCGACGCCGGGCACGACGACGAGCTCGACCTCATCAGAGACCAGCTTCGCCACCGGCGTCACGATGTCGCATATGAACCCAGCCATTACGAGGCCTTCTTCATCTCTTCGTACGCAGCGTACACGTCTTCGATGGAGCCCTTCATGCGGAAGCACTGCTCGGGGATCTCGTCGCACTCGCCGTCGAGGATGGCGGCGAAGGAGCGGATGGTGTCCTCAAGCTTCACGTACTTGCCCGGCAGGCCCGTGAACTGCTCGGCCACGTGGAAGCACTGGCCGAAGAACTGCTGCGCCTTGCGGGCACGGTTCACGATCTTCTTCTGATCCTCGGACAGCTCGTCCATGCCGAGGATGGCGATGATGTCCTGAAGGTCCTTGTAGTTCTGCAGCAGCTCCTGGATGCCCACGGCCACGCGATAGTGCTCCTCGCCGACGATCTGCGGGTCGAGCGCGCGGGAGGTGGACTCCAGCGGGTCGACTGCCGGGTAGATGCCCAGCTCGGAGATCGAACGGGACAGAACCGTCTTCGCGTCGAGGTGCGTGAACGTCGTGGCCGGCGCAGGGTCGGTCAGGTCGTCGGCGGGCACGTACACGGCCTGCACGGACGTGATGGAGCCGGTGGACGTCGACGTGATGCGCTCCTGCAAGTCGCCCATCTCGGTTGCCAGCGTCGGCTGGTAACCCACGGCAGAGGGCATGCGGCCCAGCAGAGCGGACACCTCGGAGCCGGCCTGCGTGAAGCGGAAGATGTTGTCCACGAACAGAAGCACGTCCTGGCCCTGATCGCGGAAGTACTCCGCCTCGGTGAGGCCCGCGAGACCCACGCGCAGACGCGCTCCCGGAGGCTCGTTCATCTGACCGTACACGAGGCAGGTCTTGTTGATGACGCCCGAGTCGCTCATCTCCAGGTAGAGGTCGGTACCCTCGCGGGTACGCTCGCCCACGCCCGTGAACACCGACGTGCCGCCGTGCTCCTGGGCCAGGTTGTTGATGAGCTCCTGGATGATAACCGTCTTGCCCACGCCGGCGCCGCCGAACAGACCCGTCTTGCCGCCCTTGACGAAGGGCTCGACGAGGTCGATGGCCTTGATGCCGGTCTCGAAGATCTCGGTGGTAGTGGACAGCTCGTCGTAGTCCGGAGCCGGACGGTGGATGGGCATGTAGCCCTTCACCTCGGGCATCGGCTTCTCGTCGACGGGCTCGCCCATGACGTTCCAGATGCGGCCCAGGGTCTCGGGACCCACGGGCATCATGATCGGGTTGCCCGTGTCGACGACCTCGAGGCCGCGGACGAGACCGTCCGTCGAGCTCATGGCCACCGAGCGGACAAGGTTGCCCGGCAGGTGCGTCTCGACCTCGAGCACGAGGTGCAAGTCGCCCGCCAGGGTCTTGGCATCAACCGTCAGCGCGTTGTAAATCGCCGGCAGCTGATCAGGGGGAAATTCGACGTCAACGACAGGGCCGACGATACGCACGATGCGACCGGTAGCGCCCTTGCTGGCCTCGAGCTCCTCCTTCGTAAGCATTTGTTCAGCCATTTAATCCTCCAAAGCCGCTGCGCCACCGACGATCTCGGAAATCTCCGTCGTGATAGCGCCCTGGCGTACGCGGTTATACAATCTAGTCAACGTTTCGAGCACTTCGGTAGCGTTGTCCGTAGCCGACATCATGGCGTTGCGGCGCGCGCCCTGCTCGGCAGCGGCCGAGTCGATGAGCGCATGGTACAGCGTCGTGCGCACATACGCCGGCAGCAAGCGGTCGAGTACGGCCTCGGCGCTGGGCTCGAAGATCACGTCGCCCTCGAGCTTCGCCTCGCCCGCTTCCTGTTGCACGCCTTCGGCGGCCAGCTCGGCATCGAGCGCAGCCGTGTCCACGGGCAGCACGAGCTCCGTGCGCAGCACCTGCTCGGCAGCGTTCTTCGAGTGGTTGTACACGACAAACACCTCGTCGATCGTGCCGTTCTCGTATCCGTCGATGGCGTACGCCGCGACGGACGCGGCCTCCTCCACCGTCGGATCGGCAGAAAGGTCCGTGAACCCGAGCACCGGCTCCACCTTGCGGTAGGTGAAGTACCCGACGGCCTTCTTACCGCAGGCGACGACCTGGACGGACGCGCCTGCGGCCTGCTTTTCCTTCATGAGACGCTCGACGTGCCGCAGCACGTTGCTGTTGAAACCGCCGGCAAGGCCGCGGTCCGACACAACCACGACGAACAGCACGTTCTTCACTTCGTCGTGCTTGCGCAACAGCGCGTTATCGGAGCCACCTACACGCTTGGCAACGTTGGCCAACATTTCGACCATGGATTCGGAGTACGGCGTCGCAGCCGCCACGCGCTCTCCAGCGCGGCGGATCTTCGCGGCCGCCACCATCTCCATGGTGCGCGTGATCTGCTTCGTCGAAGAGACGGAGCCGATACGCCTTTCTATGTCGTGAAGGTTGGGCATAGTCTACCTGCCTTAAGAAGCCGAGGGCGAGAACTGCAGCTTGAAAGCTTCAATAGCGGCGTTCAGGTCGGTTTCGATTTCATCGGTAAACTTCTGCGCCTTCTCGAGGGCCTCGACGATCTCCGGCTTGGAAGCGTGGATGAAGTCGAGGAACTCGCCGCGGAAGCGGACGACGTCGGACACCGGGATGTCGTCGAGGTAGCCATGAGCACCTGCGTAGATGGACATAGCCTGGTCCATGACGGGCATCGGCACGTAACGACCCTGCTTCAGCAGCTCGGTCATGTGGGCGCCGCGGTTCAGCTGGTCCTGGGTCGACTTGTCCAAGTCGCTGCCGAACTGCGTGAACGCCTGCAGCTCGCGATAGGACGCGAGATCGAGGCGCAGCGTGCCGGCAACCTGCTTCATGGCCTTGACCTGCGCGGAGCCGCCGACGCGCGACACCGAGATGCCGACGTTGACCGCAGGGCGCTGACCCTGGAAGAACAGGTCGGTGGACAGGAAGATCTGGCCGTCCGTGATGGAGATGACGTTGGTCGGGATGTAGGCGGACACGTCGCCGGCCTGCGTCTCGATCATGGGCAGCGCCGTGAGCGAGCCCGCGCCGTACTCGTCGGACATCTTGACCGCGCGTTCCAGCAAGCGGGAGTGCAGGTAGAAGATGTCGCCCGGGTACGCTTCGCGTCCCGGCGGGCGGCGCAGCGTCAGCGACATCTGGCGGTACGCCACGGCCTGCTTGGACAGGTCGTCGTAGATGCACAGCACGTGGCGGCCCGGGTTGTCGGCCGTGGCCGGCTGGCCGTTCTCGCCGTTGTACATGAAGTACTCGCCGATGGCGGCGCCCGCCATGGGGGCGATGTACTGCAGCGGAGCGGAGTCGGACGCGGAGGCGTTCACGATGATCGTGTACTCCATCGCGCCGTGCTTCTCCAGCGTCTCCACCAGGCCGGCGACCGTGGACGCCTTCTGGCCGATGGCGACGTAGATGCAGATCATGTCCTTGCCCTTTTGGTTGATGATGGCATCAACCGCAATGGACGTCTTGCCGGTCTGGCGGTCGCCGATGATCAGCTCGCGCTGGCCGCGGCCGATGGGGATCATCGAGTCGATGGCCAGGATGCCGGTCTGCATCGGCTCCTCGACGGGCTGGCGCTGGATGACGCCGGGGGCCTTGAACTCCACCGGGCGCATGCCTTCGGCCTTGATGGGGCCCTTGCCGTCGATCGGCATGCCGAGCGGGTTCACCACGCGGCCGAGCATCTCTTTGCCCGAGGGGATCTCCACGATACGACCGGTGGTCTTCACCTGGTCGTTTTCCTTGATTGCGGTGACGTCACCAAGCAGCACGGCGCCGACTTCGTCCTCTTCGAGGTTCTGGGCCATACCGTAGACGGTCTGGCCGTTGGAACCCACGAACTCGAGGAGCTCGCCCGCCATGGCGTCCTTGAGGCCGTCGACGCGCGCGATACCGTCGCCGATCTGGATGACGGTTCCGACTTCGCGAGATTCGACGCTCGTATTGAGCGCATCGAGCTGCTTGCGCAGTGCCTCGTCAATAGACTGTGCGGTGATTTCAGTCACTAGCATTCACCTCCATCTGTTGATAGTTTGAGCACGTTGCGAGCGCTTTCCAACTGCGACAGGACGCTGGCGTCGATTCGCTTGCCGTTGGCACTCATCAATATGCCGCCGAGCAGGGACTTGTCGATATGCTCGCGCAACACGACGTTCGTTCCCAGGTCGGCCTCAGCTTTCTTCGTAATGACCTCGCGCAGACGATCGTCCAGTTCGACGACGGTCGTGACGTCGACGACGGTGACGTTCAGCTTGCGTTCGAGCTGTTCTCCATAGCTGGCCCATACGCGCGACAGCAACGCGAAGTCCTCGCGCTCGGCCATGACGGCCAGAACGTCGACGAGGACGGGATTGCTGGATGCGAACAGGTTGCGCACCAGCTGACCCCTCTGCTCGGGCGTATAGGAGCTGTCCTCCAAGGCGTCGGAGAGATCCATGTTCGAACGCGCGATGCGCAGGATGCGCTCGGCCTGGTCGCGGACCTCGAGCACGGCGTCTTGACCGCCTGCTTCGTATGCGCCGTCCAGAAGCACGGACGCATACGTCGCGACCTTCTCCTTGAGAATTTGGCGGTTAGTTGGCATTGAAACTGCCCGCCTCGTTCACGTAGCGCTCGATGATCTTGCGGTGCTCGGCATCGTTGAGATCCTCGCCGATCAGGCGAGACGCAACGGAGACGGACAGGTCGGCAACCGAGCCCTGCAGCTCGGAGATGGCGGCCTTCTTCTCCGCTTCGATGGCGTTGTGCGCCTTCTCGATCATCGCGGTGGCCTCGGACTGCGCCTTATCGGTGATGTCGGCCTTCACGGCCTCGCCCGTCTTCTTCGCGTCTGCGACGATCTGGGCGGCCTGGGCTTTGGCATCCTCCAGCTGGCGTTTGTATTCCTCAAGCACGCGCTCGCTTTCGACGCGAGCCTGCTCGGACTTCTCAAGGGAATCCTTGATGGTCATCTCGCGCTTCTCCAGCATGGCCTCGAACTTCGGCCAACCGAACTTGGCCAGAACGATCCAGAGCAGGATGAAGATCACGAGCATGGGGATGAACTCCGCCATGTCGGGCAAGATGGCGCTCAGGCCGCCCGATGACTCTTCTTCAGCCGCGAACGCGAGCGCAGGGAAAGCAAACGTCATGCCGGCGCCGGCAAGCGCGGCAAGCCCGATGCGGGCCGATGTTTCTTTCGCTTTAGCTTTCACGTACGTTACCTCCTATGTAAGCCTTATACGGCACGGTATCCGAATGAGGCTTAGTTACACGATGAAGGTAAGCACGAAGCCGATGAGGCCCAGAGCCTCGGCGAGAGCAGCACCGATGATGAAGTTCGTGAACAGACGACCCTGCAGTTCGGGCTGGCGAGCGGTGGCGACGCAGCAGCCGTAGCAGGCGATGCCGATGCCCAGGCCGGGGCCGATGGTCGACAGGCCGTAGCCCACGAGCTTCAGAGCCGCAAGAGCGAGTGTAATTTCCACAGTTTCCTCCTTTTACCGTTCTCGGGCTTCTCCCGAGAACCATGGACACCTTCTATGTCAACCAGCCGTGGAATAGCCGGTCAAACACCAAACGTTGCCGCGCGCAGGCGCGTGCGCCCTCCCCTTTCGGAAAGGATGCGGGGTCGACCTAGTGGTCGGACGTGGCCAGACCGATGTACACCGCGCTGAGGATGGTGAACACGTAGGCCTGCAGGAACGCAACCAGCACCTCGAGAGCGTACATGGCGAACAGGAACAGCATCCACGCGATGGAGATGCTTCCCACGCCGACGCCCGCGCCCTGGATGGCGGAGCCGATGAACACGCTGGTGAGCAGCGCGAAAATGCCGAGCACCATATGGCCGGCGAACATGTTTCCGTAGAGTCGAACGGCCAGCGTGAGCACGCGCAGCACGGTGGAGAACAGCTCGAGGAACCACACGATGGGAACCATGACCAGCGGCAGGCCCGACGGCGCGAACGACTTGAGGTAGCCGCCCAGACCCTTGGCCTTGATGCCCCAGAAGATGAAGTAGATGAACGAGATGGCCGCGAGCGCCCAGGTGATGCTGATGGACCCCGTGGGGGTCTTGCAGCCGGGGATGAGACCCACGAAGTTGCTGATCAGGATGAAGAAGAACAGCGTGGCCAAGAACGGCAGGTGCTTCTTGTAGCCGTGGCCGATGGCGCTTTCGCCCATGTCCTTCTTCACGAACTCGTAGCCGTACTCCACCATGTTGGTGAACTTGTTCGTGGGGATGATCGTGAGGCGCTTGCTGGCCGCAAGCACGACGACGAGCGTGATGAGGAAGCAGATGAGCATCCACAGCACGTACTGCGTCATGCCGAACGATCCCGACCCGAACACGAAGGCGGAATCGAAAGAATGCTGCAGGTGAGGTACCTGTTCCGCTAGGGATTCAAGAGGATTCACGTGTCTTTACCTTTCCATCTTACTTCCGCACTAGATTGCTGACGCCGAACCCGATAGCCGCGACGGAAAGAGCCACGACCTCGGCAAGAACGAAGGGCAGGACGAACTCGCGCGCGAGGAGCGCGCAGGCGATGGCGGTTACGAAGAGCACAGCGACCGAGAGCAGCACACCTAGAAGAAGGGCACCGGCGTGCCCCAGGTTGCTGGTGTCGGTCACTCGTCTCGTCATACGCAAGCCGGCGAACAGCGGAGCGAACCCCGCAGCGCCCGCGAGCGCCCCCAGAACGATTGCTACTGCCATGTCCCACTTTCTTCTTGACCGTCGAGCGCACAAGTACGCATCCTACCAAGCCGACTCGTATGATAACGGAACTTCACGTTCGGCTGACGGCAGGGTTACAAAAACTTACAAAATTTGGGTGAGTGGAAGAATAAACCGGCCAAAAAACTGCATAAAGCGCGGGGGAACGGTAAGCGAAACCGTATATTCTCCAAGCGGAAAAGGACAGGAATGAGACAGGGGGACGGGGCTAGTGGCTCATTTTACGTCAGGAGGGCGTGTCAAATCACCCGTCCCCCTGACACGCCCGTCCCCTATCCCATTCCCCTATCTCGTTTACAGGTCGAACACGCGCAGCTTCATGCCGGCTTCCTCGAGCATGGACATGGCCAGCTCGTCCGGGTACGGGTTCTGGTAGACGATCTCGTCGATGCCGGCGTTGATGAGCATCTTGGCGCACACGATGCACGGCTGCGTGTTGACGTAGATGGACGCCCCCGTGATGTTGATGCCGTAGCGCGCCGCCTGGATGATGGCGTTCTGCTCGGCATGCAGGCCGCGGCAGATCTCGTGGCGCTGGCCGCTGGGCACGCCGAGCTGCTGACGCAGGCAGCCGGTCTCGGCGCAATGGCGCATGCCGGTAGGCACGCCGTTGTAGCCGGTGGCCAGTATGCGGCGGTCCTTCACGATGACGGCCCCTACGGCGCGGCGCATGCACGTGGTGCGCGTGGCGACCTCGTTCGCCAGCGTCATGAAGTACTCGTCCCAGCTGGGGCGATGGTCGAGTGGTTCCATTGCTTACCTCTTTCAACCTGCGCGACCGGGTGGGCGGCGGCGCAACGCCCAGTCGCTCGGACAGTCCTCGCTTCGCTGCGGAACTCGCTTGGTGGGCGCCGCGCCGCCGCTCACCCTTCAAGGTTATCGAAACCGCCAAGCCGAAAACACCGGCCCCGCTCCCAAGCCAACAGCCATTCTGCGGGCGATCTTCAGAAAGGGAGATCCTACCTGCGGCTTTTCTGTTACTTGGTGCCGAAAATCCTGTCGCCGGCGTCGCCGAGGCCGGGGACTATGTAGGCATGTTCGTTCAGGCATTCGTCGATGGCGCAGGTGTAGATCTGCACGTCCGGGTCGGCGGACAGCACGGCCTCGATGCCGACGGGCGCCGCCACGAGCACGACGAGCTTGATGTTCTTCACGCCGAGCTTTCGCAGATAGTGGATGGCCGCCGTGGCCGAACCGCCCGTGGCCAGCATCGGGTCCACCACCAGCACGTCGCGCTGGGAGATGCTGTCGGGGAGCTTCGCGTAGTACTCGTGCGGCTCATGGGTTTCGGGGTCGCGGTACATGCCGAGGTGTCCGACGAACGTGGAGGGCATGAGCTCCTGCAGCCCCTCAACCATGCCGAGGCCCGCGCGCAGGATGGGGACGATGACCATCTTCTTGCCGGCCACCTGCTTGCACGCAGCCTTGCAGATGGGCGTTTCAACCTCGACGTCCTCAAGCGCCAGATCGCGCGTGGCCTCGTAGCCCTCGAACATGGCAAGCTCGCGCACGAGGGCGCGGAAGTCCTTCGACGACGTGTTCTTGTTGCGCAGCTTGGACAGCTTGTGCTGGACCATCGGGTGGTCGACGACGGTGACGCGGTCGTAGTGCATGGGATAAGCCTTCTTTCTTGCGATCCGGTTCGGGAACTAGTAATCGAGCTCGGGATACAAAGGGTGCGCGGCAAGGAGGGCGTCCACCTTCGCACGCACATCGGCGAGCTTCGCCTCGCTCTCGGCGTTGAACACCGTGGCGGCGATGAGCTGGCCCACCTCGTAGAAGTCGTCGGCCGTGAAGCCGCGCGTGGTGGCCGCAGCGCTGCCCACGCGGATGCCGCTCGTGACGAACGGGCTGCGCGGCTCGTTGGGGATGGAGTTCTTGTTCACCGTGAGGCCCACGCTCTCCAACAGCTTTTCGGCATCCTTGCCGGTGACGTCGGCCGGCGTGAGGTCCACGAGGCACAGGTGGTTGTCGGTGCCGCCGGACACGAGGCGCAAACCGCCGTCCATCATGCCCTGCCCCAGCGTGCGCGCGTTCTCCACCACGTGGTCGATGTACTCCTTGTAGGCGGGCTGCATGGCCTCTCCGAACGCCACGGCCTTGCCGGCGATGACGTGCATGAGCGGGCCGCCCTGCGAGCCGGGGAACACGGCCTTGTCGATGCGCTTGGCGATGTCCTCGTCGTTGGACAGGATGAAGCCGCCGCGCGGGCCGCGCAGGGTCTTGTGGCTGGTGGACGTCACCACGTCGGCATGCGGAACGGGGCTGGGATGCGCGCCTGCGGCCACGAGGCCGGCGATGTGAGCCATGTCCACCATGAAGTACGCATCCACCTCGCGCGCGATGGCGGCCATGCGCTCGAAGTCGATGACGCGCGGATAGGCGCTGGCGCCGCCCACGATGAGCTTGGGGCGCACTTCCTTGGCGATACGCTCCACCTCGTCGTAGTCGATGGTCTCGGTCTGGGCGTCCACGCCGTAGCTGGCGAAGTCGTAGTGGCGGCCGCTGAAGTTCACCGGCGAGCCGTGCGTGAGATGGCCGCCCTCGGCCAGGCTCATGCCCAGCACCGTGTCGCCCAGCTCGATGAGCGCCTCGTACGCGCCCAGGTTCGCGTTCGCGCCGCAATGGGGCTGCACGTTGGCGAAGTTCGAGCCGAACAGCTGGCAGGCGCGCTCGCGCGCGAGGTCCTCCACGAGGTCGACCTTCTCGCAGCCGCCGTAGTAGCGCTTGCGGGGATAGCCCTCGGCGTACTTGTTCGTGAGCACGCTGCCCACGGCTTCCATGACGGCGGGCGACGTGAAGTTCTCCGAAGCGATGAGCTCGACGGAGTCGCGCTCGCGCGTAAGCTCCTGGCGCATGGCATCGGCGACGGCGGGATCGGTCTGGGATACGTACTGGAGGGCCATGGTGTTCCTTTCGATGAGGGCGAGGCGAAGCGATCATGCTAGCACAGCGCGATCCGCGCTGCGCGCGTGCGGGCTATTCGTTTTCGAGAGCGGCGATCTTCTCGACGCGACCTGCATGACGACCGCCGCCGAAGGAGGTGGAGACGAAAGCGTCGAGGATCTCGCGGTTCACGGACTCGTCGATGAAGCGACCCGAGACGGCTACGACGTTCGCGTCGTTGTGCTCGCGCGCGAGGGCGGCGAACAGCGGACTGGTGACGTTGGCGGCGCGGATCCCGTCGATCTTGTTGGCGGCCACGGCCATGCCGATGCCCGTGCCGCACACGAGCACGCCGCGCTCGGCCATGCCGTCGACCACATCGTGCGCCACGCGCGCCGCATAGTCGGGATAGTCGACGCGGTCGTCGCAGTCGGGGCCGCGGTCGATCACGTCGTGGCCCTTGGAGGCCAGGTAGCCGACCAGCGCCTGCTTCTGCTCGAAGCCCGCATGGTCGCTTGCAATGCTGATCTTCATGTGAGGTTCCCTTCCTCTTCTCTTTCGTCACGTGACGGCTGGCGCCGCACGGGATCTTTCCCTAAAGGACTGGCTTTGCGTCGGAACTTCGCTCCTTCGGCGCTCCGCTCAGGATGACAGGGCGTCCGACATCGTGCGCTTCACGGCGCGAGCCCAGCCTTCCAGCAGCTTCGCGTGGCGCTCGTCCTCCATGCCCGGCTCGTACACGTCGTCCGAAGAGCGTAGGGCGCACAGGGCTTCCGCGTCCTTCCAGAACCCGGTGGCGAGCCCTGCGAGGAACGCGGCGCCGAGCGCGGTCGTCTCGGCATTCTGCGGGCGGCGCAGCGGCGTGCGCAAGATATCGCTTTGGAACTGCATGAGAAAATCGTTCGCGGACGCGCCGCCGTCCACGTTGAGCACGCTCAAGCGCACCCCCGCGTCGGCCTCCATAGCCACCGCGAGGTCGTGCACTTGGTAGGCCAGCGACTCCAGCGCGGCGCGCACGATGTGCGCCCGGCCGGTTCCGCGCGTGAGCCCGTAGATGGCGCCGCGCGCATCGGCGTCCCAATAGGGTGCGCCCAAGCCGGTGAACGCGGGCACCACGTACACGCCGTCGGTGCTGCTCACGCTACGGGCGATGGCCGAGGTCTCGGCCACGTCGTCGATGACGCCCATGTCGTCGCGCAGCCACTGCATGAGCGCGCCGGCCATGAACACGCTGCCCTCGAGCGCGTACTCGGGGCCGGCACCCGGACCCGAGGCGGCGATGGTGGTGATGAGGTTGTTCGTGGAGCGGCACGCTTCGCCGCCGGTGTGCATGAGCAGGAAGCAGCCGGTGCCGTACGTGTTCTTCGCCTGGCCCGGCTGGAAGCAGCACTGTCCGAACAGAGCCGCCTGCTGGTCGCCCGCCACGCCGCAGATGGGCACGTTCGGCACGATGCCCGCGGAAGCCGTGCGGCCGAACTCCCCCGACGAAGGGAGCACCTCGGGAAGCAGGGACTCCGGGATGCCGAACAGGTCGAGCAGCCACGGATCCCAGCGCAGCTCGTGGATGTTGTACAGCATGGTGCGGCTGGCGTTCGTCACGTCGGTGGCGTGTACCTTGCCCTGGGTGAGCGTCCAGATGAGCCACGTGTCGACGGTGCCGAAGGCCAGCTTGCCGGCTTCGGCGTCTTCGCGCGCGCCTTCCACGTGGTCGAGGATCCACTTGATCTTGCTGGCGGAGAAGTAGGCGTCGGGCACGAGGCCCGTCTTGTCGGCGATGATGCGCGCCGTCTGCGGGTCGGCCGTCAGCTCGTCGATGATGGGGGCCGTGCGGCGGCACTGCCACACGATGGCGTTCATCACGGGCTCCCCCGTTTCGCGGTTCCACACCACGGTGGTCTCGCGCTGGTTCGTGATGCCGATGCTGTCGATGTCCTTTGCGCCCAGGTTGTGCGCCACCAGAAGCTCGGTGAGCGCGCCCAGCTGCGACGACAGGATGTCGCGCGGGTCGTGCTCCACCCAGCCGGGCTGGGGGTAGACTTGCGGGAACGGGTTCTGCACCGCATCGACGACGCATCCGTTCGCGTCGACGAGCATGGCGCGCGACGAGGTGGTACCCTGGTCGAGCGCTACGACGTACTTTGGCATGCATGCTCCTCAATCCAACCGACCACCTCAGTATAAACCTGAGCCCGCCCCGGTTCGTTGAGGATTTCGTGGCGCATGCCCTCGTACAGCTTCACCTCCACATCCCGCACACCGGCGCGGCGCAACAGGTCGGCCGCCGCACGCACGCCCTTGCCGCACGCGCCCACCGGGTCCTCGGCGCCGGCGACGAACAGCACGGGCAATCCCTTCGGCACCTTCGCCGCGCACGACGGCGACACCACCTCGCCCGTGAGGTCGGTGAGCGTGGCGTAGCCGCCGACGGAGAACATGGCGCCGCACAGCTCGTCGGCGATGTAGGCGTCCACGACGGCCGGATCGGTGCAGACCCAGTCGTGCGGCGTGCGCGGGTTCTCGATCTGCTTGGCGAACGCGCCCACGCCCATGCCGTCCAGAAGCTTGCTGCGGTAGTCGGCGCCCTTCGTCTTCGCGAGGAAGCGCGCCAGCGCGTTGCCCGCCTTCGACAGGACGAGGGGCTGTTGGCCCGTGCCGCAGATGACGGCCGCCGCCACGTCCTCGCCGTGGCGCGCCAGGTAGGCGCGCGTGACGAAGCTTCCCATGGAATGGCCGAACATGATGTAAGGGGTTTGGCGGGAGTAGCGGGCGGTGACGGTCTTGCGCAGTTCGTGGACGTCCTCGATGAGCGTCTCCTTGCCGTCGACGGGCAGGCAGCCAAGCTCGTCTGCGCTGGCCACGCTCTTGCCGTGGCCGATGTGATCGGCGGCGCACACCACGAAGCCCTGTTCCACGAGGAAGCGCGCGAACTCGTCGTAGCGGCCCACATGCTCCACCATGCCGTGGACGATCTGAATGACGCCGCGCGGCGCGACACGGCGGCTGCCCCTCGTGCGCTCGGGCTCCCACACGAGGCCTTTGATGGTGGACGTTCCGTCATGAGACAAAAAGCCGATCGGCGCGACTGCGACCGTTGTATCCATACAAATCCCCTCCCCAGGAGTTTTCAACCATTATACCCAAGCGCGGCTCGCTCGGAGGGAAGCGTTACGCGAACGTCGACGCCGAGCCGGGCGCGTTCGGCAAGGCGGAAGGCTCAAGGAGGCTTGAGGAGGCGAGGGAAACGAGGGTGGAGCTTGGGAGCCGTCGCCTTGCTGGCACAGATTCACCGTTATGCACGATTTTTTCCTGATGCGAAAAATCTGACCTGGGGTTTTATGCGCACGCACTGAAATCATGCGCCGAAAATCGTGCGGTGAATCTGTGCCAAAAAAGAGGGGCGTGTGGGCAGGGAGGGCGGATGCGGAGAGCGCGCCGACCGCCGCGGCGGCGGCCGAGAGACTACCTCACCGCGCGGATATCGGCTTCAGCGACGGCGCCTTCGCGGAGAATGCGCGGGGGGTTTACGGTGCAGTCGAGGACGGTGGACGCCACGCCGCTCTTATCGTCGTCGGTGTCGTCGGGCACCACCACGCCGACGCGAGCGGCGAGGCGGGGGTCGAGCGCGTCGAAGGCCCCCGGCGCTTGCAGACCCGAGATGTTCGCGGACGTGGTGGCCAGCGGGCAGCCGACCGCCTCGATGAGCTCGAGGCCCGTATCGTTGTCGGGCATGCGCAGGCCGATGGAGCCCGCCGCCGAGCGGAAGGCCGCAGGCACGGCGTCGCCGGCTTCCACGATAAGCGTGAGGGGGCCCGGCCAGTACGCTCGTGCCAGACGTCGGGCCAGGTCGGGCACGTGCGCTCCGTAGCGATCGAGGTCGTCGACGCCGCCCACGAGCCAGGAGACGGGCTTGCCGCGGTCGCGCTCCTTCAGATCGTAGAGCGCCTCGGGGCTCGCCGCCGCCTCGACGGACACGCCCAGGCCGTACACCGTCTCGGTGGGAAAGATGACCGCCTCGCCGCGCTTGAGGGCGGCGACGGCTTCGCGCTTCGAGCTGGACAGTGGCGGCATGGGAGCTCCCTTCTTCGATGATCGGGAGGCATTGTAGCACGCGCACGGCCGCCGCGCCGCAATCGGCGGCATCCGTCAGATCAGCGCGTACTTCCTCTTGATGCGCTCGAGCTTTTTCCGCCAGGGAACGTAGAGCGCCGCGAGGAACACGACGGTGGCCACGCCATGCGTCGCGTCGAACGGCAGCGCGGCGCCGAACGCGACGAGCGCGGCCGGCCAGGAGAACGGCTGCACGAAGCCGATGACGTACCACCCGTTCAGCAGCAGGCCGTACAGCAGGGCCGACAGGAACCCGTAAGCGTACAGCACGGGCAGCCGGTCGAGCCAGCCACGGTCGGCCAGGACGCCGGCCAGGTAGCCTACGAGGCCCCAAGCGTACATCTGCCACGGCGTCCACGGCCCTTGGCCGAAGAAGAAGTTGGACACGAGCGCCGCGAGCGCGCCCACCAGAAAGCCGCTGCGGCGGCCGAACACGGCTCCCGCGAGGATGCAGATGGCCGACACCGGCTTGAAGTCGGGAACGGGAGCGAACAGCATGCGACCTGCCGCCGCAAGAGCCGCCAACACCACGGTCGGCATGATCTGGCGCAACGCCGGGCGCGAGGCCTCGAAGCTGGCGAAGAACACGCCCACCGCCGCGAAGGCCACGACCACGGTGAGCAGCGCGCCCTGCTCCACCTGGAAGTACGCGCACACGCCCAGCACGAGAGGCACGGCGGCGAGCGCCGGCACCTCGAGCAGCGCGAGGAGGCGCGCCGCCGCGCGGGAAGGCGGGCGCGTCACGAGCGTTCCTCGCGCCACAGCCGGGAGAACGCATCCTCGGTCGGGCGGTAGAACAGGTTGCCCGCGAAGAACGCGGCGGCCGGCTCGGTGCACACGGCCTCCCCGTCGAACAGCATGGTGGCGGCATCGGCGACGAGCGCGGCGAACGTCAGGTCGTGCGTGGCGAGGACGACGGTCGCCCCGGCCTGCGCGAGATCGCGCAGGGTGCGGGCGACCAGCAGCTTCGACGGCGCGTCGAGCCCCTTCGTCGGCTCGTCGAGCAGCAGCAGGTCGGGATCGGCCAGCAGCAGCTTCGCGAACGCGAGCAACTGCTGCTGGCCGCCCGACAGATCATAAGGATGGTTGGAGACGCGCGCGTCCAGACCGAAGCGCGCGAGAACGCCATCGATCGCAGCGTTGTCGTAGCCGCAGTTCGCCTGCCACTCGCGCAGCTCCTCGGCCACCGTATCGCACACGAAGAGGGTTTTCGGATCCTGCGGGAGCAGCGCCTGGCGCGCGGCCAGGCAGTTCTCAACGCGGCCGCGCTCCGGCTTGACGACCCCGGCGATGGCACGCAGCAGCGTGGACTTGCCGCAGCCGTTGCCGCCTACGACGGCGTGGATGCTGCCGGCGGTGACGCGCAGATCGCAGCCGCGCAGAACCCAGTCGGCATCGCGTGCGTAGCGCAGATGGATGTCGTGCAACGAGACGGCGTATGCGGCTTCATCATCCTGAGCGGAGGCGGGCGCCACCGGGACGGATTCGGAACGACGGAGGGCCGACACCCCGGCGCGCGGTTCGAAGCGGCGGATCAGCGTGCCCTCTCGCAGCTCCACCATGTCCGTCGCGTACTCGGCCATCGCCTCGGGGGCGTGGGTGGCCACGACGACGGTGATGCCCAGCTCGCGGTTCACGCGAAACAGAGCGTGCAGGAAGTTCTTCTCGGCCACGGGATCGAGCTGGGCGGTGGGCTCGTCAAGCAGCAGCAGGCGCGGCTGCATCGCCAGCGTGCCGGCCAACGTGGTCATCTGCTTCTGGCCGCCCGACAGCTCGGCGACGGAGCGGCGGAACCACGGCTCTATGCCGAAGAAGTGAGCGACCTCGGCCACGCGGCGGCGCATCTCGTCCTGTTCCACGCCGAGGTTCTCCAGCCCGAACGCCAGCTCGTGCCACACGCTGTCGCACACGATCTGGTTCTCGGGACTCTGCGCCACGTAACCCACCGTCGCGGCGGCCTCGCGCGCATCCAGCTTTTCCACGGATCGTCCGAACACCTGCAGCGAGCCCGCGCGCGCTCCAACCGGCGCGATGGCCGGCTTGCAGCTACCGAGCAGCGTGGTCTTGCCGCTGCCCGTGGCGCCCACCAGAAGCTGGAACGCGCCCTCCTCCACCGCCCAATCGAGCGGGCCGATGCCGGCCGTCGACTCAGGGTAGCGAAACGAGAAACCGCGCGCCTCGATCGCCTTCACGCTCGCCATCTCAGATGCTCCTTCGCGGTGATCGCAAGCGGCAGGCACGCGAACAGCGCGTACGGCAGATAGTTCCACCAAGGCGCGAGCCCGCCGATCGTCGGATAGAAACGGAATTGCGCGCATGCCGCCCAGGCGGCGGCTGCGGCCAGCAACGCGAGCGCGCCGCCGAAGACGAGCGCCGCGGCGTCGAAGCGACGGAACCGGTAGCGCGCGTACGTGGTGCGCCGCGCGGCGGCCCC
>NZ_GL622579.1:876947-888220 GCF_000185625.1 Eggerthella sp. 1_3_56FAA
TCTCGAGCGAGTCTTCCATGCCCCAGCCCATGAGCACCGAAGTCCTCCGCAGGTAGCCGCGCATGACAGCGAGCTTCCCTGCGGGCTCCTCGGCAGGGCGCGCCGCCGTGCACGCGCGCTCCACGTCGGCGATGCCGTTGCCGCGCCGCACGAACTGCGGCACGAGGCGCGCCGTCATCGACAGCATGAGGCCTATCGTGGGCGCGACGCCGCCGAACAGCGTCATGACCTTGTCGGACGTGAGCACCTGGGAGGCGTTCGAGAACAACACGATCACGCTGATCAGCATGATGCCCATGCATGCGCCGTACACGAAGCTCTCCAGGTAGAACGCGCGCAGCCCGAGGCGGAACAACTCGGTGGAGCCGGACGCCGAGAACAGCGGGTTCGCCAGCGCGACGACGGCGACGAGGGGCAGCTGCCAGAGAAGCGAGCGACCCGTCGCCCGCCAACCGCACAGCACCGCGCTGTAGGAGAGCACGCTTGCAAGCGAGATGGCCAAGTAGACCGGCTGCATCGCCGTCATGCTGAGCGCGAACATGACGGCGAAGTAGCCGAACGCCACGACGGGATGGAACAGGTCGAACGCCGTGCGCTTCATACGAGGCGCGCCCCTAGGCGTGCACCGTTTGGAAGATCGAGATCACCACGAGCACGGCGAAGAAGATCGCCAATGCAGCCATGATCTTGGCCACTTTCGGATTGCTGAACACGGTACCCCACTTTCCTCTAGCCGCACATCTACAGGTCGTTGCCCAAATCGCAGGTGTATATCCACGTAATGTTTTCTCCACCGCTTAGGATATACGAACCGCACCCGTATCCGGGCGACGATCCGTTGACGAAATACAGCCAGCCGCTGCCGGGACCGCAAGCGAATTCCGCAAGGCCGCCGATGGAGCTGACGTAGCCGCTCGACCCGCCCACCGACGCTCCGGTAGCGCAGAGGGCATCGTAGACGGATGCGCCCTGGTTGAGGGTGACCGTGCCGCCGCCCAAGGATGAGGGGTAGCCATTGGACGCGGCGCGGGAGCTGTCGATGTATACCGTCACCGTGACGGTGCTGGGAGCCGAGGGAGCCGGGGCCGGTTCGGGAGCAGGCTCCGGAGCCGGTGCAGCAGCGCCCTCCGACGCGGAAAGGTCGGTGCCCGATGGCGCCTCGCCGGCCGTCGAAGCGGCCGAGCCGTCGGCACCCGCCGCGCCTTCGCCCTCGACGACGGCGCCCGTTTCCCCGTCCGCGCCCTCCGAAGCCTCTTCGGCGGCATCCTTGCGATCGGTCTCGTCGTCCTTCGACGCGTCGTCTCCGTCAGAGGGCGCATCCGTGACGACGCTGGGCATCGGCACCGGATCGGACGGCGCAGGGTTGCCGAGCCATCCGGTGGCGAAGCCCATGCTCGCCACGACGGCGCACAGGGCCACCGCAGCGGCAACGACGCCGGTGGCGAGCAGCGCCTTGCGAGGTCGGCGAGACGAGGGCGCGGACGCCGCCGTTGCGGATGCCCCGCCCACCGAGGCCCCCTCCTCGCCGCGAGGCGCGGAGGGGGCGATGCGGTTGTCGGGCGCTTCGGCCCGCTCACGCGGCTCGAGCGTTTCGACACCCGAGCCGCCGGTCTTCTCGTTCGAATCTTCGCTCATACCGCCGTGATCCTATCGACGCAACGAGAGCTCGTCGGAAACGCGCATGCGCCGCGTGGCGGCGATACCCGCCGCAAGCGCGCCGAGCGCGAGCACCGCGGTACCGGCCGCGAACGGCGCAGAGCCGTCTCCGGTTTTGGCAAGCGCCTTCTTGTCGGCCACAGGCTTGTCAGCAGGAGCGGGAGCACTCTCCTCTTCCTGCTTCTCGGCGGGCAGCCCCGCCTGGCCGAGCTTAGCCTGCGTGTAGATGTTGTACGCGGCACCGGTGTTCTTGAGACCCTGGTAAGCCACCAGCGCCCGGAAGCCCTGCTCGGTGGCGAAATCGTTTACCGAACCCTGGTAGATGAAACCCGAACGATCGGAGGCGGCCTGGGATAGCAGTGCGCTCAACGGCGTGGCACCGCTTTCGGTAGCCCACGACGTGGAAGGGTCGATACCGGCGGCGCACAGAGCGACAACGGCCATCGCGGTGGAATTGGTATTGGTGCCGGAATCAACGCCGATCCCGGTCGCTCCAAAACCCCCATCATCATGCTGCAAACCCTTGAGAGCGTTCAACGCCCTGTTCACGACATTGCGAACGGCTGCATCGTTTGAAGCATAGGGCGAAAGCGCGGTGATCACCATTGCAGTCATATCCGCATCGGCCTTCGATCCACTGTAGGAGAAGCCGCCATCGGAAAGCTGGCTTCCGCACAATACGCTGATCAGAGCATCCTCGGACAGCTTTGCATCGACTGGCACTTCATAGGCATTGCTCGCGTACGCCAGCAGAGTGAACGCCTGGACGTTCACGGGCGATGCCGCCGTCACCTTCTGAGCCATCGCATCCAGCGCATCGTACACGCCACCGCCGTCGGGCACAGAAGTAGCATCGACGCCAACGGCGCTCAACGCGATGATATTGCGCTGAAACGCGGTCGCAGCCGAATCGGGAGCGGGGTTCTTCATGCCCTCAAGTCCAACCGGAATGAACGCGCTCGCCTGAGCCGCCGCCAGGCGTCCCATCGCCGCCATGTCCATGACCTTCCAGGCCTCGGTCGTTCCCTCGTACGAGGCCGCAATGCCGTTCATCAAAGAAGCCATAGCGGACAGATCGATACCATGTGCGATATTGTTGTCGGTGGGCGGATCGATCGCATCGCCAGGATCGGTCGAACCGTCGCCCGCGTCTGCTTTCGCAGGAGGATTCTCAGCGTAGTAGGCCGTCCAGTCCGAAGGAGCCACCGCGGAGGAGAAGGTGTCCCAGCAAAGCTGATAGGACGCACCCTCCTCAAGCTTCACCTGGTCGAACGGGGTGCTCGACGAGACGCCGGCGGCGAACACGGCCCAGAACTGGCCGAGCGAGTAATCGTCGCTGTTCCAGCCCGCAAGCACAGCGCCGTCCTTCGAGGTGATCGAGTTGAGGTACTTCCCGCCGTATGAAGACGAAGAGGCATCATAGCCTTTCAGATCGCCCTTCGCCACGGCTGCGTTCAGGAGGTCCTCCATCGTGAGATCCTCCTTCGCATGCCCGGTGCCGCCGTCGGCTTGGGCCGCCTTGAGCACCTCGTCGAGTGCATACTGCTTGTTGACCCACGCCGGGTACGTCGTCTCCCCCGCATCGTAGTCGGTCTTGCTCCCTGAGGTGACCGTCAGGGTCGCAACCTCGGAAATCGGCAAGCCATCGTCGCCCTTCGCCTGGTCGGCAGGATTCTTCTCGTAATACGCTTTCCAGTCGGACGGAGCGGTCGCCGAAGAATACGAAGCCCAGCAGAATTGGTAGGAATTCCCGCCGACAAGCTTGACCTGGTCGAACGAAGAGTTCGCAAAGCCGCCGTTGTCGAACAGGGACCAATATAGGCCGGCTGAAGAGTCGTCGCTGCTCCAGCCGGCCAGCTTCGCGCCGTCCTTCGAGGTCACGGAGTTGAGGTACTTGCCGTACGAGGACTCCGAGGCGTCGTAAGCCTTGAGGTCGCCCTTCGCCACGGCGGTGTCCAGCAGGTCCTCCATCGTGAGATCGCCCTTGCCGTGTCCGGTGCCGCCCGCGGCCTGGGCCGTCTTCAGCACCTCGCCGAGGGCGTACTGCTTGTTGACCCATGTGGGGTACGTGACCTCGCCCGTGCCGTAGTCGTTCTTGCTGCCGGCGGTGACGGTCAGCGTGACCGTACCGGCGGACGCTTGAGCGTTTTCCGCCCCCGCTGCAGCAGTCTGACCTTCGGCAGCCCAGGCTGCACCGGGCACGAGGCCCAGGCAGAGCGCGACGGCCAGCAAGAGGGCCCAGGCCCGCTGCGCTATCCCCGCACGCGTGCTTGCATGTTCTTTCACTGTCTTCCTTCTCCTTTCGTACGTTCGCTTCGCAGAAGAAAGACAGCAAAACAAAGGCTGCGCGACCTCCCGAGCAGGGAGATCGCGCAGCCCGTATTCGCTACGCAGACAAGCCGAGGGCGCTCGGGCCCGACGGGTAGCGCTCGCGGTAACTCGCCGCTTGCGCACACACGCTTCTCGGTCGGTATTCTGGCTGATCGGCAAGACCGAAACACAGTGGCGGTACCGTGCGGGATTCTCACCCGGCTTCCCACGATCCGAGACGTCTTCTTCATGCTCAAAGCATTCTACCATCTCTTGGGTCGGCGAACGACGCGAACAGGAACGTTTCCGCCGACCGCCGGCATGCCCTCGTCATCCTGAACGGAGGCCGAAGTCGAGGGATCCCGCGAGGAGCCGGCCACGGCCTTTCCCGCTGACGCCGCTCGGGATCCTTCGACTCGCTTCGCTCGCTCAGGATGACAGACTAGGGCCCTCGCCTGCGCCAAGGCGGCGGGGCAGACATCGCTTCTACTGGTAGCGCAGGGACTCCACCGGGTCGAGCTTGGCGGCGCGGCGAGCCGGGTAGTAGCCGAACACGACGCCGATAAGCACGCACACGGCCACGGCGCCGAACACCACGCCCGGCGCGAGCACCGGCGTGACGGTCATGCCCGCCTGCACCGCCCCGATCACCTGGCCCAGCCCGAACGCCGCCAGGAAGCCGAATAGGATGCCGAACGCGCCGCCCGCCACGCACAGCATGATAGCCTCGAGCAAGAACTGCTTCGTGATGTCGCGACGACGCGCCCCGAGCGACTTGCGCAGGCCGATCTCGCGGATGCGCTCGGTGACGTTGGTCAGCATCATGTTCATGATGCCGATGCCGCCCACGAACAGCGAGATGGACGCGACCGAGCCCATGAGCAGCGAGAACGACGTCATCATCGTTTCCATCTGCTTGATGACGGCGTCGAGCGACGACACGTACACGTTCTCGGGCTCCAGATTGAAGTACTGCGCCACAAAGGTCTGCGTCGTCTCGACGAGCCGATCCATGTCGGTGCCCTCGCGCGCGAAGCCGACGATCTGTTGGATGCCGCTCGCATTGCCGATGCGCGTCTCCACCGTGGTGTAAGGCGCGTAGAACGTCCCTCCGCCGCCCATGAAGGACGAGGTTTCCAACACGCCGATCACCGTGTAGTCGTCGTTGCCCAGGCGCACCGTCTTCCCCACCGCCTCGGTGTCGGGGACGCCGAGCATCTGCACGGTCATCTCACCGCCGCCCATCACCACGAGGCGCGCGGCGTTCTGCTCCTCGCTCTCGGTGAAGAAGCGGCCCTCCTTAAGCTTCGTCCCGTTCGCTGTGAAGTAATCGGGACGCGCGCCGATGACCGTGGCGTGGTTTTTCTGGCCGTCGGCCATCGTGATCTCGGCCGATGCGTACGAGGCACCTGTGATGACCTCGTATTCCGGCATCCCCTGCTCCAGCTTGTCCAGGTCGTCGAACGTGATGCCCTGCGGCGAGTAGGCGCTGATGGACACCTGGCGCGCTTGGGACAGCCCCATCTCGCCCATGAGCATGTTCTGCACGCCCGCGATGAGCGAGGTCATGGCGATGACGGCCGCGATGCCGATGACGATACCGAGTATGGTGAGGAACGAACGGCCCTTGTTCGCGGACAGCGCGTGCCAGGTCTCGTAGAACAGATCGCCTATCTTCATGGGCGCGCCCCTTCCCGACCGGCGGCGCTCGGCTGCGGGCCCTCGTACAGCCGCCCGTCGCGGATGTGCACCACGCGGTCGGCGTGGGCGGCCACGTCGGGCTCGTGCGTGATGAGCACGATGGTCTTGCCCGCGTCGCGCAGGCGCTTGAACGTGTTCAGCACCATGTCGCCCGTGGCCGTGTCGAGGTTGCCGGTGGGCTCGTCGGCCAGGATGAGCGCCGGATCGTTCACGAGGGCGCGGGCGATAGCGACGCGCTGCATCTGGCCGCCCGACAGCTCGTTGCTGCGATGGTCGTACAGCCGCTCGTCCAGCGACACGCTGCGTAGCGCCGCGTGCGCTCGCAGCTCGCGCTCCTTGCGCGGGCAGGCCGTGTAGATGAGCGGCAGCACCACGTTGCGCAGCACGGTGGCGCGAGGAAGAAGGTTGAACGACTGGAACACGAAACCCAGGCGCGTGGCGCGGATCTCGGCCAGCTCGTCCTCGCGATAGTCGGCAACGTCGATACCCTCCAGCAGGTAACGGCCGCGCGTGGGCGTGTCGAGGCAGCCAAGCAGGTTCATGAGCGTCGACTTGCCCGATCCCGAGGGTCCCATGATGGCTAGGAACTCGCCTTGCGCCACCGACAGCGTCACGCCGCGCAGGGCATGGGTGTAGCCCGAAGCGCTCTCGTAGATGCGATGCAGGTCGACGGCTTCCACGACGTATCCCATAGCGCTATCCCACCGCAACGGCGGCGGAATCGGCCGAGGCAGCGCCATCGACCGCCATGCCCATGCCGTCCGGCGCGCCGCCCATGCCGCCGCTCACGACCACTTCGTCGCCGGCTTTCACCCGGCCCTTCACGACGGACGTAAGACCGTCGGACGCGACCACCTCGACTTCGCGCATCTCCGTTCCCTGCGTCTCAGGATCGGTGAGCACCATGACGAAACTGCCGCCCGCACCGTCGGACTGCACGGCCGAGATGGGCACCTTGAGCGCGTTCTCGATGGTGGTCGTGGTGATGGTGGCCTTGGCGGTCATGCCGGGCTTGAGGCGCGGGTCGGGTTCGGCGATGAGCAGCTTCACCGCGTACGTGACCGCGCCGCCCATGCCGCCGTACATGGCACCGCCCGCCGCGTCGCCGGAGCCGGCCGATGTGGTGGCGATGCTGACCACAGTGGCGGGCAGCGTGAGGTCGGGGGCCGCGGTGAACGCGACCTCGGCGGTTTGGTCGGCGGTGATCTTGAGGATGTCGATCTCGTTCACGTTGATGGAGACGGTCATCTGCGACAGATCGGCGATCTGCACCGGCGAGGCGGCCGCGTTCGCCGTCGCGCCCAGCGCCTTGCCGGGCTCGATGTTGACCGCGACGACGCTTCCCGCGATGGACGCCGTGACGGTGCGCTTGGCGGCGCGCGCGACGGCCTCGTCATAGGCGCTCTGGGCGTTCTGCAGCGCCAGGTTCGCGCTGCTGAGCGCCAGCTCGGCGTTGCGGATGGCGGAATCGGCGCCGGCCTCGTCGAAGGAGGCGCCCGACGCGTCGGAAGCCGGTGTTGCCGCGCCCGCTTCCTTGGCGGCTGCGGCGGCGGCCTGCGCCTGCTCCTGAGCCCGAGCCGCCGCCTGTTGGCCGGCGGACTTGGCATGGTAGGCGTCGTTCACAGCGTTCTGAGCCTGGGCGACGCCGTTTTTGGCCTCTTCGATGCCCTGGGCAGCCTGCTTCACGGCCTTGTCCAGATCGTCGTTGACCACCGTGAACAGCGTCTGGCCCTCGGCCACCGCATCGCCTTCGGCTACCAGCACCTCCCCCACGATACCGTCAACCTCGGACGTGGCGCTCACCGAGGCGACGGGCTGCAGGTTGCCGGAAGCCGACACCGTTTCGACGAACGTGCCCTGCTCGACGAAGGCCGTCTGCGGCGCCATATTCTCCAGCGCCTTGGCCGCCTGATCGGCGGAATACCAGGCGAACGCGCCGCCCGCCACGGCGAGCACCGCCACCGCGGACACGATGCCCACGACGATCTTGCGTTTGCGCTGCTTCTTGCGCTTCGCCTTGAGATCGTTGAACGCCCGCATGTCGGCGAGCGCCTCGGCGTCGACGAGATCGGTTGGCCTTGGAAAGCTCCCAATTGCATCGAAGGCGCTCGACTGAGCGCTCAAAGGCTCGGCGCCATCCGAGCCCCCCGGACGACGGTTGCTGATCGGATCCATCTACTACCTCCCGTGCGAAAGAAGCGGGGGCGGTTCTCGAGGAACAGCCGTGCCTCAATCATAAGGGGGATCGTAGGAAAAGGGAACCCGCAATCGTCTGTTCGTTTCGTGCTCGCGCCAGACAAGCGTCAACGGCGGCGCGCAAGGCTCACGCGCCGTACAAGGTTGCCGTATACTGAAGCGAAACGACGGGCGGAAGCGAGGAGCGAAGAAGGCATGGGGGATTTCTCCGACAGGGTGTTCGAGGTGGTGCGGCGCATACCGCGCGGGAAGGTGGCCACGTACGGGCAAGTGGGGCGGCTCATCGGAGCGCCGCGGTCGGCGCGCTACGTGGGATATGCGCTGCGCGCGAACCCCGAGCCGGGAGCCGAGGTCAACAGCATCCCCTGCCACCGCGTGGTGTTCAAGGACGGGGGCCTGTGCAAGGGGTTCGCCTTCGGAGGCCCCGAGGTTCAGCGCGAGATGCTGGAAGCGGAAGGGGTCGCGTTCGCCGACGATGCGCACGTGGACATGGGCGCCTGCCTGTGGGACGGCCGCATGGACGACGCCGACGACCCGACGCTGCCCATGGCGCCGCCCGAGGACTTCGATTGGGAACGGGAGCTGGGAGCATGACGATGGAGCAGGGATACGTGCAGGTGTACACCGGCGACGGCAAGGGCAAGACCACGGCTGCCGTCGGATTGGCGATGCGGGCCGCTGCCGCAAACCTGCGCGTGTGCTTCTGCCAGTTCATGAAGTGCGGCCCCACCGGCGAGCTCGACGCGTTTCGCCTGTTCGGCGATCTCATTGCGTGCGAACAGTTCGGAACGGGCGACGAGTTGAGCGCACCCGATGCGACGGCGGACGCGCAGGCGGCGAAGCGGGGCCTGGCCGTCGCGCGCGACATGATGCTGAGCGGCGCGTACGACGTGGTGGTGCTCGACGAGGCGAACGTCGCCGACAGCCTGGGCTATTTCGGGCCCGACGCGCTGGTGGACCTCGTGCTCGAACGGCCCGAGAACGTTGAGCTCGTCGTCACGGGCCGCGGAGCAAGCGACACGCTCACAGCCGTCGCCGACCTCGTCACCGAGATGCGCGAAGTGAAGCACTACTACGAGGAGGGCGTCCTCGCCCGCCGCGGCATCGAGTTCTAGCGATCAGTACAACAGTGCGCCTGTTCGAACATGGTTGAAGTTGACCGAAGCGTGGTTTATGGACTGCGCTGCACGAGCCAAGGCACCGTCCGCCGTCACGACGGCATGCTGCGCATCAACGAGGTGCAGAAGCGAGCAGTCCCCGACGCCCAAATAGCGATACTCGTTTCGATTCGCCGCTACGACGCTCTCGACATATCGCTCGTCGAGGCGGTAGACGGCTCCTTCATCAAGCAGCTCGGCGAGGATGGTCGCTTCACTGGAATTTGCCCCATGCCCGTCTTTTCCGCAAATCAGATTCGAACACTCGGTTATGATGTTGGGTGTGACCAGCAAGCGATCGAAATCGTTCAGAACACCGCAAAGAACGTCGAAGTCCTCCTTGCAGTATTCAGCGACATGCTTCTTTCGTCCCAGCAACCGAGGATCGTTCAAACCCACCACGAGTACGAGCAGCAGGTTTGCGTCGATGATCCCTTTCATGACGCCCGTTACTCGTACGAGACGACTTCGCCGCTATCGTCCGAGATCGTCACCGTCTTGTACGTGCGCAAGTCACGAAGAGGCTCTTGGTTGCCGAACACCATGCCGTTCGCATTGCTCCGGCGGTCGATCTCGCGGACGAATCCGACGCCGATCTCCCAGCAATTATGCGAATCGTCGAAACGCGTCGATTCGATGGCGAATCCCGATCCGCTGAGAAACAAGGCTTTCTCATCCGGCTTCGTGAGCGTTTCCATATCCGCCGTGTAAGCCGCTGCCTTCTTCGCAGCCTCTTTCACATCCATCGCTTGCCCCTCTCGATCCAAAAGAACACTCGATCCCATGACGGCCTCCCTCACTATAGCATCCTCAGCGCACCTGCTCCACGTTCTTAGTATAGAGGGCCCGTCTCACGTTTCGATGGCGCAGATCTAGCGAAAAGCACCACGGAACCTTATGCGGATCCGACGCGAATCCAACGCGGTTTCCACGAAAGCAGCCTTCGTTTCCAACGCGGATTCGACAGGATTCCAACGCGGATCTAGCGCGATTCGAACGCGTCCGCGAGGACGCGGGCCACGCGCAGGCCGTCGCAGGCGGCGCTCATGATGCCGCCGGCATAGCCCGCGCCCTCGCCGCAGGGGTAGAGGCCGCTTTCGGGCGCGTCGTCGGGCGCGCCTTCCACCCGCGCTTGCAGCGCGTCGTCGCGCACGATGCGCACGGGGCTCGAGCTGCGCGTCTCCACGCCGGTCATCACCGCATCCTCGTCCGCGAACCCGCGCAGCCGACGATCGAGCAGGGGCAGGGCCTCGGCGATGGCGTCGGCCGCGAATCCCGGCAGACACTCCCGCAGGTCGCACCAGGCCACGCCGCGCGCGTACGTCGGCCGCACCTTCGCGCTCGCGCCGCCGGCGCGTCCGGCCAGGAAATCTCCCACCGTCTGCGCCGGAGCCTGGTACGCGGCGCCGCCTGCGGCAATGGCCGCGCGATACGCCGCCTGCTCCATGCGGCGCTGCAGCTCGACGCCCGCCAGAGGATGGTCGCTCCCGAAGTCCTCGGGACCCACGCCCACGAGCAGCGCCGCGTTCGCGTTCGATCCGTCGCGCGCGAAACGGCTCATGCCGTTCACAACGACGCCGCCCTCCTCGCTGGCGGCGCACACCACCTCGCCGCCGGGGCACATGCAGAACGTGTAGACGCCGCGCCCGCTCGGCAGGTGCGCGGACAGCTTGTAGTCGGCGGCCCCCAGCGCCGGATGCGCGGCGGCGTCGCCGCACTGCGCCCGGTTCACCGCCTCCTGGGAATGCTCGATGCGCACGCCCACCGAGAACGGCTTCTGCTCCATCGTCACGCCCGCCGCGTGCACGGCCTCGAACGTATCGCGCGCCGAATGCCCGCAGGCCAGCACCACGCGCCGCGCAGCCATCCGCTCCGCCGCGCCCGTGCGCCCGTCGAGCACGTCGACGCCCGTCACCGCGCCGCCCGCGAAACGCACGCCTGCAAGCTGCGCATGGAAGCGCACCTCGCCGCCCGCGTCCTCGATCTGGCGGCGCATCGTGCGCACCACGTCCACCAGCAGATCGGTGCCGATGTGCGGCTTCGCCTGCCAAAGGATCTCCTCGGGCGCGCCGGCGTCCACGAACCAGCGCAGCACGTGGCGCGCCATCGGGTTCTTGATGTTCGTGGTCAGCTTTCCGTCCGAGAACGTGCCCGCGCCGCCCTCGCCGAACTGGATGTTCGTCTGCGGGTCGAGATCGCCGCCCGCCGCGAACGCGTCCACCGCGGCCAGGCGCTCGTCCACGTCGCCGCCGC
>NZ_GL622579.1:889009-891944 GCF_000185625.1 Eggerthella sp. 1_3_56FAA
GCGCACGCCGTGCGCACGCAGCGCGTCGGTCGCAGCCACCGCTGCCGCGAGACCCGCCGCGCCGCCGCCTATGATCATCAGTTTCTTCATGCCCGCCATGATACCGCATCGCATGCGCGTTGGGCACGGGCGAAGGCCGATTCTGCGATCTCGCGCGCACGCGCATGGCACAGAATGAACGCTATGCACGATTTCTCGGCACTTTTCTGATTACCGGCGAAAGAAACCCCAGGTCGCAATTTCTCAGGCCAGTGCAGAATCGCGCATAGCGTTCATTCTGTGCCAACAACAGACCGGCCAGACCACACGCTGGAAGAGCCCCGAACGCCGGACAGGCCACACGCTGGTATCGCCCCGAACGCGGCCGGACCACACGCCGGCAGCGCGCCCCGAACGCGAAAGGGCCCCGGCATCTTTCGACACCGGGGCCC
Organism: Eggerthella sp. 1_3_56FAA; assembly: GCF_000185625.1. NCBI lineage: Bacteria > Bacillati > Actinomycetota > Coriobacteriia > Eggerthellales > Eggerthellaceae > Eggerthella > Eggerthella sp. 1_3_56FAA. The sequence continues at coordinate 889,441 of NZ_GL622579.1, forward strand.
TCGCCGTCGCGCTATCCGCGCGCGGCGCTACTTCGATTCCAACACCGGAATGGGCGTCTCGTCCGTCTCCTCGAGGTTCTTGTCCCACACGTAGTGCTTCGTCTCGCGCGCGATCAAGCCCGACAGCAGCAGCACCACGATGATGTTCGGAACGGCCATCAGGGCGTTCGTGATGTCCGAGATGGTCCACACCAAATCGCCGATGCCGATGGCGCCCAAGAACGCCACGACGACGTACAGCACCTGGTAGGGACGGATGGCGCGCTTGCCGAACAGGTACGTGACGCAGCGGTTACCGTAGTACGACCAGCCCAAGATGGTGGTGTAGGCGAACAGGATCATGCCGATGACCAGAATGGGCGTGCCGATGTAGGGAATGGAGGCGAACGCCGCGCTGGTGAGGTCGGCGCCGGCCGAGATCTGGCCGCTCTCCATGATGCCGGGGTTCGCGATCATCGTGGACACCAGCACGATGCCCGTGAGCGCGCAGATGACCACGGTGTCCCAGAACGTGCCCGTCATGGACACGAGCGCCTGGCGCGCCGGGTTGCGCGTGGAGGCGGCGGACGCCACGATGGGCGCCGAGCCCAGGCCCGACTCGTTGGAGAACAGGCCGCGCGCGCAGCCGAACTGCAGCGCCATCATGAGGCCGGAGCCCACGGCGCCGCCGAACGCGGCCTTCGGCGTGAAGGCGCACTCGAAGATCAGGCAGATGGCGGGCCACACGAACTCCCAGTTCATGCCGATGATCACGATGCAGCCCCACGCGTAGGCGATGGCCATGAACGGCACGAGCTTCTCGCACACCTTCGAGATGATCTTGATGCCGCCGAAGATGACCAGGGACACCATGATAACGATGGCCAGGCCGATACCCCAGGTGGGCACGCCGGGTGCGTTCGACGTGATGATGCCGGTCATGGCACTGGACTGCACCGCCGAGCCGATGCCGAACGAGGCGACGGCCGCGAACAGCGCGAACGCGCCCGCTCCCAAGAGGCCCCACCACGGCGCCTTGCCGTCCTTCTCGAACGCGCGGCGCCACGCGTACATTGCGCCGCCCAGCATGTTGCCGTTGTGGTCCTTTACGCGGTACTTCACGGCGGCGAACGTTTCGGAGTACTTCGTGGCCATGCCGAACACGCCGGTCAGCCACATCCACAGCACCGCGCCCGGGCCGCCGGCCAGAATGGCGGTGCCCACGCCCACGATGTTGCCGGTGCCGATGGTGGCCGACAGCGCCGTGGTCAGCGCGCCGAACTGGCTGATGTCACCCGGCGCATCCGGATCCTTCGTCACCGACAGCTTGATAGCCGTGGGCAGCTTGCGCTGGATGAACCCGGTGCGAAACGTCAGGAACAGGTGCGATCCCAGCAAAAGCACGATCATCGGAGGACCCCACACGAAGGCGTCGATGTCGCTGATGAACTGGATGATATCCATGCACATCCCCTCTCTTCTCTTGTACAACGAATCCCCTTGCGAGAGAAAGAGCCTGCGCCGAAGCAGATTCCGGACGCCTCCGGCACACGACGAAGCCGTTTCGGCAGAGGTACTTTCGCACGCTAAAGTAGTCGGATTATAGCGACGCGGCGCTTTACGGTTCGTCAACAAAGGGAAAATCGTCCGCGAGCGGCATCGATAGGCGCCCTAGGCGTCGTCTTTCCCCTTGGTCTCGTCGAGCAGGAGATCCATCATCTCCTGACGGCCGCCCACGCCCAGCTTGCCGTAGATATGGGACATGTGGGTTTTGACCGTGCTCTCGGCCAGCACGAGCTCGTCCTGCACGAACGAGCAGGTGCGCCCTTGCGCCAACAGCGTGAACACCTCGGTCTCGCGCGGCGACAGCGCGTAAGCCGCGGCCACCTCCTGGCAGCGCTCGACGATGGACTGGGTCAGACGGCTGGCCGTGTCGCCCGCCGCCTCGTCGTCGAGGGCGCCCTCCGCAACCTGCCGGCCCCTGCCGCGTCCGCGCGCGAGCGACGACAGCCACGAGCGGTTCATCACGAGCGCCACCACCACGAGGATGACAGTCGTCTCCACGACGGCGCTGCCGCGCAGGAACACCACCCACACCACCGAGGCTGCGGCGTACGCAAGCCCCGCGATGCCGACGATGCGGTTCTCGGACAGCGGCAACAACGTGCAGGCGGCCGCGATCGCCGACCAGAACAGCAGGTGGGCGAACGGGTCGTTCAACTGCACGATGCTGTCGAGCAGCGCGTTCGGCGCATCGCCCAGCTGGGCGCGCACCACCACGACGAACAGCCCGGCGATGACCACGAGGATGGGCGGTTGGAACCGCACCGACGCGGGCTGCTTCGCCATGAGCAGCAGGGCGAGCCACGCGAACGCCGCCAGGCACAAGGTGAGCACCGTGATGGCCGGGATGCGCCCGAGCGCGTCGAAGTACGTGGTGTTCGAATCCCCCCATGCGCCCGAGGGGCCGAAGATGCGCACCATGGCCAGCAGCACGCCCGCCATGACCAGCACGGCCACCATGT
>NZ_GL622579.1:892360-910202 GCF_000185625.1 Eggerthella sp. 1_3_56FAA
GCCACGACCACCTGCTGGGCAGGATCGATGAAGCCGTCGAGCGCCAAGCTCATCAGCTGGCGCAACGGGAACGCCGCCACGATGCACCACACCGCGCATGCGAACCCCTGCGTCTTCGCCAACAGGATGACGAAGCGCGACGCGAACCAGAAGTAGCCGAGCCCTGCCAGCACGAGCCCGAACGTGGCCAGGACGGCAGGGCTGAAGAAGTCCTGATGGAACGACAGCGCGAAGCATCCCGTGCCCACAGCGGCCATCACCGGCATCACGAACGCGAGGCTGCGATCGTGCGCGGCCACCCAGCGCGGAGCCGCCGCCAGCACCGCGGCCAGCACGAGGATGCCCGTCAGCCAGAACGTGCGGGCGTTCGCCCACTCCGCCAGACCGAGCGAGGACAGCAGGAAGCCGGGCGTGTGCCCCATGAGCGTGCACCACAGCAAGATGAGCGAGAGCCCGGCGGCCGACGCCGCCCCGCATACGTTCACGATTCCCCGCCGATGCTCCATGCCGCAGCGCTCCCCTTTCGCGTTCCCCTTGCGTTTCTGCACGCAGTATAGCGCATCGGCGGGAGCGCACGCTGAGCGGAGCCGGAAGATGCCGGCTCCGCTCATGGAAAGATGCAGCGTATCGCGGAGGCTAGCGCACCGCAAAGGAAAGGCTGGCGGACAGCGGCGACACCACGTCGTCGGCCGTGCGGGCGCGCACGGTCATCTCGTAGTCGCCCGCCTCGTCGAACGAAGTGGTGAACCGCCAGTTCACCCACTTGTCGGCGGTGGCGCCGTCCGTCTCGCACGCCGTCCAGGTACGCCCGCCGTCGAAGGAGAACTCGATGGCCGCGACGGGGCTTCCGCAGTCGTCGGCCACGCCCTCGAACGTGATCTCGTCGCCCGCCTCGAACACGCAGCCGTCGGAGGTGTTCTTGATCTCGATCTTGTTGCGGTACATGGGGTCGACCGAGGCCACCTCGGGCACGGCGTCCTCGCGGGTGAGCTCGATGCTTGCGATGTTTCGCGTGAAGTAGCGCGCCACGGTTTCGGGCATCCACAGCTGCACGCTCGATCCCTCCGACGCCTTCAGCTCCTCGCCGTTCACCCGGTACACCAAAAGCGCGTTCTTGTCGAGCGCGTACTGCAACGGCAGCGGCTCGCCGTAGCCGTCGGCGCCGTAGGCCGTCACGGTGTTCACGCCGTCTTCGAGTTCGGCCATGCCCACCACCGATGCCAACGGCACGCCGATGACGGCAGCCTGGCCGAAGGGCGAGCCCGTGGCGCACGAGCAGCCCATGAGCGCTTCCTGCTCCTCGTCGTCGAGCTCGGACAGGTTCACCGTGAAGTTCTCCTTCACCTGGCCGCCCACGTTCACATAGTAGTTGGCGACGCCGTCCTGCTCGGCGGCGAGCTCGGGCGCGGGCTTGGAGCACATCGAGAGGATCGCCGTGCCGAACACGTTGAACAGCTCGTCGTTGGGGGTGACGCCCTCTTGGTTGAACGTGAACGACCCCTGCACGTCCGCAACGCGCACGTAGTCGGATTCCTCGCCCAGCCACTGGGCGCGGATGTCCAAATCGGCCACCGTGTGGGTTGCGCCGGCGGGCCGGGAGCCTTCTTCGGCGGTTGCGGGCTGCTGGGCCGCGAGGGCCGCGCCGGTTCCCGATGCGAGCAGCACCGCGCCCGCAACGCCGGCCATGATCTTCTGAGCTGGCTTGTTCATGAGCGCTTTTACTCCTTTCCTTCCGTCGCGTCGACGGCCGCCTTCGGCGCGACGAGCGACGGGGTGTCGATGACGACGGTCTGATCGGCGGTCGGCATCGTGTCCTTCGCGTTCACCATGACCGTCTGGATCTGCGGGCTCACGAGACCGCTTTCCGTGGTGGCGCGCAGCTGCAGGCAGTAGGCGCTCTCCTCCTGGGGCGTCCAGGTGAAGTCGAACCAGACGAGCTTGTTGACGTCGGTGTCGCCCAATTCGTATTTCGTCCAGGTTTTGCCGAAGTCCATCGAGAACTCGACGCTCGCTATCTTCTCGTCGTAGGCGTCCAGATAGCCGTGGAACGTATAGGGCTGGCCGTTCTGGATGACGAGGCCCTCGGGCACGCCCAGGATGGTGGCGTTGGGCTTGTTCGTCCAGTTCCCCTCGGCGTCGATCCAGCCGTTCGGGTTGCCGTCGTGATGCTCGAACTCGTACACGTGGTCGTCGAAGTCGGGCGCGTCGGTGGCCACCTTGTACTCGCTCATCTGCTTGGAGTTCACTTCAGGGTCGACGCCTTCGCACCAGTTCGTGCAGGGGAAGCCGTTGGCCGCGGTCAGCTGCTCGCCGTTGATCTTGTACACGAGGAAGGCCTCGCCGCCGTCCACCTTGTCCAGCGGCATGGCGCGCTTGGACGAGCCGTCGGCGCGCATGACGCGCACGCCGTTGATGTCGGCGTTGTCGGTGTAGCCGCCCGCACGCTCGATGAGCCAGCTCACGGGGATGCCAGTGATCTCCACGTTGCTCACCGAGCCGGCGCCGGTGCCGTTCCAGTTGCACACTTCCTTCGAAACCTTCGTCACCACGACGCCGGCCTCCTCCGCTTCCTTCACGAGGTCGGGAAGAAGCGCGGTGTAGGGGCTGTTCACCTCGCCGTCCACCGTGATGGGCCAGCTGTCGAACAGGCTCTGGGGCATGGGCGTGTCGGCGTACTCGGCGCCGGAGCGCATACGGTCGTACAGGCGGTTCCAGGCGTCCATGTTGAACATGTCCTCCTGCGCCATCGTGGTTTCCTGGTCGATGGAGAAGTCGCCCTCCACGTTCTCGACCTTCGTCACGCCGCGCAGGCGCTCGAACTTGGTCTGATCCCACAGCGCCATGCCCTCGCCGTCGTTGGTTGCATCGTGGCAAGAGTAGCAGTTGCCTTTGTACTCGTCCTCGAACCGACCGTCGGACACCAAGCCGTAGTGGACGTTGTGGATGAGCGTGCCGAACTCGTACTGCGTGGGGATGTAGCCCGGCGAGTATGTATGGCAGAACAGGCACTGGTCCACCGTCATCTCGGCATCGAGCGCCGGGCTGTTCGGCGAGGGATGCATGGTCTGCGCGAGGTGTTGCAGCGTCGCGTCGAGGTCGGCGTGGCAGCTGTTGCAGCCGCGGTTGTCGTTGTTCAGCCGGTAGATGTTGTACGGCGTCTTGCCTTGACGGGCGCGCTCGGTCAGCTCGCTGGGGGTGCGCTGCACGATCTGGCCGCTCGGCAGCGTGCGCAGCTCGGGCGCCCATTGATCGACGTTCGCGTCCCACATGTCGTGCATGTCGTCGAGGTAGCCCTTGCCCGGGTAGGCGTCGAGCGAGATGCCGTCGTAGGTGGTGCCCTCCTCTCCGGCGATGATCGATTTCTGTTCGTCGGTGTAGTTCCGCTCCTCCGCTTGCGCGGCTTGCCGATCGTCCGTTGCAAGCGCCTCGTTCGCTTGGGGAGCGCAGCCGGCGATGCCGACCGTCCCCAGCAAGGCGCACACCGTGACCAGCGCGATCCTGCGTTGTGCGTGCATCGGTCTCCTTCCTTCCGTTTCCTCGTCCTGCGCGGCGGCCGAACGCTCAGCCGACCCCTCCGCGCGGAAGGCATCGTAAGGAAACAGGGGCGGCGCGCGCCATCGTCGAAGCGAACCATCTTTGGGATTCGGCGGCATCGTCCGAACCGGAGGATGCCGCCGAACAGGCAAAACGGCCCCGCAGATGCAGGGCCGCTCGCTGAAGTCGTGCGCGTCGGGAGGGAGAGGGCAGATCCGCCCTAGCTCGCATCGGCGGCTTCGATGATGTCGAGCAGCTCCTGGCGGTTGTGGATGTCGAGCTTCTGGTAGAGGTGCATGCGGTGCGTCTGCACGGTGCTGCGCGACAGGAACAGCTTCTTCTCGATATGCGCCGAGTCGCGTCCTTGCGCGATGAGCATGGCGATCTCCGTTTCCCGCGGCGAGAGCTGGTACTCCTGCGCAACCGCTTGGCATTTCGCTTTGAACGGCGCTTTACGCTTGTACGGGACGATTTGCACGAGCGCGTTCGCATCGGCCTCGGTGAACATGACCGCGTAACCCACCGCCACCGCAAGCACGGCCGCGAACACGATCAGATGCACGTTGTCCATGGTGAGGTGCTGCACGAACACCGAGCTGAACAGCGCACCGCCTAGCGACCCCAGCGACCAGAATCCGTACACGAGCCCGAAGAACCCAGGCGCATGAGTCGGGGAATCGCGGAACACCGACGCTGCGATGACCCAGACGAGCAGGAACACGAGCTGGTACATGATGACGCTGCACGTGTAGCCCACGATAGTCGCCTGCCCTGCCAGCACGATGGGCAGCAACAGGATGCTGGCAAGGCCCAGAAGGAATATCATGCGGTACAGATGCCCGAACTGGAAGCGCTCGCGATACGCCAGCAGCGCGTAGGCGAAAGCGACAGCCGCCACTACCACGACGAACGCCGCAGCATGGTACGCCACCGCGAAGGGCGAAGTCGTCACCTGCGTGCGCATGAACGCATCGAACTCGCTGCGGAACAGATGGTCGATCACGCCCCATGCGAACACGATGGCCGCCAGCTTCACGAGCATCAGCGTCGACGCTCCGTGCCCCTCTTGCGAGGCGGGAACCTCGCTCGACGGGCGTTCATCTGCGTGTTCGCGTTGCCCAACTCGCAGGCAGATCGTCGACACCAGGGGCAACGCGATGGATGTCGCGACGACCGTGTAGATATTCGCGATCGAGATGATGGCGTTGATGGCGCAGGTCAGCACTTGCGACAGGAACAGCGTGAGGAACATGCTCTGCGCCGATAGCCTGCCGAACAACTGCATCCAGAACAGGTAGAGCAAAACCGACAGCGACCCTGCAACCGCGATGACCACGTCGCCCGTTACCGACACGGAGTTCCTCGTAACGAGCGGCAGAACCAGCACGGCGCCCATGAGCGCCATGGCCACGCCGAGCGCGAGCGGCTTCACCGTGCGCTCGAGCACCGCGAACAGGCGTCGTCCGCCTAGGAATATCACGAGGCATGCCAGAGCAGCCGCCACGAGCGAAGGCATGCAGGCACCATGGGGAGGCTTGTTCACGAGCGCGCTCATCATGTTGTCCGGCGTGGCCGCCGTGAGCAACGTTGGCGAGATCGACACCGCGCAGCCGAATCCCACGGCAAGCGTCACATTGGCCCGCGTGACCGCCTTCGACCACGCGTCTTTCAGAGCAGTGCGATTCCCCATGGAAGACCCCCGTATCCCCTACGATCTTCCGCTTCCCATTCTACCCCAATAGCATGCGTCCGAACAACGTGTCGCCACCTGGGAAAACGAAAGATCATATAACGGAACCGATGCGGTTTCGCACGCTCATCCACCGCTTCCGATACCTCTTTCCCCAGCGATTTGCCAGAGTATTCGTAACGTCCTGCGCCGCACCGAGGCGCAGGGCACGGGGACATCGAGGAGAGGAGTCACGTATGACGAAATGGGGAATGCTCATCGACCTCAAGCGCTGCGCAGGGTGCGGGGCGTGCGTCGTGGCATGCCAGCTGCAGAACAACCAGAGCCCGGGCGTATCCTGGGTGAAGCTCGACACGGTTGAATGGGGCGAGGCCGCAGGCGAGGCGGGACGCGCTTACCTTCCGCACGCCTGCATGCACTGCGAAAATCCTGAATGCGTATCGGTCTGCCCGACCGGCGCCAGCCAGAAGCTCGACGACGGCGTGGTCATCGTTGATTACGACGCGTGCATCACCTGCGGCTACTGCATGTCCGCGTGCCCTTACGGCGCCCGCGTGCTCAACGAAGGAAAGGGCAATTATTTCGACGAGTACGCTCAAGCGCCCTACGAGGCTTACGGCGTCCAGCGCTCGCGCGTCGTCGAGAAATGCATCTTCTGCCATGAGCGCGCAGAGGAGGGGCTTCCGGTTGCCTGCGTGCTCAACTGCCCTGCGCACGCACGCTTCTTCGGCGATCTCGACGACCCTGAAAGCGACGTGAGCAAACGCATCGCCCTAGGCGATGCCGTGCGCGTCGACGAGACATCGTTCTATTACGTGCCCATGAACGGCATGGACGAAGACCTGCTGCCCACGGCCGCAGGAGGCGCTTTCGCAGAAAGTTCGAAAGCGGCGCCCGGCATCGACCCTGTCGCAGCGACGGTGGGCGTCGTCGCGGTAGCCGCGGTCGGCGTGGGCGTGGGCGTCGGAGTGAAGAAGTCGAAGGACAAGGCGAAAGCGCAAGCCAAAACCGAAGCGAAGAGCGAATAAGGAGGGCGCACTCATGACTACGATTGACGAAACAGCGATGCAACACACCATCAGCCGCCGCTCGTTCGTGAAGGGCGCGTCCGCCCTGGCCGCCGGAGGCGCGCTGGCCAGCGCGTTCAGCTTCGACATCGCGCACGCCGAGGGCACAGTTGACCCCGATGCCCCTGTCGAGAAACGCTACACGTACTGCGACATGTGCAATCAGGTTCCCAAGTGCGGCATGACCGCGTACGTCCAGGACGGCAAGATCGTGCGCGTCGAATCGAGAACGCCCCATCCCACCACGCCCCTTTGCGCCAAGGGCCTGGCAAGCATCCAGGAGCTTTACGACCCCAAGCGCCTGCAGACGCCGCTGCGCCGCACGAATCCCAAGGGCACCGGGCAGTCCCAATGGGAGCCCATCACCTGGGACGAGGCTTACGACACCATCGTAAGCGAGTTCAACCGCGTCAAGGACGCCGACGGCCCGGATGCCGTGATGTTCTACTGCGGCGACCCCAAGGAGCCACGCCCGCCTATCCAGCGCGTCGCAACGCTGTTCGGCAGCTCCACATACGGACTTGAAAGCTCGCTGTGCTCGACTGCCACGAACATCACGTCCCAGCTCGTGTACGGACGCGGTCAGAATTCGTCGGGATCCGACCCCACCGACGACACCGGCAGCTGCATGATTTGGAGCCTCAACGCGGCCTGGTCGCAGCCGAACCGCCACGCGAAGTTCATGGATCAGAAAGAGCGCGGCTGCAAGTTCGTCATCGTCGACCCGCGCATCACGCCCACGGTCATGGGCCTCGCCGACATCCATCTGCAGCTGCGGCCCGGATCCGACGGCGCGCTCGCCCTCGGGTTCATCAACATCCTCATCCGCGACGGGCTCGTGGACAAGCAGTTCGTCGAGGAATGGACGCACGGCTACGAAGGCCTCGCCGACTTGGCAGCCCAGTATCCGCCCGAGAAAGTCGAGGAGATCACCTGGGTGCCCGCGACCAAGCTGGAAGAGGCCGTGCACCTGCTGGCCGAAAACGCGCCCAGCACGCTGGTCACTAGCTCGGCAGGGCTCGCCCATTCCTCGAACGTGGGGCACGCGCTGCGCGCCGTGTTCATGATCCCCGCCCTCATGGGCATGATCGAGAAGAAGGGCGGGGTCATGTTCGCCTCGGGCGGCTTGCCGCTCGACGTGAGCGCGTCAACCGCGAAGTTCCGCGCCGAAGACATCTACGCCGAACAGGGATTCGCCGACAAGCGAGTCGATAAGGACGACTTCCCCGCCTGGGTATCGTTCACCAAGCACTTCCAGACGGCTCGCCTGCCCGAGTACATAGACGAGGGGAAGATCAAGGCCGCCATCCTCGTGGCCAGCAACGTGATGATCTGGCCCGAATCGGACCGCTACCAGGAAGCCCTCGGCAAGCTGGAGTTCGTGGCCGCCGTGGACTACTACGAGCGCCCCTGGACCCACGACTACGTGGACATCCTGCTGCCCGCCGCCATGTGCCACGAGCGCATGGCCCCCTTCGCCGCCTACGGCCGCAAGCTGTTCTTCCGCGAACCGTGCGTCGAGCCTGCCGGGCAGGCGCGCGAAGACTGGAAGATCATGCTCGATCTGGGATGCAAGCTGGGTTACGAGGAGCAGTGCTTCGGCGGCGACGTGGAAGCGGCCCTCGACAACATCCTGCAGACGGCGGGCCTCGACGTCACGGTGGATGACCTACGCGCCAACCCCGAGGGCCTGGAGATTCCCGGCAACAAGAACGAAGAAGGCAAGCACGCCAGCGGCAAGCTGCGCAAGGACGGGCAGCCCGGCTTCAACACGCCGTCCGGCAAGCTGGAGTTCGACTCAGAGATCCTCAAGGGTTTCGGCTACGAGGGGCTTCCCGTGTACGAGGAGCCGGTGCACACCCCCTACGCGCCCACCGAGGAGGACAAGCGCTACCCGCTCGTTCTGAACGCAGGCTCGCGCCTGCCCTATTACACGCATTCCAAGCTGCGCGAGATCCCTTGGCTCAACCAATTCATGCCTGAACCCGTCGTACGCCTGCACCCTCAAGACGCGCGCGATCGCTCCATCAGCGACGGCGACATGGTACGCGTGTTCAACCATCAGAACGAGATAGAGATGAAGGCCGAGGTGACGAACCTCGTGCACGCCGGGATGGTGGACATCTTTCACGGATGGCACCAGGCGAACGTGAACCTCCTGACCACGCGGGACTTCGATCCCATCACCGGCTTTCCGCCGTTCAGGTGCGGGTTGTGCGAAGTCGAGGCCACCGGCAAGGGACGCCTCGTCAGCCAATAGCCAGCCAACGGAAACGGCCCCGCCTGTACCGCGTTCCGTGCGGGCGGGGCTCCAAGGAGGAACCATGGAAGAACGGAAAAAGAGCCGCAAGGGGCTCGTTGCGCTCGGCGTCGCGGCGGTGGTCATCGTTGCGGCCGGCACGGGATTCTGGATATGGCACGAGCAGCCCAGCTTCTGCAACGCCGTCTGCCACACGCCGATGGACTCGTACGTGGAAGCCTACTACGCCGACGATGCGACGCTGCTGGCGACCTCGCATCGCGTTGCAGACGTCAGCTGCCTCGACTGCCATGTGCCCACGCTCGGCGAACAGCTGGCCGAAGGCGCTGCATGGGTGGCAGGAGGCTACGAACTGCCGCTCGAACAGCGGCAGTTCGACGACGAATTCTGCATGAACGGTTCATGCCACGCTATCGGACAGGGCAGCCTCGCGCAGATCACCGCGCAACGGGAGTACAACCCGCATAGCAACTACCACGAGGAACTGGCGTGCGGCACGTGCCACAAGTCGCACACCGCATCGGTCATGCAGTGCGCGCAGTGCCACAGCGACGCCGACGTCCCTGCCGGCTGGGTCGTTCGATAGCGGCCGCAAGGCTGGAAAGGAGGTTCTCATGGAGGTGTTGCTGGCGATCGTCATCAGCGTGCTGTTCGCTTTCGCGCTGCGCAAGCAGATCAAGCGCTACGCCGTGTCGTTCTACATCGTAGCCGCAGCCGCCGACGTGCTGTTCCTGTCGGGAGTGCTGTTCGGCGTGTCGAGAGAGTTCGCCGCCGCGGTGTACCCGTACCTCACGCGCTGCCTGCTCGGGTTCTCCCTGTTCGCGCTCGTCATGTACGTCGGAGCGCTGCCCGAGGGATCGAAGGCGCGCCAAATGCTCATGCCCATCCGAGGCGAACTGTCCATCATCGCCGCCATTTTCACCATCGGGCATGTGGCGAACTACCTGGGCACGTACCTGGCCGACATCCTGTCGGGGTTCGCGGGGATGTCGGCGGGCATGATCGCGTCGTTCATCGTGTCCAGCCTGCTCATCGTGTTGTTGGCGGCGCTCACCGTCACGTCGTTCAACACGGTGAAAACCCGTATGAACTCGGATGCGTGGAAGCGCTTGCAGAAAACCGCCTACGCGTTCTTCGGGCTGACGTACGTGCACCTCGTGCTGGTGCTGGCGCCTACCGTTTCCTCGAGCGGGCAGAAAGCCGCGTTCAGCATCGCCGCGTACACGGCGGTCATGCTGGTCTACGTTGTGCTGCGCACGGCAACGCACCTGCGTGCGAAGCGAACGCGACCCTCAACGTCGTAACACTTCGAACGCCCGGCTTCGAGCGCGCTCGAAGCCGGGCGCGAAAGGACGGCTCTCGCACATCCATGCAGGAGGGCCGCGCTGCCAACCTGGGCGCGAATCGGCACTCATGGCAATTTCTGCATCCGCTTCGCACGGCATCAGGCAACGATAGGGTTCAAAACCCCAGATGGCGAGATTTCTTCAGGCGACGTATCGCGAAACGTATCGGCGCACATTGCCATAGATGCCGATTCGCGCCCAAAAAAAGGAGGGGGGATGCGCCACCGAGCCTCGGCTGAGCTACTTCCCTTCCAGCTGCGGGATGGGCGCGTCATCGGGCTCGTCAAGGTTGCCGTCGTAGACATAGTGGCGCGTCTCGCGCGCGATCATGCCGCTGAGCAGCAGCACGACCACGATGTTGGGAATGGCCATCAGCGCATTGCCGATGTCCGAGATCGTCCACACTATGTCGCCCACGCCGATGGCGCCGAGGAAAGCCACGGCCACGTAAACCACCTGGTAGGGGCGGATGGCGTAACGGCCGAACAGATACGTGATGCACCGGTTTCCATAGTACGACCAACCCAGGATGGTGGTATAGCTGAACGCCACCATGCCCAGCACCAGGATGGGCGTGCCGATGTAGGGGATCTTCGAGAACGCCTCGCTGGCCAGCATCGCGCCGGAGTAGACGGTGGGATTCGCCAGGATGTCGGAGGCGATATCGGGGTTCGCCAGCATCGTGGACACCAGCACGATGCCCGTGAGCGCGCAGATGACCACGGTGGACCAGAAGGTGCCGGTCATCGCCACAAGCGCCTGCTGCGCCGGGTTGCGCGTGGAAGCCGCGGACGCCACGATGGGCGCCGAGCCCAGGCCCGACTCGTTGGAGAACAGGCCGCGCGCGCAGCCGAACTGCAGCGCCATCATGATGCCGGAGCCCACGGCGCCACCGAACGCGGCCTTCGAAGTGAACGCGCATTCCAGGATAAGGCCCAGCGCGTCGCCGACCAGCGCCCAATTGAACGCGAGGATGACGAGGCAGCCGCCCGCATAGGCCACGGCCATGATGGGGACGAGGCGCTCGCACACCTTCGAGATGGACTGCACGCCGCCGAAGATGACCACCGACACCAGCACCACGATGATCACGCCGACGATCCACGCGGGCACGTCCACGTTCGAGGTGATGATGCCGGACATGGCCGACGCCTGCACGGCCGAACCAGTTCCAATGGCCGCGATGGCCGCGAACGCGGCGAACGCCACAGCGCCGAGCTTCGCCCACCAGGGGGTATGCCCGCCGGGGCTGGGATCGCGCTTGCCCTCGGCGTTGCGCCTGAACGCGCGCTCCCAAATATACATGGCACCGCCCAGCATGGCGCCGTTGTGGTCGCGCACGCGGTACTTCACGGCCGCGTACACCTCGGCGTACTTCGTCGCGATGCCGAACACGCCGGTGATCCACATCCAGAACACCGCGCCCGGCCCGCCCGCGAGAATGGCCGTGGCCACGCCCACGATGGAGCCGGTGCCGATGGTGGCCGCCAGCGCCGTGGCCAGCGCGCCGAAGTGGCTGATGTCGCCTTTGCCCTCCGGGTCGCTCGATAGCGACAGCTTGATGGCCATCGGCAGCTTGCGCTGGATGAACCCCGTCTTGAAGGTGAAGAACAGATGCGACCCCAGCAGAAGCGCGATCATCGCGGGGCCCCATACGAATGCGTCGATGGTGTTGAGTAGTTCGAACATAATTCCGCTATTCTACCCCGGAGTTCGCCCGATCAGGAAAAACAACGCCTGCCGTCCACAAACGGTTACCCGCTCGCGCGCAACGACGCTTTTGACGGCTCGCTTCAGCGATGGTAGATGAGGTGGCAGACGTCGTCGCCGCGGGCGATGGTCTTGGGGAGGTCGAGCTCGCAGCCGTAGGCCTCGCCGATGCCGCGGTCGCCGCACATGGCCCAGTCGCAAAGGTTGGAAATCTCCTCGTCGGTGCAGCCCTGCTTCTGCCACGCCTTTACGAGCGGACAGTAGTGGAACTCCAACTCGAAGCGGTCGTCCTGCACGTCTTTGACATCCATCTCGAACACCATCTGCGCCGGCTTGCCGAACAGGCCTTTCTTGAGGCTTTTCAGACTGTTCGTGCCGCCGCCTTTCGCCACCAGCTCGGCGCCCTGGAACAGCCCGCAGCGTTTCACCGCCGCCGGAGCGAACGCGGCCGGGTCGGCGCCCGCCTTCGCCGCCTCGTCGGTGAGCAGGTACAGCCACAGCGCTCGATGCTCCAACAGCTCGCGAATGGCTTTGATGAGCGGATTCTTGATGCGCGGCTCGTTGACCACTTTGCTTGCCATGACGTCTCCCCTTTCCGGCGCTTCCCTCTTCGTCGCAACGATTATACGGCATGCGAGGAGTTCGCACGAGGCGCGCGGGCGCGAAGCTCCGCCTCGGCACTTTCGGCCGCCCAACCCACAAAACCTGCGCATTGTCCCCCTGCTTTGCGCTGCACGGTTGCCATACGGCAACAAGGCGGCTACAATGCAGCGCATGGATTCTGTTTCAGGGCGAGGTGCGATTCCTCACTGGCGGTAATCCGGCCGTCGGCGAAACGCCGAGCGAGCCGGGAGTCCGCGACCCTGCAAGCGCCCCCGATAGGGATCGCGTTTGCAGGCTGATTCCGGTTGGATCCCGGAACCAACGGTATAGTCCGGATGGAAGAGGCAGAGATCCGCGTCGCCCGCGCCTCGCGCGCATCGGCGCGGACCCCAAGAAGCCTGTATGGAAGGAATTCATACGGGCTCGTTTTCTCTTTAGGCCGGAAAACCTGACCCGAACGTCACGGCCTGCAAAGAGAAAGGGGTTGCCATGACCGGCAACGCACCGGGCACGAACGCCCAGGACACGTACGAATTCACCAACACCAACAAGTGGGACACCCGCCAGCTCGTCACCATGGCGCTCATGTGCGCGATCGGCGTGCTGCTGTCGTTCGTGGAATTCCCGCTGCTACCAGGCGTCACATGGCTCAAATACGACGCCTCGGCCATGCCCGCCATGGTGTGCGGCTTCGCCTTCGGGCCCGCCGCCGGCCTCGCGGTGGGCATCGTGGGGGCCGTCATCCACGGCATCCTCATGGCGGATTTCTCGGGCGCCATCATGAACATCCTCGTGGTCACCGGCTTCATCCTGCCCGCCGCGCTCGTGTACCGCCGCTCGCGCACGTTCAAAAGCGGCGTCGTCGGCCTCGTGCTGAGCGCCGTCGCCGCCACCGTCATGGCCATCCTAGGCAACCTCGTGATCACGCCGATGTGGCTGGGCGTGCCGCTGGACGCGGTGGTGGCCATGATCCTGCCCATCCTCACGCCGTTCAACCTCGCGAAGGCGGGCATCAACGCGGTGCTCACACTCATCGTGTACAAGAGCATCTCCAATCTGATCACGCCCAAGAAGAAGCAGGTGAAGGGACGCTAGCCGCATGATCGAGTTCAAGGGAACAGGCTTCACGTACGACGGCGAGCGCTTCGTGCTGGACGGCGTGGACGCACGCATCGAGCGGGGCGAATTCGTGTGCATCCTGGGCGGCAACGGATCGGGCAAGTCGACGCTGGCCAAGCACGTCAACGCGCTGCTCGTGCCGGACGAGGGCAGCGTCACCGTGCTCGACCGCGACACGCGCGACGAGCGCTCCACCTACTTCATCCGCAGCAACGCCGGCATGGTGTTCCAGAACCCCGACGACCAGCTGGTGGCAAGCCTCATCGAAAACGACGTGGCCTTCGGCCCCGAGAACCTGGGCGTGCCCACCGACCAGCTGCGCCAGCGCGTGGCCGACGCGCTGGCCGACGTGGGGCTGCAGGGCTTCGACAAGCGCGAGACCGCGGCGCTGTCGGGCGGGCAGAAGCAACGCGTGGCCATCGCCGGCGTGCTGGCCATGGAGCCCGCCATCCTCATCCTGGACGAGGCCACGGCCATGCTGGACCCGCGCGGGCGCAAGGGTCTCATGCGCGTGTGCCGCGAGCTGCATGACCGCGGCATGACCGTGGTCATGATCACGCACTTCATGGAGGAGGCCGCGCAGGCCGACCGCGTCATCGTGCTGGAAGACGGCCACGTAGCCTGCGACGGCGCGCCTCAGGACGTGCTCGTACAGGCCGAGCTGCTGGAACGGCTGAACCTCGACCTGCCGTTCGCCGCCGAGCTTTCGCTGGAGCTGCAGCGGCGCGGCGTGCCCGTGGGCATGCACATCGAGACGACCACGTTGAAGGAGGAGCTGTGCCGATTGCTTTCGAAGGCGTAAGCTACTCGTACGCCGACCCCGCCCGCCAGGAGAAGCGGAAGTCGCGGGCGAAGCGCCGCCGCGAGGCCGGCGTGATCGAGGACGCCCCCTCGCTCGAGCGCGGCAAGCCGGCCTGGGGAGGCGACCCCGACGCCGTGTGGGCGCTGCGCGATATCACGTTCGAGCTGGAGGACGGCGAGTTCCTCGGCATCGCCGGTCACACCGGCAGCGGCAAGAGCACCCTCATCCAGCACATGAACGGGCTGGTGAGCCCCACGCGCGGGCGCGTGCTGCTGGACGGCCAGGACCTGGCCGACAAGCGCGCGGCGCAGGCCTGTCGCGGCAAGGTGGGGCTCGTGTTCCAGTATCCCGAGTACCAGCTGTTCGCCGCCACCGTGCGCGAGGACGTGGCGTTCGGCCCCCGCAACCTGGGGCTGTCCGCCGACGAGGTGGAGCGCCGCGTGGCCGCCGCGCTGGAAAGCGTGCGCCTCGACATCGCCGAGCTGGGCGACAAGAGCCCCTTCGAGCTGTCGGGCGGCCAGCAGCGCCGCGTGGCGTTCGCGGGCGTGCTGGCCATGGAGCCGCGCGTCCTCGTGCTGGACGAGCCGGTGGCCGGCCTCGATCCCGTGGCGCGCGAGGAGTTCCTCGACCTCATCGCCCAGCTGCACGGCAGCGGGCTCACCGTGGTCATGGTGTCGCACAGCATGGACGACCTCGCCCGCCTGTCCGACCGCGTGCTCGTGCTGAACGAGGGCCGGCAGTTCGCGTTCGGCACGCCGTCCGAGGTGTTCGCGCACGGCGAGGGGCTGCGCGCCATCGGCTTGGACGTGCCCGCCCCCCAGAAGCTGGCCGACGAGCTGCGCGTAGCGGGCGTGGAGCTGCCGTCGAAGCTGTACGACGTGAAAGCGCTGGCGGACGAGCTGGCGGGCGCCTACCGCGCGGCCGTCGAAGCCTCGGAGGCCCCTCATGCCTGACATCGCGGTCATCGGACGCTACTGGCCGGGCACGAGCCCGCTGCATCGCATGGACGCGCGCGCGAAGCTGCTGCTGGCGCTCGCGCTCATGGCGGTGGTGTTCGTCGCGCAGTCGTTTCTCGGGCTCGCGGTGTGCGCGGCGTTCGTGTTCGGCTTCTTCAGGCTGGCGGGCATCCCCATCCGCTCGGCGTTCAAGTCCATCGCGCCGCTCGCGTTCATCGTGGTGGTCACCGCCCTGCTCAACGTGTTCTTCGTGCAGGGCGGCACGGTGCTGTTCGAGTGGTGGATCATCCGCATCAGCGAGGCGGGCCTGTGGCAGGCGGCCTTCATCGCCTGCCGCCTGCTGCTGTTGCTGCTGGGGATGAGCCTGCTCACCCTGACCACCGCCACGCTCGACATCACCGATGCGTTCGAGTACCTGCTGCACCCCTTCAGCCGCATCGGCGTGCCGGCGCACGAGCTGTCCATGATGATGGGCATCGCCCTGCGCTTCCTGCCCCAGTTCACCTTCGAGCTGCAAACCGTGTACCGCGCGCAGATCAGCCGCGGCGCCACGTTCTCCAAAGGGCGGCTGCGCATGCTCGCCTCCCTCATGGTGCCGCTGTTCACCAGCGCGTTCCGCCACGCGGAAACGCTGTCGTCGGCCATGGAGGCCCGCTGCTACCACGGCGGCGTCGGCCGCACGCGCCTGCATCCCCTCGCGTTCACCGCGCTCGACCGCAACGGCGTCGTCGTCATCGTCGCCATGCTGGCCTGCGTCGTGGCCACCAACTTCATCCCCTGGTAGGACCGCTCCGAAGCCGCCCTATCCCAACCGAAAGGAACCCCCATGAACGGAACGAACACCATCGTCGACTACCTCACGAGCGTCCCGGCCTGGTACCTGGCCACCTGCGAGGGCGATCAGCCGCACGTGCGCCCCTTCAGCTTCGCCGCCGTGCAGGACGGCCGGATCTGGTTCTGCACCGCCACCACGAAGGACGTGTACCGCGAGCTGGAGCTCAACCCAAAGTTTGAATTGACCGCCTGGAAACCGGGCAGCGGCTGGGTTATCATGCGGGGGGAAGCTGTTCTCGAAGATCGGGCGAACGATGAGGTTCGTCGTGCGGGGTACGAGCACATGACGGGGCTCGGCGAGAGCTACGAGGGGCCGGACGACAAGACGCTCACGTTCTTCACCGTGCGCGATCCCGAAGCATGGCTGTGCGACATCGACGGAAGCTGGAACCCCGTCGAGCTGTAGCGGCGACCCCTCACAGACCCTCGAACAGCTGGCCCACGGTGGTGTCCAAGCCGCCCGCGATGCGCTCGAGCATGTCGACCGTCGGATTCGCTTTTCCGCTTTCGATATCGATGAGGTATTTGCGGCTGACGCCCACCATGAGAGCGAAGGACGTTTGCGACACGTTCGCGCTCGCGCGGAGCCTCGCGATATTGGTTCCGAGCTGAGTTTTTAGTGAAGTGTTCTCCATGCCGGTTAAAGGCTAGTCCCGGCGGGAGGAAAAGTCGTAAACTATAGTTTACAGACCGTCAATAAAACAAGAGGTTTGTACTATGAGTTTATCGAGAGGGTCATTGCTTGAGGGCAAGATCGCCGGAGGTCGCACATGAGCGGAACCGAGTACGAAGAATTGATGGACACGATCAGACGCGCGGCAGCGCGCATTTTCGAATACGCCGAGACCGAGGAAGAGGTGTGCCGCCTGGAGCAAGCGATCAACCACGATATCATGTACGTGGCGGCCATCGCGCAATCCGAGCGGGTCAAGCCCCCGACGGGCTGGGACCCGCTCGGCCGCTGACGCGCGCGCCAAGCCGGTACGGCTACGCGAAGTCGTACAGGTCCTTCGTGGCGGTGCGGAAGTCCTCGTAGACCTCGGCCGCCACCGCTTCATCCTCGACGAACTCGAAGGCCGCAGGTTGGCCGTCTTCGTCGAGCTCGGTCACCTCAAGCAGCACGACCTCGCCGGACGAGCCCACGGGCTCGTCTTCTGTTACGGGGAAGAAGAAGCCGTAGCTGCGGTCGTGGTGCAAGATGAGGCCGAGGAACTCGAGTTCCGTCTGCTCGCCCGTCTCGTCCTCGAGCACAAGGGTGACGCCCTCCTCGGTCGGCGGGCAGAAATTGGGAGCGCTTCCTTCGCGCATCGTAGGCTCCTTACCTTCAGCTTGATCGTTGGCGTTAGGGTACCACAAGCGCCGCCCGATGCGCAGGTGCGCGCCGGCAACGACAGACAAGCGTTAGACGATGAAGTCGCGTCCGCTTTCCACCAGGTCGATGAGCTCTTGCTGCGTGTGCACGCCCAGCTTCTGGTAGATGTGGCGGATGTGCGTCTTGGCGGTGTTGCGCGTCACGCGGCACTCCTCCTGGATGAACGCGCCGTTGCGCCCGCGCGCCAGCAGCGCGAACACCTCCCCCTCGCGCTCGGTGAGCCCGTGGACGGACGCCAGGTGCGCGCAGCGCGTGTCGATGGCGGCCTCGGGAGCGGCGGGCGCCTCCACCTCCTCCACCGGCTTCACGCCGCGGATGGCTGCCGAGAAGCTGAAGTCCTTGAGCCCGATCCATACGTACCCGACGAAGGCGGCGGCCACGAGCGCGAACAGCAGCAGGCGCACGTCGGCGCCCGCGGCGTCGGCGGCGACGGGCAGATGCCCCAGCACGACGCCCGTCGTGGCGCCGAGGTTCGAGGCGCAGAAGCCCTGGCCGAGGGCCGCGATGCCGCCCGAGGGGTTGCGCGCCGCGATGATGGCGAGCGTCGCC
>NZ_GL622579.1:910934-923331 GCF_000185625.1 Eggerthella sp. 1_3_56FAA
ACCGGCAGCGGCGAGCCGCTGCGGTGCGCCGCGAACGCCCACAACCCGAACGCCGCGCCGTACAGAAGCCCGCACAGCGCGAACCCCCACGGCACGACCGCGTTGAAGGGAGGGTACACGTAGCCGTTCTGCACGAACGTGGACAGCGACAGGGCACACACGGCCACGAGGCTGCGCGCGTCGATCAGCCGATCGCGCGCGACGGCGGGGCGAGAAGGCTCGCCGCCGGCGTTCCGCCCGCTGGCGGTCCGTTCCGCATTCCGCATTTCGCCCCCGTTTCTCTACCGTTTACCGTCGAAAACCTACCGTTTGTCCTCGCGTAACGCCAGCGGGGTGACGATCACCCCCGCCTCGCCTCCGTATTGTACCCCGCAGAAGGCGCCCCGCACGCGGGGTGCAGGCAACGGACGGGATTCCCCAACGCAAGGGAGCCCCGCCCGCCTCGAGCGAAGGAGGCATCATCGTATGACGAGTGTCCTGGAAGAAGCCAAAGCGCTGGAAGGCGACATCATCGCCGACCGCCGCTGGCTGCACGAGCATCCCGAAATCGGGTTCGACCTCCCTCAAACGACGGCCTACGTGGCCGAGCGTCTGCGGGAAATCGGTCTCGAACCGGAAGAGATCGTGCCGGGCGGCCTCGTGGCCACCATCGGCGACCCGTCGGCGGGCCGCTGTTTCATGCTGCGCGCCGACATGGACGCGCTGCCCATCAAGGAGGAGACGGGGCTGCCCTTCGCCTCCCCGACCGACTACATGCACGCCTGCGGGCACGACACGCACACCGCCATGCTGCTGGGCGCCGCCCGCATCCTGAAAGGCCGCGAGGCCGAGCTGCCCGGCTGCGTGAAGCTCATGTTCCAGCCCGACGAGGAGGGCTGCGCGCCCGACGAGATCTGCGGCAACGAGGCCATGATCAACGCGGGCGTGCTGGAGAACCCGCACGTCGACGCCGCCACGGCCATCCACCTCATGCCGTTCGACTACCGCTTGGGCGAGATCGCCACGCGCCCGGGCACCGGCTTCTCGTCCATCGACGACATCGACATCGTCGTGCACGGCAAGGGCGGCCACGGCTCGCGCCCGCACCAGCTGGTGGACCCGTTCAACATCGCCTGCCATATCTTCTTCGGCGCGCAGAACCTCATCGCGCGCGAGCTCGACCCGAACGACCAGGCGGTCATCACGTTCGGTGCCATCAACGGCGGCACGGCCGCCAACATCGTTCCCGACGACGTGCACCTGCTGGGCACCCTGCGCACCATCGACGAGGGCACCCGCGCGCATCTCAAGGAGCGCATGGAGGCGATGTGCCGCGGCATCGCGGAGGGCTTCGGCGGCAGCGTCGACGTGCGGTTCCTCCGCGGCGTGCCGAGCGTGTACAACGACCCCGATCTCACCGACGAGCTGATCGGCTACGTGGAGGACCTCACCGGCCGCCCCGTCACCATCCTCGACAAGCCCATCTCGGGCTCCGACGACATGAGCGTCATCTCGCAGGCCGTGCCCACCACCTACTTCGTCATGGGCACCGGCTCGGAGGACGAAGGCGTGCGCTACCCCGTGCACAACTCCCGCGTGGTGTTCGACGAGAGCGTGTTCGTCGAAGGCGCGGCGATGACCGCAACGATGGCCCTGCGCTGGCTGGAAGCCCGAGCGCGCGACGACAAGGAGAACGAGCGATGAGCGAGAGCGAGAACCAGAAGCTGGCGACGGAAGCCGCCGAGGGCGCGCCCGTCGCCGCGGCCCCCGAGCCCGGCGGCAAGAAGAAGCGCAAGAAGAAAGGCGCACCGGACTCCTTCATCATCCTCGTGGCGTGCCTGATCGTCGTGGCGCTCGTCACCGTGGCGATGTCGTTCTTCACGAGCGAGGTAACCGGAGCGTCGTTCGCCGACGTTCTGACCTCCCCGGTGCTCGGCTTCTCGAGCGCCATGCAGGTGTGCGTGTTCGTGCTCGTGCTGGGCGGCTTTCTGGCCATGGTGAACAAGACCGGCGCGCTCGACACCGGCGTCGCCACGCTCGTACGCGCCCTCAAGGGCCGCGAGCTCGTCCTCATCCCCATCCTCATGCTGCTGTTCGGCATCTGCGGCTCCACCTACGGCATGATGGAGGAGACGGTGCCGTTCTACATCCTGCTGGCCGCCACCATGTACGCCGCGGGCTTCGACACGCTCACCGGCGCGCTCGTGGTGCTGCTGGGCGCGGGCGCGGGCTGCATCGGCTCCACGGTGAACCCGTTCTCCGTCGGCGTGGCCACCGCCGCCCTCACCGACATGGGCATCGCCATCGACCAGGGCGTCATCATCGGCTTCGGGCTCGTGCTGTTCGTCATCGCCGAGGCCATCTCCATCTTCTTCGTCATGCGCTACGCCAAGAAGGTCAAGGCCGACAAAGGCTCCACGTTCCTGTCGTTGCAGGAGCAGGAGGAGTCCGAGAAGGAGTACGGCCAGATGGAGGAGGATGCGGAGAACCCGGCGTTCTCGGCCGTCCTCTCCGGCAAGCAGAAGGTCGTGCTCGTGCTGTTCGCGCTCACGTTCGTCGTCATGATCGTCGGCTTCGTACCGTGGCAGAACTTCGGCATCGACGTCTTCATGGCCGGCGGCTCGGTCGACGACCCGGCGGGCGCCTGGAGCGCGGTGCTCACCGGCGTGCCGCTGGGCATGTGGTACTTCAACG
Organism: Eggerthella sp. 1_3_56FAA; assembly: GCF_000185625.1. Taxonomy (NCBI): domain Bacteria; kingdom Bacillati; phylum Actinomycetota; class Coriobacteriia; order Eggerthellales; family Eggerthellaceae; genus Eggerthella; species Eggerthella sp. 1_3_56FAA. The sequence continues at coordinate 913,608 of NZ_GL622579.1, forward strand.
AGGCCACGGCGTGGTTCCTGCTCATGGCCATCGTCATCGGCATCTTCGCGCGCTTCGCGGGCAAGGACATCGTGAAGACGTTCCTCGGCGGCTGCGCCGAGATGGTCAGCGTCGCGCTCGTCATCGCGCTTGCGCGCTCCGTCGCCGTCATCATGGGCGAGACGCAACTTGACACGTTCATCCTCACGAACGCCGCGAACGCGCTGTCCGGCGTGCCCGCCTTCATCTTCGCGCCCGCCACGTTCCTGTTCTACTTCGTGCTGTCGTTCGCCATCCCCTCGAGCTCCGGCATGGCCACGCTGGCGATGCCCATCATGGGGCCGCTGACGAACGGCCTGGGCTTCTCGGCCGAGGTCATGGTCATGATCTACGTGGCCGCCCACGGCCTCGTGGCCATCATCACGCCGCTGAACGGCGCCGTGCTGGCGGGCCTCGCGCTGGCGAAGGTGCAGTACGCCACCATGCTCAAGTGGGTGATGAAGGTGATCGTGGTCACCGGCATCGTGCTCGTGGTGGTGCTGACCGCGGCGATGCTCATCATGTAGCCGGCCCCTTGGCGCGCCGCCGCGTCCTCCTTCGCGGCGGCGCATATTCGGGCATCGACCCGTCTTTGCGAGAAAGCGAGCCCCGGCCTGGGCTCGCTTTCTCGCGTTCGGAGGCTGGAGGCGGGAGGCTCTGCGCGGCTTCTGCACGCAAAAACTCTCCCAAATGAGCAAAAAACCGCGACGTGCGCAGCCTTACAACCCTCCCAATGCTTCCAGGGATCGCGCGAACTGGGGAAACGACAGCCGTCACTCGCCAGGGGCGCATTCCGAAGCTCCGAGAGCCTCCCAAAACCCTGCCAACCACCGCACGTCGCGGATTATTGTGCAAAAAAAGGGAATTTCGCTTTCACGCCGACATCGGGAAGCGCGCCCGCACGAAACATGCCGATCATGGTCGACGACGGAAGCGCATAGACTCCCCTCCCCCTGTCACGGCGGCGGAAAGCTAGCGCTCGCGAAGGCTCCCCGTATCGCTCAGCGGTTCCTCGATCGCCGAGTGATCCGAAACGCGAACGGGCCGCCTCTCCGAGCGCTTCGCCGCAGACGCGCAGCGGCGAAGCGACGCGACCGACCTCGGCGCTACCACGATGCGCGGACGCTCGGCGCCTTACAGCCCCTCGTCGGCCGTCGCACCCGCGCCTTTGCCGCCCTCGCGCGCTTCGACGCCCAACAGGTCGAACAGCTCCTGGCGCGTGTGGATGTCGAGCTTCTGGTAGATGTGGCGCACGTGGGCCTTCGCCGTCCCGTTCGCGATGAACAGCTCGCGCTCGATGATGCCCACCGTCTTGCGCTGGGCCAGCAGCAACAGCACCTCCTCCTCGCGGGTGGACAGCTTGTAGGCGCGCGCGACCTCGGCGCAGCGGTCGGCCAGCTCCTGCTTGCGTATCATCGCGGCCGAGTCGGTGCCTCCCGCCAGGAAGTTCGCGCCCCAGCGGCTGGACAGGTCGCGCTCCGAGAACAGGATGGTGGTTGCGGTCACGATGGCCACCACCGTCAACAGCGAGATGAACAGCTCGCCGTTGCCTCCCAGCACGTCGAACGACTGCGCGCCGTCGGCCACGAGCCGCCCCAACCACATGGACACCTGCCGCACGCTGCGCTCGATGCCGAACAGCCACAGGGCCGACACGCCGTAGCGGTAGCAGATGTTCGCCATGATGAGCATGATGAGGACGGATTGCGCCGTGTACCCGGCGGAGACGCAGAAGCTGGCGGCCATACCCTGCACGTGCCCGAGCGTGGGAAGCAGGAACAGCGCCACCACCATGAGCGGCAGCGCCACCCGGTAGATGATGCCGAAGTCGAAGCGCCCGCCGCGCACCGCCACGCCCAAAAACACGAGCACGCCCACCGCCAGCGTCCCCGGCGCGGAATGCGGTCCGAACGCGCCGGCGTACAGCCCGCCCTCCATGAGCCCGTACGCGAACGCGTAGGCCGCCATGAACAGCACCGCCTTCCACGGCACCGAGAACCGCGTCCACGACGTCGAGGGCAGCTCGGCCGTCGGGAGGCTGCCGAACCCGCGGCGCAGCAGCACGAGCGACGCCGCCGGCAGCAGGGACGTCATCACGAACAGCCACGGCAGCATGAACCCGCGGTACACGTACAGCACAAGCGCGCCCACCACGATGGACGCCGAATAGTACAGCGCCACGCGCAAGGGGTTCAGGCAGCCGTACAGCTCGCTCCAGAACAGGATGAGCAAGGCGATGCCGAACCCTCCCAGCAGCGTGGCCGGCACCCCCACCGCCGGCGCGATGCCGGGCAGCCAGCACGACGCGAACATGAGCACGGTGGACGCCGTCAGCGTCGCGGCGCACAGGGCGTAGACGGCCGGCTTGTCGAAGAACGGCCCGATCCTGCGCGCGAGCAGCGTGCAGGCGACCGCGGTCACCACCATGGTCAGGTCGAACAGGTCCCGCCCCGAGAACGCCACTGCGGGGAAATCGACGAACGACCCCACGAACATGATCTCGATCCACGCGCGATACACGCCCAAACCCAAAAAGGCGACCGGCACCGCGATCGCGCCGCAGAACAGCCGCGACCGCCTCCGGACCGGCGCTTCCTGAGATTCTTCTTGATGATCTTCCCGTTCCACCGACATGTCGAGGAGCTCCCCTTCGTCCCGTCAAGCCTCGGGGCGATTATAGACGAAACGCCCCGAACCGAGAAACCGCGCGACGGGTGGTTTTGCATCGTCCGAGCAAAACAGGGGGTTATGCGCGGGGGTTACGATTTTTAAGCCTGCGAATCCCCGTGCGGTCGATGCGCGCATTCCGCCCGCTGCCCTATGGTGGGGCCCGTTCCGCAGGGGACGAACCGCACCGACCGAGGAGGGAATCAACTCATGAGCACCATTTCACGTCGCGACCTGTTCAAATTCGGAGGCGTCGCCGCCGTCGGCGCCGCCGGGGCATCCATGCTGAGCGCGTGCGCGCCGCAGGGAAGCGCCGCCGGCACGGCCGCATCCGCCAACGCGGGCGCCGCGGCCGAGGACGGGCTGCCCAGCTTCTTCGCGAAGCCGGAGCCCATCACCGATATCTTGGAGACGAAGGACTACGACGTCGTGGTCGTGGGAGCCGGCGCCGCAGGCGTGCCCGCAGCGCTGTCCGCCTTCGAGGCGGGCGCGAAGGTGGCGCTGCTGCAGAAGGAGGCCACGGCCATCTCGCAGGGCAACACCTGCGATTCCATCATCCTGGACCAGACCGACCCCGCCGGGGTCGAGGCCGTCGTGTCGCTCATCACGGAGGATTGCTGCCACCGGTCCGATCGCGAGCAGGTGCGCCTCTGGGCGTACAACTCCGGCGAGGCGCTGCAGTGGCTGTGGGATATCGCCCAGAAGGCGGGCGCGCAGGTGGTGGACTCCACCGCGAAGTGGACGGGGCCCATCAAGCAGATCGACGGGTACGACATCACGTACTTTGCCTTCGACTTCGGCCCCAAGCCCTACAACACGGGCAACGGCATGCGCGACATCGCCGACTACGCCGAGCAGCAGGGCGTCGATATCTTCTACTCCACCCCTGCCGCGCAGCTCGTGCAGAACGACGGCGGCGCGGTGACGGGCGTGGTCGCCGAGGGCAAGGACGGCTACATCCAGTTCAACGCGTCCAAAGGCGTGATCATCGCCACGGGCGACTACGAGAACGACGACGAGATGATGGCCTATTACGAAGCGGAGATGGCGAACATCTACCGCAAGGAGCAGAACAAGACCGGCGACGGGCAGAAGATGATGGTATGGGCCGGCGGGCGCATGGAGGACGTGTGCGGCTCGAAGGTGCTCCACGACTTCGACGCCGGCCCAGGGTCGATGGCCGACATGCCCTTCCTGTGCGTGAAGAACGACGGCACGCGCTTCTGCAACGAGAACCGCTCCGAGATGGCCACGATGGGCAACTTCCTCAAAAGCGAGGAAGACCAGGGCTGGTACACCCAGGTGTTCGACAGCAACTACATGACCGACTGCGCCGACTGGCCCGGGGCCCTCATCCCGCCCGAGGCCATGGTGAACTACATGCCCGAGGTCGAGGGCGAGAAGGAAGGCGTGTACGACACGCTCATCAACACCTACGCGGCCGACACGATCGAGGAGCTGGGAGAGAAGCTCGGCCTGACCGACGTCGCCGCCTTCGCGAAGACCGTCGCTCGCTACAACGAGCTGTGCGCGTTGGGCGTCGACGAGGACATGGGCAAGGCGGCGAAGTGGCTCAAGCCCATCGTGACGCCGCCGTTCTACGGCATCCACCGCCGCATCGGCCTGTCCACCATCATCCACGGCGTGAACGTGAACGCCGACATGCAGGTGCTCGACAAGGACGGGGCGCCCATCGAGGGCCTGTACTCCATCGGCAACTGCGCCGGCAACTTCTTCGGCAGCCCCGACTACCCCATGACGGTGCCCGGCCTCTCCCTCGGCCGCTGCCACACGCAGGGCTACGTGGTGGGACGCGCTGTCGCCGGCAAGTAGCCCCGCACCGCCCATCCTCGCGCGCCGCCTCCCCCTCCCGGCGGCGCGCGAAAGCAACGGCCCCCGGCGTGTTCGTCGGGGGCCGTTCTTCGCATCGGGCGCCTGGGGAGGGAAGCGGCGCCCGCTCAGCGAGGAGATGTTACTTCGTCAGGCTGTGGAGCGGGCCGGAGCCGCGCTCGGCGCTCTGCCAGCCCTCGGGCAGCGGCGCGTCGTGGCACTCGTTGCAGGAGAGGGTCGACGTGCCGTCAACCGAGTGGCAGGAGGTGCAGTCGCCGGCCTCAAGGTGCGCCTTGTGAGGATTGAATCCCTCGATGCCGCCGAAGTCCTCGTTCGCCGCATTGATGGTGGTGCGGTCGTGGCAGCTCAGACACAGCTTGTTGGGGTACTCGTCCGCATCGTCGAGCTGTCCGGCGACATGAACGGCCTTGAGCGAGCCAACCGGGTACGATGCCGCATCGGCGCCGCCGTTGCCCGCATCGCCCGAAGGCTGCGAGGGCGCGCATCCCCCCAACGTCGCCGCCAACGCGACCGTCGCCAGCACCGTGCACACCGCCATCAACAGGTTCTTCCTCTTCACGTCAGGCACCTCGGCTTTCCTAGATGTTCGCATGGATGTAGTCAAGACCGAGGATATCCTTGACGGCCAACCAGGCGAAGCACTGGCCATGGCCGATGCCGGAGCCCATGACGTTGGGCGGGTACACGTTGCCGTAGAACGAGCCGGCCGTGTTGCCCGCAGCGTACAGGCCGGGGATGGGCCGCCCCTCCTTGTCGAGGACGCGGCAACGCTCGTCGTTCTTGAGACCGCCGCGCGTCGAGGTCATCGACGAGCAGTGCTTGGATGCGTAGAACGGCGGCGTGTCGATGGGGTTCATCCACAGCGGATCCTTGTAGAAGTCGAGATCCTCGCCGGCCTCGCACAGCTCGTTGTAGCGCGTGAACGTGGCAATGAAGATGTCCTTGTCGAAACCGCAGTGTTCGCACAGCTCCTCGATGGTATCAAACTTGAACGTGATGCCGTTCTCCACGTTCTTGTCCACCTCTTCCTGGGTGTTGGACGCCGTGTAATCCTCCACCATGTAGCCGCCCTCGGGGAACTTCTCCTTCCAGGCGCTGTCCCAGATGCTCCACGCGCAGCCGTCGGGCGTGCAGGTGAGCTTCGGGATGGAAGGCGACTGGAACGGCAGGTTCTCGGCCATGAGGCGACGGCCCGCGCCGTCCACCATGAGCACCGGCAGGTTGGCGACGCCGGCGTAGAAGTGCGTGCCCTCGAACGTGGTGGGCAGCGTGCCGTCCATCATGACGGCCGCGAACGGCCACAGGTCGCCGCAGGCGAACTCGTCCATGTCCGCGCCGATCCACATGCCCATCTTCTGGCCGTCGCCCGTGTCGTTGGTGTTGATGTTGTAGCGGACGATCTTGCTCAGCGACACGTTGTAGTGCGCCATCATCTCGCGGTCGGCGGCCATGTCGCCTGTGGTCAGCAGCACGCCCTTGGAGGCGTTGTACCTCACGTACTCGTCGGACTCGTTCTTGGCGATGACGCCCGTGCACCGCCCGCTATCGTCGCGTAGAAGTTGCACGGCGGGAGCGTTGTAGTGGAACGTGGCGCCCTTCTCAGTGGCGTAGGCCTCCATCACGCCCGTCCAGTCGACGGGGTCCCCCGTGGCGAAGAAGCCACCGTCCTCCTGCGCGAAGAAGATCATCTGGGCGAACGCCTGCCACAGCGGGCTCGCGCCCGGCATGTCCACGCCGTCGTTCGTGATCTTGTAATCGAGCGATGCGGCAGGGATGAGCTGATAGCCTTTCTCGTTGAAGATGCCCTCGAGCCAGTTGACGTAGGGGCCCGAGTTGTCGAACCACAGGCCGTAGGACGACATCCTGCCCTGCACGCCGTTGGTGATGGCCCAGGTCGACGTGATGAACTCTTTACGGTCGGTGGTCAGCCCCAGCTTGGTCTGCACGTCGGAGTTGAAGCCGGCGGTGCACAGGCGGAACAGGCCGTACGTGCTACCCTTCTCAACCACGTGCACGTTCGCGCCGTTCTCGGCCGCCAGCATGGCTGCGGGCAGGCCGCAGATGCCCGCGCCGCAGATGACGATGTCGCAGTCGACGGTTTCGATGATCTCGCTCTCCGGAATGGGATCCGGCGGCGTGAGGAACGCGGGCTGGTTGCTTGCCGCGGACGTCGTCGCAGCCGGTTCCGACGCCGGCTTCGCTTCCTCGGCAGGCGCCTTGGTCTCGGCCTCCGGCGAGCCGCTGCAGCCGGCAAGCCCAAGCGCTGCGCCCGCGCCCACCATCGCCGCTCCGGTCAGGAATCCTCGACGGGATATTCCCTGTTCGTGCAGGTTTTCATGGTCGTGCATGATGTCCCCTTTCCTCGCTGGTACTTCCTGGGGCCGCCAATCGCTCGCAGCGCTCGGCCCGATGACGATCCTATGCGCCCGACCCCGGGTTAAGGAATCGGTAATCTTGCGGGGCGAGGGGCATTTCGCTGACCGAGGGCGCTAACCCCCGCTAACCCCTGTACGGGTTAGCGCTTTATCCCTAGCTGAATCATCCGTGATGGGATACCGTCGTGAAGAAAGCTTCTGGAGGGGAGTGCGTATGGGGAACGAGCGACGTTCGAGCGTCATCGCGAAGCTGCGAAGCGCCTTGGTGAGCACGCGGGAGAAAATCGTAGCGGACGGGCTGTTCGTCGGCACGTCGTGCACCATCGCGCTCGTGTCGTACACGCACTATACCCCCGCACTCGCCCACACCTCGCCCGAAGCGTTGTCGTTCTCCGACGTGACATGCCTGTTCGGCGCGCTCACCTCGCTCGTGCTGCTCACCTTCTCGAGACGCGATCGACCCGCTTTCGCGCAACCGGCCGTCATCTGGATCTCAAGCGCCTGCGTGCTGGCCAGCATCCTCGCGCTCGCGCTCTTCCCCGCCCTGTCGTACCTCTCCCCCCTGCTGATCGCCTTGGTGGGCGGAGGCGTGTTCGGCATCTACCTCTCCGTCGTGGCCGTATGCTGGCTGTGGGTGTACGCGCACCACAGCGCGGCCACCGTCATCTGGAACGTCGTATTCTCCGCGTTGGTCGGATCGATCATGCTGTGGTTCATCGTAGGCATGGACACGCCGCGGGTGGCGTGCAGCCTCGTCGCACTGCTGGGCATCGGCGCCTACACGCTGACGAAACGCATGCGCCTTCTGCAAGGCTCCCGCCTCGATCAGTCCTCGCTGAGCACCGAAGGGCACACGCCCGCACACATCATCGTCGGCACGTTCCTGTTCAGCTACGCCTTCATGGTCTCGCTGTCCTTCGCCGGGCTCGAGCACTTCTCCCTCGCGTTCTCGGCCATCGTCATCCTCATCCCCTTCTTGCTGGTCAGCGTGCTCATGCTCTCCTTCAAACGGCTCACTGCCCTGTCGCTGCTCAACGTCGCCGTGCCCATCGTCGTGACCGCCACGCTGTCGGCATCGTTCCTGGATCTCAATCCCGTGGTCACGTTCGACCTCGCCCTCATCGGCATCCTGCTGTTCCTCGCGTACGCGGTGGTGCTCCTGTGCGCCATCACCGAGAAGACCGACGCGCACGCATACCGGGCATTCTCGACGCTCATGTTGAGCTACTTCGGCGGATGCATCGTCGGCAGGGCGGTCGCGGCATGGGCGATGTCCGAATCGGCACGCGTGCACGACGTCATCGTGCTGTCGTCGGTGCTCGCGGTGCTCATGGCCATGTTCCTCTGCATCCGCAACGGATTCATGCCCAAGCAGCTGATCGCCCTGTTCGACCCCGACCGGACGAACGAGAAGGATGGCTTGAGCGACGAGCAGGCGGCGCGCTTGACGCAGGTGTCCGCGCGATGCAACCTCGGCAATCGCGAGCACGAGGTGCTCGAACTGCTGTTGCGGCAGAAGACCGCCAGCGAGATCGCGACCGAGATGACCATCGCCAACGGCACGGCGAAGTCCCACATCCGCCACGTGTACAAGAAGCTCGGGGTGCACAGCCGCGAGGAACTGTTCGAGCTGTTCGAGCGATAAAAAGCAACGGCCCCGGATGTCCGGGGCCGTTGGCGTTACTTCTTGTCGGGGCGCTTCTTGCGCTTGCCCTTCGGGGGCTTCGGCGCGCTCTTCGCGGCGGTCGCGCCGTGCGGCTCCTCGACCGTCGGCTTCTCCGCCGCGGCCCCGACCGTCGGGGCAGCCGTCGGGGCGGCCGTGGCCTTGACGGCCTTCTTGCCCGCGAGCGCCGTCGCCATCGCGTTCGGGTTGCCGAACTCGAAGCGACCCACCTCGGGCCCGAACTTCTTCACGAGCTTCTGGTAGCGCGGCTCGCGCGTCTTCCACATCGCGTACAAGGGCGACGCCACCGCGATGGACGAGTACGAGCCGCACACGAGGCCGATGACCATGGCGAACGCGAAGTCCTTGAGCGTCTCGCCGCCGAACAGCAGCATGGCCAGCACGGGGATGAGCGAGGTGAGTGTCGTGTTGATGGTGCGCACGAGCACCTGGTTGATGGAGTGGTTCGCCATCGTCATGAACGTGCACTTGATGTCGTCGGACTGCATGTTGTCGTTGATGCGGTGGAACACGACCACCGTATCGTACAGCGAGTAGCCCAGAATGGTGAGCAGCGCAGCGATGGTGTTCGGGTTCACCTCGCGGCCCACGAGCGCGTACACGCCCATGACCAGCACGAGGTCGTGCAGCAGCGCCACGATGGCGGTGACGCCCATCTTGTATTCGAAGCGGATGGCGATGTAGATGATGATGAGCACGATGGACACGAGGAACGCGATGAGCGACGACTGGATGACGCTGGCGCCCCAGTCGGGTCCGATGGTGGTCACCTCGAAGCTGTCGGTGGACAGCCCCAGCTTGTCCGCCACCTGGTTCGCGCGCTGCGTGGCCTCTTCGGCGCTCGTGGTGGTGGTGCGCACGAGGAAGCCCTGGTCGCCGTCGGCGGTGGTGGTCTGCACCACGGCGTCGGGCTCGCCCGCCTCGTCGAAGGCGCTGCGCATCTGCTCGGTGTTCACGTCGCCCGTGCTGTGGAACGACACCGACGTGCCGCCCACGAACTCGATGCCGAAGTTCAGCCCCTTCACGCCCACGATGGCCAGCGACACGCACACCAGAACCGCGGCCACGCCGAGGAACACGCGGCGGTAGCCCAGGAAGTTGATGTCGTGCTTGATGAACTTGCCGCGGG
>NZ_GL622579.1:923721-927747 GCF_000185625.1 Eggerthella sp. 1_3_56FAA
CGCGGCGGCCTCGCCCGCCGCGCCCTCGCGGCGCTCGGCGGCTTCCTCGGATTCGGCGGCGTTGATGGCCTCGCCCGCTTCGGCCGCAGCCGTGCTCGTGCCCTCGGCGGCGGCGAGCGCCGCGTAGTCCTTCGATGCGGCCAGGCTGTCCTTGATGCCCCAGAAGCCCGGATGGCGCGCGATGACCTTCGGCGCCAGCAAGCGGATGAGGGGCGCCTTGAACAGCAGCATCATGGCGATGTCGCATGCGATGCCCAGCGCCAGCGTCAGGCCGAAGCCCTTGACCGACGCGCTGGCCAGGAAGAACAGCGACAGCGCCGACACGAGCGTGACGAGGTCGGCGTCGATGGAAGTCACGATGGCGTGCTTCACGCCCGTCACGGACGCGGCGCGCACGCTGCGCCCCATGCGGATCTCCTCGCGGAAGCGCTCCATGGTGAGGATGGACGAGTCGGCCGCCATGCCGATGGTCAGCACGATGCCCGCGATGCCCGCGAGCGAGAGGCTGAACAGGCCGAACGACGACAGCGTGGCCAGGATGCCCAGGTACAGCACCGCGAACACGATCATGGCCGCCGCGGTGATGAGGCCCAGGCCGCGGTAGAAGAACAGCAGGTACAGCATGACCACCGCAAGGCCGATGAGCGCCACCAGCACACCGGATGCGAGCGCGTCCTGGCCGAGCGTCGGGCCCACGGTCTGGCTCTGGGCGTATTCGAAGCTGACGGGCAGCGAGCCGCTTTCCAGCACGGTCTGCATCGCCTTGGCCTCGTCGAGCGAGTACCCGCCCGTGATCTGCACGTTGCCGTCGGGGATCTCGGACTGGACGGCGGGGGCGGACTGCACCTCGTTGTCCAGGATGATGACGATCTTGCCCTTCGTGGGCGCAAGCTCCTTCGTGGCGTCCGCGAACGCCTTGGCGCCTTCCGCGTCGAGCGTGATGTTCACGGCGTAGTCGGTGGAAGTCTCGGAGGGCTTGCCGATGTCCACCTTCGTGATGTCCGCGCCGGTGACGATGGGCGTATACGTGCCGTCTTCCACCGTGAGGTGCTGCGTCTCGCCCGACGGCAGCGTGAGCACGCCCAAATCGTCGGACACGGTCCCCTCGCCGGCGTACTCGCCGTTCTCGATCTTCGTCTTCACGTCCTCATCGGTGAACGAGTCGAGGCGCGCGAATTCGAGCTTGCCGGTCTTGCCGATGGTGTTGAGCGCGTCCTCGGTGTTGGTGAGGCCGGGGATCTGCACGAGGATCTGGTCGGTGCCCTGCACCTGCACCACGGCCTCCGAGGCGCCCAGCGCGTTCACGCGGCTCTCGATGATGGCGCGGCTCTTCTCCATGTCGTCGTTCGACACGGCAGCCCCGTCTGCGCCCTTCGCCGTGAGCACGACCGACAGGCCGCCCTGGATGTCGAGGCCCTGGTTGATCTTCTCCTGGGGCGGCGTGAACATGAAGACGGAACCCAGCACCAGCAGGGTCGTGATGATGAGCAGCCAGATGTTGCGCCGGTCGGTGGGCCGGGCGGGTTTCTTCTTCGTCCTCTGCGTTGCCGCCATGTGACGTTCTCCCTCGTTGAGCTTCTCTCGCGTGCGTCATGCGCGGGCTCGCGGCCCGGCGCACGGTAACTGTCCCATTGTGCCACAACGCAGGAGAATGCGAAAGGAAGGGTGCCGAAAAGATCAGGGCTAATCCCTACGGTTAGGTTACGACGTTGGTCAGGGATGATGCCCGCCCGCGCGCTTCTTTAGTAATCCTTCGCCGCAGAGCTGGCCATCCACGCTTCGTAAAACTCCTCGTACGCTCCCGCCACCACCGCTTCGCGGGCACGGCGCATGAGGTCGATGAGGTAGTGCAGGTTGTGGACGGACAGGAGGATGCCGCCGAGCATCTCGTTCTGCTTCACGAGGTGGCGGATGTAGGCGCGGCTGTGGTTTCGGCACGTCGGGCACGTGCACGCGGGGTCGAGCGGGCCGAAATCGCGCGTGAACTTCGCGTTGCGCATGTTCATGCGTCCTTCCGACGAGAACGCCGTGCCCATGCGGGCCGTACGGGTGGGCAGCACGCAGTCGAACATGTCCACGCCCTCGCGCACCGCGCGCACGAGCGTCGTGGGGTTGCCCACGCCCATGAGGTAGCGCGGGCGGTCCTCCGGGCACGCGCGGGCGACGGGGCCCAGCGTTTCGAACATCACCTCGTGGTCCTCGCCCACCGAATAGCCCCCGATGCCGAAACCGCCGAAACGGCGCCCGCCGCGCGCCAGGCTCTCGTCCTCGATCTCGCGCAAGCGGCGGACGGATTCCAGCCGCAGGTCCAGCTCCATGCCGCCCTGCACGATGCCGAACAGCGTCTGGTCGGGCCGGGTGTGCGCGGCCAGGCAGCGACGCGCCCAGTTGGCCGACAGGTCCACGGCCTTCGCCACGAAGGCCTTCTCGGCCGGGTAGGGCGTGCATTGGTCGAGCTGCATGGCGATGTCGGCGCCCAGCTGCTGCTGGATCTCCATGTTGCTCTCGGGCGTCCAGCGCACCTTCGTGCCGTCGTAGATGGAGCGGAACGTGAGGCCCTCGTCGTCCAGCTTGAGCGTGTCGGCCAGGCTGAACACCTGGAACCCGCCCGAATCGGTGAGCATGGGGCCGTCGTAGTTCATGAAACGGTGCACCCCTCCCGCCTCGGCCACCACGTCGGCGCCGGGGCGCAGCGACAGGTGGTACGTGTTGGCCAGCACCACCTGGCTGCCGAGGTCGTTCAGCTGGCCCACGGTGACGCCCTTCACGCTTGCGCTCGTGCCCACCGGCATGAACATCGGCGTCTGGAACGACCCGTGCGCCGTTTCGTAGGACAGCGCGCGGGCGTGGCCGCTCGTCGCCTGGAGTTCGCAGTCGAACAACGTCATGCTAGGCCTCCTCTGCGCGGGACAGGACGGCCGCGCGTGCCGCGGCTTCGACGATGCCCGCCTCGATGCCCTGCGCGGGGTCGGCGCACGCGGGCAGCGCCTCGGCCCAAGCGGCGAACTCCTCCATGGTGCCGTGCTTGACGGAAGCCAGATCGAAGCCTTCGTCCGGGTCGAGGAGGTGATCGGTCACGAGGAACGCGTCGGCGCCGAGTCCCCGGATGGCCAGGTCCTCCACCGTGTTGTTGCCCACCATGAGCACGTCTTCGCCGGCGAGGCCGCACGCCGCCACGTTCTCGGCGTAGTAGGCCAGCTTCGGCTTCACCGACGTGGAATTCTCGAACGACGTGATGCGCCCGAAGCGGGAGGCGTCGATGCCCGCCCACGACAGACGCCATTCCACGGCGCGGCGCGGGAACATGGGCATGGTTGCCAGCACGAGCGGGTACCCCTTCGCAGCCAGCGTCTCGATGGCGCGCGCCGCGGCCGAGTTGGGGACGACGCCTGCGCCGATCGCGCCGAAGTCGCGCTCGTAGAAGCCGGCGAGCAGCTCGTCCCAGTCTGCGGCATCGCGATCGGCGTGGCTGAAGAACGCCTCCCAATATGCATCGGCGTTCGTACGGCCGTCGTCGTGGACGGCCATGGCCTTGATCCCCGCCTTGAGCCCGGCCGAGAACGTCGCCGCGTCCAGCCCGTGCGCGGCGACGAAGTTCGCGATGGCTTCGAAGTAGGCGCCCAGGAACTCGTCGAGCTCCATGGGCAAGAGCGTGCCGTCCAAGTCGAAGAAGATTGCGCGGTAGGTGCGAGATGCCATGGCGTCGATCCTTTGATTCGATGAATACGCTTGCAAGCATGGTAGTATACGTCACGTTGCGAAGGAGCGTGGAAACCCGATGAAATTACTGCTTCATGCCTGCTGCGGACCGTGCTCGCTCGAACCCGTGCGCCTGCTGCGCGCGGCCGGGCACGACCTGACCATCGCCTATCTCAATTCGAACATCGCGCCTGCCGACGAGTACGCGCGCCGTCTGGCCACGCTGCGCGCTTGGGCCGCAGACGAGCAGGTGCCCGTGGTGGAGGGCGCTTACGACCCGGCCGCCTGGGAGGCGAGCGCGGGACGCGTCGGCGAGGCGGCGCACGA
>NZ_GL622579.1:928458-975259 GCF_000185625.1 Eggerthella sp. 1_3_56FAA
CCATGCCGCCGAGCGCGCCGCCGCCGAAGCCGAGCGGATCGCCCGGAAGGCCGAGCGCGCCGCCTACGACGCCAAGCAGGCCCGCAAGCGCGCCGTGTTGAAGGCGCTGCGCGACCAGGAGCGCAGCGAGGGGTAGGCGTGCTTGCATTCTACCGTCGAACCAAGTATACTTCCAAGTATAGTGATAGCCTGTTCGACGGAAGGAGCGACGATGCCCCAGCTTTCCCTGTATTTGGACGATCCCATGATGGAAGGCTTGCGCCAGGACGCCTCGCGCGAGGGGAAGACGCTCTCGAAGTTCGTGGCGGGCGTGCTCAAGGACCACGCTGAGAACAACCGTTGGCCGCACGGGTTCTTCAACCTGTACGGCGCTTGCGAGGACGGCGTGCTGGTCGAGCCGCCAGACGAGCCTTTCGATCTCGATCCCATTCCCGCTCTGGAGCTGGCGTAGCGATGTACCTGCTCGATAGCTGCATCTGCATCGACTTCTTGCGAGGACGGTTGCCTTACGCCTACGATCTTATGCGAAACAGCGACCCGCGCCTGTTCAAAATTCCAGCCATCGTGGAAGGCGAGCTGCTCGTCGGCGTGGAGAAAAGCTCTCGACCGGAGAAGGCGCGCTGGCTCGTCGACGAATTCACGCTCCCCTTCGACGTGCTGCCATTCGACTCCGATTGCGCGCGCGAATACGGCCGGATTCGCGCGCTTCTTGAGCGGAGCGGGAAGAAGATCGGCCACAACGATCTCTTCATCGCCGCAACCGCGCTCGCAAACAACGCCGTCCTCGTAACGAACAACATGGACGAGTTCAAGCGCGTGCCGGGATTGTCCCTGGAATGCTGGTACGAGATGAAGTGGGAAGGATAAGCGCCCATCGGCGGGCAACAAGGCCTATAATAGGCAGTTCGCACCGCCGATCTCACAAAGCACGAAGGAAGCACGCATGAAAACCTCTGATTTCGATTACGACCTGCCCCCTGAGCTCATCGCGCAGGAGCCAGCCGCCGAGCGGGACGGCTGCCGCCTGCTCGTGATGAACCGAGTCACCGGCGAGGTCGAGGATCGCGTCTTCCGCGACATCGTCGACTACCTAACCCCGAACGACCTGCTCGTGGCGAACGAGACGCGCGTCATGCCCGCCCGCCTGCTGGGCGCGAAGCGCGGCACGGGCGGAGCGGCCGAGGTGTTCCTGCTGCGCCAGCACGGCACGCCGACGGAGAACCGAAGCGCGTTGTGGGAAGTGCTCGTGCGTCCCGGCAAGCGCCTGAAGCCGGGCACGGGCGCCGTCGTCGACTTCGTCGACGCCGTAGGCGAGGTGGCGCTGTCGGCCGAGATCGTCGACTGGCTGCCCGACGCCCAGAAAGGCGAGCGCCTCGCGCGCCTGACCACGCCGCTGCCCTCCCTCGACGAAGCGCTGCACGCCGTGGGCCACACGCCGCTGCCGCCCTACATCAAGGACTACGCCGGCGACGAGGAGCTGTACCAGACGGTGTACTCCCGCCGCGAGAGCTCGGCCGCCGCGCCCACTGCGGGCCTGCACTTCACTCCCGCGCTCATCGAGCGTCTGCGCGAGCAGGGCGTGCGCTGGGAGACCGTCGAGCTCGAAGTGGGCCTCGACACGTTCCGCATCGTGGACGAGGACGACCCGACGCAGCACGCCATCCACACCGAGTACTACACGGTGCCCGAGCGCACGGTGGAGGCTATCGCCGAGACGCGCGAGCGCGGCGGGCGCGTCGTCGCCGTAGGCACGACGAGCGTGCGAAGCCTGGAAAGCGCCTGGGACGACGGGACGGGAGCAGTCACGCCGCGTGATCGCGAGACGACGTCGCTCTACCTCTTGCCCGGCTCGCAATTCCACGTGGTGGACGCCCTCATCACGAACTTCCACGTGCCCCGCTCCACGCTCATGATGCTCGTGTCCGCGTTCTCCACGCGCGAGCACATCATGGCCGCCTACCGCCATGCCATCGAGGAGCGCTACCGCATGCTCTCCTTCGGCGACGCCATGTTCATCTGCTAGGTACGGCCCAGCCGCCGTTCCGAAGCTGCGCATTCGCCCGAAACACACGCTCCAGCAGGTTGTAACGTGCGTTTCGAGCGAATGCGCGCAGCTCGAGCAGACATCCCGAGCGCAAAAAAATGGCCCCGCGTTTGCGGGGCCATTTCAGCATTCTATAGTTAGTCTGCTTATGCCTTCGTCACGTTGCTTGCCTGAAGCTTGCCATTCTGACCGGTCGTGACGTCGAACTGCACCGCAGCACCTTCGTCAAGCGTCTTGAAGCCGTCCATCTTGATCTCGGAGAAATGCACGAAGAGATCTTCGCCATCCTTCTGAGAGATGAAGCCGTAGCCCTTTTCCGGGTTGAACCACTTAACAGTACCTTCCGCCATTTTAAATCCTCTTTCCTCTCCTCGTCCCCGAGGAGGTAACACTGTGTGCTGCATGGCCGCAACACTCGCCCTCACCTCGAGGGCACATGCTTACTATACGCTATGCGACACCGAAAAAGCTCGGGATTCTCTTTTTCGTCCTTATTTTACCGATCCGTTGCATGAGGGTTATCGACCGCGCTTATCGGTCGGAGTCGAGAGGCGCTTCTATCACAGCCGACGGGATGACGGGCTCGGTGCCGTAGCCCAGCACGTCCATGGTGGAATCGGCCTCCTGCGCAAGCTCCGCGTCGGCCTCGTCCAGCAGCAGCGCCAGCTCTTCGGGCGTATCGGGCAGGTCGAGGTCGTAGGCGACGGCCAGTGCGCGCGCCTGCTCGGCGCGCAGGGCGGCCAGCTCGTGCTCGCCGGCCTCTCCCAGGTAGCCCGAAGCCAGCAGCAAGCTGCGCGCGATGTACTCGGACACGCGCGGGTCGACCCCCGACACCTGCATGACGCTCGCAATGGACTCCGGCGACAGCGACAACAGCGTGGCACCGTCGATATCGGTGGCGTCGCCCACGGCGCGCTCCAACATGTTGGCGGCGTCGCGCGGGTCGCGATCCTCCACCGCCCGCGACCAGCTGCGACGGATGGCTTCCGCGAACTGCAGCAAGATGCGCATGAGATAATCCTGTTCGAGCATGCGAGCTCCTTTCAAAGGCCCGGGCAAGCCCGGGCACCGAGGTTACGAGGATGACGGGACCTTGATTCCCAAGTGGTCGTAGGCCCGCTCGGTGCAGATGCGGCCCTTCGGCGTGCGCACGAGCAGGCCCTGCTGCATGAGGTAGGGCTCGTACACGTCCTCGAGCGTATCGGTGTCTTCCGACAGCGCCGACGCGAGCGTGGTCAGACCCACGGGCCGCCCGCCGAACTGCACGGCCAAGAGCTCGAGGATGCGATTGTCCACCGCGTCCAAACCGAGCGCGTCCACCTCGAAGAAGCTGAGCGCCTGAGCGGCCACGTCCTCGTCGATGACGCCGTCGCCGCGCACCTGCGCCCAGTCGCGCACGCGCTTGAGCAGCCGGTTCGCCAAGCGCGGCGTGCCGCGGCTGCGGCGTGCGATCTCGAGCGCGCCGTCTTCCTCGATAGCGACGTCCAGGATGGACGCCGAGCGGCGCACGATGGAGGCCAGCTCCTCGGGCGAATAGTACTGCAAGCGGAACGCGATGCCGAAGCGGTCGCGCAAGGGGCCCGTCAACAGCCCGGTGCGCGTCGTGGCGCCGACGAGCGTGAAGCGCGGCAGGTCGAGGCGGATGGAGCGCGCCGCCGGTCCCTTCCCCACCACGATGTCGAGAGCGAAGTCCTCGAGCGCGGGGTAGAGCACCTCCTCCACCATGCGGTTCAAGCGATGGATCTCGTCGATGAACAGCACGTCGCCCTCTTCGAGGTTCGTGAGGATGGCCGCGAGATCGCCCGTGCGCTCGATGGCGGGGCCGCTCGTCGTCTTGATGTTCGCGCCCAGCTCGTTGGCCACGACGGCCGCGAGCGTGGTCTTGCCGAGGCCCGGAGGCCCCGAGAACAGGATGTGGTCCACCACGTCGCCGCGCGCCTGCGCGGCCCCGATGAGAATGGCGAGCGACTCCTTGATCTTCGTCTGGCCCAGGTAGTCGCCCAGGCGCTTGGGGCGCAGGCTGCGGTCGAGCGCGAGGTCGTCCTCGGTGAGCGCAGGCGTCACGGCGCGCGAGCGAGCGTCGACGAGCGAGTCGTCGCTTCGCCCCGCGCCCGCTTCGAACACGAGCCCTTCTATTTCAATGCCGTTGTCAGCCATAGCCGCCTATCCGTCCCGACGGCGCGCGCAGCGCCGCCCGGCTTCGCCTAGTTCGTCCCTAATCGCTTCAGCGCATATTGTAGCAGCACGCTTTCGGCCGCGCCTTCGGGAGCGCCCTTGAGCGCGACGTCGGCCTCCTCGGACGTGAAGCCCATCGACAGCAGCGCCTCCCGCGTGCCCGCGAGGTTCGCCGCCGACGCGACCGCGGGCGCCGCCTCGTCGAACAGGCCCGCCAGGCCTTCGTCGAACGAACCCTTCAGCTCGAGGATGATGCGCGAGGCCGTCTTCTTGCCCACGCCGGGAATGCGCTGCACCGCGGCCACGTCCTGCGCCTGCACGGCGGCCACGAGGCCCGCGGGCGAGAACGCCGACAGCGCGGCGAGCGCCACCTTCGGCCCCACGCCGCCCACGCCGATGAGCCGCTCGAACAGCGCTTTCTCTTCCAGCGTAAGGAAGCCGAACAACGACAGTCCGTCGTCGCGCACCTGGAGGAACGTATGCACCTCCACCGCCGCGCCCGCCTCGGGCAGCTTCGACAGACTGGCCTGGGACATGCCCACGGCGTAGCCCACGCCGTTCACCTCGATGAAGGCGGTCGTGGCCGTCTTGGCCGCCAGCACCCCTTTGAGAAACGCGATCATAGCCTGTCCTTTCCAGCGGAAGCACCGCACGCGAGAATGCCGCGATCGGGAACGTCGTAGGCAGCGCACGCCGCGCCCGTGCGGCGCGCAAAGCCCTCGTGGGTGGTGTAGCAGATGGCGGCCGCCAGCGCGTCGGCGGCGTGGTCGGGCCGCGGGACGTCCTCGAGCGCCAGCAGCTGGCGCACCATGTACTGCACCTGGTCCTTCTCGGCCGAACCCGTGCCCACCACCGCCAGCTTGATCTGGCTGGGCGAGAACTCGAGCACCTCGAGATCGCGCTCGGCGCAGGCCACGAGCGCCGCGCCGCGTGCCTGCCCCGTGGCGAACGCGCTCTGCACGTTCACGCCGAACCACACCGTCTCGATGCCCACGCACGCCGGTTCGAACCGCGCGATCACCGCGGCCATCTGCTCGTGGATCTTCCGCAGGCGCTGGGCCAGCGGCAGGTCCTTCGCTGTGGACACGCAGCCGTACGCCGTGCACGCGAGGCGCGGACCGCACTGCTCGACGATGCCCCAACCCGTGTTGGCCAGGCCGGGATCGATGCCTAGGATGGTTCGTTCGGTGCGCGTCATCGGTTCCTTCTCGTCGTCGCGCGGGGCATGTTGCAGCGGCCGCGTTTCGGTTGCAAACGTTTGTTCGTTCACATCCTAGCACAAAGCCTCGGAGTCAGCCCTCGGAAGACGCGCTTTTTCACAGCCTCGTCAGAGGCCGACGGCGGAAGCGGCGCGGCACGATCAGCCGATGGGCCATTTCACACCGGTTTCGCGCCAATCGTCCCAGTTCATCGCATCGCCCTCGATCTCCCACTGAATGATGGACGTGTACACGTGCTCGGGACCCACCACCGACGAGGCGTTGTAGTAGCGGGTGCGCGGAGCGTCGGGCACGTCAAACACGCTCATCCCGCCGTATGCGGAGGCATCGCCCCCGGCGGCTTCGAGCAGCGTAGCCGCGAGATCGACGTGCCCCGTAGGCACCGAAGAGCGCTTCACGGGCTCGTCCGAGCCGTCCGGCTGCGTCGAAGGCTTCACCAGCATGATGGGGCTTGTCGGACGCACTATGTCTTCAGCGATGTACCACTCGCCATGGTCAGCGGTCACCACGATGGTGGCTTCGTCGTACAAGCCCAGCCGCTTAAGCTCCTCAAGGTACTCGCTCACGATATGGAGGGAGCCGAGCCCTTGCTCGATGGCGCCGGTTCCGCCCTCCACCGTCTCGGCATTGCGGTTCAACGTGTACGGCGGATGGGGACCTGCCAGGTGTATGACGCGGAAGCTCCCCTTCCCATCGAGGTCGGCGGCGCTCAGTCCCTGCTCTTTGAGAGTAGCGTAGTAGCGCGCGTCGTCCATGGTCCACAGCGCGTTCACGGCGCTCTCGGCGCCGCTTCCCAGCGCGGCGCTGTTCACCTCGTCGGTGTAGAACCAGAACGGCGGCTTCAGCGCCCAAGGCAGATCGCGGTACAGCGAACACTTCACCAGCATCGCAACCGCCGACGGATAGTCCAGCCGGTTCTCGCGAAGCTTGATGTTCTCCACCCGATCGGACAGGGAGCCGATGGCATCGTTGATGTCGGTGGCATACAAGCACGTCTCGTATCCCTGCGCGTTGATGTCGTCGATCAGGCCATGCTGCTCGTACCAGTCGATGATCAACGACGTGGAGAAGCCCTTGTCGTCCTCGTCGAGAGCGTGCCCCGTCAGAATCGAGGCCATGGCGTAGCGCGTGGGGATCATCGAGCCTGTGGAGTTGTCGAACCAGGTGAACCCGGTGAACTCGTCGAGGCAGCCGGGCTCTTCCTCCAGGCCCTCCTCCAAAAACAGCGTGTCGTACGTATCAAGTACGAACATGATTATGTTGCCGTTCGACGAAACCTCCGAGACGCCGTCGGTGGTGACGGAGTGCCTCGCCGCGACAGGGGGTAGGCCGTCGGGCGCCGGCGCGGTGAGCAGGACTCCCAGGCTCACCGATTGCGCGACGACGCCCACCAGGCACAGCGCGGCGGCCGTGCCCTTGAACGCCAGCGACTTCCTCAGCGACAGGAACACCGCCGACCCGATGAGGACGATCCACACGACGGCGCTCACCACGGTGGCCGTGGTGTAGTCGTCCCAAACCACCTGCGTGCCGTCGGCTGCGGGAAGCGATCCGTTCAGGAACAGGGCCTGCACAAAGCCGGCCACGCCCACGGCCGCCACAACCGCGAAGCACACGTTGAACGCCCTTCCCCGCAACAGCGACAACGCTAAGGCCAGCACGACAGTGCCCGCGAGCCCGACGACGGCGAAGGGAACCCAGACGTCCGTCACCGTGAAAAGCAGGCTGTTAACGCTGCTGGCGACGATTTCCAGCGGAGCCACCACTGCGAAAGTGTAGACCAGCATCAGCGAAGCCACCAGCGAGAACAGGAAGCGCGCACGCCAGCACAGCGTCTCAGGCTTGTTCGACGCTTGCTTGGCCTTCATCCTGCGCGCTTCCGATTCCGCCCTATCGAGGCGGTCTCGGTAATCGAACGCAAGCGGATCGAGCGCGTGTACCGCGCCTTCAACCTGTTTTCCCTCGTTCTCGTCGATGCGCAGAATATGCAGAAGATGTCTGCGCATGCGGCGCCAAACGACGCCGAGCACAGCCGAAAGCGCCACCGCGACGCCCGCCAGCGCCTGTATGGTGTAGGTCATGACCGAAGGGTCGACGTAGGCGTAGGCCGGCGAGGCGAAACCCAGCGTCAAAACCAGAGCGATGACAAGGGGGAACGCGACGTCGGACGCCACAAGGCCGATGCGCGCAGCGAAGCGCGGCAGGCTGCTATCCCGCATGACGCACCTCCTCGTCGATCCAGCCGGCTACGCCAGCCCTATCCAGCCGGGATGCTCCGGACGCCTCGACGGCCCGGTCGCCCTGCTTCGCCAGCATGCGGTCAAGCAGATATGCGCCGGCGATCTCGCCCCCGCGACCCTTATGGTAGATCATGCGCGAACGCACCTCCTCGATACGGTTCCGCCAGGCTTCGGGGCGGGCAACCATGTCCTCCACGACATCGCCCAACCGCGGCAGCTCCTCCATGGCCAGCGACGCGCCGATTTGATTGCGGATGGCCAGATCGGCGGGCTCGATGCCCAGCTCTTCCCAATCGGGGTTGGTCACCTTCATGGGCGTGTCCACGAACACGCACGGCTTCATCGTGGTGAAGGAGAACTCGCAGGCGATGGAGGACCAGTCGGTGACCAGCACGTCGGCATCGTAGACCGAATCGGACGTGCTGAAGTCCTGCTCGAAGTAGATGTCGTCGCGCGACCACGACGCGTAGCGCTGCTGCAGCGACTCCCACCGGGCGTGATAGCGCTTGGTGTACTCGGGATGCGGACGCACGATCACGCTGAACCCGCGTCCCAGCAAGGGCTCGAGCACCTCGTCGGCGCACAGGTCGAGCAGGCAGTCCTCCTGCCACGACGGAGCGACGAGCACGACGGGACGACGCGACCCGGCGCCCTCGGCAGCTTTCGCGGCCTTGCGCGACTCGTAGGCCGCGATCTGCCGATCGAGCAGGTCGTAGCCGCATTCCACGAGATTGCGACGAGGGATATCCCGCATCTCCCCGGCCCGTTCGAGCTCCGCCTTCTGATGCGGGCCCACGCACAGAACGGTGTCGTAGTGGTCGAAAGCCTCCTTCGTGCACACCAAGTGCGTGGACGTCATATGATGGAACGCGTACACGTACTCGATGTCTTTGCGAATATACGAACGCTTGATGTAGAAATTCTCCAGATCGTCCAGCGTCATCACGGCAACGTCGCAATCGAGTTTCATCATGAGCGTGATCAGGCGCTTGTCGCCGATGTAGTACGGCATGAGGCGGGGATTTGCCTCATGCAGCTTGAACACCTGGTCGTTGGGATCGCTGGTAACGTAGTGAACGCACGCATCGGAGTTCGCCAGCAGCCATTCGACGGCGCCCTGAAAGTACTTGTAGAAGCCGCTGCGCTCGGAGTAGAACACGATATGCTTGCCGACCACGCTCATGAAGCGCCTGTAGTCCTCCTTCTCGCGCTTCGCCAGCGGATCGCGCTTGTACCAAGGCGTTTTACGCGCCGTGAAAGCGTTGAGCTCGTCCAGCTCCACACGACTTGCAGCGAGTTCGGCATAGTCGATATACTTCGCTGGCCGCATGATCAGGTTGCACAGGGCCTGTACAACGATGGCCATCAGGTTCGAGCATATCCAGTAGAAGGCCATGCCGGCGGCCACGTACACGCCCAGGACGAGGGACAACACGATGGACAGCCCGTTGGTGGTGTTCTTCTCCATCTTCGACTGCTCGCGCTGCAGCGGGTTGATCCTGTTCTGCGCGAAGCCCATCACCACCGCGGACAAACCGGCCAGAAGCGGCATGATCCAAGAAAGCCCTCCGTCTTCAATCGGCACCATGCCCAAGAACTCGGTTCCCGGAGCGCCGTGGTCGGTGATGCCGTGAATCACTTCCACCAGCCCGAACAGCACGAGAATCTGCGCCGCCAACGGAATGAGCGACAGCAGAGGATGATAGTGGTGCTTCTTGTTCAGCAAGGTCTGCTTCTCGCCGATGGTTTCGGCGTCGCCGAAGTACTTCACTTTGATGCGGTTGAGCTCCGGCATGATCTTGACCATGACGATGCTGTTCCACTGGCACCAAAGCGACAGCGGCATGAGAACGATCTTGATGATCACGGTGAACAGCAAAATAGCCATCCACCAGCTTCCTGTCAGATCGTAGCAAGGCTGAACGATGTACGAGAAAAGACGAGCGAGTGCTTCTAGCATATCCGTAATCCTGAATCCCCTTCGCGCGAAAAGCGCGGCAATTGATAATCAAGCAAGCAACCAGCTATTATACACAACGGCGGCAGCGAAGAACGGGAGACCGCAGGCTGGGCAGGCGAGACTCGGAGCCCACGGTCGCATGCCGCGCCGTTGTCGCTCGAAAGCCGCGGAATCGAGGCCGAAAACGCGGCTTTCGAGCGACAAGGCGTCGGCGATACCGGACGCTCCGGCGCTTACGCCCTTCGTCCAACCCCGCATGAGAAAGCCGCCGCAAGCTTCGTGCTTGCGGCGGCTTCGCGTTCGCTTGGTTTCGAGAGAGCCTATTCGTCCAGAGCTTCTGCAATCTCGTCAGTGATATCCATGACGTGGTAGACGTTCTGGAGGTCTTCCAGCTCTTCGAGGCGGTCGACAAGGCGCATGACCTTCTTCGCATCGGACACGCTCACCGTCGCGGGCGTAGTGGGCACCATGGTCATTTCGGCGCCCTTCGTGACGACGTCGGCTTCCTCGAGCGCCTTCTTCACGGCCATGAGATCGGTGGGCGACGTGTAGACGATCCACTCGTCCTCGGCGTCCTCGTAATCGTCGCCGCCGGCCTCGGCCACAGCGAGCATGAACTCTTCCTCGTCGGCGGCGGCGCCGTTCGGCTTCACGGGGTTCTTCTTGTCGCCGGTCTCGACCTCTTTGGGAACCATGATCTGGCCTTTGCGCTCGAACTGGAACGCAACGGAGCCGGACGTGCCCAGGTTGCCGCCCGCATGGCTGAAGGCCGCGCGCACGTCGGCGGCGGTGCGGTTGCGGTTGTCGGTCAGAGCCTCGCACAGCACGGCGACGCCGGCCGGACCGTAGCCCTCGTACACGACGGTCTCGTAGTTAGCGGAGTCCTTGCCGGAGCCGAACGCCTTGTCGATGGCGACTTTGATCTTATCTTTCGGCAGGGAGTAGCCCTTGGCCTTTTCGATGGCGGCCGCAAGCGATGCGTTGTTGTCGGGATTCGGGTCGCCGCCTTCTTTCGCAGCCACCGTGATGTTGCGCGACAGCTTGGAGAACAAGGCCGAGCGCTTCGCATCCTGCGCCGCCTTGCGATGTTTCGTTGTAGCCCACTTTGAATGCCCAGACATATACGTCCCTTCCAACATAGCAATACCAGCCGATTATTCTAGCACACCTGTCAAATCCCCGATAACCCTTCGCACGGTCTTCAAAAACCAGAACGACAGGTTTCGAGAAGAACACGGGACGGATGCGAGTCGGTAAGCAAGCGAACAAGCCGGTCCCTTGTCCGTACAATGCTGAGGTCGAGGATCTTACAAAGGGCGGATCCTCCCTATCATCGTGCGTATGGAAGGAGCACTGCCATGAAGGGAAACCAAGAACTTGTCGACGCGCTGAACGGTCTGCTTGCCAGCGAGCTGACCTCCATCAACCAGTACATGGTACATGCCGAGATGGCCGAGGACTGGGGCTACACCCGCCTGAGCGAGAATTTCAAGAAGCGCTCGATCACCGAGATGAAGCATGCCGAGCGCCTCATCGAGCGCATCCTGTTCCTGGAGGGCACGCCCATCGTATCCCACCTCAACGACATGCACATCGGCGCGGAGATCCCCCAGCAGGTGAACAACGACCACGCCTTGGAGCTCGATGCGATCAGGCAGTACAACGAGGCCATCGTGCTGGCCGGCCAGGTGCTGGACTATGCCACGCGCGACATCCTCGAAGCCATCCTTCGCGACGAGGACACGCACCTCGACGAGCTGGAAGAGCTGCAGGATCAGATCGAGCAGATGACGCTGCCCACCTTCCTTTCCACGCAGAACTAGCACCGAACGGCGACGCGAGGACGAAGCGGGTTCGCACTTTACCGAGATAAAGCGCGAACCCGCTGAACGGTGGTTGACAACGGGTTGCGACCTGCGCACTATAGGAGGATGCAGCAAGAAACGGCGACGAGCCGCGCGTCATCGGTGACGTCTGCCATCCTCGAAGGAGACCTCATGCGCAACATCCACTGCCTCAACAACATCTCGGCGTACGGCACCGACCTGCTCACCGACGACTACCAGCTCGTCGACGACCTCACCCAGGCGGAAGGCGTGCTCGTCCGCAGTGCCGCCCTGCACGACACCGCGTTCCCCGAAAGCCTCCAGGCCATTGCCCGCGCGGGCGCCGGCGTGAACAACATCCCGCTCGACCGTTGCGCCGAAGAGGGCATCGTGGTGTTCAACACCCCCGGCGCGAACGCGAACGCCGTGAAGGAGATCGTGGTGTGCGGCCTCATGTTGGGCAGCCGCGACATCGCCGGCGGCATCGCCTGGTGCCGCCACAACGCCGCCGACGAGAACATCGCGAAAGCCGCCGAGAAGGCGAAGAAGGCGTTCGCCGGACGCGAGGTGAAGGGCAAGAAGCTGGGTGTCATAGGCCTGGGCGCCATCGGGGCGGAAGTCGCCAACATCGCCATCGATCTGGGCATGGACGTGTACGGGTACGATCCGTACGTGTCGGTGGGCGCAGCATGGCGCATCTCGAGCGCCGTCCATCACGTGACGAACCTCGACGACATTTTCCGCACCTGCGACTACATGACCATCCACGTGCCGGCCATGGAGGGCACTATCGGCATGATCGACGAACGCGCCTGCTCGCTCATGAAAGACGGCGCCGTGTTCCTGAACTTCTCGCGCGACACGCTCGTGGACAACGCTGCCATGGCCGCCGCGCTGGACTCCGGCAAGGTGCATGCCTACATCACCGACTTCGCCACGCCCGAGGTCATGAAGATGGAGCGCGCCATCGTGCTGCCCCACCTGGGCGCCTCTACCGCCGAGGCCGAGGACAACTGCGCGATGATGGCCGTGCGGGAGCTCATGGACTACCTGGAGAACGGCAATATCGCGAACTCCGTGAACTACCCCGCCTGCGACATGGGTCCCGTGCCCGACGGCCTGCGCCGCGTGGCCGTGCTGCACGCGAACGTCCCGAACGCCATCGCTCGCATCACGAACGTGTTCGGCGATGCCGGCGTGAACATCGAGAACATGATGAACAAGGCCCGCGGCGAGAAAGCCTACACGATGCTCGACCTGGACGCCGGCACTCCGGGGCATCCCGATGACGCCATCGAGCGCCTGAGCGCCATCGAGGGCGTCCGCCGCGTCCGCGTGGTGAAGTAACGACTCCAAGGCGATACGGCACGTCAAAGAAGGCGCCGCAGTTCGCTTTTCGCACCCTCCTCCAACAAAAAAGGCGCCCCCGCGATTGCAGGGGCGCCGAGGCAGCACGTGGAAACGTCGCTTACGCGAACAGCTCGATGGTGTCGCCTTCCTTGAGCGTGACCATGGCCTTCTTCCAGGTGCGGGTCTTGCCCAGCTGGTAGCGAACGCGCTTCGGCTTCGGCTTCACGTTGAGCGTGTTCACCTTGACCACCGTCACATCGAAGATGGCTTCGATGGCCTGGCGGATCTCAACCTTGTTGGCGTCCTTGGCCACCTCGAAGGTAAAGGTGTTGCCCTCCATCTGGTCGTAGCTGTGCTCCGTGATGACGGGGCGGATGATGACCTCGCGGGGATCCTTCATTATGCAAGCACCTCCTCGATGCGCTTCAGGGCGTCGGCCGTGAACACGAGAGCCTTGTTGTCGATCAGCTCGTAGGTGTTCGCCGCGGACACGGGCAGGATGTTCACCGTGGGGATGTTGCGGAACGACAGATAGGTGTTCACGTCCTCGTCGTCGATGACGAGGGTGGTGCGACGCTCCAAGCCGAGGGCCTTGAGCGCGGCCACAGCCGCCTTCGTCGAGGGCTTCTCGAAGTTGAACGCGTCGACCACGAACAGCTCGCCGTCGGCCAGCTTGGCGGACAGCGCGGAGCGCATGGCCAGCTTGACCTCCTTGTTGTTCACGCGGAACGCGTAGGAACGCGGATGCGGGCCGAACACGGTACCGCCGCCGGCCCACTGAGGGGCGCGGATGGTGCCCTGACGGGCACGGCCGGTGCCCTTCTGGCGCCACGGCTTCTTGCCGCCGCCGCGCACCTGGCCGCGCGTCTTCGTGTCATGCGTGCCCTGGCGCCAAGACGCGCGCTGCGCGCGCACGACCTGGTGCATGACGGGCACGTTCGGCTCGATGCCGAACACGGAAGCGGCGAGGTCGGCGGTGCCGGCCTTCTTCCCGCTCGCGTCTTTGATCTCGATAGTCGTCATGATATACAAGCTCCTTATAGGTTACTTCAACTACGCCATGCGGACGCGAACGACGCCGTTCTTGCCGCCGGGGATGGCGCCCTTGACGAGGATGAGGTTCTGCTCCTCGTCGATGCGGACGACTTCCAGGTTCTTCACGGTCACGGTGTCGACGCCCATGTGGCCCGGGAGCTTGAGCCCCTTGAACACGCGGGACGGCGTGGCGCACTGGCCCACCGAACCGGGAGCGCGATGGAAGTGCGCGCCGTGGCCGCCCGGGCCGCCGCGGAAGCCGTAGCGCTTCATGACGCCGGCGAAGCCCTTGCCCTTGGACGTGCCGGTCACGTCGACCTTCTTCGTCTCAGCGAAAGCGGCCACCGTCTGCTGGTCGCCCACCTTGTACTCGCCGGCGTTCTCGACGCGCACCTCGCGCAGGTAGCGCGTAGGAGCCGTGCCCTGCTTGGCGAAGTGACCCGCCATGGGCTTGTTGACCTTCTTCTCCTTGATGGCGCCGAAGCCCAGCTGCACGGCCTCGTAGCCGTCGCTGTCCTTCGTCTTGACCTGACAGATCGTGTTCGGCTCGGCCTGGATCACCGTCACGGGCACGACACGGTCGTCCTCGTTGAAGATCTGGGTCATGCCGATTTTCTTACCATAGATGGCGTTGATCATATCGCACATCCCCCTTTACAGCTTGATCTCGATGTCGACACCGGCAGGGAGATCGAGGCGCATCAGGGAATCGACCGTGTTCGGGGTCGGTTCCAGGATGTCGATGAGGCGCTTGTGCGTGCGCATCTCGAACTGCTCGCGCGAATCCTTGTCGACGTGCGGGCCCTTGACGACGCAGTACAGGTTGCGCTCCGTCGGCAGCGGGATAGGACCGGACACCTTGGCACCCGTCTTCTGCGCGGTATCGACGATGAGCTTCGTGGACTGGTCCACGATCTCATGATCGTACCCCTTCAAGCGGATGCGAATCTTTTGATTAGCCACTTACTTTACCTCCGTTATGCTCGCGCGCACGCCCTAGGCGTTGCCGCCGGCCTTGCTGATAATTTCCTCCGCCACGTTCTTCGGCACTGCCTCGTACGAATCGAACTGCATCGTGTACGAAGCGCGGCCCTGCGTCGTCGAACGCAGGTCGGTGGCGTAACCGAACATCTCGGACAGCGGAACCTTCGCCTTGATGGTCTTGGCGTTGCCGCGATCGCCCATGCCCTGGATCTGGCCGCGACGGCTGGACAGGTTGCCCATGACGTCGCCCATGTACTCCTCGGGCGTCTCGACCTCGACGGCCATCATCGGCTCGAGAATGACCGGAGCGGCCTTCTTGAGCGCAGCCTTGACCGCCATCGAACCGGCGACCTTGAACGCCGCCTCGGAGGAGTCGACGTCGTGGTACGAACCGTCGATGAGCTCGATCTTGATGTCCACGACCGGGTAGCCCGCAAGCACGCCCGAGTTGATGGCTTCCTGGATGCCCTTGTCGATCGGGGTGATGTACTCCTTGGGGATCACGCCGCCCACGATCTTGTTCTCGAACTCGTAGCCCTTGCCGGCTTCCTGCGGGATCAGGTTGATGACCGCATGGCCGTACTGGCCGCGACCGCCGGACTGGCGCACGAACTTGCCCTCGACGTTGCGAGCTTCCTGCGTGGCCGTCTCGCGGTAGGCGACCTGGGGCTTGCCCACGTTCGCCTCGACCTTGAACTCGCGCAGCAGGCGGTCGACGATGATCTCGAGGTGCAGCTCGCCCATGCCGGCGATGATGGTCTGGCCGGTCTCCTGGTTGGTGGACACGCGGAACGTCGGGTCCTCCTCGGCCAGCTTCTGCAGCGCGATGCCCATCTTGTCCTGCTCGGCCTTCGTCTTCGGCTCGACGGCGATGTCGATGACCGGCTCGGCGAACTCCATGGACTCGAGGATGATCGGATGATCAGCGTCGCACAGCGTGTCGCCGGTCGACGTGTCCTTCAAGCCCACGACGGCGACGATGTCGCCCGCGGCGCAGCCGTCGATATCGACGCGCTGGTTCGAGTGCATCTGCAGCAAACGGCCGATGCGCTCCTTCTTGCCCTTCGAGGCGTTGGACACGTAGGAGCCGGAATCGAGCTGGCCCGAGTACACGCGGAGGTAGGTGAGCTTGCCCACGAACGGATCCGTCATGATCTTGAAGGCCAGAGCGGAGAACGGCGCCTTCACGTCGGAGGGACGCTCGTCTTCCTCGCCCGTGTCCGGGTTCGTGCCCTTGATGGCCGGCACGTCGATCGGGGACGGCATGTAGTCGACCACGGCGTCGAGGAGCTCCTGCACGCCCTTGTTCTTGTAGGACGAGCCCACGAACACGGGGTGGATCTGGCAGGCGATGGTGCCCTTGCGGATGGCGGCCTTCAG
Organism: Eggerthella sp. 1_3_56FAA; assembly: GCF_000185625.1. NCBI lineage: Bacteria > Bacillati > Actinomycetota > Coriobacteriia > Eggerthellales > Eggerthellaceae > Eggerthella > Eggerthella sp. 1_3_56FAA. The sequence goes on from NZ_GL622579.1 coordinate 944,673, forward strand.
CTCGTCAACCGTCACCTCTTCCTCCATGAGGACCTTCTCCATGAGAGCGTCGTCGCAGTCGGCGGCGGCTTCCACCAGCTCCTGGTGGCGCAGCTCGGCCTCTTCGGCGAACTCGGCCGGGATGGCGTCCATGGCCTCGGGGTAGGTCATGCCCTTGTCGTCGGCCTTGAAGTCCCACGCGGTCATGGTGACCAGGTCGATGACGCCCCAGAAGTTGTCCTCGGCGCCCATGGGCATCTGCGCGGCGACAGCCGGCGCGCCCAGGCGATCCTTCATGGTCTCGATCGCATGGAAGAAGTCGGCGCCCACGCGGTCGTACTTGTTGATGTAGGCGATGCGGGGCACGCCGTAGCGGCTTGCCTGGCGCCACACCGTCTCGGACTGCGGCTGCACGCCGGCGACGGCGTCGAACACCGCGACAGCGCCGTCGAGCACGCGAAGCGAACGCTCGACCTCGGCCGTGAAGTCCACGTGGCCGGGAGTGTCAATAATCTGGAAACGGTACTCTTTGCCGTTGTCAGCCCCGCCGGGGTACTTCCAGAAGCACGTGGTGGCGGCGGCGGTGATGGTCACGCCGCGCTCCTGCTCCTGCACCATCCAGTCCATCGTCGCGGCGCCGTCGTGTACCTCGCCGATCTTGTGGGTCTTGCCCGTGTAGTAGAGGATGCGCTCGGTGGTCGTCGTCTTGCCCGCGTCGATGTGGGCCATGATGCCGATGTTGCGCGTATCCTTCAGTTCGATTTTCGCCATGAGTCGAATCCTCCCTTAGAAGCGGTAGTGCGAGAACGCACGGTTCGACTCGGCCATCTTGTACAGGTCCTCGCGCTTCTTCACCGACGCGCCGGTGTTCTCGGCGGCATCCATGATCTCGGCGGCGAGGCGCTCCTTCATCGTGTGCTCCTTGCGCTTGCGCGAGAAGTCGACGATCCAGCGAATGGCAAGCGTGGTGGCACGACGGGAGTTGACCTCCATCGGCACCTGGTAGGTGGCGCCGCCGACACGCTTCGGCTTGACTTCGAGCGTGGGGCGGACGTTGTCCATTGCCTTCTTGAAGACGGCCAGCGGATCGCCGCCGGTCTTCTCCTCGACGATGGCGAACGCACCGTAGACGATGTTCTCGGCGGTGGCCTTCTTGCCGTCAAGCAGGATCTTGTTGATCAGCTGCGTGACGAGACGGTTGTTGTACTGGGCGTCCGGCTGTACTTCGCGGCGGACTGCTGCTGCACGACGCGGCATGTGTTCTCCTTCTAGGTCCTGCGCGCTTCGGAACGGCTTTCTCTCCGTTCATTAGGCCGCCCGCCTGCCCCCTTTGGGCTCGGTCGGTTGCTGCGGCCCGCGCGTCTTAGCGGGTGTTACTTCGGGCGCTTGGCACCGTAGCGGCTGCGAGCCTGCTTGCGGTTGTCCACGGCGGCGCAGTCGAGCGCGGCGCGGATGACCTTGTAGCGCACACCGGGGAGGTCCTTCACGCGGCCGCCGCGCAGCAGCACCATGGAGTGCTCCTGGAGGTTATGGCCGACGCCCGGGATGTAGGCGGTCACTTCCATGCCGTTGACGAGGCGCACGCGGCAAACCTTGCGCAGAGCCGAGTTCGGCTTCTTCGGCGTGGTCGTGAACACGCGGGTGCACACGCCGCGCTTCTGCGGGTTGCCCTTCAGGGCAGGCGTCTTGCTCTTGTCGACTGCCTTCTTGCGGCCCTTGCGGACCAGCTGGTTGATGGTAGGCAAAGCTTCTCTCCTTTTACCTCTTGCTTGTCCGAGACGTCTACATACTCTATAGACGCTCGCTTGAACACCGTTTCCAAGTGCGTTCAGCTGATGCGCACACGAAAACGCTCGCCTCCTCGGAGACGCGAAGGTGAACTCTACCATCGCCCCTCAGGGTTGTCAAACGCCACGCATCCGGGAGTATCTATACCTCTTGAGAACCGTTATCGCAGGTGAAACCCACACTGGTGACGAATCCGTGGCGAAAAGTCCACCGTTTCTCAAAAATACTTCGAACCCGTCGGCAGCGTATCGCCGCCATCCCCGTCGACTTTCGCGGCTTGGAGCAGCGCGAGCATGTCCGGAACGTCCAGGCACGCCACCGGTGCGCTCCGGGCAAGCCGTTTGTCGGAGGTGACCAGGTAGTCGGCCTGGATGCGCTGGGCGGCGGCGAACACAGGGCCGTGCAGTACAGCGCCGCATCGAGCGCGGCAGCTTCCTGCACGATCCGAACCGCGTCGCCGCGCGACCGGCGTCGATCGGCGAAGAAGCGCTCCCAGATGCGCGAACCCTCTTCGGCCGCCTTCATCTTGCGGCGGCGCTCGGCTTCCGCGGCATCGCCTTCGGAAGCTCGCATGAGACGCGCCCGTCGCGCGCGGCCTACTGCGCGCCTTCGGCGATGAGAGCCTCCACGAGGCGGGCAGCGCCCTCCAGGTCGTCCACGGCGATGTGCTCGTCGACGGAATGGAAGGCGGCCATGCCCACGCCCAACGTGACGGGACGCACGCCGCGGGCGGCCAGCACGTTGGCATCGGAGCCGCCGCCGGAGCGATGGAACCGCGGCTCGAGGCCGGCCGCTCGGGAGGCACGGACGATGGCCTGCACGAGCTCGTCCTCCTCGTCGAACAGCACGGCGTCGTAGCTCTTCGTCCACTCGATGCTCACCGCGCCTCCGAAGCGCGCGGCGGCGGCCTCCAGCGCCTCGGTCATGGCCTCTTTCTGAGCCTCGGCGCGCTCGGCGTACAGCGAGCGGCACTCCCCCGCCAGCGCGCACGTGTCCGGCACGACGTTCGTCGCGCCGCCGCCCTCGATGAACCCGACGTTCGCCGTGGTGGCCTCGTCGAGCCGGCCGAGCGGCATGGACGAGACGGCCGCGGCGGCCATGGCGATGGCCGACACGCCCTCTTCGGGGCACACGCCCGCATGCGCGGCGCGTCCCGAGAACGTCGCGTTGAGCGACCAATGGCACGGGGCGCCCGTGATGATGGTGCCCGGAGCGCCGTCGGCGTCCAGCACGTAGCAAGGCGCGCCCGCGGGCAGCAGGCCGTCGGCCAGCGCGCTCGAACCCAGCAGATGCTGCTCCTCGCAGGTGGTGAGCAGCACGGTGACGTCGGGTCGAGGCGAGCCGGACTCGACGGCCGAGCGCACGCCCTCGAAGATGGCGGCCACGCCGGCCTTATCGTCGGCCGACAGGATGGTGTCGCCCGCCGAGCGCACGACCCCGTCCACGACGACGGGCTCGATGCCCGCGCACGGCTGCACGGTGTCCATATGCGCCGAGAACACCATATGCCCCGTCCGCGTTCCCGGAAGATGAGCGACAAGGTTGCCGGTATCCGAGCCGACGCGTTCGGCGGAATCGTCGAAGCTCACCTCGAACCCGAGCCTGCGCAGCTCGTCGGCGCATCGGGCCGCCATCGGGGCCTCGTGAAACGACGGGCTCTCGATGCGGACGAGCTCGCAGAACAGATCGAGCAGACGGCTCTCTTGCATGGACGTTCCTTCTTTCTCTCCTTCAGCCGCCAAGCTTGAACGCTCGGCAACGACGATGGGTTCGGTTACGGAAAGCCATTATAATCAGCAACAGCACCGTGCGCGCGAGAACCCGGGCAACGGGGCCGCGCGCTCCGTACCGCGAAATCGAGGGAGGTTCCGAGTGCAGGACATCATCAAAGCCTGTCGAAGCTATCGACGATTCGATGAAAGCGACCGCATCGACCGCAAGCTGCTCACCGCCTGGGTGGACGCCGCGCGACTGGTCGCTTCGAGCGGCAACGCGCAGCCGCTGCGCTACGCCATCGTCAGCGACGAGCGCGCCTGCGAGCGCGTGTTCTCGTGCTGCGCATGGGCGAAGGCCCTGCCCGACTGGCCGGGACCCGTGCCGGGCGAACGCCCGAGCGCCTACGTCGTGGTGTGCCGCGACAACGATCGCACATTGGCCGACACCTTCACCGCATGGGACGAGGGAATAGCCGCGCAAACCATTATGCTGCAGGCCGTCGAAGCCGGGTTCGGGGGCTGCATCATCGCGTCGTTCAAAAAGAGGAGCATGGCCGAAGCGCTGGGCGTCGACGCGGACCGCTTCCAGCCCGACCTCGTGTTGGCGTTAGGCAAACCCGTCGAAGACGTGCGCATCGTCGACCTTCCGGCAGGCGGTGCCACCGAGTATTGGCGCGACGAGGCGGGCGTGCACTACGTGCCCAAACGCGCGCTGTCGAGCGTGCTGCTGTAGCCCGCACCCGGCGCACGCCGCCCGGGCATCGCGCGCCTACGCTTCAGCCGCCTCGTACGCGATCTCGCGCTGCGCGTCGAGGCGGCGGTTGCGAAAGTACACGATCCAGTTGACGCCGATGCAGGCGAGGTTGATCAAGTACACCGCCAAAACCCAGTTCACCGAACCGGATGCGAACTTCGCGGCGATGCCGGCCATGTAGCCTGTCGTGATCAGGGCGATGAACTGCCAGCTGGAGCCAGCCGCCGTTGCCGCTTTGAAATTCTTGTACGCGTTGAGCGGCCACGACAAGCCGAAGCACACGAGCATCGCCGCCTCCAAGAGCTCTGACACGAGCCCACCATCTCCTTACCGCGCCGGATCGTTCTGCGATCGTCGGCCTCGCTTTCCTGCAACAGGCACCACCCTACGCGCTCGCCCCAGCGTTGTCCAATATAAATTTCATCCCCAATGATATGATAGATGTTATAGGATGAGCGGATAACGATCGGAAGGCTCCCGATGGAACTGCAGCAGCTCAGGTACTTCGACGAAGTGGCGCGCACCCAGCATGTGACGAACAGCGCGAAGAAGCTCAACGTGGCTCAGCCCGCCCTCACCCAGTCGATCCGCCGGCTCGAACGCGAGCTGGGCGTGACCCTGTTCGAGCGCGTGGGACGCAACGTGCGGCTGACCGCGTGCGGCGAGGCGCTTCAGAAGCGCATCGCGCCGCTGCTGGCGGCCCTCGACGAGCTGCCCGAGGAGCTTGCCGTGGTAGCCGGGCAACAGCGGGCCGCCGTCCATCTTGCCATCGAATCGGCCTCGGGGCTGGCGGTGGACGCCATCGCGGCCTACCGCTCGGCGCATCCCGACGCACGTTTCGTGGTGACGCAGGAAGCCTCCTCCCGACGTTGGGACCTGCGGGTCCGCACCGTGCGCGCAGAGAGCGCGGACCCCCGCGCTCGCCGTTTCTTCGAACGCATCGGCATCGCCGTGCCCGCCGAGCGCGCCTCGCAGGAACCCCTGCCGCTGTCCGACCTCGCCGACGAGCCGTTCATCTGCCTCGCCGGAAGCCGCACGTTTCGCGCGGTATGCGACGAAGCGTGCGCGCATGCCGGGTTCGTGCCGCGCGTGGCGTTCGAAAGCGACAGCCCCGCCGTGGTGAAGAACATGATCGGCTTGGGGCTGGGCGTGGGCTTTTGGCCCGAACGCAGCTGGGGAGGCCTCGACGATAGTAGCGCGCGCCTGGCGAGCATAGCCGACGCGCCGTTCGCCCGCACCATCGAGATCGCCCCGACAAGCGGCCCCCTTAGCAAAGAAGCCGCGGCGTTCCACGGCTTCCTCGTCTCGTTTTTCGAAGAACGCTGGCGCGAACCCTCGCCCCTATGCTCCTAGGATCTTCGCCGCCACCTGCTTCTTCCTGCTGAGGATGCCGGGCATCCAGGTGCCGCCTTCGCCCGTGCAATGGATGCCGAACACGCGGTTGACGATGCGGCGGTTGCCCTCGCACATGAACTGGCTGCCCTCGGCCACGATATCGGTGACCAGCAGCAGCACGAACTCGTAGCCGTGGTCGTCGCGCAGACGGCGCATATGCTCGCGGATCTCCTCTTCGCGTTTCATGACGGCGGGAAGATCCACCGTCTCGTGCTGCGCGATGAGAACGGTGGCGTCGCCGATCTGGAACTCCTTGGCGTCGGCGCCGACGAGCTTGTCGACGGGCATGTCGTCCTCGCCGCCGCGGCACTTGAACACGGCAAGGCCGAATTCGGTGGGATCGACGCCCGCGATGCCGGCGAGATAGGCTACCTGCTCGTGATCGGTCGGCGTGGCGGTGGGCGACTTGAGGATGACGGTGTCGGTCATCACGGCCGACAGCAGCACGCGCGCGATGGCCGGAGGCATCTCCACGTTGTGGCGGCGGAACTCCATCGTGACGATGGTCGCCGTGGAGCCCACGGGAAGGTTGAGGAACTGGATGGGGTTGGCGGTCATCACGTCGGCGATGCGATGATGGTCGACGATCTCGACGACCTCGGCCTCCTCGATGCCGTTGGCGGCCTGGCGCGTCTCGTTGTGGTCCACGAGCACCACCTTGCGCTTCGGGCGCACGGCCACGTCCGAGCGCGTGACGATGCCGATGGCGAGGCCGTCGTCGTTCAGCACGACGGCCTCGCGCAACGCGCTGGCCATGAGGTCTTCGATAGCCTCCTTGAGCAGGCCCTCCTTGTCGAGGATGAGCACATCGGTCTCGGTGATCTCGTCCACCTTCTGGCCGAGCGAGGCGATGAGGTCGCCGGCGACCGCCATCTCGTTCGCCCCTCCGTCCTCGAGGGCGTCGGTGGCGGCGATGTAGCGCTCGGCGATCATGCGCGTGGTGATGAGTCCACGGTAGGTGCCGTCGTCGTTCGTCACCACGAGCGCGCGCACGTTGTGCTGGCGCAGCAGGCGACCCGCTTCGAGCAGCGTGGCGTTATGGCCGATGGATATGGGGTTCGGCGTCATCACGTCTCCGACGCGCGCATGCACATGACCCACGATCTCGGGCGCGTGGATACCGCTCTCTTCCAGAACCCAGGCGCTCTCCGGAGGCAACGGCCCCAAGCGGGCGGGAACGTACGTCTGGAACGGCTCCCCCTCGCCGGCCGCACGGCGCGCCAGCTCGTTCTTCAGGTAGGCGTAGCCCACTGCCGAGGAGATGGAATCGTTGTCCGGGTTCTTGTGGCCCACGACGATGATCGGTGCCGACATTGCTGTACTCCTTACCCGGGGATGCCGCACGCACGCCGCATCCCGCTCGCTTAGCTTGTCATGAGGGTGTTCGCCGCCGCATACCGAGCCGCGCGGCGCCGAGAGCCACAGTATAGCGGCACCGGCGAAGCGAACGGCGGCCGATCAGCCTTTTCGAGCGCAAACGTCACGAAAGAGCCAGAAAGAGCGCACGAGACGGCTGCGACAGTCCGTGATACCATAGGCGCGCACCATCCCCGCGCCCGCCCCCTTCCCTACCCGTCAATCGAGGAGCATCTATGAAAACTATCGGCCTCTCCGACGTCATCGGCCCCATCATGGTGGGTCCTTCGAGCTCGCACACGGCGGGCGCGCTGCGTATCGCCTACATGGCTCGACGGCTGTGCCTGGCCGAGCCGAAGACGGTGGAGTTCAGGCTGCTGGGGTCGTTCGCGCACACGCTGACCGGGCACGGAACCGACAAGGCGCTCGTGGCGGGCATGCTGGGGCTGGCCGCCGACGACCTGCGCATCCGCGACTCGTTTCAGCTTGCGGGGGATGCGGGACTCGCGTTCTCGTTCGTCACGCTTCCCGACGAGGAATACGACCATCCCAACACCATCGACATGCGCATCGTGGACGCCGCAGGCAACGCGATGAGCGTGCGCGGCGAGAGCATCGGAGGCGGAGCGGCCGTCATCCGCAAGATCGACGACATCGACGTGCGCATCACCGGCGAGAGCACGAGCATCGTCGTGCGCCAGCGCGACGAGACCGGCGTGCTGGCGCACATCGCGCAGAGCATCAGCGACGAAGGCGTGAACATCGCCACCACGCGCATGTACCGCGAGCGCAAAGGCGACATCGCCTACACCGTGCTGGAAACCGACCAAGAGGTGGACGGCGCCGCGAAGGCCGCCATCGAGGACCACCCCGCCATCCTGGACGTGCGCGTCATTCCCGGCGACGCGCGCCCCGGCTGCGGGTCCGTTGACGCGCCCGACGCGGAGGAGGCGCTGCAGCGGTTCGCCGAGGCGGACTTCGGCACCGGAGCCGCGCTTCTGGCATGGTGCGAAAAGCACGGCACGACGCTATCGGAGGCGTTTCTCGCCCGCGAGGCGGCGCTGGCCGAGAGCTTGGGATACGCCGACCGCTCCCTTGCGTATTTGCACGAGACGCTGGACGTGATGAAATGCGCCGCGCAGCGCCCCATCGACGAAGCGCTGCCTTCCATGGGCGGCCTCATAGGCGGCGAAGCGCGCAAGCTGGCCGATCTGCGCGAGCGCGACGGCGAGCTGTGCGACGACCAGCTGTCGTGCGCCATCGCCTACGCGATGGCGGTGCTGGAGACGAACGCGTCGATGGGTCGCATCGTGGCCGCGCCCACGGCTGGATCGTCTGGCGTGCTGCCCGGCGTGCTGCTGGCGCTGCAGCGCACGCGCGGGCTATCGGATGGCGATCTTGCGCGCGGCCTGGCGGCGGCCGCCGCCATCGGGTACCTCATCACGCGCAACGCCACGGTATCGGGCGCGGAGGGCGGCTGCCAGGCCGAGATCGGCTCGGCCGCCGCGATGGCCGCGGCGGCGTCGGTCGAGCTCATGGGCGGCGCTCCCGCCCAATGCCTCGACGCGGCCAGCAACGCGCTGACCAACATGATGGGCCTCGTATGCGACCCCATCGCAGGCCTTGTCGAGGAACCTTGCCAGAAGCGCAACGCTGCCGGCGCCGCCGTCGCGCTGGTCAGCGCGCAGATCGCACTCGCAGGCATCGGCAACCTGGTCGACTTCGACCAGACGGTGGAGGCTATGCGAAAAGTGGGTCGAACCTTGCCGTTCGAACTGCGCGAAAGCGCTCTCGGGGGCATAGCCGCCGCGCCGACGGCCTGCGCCTACTGCCCGGGGTGCAACTAGCGCGCCGGCCGAGACTCGGCGGGCGAACAACCGGAACGGGCATCTGCACCGAGGGGCCCGCATCCCCGCATCCCGGGCCCCTCGGTTAATCCAAATCGAGATCGGGATAAGCTCCCAGGTCGACAGCTTGTATGGCGAGGCAGCCGGGGCCGCCCTGCGTGATGAACGCGGGGCCCAGGTCGAAGACGCCGTGGCGGCATCCCGGAAAGCGCCCGGACAGCATACCGGACGCCTCGTCGGCCCGCACGCGGTTGTCTGCATGGCTCACGCCCAGGAAGAAGCCATCGCCCACGCCCCGAGCCTCCAGGTCGTCGGCGATGGCGTTGACGGCTTTCGCGAACGAGCGCGCCACCTTCATCTTCTCGAGGCGCGTACCGTCGTCGGTCTGCTTCATGACGGGAAACGCCTTCACGAGATGAGCGAACGTCGCCGCGAGCGGCGTGAGGCGCCCGCCGCGGCGCAGGTAGTCGAAATCTTCGGGAATAAGGTAGGAGTGAGCGGTAGCGATCTGGGCATGCAGCGTCTCGAGGACGGCCTTTGCGTCCGTCCCCTGTTCGGCCAGCCGCACCGCCGTGCAGGCCAACACCCGATGGGGCACGCACAGCGTGCGCGTGTTCACCACGTGCACGCGATCGGGACGGCGCGCCTGCTTGACGAGGCCGCACGCCACCTCGTAGGCGCCCGACAGCCCGTCGGCCATGGCGAGGTGGATCACCTCTTCGTCGGTGTCGTAAGCCTTCAGGGTGAGCGCCGGAGGAGGCGATGCGCTCTGCGGCAGCGCGCCCGCGCGTACCTTCGCCAAGAACTCCTCGGCCGACACGTCCTCGTATTCGAGCCAGCTTTGGCCGTCGATGGCCACGACGAGCGGAAGCACGGCCATGCCGCGCCGCGCGCCCTCCTCCATCGAGAACATAACGGAAGAGTCGGTAACGATCTTCATGGTGAACCTCTTTCTCTCGCCAGCCGGACGAAGAGCGCGGGGTTGCAGATCGGTGGCGACCGCACGTCATCGACGCGTCTATCATGCGGTATAGCGCACCGCGTTGCAAGAGCCTGGGCGAAAGAAGAAGCCGAAACGCCTAAAAACGACGAGGCCCGCACCGTTTCCGATGCGGGCCTCGCGCTAGCCGATCTTGACGATGGGCGCGTAGTCTTTGAGGAGCTTCTTGGTCTGACCGGTTTTGGAGAACTTCACGAACAGCGTGTCGCCGTCCACCTTCGTCACCTTTCCGCGGCCGAACGTCTTGTGATCCACGGTGTCGCCCGTGGAGAACGTCATCTTCGCGGCGGCCTTCTTCTCGGCGCCCGGGCGCACGTAGGAACCGCCCACGCGCGCGGCGCGCTCGTCGCTGCGGCCGGACGAACCCGACGCGCTGGAGCGGCCGAACACGCGGCCGCCGCCCGCCTCGGTGCCGCTGCCGGCGATGCCCTTGCGGCTGCCGCGCTTCTCCCAGCCCGTGCCGCTGAAGCCCGCCGAGCCGAGGCCCGTGGTCTGGCGCAGCTCGGAGGGGATCTCCTGGATGAAGCGCGAGATGGGGTTCGACGATGTCTGGCCGAAGATCTGGCGCGCGTAGGCGCAGGTGAGGAACAGCTTCTTGCGGGCGCGCGTGATGGCCACGTACGCGAGACGACGCTCCTCCTCGATGCCGGCCGCATCGCCCACGCTGTTCATGTGGGGGAACAGCGTCTCCTCCATGCCGGCCACGAACACGCAGTCGAACTCGAGGCCTTTCGACGAGTGCACGGTCATCATGGTGACGGCATGGCCGTCCTCGGCCACCGTGTCGAGGTCGGTGCGCAGGCGCACCCACTCGATGAAGTCGGCCAGCGAGTCGCCGCGCAGGACGCGCACGGGGCTCTCCTCGGCCGGAGCCGCAAGCTCGTTCGCGCCCGCGAAGGCGTAGAACGAACCCGCGGGGGCGTCGGCGGACGAGGGGACGGGGGCGAGCGCGGGGGCGTCGGCCGGCTCGGCCGTGGGAGCCTCGTACAGAGCGTCCTCGTCCTCGTGGGTTTCGGTGAACTCGTCGACGACGCCGAGGAACTCCTGGATGTTCTCGATGCGGCCGCGCGCCTCGTCGGTGTTCTCGGCCTGCAGCGCGCCGATGAGGCCGCTCTTGTCGATGATCATCTCGATGACCTTGCGCAAATCGCCGCCGTAGGTGCGCGCCTCGTTGACGAGGCCCACGAACTCCCCGATGGCCTGGCGCGCCGACGCGCGCAGCTCCGGGTCGACGATGGCCAGCTCGGCGCCTTCCATGAACGTCATGCCCATCTCGCGGGCGAACTGCTCGATGCGCTCGATGGTGGTCTTGCCGATGCCGCGCCTCGGCACGTTGATGACGCGCTTCGCCGCGATGTCGTCGGCCGGGTTCACCACGAGCGTGAGGTAGGCCATGACGTCGCGGATCTCGGCGCGGTCGAAGAAGCGCGTGCCGCCGACGATGCGGTACGGCACGCCGGCGCGCAGCAGCATGTCTTCCAGCATGCGGCTCTGCGCGTTCGTGCGGTAGAACACGGCCACCTGGTTGTACGACAGCCCCGCCGCGCGCTGCTTCTCGATCTCGCCGGCGATCCAGCGGCCTTCATCGCGCTCGTCGGCGGCCATGTACACCTGGATCTTGTCGCCGTCCTCGGCGCTGGTGAACAGCTTCTTCGCCTTGCGGTGCTGGTTGTTCGCGATGACCGCGTTCGCGGCCGCCAGAACGTTGCCCACGCTGCGGTAGTTCTGCTCGAGCTTCACGGTGTGCGCCGTCGGGTAGTCCTGCTCGAACTCGAGGATGTTGCGCAGGTCGGCGCCGCGCCACGAGTAGATGGACTGGTCGTCGTCGCCCACCACCATGATGTTCTTGTGCCCCTCGGCCAAAAGCCCCGTGATGGAGTACTGGGCGTGGTTCGTGTCCTGGTACTCGTCCACCATGATGTAGCGGAAGCGCTGCTGGTAGGCCGACCGCACGTCCTCGTGGTTCTTCAGCAGCAGGTAGGCGTACAGCAGAAGGTCGTCGAAGTCGAAGGCGTTCGCGGCCTTGAGGCGCTCCTGCAAGCGGGAGTACACGCGCGAGGCCACCTTCCCCACCGGGTCGCCCGCTTCCTTCTCGAAGGCGCTCGGCACGACGAGCTCGTTCTTCGCCGTGGAGATGCGGTTCATGAGGGCGTTCACAGGGAAGCGCTTTGGGTCGATGTCCAGCTCGGCCATGATCTCCTTGTACAGGCGCTTCTGGTCGTCGGTGTCGTAGATGGTGAAGTTGCGCGTGAATCCCAGCTTCTCGGCGTCGGAGCGCAGCATGCGCACGCACATGCTATGGAACGTCGACACCCACATGCCGCGGCAGCGAGGGCCCACCAGGCCGTTCAGGCGCTCGCGCATCTCGGCGGCCGCCTTGTTCGTGAACGTGATGGCGAGGATCTCCCACGGAGCCACGTCGTGGTTCTCGATGAGGTTCGCGATACGGTACGTGAGCACGCGCGTCTTGCCCGAGCCGGCGCCGGCGAGCACGAGCAGCGGCCCGTCGACGGTGACGACCGCCTCGCGCTGCGGCCCGTTCAAGCTGTCGATATCGATTGACATATGAGCAGTCTCCTGACGGATGGAGGTGAAACAAAGCTTTCGTATTCTACCGCTTTTCCCCTCCGGCAACTGGCAAACGCGCGCAATCTGCGCAAGCGCAGGGGCCGCTACGCAAGCGCCTCCGCCAGCTCGTCGACAGGCGCTTCGGAACGCTTCGCGACCGGCGGCGCTCCCCCGTCATGCGAACCGGGACGGTCGGCGCCCAGCGCGTCGCCCCACATGGACAGCTCGGCGCCGTGCTCCACGAGGTTCGAGCACTCGTTGCCCGCGCGCTCCAGGCACAGCAGCAGCTGGTTGTACACCGCCTTGTTCTCAGGCGCGCACTGCCGGCTGCCCACGCGGCGGAAGTGGGCCTTGCGCGCCCGGCTCTGCCGCTTGACGATCTGGCGGCGACGCTCGTCGAGCACCTGCTCGGAGGCGGTGCCTCCGTCGCTCAGGAACCGCAGCACCGCGTCGTACATGTCCGCCACCATCGCGGCGCTTTCGGCCAGCTCCTCGCGCGCCTCGTCCGAGAAGGGCTTCTTCGACGAGAGGCGCTCGCCGTACAGCGCGGCCGCTTCGCCGCAGCGCGAGCCGATGCGGCCCGCCGCGTCCACGATGAACATGAGGTCGGATATCTCCGCGGCCTGCCGCTCGGACGTCGCGCCGGCGCTCAGCAGCTCCACCGCGTAATTCGCAAGCTCGCCTTCCGCGGCTTCCACCTGCGCGCAATCGGCTTGGAGCGCCTTGAGCGCGGCGGCGTCCCGGTTCGCGATGGCCTCGGGCAGCGCGGCCAGCATGGCGCGCACCTTGTCGCAGTACTTCTGCAGCTCCTCGCCGAACATCCTGATGGCGAACACCGGCTGACCGAGGATCTTGTCGTCGAGGACGACGAGCGCGCCCGGCGCCGCCTCGCCGGCCTTGCCCGGCACGAGAAACGTCACGATCTTCACCATAGCCCCGATGAACGGCAGCCATAGAAGCGTGCAGACGATGTTGAACGTGGTGTGCGCGTTCGCGATCTGGCGCGCGATGACGTCCAGCTCGGGGCCGGGCGTGAGAAGCTGCACGAACTGCGCGATAAGCGGCACAAACCAGATGAACACGAACGCGCCCGTGACGTTGAACACGCTATGCGCCACGGCGGTGCGCTTCGCGTCGCGCGACTGCCCGATGCAGGCCAGAAGCGCCGTGATGGTGGTGCCGATGTTGTCGCCGAGCAGGATGGGGATGGATCCCTGGAGGCCCAGCACGCTGGTCACGCCGTCGGGGCCGGGCTGCGAGGCGAAGCTCTGCAGCACCGCGATGGTGGCGCTGGAGCTTTGCACGACCAGCGTCATCACGGTGCCCGCCGCAACGCCGAGCGCGGGGATATCCTTCACCTGGTCGATCATCGCCAGGAACACCTCGCTTTGCGCGAGCGGCTTCATGACCGCGCCCATGGTGTCGATGCCCACGAACAGCAGGCCGAACGCGAACACGGTCTGGCCGATGTTCTTGACGCGTTCGTCCTTCGCCGCGAACCACACGATGAAGCCGACGAACACGATGAGCCAGATGTAGTCGCTGAGCTTGAACGCCATGAGCTGCGCGGTCATGGTGGTGCCGATGTTGGCGCCGAAGATGACGGCGATGGCCTGGCGCAGCGTCATGAGGCGCGCGCTGACGAAGCCGATGGCCATGACCGTGGTGGCGCTGGAGCTTTGCAGCACAGCGGTGGCCACCGCGCCCGCCAGCACGCCCAGCACCGGGTTCGAGGTGAGCATGGACAGGATCGACTTCATCTTGGCGCCGGCGGCCTTCTGCAGGCCCTCGGACATCATGTTCATGCCGAACAGGAACACGGCCAGTCCGCCGAGCAGGCCGAACACGGTTTCCATCGGAGCGTTCACGCGGGACTCCCCTTCGCATCGTCGGTTGCAAGCGCTCATGCACGCGAGTCGAAAGGATACCGGGCAGACGGTAAGGCCCCGGTCAAGGGAAGGTAAAGTTCGGGTAAAGTTTTTACAAACGGGGCGCGTCCGACGGTTTCCGAGCCGTCGGACGCGCCCGATTCCTTACACGATCTTCTTGCCGAAGACGGCGGCGATCTCGCGCAGCTTCGCCACGAGCACCTCGAACTGGTCCGGCGTCAGCTGCTGCGGGCCGTCGGACAGGGCTGCGGGCGGGTTGGGATGCACCTCGATCATGAGGGAGTCGGCGCCGGCCGCCACGGCGGCGAAGGCGAGCGACGGCACCAGGTCGCGCTGGCCGGCGGGGTGCGACACGTCGATGCACACCGGGCACAGCGACTGCTTGTGGATCACCGGGATGGCGGCGATGTCCAGCGTGAAGCGCGTGGCCGTCTCGAACGTGCGGATGCCGCGCTCGCACAGCACCACGTTGTCGTTGCCTTCCGCCGTGAGGTAGTCGGTGGCGGCCAGCCATTCGGCGATGGTGCCCGCGAAACCACGCTTGTACAGCACCATCTTGTGCGACTCGGCGGTGACCTGGCCGATTTTCTTCAACAGGCTGAAGTTCTGGAAGTTGCGCGCGCCCACCTGCAGGCCGTCCACGTAGGAGTGGACCAGCTCGCAGTGCGCCGAGTCCATGACCTCGGTGAGCGTTTTCAGGCCGTGCTTCTCGCCGGAATCGCGCATGATCTTGAGGGCCTCCTCGCCCAGGCCCTGGAACGAGTGCGGGTTCGTGCGGGGCTTGAACGCGCCGCCGCGAATCCAGGTGAGGCCGAGGCCCGCGACACATTCGGCCACTTCTTCGAACTGCTCGGCCGACTCGACGGAGCACGGGCCGGCGAAAATGGTGATCTCGTCGGTGCGGGTGCCCAAGTCGGGAATGGGGGCTATCTTCGCTTCGCTCATACGGACGGGGTCTCCTTCATGATCTTGAGAATGGTGGCGTAGATCTCGCACAGGTTCTCGTTGTACAAAGGACCCTCGTTGTAGCTGCTCACCTTCGCGAATATCTCCTCTTCGCGCTTGGCGTCGTACAAGCCCAGATGGGCTCCGGGCTTGAGACCGCGGATGACCAGCGAATGACCGGCGCGCTTGTTGAGCAAGGCGACGATCTGCTTGTCGATCTCGTCGATCTTGGCACGATGTTCTTGGATCTCCGCCAGGGAGCTGTCTCTCTCAGACATCGGCTTTTCCTCTCATGACTCTCATGCTTTAACGTGCGGTTCGACCCGCTGCCTCGCGCGAAAGCGGCGATGTTCTCGGGCGACACGTGTGCTGACATGATAGCAAAAGCGGCGCGCCCGATTGCCATGCCGGGCGAATTAGCGAGGAAGTTCATGGGATATCGCGGTCGGCGCATGCCGAAAACCGATGGAAGGGCGAAGCTGCAAGCCGCTCGGCGCCGCGGCTCCCGTTGACGGTGTACACTGGGAACGCGCGCCTCGCTGCTGCGCCGAATCCGAACCTATTGAGAGGGAAGCCTCGTTGATCTCGCAGTTCGCCGACATATTCGTGCAGATGGTCGTCCTGTTCGCCGTGGGCGCGACAGGTTACGCCGCCAAGCGGCTGAACCTCATGGACGAGGACTTCGACAAGAAGTTCTCGAAGCTCATCCTGAATACGGCGCTGCCGGCGCTTATACTGGCCTCCGTGCTGACCGCCGAAACGCTGCCCTCGGCGACGAAGATCCTCTGGACCGCGGGCGTTTCGTGCGCCAGCTACGTGGTGCTCGTCGCAATCGGATTCTCCATCACGGCCGCGCTGCGCGTGCCCGACGGACGCAAAGGCGTCTTCCGGTTCATGATGGTGTTCGGCAACACGGGCTTCATCGGCTTCCCCGTGACGGCGGCTGTTTTCGGCGCGGAGGCGCTCATCTACACGACGGTGTTCAATCTCGCGTTCAATGCGCTCGTCTTCACGCTGGGCGTGTGGATGCTCGCCACGGACAACAAATACGGCGTGAAGATCAAGATGAGCCCGAAGTCGTTCCTCTCGCCGTGCATCGTGGCCAGCGTCGCGTCAATCGCGCTGGCGTTCGCCGGCATCCACGGCGTGCCGGTGCTCGGCGAGGCGCTGGACACCCTGGGCTCGCTCACCACCCCGGCGGCTATGCTCATCATCGGCTCGTCGCTGGCCAACGTGCCGGCGCGCCAGCTGGTGGGCGGGCCGCGCCTCATGGCGGCCGCGCTCGTGCGCCTGTTGGTCGCGCCAGCGCTCGTATGGCTGCCGCTGCATTTCCTCGTGAGCGACCCCGTGCTGCTGGGCGTGATCGTGCTGCTGTCGGCCATGCCGGTGGCCACGAACGGCACCATGCTGTGCTACCAGTACGGCGGCGACAGCAAGACCATGGCGCAGGGCACGTTCGTAACCACGCTGGGCGCCGTGTTCACCATCCCGCTGCTCGCCGTGCTGTTCATGGCGTAGCGGGGCGCAGCGATAGGCGGCTGACGTCCCCGCCCTGCCGTCTATCGCGCGCGGGACGGCAGGGCAGGGACGTCGGGACGCGTTCTCGCCCCAAAGCCTCGGTTTCGGCTGCGAAAACGCGGCTTTCGGGCGACAACGTAAAGCGGCGCGCCCGAAGGCGCGCCGCGAACCGTGCGATATCTGTATGCACGACCTTTACGGCAGCATGCCCATGCTTTCGAAGACGAAGTAGCCCAGCACCAGCACGCCCACGACGATGCGGTACCAGCCGAACGCCGTGAAGTCGTTCTTCTTGATGTAGCCCATGAGGAACTTGATGGCCACCACCGACATGGCGAACGCCGTGATGATTCCCACCGCCAGCACGAGGATCTCGGTGGAGGTCATGGCGATGCCGGCCGCGACGAACTTGATGCACTTCACCAGACCCCAGCCGAACATGATGGGGATGGCCAGGAAGAACGTGAACTCGGCCGCCGCGGTGCGCGAACAGCCGGCCAGCATGCCGCCGATGATGGTGGCGCCGGAGCGGCTGGTGCCGGGGATGATGGCCAATACCTGGAAGCAGCCGATCTTGAGCGCGGTTTTCCAGTCGATCTCGTCCACGTCGGTGATCTTGAACAGCGATGCCTCGGCCTCGTCGGACACATCGCCGTACGACACGCGCGCATGGCGGCCGCGCGGCGCCTCGAGGGCGGCTTCGGCCTCGCGCAGTCGACGGCGGTTGCGGCGCTCGAGCACGATGAACACCACGCCGTACAGGATGAGCATGGCCGCCACGGTCACCTTGTTGTAGAAGTACTCGTTCACCAGATCGTCGAACAAGAGGCCGATGACGGCAGCCGGGATGCAGCCGATGGCCACCATGCCCCACAGACGCCACGTGCTCTTCTTCTCGACGGCGTCCTTCTTCGGCGAGAACGGGTTCAGCTTGTGGAAGTACAGGATGAGCACGGCCATGATGGCGCCCAGCTGGATGACCACGAGGAACAGGGCCAGAAACTCGTCGGACACCTGCAGCTTCACGAACTCGTCCACGAGGATCATGTGGCCGGTCGAGGAGATGGGCAGCCATTCGGTGATGCCTTCCACGATGCCGATGAGGAAGGCCTTCAATGCTTCGATGATCATGCGTGCGTATCCTTGGTTGGGTCGATGCGGTTATCGTTTGCGCTGATGATGGTCTTGCAGCATGGCGATGGCCAAAAGCGCCACCGACAGGCACAGCCCCATGAGGACGAACTGGGGAAGCTCTTGGCCCAGCGCGATGGTGGCAAGGGAGACGAGCGCCACTACGAGCGCCGCCATCTTGCAAAGGTAGGAGATGCGGTCGTTGAACGAGGCGTGCATCTGACGGCGCTCCTCGTCGGTGGGAGCCTCGCGACGAGGACGTTTCGCCGGGCGCGCAGGCGCGGCGACGTCGTCTGACGCGGCAGGAACGGACGCGGGCGCGTCCAGCTCCAGGTCGTCAAGCGCCTCTATGTCGTTTCGCGCGTTCTCCATGCCGGGAATTGTACACGAGGATGAGCGTGGAGCGTCGAGAAACCACAGGGGGCACATCGAGAGGGCATGCGCCTACGGGTTGCACCTGCCGCAGGGGACGTAACCGCGCGCCTCCGCCTCCTCGCGCGAGCCGTCGAAACCTTCCCGGTTGGCTGCCTTC
Organism: Eggerthella sp. 1_3_56FAA; assembly: GCF_000185625.1. NCBI lineage: Bacteria > Bacillati > Actinomycetota > Coriobacteriia > Eggerthellales > Eggerthellaceae > Eggerthella > Eggerthella sp. 1_3_56FAA. The sequence continues at coordinate 963,090 of NZ_GL622579.1, forward strand.
ATGTCTTCGACCGAGGGGCAATCGGGCTTGTGGAAGCGTTTCGTCTTGACGTTGAGGACGTAGGCGTACTGCGACGCATCGAAGGCGCCCTGCGATTCTAGCGAGCCGTCCAGCCGGCTCTCGCCGGTGGCGTAATCGATCTCCACCCCCGGTTGCGCGTTGTAGGCGAACACGTTGAACGAAACGCCTGAGCCGCCGTCCTCCACCGACTCGGCTTCGATGTGAACGCCACGCGCCACCAGATCGTCCCCCTCGAACACCGGCGTCGCCCGGTACAGAACGTGGTTCCCCGTCCGATCGACGTACGAAGCGACCCGGTCCTCGAGCGGAACCATGCCTCGAACGTTCATGAAACGCGTGCCCGTGACGAGGTTGCGCTCGTTGGCATTCTCCCCCGCAAGCCGATACGCGATAAGATGGCAGCGATTGTAGAGGTACGCCCCGTCGACGATGTCGTACTTGACCAGATGCCAACCCGACGGCTTCACGCTGCCGATGGAGCCGCGTTCCTCCGTCGGCATGGTCTCGGGGCCGATCAGCGCGAACGCCGTGCCGCAACGGCCGAGCCCGTCGAGGGGAGCATAGGCTTCGAGCGCGGCGAGATCGCGCTCCGCTTCGGAGAAGGAGGGCACGTTGCCGTTCACTTCAACGAACGGGTCGCCCGAGAATTCAGGCAACTCGTCAAGGGAGACGGCTTGCCTCGGGGGCTCGAGCGGCGCCTGCGTTTCGCCGGCGCACCCGGGCAGCAGGACGCCGCTTGCCAGCAGCACGCCGACAAGCAGAAGCTTCGCTAGATTCCGGGCCATCGTCCCCCCTTCGACCGTCGATTGAGTATACGGCATACATCTTACCGCGCGCGCTGCGAAGAGCCCGCCGAAGCGTCGTTTCCGCTACAATACGGGGAAACGATCGGAGGAGGAAGCCATGCCCGAGAGAGAAGAACGACGAGCCCAAGCGGCGAAGCACCTTGCCCTGATGAAGGGGGCGTTCTCGACCGAAACCGAAGCGACTGTCGCTGCCGCACGCGTGTACGAGGACGGCGAAGGACGCGAGCTGCCCATCCCGGAAGCCGTGTTCGAGACCACCGAGACCTCTGTCACCACCGCCTTCGCCCCCGCCGCCCTGCGCGACGCGCGAGGCAAGACCGTCGTGGTGGATCCGGCGTCGTTCACGCGGCCCGGCGGCGGCTACGAGGACGGCTCGTTCGGGCCGGAACAGATCCTGTGCTCGGAAAGCAACCTCTACCCTATTCTTTACGGGCTGAAAAGCGCGTACCATGACGGCAACCGCGGCTGCCAGCGCGGGCAGCTGTTCACGGATCGCGCCCTCTACCTGCCGAACGTGGCGTTTTCGCATGCGGGCGTCATCCGCAAGGCGGACGTCGTCGCGCTGCCCGAGCCGAACCGCGCCCGCGCGCTGGAGAACCATCGCTCGGAGCGCGAATGCGACCAGGTTCTGGCGGAGCGCATCGAAACCTTGCTGCACATCGCCGCCTCCAACGGATGCGAGACGCTCGTGTGCGGCGCGTTCGGCTGCGGGCGCGGAGGGTTCGACACGCAGCAGGTGATCGGCCTGTTCGAGGATTGGATCCGGAAGCATCCGGGCGTCATCGGCCGCATCGTGTTCGCCGTGCCCCGCGCGCATGCCGCCGCGTTCGACGCCGCATTCGGCGAGCCGAAGGTCGAGGAGATCGCTCCGGTTGCCGCCGACGAAGACGAGGAAGACGACTTCGACCTCAGAAATATCGAGCTGCCCGAAGGCGTTACGCTGCGTTAGAGCAGAGGAGCCTCCAAGAAGAATAGCTGCGCGCCGATGCAACCATCTTCAAGATGGCTGCATTGGGTCATGAGTTGCTTTGCCCTGCGCAAGCTCCGGACGAAACGCGGAACGGCGCGACCGATTCCGCCATCCCTTCCCGTCATGCAAAACACGTGCAGGTGGGCCGACAAACGCCGTGCGGGTTTCGTTTTCATGTAAGATGGCAGCGAGATAATTTCAACGGGCGCTTCCAACATGCCACCGCCCGTACGCAAAGGAGCAAACATGACTGCCACCCCGTCCAGCCAGTTGGTCATCGTCGTCGATTTCGGAGCCCAGTACGGGCAGCTGATCGCGCGGCGCGTGCGCGACTTGCGCGTGTACTCGGAAATCGTCCCATGCGACATCACCGCCGACGAGGTGCGCGAGCTTGCGCCCGCGGCCATCATCCTGTCGGGCGGCCCGGCCAGCGTGTACGCCGAGGACGCGCCGTCCATCGACCCGGGCATCTTCGAGCTGGACATCCCCGTGCTGGGCTTCTGCTACGGCCAGCAGATTATGGCCGTCACGCTGGGCGGCACCGTGGGCCACACCGAGAAGGGCGAGTACGGGGCCGCGCCTTTGACGCGGCGCGACGAGGGAGCGTCTTCGCTGTACGGCGAGACGCCCGTCGAGCAGACGGTGTGGATGAGCCACCGCGACGCCGTGTCCGAGGTTCCCGCAGGGTTCGCGGTAACGGCCTCGACCGACGTGTGCCCCGTGGCCTCGATGGAATGCGCCGAGCGCCGTCTGTACGCGACGCAGTTCCACCCCGAGGTGCGCCACACGCCGCACGGCGACCAGCTGCTGAGGAACTTCCTGTTCGGCATCTGCGGCCTTGAGGCCAGTTGGACGATGGACTCCATCATCGACGATGCCGTGGCGGCCATCCGTCAGCAGGTGGGAAGCGATCGCGTGATCCTGGGCCTTTCGGGCGGCGTGGACTCCTCCGTGGTGGCCGCGCTGTGCGCGAAGGCTATCGGTAAGCAGCTGACCTGCGTGTTCATCAACCACGGGCTGCTGCGCAAGAACGAGCCCGAAGAAGTTGAGGACGTGTTCACGAAGCAGTTCGACGTGGACTTCGTGCACGTGCACGCCGAGGACCGCTACGCCGCGCTGCTGGCCGACGTCGTGGAGCCGGAGCAGAAGCGCCGCATCATCGGCTCGCAGTTCTGGAAGGAGTTCTTCGCTGTGGCGGAGGAGCTGGCCGAGAACGGGCGGCCGGTGAAGTACCTGGCCCAGGGCACCATCTACCCCGATATCATCGAGAGCGGCGCGCGCAAGACCGGCGGCAAGGCGAGCACCATCAAGAGCCATCACAACCTGATCCCCTTCCCCGACGGCGTGCATTTCGATTTGATCGAGCCGCTGGACCACTTCTTCAAGGACGAGGTGCGCGCGCTGGGCACGACGCTGGGGCTGCCCGACCACATCGTGCATCGCCAGCCCTTCCCCGGCCCGGGTCTGGCCATCCGCATCATCGGCACGGTGACGCGCGAGAAGCTGTCGATTTTGAAGGAGGCCGACGCTATCGTGCGCGAGGAGCTGGACGCCTACAACGTCCGCGTCTACGAGGAGACCGGCGAGCGCAACAGCGAACGCAGCGTATGGCAGTACTTCGCCGTGCTGCCCGACGTGAAGAGCGTCGGCGTCATGGGCGACGAGCGCACATACGCCTACCCCATCATCCTGCGAGCCGTGGAGAGCTCCGATGCCATGACGGCCGACTGGGCGAAGCTGCCCTACGACGTGCTGGCCCGAGTGTCGGGCCGCATCGTAGCCGAAGTCCCGGGCGTGAACCGGGTAGCGTACGACATCACCAGCAAACCGCCCGCGACGATTGAGTGGGAATAATCCGAGGTCAAAAGCGTAAAGCCACCTGCAATCATTCATGGCGACGCATTGAGGCGCAAGGTGGTTCAATGCGCTCCAAGCCACCTGCAAAACTGATGAATGACAGTTGCGAATCACCCCCGAAATGTTGATGTTTCGGGGGTGATTTTTATGCATATCGCCTGCGATTTTGATTGCGAATCATTCTTCGGGTTTCCCAAAGCTGCATGTCGTTGGACACACTTGCGCCACGATGGCGGTCGTTGGCATTCGGCAAAGCCGCCGGCGTTCACTCCCTTTTGCCGCTCCAATCGTCTCCACCTTGATTCGAATCAAATTCAAGTTCGTTTGCATGCTGGCACTACCCGTATTTTTAGGCGATTGAGAAGCTTATCGCTTCTTCTCCATGAGTTCCCATACGAGGACCGCGCCTTCGGGGAGACTGTAGGATTCGCGGCCAGCAGTAACGTACCCGCGCCTTTCTTAGAAGCGCGTCTCCGGCAGTGAGGAGTCTACCTTCGCGCAGGGGTGCCCCTCGAAGACCCGTTTCTCGAGAATGCCCATGGCGATACACCCGAGACCCTCTCCCCGGCGGTCGTCCTTGACGAAGACCCGCGTGATGTGGTTGCCGTCGACCAGGATGCCCACCCTGCCGCACCCGATGTCTTCGACGATGGCTTCGCAGCTGTGCAGGCTCAGGAAGAAACCCACGACCGCTGCGGGGCAATAGTTCGGATAGACGTGCGAGATGGTACCTTAGACCAGGTCGAACTCCATTTCCGCGTGCCGAGCTTCGGCCTGGATGCAGCGCATGATCAGCACCTCTCGTGTTCTTTCCCTTGCTTTTTGAGCCGTACTCAGATGGTTCATGCAGGAAGCGGTGACGCCATGGAGACAAATGTCACCGGTTTGATTACTAGACGCAAAATGACCGCGTTTCGCGTCTGGGAATCAAATGCTTCCTTCCCGGCTCCTTGAGTGCCGAGATTGGCACGGCTCGTGCGGCGAGGCTCGCATGTTGTCAAAATACCCCCAAATCTGGTACTGATTTGACCCATGTGGTCGCATTGGCACTTGCAACCATGCTAGTCGATTTTCAAATGTCAAAAGTATAGTAAATACGCTATACTTCTGACATGGCAAAAATCGATGACATATACGAGGGAGTCGACGATTTCGGGCTCATCACCTCATCCGAGGCGGCGAAGCTCGGGATGTCCAACGCCGAGCTCGTCCAGCAGGCGAAAGCGGGAAAGCTCGTCCGCGTTGCGCGCGGGGTGTACCGTATGCCCGTCTGGCCATCCCAGCCCCAAGCCCCCTTCGCGATCGCAGTGAAGGCGGCAGGCGTCGGGGCCTTCCTCTACGGAGAGTCCGTCGTCGCCCTACTCCAGCTGGCACCCACGGACCCATCCAAGATGTGGGTCGCCACGCCGAACCGCGTCCGGCGGGACCTAGGGAAAGGCGTCAGGATCGTCAGATCAGATGCCGAGCCGACTTGGATCGACGGCGTTCCCTGCCAGCCGCTTGCTGCCGCGATAGCCTGCGCCGCGCAGACCATGGGCGCCGACAGGGCACTCGAGGCTGCTTCCGAGGCGCTGCGCATGGGATATCTGAACGCAGGCGAGAAGAAGGAAATCGAGGAAAAGATCGAAAGATGACGAAGAAGCCGAACGGCATGCGCCACCTGGACGACGCGATCAGGCGCTCGTGCGGAGGCGCTGCGCAGGATTACATGAGATTGCGCACGCGCATGGCCAACGCCATCGTCGCTCAGATGCTCCCCGACGGCGTGGTGAAGGGCGGAAGCTCGATCAAGATGCGCTACGGCGACGCGGCGACGAGGTTCACTACAGACCTGGACATGGCGACGGCCATGGACGCCGACCTCAACATTGAAAGGCTCAACGACCGCCTCCGCCAAGGCTGGGAGGGCTTCACGGGACGCGTCGTCCGCAAGGATCCGGCCTCGCCGAAGGACGTTCCCGAGGAATATGTCATGCAGCCCTGCGAGGTGAAGCTCTCGTACCTCGGCAAACCGTGGTGCACGGTTCCGCTCGAAGTCGGATTCAACGAGATCGGCGATGCTGACACCATCGAGTGGTCGGACATGCCAGATGTCGCGGAGTTGTTCGAGGGAATTGGATTCCCGCCTCCCGGAAAGGCGCCGCTCATGCCACTAGACCACCAAGTTACCCAAAAGCTGCATGCGGTATCAGGCGCGGGCGACCGAGCCCGCGACCTCGTCGACTTGCAACTCATCATGCACAGGTCGGAAGTCGACCTTGTCGCGACGCGAAGGATCTGCGAGCGGCTCTTCTCTTACAGAAAGGCTCAGGAATGGCCTCCGATCGTGTCGAAGAAAGCTGGCTGGGACGAGCTCTACGCAGAGCAGGCATCCGACCTTCCCGTTCTCGATGACGTCGATTCTGCAATCGATTGGGTCAACGATCTCATCGTTCGCATAGGGAATGCAAAATGATGCACCACAGAAGAACGGGACCGAAGAAAGGGTCATGAATGGACGGCCATAAGGAATATCTGAGCGACATCATCGAGGGCAAGAAAACGCGTTTCGTCATACCCGTTTACCAGCGAAACTACGACTGGAAGCCGGAGCAATGCGGAAGGCTGTTCGACGATCTGGTGGAGGTCTCCAAGACCGGACGCGAGGAGCATTTCTTCGGCAGCATCGTATCCCAGACGCCGCGCGGAGAGCGCGTCGTCATCGACGGCCAGCAGCGTATCACCACGGTATTCCTACTCTTTGCCGCCATCAGGACCCAGGTCGAGAAAGGCGTCGTCAAATCGCAGGAAGAGGATCTCGCCGAAGACATCGCCGAGTATTACCTCATCGACGCGAGGCACAAGAAAGAGCGCAAGCTACGCCTGAAGCTAGTGAAGAACGACAGCGAGGCGTTCGGGGCCATTCTCGATGGCAAGGACGACGCATATATCCAGGGCTCGAACGTGACCCAGAACTACTTGTACTTTCTCGACCGCATCGAAAAGATGGACATCTCCGTCAACGAGCTCTACGAAGCTATCAAGTCCCTTTGCGTTATCGACATCACCCTCGACCCCAAAGACGATGCCCAGCTGATCTTCGAGAGCCTGAACTCGACGGGACTCGACCTTTCCGAGGCCGACAAGATCAGAAACTTCGTCCTCATGAATCTCGACCCAGAACTTCAGGAGATTTACTACGACGATTATTGGAATCCGGTCGAACGCAACACCGACTACAAGGTGAGCGACTACATCCGCTTCTACCTTTCTGCTATGGAGGCGAAGACCCCCGCTATCAAGAAGGTGTATCCGGCGTTTAGGACGTATACAACTAAGAAGTTCCACGATCCCGACGGCGGAGTGCTCAGCCTCGACACGAAGGCCCTGTTCGAAGAGCTTCTGAACTATTCGAAGCATTACAAAACCTGCATTCACCCAAATACAGGCGTGAAGAGCATCGATTCCGCCCTCGAGGCCATCAGGGTCTTCGACGCGTCGGTCACCAGACCCTACCTTCTCAACCTGCTCGAGTACCGAGCCCAAGGCGACATCGACGACGATTCGGTCTCCGCGGTGCTGTGGATGATTGACTCGTACCTGTTCAGGAGATGGGTGTGCGGCGTGCCTGCCAACGCCTTGAACAAGGTGTTCGAGACGCTGCACGGAGACGTGCTGAAGGGCGTTTCCGATGGAGCCGATTACGCCGAGGTGGTCAAATACGTCCTGACCCATAAGAGCGGCACTGGGCGCTTCCCCGACAACGAGGAGTTCCTCTACGCACTCGACACGCGCGACTTCTACCGCATCCAGAACCGCAAGCTCTACCTCTACGACAGGCTCGAGAACGGTTCGAGCGAGGAGCGCGTCTCTGTCGTCAAAGGTCTCGAGGAGGGCAGCTTCTCCGTCGAGCACGTCATGCCCCAGACGCTGAACGCCCAATGGAAGGAGACCCTGGGCGATGACTGGGAGCGCATCCACGAGGAGTGGTGCCACAAGATGGCCAACCTCACCGTCACCGCGTACAACTCAGACTACAGCAACAGGCCTTTTGAGCAGAAGCGAGATATGAGGGACGGCTTCAGGTCCAGCGGATTCAGGATGAACCACTGGATCGGCCAGCAGGAAACCTGGGGCGAAGAGCAGCTCAGAGTGCGCGAGAGGATGCTGGAAGAGCAGTTCCTCGAGACCTGGCCACTGCCTGAGTCCTCGTACGAGCCCTCGAAGGCTCTTCCCGAGGTTGCCGAGCTCGATTCCGACACCGAATTCACCGGCAGGAGGATCGCCGCTTTCAGCTTCATAGGGGTTCGATATATTGCGACGCAGTGGAACGACATGATGGCGAAAGTCCTGCAACTGGTATATGAACTGGAGCCGGCGAAGATACACTCGCTCGTCGACGGATCGAACTATCCTGGAACGGCATTTTGCAGCACAGAATCCGCAGGGCATTCGAAGATCGCGAACGGAGTCTACGCTCGCACCGCATCCAGCACTGCGGCAAAAATCGACTTGCTGAAATGCGTCTTCGATATCTGCGAGATCGATGCCAGCGAGCTCTCCTTCGAGATGCCGCTGGATGCCAGCGAAGAGTAGGAGGAGCATAAATGCGTGATGCTGGCCTTACTATCAATACTTTCAAAAAATGTGATATGCATGTGCATTCAAGCTCGTGCTTTAGCAGGAGATATGACAAAGCTACTTTTTTTCGGGCTGTACTCAAGAGCGAATTAGATGTCCTTGCAATAACGGATCACAACAGCATAGATGTTGAACTGCTGACCGATCTACAGAGCCAAATGAAGGGTAAAGGGAAAGTCCTCTTTGGAGGCGTCGAGATAGACGTCATGCTAAAGGACGAAACGATCAAAGCCTACGGCTTAGAAACCGGTGGGAAAGGTCGCTTCCATGCCATCGTATGGTTTTCGATGAATCATGCCGAAGAGATGGCAGCTATCGTAAGAGAACTTTTCATCTCGGCGATTATCAAGAACGAACTCATTGACAGCGACGATGACGGCAAAGCTGAAAAAATACAAAATCTGGAATTGCTTGATTGTAAATCGTTCTCCAAAGCAGCGGAAGCAACTGCGATCTATCTCGAAGAATTTCAAGAAAGGGCAGCGGCGATACCGCATTTCTTTGTTCCACATGAGAATAAAGACAAGAGTCTGTCAGAGTACCTACCAAATAGGTCGAAAAAGAACCTGGATTATAAAGACAGGCTGTTTTATTACAGCCATGCAATGGCGGTTGAAGGCGGTGAAAAGAGTCGGAAATATATATCGGACGGCCTAGCTTCAGAACTGAATACCACCGTGGCAGCCTTCCTTTTCAGCGATGCGGGGAAAATCGGCGATATCGGGAAAAAGTACACCTGGATAGATTTTGATTGCGATCTCGATTCTCTCCTGTTGGCAATCAGCGATCCAGAAAGTCGCATTCGAACTTCTGACGCATGCTCCATCCTTCCACAATCAAACACTACAAAATTCTTAGAATCAGTCAGCTTTAATGTATGGACAGACGGTGGTAGGCAAAATAGCGAAACAATCACACTGCCTTTCAGCCCTGGGTACAACGGCATAGTTGGGTCAAGAGGAAGCGGAAAGACCCTATTGGCAAGCTTATTGGCAGACAAGGGACTGGATACATATGCGGCATTCGTCGATTCTGATTCCGTCCGATTTTTAACCCATGGCGGCATTCCCACAAAAGACCGTCCACCATGCTTGTACCTTAGCCAAGGCGAGCTCGAAAATATATATGCGGATGGCAGATACGAAGAGATTCCTTTTCTCGGTGAAATAATTTCGCCATTAAAGGAGAACGCAGCAAAGTCAATCGATGCGGCAAAGCAGCGGTATAAAGACGTCCTCAGACTTGAGAAGGACCTACTTGCAGCGTTTGAGAAAAAGTATGATTCCGGCCCAGTTCATATCGACCATCTTGAGGAGGAGATGCCGTCCGGCATAACTCTTACTGCGCCGACAACTCCAGTCAAGGCTTTTCCGCAAGTGGAAAACGCCATCAAGCATCTTAGGGAGATATCTGAAGCGACAGAAGCTCTGGAAGACAAGAGCAAGCTCATCAAATTCAGTGACGATTATCCAGAAGATAGATCTCTTTTTGATGAGTTGGAGAGGGAATCGCGCGCTATTGAGAGCGACATCAAAGTTCTCTCGACAAGAGTCAGTGGATTCATATCGCTTCTTGGCGAAATAGACGAGGCGTGGTTTAGCCAACGTGAGCAAAACGTGACTCTGTTTTTTGAAATGCTCCATGAATGCAACAACTCCAGCGGGTCAACCAAACGCCATCAATACGACGAGAAAACGAAGGCCGCAAATACGTTCTACGATGAACTTTTCGAACTGCGGGAGTCTCTCGAACACCTGAACAACGAAGCTCAAAAAGCATATGAGCAGATGCTCGATCCAATTCAGCCGGTAGAACTGACAAATGACGGTGAGCAGATTGTCGTTAGCTTAGTCCACGATGATTGCGCAGCGTTCAATGATCTCGTTAGAGCGCTTGTTCCCACAGGAATAAACGCTCTTGCTCACGCTTTTCTTGAACGATCAAACAAGACCGATATGCATAAATTGTTTAATGGAACAAAATTTCGGAGTGTAAAAAACCAAGGCTTGCTTTCCTACTACAACCATTACTTCGACTTACTTGAAAAGTTGGCAAGCGATTCGATTGAACTAAAAAGCTGCGTGGTTATTGCTGGTAAGAAGATTGACGACATGTCCCCCGGCATGAAAGCGCAGGCGTTACTAAAGCTATTCCTCAACGATCAAGTGTCAGCAGGAAAATGGGTATACATAGTTTTGGATCAACCTGAGGACAATCTTGATGTCGCAACCATAAAAGAGTTCCTTATCGATAGACTGAAGAAGCTCAAGCTGGATGTTCAGTTTTTCGTCGTGAGCCATTCTGCTCCGATTATCGTCAACGGTGACGCAAGGACTGTAGTTGTATGCAACAACGATGACGACAATATTTCGTATAGATGCGGAGTGTTAAACGATAAGCACACCAAGCAGTCAATCGCCGATGTGCTTGATGGCGGTGAGCGCTATCTGAAGATGAGGCTTAACAAATACAATTTCAAGATCGGAGAACAGAATGGTAACGATTAACAAGGACGGGCATGTAATCATTTCCCTTGATGATCTGTCCTACGACCTGAACGTGTCTAAGGATTACTCAGACTTCTTACTAAAAGTCACTTCTCCCTCGAGCGATGTAAATCTTAATGAAGATTGCTTTACGATCGAAGAGGGATTGGATGACGATAAGAGCGCGAAAGCACGCAGATACGCTGAGTTCTTAATCGATTTCGTTCAACGTCGGGAGAAGCAGCAAGACGAAGCGGGCAAATTATCTACTGCAAAAGAACGCGAGGAGAAAATTAGAGCTTTCATCGATCGCCTGAATAAGACGGAAATTCAAGACTAGTTAATAGCTGATTATCTTGGTTTCTATGTAATATCGGCGCAATCTGCACCGCCCTGCTCCATCGTGCACCGATTCGGAAAAGAGGAACGTTCGCAAAGCCACCCGCAACTACTCCCGCAGGAGAGACAGGGAGTGATTGTACGGGCTTCTCCTTGGCGGGAAATGCGGTATCATCATCCCGACAGAAATGAATCAACGTTTGATTCGCGATTGATTCGGACGTAGTAGCACGAGGTGATACTTGATGACACATACTGATATGCAACGTGCAAATGCATTCATCGAGTGCGAGTGATTCCGTTCAAAAGAGTATTACTTATCAGTAGTGCCTCGTGGCATCAAGAGACACTTTTCTTTTTGTACCATATCGGTTTTCTGCAGCAAGCCGTTTGAGTTTATGGTCGTCATGAACTGGGATTACACCGAATATCAGGATATTTCTTTATCAAGGTGCGTTCTCTATATGCTGCAATTATCGCGTAGCCAGTTTCGATATAGGGTCTTGATTTAGCCAAGGTCGCATTTTGTTTGGCACCCATTTAGTACCCAGCTAAGCTCGTTGGTACCCATAGGGGCATTTGACCTGTTAGTTTCGTTATTCTTGCCGAAGCACTTCCGATGGGTCCCGCTATGAGAAGCGCAGCAAGGGCGAGCCCGTCTGCATCGACGACGAGATCCCGTTCGATATCCCTGAAGGCTGGGAGTGGGCAAGGCTTGGCAATATTGTTTATCAACGTGCGCAGCTTAAGCCAACCTCCGCATTCAGCTATATCGATATTGGATCCATTGACAACGCCCACCAGCGTTTGAGCTCTAAGGAAACTTTGATTGAAGCCGATAAAGCACCTTCGAGGGCACGCAAGCCTGTCAAGTTGGGTGATGTTCTCTATTCAACGGTACGACCCTACTTGCATAACATGTGCATCGTTGACCGCAAATTCTCGCTACCGCCAATCGCAAGCACGGGTTTTGCGGCGATGGTTTGCCTCGATGGTATATCGAATGGGTATTTGCTCAACTATTTGATGTCCCCAGATTTTGATACGTACGCTAATCGCACCGACAATTCA
>NZ_GL622579.1:975879-978621 GCF_000185625.1 Eggerthella sp. 1_3_56FAA
CGAGATCCCGTTCGATATCCCTGAAGGCTGGGAGTGGGCAAGGCTGGAGGGCATTACCACCTACATACAGCGCGGCAAATCGCCAAAGTACTCACTCGAAAAAAAATATCCCGTTGTCGCTCAGAAATGCAATCAATGGTCAGGGTTCTCGCTGGAGAGGGCGAAGTTCGTCGACCCGAACAGCGTTGCATCGTATGCCGAGGAGAGGCTGCTCGTTGACGGCGACCTGCTCTGGAACTCGACGGGGCTGGGCACCCTTGGCCGCATGGCCGTCTACGATTCGAACCAAAACCCTTACGGGTGGGCGGTTGCCGACAGCCACGTTACGGTCATCAGGACCGTGCCCGACTGGTTGCGCTACGAATATGCGTTCCTCTACTTTGCGGGCCCGTCGGTCCAATCCGTTATCGAGGATCAGGCGAGCGGTTCAACGAAGCAGAAGGAGCTTGCGCAAGAGACGGTGAAGAGGTACCTGATCCCCGTGCCGCCCCTCGCCGAGCAGCGCCGCATCGCCGAGCGTCTTAATTTAATACTAGCCAATATCAACTAATCCCGCTTCCATGGCGTCATAACCGAAAGGAGATGTCATGGAAGCTTTCATCAATTATCTCAAGTCGAAAGAGATGAGCCAGAACACCATTAGCTCGTATTCTTACGCTGTATCGCAGTTCTTATCACGCTACACAACGGTAAACGACGAATCCCTCTTGTCTCATAAGGATTGGTTGGTAAGCGAATTCGCTACGAAGACGGCCAATAACAGAATCGGGGCACTGAACTGCTATTTAGATCACATCGGCTACGATGGGATGAGGTTGCGGGGCGTTCGCGTTCAGCAGAAGCCTTTTCTAGATAACGTAATCAGCCAAGATGAGTATGAAACCCTACGTGATGGACTCCTCGAAGACGGTGACCTTTATTGGCATTTCGTCGTGCGCTTCCTCGCTTGCACCGGCGCGAGGATTAGCGAATTGCGGCGATTGACGGTCGAATCAGTTAGGGTGGGACATCTTGATCTGATATCCAAAGGGGAAAAGCTGAGGCGGATTTACATTCCAAAATCGCTACAGCAAGATGCACTACTTTGGTTCAAACAATGCTCGCTTGGAGAAGGATTCGTGTTCGTCGGCCCCAACGGAAACCCAATGAGTACGAGAGGCTTATCGCTTGGATTAAAACGCTGCGCAAAACGTTATGGAGTGAATCCAGATGTCGTGTATCCGCATTCCTTCAGGCATCGATTCGCCAAAAATTTTATAGCAAAGAACCCAGATATCGCTTTTCTCGCTGACTTAATGGGACATGAAAGCATCGAGACGACGCGAATATATCTGCGACGCACCGCAGAGGAACAGCGCGCCGCAGTCGATAAAGCTATTGATTGGTGATTAGGACATCGAGCTCGGAGATGCGTTCGGCTATGCGGCGCTGCTCGACAAGAGGCGGAATGGGTACCAAAAACGAGGGAATATCTCCAAGGTTGATTTTGAATGTATGCGTTCCGCCGCCGACTTTAACCTCTTGAATCCAGTTGAACCCCATAGGCGAATCAAGGCAATTGACAATCCATTCCGCAAGCGAGCGATTAATAGGCCTGAGAAGGCCCAAACTGACAAAGATGCTAAATTCATAATCTACGTCGACAATAATGGGTTTTCCCAACGTACCGATTCGGCACAGCAGAATGTCACCATTTTGAGGCCTAACCCTCTTACATAGCCCTTTGTGTGTCTCTCTACTTATATGTTTGACTCTGCTCAGGTCGAAGAAGCCTTTTGAGATGTTTTGCACAGACAGAAAGAGAACCCCATCATTTGTGTACTCAGGGGTCTTATGGGTGCCGTCGCTAATGACGGACAGTAGGCTGCCGAGCCTTGCCCATTCCCAGCCCTCGGGGATCTCGAACGGGATCTCGTCGTCGATGCAGACGGGCTCGCCCTTGCCGCGCTTCTCATAGCGCCTGCCATCGGAACCGAGGTAGATTACCGACTCACCGCCCTTGGGGGCCTTGATCTTCTTCTCCTTGATAAGATGGGCGCGTTCCTCGCGGATGCGATCGAGCAGCACGGATGCGGGCTCTTCCGACGGATCTTGTGGCACGAGCTTGCCCTCGACGGCCATCTGCAGCACGGATTTGCGCAGGCGCTCGGGCAGCGAAGCGTCCAACGCTTCGCGCTCGTCCTCCAGCTTGCCGTACTCCCCAACGAGCGGCATCAGCTCGGAGACGCGCTCGGCGATGCGGCGCTGCTCGGCGAGGGGCGGCACGGGGATCAGGTACCTCTTCACCGTCTCTTGCGCAAGCTCCTTCTGCTTCGTTGAACCGCTCGCCTGATCCTCGATAACGGATTGGACCGACGGGCCCGCAAAGTAGAGGAACGCATATTCGTAGCGCAACCAGTCGGGCACGGTCCTGATGACCGTAACGTGGCTGTCGGCAACCGCCCACCCGTAAGGGTTTTGGTTCGAATCGTAGACGGCCATGCGGCCAAGGGTGCCCAGCCCCGTCGAGTTCCAGAGCAGGTCGCCGTCAACGAGCAGCCTCTCCTCGGCATACGATGCAACGCTGTTCGGGTCGACGAACTTCGCCCTCTCCAGCGAGAACCCTGACCATTGATTGCATTTCTGAGCGACAACGGGATATTTTTTTCGAGTGAGTACTTTGGCGATTTGCCGCGCTGTATGTAGGTGGTAATGCCCTCCAGCCTTGCCCACTCCCAGCCTTCAGGGATATCGAACGGGATC
>NZ_GL622579.1:978766-1021275 GCF_000185625.1 Eggerthella sp. 1_3_56FAA
TGCTTCGTTGAACCGCTCGCCTGATCCTCGATAACGGATTGGACCGACGGGCCCGCAAAGTAGAGGAACGCATATTCGTAGCGCAACCAGTCGGGCACGGTCCTGATGACCGTAACGTGGCTGTCGGCAACCGCCCACCCGTAAGGGTTTTGGTTCGAATCGTAGACGGCCATGCGGCCAAGGGTGCCCAGCCCCGTCGAGTTCCAGAGCAGGTCGCCGTCAACGAGCAGCCTCTCCTCGGCATACGATGCAACGCTGTTCGGGTCGACGAACTTCGCCCTCTCCAGCGAGAACCCTGACCATTGATTGCATTTCTGAGCGACAACGGGATATTTTTTTTCGAGTGAGTACTTTGGCGATTTGCCGCGCTGTATGTAGGTGGTAATGCCCTCCAGCCTTGCCCACTCCCAGCCTTCAGGGATATCGAACGGGATCTCGTCGTCGATGCAGACGGGCTCGCCCTTGCTGCGCTTCTCATAGCGGGACCCATCGGAACCGAGGTAGATCATTGACTCGCCGCCCTTGGGAGCCTTGATCTTCTTCTCCTTGATGAGTTGCGCCCGCTCTGTGCGGATTCGCTCCAGAAGCACGGAAGCAGGCTCATCTGAAGGATCCTGCGGCACGAGCTTGCCCTGCACCGCCATCTGCAGGATCGAGTTCTTAAGGTCTTTAGCCTTCATCGACGTCCTCAATTCCCAGAATATCGCAGATCTGTGCCAACTTGCGGTCAATCTCCGCATCAAGTGCAGCGCGACGCTGGCGGTAGTCGCGAATCAACTCGTCAGGAGGCAAAATCTCCTCTTCCTCATGCGGATAACCGCAAAGGTCGAAGTTATGGTCGGAGTTCAGTTCCTCCACGGAATAGAACTTAGCCTTGGGGCTGCCGTCCTCCTCGATCTCCTTGCGATCATTCCACCATTCGCGAACCTCATTGAAGTGTTCGGATTTGATGGGCTTGGTCTTCGAGAAGTGCTTGTACCCCTCAGGCATGCCCATGCGGTAGAACCAAACGCCTTCCGATTTGCCCGTGTTGTCAAAGAACAGGATGTTGGTGGTGATGGGTGTATAGGGGGCGAAGACGCTCTGCGGCATACGGACGACTGTATGAAGGTTCATGTCTTTCAGCAGTCGGCGTTTGATCTCGACCTTCGCGGCATCCTGGCCGAAAAGGAATCCGTCGGGGATGATGACCGCAACACGGCCGTTTTTCTTGAGGCGGTAGAGAATCAACGCTAGGAAAAGGTCGGCCGTCTCAGAGCTGCGCAGCGCGGTCGGGAAGTTGTTCTGTATCGAGGCCTTCTCGGAGCCGCCGTAGGGCGGGTTCATGAGCACCACGTCGAACTGGCCGCCCTCTTTGTGGCGGTAGTCGCGCACGTCGTGTTCAAGCGAGTTGTCGTGGAATACCTGCGGGTTATCAATATCGTGAAGCAGCATGTTGGTGATGCAGAGCAGGTACGGCAGCTGCTTCTTCTCGATGCCGTAGATCGACTTCGAATAGAGCTCCTGGTCGGAAGGTGTGTTCACCTGCTTCGCCAGCAGCTTCAGGGCGCTCGTGAGGAACCCGCCCGTGCCACATGCGAAATCGGCGACGGATTCTCCCAGCTTCGGTGCGAGCATCTCTGCCATGAAGTCGGTTACGGCGCGCGGCGTGTAGAACTCGCCCGCGTTGCCGGCTGACTGCAGGTCCTTGAGGATGATCTCGTAGATCTCGCCGAAGGCGTGGCGCTCCTTGTACTCAGTGAAATCAACCGACTCGTCGATGGCGTTGACCACTTGGCGGAGCAGGATGCCGTCCTTCATGTAGTTGTTGGCGTCGGTGAAGGCCGCCTGCACGACAACTTGGCGCAAAGGGGCGTTCTGGTCGAGCTCAAGGCCGGCGAGGGTTTTGAACAGGTCGTTGTTGACGAAGTCGAGCAGCTCGTCTCCAGTGAGAGCGCTTCCGTCTTTGGCGTCCGGCGCCCAGCTGTGCCAGCGAAGCCGGTCGGGGATTATGGATTCGTACGAATCGTCGTGGAACTCCCACTCCTCTTCCTTCGCATCGTAGATCTTCAAGAAGAACAGCCATGTCATCTGCTCGATACGCTGAGCATCGCCGTTGATGCCCGCGTCGTTGCGCATGATGTTCTGAAGGGTTTTCACCAAGGATCCCAGTGCCATGCTTCAAGCCTTTCTATGCCGAATAGAGCGCATTCTCAAGAGTTTGCACCGCGTAGATGAATTGCTTCTTGCCGCCGAATGCCTTGCATATCTTCATGGGGCTTCCGAACTGGCGGAACTCTTCGAGGTCGAGGACTCTCGTGTCGTCCAGGTCGACGAGGTTCGATGTAGCGTACTTGTCCAGCAGGGTTTCGAGCACATCGCGCGCCACGCCGGTGTACTCGTACAGGTAGCCCTTCTTCTTCACATTGTTTGCGCGCTCGCTTCGCGTGAGGGGCTTCTGGTCGTAGGCGATGTGGCAGATGAGGTCGAAATCGCTCATCTGGTCTTGCCCCGATTCCTTCCTGATCTCGTCGAGGAACACACCGCGCTCTTTGAGCTCGTCGATGATGACCTGCTTGCGGTCCTCAGCGTTCCACACAACGAGGAAATGGTCGAGAGTGTCGTATTCGCCCCGGATGTTCTTGCGGGTGTAGTCCTTCAGGCTTTCGGTCACCAGATCGCCCGAGACAGAATAGTACTCGACCCGCTCGGAAACAACCTCGACGGGAACGCCGTGAACGTAGTACTTGATATGGCCGCTCTGGTCATCGGCGCCATCCGGCCAATCGTCCGTATCAGGCGTGGGGGTGATGTCGGGCGGGCTGTCGGGCTCATCCTCGTCGGGAACCATGGGGCCATCAGGGGCCGGCTCGAAGATCTGAACCGGTTCGCCGTCGAACGCGGGGTCGGCAAACATTCGGGAGGCGTCGCGGAAGTCCAGGATGGTGAAGTACAGCTTTCCATACGGTTCGCATATGCGCGTGCCTCGGCCGACGATCTGTTTGAACTCGGTCATGCCCTGCTCGCCGTACACGTTGTCGAGCACGACGAGCTTGCAGGTCTTGCAGTTCACACCCGTGGTGAGGAGCTTCGACGTCGTGACGATAGTAGGGTACTTCTCGTCGGGGTCGATGAACTCGTCGAGCTTCGACTTGCCCTCCTTCGAATCGCCGGTGATGCGCATGATGTAGGTCGGGTGCTCTTTTACAATGTCGCTGTTCTCGTTGACCAGCGCCTGCCTCATGCGCTCGGCGTGGTCGATATCAACGCAGAAGACTATGGTCTTGGAATACCTATCGGTCTCCTTGAGGAACTGGGTTATCTTCTTGGCGACAACGTCGGTTCGCTCCTTTATCACCAGGTCGCGGTCGAAGTCCTGCTTCTCGTACACGCGATCGTCGATGAGCTCGCCGTTGTCGTCGACGGTTCCGGCTTCCGGACGCCAGCCGTAGACGTCGACGCTCGGCTTCACGCGCACGACCTGGTATGGGGCGAGAAATCCATCCTCGATTCCCTGTTTCAGCGAATAGGTGTACACCGGCTCTCCAAAGTAGTCGATGTTCGATACGTCTTTTGTTTCCTTCGGCGTGGCTGTCATGCCGATTTGGACGGCGGAGCTGAAGTATTCGAGAATCTTGCGCCATGCCGAATCGTCGGCAGCACTGCCGCGATGGCACTCGTCGACGATGATGAGGTCGAAGAACTCGGGGCTGAACTCCCTGAAGATCTCTTCGCCGTCGGTGCCGACGAGTTGCTGATAGAGGGCGAAGTAGATCTCGTAGGCCGGGTCGAGCTTGCGATGCTCAACCTTCGTGATCACCTTGCGCAGCGGCTTGAAGTCGCCGTCGATGGTTTGGTCGACGAGGATGTTCCTGTCGGCAAGGTAGAGCACCTTTCGAGCCAAGCCCGCCTCGCGCAGGCGATGGACTATCTGAAAGGCGGTGTACGTCTTACCCGTGCCGGTGGCCATGACGAGAAGGAGCCTGTCCTGGCCCTTGGCGATCGCTTCGACCGTTCGGTTGACCGCGTTGCGCTGATAGTAGCGGGGCGAGTTGCCGCCGCGCTCGTAATAAAAGGGCGACGAAACGATGCCCTCGGCCTTCTCCGTCGAAAGCCCCTTCGATTCACGATAGCGCTTCCAGAGCTCGTCCGGGGTCGGGAACTGGTCCATCCCAAGGCGACGAACCTTACCTGTGGTGAAGTCGTGCTCTGCGAATCCCTTGCCGTTGGAGCTGTAGGCAAAGGGGACGTCGAGCGCGATGGCGTAGTCCATCGCCTGCTGCAGGCCGGCCTCCACCGTGTGGTTCGAATCCTTCGCCTCGACTATGGCGATGGGCATCTCGCGCCTGTACATAAGCAGATAGTCGGCCTTCTTCGGTTTCTTCCTGATATGGAGGTTCTTTCGAACGATGATTTCGCCGTCGGTGAAATAGTATTCGGTGAAAATCTGATTATCGGCGTCCCAACTCTTTTTCAGCACGGGATCGATGAGCTTCAAACGCACGTCCGACTCGTTCACCGCATTTCCCTCCTGACCGCCTCTTCCGCAAGGATCGATGCGATGAAGGCGCTTGCCGACACGCAATCCTGCTTGGCCATGGCCATTACCGCCTGCTTGAGGTCGGGGGTGACGGCGAAGATGATCCGCTCGGTCTTCTTGCCGTTGAGGAGCGTCTGCTTGAGCTCGGTCTCGTCCATCGTCATTCCTTTGAACGTCCAGCCTGAGGTGCCGCATGGTCTGGCATCATTGTTATATAAGTTTACCATATGCTGCCGTCTACCTGACGTTATGGCGAACCGTAGTTGGTTTTGCGCCTTCGCAAAGACGGAGTAAACGGTTCGATTCGCCAACCATCAGGGCTCCCATCTGCCGAAACCCGTGGCAGGCTTGCCTGTCAGCGCCGCCGCCGTAGGCGGAACCCTTATCCTGCATCAGCACTCGAAGAGGGCCGAAACCCGCGGCAAGTCCGGCTGGCCCGGAAGTCGAAAAGGGATTCCCAAGGAGAATCCTTGGGCGTAGAAGAGCTCGAGAAGGCGGCGCCGCTTTCTCGGATTCCTGGCGCGAATCCGGCCGGAATCCATTATTGCTCCTGCGGTCGTCCATGCTGCAATCCGAGCATGCCTATTCATCCCGCGTCGATGCCTCCAATCAATCTTCGGACGATACACGAATGATAGCCCTTGCAGTCCCCTTTGCATGTCCCACAACGGGGACTCTGCGGATAAAAGGAAGATTTGCGCTAGAGACGTTTTACTACCAACAACGTCGCTACTTTGCACAGAATCGGATGTTCAACGCGTACCATGATGCCGTCCATTGCCCTTGCCTCATCGGCAAGCCTCCGGCAGCGCATCTGACAGAAACACAAATCACTACCGTACGTGGAAGCCGTCTCGCAACACTCCATCTATATGAGCTTCGCCATTGCGTGCGAGTAAACGATACGGCGTACCCCCCACCAGTACGTTCAGCTCATCATACCAACCTAAACTAAAGTGTCATCGAGCAAGCCGCAACACACCCACCAGATAGCAAAACATCGCGAATTCCCATGCACTGCTTCATGGTATCAGCTTCCATATCAGACTTCATCGTAAGGGGACACCATTCGCCAAACACCTCCGTTTCGTTCTTTTCTGAGACCGACGCTCTTGCCATCGCCCCAAGCTTAAGGGCGGTATCCACAGCAAGAATCGACTTCAAAGAATGGACTTTCGTGCCGTAATTCATCTGGCAACCATGACAGATCTTATTTCTCAGCGGATTATCTACGGCAAGTTCGTCAAAAGACTCGGCGTTCGTCAAAGTAATGTTCACCAAATAGTCTATAGCTGAATCGATTCGCATGAAGCCTTTATCTGCAATAGAAGCCATAGCAATAGCATGGTCTTTAACGTTGCGCGACACTTTTTCCCGATTGAGACCTGCACGCTTGGCGACGCAGAAATACACCTCATTATCCAAATACGCAAAGGCGTTAAAGCTATCGACACTCGAAGACAGCAATCCTTCGAGCTGAGTGATGCTGATCAGCGTTGAGGCTATATAGTCCCCGTCAAGATGACGACTCAAAGCCAGATCCAACAGTTTGCGCGCTTCCAAACTGATGAAACTATATTCTTCCCATTTGCCCCCAATAGACTCAACTCTTTCCCTATCGAACACAGATAAGGACCATTCAGTCAATGCAACCCGCAACTCATCGTCAGACATACCCATATCATATAAGTTTGCCACTTCTTCCTCTTCTGCACCGGAAAGAACGAGAGCCAAGGGCCAATCCGTTACCTTGTAGCACTTACAAGCCTTCTCAAAAACAACAATTGGATAAACTGAATTTGCAAGCCTTTCCTGCATCTCTTGCCAGCCAGGAATCAAATTCTGCATACGCTGACTAATAGTCTTCAAAGACTCCAGCGCAGGAAAAGAAGACTGAAAGATTCCTTGGAGCTTGTCCGCTACCTGTGCAAGGCTAGACATGGCGGGCGCAAAGCTCTTATATGACTCGCCCAAGTCCGTAGAGTTTTCCGAATCGCAGTGATACGTCCATTTTATACTGCTTTCGGCCTCGGACTTATCGGCCGCATCGTCAATATCGACAACATCCCTCTCTTCTGCCATCAACACCTCCTATGATACCGAGATAATTGTGTCTTCTTTGACTCGCTTGATAGCCATCACCAGCTGCATCTGCTGCTTCACCAAACAACTCGACAAACGAGAACCGCCTGCCGAACGATACCTCGTCAAGCTCGCCAAGCTCCATGATGCCATTCGACCCAATGTGATCCGCAACGCGCTGCGCGAAGCAGGCTGATCAGCGGTTAATACGCCGTCGCTCGCGAATGGTTCCCTTGCCACGCCGAGTCGAACGATCCTCGACCAGCTCCCAACGGCTCTTCAACCGCCCACGCCCCCGCCAATCCCCCCTAATTCTCCAAGTACGCCCTATCGAGCAGCGGCTTGACGCTATCCAACTCTTCCATGATACGAATGCTGCACTCCAGATCGCCCGTACCCCAGCGGCCCTTTTCGCGAGCGTCAATAACGATGTCGCCCAGCTTAACAGTATCTGGATCCAAATGTATATGCAGAATCACGCGCGTCCTGTTCACCTCGACGCAAACGATTGCAGACATTCTTGATAGCCAAGTACAGCTTGAGCTCGTTTTCGGATACGTTGTCGCCTTGCTCCACCATGTAACGACGCACCTCATCGACGATCTCGCGCAATTCGTCCGTCGTTCCGGCATACTGCTGAGCAAAGGTCTTGTCGCCCGATCTCGACTTCGCGAAGCCTCCACAGGTCGCAAAAGAAACCGGCGCAACAGTAGACGGCGAATTCAGATACTCGAACACACTACGTCACCGCCATTTGCGTAACGAATCAAACGAATATTGCGATTCATCTGCTTTATCGCGTGCAAATCGTACCTGCCGAATGCGTTTGCGATGCAGTATACGACGGGCGAACTCCAATCTATAGCGTCGGCAGCCCGCCTGCCAAGTTTTTCAATTACAAGCAGCTTGAAGTCCGCGCGGTGATCGATAAGCCAACGAGGTAGAATAACCCTTGGTTGATTACGTTCTCATTGACGTCGCGTTTGCAGTACCTCGCTTAGCAGGGCGGCTGCACGACTCCTGTTCGCCTCGCTGCCAGCCGGTTGCATCCCCCCCCCATTCGAACGTACACTCAATCTCAATTAACCTGCGACAACGACAGAAACGAGGCCTTTCATGAGCTTCTGGTCTTCAGCAAGCGGAGCTTCCATATGGCGAGGCTACGACTACTTCAAGGAAGGAAAAGTCGAGGCGTATGAGCAGCTGGCCGAAAACATCTTCGAGAGCCGCATACAAGGATCGGCGGAAGACCCCTACCATACCGTCATCGACATCGAGCATCCCAAGCGCTCTCATTGCGATTGCCCTTTCGCAAAAGACAGGCGAGTTGTCTGCAAGCACATGGTCGCATTGTGCTTCACCGCGTTTCCCAGCGAAGCCGACGCCTTCCTGCGCGAAGTCGAGGAATCGAAAAAGGAAGAAGAGCGCCGGCAGCAAGAGCATTACAAAGAGATCGAACGCTACGTCAAAAGCCTGAAAAAAGACGAGCTGCAAAAGCAGCTCTACAACGCGCTCCTTGAGCTTGAAGAGAGGAACAACCGGTATTGATAGCGCAACATATGCGCAAACACGCCCTCGAAAGCAGGCTCAAGACCCAGGCGTCTTGATTAGACACGTCAGAACCTTCGCCCCAATGACGATAGAGGCAAAAAGCAGTGCAAGAAAAACCCCGAGGCATCCCTGCTTTTCCATCCCTCCCTTCCAGCCAATCGTCTCCTGCAAAACTCAAGATAGCGCAATCGATGCGCACACCACGCACCGAGCATCGGCCAGCAAGCACTCCTGCGCTCGCCGACTCCCTCCCAACCTTAAAAACACCTGAAATCTCGTTTGACATGGTATAAAAGGCCGCAGCAACATAATGCCATTGGACGAACCCACCTCCCGGGCGAAACCCCGCAGCACCACGACACAACCAAGAACGCAGAGACAGACACCACATCCCCAACCGAAGCGAGGAGACGGCGATGAAAACCCGCCTGAAAATCATACTGCCCGCATCGATCATATTGATCGCCCTGGTCGGCGTTGCCATAGCGGCGTTCGCGCTTCCAAGATCGCTCGCGCCCGAACAGGAAGAGCGCATCTCCTACGACAAAGACCAACAGGTTGCGCTCATCGACTCGCAGCTTGCCGGGATAGACCTCGAAAAAGTCCGTGCGAAAAAAGACCTGATCATGGAGAAGTCCATCGAGGACCTGCACGCGGCGATCTCCAGGGACGACTTGACCTACGAAGAACTGACGGCGTTCTACCTGGATCGCATCAAAACATACGATGCCGGTGAAAAGGGCATCAACGCAGTAGCGGCGATCAATCCGAAGGCGATAGAGGAAGCCCGCGCCCTCGACGCGAGCTCCGCAACTCCGGCGGGCATGAGGGGAATCCCCGTCCTCGTCAAAGACAACGTCAACACGAACACCATGCCCACCAGCGGCGGCACCTACGCGCTCAAGGACTTCACGCCAAAAGACGACGCTGACGCAGTAACGGCCCTGACGAACGGCGGTGCCATCATATTGGGCAAATCGAACCTGTCCGAACTCGCAAACTTCATGGACACGAAGATGCCGAGCGGCTACAGCTCCAAGGCCGGCCAAACCCACAATCCCTTCGATCCCCTCAACCTTTCGCCGGAAGGATCCAGCTCCGGAAGCGGCGCGGCCGTTGCCGCCAACTTCTCCGCAGCAGCAATCGGGACGGAAACCACAGGCTCCATCATCGCGCCGGCGGCGATCCATTCGATAGTCGGCTTCAAGCCCACGAAAGATGCCATTTCCACCGCAGGCGTGATGCCCCTGTCCTCCACCATGGACACCGTGGGAACCATGGCGAAAAGCGTCAAGGACGCAGCCGTTCTCTACAACGCATCCGTATCGGATGCATCGAAGGCCGTGAGCGAACAGCTCGATGCCGGCTTCCTCAGGGGAAAGCGCATCGGCATTGTCGGCGACGATCCGCAGCAAGCCCTCGCCCGCAAAATCGAGGCCTGCGGCGCGCAAGCGGTGCCAGTCGAGCTTTCGGAAGACGGAATAGACAACGAGTACATCATCAACCAGGACTTCAAAAACGATCTCGACCGCTATCTGCAAACCTACCAAGCGCCGGTGAAAAGCCTTTCCGATCTGATCGCCTTCAACCAGAAAGACCCGAGCAGGCGGGCGAAATATGGCCAGGACCTCCTTGAAGACGCGAACGAAGTGACCGAATTCGACAAAGCGAAGGTCGAGGCGATGGTCAAAACCGCGCAAAGCAGGATCGATGACCTGCTTCGCGACGAGAAGCTCGACGCCCTCGTGTTCTACGACAACGAAGGCGTACTCGTGCCAGCCACGGCGGGATACCCCGAGCTGACGGTGCCCGCCGGCGTCTCGGACGAAGGCGCCCCAAGAGGGGCCACCTTCGTCGCAGGGCGAAAGGAGGATGAGAAGCTGCTCAACATCGCCTACAGCTTCGAGAAGAAAACCGCCGCACGGGCTATCCCCGAGAACTACCTGAATTAGAACCGCCCTTGATTGACGAGCACCGGAGCCGCTGCCAACGGCCCCTCTTGGAGAATAGACAGCGGTCCGCCTCCGCCTTCAACCTTGGTAGTAGCCCAAGGGAAATAGAATCTTGATGAAACGCTCGACGCCTCCCATCGACTGATCTTGCAAAGTGGGAATCTCAGGAAAAGCTAAGCACACTCACAATCAACCGCATCGACAGGATGCCGCATTCAACACCATTGTACGGGATTTCCCGTCTCCAACGACGCAGCCAGCAAAGACCCGATTCGTTCTGCCGTGAGATAGCGACCTTCATACATAAAAGGTGCCTCCCTGGGTTCGATCCAGAACTCGCGTACGGTCTTCGGCTCTCCGCTTGGCCCGATCGAGTCGAAGATGCGAAGACGCTCCCCGGTTTCGCAAACGGTTATTTCCATTTCCTGGGACCCATTACATTCTGCGGGACCGATGGGCTCTTGCCTGAAACGACGACTTGTCACCCTGCGATCCTCCGTCGCAAAATAGACTCGATCGCCATCCATGCCAACTTCCAAATAAGGAGCCATCATAAAGGGCCCCGTGAACCTATCGGCGCAAGACCATATAGGCTCCTCAAACCCCTCGCAAACCAAAGAGTTGAAAACAAGATGCTTCGCAAATTCAACAAGTTCGTCAATCTCCTCTATTGCTTCAGCTGCCAACTCCGCCGGAAAACTGCCACCATCGCCGCCCGGCAAAAGATGGCTCAAGATCGGGTACGCGACCTCTCCACCAAGGCTTGCGACGATAGATCGAAATTGGCCAATTCCCGACCAATTAGATACGCACTCGCTAAGATACTCTCTGCCTTCATGCTCGCACGGTTTATCCAACCAGTCAGAAAAGCGGCGATCGAGAGCACCATAGCACCTCATGTACTCCTCGAAACCAAGCTGCACTAAGAAACAATCAAGCATCCGAGATGAGAGTAGTCCTTCCGCATCCCGGTAGACATCGTCCATCGTAAAAGGCTCAAGAGGGTTCGAAAGTTTTCCATCCCTAAGACAATTGCACGCAACAAATGCATCGAGACCCATTTCTACCATCTCCCAGCCAACCACTGCAGCGTCACGCCCACGCCCGAGTCCAACTTCAAACGACGATTATGTCGATACTGCAATCATATCAATACAGACGATGCCGCGTACTCCACGGAACGGACGTGAGACATCGAGTAAACGCGTAAACGTCCGAAACACGAGCCTCTCGAAAATCTCGCTAAAAAGGCACACGAACGAATCCCCGCGATCGCCCTGCCGCCATTCGCTGAGACTCAACGATGCCGCCATAACCAAGCTCCAGGGTTCTTGCACGGGGTCCACGGACCCTCACCGCATAAAGCACGCAGACGACGTATCATTCTTTACAACATCCAGAACCAAACCCGTATAATATTCGAATGTAGTTTCAACTCGATTTAGGCGGCATCGATGACCTATCTCTATGGCTTGACCCATTCAAACAAAGATTTCGAAAGCGGAGATGCCTTCGGGAAAAACACGTTTACAACGGCTTTCCCCATCGCGTTGGCAAACTACCTTGCGTGCGAGAAGAATCTGCCGATGAACTACATCGTAGCCGACCTCGGCGAGGGCGATGCACCGACAACAAAACACAAGCTAACACCGCTCAAGGATATAATAGGATGCGATCCGTACGATGCGGAATACCACTTCGAAGACAGCTTCGAGCAATACAGCCAATACGCCGTAAACGAAGCAAATCGCTCTGATATAGTAGTTAAAAACCGCATAACAGGTGACGAAGTGTCCGCCTTCGAGGTGAAACTCGTTGCGGTGCCGACCTCCGGCACCGCAAGAATGCCTCGAGACGAACAATGCTGCGAGCTGGTTGTTCGCCCACCGTCTATCGAGCAGCTCTGTTTTTCGTTTGCCGCATCGTTTGGCCCCTTGCGCAGACAAGAAGTCGGTGAAGTTATTGTTGCTGAATTAGGCAGCCCCATCGATTACGAATGGTCGAACGAAGACTTCATGAAGAGGCACCGGAGCAATGTTCTTGCAGCGTCAAACGAGCTGATCAGGCGCTGCATACCCAAGCAAAAGCCTCTCGTTCTCATCGGAGAATGGAGAACGCAGGGACAAGAGCCGGTGCTTGATAACGAATGCTACGATGTCTTCTTTTTTTCCAACGCCGCGTTCCTTCAGCTCTTCACTTCTGCAATGAAGCGAGAAATCGCGACAAGCACTTCGTCCATAGGTCGACCAGCACGAGCCTTGATATGGTTCATCAAGTCGATGTTCGATTATTCTGCGCAAGGACGCGTCACTTTCGAGCGTACGCATTCGCTTGTGACGTTCGGCGGTCAAACGGACAAGGCGGGATCATTCACTTCTGGCGGTATTCGGCCTTTCATCAAGTCAAAGCATTTCATCCATCCGCGCATTTCCGTCAATGAAACTAATGAAATACTGCTACCCGAAGGCGCAGCGCTTCTCAAGCCCGAACGCAGACTGGACGCCGTCCTTATTCATCGCTCGATGGAAGAGCTGCTTGGTATGCTGCAATTTGGCGAGCCACATAATTAGCGAGCAGGACGGGAACAGCATTGCCGATAATCTGCTCCGCGTCAGTTTTGCTTTTCGGCCACGTCCAGTTTTCAAAAGTTTGAACGCGAGCGCGCTCCTCCGTTGTAAGCGGACGAGCCTTGGAAGCGTCGGCCTTATCGCCATGGTGTCCAGGATAGCCGGGCGCAATCGGGCGATTTACCCCACGCACCGTCGGACAAGGTTCGTCGATACTGAAAATCGCACGACGAGCATAAGAGCGAGGATGCCTGTAAATATATTCCGTGCCTAACGCATCCCCGAAGTAATCACGCATGGTCGTCCTATGGTCAGACAATCCAGCATCCAAGAGTTCGCCTATTTCATCCTGCTTGTTAGCGTTTTTCCACCCAATCGTGATAAGCCGCTTCCTCGATTGAGGAACACCGACACGAGAAGCGTCTATGACGCGCTTGCTGATACCGTAACCTGCTTTTTCCAGAACTTTTATCGCTTTTTCATAAGCACGAGATTTGTCTGCACGAGGAACGTTTTCCATTAAAAAGAAAGTCGGTTCAAGCTCTTTCACTATTGCGGCGTATTTCTCAGTCAGATCGGCACGATCACCCTCAGTACGCTTGCCCGCAGACGAAAAATCCTGGCAGGGAGGTCCGCCGATCACGCCGTCAATGCCTTTGTACTCGGCAAGCCTCTCAAGCGAAGCGCTCAAATCGCCGAGATCCAGCATTTCTCCCTGATCAGGATTGTTAGCACTGTACGTGTCAAGCGCTGCTTGCCAGTTGTCAAATCCCACAAGATTCTCGAATCCGGCAGCACGAAAACCAGCAGTCAGACCACCGCAACCGCAGAATAGATCAATAGTCTGCACTGCCAAGTCTCCCCTCATGTAAGCAACGAATAGTATAAAGAATATATTATACTCATGTGATGCCCTATGCTTTCGCTTTATTCATAAACAGCCGAGGGAACACACAAAAGCTTGATACGGCGGTTGATGTGGTTGATTCAGCTTGACCGCAGGCGCAGTCTCGGCACTGCAATCAGACTGAGCGACCGTCCTTGGATTTCGCTCATGAATGCTCAATTTCGGGTATCGACACGTTTTCATCCGACAGACTCAGCATCCCCATCGTCTACAGCCCGCCCTCTTCCCAGCCTCTCCAACTCCCTCGCCACTTCGCCGCTGATGAAGCGCAGCACCTGTTCGTCGGGTCGCGGATAGGCGAAGGGGGCTATACCGCCATACCAGACTGTGGCGCTATCGGCGATTACGAGATTGGGGCAGGCTTCGCGGAACGATACTCGGACTCCAGCTTGCTTGAGCAGCGCGGCGACATCCGCGATCGCCTGCGCCTTCTTCGGCTTTGCACCTTCGGGGTCGGGCAAAGTCGCCTGCGCATCCACCCCGCGCGCCACTGCCGCCTCCAAGCAAGGCGCCAACGACTCTGCGCGGCGCTTGTGGACTTCCGAGCTAGCCACCACCAGCGTTTTCGCCGCCTTCGCCACATCCGATTCGAAACGCTCCAGATACGCCTCCGGGGTCACGAACTCGCCGCGCACGTCGCCCTCATCGACTGCCGGACGCAGTTCGTAGCCTTGCGCAGCGTACTCCTTCAGGCGTTTACGATACATGCCGTCGAGCATCCGCACATTCATGTCGACGTAGTCGTACACGACCACCTCGTCCTTCCCCTCGCGACGTCGGTGGAGGCGCCCCACGTACTGCGCTACGAGCCCGCTCCATGACACCGGCCCGGCCAGAAACAGCGCGTCCAGACGATCGTCGTCGAACCCTTCGCCCGCATAGCTTCCCGTCGCCACGATAGCGAACGGCTTCCCGGAAGCGAACTGTCCGAGCATGCGCAGCTTCTCGCGCTTGATTCTCTGCGGATCCGATCCCACTAGCAGCATCGTCTCATAGCCCTGCGCGGCGAGCAACTTCTCCAATGTCGTCGCATGCTCAACGCGCCGCGTCAAGACGAGCGCCGTCCCTCCCCCGTCAAGCACGCGTGCAACGTCCCGCACGATCAGGCTGTTGCGCGACTCGTCGGCGCAAAGCCCGTTCATCAGCTGGTTGAAGTTCTTCTGGTCGACATCGTCGAGGCGGGTCTTCGTGAAACGCGGCACCATAACGCGCGCAAGCGGCTCCTCCTCGCCAACCACTCCCTTTCCCACTCGGTAGCGAATCGTCCCGCATTGCATGAACACGATGGCCTGCAGTCCGTCGGAGCGCTTAGGCGTTCCCGTAAGCCCATGCACGTAACGGGCCTTCACCGCTCGCATGACCTTCTCGAAGCTGAAGGCCGACACGTGGTGGCATTCGTCGCAGATCACCATTCCATACGTCTGCACGAGGCTAGCCACGCGTTTCTCACCCGGAAGGTCGCCCTTCTCGAACAGGGCCGGAACAAGCGCGATGTCGACAACGCCGCTCGGCAGGCGTTTCCCTCCGCCAACTTGACCGATAATGGAACGCTTCTTCCTGCTTTTGCGGCCGGTCGGCGTCAGCAATTCCGGCAGATCCTCGTCAATGCCGAGAAATTGCTCGAGACGATCCCTCCATTGTTCGAGCAGTGTCACCTTCTCTACAAGAATGAGCGTGCTCACCTTGCGGCATGCGATCAGGTTGGCGGCGACCACCGTCTTGCCGAACGCCGGCGGAGCAACCAGCACGCCGATGTCACATGCCGCGAGTGCCTCGACTGCGGGCACTTGCTTGGGCCGCAGCGCACCCTTAAATTCGACCTTGATCGGCTTTCCCTCGCAACGCGCCTCTTCGAACATCGGTTGCGCACCGCACGTTGCGAGCAGCTCCGCCACCGAGTTCTCGCATCCTCGCGGCAGCCCGATCCAGTCGCCAGCATCCTCGTCGAAGTGCAGTACCCGCTCCTTGCCGTACACCGACTGGCGCATGGCCTGCGCGCGGTAGAAGTCAGGGTTTCCGAATGCGGCCACACGCCTGATCCGGTCGATCGCCGCAGCCGACAAGCCCTCTTTCGACACGAACAGCAAGTTCGAACGCACGATGCGCACCAGCGCGGGCATGTCCCCTGGTCCCAGCTTCGCGCGAGCCTTCGAAGCCCATGGCAGAACTGCGCCTCCTCCACCGCCCTTGCACGCCGGTGTCTCCGCATCGAGCAGCTCGCTCGCAGACGAGGCGTCTGCGTCTTCCAGATCGCCGAGGATGCGCTTACCGAACCGCCGTAGTAATCGAACGAGGTCGGCCTGCGTCATACGCTCGACCGACGAGAGGAACCTCCACTGGTCCGCATAGGGCCGGAACGACGCATCGACGAAAAGCGAGTTGCCATCACGCCGCGCATCTCCCTGGAACGGCAGGGCAATCGCGTTGCCGAAGCCGCCGGTCGGCGTGGAGTCCTGGCTAGGAAACAGGCGGTCGTACGATTCAAACCGCACGTTCGGATCGATCCGCATCGCGCATGTCAGCAGGGCGCATCCGAGCTTGCGGGAGTCCGACGCAGCTACTGGCTCGCTGAAGAACATCCACGCATGCGCGCCGCTGCCTGACCGCGAGCGCTCGATGGCGACCGGCACGCCCTCCCGTTCGCATACCCTTCGAAACGCGCCGACCGACTGCCACCAGTCGTCCTTGTCGAAGTCGACCGCGAGCACGTGCGTCTTGTCGTCGTCGATGAGGGGATAGCCAGCAACGATTCCGACGCCCTCCCGCCCTGTGCCGCGGAAATGCGCCCTGAGAACCCCACCGTCAAGCGGCAAGAACTCGCGATGCGGACAATCTGCGCACTTGACTCGGGGCTTTCCGCACACACCGCGATCCCACTCGTGAGCGCACGCAGGCGTATAACCGACACGCCCCGTTTTCTTGTTAAAGTAGCTCTTCGCATACACATCGCCGCGCATGACGAACAACAGGTTGAACAGCGCAAGCTTCTCGGCGCTCGAGCTCGCCGAGGTCACGATGCCATCGTCCGCCGATTGACGCGCCTCGAACCGCGCGTACCCGGCCTCCCACGCCTCGCAAGTCGCGTATCTCCTTTCACCGTCGGGCGCCTCGCATAGTACAACCTCGCTGCCGTCCGTCGCCGAAGACAATTTCTCGACGAAACGGTACTCCACGTTGCTGATCAACGCGCGTACAATCTGCGACGAATCATCACCCATACGGGCTCCCATCTCGAAGAACGACTTTTGTAGCATACTATGAGATGCATCCGATCTGCAATTGCTCCATAGTCGCTTCGGACTTCGGCTGACTAGCTCGTCTTAGGCAGCACGCAATCAAGCCCCTTTCGCGCAAGCAAAGTCCATTCTCTCCCAAGATGTGCACGATTAGCTTCGCAGCATTCTCAATCTGCTTGCTTATGGACTCTAAGCGAATTAGTCTTTTCAAAGGTACGCCAAACCTAATGGCGAAGCAAAATGTCAGAGGAGGACAATCGTGGCTGTTCCCACTCAATCGGAAATGTTCGGGGTCGTCTTGAGAGTCATGGGCGACGATATTGATCGAGGGTGGCGAGACGTGCAGAACGATGTAGCGCGCGAAGTCGGGTTGACCCAAGAAGAAATGGAACAATCGACGCCGAGCGGCGTTCCCACTTACAAAAGCAGGACCGACTGGAGTGTATCCCATTTGTACCGCGCAGGCTTGGTCAACCGTATTTCAAGAGGCATTTATCGGATAAGCGCTGAAGGCCTGGCGTTCCTTGCAGAAAAACCCAGCGACCTCGAGGTATATAGAAAAACCTGCGGACTCATCAAACAAAGGAATCCCCGGAACACTACCAAAAACAGAGTAGAGTCCAAGATCGACGAGCGCCAGGACGAAGAGGAAATCAAATCCCCTCAAGAGATGATAGAAGACAGTATTGAAGAAATAAACTCTTCGCTCGCAGATGAGCTTCTTGACACGATCCTGGATAAAGACCCGAGGTTTTTCGAAGACCTCATTGTCGACCTGCTTGTGAAGATGGGTTACGGACAAGGGAGAGCAACTCAGTACGTCAGCGATAGCGGGATCGACGGAATCATCACAACCGACGCGCTCGGTTTTGATCCCATTTATACACAAGCAAAGCGATACGCCAAGGACCACAGAGTCGGCAGACCCGAATTGCAGGCATTCGCCGGCGCGCTTGGCAATGTGGCACGAGGCGTATTTATCACCACGTCAAGCTTTAACTCAAGCGCAGTGGACTTCGCAAGCAGGTACCCCCACGCAACGATTGTACTCATCGATGGACAGAAACTATCTGAGCTAATGATCAAGTACGATTTAGGCGTTACCATCGAAAGAAGCTTTCAGGTTAAACGCTTGGACATAGATTATTTCGAGCAGGCCTAACCTCGATTCAGAGCATCACAAACGATCTCGAACCTGCTTAGTTTCACAGCACAAAGGATGACCATTGAAAATAATCGGACCTGATGCCACTAACTTCCAAACCGAAGATCAAGACGATGCGAACGCGCCTTCGCAGGACACGAGCAGCTCCGACAAGCCCGCAGTTGAGCAGGCCGAAACCTTCAGCAAGGCCGTCGACATCGCCGAGAAGGCGCTGCGTTTCGCGACCTTGCCTGCTGGCATCAAACGCGCGGCGACCCGCGTCATGCCCACGGTGAAGAAAGCAGCGAAGGTGGCTCCAATAGTCACACCAGCGGCCAATCCTTACATCCTCAAAGCTGTCGCGAAGGCCAAAGAGGTCGCGCCCGAGGTCGCCCAAGCAGCGAAAGCCGTCGCTTCGGGAGCGCAAACCGGAGCAAAGACAGCCACCGGCCACATACGCACGACGGCTCCCAAGCTCGGCCATGCTGCCGCCGGCAAGGTATAGCACATCGCAGGCGAGCTCAAGCGCAAAAACGACGGCAGCGGTAACCCGTCCCCTCCTTCATGATAAAATCCTCGGACAAGCATCGAATGACGAACCATCCTTGAACGGAGCATCATGATCAAAGAACTGGTAAAGGACGAGGCCATCCTCTCGCAGGTATGCACCCCTGCCACGACCGACGACGCGCAGGTGGCGGACGACCTTGTGGAAACGCTGACGTCGATGGACGGCGCCGCTTGCTTGGCGGCGAACCAGATCGGCGCTACGACCTGCATCATCGCGTACCTGGACGACGACGATCAGCCGCACGTCATGTACAACCCGCGCCTGCTGCAGGCGCTCGGCGCGTTCAAGGCCGTCGAAGGCTGCCTCTCGCTTGAAGCCGACTCCAAAGTCACGCGCTTCGACCGCATCAAGGTGGGCTACAGCGAACTGGTCGACGGCGAGCTCAAGCCGCGCAAGAAGGATTTCAACGGCTGGACGGCGCAGATCATCCAGCACGGCATCGACCACTGCAAGGGCAAGCTGGTCTAGCCTCATGGGCAAGAAGCCGAATGCCGCTGCTCGCCCCTTGCCGCCCGCGCCCAAGCTCAACCGCGCCCTGCGCGGCGGCTTGGGTCCGAACAAGGCATCGGGCCACAAAGGCGGTATCAGCCGACAGGGCTCGAAGCGGGGATAACGGTCCGCGTTATGCACGCAGTATAGAAGCGACGATCTCGCGCTGCTCGATCGCCGCTTTCCCGCGCCCGCGCGCAAGATGCCGCTCGACATGGAATAAGGAGCTCCCCATGAGGACGTTCATCGCGCTCGACCTGCCGCCCGACTTCGCTGACGACGCGGCCGCGCTCGCCCGCCGGCTGAGCGCGTCGATGGAGGGGCGCTTCCTGAAGCGCGACACCTACCACCTCACGCTCGCCTTCCTCGGCGACGTCGACGAAGCGCAGCTCGCTGCCGCGACCGACGCGCTGGAAGCCGCCTGCGCCGGCGCGTCCCCCGTCCCGCTGCGCAGCGACGGCCTGGGGAAGTTCGGCCGCGCAACCGACGCGACGTTGTGGCTGGGCATCGCCGCCGCACCCGAGCTCGAGCAACTGGCGGCGCGTCTGCGCGACGAGCTGCGTGCCCGCGACGTGCCCTTCGATGCCAAGCCCTTCAAAGCGCACCTCACCCTCGCGCGCCGCGCTCGCATCCCGCACGTCGGCCTGCCGCACCTGGCGTTTCCCCAAGACGACGAGGCGTACGACGTCACCCTTTACAAGAGCACGCTCGACCGCGCGGGCGCCGCTTACAAGCCGCTGCACACAGTGCGCCTCGGAACCATCGCAGCCGAGCGTTCCTAGCCCTCTTCCGCCAGCCGGTCGTGGTTCACCGTGCGGTAGAACAGGTCGCGGATCTCGTCGGGGTCGCTCGTCTGTCCGAGCGCCCACATGGTCTTCGCCACAAGCGCCTCGGTGGTCATGTCGCCGCCCTTGAGGATGCCGCGATGTCCCGCATAAGCGCGCCCGACCTCGTACACGCCCAGGTCGCAGCCCTCTTCGGGCACCTGCGTGGTCACGACCAGCGTGCGCCCCGAATCCACCCATCCGAAGATGGCGCGGCGATAGTCGCCGTAGTCGGGGATGCCCCCGATGCCGAACGTCTCCAGGATGACAGCGTCGTAATCGCGCTTGAGCAGGTCGAAGATGCTCGGATTCATCTCGGGCGTCAGCTTGAGCACGAACACGCGCTCGTTGAGGCTATCGTACACGCGCGGCGCTCCCCCGACGCCCGCGCACGTCGCAGGCGACCCCGCCCTCACGATGCGCTCGCCGCGCACCAGCGCGATCTCAGGAAAGTTCACGCTGGTGAACGCGTCAAAGCTCATCGTACGCTGCTTGCGCGCCCGCGTGCCGGCTATCACCGCGCCGCCGAACACCACCGACACGTCGCACGAGCGATCGTCGGCCGCGAACAGCAGGCTCTGGTACAGGTTGAGCTTCGCGTCGGTGAAGGGGCTGGCCATGGGCTGCTGCGAACCGGTCAGCACGATGGGCTTCGGGCTGCCCTGCACCAGGTAGGACAGCGCGGCGGCCGTGTAGGCCATCGTGTCGGTGCCGTGCAGCACCACGAACCCGTCGTAGGCGTCGTAAGCGTCCACGATCTCGTCGCGGATGCGCATCCAGTCGGCCGGGCGCATGTTCGTACTGTCGATGTTCATCGGCTGCACCACGTCGAAATCGCACACATCCGCGATCTCGGGCACGTAGCGCGCCAGCTCTTCGCCGCCCAGCGCCGGCGCCAAGCCGCGCCCATCCTCGACCGATGCGATGGTGCCGCCCGTCGCCACCAGCAGTATCTTCTTCATACCGTCGCTTTCCTCCATTCGACCGCTCTCGCCACAGTGTAGCACTCGAAACGCGCGCCTTGCCCTCTATTGCCCGCACCTTACGGTATGATGGAACACCGCAACGAAGACGAAGGCAAGAAGGGACGAATATGGAGGAGAAAACCACCGAGACCGTCAAGAAGGGCAACGTCAAGGCGCTGCTTCCGATCGGGGTGTTTTTGGTGCTGTATCTGGGACTGGGCATCTTGTTCGAGTACGGCATGGGCATTCCCATGGGCTTCTACAACATCCCCGTCGTGGTGATTTTCCTCGTCGCGCTTCTGGTGGCGTGCTTCCAAAACCGAAAGCTGCCCTTCGATGACAAGCTTACCATCATGGGCCGCGGCATGGGAGACAAGACCATCGTCACCATGGTGCTCATCTTCATGGTGGCCGGCATCTTCGTGGGCACCGTAGGCCGCGACAGCGCCGAAAGCGTGGCCTACCTGCTGCTTTCCGTCGTTCCCGTGCAGTTCGCCGTAGCGGTGCTGTTCGTGGTGAGCTGCTTCGTGTCGCTGTCGATGGGCACGTCGGTGGGTACCATCACGCTGATCACGCCCATCGCCGTGGCGGTGTCGTCCGCGTCCGGCTTCAGCCTGCCGCTGTGCGTGGCCAGCGTCATGGGCGGCGCCATGTTCGGCGACAACCTCTCGTTCATCTCCGACACCACCATCGCAGCCTGCCAAGGCCAAGGCTGCCAGATGAAGGACAAGTTCCGCGAGAACTTCAAGATCGCCCTACCCGCGGCCATCGTATCGCTCGTCATCATCCTCGCTCTGTCGTTCGGCGCCGACCTCGGCGGCAGCGTCGTTCACGAGTACGACCTGATCCAGCTCATCCCCTACCTCATCGTGCTCGTTGGCGGCATCATCGGCGTGAACGTGTTCGTTGTGCTGTTGCTGGGCATTCTGTCGGGCTCTATCATCATGGTGGCCACGGGTGCCACTGCCGCCACCGACCTGCTGGCCAACATGGGCTCGGGTGCCGCAGGCATGTTCGAGACCACGATGGTGGCGCTGCTGGTGTCGGCCATCTGCGCGCTCATCCGCGAGTACGGCGGGTTCGTGGCGCTGTTGAACGGCATCAAAAGCCTGTTCAAAAGCAAGAAAGGCGGTCAGCTGGGCATGGGCTTGCTGGTGGGTGCCATGGACATCGCCACCGCGAACAACACCGTGGCCATCGTCATCTCGAACCCCATCGCCGCCGATATGGCGAAGACGTACGGCATCTCGAAGCGCAAGACGGCATCGCTTTTGGACACGTTCTCGTGCGTTTTCCAAGGCATCCTGCCCTACGGCGCCCAGATGCTCGTGGCCATCTCGGCCGCCACGGAGCTTGGCTTCGCGGTGTCGGCGTTCCAGATCATCCCGTTTCTGTTCTACCCGTTCCTGCTGCTGATCAGCTCGCTCGTGTTCATCTTCATCGTTCCGGACAAGAAGAGCTAGCCGAAGAGGGAAAACGCTTCGCCACGAGGCGCGAACTCGTGCAGAAAACGCGGATCGTGGCCGCTCAGCGTTCCTTCGGACCGGCGGTAGCCGTATACTGATATTTTTGTTGGCACGGATTAGCGGCAGGCACAACGAAAGGCAAGCAATGGGCGGATTCTTTGGGGCGGCGGCGCATCACGACGTGGTGCTGGACGTGTTCTTCGGCGTGGACTACCACTCCCACCTGGGAACGAAATGCGCAGGCATGATCTTCCACGATGCGGAGGAAGGATGCTTCCAACGCGAGATCCACTCGATCGAGAACACGCCGTTCCGCACGCGCTTCGAAGACGACCTGCAGGGCTTCCACGGTTGCAGCGGCATCGGCTGCATCAGCGACACCGACCCGCAGCCGCTGCTGGTGCGCTCGCACCTGGGCACGTTCGGCATCACCACGGTGGGCGCCATCAACAACGCCGAGGAGCTGGTGGAGAAGAACTTCGCCAGCGGCGGCCGGCAGTTCATGGCCATGAGCTCGGGCAAGGTGAACACCACGGAGCTCGTCGCCGCGCTCATCAACCAGAAAGACGACTTCGTTTCGGGCATCAAGCACGCACAGGAATCCATCGACGGGTCGCTCACGCTGCTCATCATCACCCAGGACGGCCAGATCATCGCCGCGCGCGACAAGGTTGGCCGCCTGCCCGTGCTCATCGGCAAGAGCGACGACGGCTTCTGCATCTCGTTCGAATCGTTCGCCTACCACAAGCTGGGCTACCGCGACGAGTACGAGCTGGGCCCCGGCGAGATCGTGCTGGTGAACCCCGACGAGTACCGCACCATCTCCCCCGCCGGCGACAAGATGAAGATCTGCGCGTTTTTGTGGGTGTACTACGGCTATCCGAACTCGAATTACGAAGGCGTGAACGTCGAGGTCATGCGCTATCGCAACGGCGCCATCATGGCGCGCGACGAGGCCGCGGCGGGCGGCGCGCCCGAGCTCGACTACGTGGCCGGCGTGCCCGACTCGGGCGTGCCGCACGCAATCGGTTACGCCACCGAATGCAAAACCCCCTTCGCCCGCCCGTTCATCAAGTACACGCCCACGTGGGCGCGCTCGTTCATGCCGAGCAACCAGGAAGTGCGCAACCGCGTGGCGAAGATGAAGCAAATACACATCCCCGAGCTCATCAACGAGAAGAAGCTGCTGTTCGTGGACGATTCCATCGTGCGCGGCACGCAGCTGAACGAGACGGTGGACTTCCTGTACAAGTGCGGCGCAGAAGAAGTGCATATGCGCTCGGCCTGCCCGCCCATCATGTTCAGCTGCAAGTACCTGAGCTTCTCCAGCAGCCGTTCCGACATGGAGCTGCTCGCACGCCGCATGGTGGACCAGCTGGAAGGCGAGGAGGGCGTGCAGCACCTCGACGAGTACGCCGACGGCTCCACCGAGCGCGGCAAGTGCATGTTGAAATCCATCTGCGAGCAGATGGGCTTCGATTCGCTAGGCTACCAGTCGCTCGACGGCATGCTGGAAGCCATCGGCATCGATCCCGAGAAGGTGTGCACGTACTGCTGGACCGGCAAGGAATAACCCCGAGGGGCGTCTACCTTCCGCAGCACTTCTTGTACTTCTTGCCGCTGCCGCAAGGGCAAGGGTCGTTGCGGCCGACCTTCATGACGTCGCCCCTCTCGTTGTAGAACACCTTCTTGCCGGCCATACGCTCCAGCAGCTCCTGCGGCGACCAGCCGTTGTTCTCCCACGAGGGCAGCGAGTTGTACACGTTCGTGATCAGCTTGGGCAGCCGTTCCTCGTCCTCGCAGCACGCGTCAAGGCCCAGCTCGCGCACGTAGGCAAACAAATCTTGGATTCCTGCGCCCTCCATCGCACCCATGACCAGAGCCTCGACTACGCGGTCCGCGAAGAAGAAGTCGTCCTCACCGTCGGGGACGCGGGCATCCAGGAAGTTCCGCAGCTGCACCACGGTGGACAGCTCGAACAGCGCGCCGATCGCGTCGCGCTGCAGCATGGAGGGCTCGAACGGGCGCGGCGGGTTTTTCGCGTGCTCCTCCAACAGGAAACGCCGGTAGCCGTCAAGTTCCTCCCATTCGGAGCCGAGGCCCTCCCCCATCCGGTGGAGGGCTTTCTCGATCAAGCCCTCGTCTACGACCTCGTCCGCGAGACTCGTCAGATCGTCCAGGAAGTCGGGGGCGTGCAGACGGGCGTACTCGGAAGCCGCGTAATCGTTGCCGATGGCATAGTGAACCAGGTGATCCACCCCGTCGCACTCCCACAGCTCGAACCCGCACTCGAAGAAGGAAGCCTCAACTTCGATCAGCTCGACGAACCGCCGGCGCGTCACAGGATCGGAACAGGCCTCCCGGTAGCGAAGGTAGGCATCGTCGAGCGAGACGACACCGTAGAAGGTGGTGCACGCCTCAGCGCACGTCACCACCTCTTCGTTCCGGACCCGCACCCGTTCGATCTCCTCGAAGTCGACGTCTGCGAGCATGCACTTGGTCTGCTCCGGGGCGAAGGCCGTGAAGCGCCCTCCCTGCCAAAACAGGAACGTGTATGGCATGAGGGGCGTCAGGTACAGGCGTCTGCTCACATCTTCGGCGCCGAACGACACGGCTCCCTCGCACGCCAGCTCCTTGGCCGTCCTGAAAGCGCCCGGGGAGCACGCGGCCAGCATATCGCGCAGCAGGTCGGACGACGAGGGGACGCTCTCCGCGACGGCGCGGGCCAGCTCGGCCTTGCGCAGCTTGGAGAGTCCCTTGAGGCCGAGCAGCCGACCGACGCCTTCGAGCTCCGTCTTCGTGTACAGCCCCAGGCACGCCTCGAGCGTGCCGGCCGGCTCGCGGTCCAGGGCACGCTCCCGCAGGATGGCCTCCTTCTGCTCGAAGCGCCCCTCATCCCACGCGTCGAAGCGCTCGTCGAAGGCCGCAGCGCGTTCGGCCTCCGTAAGCCCCGCGAGCGCGCCGCGATGGAAGCCCGGGGGAAGCTGCTCCCCGAAGGCGGCGATACGCGCGTCGCGCTCGGCGTCGGCCAAGAGACGCTCGACGGCGCGGTTGCGACCGGCCTCGTTGAGGGCGCGCGAGCGCGCGACGAAGTCCGCAGCGGTGCGCACGAGGCCCTTGGCGCGGCGTTCCTTGAAATCCGCCTGGGCGGAAGCAGCGACCTCGGGGCCGAACTCAATGCCGAGCACGTTCAACATGCCGTCGTAGACGATCAGATCGTCGAACGGCAGCAACGTGGTGCGCACCACGTCGGGCCACTCGCTCAGCAACTCGCTCGGCTCCAACTGTATCCCGGCAACCGCGAACACGTCCTCGTCGCCCATGAGCAAGGCGCGCCCATCCTCGTGCCCCGCGAACACGAACGAACCCGTCAACGCATCCTTCCACGCAAGAGCGGTGTCAAGGAAGCGCTTCGGCAGGTCGAAGGGGTTCTCGCGGACGAAGTCGTCAATGATCCCGACGCTATCCCACAGCGTCTCGGCCACGAGGGCAGCCTTGGATTGGGATTCGAGATCGACGATGGGGAGGGGAAGCTCGCGAACCACCTCGAAGCGCTCGTTGGCGTACCCAAGCAGCGCGTTGATGAGCGTATAGAACCGGTCGGCCTGCTCGTACGTGAGAATCATGGAAGAACTCCTCGGTCGCGGATCGTCCTGATCAACCTATCGGAACAATCGCATTGTACCATCCATGCGATAGAACCGGGCTGCGCGACTGTTTCGACCTGCACCGTTTCACAGTACGCGACTGATTTCCGTCGGAGGTTCGCTTGTCCCGATAGTGGTACTCACTCCCCGCGCGTTTCCGGTATCCTTCGCAGCATACGAACGAAGCGCCGACGAAGGAGAGTCCCATGAGCAATGCAGCCCTCGCATCCCAGCCCCAACCCCGGCAGACGCGCGGAGCCCACGCGCGCCCGAATCGCGCCGTCGAGATCCGGGTCATCCCCGGCGGCCTGCTGCGCGAGGAGCCGCACCCGGCCCACGCGAAGGCCAGCCCGCTCGACGGCATGCGCGGCATCGGCTTCGATCTCGCCGGAAAGGAACGCGCCGTCGCGGCAACGTTCGGGATCCTGTTCGCCCTCGCCGCTCTGGCCGCGGCGATCTATTCCTGAGCGGCCTCGGCAAACGCTGCGATCCGCTCTTCCTCGCTATGGGAAAGCGATCGGAGCATCTCGGCGAGCCCATCCGAATCGCCGTCGGCGAGCATCGCAAGATATTCAGCGCGGCGCTCGAACGGAACGACGACGGGAGCCAACCCCGCCTGCAAAAGACCACGGTTGACGAGTATCCTACCCGTGCGTCCATTGCCGTCCTCGAAGGGATGGACGCGCTCGAACCGGATATGGAAACGCGCCTCGCGCAGATACGGGTCTACGTCGTCGGCATGGTTGTACTCGTGAACCAATTGCATCATGAGCTGGTTCACCTGGTTCGGCTTCGGCGGAATGTGCTCTGCGCCGCGAATGAGCACCGAGATCGTTCGATAGCCGCCGATTTCGTTGATGTTCTTGTTGATAGCCTGCGCAATCCTCTTGACGAGCCGCTCGCTCAAGGTCACTTGCATTTCCTCAAGCGCCAGGCTCAGCGCGTATTTGTGGTTGATTGCCTCGTACAGTTCTCTCGCAGTAGCCGTTACCTGCAAAGAATTATCGTTCCAGAGGATTGCGTACGTTTCGGCGTACGAAAGCGTGCTGCCTTCGATGGCGTTCGAATGGTAGGTGCTTCTCGTCATGAAATCCTCGAAGTACGCCCTGTTGCCGCGCATGAATGCGACTGCATCCACGATATGCGCCTCCTCTCCGTCGATTTCACGTACACTATACCAAGAGAGTGCAGGAGCGCGAGCCTCGTCATGCCAAACGGCAAAGGCTCGTCACGTGGAAAGGCCTTCGCGATGATTCGTCCCATCATGAGAAACGAGCTGGTTCTGCAACAGCCTTCAACGGCGGCTACCGAAGCCGATCTGCCCATCGCGCAGGATCTTCTGGACACGCTTGCGGCGCACCGCCATTCGTGCGTCGGCATGGCGGCGAACATGATCGGCGAAGTCAAACGCATCATCGCCTTCGACAACGAAGGTGCATACCTGGCCATGCTGAACCCCGAGATCGTCTCGCGCGCAGGCGCCTACGAAACGGAAGAAGGCTGCCTGTCGCTTGCGGGCACGCGACCCGCGACGCGCTACCGCACCATCAAGGTGAGCTACCAGGATCTCGCCATGAAGCCGCGCGTCAAAACATTCACCGGCTTCACCGCCCAGATCATCCAGCACGAAATCGACCACTGCAACGGCGTTTTGATCTAGCATGAAGAAGGCCTCGCCGCGGGCGCAGCGAGGCCTTCGACGCATCGGGTCGAGAACGCCCTACAACATCTCGGCGCGCAAGTCCTCTCCGCTCTTGGCGGAGAGATAGGCCGGAGCGATGTCGAACATCGTCTTGCAGCCGACGACACCCTCACGACTCAGACGATGCGCGGCACGGGCACAGGCAACTAGCACGCTGCCGGTGAACTCGGGGTTGGAGTCCAGCTTGAGCGAGTACTCCACCACGTGGGTGTGCTCGCCGTTTTCGCCGGTCACGCCCGAGCGGAACACGGAGCCGCCATGCGGGATGCCGGCATGATCGCGGTCGAGCTCCTCCTGCGAGATGAACGTCACCGTGGTGTCATAGTCGGCGAAGTAGTTCGGCATCTCGACGA
Source organism: Eggerthella sp. 1_3_56FAA (assembly GCF_000185625.1). Taxonomy (NCBI): domain Bacteria; kingdom Bacillati; phylum Actinomycetota; class Coriobacteriia; order Eggerthellales; family Eggerthellaceae; genus Eggerthella; species Eggerthella sp. 1_3_56FAA. The sequence continues at coordinate 1,006,742 of NZ_GL622579.1, forward strand.
TGGCCTTCTCGATAGCCGCCAGGTCGGCACCTTCCTCGGCCACGACGAAGCACTCGCGCGTGTGCTTCTGACGCGTGGTCAGCTGCGGCTTCTCGCCGTTGCGCACGGCTTCGAGCGCCGAGGCGACGGGCACGGTGTACTGGCGCGCATCGGCCACGCCCTCGATGCGACGAATGGCGTCGCTGTGACCCTGCGAGACGCCGCGGCCCCAGAACGTGTAGTCCTCGCCCTCGGGCAGCACGCTGGAAGCGTACAGACGAGCGATGGAGAACATGCCTGGATCCCAGCCCGCCGAGATGACGGCCACATTGCCGCTCTCCTGCGCAGCGGCATCCACCTTGGCGAAATGGGCGGGGATGTTCGCATGGGTATCGAACGAGTCGACTACGTTGAACAGGTTCGCGCATGCGGGCGTCTGCTCCGGCAGGTCGTTCGCGCTGCCGCCGCATAGGACGAGCACGTCGATATTGTCCCGATGCGATGCCATTTCGTCAGCAGCGAACACCGGCACGCCTTCCGTCAGTGGTTTCACCGTCGCCGGGTCGCGGCGCGTGAACAGCGCCACCAGCTCCATGTCGTCGTTCTGCCTGCAGGCCAGCTCCACGCCGCGCCCGAGGTTGCCGTATCCGAATATGCCGACGCGCGTTTTCGTCATGCGTGCTCCTCACCGTGATGTCTCGAAAAGTACTCGTTAATGATGCACAGGCGCAACCCGAATCGTCAACGCACGCAAGTCAACTACAACAAAGCCCCACGTCGTTGAAACGAATTGGAAATGAAACGGGAGGGACGCGACGGGCGCCCCTCCCCCAACAGCCTACGCCTTCTCCACCTTCACGGCGCACACCTTGTATTCGGGGGCCTTCGACACGCGGTCGAGAGCGGCTATGGTGAGCCAGTTACTGTTGCCGTCTTGGAAATGGAACGGCATCCACGTATGTCCCGGCGACGTCTTCTCGGACACATGCGCGACGGACTCGATGGAGCCGCGGCGCGACGAGACGCGCACGATGTCCCCGTCGGCGATGCCGAGAGCCTCGGCATCGCACGTGTTCAGCTCGATGAACGAGCGGTTCGCTATCTCGTTCACGCCGTCGGTGCGAGCGGTCATGGCGCAGGCGTTGTACTGGTACAGGATGCGGCCCGTCATCATGACCAGCGGATACTCCGCATCGGGCAGCTCGGCGGACGGCTGGTAGTCGGGTGTGGAGAACGCGCCCAGCCCCTGGGCGAACTCGCCCATGTGCAGGATGGGCGTGCCGGGATGCTCGGCGCTTGGGCACGGCCACTGCAAGCCGCGGCCGGCCGTCTCGTCGCCGTCGAGGCGCGCATGGCTCATGCCGCCGTACGTGGGCGTGACCGAGGCGATCTCATCCATGACCTCGGCCGCGCTCAGACGCGGCTGCGCATAGCCCATGCGGTTCATGACCTCGGTGAAGATGTCGGTGTCGAGCCACGCGCCCTCAGGCCCGCCCACGGCTTTGCGCACGCGCTGGACGCGCCGCTCGGTGTTCGTGAACGTGCCCTCCTTCTCGGCGTAGCTGCGCCCGGGCAGGATGACGTCGGCGTACTTGGCCGTCTCGGTCATGAACAGGTCGTCCACCACGAAGAACTCGAGCGCCTCGAGCGAGCGGATCACGTGGTGGGTGTCGGGGTCGGTGCGCACGGGATCCTCGCCGAACAGGAACAGGCCCTTGATGCCGCCCTCGATCATGGCCGGGAAGCATTCAGTCGCCTTAATGCCGCGCGCACGCGGGAGCGCAACCCCCCACGCCTTTTCGAAGCGGCGCACCACCTCGGGGTCGGCCACCTTCTGGTAGCCGGGCAGATCGTCGGGACCGGCGCCCATGTCGCAAGCGCCCTGCACGTTGTTCTGGCCGCGCAGCGGGTTCACGCCGCCGCCCGGCTTGCCCAGGTTGCCGGAGATCATCGCGATGTTCGACAGCGCCATGACGCCGTCGGTTCCCGTGGAATGCTCCGTCACGCCGAGGCAGTACATGATGGCAGCCGCATCGGCCGCCGCGTACATCTTCGCCGCGGCCACGAGATCGCGCCGATCGATGCCGCAGATATCCTCCACCAGCTCGGGCGTATAGTCGCGCACCGTCGCGGCCAAGATCTCGAAGCCCTCGGTGCGCTCGCGCACGAAGTCCTCGTCGTACAGCTCGTGCTGGATCAGGTAGTTCACGATGCCGTTTGCGAACGCGACGTTCGTTCCCGGCCTCAGCTTCAAATGGATGTCGGCATGCGCGGCCAGCCCGATATCGCGCGGGTCGACCACGATGAGCCGGCAGCCGCGTTCGACCGCCGCGCGGATCTGCATGCCGATGACGGGGTGCGCCTCCTCGGGGTTCGACCCCACGAGCATGATGACCTCCGCCTTGCGCGTGACGTCTTCGATGGAGTTCGTCATCGCGCCGGAACCAAGCATGGTCGCCAGACCGGCGACCGTGGGGGCGTGTCAAACACGCGCGCAACAGTCCACGTTGTTCGTTTGGAGCACGATGCGCGCCATCTTCTGGAACAGGTAGATGTCCTCATTCGTGGAACGCGAGCACGCAAACGCCGCCAGCGACTCGCCGCCGTGGGCATCGCGCAGCTCGGTGAAGCGCCTCGCCACGAGGTCGAGCGCTTCGTCCCAGGTAGCAGGCTCGAACTCGCCCGTCTCGCGATTCTTTACGAGCGGCGTGCGGATGCGGTCGGGCGCGTCGACGAAATCGAAGCTTGCCGAGCGTCCCTTCACGCACAGAAGCCCTTGGTTCGACGGACCGGGCGCCGCTTCGGCATCCACGATGGCGCCGTCCTTCACCACGAGGTCCAGTTGACAGCCCACGCCGCAATGCGGGCATGTGGTGCGCACGCGCCCGGTCTCCCACGAGCGATACGCCGCTCGGCGCTTCTCGGTGAGCGCGCCGGTGGGGCACGCCTGCGCGCAGGTGCCGCACGACTCGCAGTCGGTGGCGCGCCAGCTCGCGCCGAACGGCGCCTCGATCAGCGTGCGCACGCCGCGCTTCGCCGCATGCAGCGAATGGTTGCGCGCGGCGTCGTTGCAGGCGCCCACGCAGCGCTGACAGCGGATGCACAGGTTCGGATCGTAGGAGAGGAACGGGTTCTCGTCGCGCACCGGCTCGCGCTTCTGCGCGACCTCGTAGGGCGACTCCAACACGCCGTATTCGCGGCAAACGGCCTGCAGCTCGCAGGCGCCGTTCTTGTCGCACGAGAAGCAGTAGTTCGTGGAGTCAAGGCCGTGATCGGCAATGATGAGCTCCAGCGCGATGCGTCGGTACGCCTCGACGCGCGGCGAGGAGGTGGTCACCTTCATGCCGTCTTGCACGGACGTAGCGCACGAGGGAACCGGTTGGTCGAACCCTTCCACGTCCACGACGCACACGCGGCACGAGGCGATGGCGCTGCGCTCTTTCAGGAAGCACAGCGTGGGGATGCGGATGCCGGCAACGCGCGCGGCATCGAGGATGGTGGACCCTTCGGCAACGTCGAGGGCGATCCCGTCTATCGTGATGCTAGGCATACTGGTGCCTGCCTCCTTCCATAACGCCGCAGCCGAAACGATCGCAGCGCAGGCAGCGCCCGCACTCCTGCACGACCTCTTCGCGGCTCATTCCGTTCTCGACGCCATCGAAATCGAGCCGCCGCTCGCGCGCGGGACGCTCGGTTATCTCCACGCGCCCCTTGGGCGTGCGGTCGTTCTGCAACGGTTCGGGCACGTCGATGTCGCACGGCAGCTTGTGATGGTATCCCAAGAACTCGTCGATATTGCGCGCGGCAACCTTCCCCGCCCCGATGGCGCGGATCACCGTGGAGGGGCCGGTCTGGCAGTCGCCGCCCACGAACACATGGTCGTACCCTTCGGCCGCAAGATGATCGTCGGCATTGAAGCAACCCCAGGTGGTGCTCATGCCGAACTCCTCGAACGGGCCCGACACCACATCTTGCCCCACGGCGATGAGGATGATGTCGGCTTCTATGCGGCGCGTCGGCTTGTCGGCCGCCATCGGCGCCGGACGGCCGCCGCGCACGGGACCGATCATCTGCGGCTGCGTGATGAGCGCCGTGCAATGTCCGCGCTCGTCCACCTCGATGCTGGCGGGCGCCTCCAGCACGATCATCTCCACGCCCTCGGCGATGGCGCTCTCCACCTCAGCCGGCAGCGCCGTCATGTCGTCCTTGCGGCGCCGGTACACCACCGAGACCTCGTCGGCCCCGGCGCGCACCGACGTGCGCGCGCAGTCCATGGCGACGTTGCCGCCGCCCACCACCACCACGCGCTTGCCCGTGAAGTCGGGATAGTCGCCATCGCCGATGGCCCCCAGCAAATCCACTGCCGAGACGACGCCTTCGGCATCCACGCCGTCGATGCGCAGCGACTTGCCCGTCTGCGCGCCGATGGAGACGTACACCGCATGGTACGTGTCGGCTATCTCGGCCATTTCATGCGCGCCCACCGCTTCGCCGCAGCGGGCCGTGATGGTGCCGGCGTTCAGAATGCCGCGGATGTCCTCGTCCAAGCGCTCGCGCGGAAAGCGGTACGCGGGGATGCCGTAGCGCAGCATGCCGCCCAGCTGGGCGCGTTCCTCGAACACCGTCACGCGGTGCCCCATGAGCGCGAGGAAGTACGCGCAGGTGAGCCCGCTGGGCCCGCCGCCGATGACGGCGACGGTGCGCGCGGTGTCCACGCTGCGCGGCGGGGGCGCCACCTGGTCGGCTGGCATCTGGTCGACCGCGAACTTCTTGATCCCGCGGATGTTGATGGGCGCATCGATGAGCGTGCGGCGGCACCGCGTCTCGCAAGGATGCTCGCACACGAACGCGCAAGCCGTGGGAAACGGGTTATCCTTGCGCACCATGTTGACGGCACCGGCGTAGTCGCCCGCCGCCGTGAGCGCGATGTAGGCGGGCACGTCCACGTGCGCGGGACACAGCGTCTCGCAGGGAACCGTCTGGCCGACGCCGGCCTGGCAAACGCGGACGTGCACGTGGCTGGCATACTCGTCGGCGAACGTATCGAGACCCTCCAGCACGCTGCGGGCGGCCTCGTAGCCGATGGCGCAATCCGACGTGTCGCGGATCATCTCGGCCAGCGCGCGCAGGCCCTCCAGTACGCCCTCGTCGGCGTCGCAGTCCACCACGCGTTTGAGCATCGCCGCCAGCTGCGGGATGCCGTCGCGACACGGAACGCACTTTCCGCAGGTCTGCGCGCCGCTTGCCTGCAGCATGGTCAGCTGCACGGCCAGCGGGCACATGCCCGGCGGCGTCGCCTCGACACGGCGCGCGAAGGTGTCCAGGTGCGCGGCAATCCGCGCATCGTCGCGCGACCGCGGCGCAATCGATAGCTTGGCCACTGGCTCTCCATCCATTATCGGCTCGAAACCGACGAGCGTCTCCAACGTGTTTCCCGTGCGTCATTCTAACGCAAACGACGCGCCTTGCGGCGGCCGCGCGCGCAAGGCGCGGAGAAGGCACACGGGCAGCGAGCGGCGCAGACGGGTCATGCGGACCGAACGATCGGCAGCTGTCCCACAGAAAGGACAGGCTTGAACCGCCGAACGTGTACCATACGCAACAAGAGAGCAAAGGAGAGTCCCATGCATGCAAGACAAGCCGACCAAACGTCCCTTTTCGCCCCCGTCGACGCGGCCGCGGCGTTCGCGAACCTGTACCAGCGATGGTTCGACGACCCGCGCGGCCTCGCACGAGCCAACCGAAGGCAGGCGCGCTGCGCCGTCGGATCGTACGTGGCAGACGTGCTCGCCCTGTTCGACGAACGCGCCCGCGCCTACCTGCCCGGCGCGCCTACCGTCCTGCGGTTCGAAGGCTGCGACCTCGCCGTGTTCGTGATGCGGGGGCCGCACATCGCGCTGCACGTCGGCAGCTTGGAAACCGACGCGCCCGTAGCGGGACTGCGCTGGAAGAGCCTGCGCCCCTGCTCGTACGCCATCGGACGGCAGGTGAGCGATCTTGTGTTCTGCACCGACGAGAACGGGTTGCTCGTGGAACTGGAGATCGTCCTCGACGACGGAGGCCGACTGGTCGTCGGCGGCGGCCGACCCGCCTGCGAGCACGACGAAGAGGCGATGCCGCAGGCGGTGTGAGGCGCGCGGACAGCCGAGGCGCTGGAACGGCGGCGTCCTACTCGTACGCGGCGACGATGTCCTCAAGGTAGGCGCGGTACTCCTGCGCCAGCGCGGTCGGCTTCTCGATGCGAACGCGGCCGCCGAACTGAGCCAGCCACCCGAACAGCACGGGGCTCTTCATCACCGTCGCGTACACGCGCGCCCGCCTCTCCCCCGTCGGCACCGACTCCACGTCCTTGCCGAACCGGTCGATGACCGCGCCCATGACCTCCTCGTCCACCAGCAGCGTGGCCGCCACCGGCTCGCCGCTGTACATGCCGAACGCGCGGCTTTCCAGCTCGCGCGCGTCGAACGTGGCGATGCGCTCGTTTTTGAGCGCGGGCTCGTCCAGCACCTCGATGCGGTCCATGCGGTCCACGCGGTAGTTCGCGAAATCGTCGTGCTTCTCGTTGAACACGACCAGGTAGTAGTAGCCTTCCGCGTACACGAGCTGCACGGGCGTCTCGATGTAGCGCTCGCCGTTATGCTGCAGCGCCTTGCGTTTCGCCGCATCGTACTTGAAGTAGACGAACGAGATCCGGCGCTTGAGCGCGATGGCCTCCTGGATGCGGTCGACGCTGCCGAACACCGACTCGTTCTGCATCTTGATGCGGCCTTCCACGTGCACGCGCTTGTCCAGCAGCGCGCGCTGCCGCCGCGAGGCCAGCTGCTTCACGCCCTCCACCAGCGCGTCGCTTTTACGCTGCGTGAGGAAGCGGGAGCTCTGCACCGCGTCCACCAGCAGCTGCAGCTCGGCGAACGCGAACGCGCGGTGCTCCACGGCGTACTCCACCGGCGCGCGCTGGTAGGTGCGCACGTCCACGCCGAACTCGCGCAGCGCCTCGATGTCGCGGTAGATGGACTTGCGCTCGGCCGAGATGCCCAGCGCTTCCAGCTTCCCGATGATCTGCGCCATCGTGAGGCCGCGTTCGGCATCGGTCTCCTCCTCGAGCATCCGCATGAGGTACAGCAGCTTGAGCTTCTGACGATTGATGGCCATGGCCCCTCCTTGGCGACGACGGTGCAGCTTGCCTGCCACGCTCTCAGTATAGCCGCCCTATCCTTTTTTCGGTACAGACAATCGATGAACGACCTTGACGGGTTCGCCGGGATGCAGTAGGTTCTCACTCGAACATGTCGACGGAAGGAAGCGTATGCAGCGCGTTATCAACGATCGGAAAGTGGCCATCGTAGGGTGCGGATTCGTGGGTTCGGCAACCGCGTTCGCGTTGATGCAGAGCGAGCTGTTCACCGAGATGGTGCTCATCGACGTCGACCGCGACCGCGCCGAGGGCGAAGCGCTCGACATCGCGCACGGCATGCCCTTCGCCGGCCCCATGAACATCTACGCGGGCGACTACGACGACGCGGCCGATGCGGCCATCATCATCGTCACGGCCGGCGCGAACCAGCAACCCGGCGAAACGCGCCTGGACCTCGTGCATAAGAACGTGAGCATCTTCAAGTCCATCATCCCCGAAATCGCCCATCGCGACTACCAGGGCATCTTGCTGGTGGTGTCGAACCCGGTGGACATCCTCACGCACGTGGCGCTGAAGCTGTCGGGCATGCCCGAGAACCGCGTCATCGGATCGGGCACGGTGCTGGACACCGCGCGCTTCAAGTACATCCTGGGCGAGCACCTCGGCGTGGACCCGCGCAACGTGCACGCGCGCATCATCGGCGAGCACGGCGACAGCGAGATCGCGGCATGGAGCACGGCGAACATCTCGGGCATCCCGGTGAACGACTTCTGCGAGCTGCGCGGCCATTTCGAACACGACGAGTCGATGCAGCGCATCGCCGAGGACGTGAAGAACAGCGCCTACGAGATCATCGCGAAGAAGAAGGCCACCTACTACGGCATCGCCATGTCGGTGAAACGCATCTGCGAGGCCATCGTGCGCGACGAGAAGCCCATCCTGCCCGTGTCGAACTTCCAGAACGGCGTGCACGGCCTGCACGACGTGGTGCTGTCGATGCCGGCTGTGGTCGGCAAGAACGGCATCGAGTACCAGGTGCCGGCCCCGCTGTCCGACGACGAACTGGCGCGCCTGCACGAGTCGGCGAGCACGCTCCGGGAAGTGATCGACGGGTTGGATTTGGAGTAGACGGCGCTCAATCGCGCCACTTCGTGCGGAGCTCCCAGAAGGCCACGGCGCTGGCCGCCGCCACGTTGAGGGAGTCCACGTCGTGGTCCATGGGGATCTTCACCGTGTAGTCGCAGTTCGCGATCGTCGAGGGCGCGAGGCCGTCGCCTTCGGTGCCTAGCACCAGCGCCAGCTTGTCGCAGCCGCGCAGGCGCTCGTCGTGCAGGAAGATCGCCTCGTCCGACAGCGCGAGCGCGGCCGTCGAGAAGCCCAGCGAGCGCAGAAGCGGCACGCCCTCGGCCGCCCAGGCGCGCTCGCTTCCGATGCGCGTCCACGGCACCTGGAACACCGTCCCCATCGACACGCGCGCGGCGCGACGGTACAGCGGGTCGTGGCACGACGGCGTAACCAGCACCGCGTCGATGCCCAGCGCCGCCGCCGAGCGGAACACGGCGCCGATGTTCGTGTAGTTCGTCACGTCCTCCAACACAGCCACTCGGCGCGCGCTCGCCAGCAGATCCTCCACGCGAGGCAAGGGCGGGCGCTCGAACGCGGCCAGCGCGCCGCGCGTCACCTCGTAGCCGGTCAGGGCGCGGAACTGCTCGCGCGTGGCCACGAGCACGGGAAAGTCGGGATCGCCGTCCAACAGCGAATCGACGAGTGGCATCGTCTGATCGAGCCACTTCTCCTCCATGAACAGCGAGCGCATCCGCACCCCGGCGGCCAGCGCGCGCTCGATCACCTTGCGCGACTCACCGATGAACAGGCCGTGCGTGCTGTCGGGGCAATCGCGCAACTGCGCGTCGGTCATGCCCGAGTACGCGGCGAGCCGCGGGTCGTCGAGGTCTTCGAGGTGGATGATCGGCATGTCGTTTTCCTTTCAGTCGCCGACCATCGTACCACCGCTCGCCACGATGCTCTATACTCGACTGATCCGATCAAGCACGTCGCGCGAAGGGGATCCTCATGGCCGCTACCGTCAAAACGCTTCTCGAACACCACGGCGAGCTCTACTGGGGCACGCGCAAGGCCAATCCCGGCTACTGCTACGGGCTGGCGCTCGACGTGGGCGCAGACGGGCTGGCAGCCGAGCTCGTATACGTGATGAGCGATCTTGACGAGAACGACGAACCGCTCGTGACTCCCGAGACGCTCGTGTCGTGCTTCACCGTGAACGACCTCGAGGACAACGGCATCATCCTCAGCAACTACCTGGACGACGAGGATGCGCCCGAGGCCGTGGGCTGGTACTGCATCGAGAAGTCGTTCTTCGGGCGCGACAACGTGGAGGCGCTGCTGGATAACAACGCTCGCCTCGACGGCCATCTCGACATCGTGCTGCAGATCCTGCTGATCTCGCCGGAAGAGGTGGCGCAGGGCATGCCTTCGCTCGACGAGCTGTCGTTCTTCGACCTCCTGGAGGAGCTCGAAGGCGTCGCGGAGCGCATCGACAACGGCGACGTGCAGCCGCCGCTGCCCTTTTCGTTCCGCCTCGTGGGCGACGCGCTGTTCGGCTGGGAGCACGCCGACGAAGAGGATTTCCGCTAAGGGTCGACGCACCGCGGGCGTGCACGTCTTTAAAGTGCTATGTGCGGCAAAATCCAGGTTTTGGCACACCGCGCGTTCGGTTCGAGCCTTCGGAAGGGCATCGCGCTTGCGCGCGTCGACAAAACCCCAGGTGGGGTTTTGAGTTGTCGAGCCGCACGCCAGTCCGTCGTGCCAAAACCTGGATTTTGCCGCACATCGGCTTCTGAATTAGTGCGCATGGCAACACCGAAAGCTCAAACCCCCTGCCCTGAGAGAAACCTCTCCCACTTGTCGAATTCGGATAAAGCCTGCATGCGGCCTCGCTCGTAGTTGCGGGCGAGCTTCTCCGCGTCGCGCTCGGTGTTCTTCACGCCCTGATCGTTCGCGTAGAACACGTAGGCGCGGCCCTCGGCCTCGAGTCGGTCGAGCCGGTCGAGTTCGGCGTCGTAGCGCCGGTTCCAGGTGTCCAGCGCCTCCCGCATGCGCGGACGCCGCCAGAAGAACGCGTCGTAGAAGCGGTTGGGCTTGAGCGGTCTGCGGAAGCCGCGCGGACGCGTGCAGACGACGAAGAACCTGCTCAGCCCATCGTCCATCGCGCGCGGCACCATGATGCCGCCGCCTCGTCCGATGCCGCCGTCGTACAGCGCACGCCCGTCGACGACCGTCGGCGGCAGCACGATGGGATAGCTCGTCGAGGCGCGGACGCGCTCCATGAGCGTCTGCTCGGTAGGAAAATCGCCGCGCGTGAAACAGACCGTCTCGCCCGTGTCGCGGTCGATGGCCTGCAAGGTGGCGCGCGCTGGGTTCGCTTGGAAGGCGTCGAAGTCGAAGGGCAGCGCGCAGCTTGAGAGGACGCGCGCATCGCCGTGCAGCGCCGCGCCGACGCCGTCGGCGTCCACGAACAGCATCACCCACCAGCGAAACAAGAGGTCGTCGAGACATGCGGTGAACGAGGCTTCGTTGCGGCGCGCGTCACGCGAGACGTAGTCGATCGCATTCGTCGCCCCCGCCGACAATCCGTACACGTCGTCGAAGAACAGCCCTTGCTCCAGCATGACGCTGATCGCGCCCGCCGAATACGAGTTGCGCATCCCGCCGCCCTCGAACACGAGAGCCACGTCGTGCACCGTGCCGGCCATCATCTCCCGCCGCCTCCTTCGATCTCGGCGATCTCCTTGCGGAGGGCGGGCAGGTCGGCGTGCGGCGCGACGAGGCGCCGATAGAGGCGCTCGACTTCGGCGCGCAGCGCGATTTCCCTGGCCTCGCTCAAAGCGTAGAACGAGACGCGCAGGTACAGTTGCAGCTCCTTGGCGCTTTCGAGTTGCAAGGCATCGCACCCGCAGCAACGTTCCAAGTCGTCGGCCAGGTCGCGCAGCAGCCCCGACGTCACGCGGAGCATGCGGTCGTAGCTCGCCTTGCGGTTGCGGTACGCCGTGTACTGCGGCAGGAACAGCGCGGTGCACACCGCCAGCACCTCGGCGCACGCGGTGAACCACTCGGGCAGCGTTCCCAGCTCCATCGCACGACCTCCTTTCGGTTTCGCATCCTTACCGGCACTATAGGAGGAGGCGTCGGTCGCGAGCGGCTGGCGCGGCGCTCGTGGGAGCTCCGTTGACCGGCCGTGACGAAAAGCTAGCGCAAAAGCTCGCGGCCGGTCCGCGCGATACGAGCGGCAAGGTCGTCGCGGGGCGTGCGACGCAGGTCGGCGAGGGCTTCGAGCATGGCGGCGAGCCGAGCGGCTTCGGCGGGCGCATCGTAGCGCTCGCCCGGCTGGGACGGGGCGTCGGTTTCCAGCAGCAGGCGCTCGGCCGGGACGGCCTGGGCGTAGGCACGGCCGCGCTTCGACGCCAGCATGCGCGGATTGATCGAGAAGAAGCAGCCGGCGCGGACGGCGCGCTGCAGCTCATCGGACGTGCCCGAGAACCAATGGAAGATGCAGGCGTTTCCCGCGAGCGCGCCCGCGCGCTCAAGCACGTCGAGCGCCTCGCCCGCAGCCTTCACGGCATGGATCGACAGCACCTTGCCGCCGCTCGCGCACGCCCGCGCGACGCGCTCGAACGCCGCAACCTGCATGTCGCGCGTCGCGGCGCGATCGCGGCCGAAGTCGAGGCCGACTTCCCCGATGAAGCGCTCGTCCTTCGCCAACCGCTCGAACAGCGCCACGTCCTGCGAGCCCAAGCGGCCGTCGGCGATCCACCACGGGTGCAGGCCCAGCCCCACGCGCACGTTGCCGAACGGCTCCAGCAGCTCGCACGCCCACTCGTAGCCCTCCGGCGTCACCGTCGTAGAGAACGCGCCCATGTCGAGCTCCGCCAGCTCCTGGGCAGCAACCCGCACGTCGGGATCGAAGTCCAGGTGGCAGTGCAGATCGAACAGCGCGCTGGCTGACGCCGCACGGGATCCTTCGACTCCGCGCTGCGCGCTGCGCTCAGGATGACAGGACATCATGCGTGCTCCTCCCCCGCATGCGCGCCAACGCCTGCGAGCGCGCACAGCACCTCGCCGGCGATCATCTGGCCCATGATGGGCGGCACGAACGAGGCGGTGCCCAGGTTCGACCGCTCGCGGCGCTCCGCACCCTCGCGCACGGGCACCGGCACGGGCTGCTCGCACGAGTACAGCACTCGCAGGCGGCGGATGCCGCGTTTGCGCGCCTCCTTGCGCATGATTCGGCACAGCGGGCAGCTCACCGTGTCGAACACGTCGGCGAACCGGAAAGCTTCGGGCCGCAGCTTGTTGGCCGCTCCCATGCTGCTGACGAGGCGCACGCCGTGCGCATCGGCGTACTGCGCGACGGCCAGCTTCGCCGAGATCGTGTCGATGGCGTCCACCACGTAGTCCACCCTGTCGGCGTAGGCGTCCAGGAATTCGGGCACGTCCTCGGCCAGCACGAACCGGTCGAGCGCCTCCACCTGCGCCTCGGGGTTGATGTCGGCGATCATCGCGCGCGCCACGTCCACCTTCTTACGGCCGATGGTGCTGCGAAACGCGATGGCCTGGCGGTTGATGTTGCTGGCCTGCACCACGTCGTGGTCCACCACGATGAGCCGCCCCACGCCGCCGCGCGCCAGCGCCTCGACGCAGTTCGAGCCCACGCCGCCCACGCCCAGCACCATGACGGTGGAATCCGCGAGGCGCGCCAGGCCGTCGCGTCCCATGATCAGTTCCAGTTTCGAGGTGGCGGTGTCGCCGGTTGCCATCATGCGCGTCCTTTCTGTCGGCGATCATGGTAGCACGGCCGCCGGATCGGCCGCGCGAGAAGCCCGCCGCATTGTCGCCCGAAGCGGTCGGTTTCCGAGTCCGGACCGTCCGTTTCGAACGACGGCGGTCGCGGCGGCATGGCGCCTGCGATGCGCGTCGACGCATCATCATCGCTCCGAAAACACGCCTCACGCGCTGTGGCGTGTTTTTAGGGCGAAGATGCGCGGCAGCACGGAACGCCTATCGCGCCCGCCCGATTCCCAGACGCGCGAGGTCGGCCGCGAAGCGCTCGGCCGGCAGGCCGATACCCTCGAAGCCGGCCGCCTTGCACGCCATACGCTCGTTGGCGAGGCGGCACAGCTCGTGCGGGAACGGCTCGCCCTCGTCGGACGGAAGGGGAAGCGCCAGCGGCAGCAGCTTATCCACCAGCACGTTCATGAACGCCACGGGGCGCCGGCCGTGCGTGCGCGTCACGACCGGAATCCCGCCGAAGAACAGGTACGCGTCGATCGAACCCTCGGCGAAGCCGCATGCCGCCAGCGACGCGCGCAGCGCCGACACCGCCGAGCGCTCCCAGTCGCGCCACTCCCCGGGCTGCATGCACGCGAACGCGGCGAAGCGGTTGCTCGCGTTCGCCAGCAGCAGCATATCGCAACCTCCCAGGGCTATGCGGTGCGCCTCCCAGCAGAACAGCAGGTCGTCCACCTCGCCGTACGGCGGGCGCGGCAGGCCCACATGGCGCTGCATGGGTATGGTGATGCCGAATTCCACGCGCTACCCCGCATCCTGCGAGAACCGAGCGTGCGGGCGCAGTGCGTCCTTAGCGAAGCGGACGCGCAAGCAGCCTCCCTCATCGAGCGCGGCATCGAAGCTGTAGGCGGTTGAAGTCATGCCGCTCAGTATACCCCGCGTCGCGACGTCAGGACGCGACGGAAGCCGCAGGCGGATTCGCCGCCAGCTGCGCCGCTCCGGCAGAGCCGGCCGTCCCCGAACCCGCGGTCGAGCCGGCCGCACCGCTGGAGCCCGTCGGCGCGCCCGTGCTGCCGGAGCCGCTGCCGGAACTGCCGCTCGATCCGTCGCCCGAATCCGACAGGTTGCCGCTCCCGCCGCCCGAACCGCTGCCGCCGTCCGACGAGCCGTTCGATCCGGAAGAGCCGCTCGAGTCCGTCGACCCCGAGCCGGATCCCGAGTTCGACGATCCCCGGTCGCCCGACGACGACCCGGAATTCGACCCGGAATCGGTTCCCGAGCCGGAGCCCGACCCCGACGATCCCTTGCCGTCCGACTGGCTCTCGCCTTGATCCTTCGCGCCGTCCTTGGACGCGTCGCTTTCCTCGGGCGAGGAAGATCCCGTCGAATCGTCCTTGCCGTTGGAAGCCGCCGGGGCGTCGTCGGCCGGCTGGCTGCGCGACGGCAGGATAGGCTCGGTTTTCGCGCCCACGCCCTGGCCGGCCGACACGAAGTCGATGACGAAGGCGGATACCGCCACCGCAAGCAGCGCCGACACGATGGATACGATCACCACGCCGCGCTTGAACTTCTTCTTGCGCTGGCGCTCGGCGCGCGCCCGCTGCACCACCGTGCC
>NZ_GL622579.1:1022379-1028780 GCF_000185625.1 Eggerthella sp. 1_3_56FAA
TATCCCCTGTTGCGTGTCTCAGGGGCGAACGCGCCGCCCGGCGCGCCCAGAATGCCGCCCGCGCCGAAAGGCGGCGGCGCCATCAGCACGACGGCGCAGGAAGCGAAGCTCACCATCAGCATGGTCGCGCTTCCCACCAGCGTCTTCCCGCAGCATCCCACCAGCACGCGCCGTCCGAACCGCTTGCCCAGCACAGCTGCGAACCCGTCGCCGAACGCCATGCAGAAGAAGCCGAGCGCTCCCATGTACGGCGCGCCGATGCCGAACGAGAACAGCGCGAGCGTCGTCAGCGACACCGCGTAGTACACCGTGCCCGGCGTGTCCTCGCCGTCGTCGCGTCCCATGAACGACAGCTTCTGCCGACGGTACGCGAACGCGTTCACAAGGATGAACGCAGCGGGAAGCGCCGCCGCCCACAGAGGCGAATCGAAGAACCGGGCCGCGATGAGCCACCAGCCGCCCAACGCGATATGCGCGAGCTTGCGGGTTGCCTCCGACGACGCGCCACGCCGCGCGGCCAGGCTGGACGCTCCCAGCACCGCCAGTACGTACGCGAGCGAGACGCCCAAGCCGATCAGGTTCTCCATCACGTCGCCCATCATCGCTTTCCTTCCTCGAGCGCCGCCAGCGCTTCGTCCACCAACTCGCGCGCCGTTGCCTTTGACACGACGGCGCGATGCTCGAAGCAACGGTAGCCGTCGGCGCGCACCTCGTCCAAGATGCCGCGGTACAGGTACAGCGACGACAGCGTGGGAAGCCGGCTGTCGTCGTCCAGCTCGATCACGTCGCGCTCCATGGGGCGGTACAACTCCTCCGAGCGGTGCGCCACCGTCTCCCAAGCGTTGCGGAACGCCTCGTCCACCGCGTGCGCGCGCAGGCGCTCCGGCGCGTACGACGCCGCCTCCAGCACCTCCGCGGGCAGGTAGACGCGCCCGTTCTCCAAGTCCTCGCCCACGTCGCGCAGGATGTTGGTCAGCTGCATGGCCACGCCCAGCGCCACCGCGCTGTCGCGCAAACCGTCGTCCACCGGAGAAGCGGCGTGCAGGATGGGCAGCAGCATGAGCCCCACCGACCCGGCCACGTAGTAGCCGTATTCCTCCAGGTCGCCCATCGTTTCCGGCTGACGGAACGACAGGTCGCGACGCTGTCCTTCTAGCATGTCGAAGAAGGGCTGCGCGTCCAGGTCGAACGACGAGCATACCGCGTCGAGCGCGCGCCACAACGGAGCGTCGACCACGGTGCCTGCGAAGAACCGCGCAAGGTCGTCCTGCACCTGCTCGAGCTTCGCCGCGCTGGCGTCGCGGTCGACGCAGTCGTCGGCCAAGCGGCAGAACGCGTACAGCGCGTACACGCTCTGGCGCTTGCAAGCGGGCAGCAGCGAGAACGCTCGGTAGAAACTATGCGAGTTTCGCCTGATCACATCCTCGCACCACGCGAAATCGTCCGCGCGCTCGTCAAGCAAGCTACAGGCGGTCATCGCGCATCAGCTCCTCTGCCGCCAGCTTAGCGCTGAGCAGCACGATAGGCACGCCTGCGCCCGGATGGACGCTGCTGCCGCAGAAGTACAGGCGGTTGCAGTCGGTCGCCTTGTTGTGAGGGCGCCAGTAGTTGCTCTGCCCGAGCGTCGGCCGCAAGCCGAACGTCGCGCCGTCGTAGGCGTTGAACCGCTCGGCGAAATCGAGCGGCGTGTAGGCGCGCTCGAACACGATATGGTCGCGCACGTCCTCGTACACCGTCTCGCGCTCCATGAGGTCGAGCACCCGGTCGCGGTACTCGGCCACTTCCGCGTCCGTCCAGCGGGGCGATGCGGGCGACAGCGGCGGCACCGGCACCAGCACGTACAGCGTCGAACAGCCCTCGGGCGCAAGCGAGCGGTCCAGCGACGAAGGCGCGTAGCAGTAGAACGACGGGTCGTCGGGAAAGCGCGCGTCGTCGAAAATGTCGTCGATGTTGCGCTCGAAATCGGAGGCAAAGCGGATGGAATGCACCGCATCGGAGGGATAGCGTTTGTCCAAGCCCAGGTACAGGATGAAGCACGAGCAGGAGTACTCCATGTCCTCGACCTTATGCGGCGTGTACTTGCCGCGCGCATCGGCCTCGTCGACGAGCTGGGTGATGGCGTAGGGGAAGTCGGCGTCGCACACCACGTAGTCGGCATAGTGCACCGTTCCTCCCGCCTCGACGCCGCAGGCGCAGCCGTTCTCCACCACGATGCGCTCCACCGGCGTGGACGTGCGCAGCTCTCCTCCCTGCTCGAGAAACAGCCGGCCCATGGCCTGCGCCATCGCGTACATGCCGCCCTTCATGAACCACACGCCGTACAGCAGCTCGATCATAGGGATGATCATGTACAGCGAGGGGCCTTCGAACGGCGAGATGCCGATATAGAGCGTTTGGAACGCGAGCGCCTTGCGCAGCCGGTCGTCCTTCACATGATGCGCGACCGACGAGTACGCGTCGCCGAGCGTGTGCAAGCGCAGACCGGCTACCAAGCTTTTCGGGTTGTAGAAATCGATCGGTTTGCGAAACGAGCGTTGCAGGAAGTTGTCCTTCGCGATGAGGTAGCGCTTGTACAGCAGCGCCAGGTACTCGAAGTAACCCTGCGCGTCTTTCTCCCCGACGGCCTCCACGGCGGCGGTCATAGAGGCGAGATCGTTCGATAAGCGCAGACGGTCGCCAGGGCCGAAGGAGATGTCCATGAGCGGTTCGACCTTCTCCATGGGGATGTAGTCGTCGGCATTGCGGCCGCACGTTTCGAACACCTCGCGGTACAGCTCGGGCATCATGACGATGGTGGGACCCACGTCGAACGTGAACCCTTCCTCGCGGATCTGGTTCATCTTGCCGCCCACAAGCGGCTCCTTCTCGAAGAGCGTCACCTCGTATCCGGCATGCTGCAAGCGCGCAGCCGCCGCCAAACCGGCAACGCCGGCACCGATCACGATAACCCGTTTCATGCAACTCCTTCGGTGGAACCCGATACGCTGTCCGGTCATTGTATGGCTCGCGTATCGGCCTTCCGAAGCGGAAAAGTCATCGTGATCTAACCCGTTAGAGCCTCGTCATACCCGCGTTAGATTGCAGGAAGTGACGGCAAGCCGGGTTCCCCGGCCAGATCGGCAAGCGTGACGCCGTCGACGTAGCGCTCGATGACCTCGTCGAGGCCGGCCCAGAAACGCACGGTAGTGCATTCGCCCGCTCGCGGGCAGGCCATCCCCTCTTGCAAATCAAGGCACGCCACCGGGGCCGTGGAGCCTTCCACCGCGCGCAGCACGTCGCCCGCCCCGATAGCGGCCGGCTCCTGTGCCAGCGCGTAGCCGCCGCCCTTGCCGCGCACGCTGCGAAGCAACCCTGCTTGCACGAGCGGACGAGCCAACTGCTCGAGGTACTTGAGCGAGATGTCCTCGCGCTCCGACACCTCGCGCAGGGCAACCTTACCCTCCGCTCCCGCTTGCGCCACGCACACCATGAGCCGCAGCGCATAACGGCCCTTCGTCGATACGAGCACCTCGATCACCCTTCCTTTCCGTTTCGCGCCGCACACGATGGCGATCTCGCGCGGCAGTCCCGCGTCCCTCCATGCGAACGTATCGCGTGAAGCAGTCGTTCGCACCGGAAGGCCGCCGACCGCTTTCCGTAAATTCTAGCAAACTTGTATGATTAAGTCTTGACAATATCCCGTTTGCCACTATCTTAATCCTAGCAAAACTATATGATTAATGAAAGGCACCTCACATGACGATCACGACGCGCGATTCGCTCCTCACCATCCGCGGGCTTTCCGCCTCGGTTGACGAAACCCCCATCCTGCACGATATCGATCTCGCCGTGGGCCCCGGCGAGACCCACGTCATCATGGGCCCGAACGGCGCGGGCAAATCCACGCTCGGCCACGTGGTCATGGGAGATGCCGCCTACCGCGTGGACGGCGGCTCCGTCGAGTTCGACGGCCGCGACATCACCGACCTCTCCCCCGACAAGCGCTCGCGCGCGGGGCTGTTCCTGAGCTTCCAGGCGCCCGTTGAAATCCCCGGTGTGCCCCTGTCAAGCTTCCTGCGCGCAACCGTCGCCGGCCGCGACGGCAAAGAGCTCAAGGGCAAGCAGTTCAAGAAGCACGTGCGCACCCTGGCCGACGAGCTGGACATGGATCCGTCGTATCTCGACCGCGAGCTGGGCGTGGGCTTCTCGGGCGGCGAAAAGAAGAAGCTGGAGATGCTGCAGCTGCTGTTACTGGAACCGAAGCTTGCCATCCTCGACGAGACGGACTCGGGCCTCGACGTGGACGCGCTGGGCGTGGTGTCGCGCGGCATCGACGCGTACCGTCGCGCCACGGGCGGCGCGCTGGTCGTCATCACCCACAACACGCGCATCCTCGAGCACGTCGACGTCGACCGCGTGCACGTCATGGTGCGCGGCCGCATGGTGGCCGAGGGCGACTCCTCGCTCATCGAATCGATCAACGAGCAGGGCTTCGAGCAGTTCGAGCAAGCCGGTGCGGAAGCGGCGCGCGAACCCGTCGCCGCGCTCTAGGAGGCACGCATGACTAAAGAGTTCCGAACCTATGTGGAGGACGTCGACCGCACGCTGTACGACATCAGCGACGCGACCGACCCGTCCCTCCGGCTCGACGCAGGCCTCACGCCCGACATCGTCCGCGAGATCTCGGCCAAGAAGGACGAGCCGTCCTGGATGCTCGACTTCCGCCTCAAGGCGCTCGACACCTACCAGCGCATGGAGGCGCCCGACTGGGGCCCCGGCCTCGAAGGCCTCGACATGGATCACATCGTGACGTACGTGAAGCCCGCCACCGACCAGCAGGCCGATTGGGAAAGCCTCCCCGACGATGTGAAGAACACGTTCGACCGGCTGGGCATCCCTGAGGCCGAGCGCGCCTACCTGGCCGGCGTCGGCGCGCAGTACGACTCCGAGCTGGTGTACCACAACATGCAGAAAACGGCTGCCGACATGGGGATCGTCTATTCCGGCATCGAGGAGGCGCTGCGCGAGCCGAAGTGGGAGGCGCTCATCCGGGAGAAGTTCATGACGCTCATCCCGCCCACCGACCACAAGTTCGCCGCGCTTCACGGCGCGGTGTGGAGCGGCGGCTCGTTCGTCTACGTGCCGAAGGGCGTGAAGCTGGACTTCCCCCTGCAAAGCTACTTCCGCCTGAACGCGAAGGGCGCAGGACAGTTCGAGCACACGCTGATCATCGTGGAGGACGACGCCAGCCTGCACTTCATCGAAGGCTGTTCGGCGCCGAAGTACAACGTGGCGAACCTGCACGCCGGAGCCGTGGAGCTGTTCGTGGGCAAGCGCGCGTCCTTGCGCTATTCCACGATCGAGAACTGGTCGAAGAACATGTACAACCTCAACACGAAGCGCGCCGTGGTGCAGGAGGGCGGCGCCGTCGAGTGGATCAGCGGGTCGTTCGGCAGCCACGTGGGCTACCTCTACCCCATGTCCATCCTGGCCGGGCGCAAGTCGACCAGCAGCTTCACCGGCATCACGTTCGCCGGCGCAGGGCAGAACCTCGACACCGGCTGCAAGGTGGTGCTGGCCGCGCCCGACACGTCGGCCACCGTGGAGACGAAGTCCATCTCGAAGGGCGGCGGCGCCTCCACGTTCCGCTCGTCCATCGTGGCCACCGAGAACGCGCGGGGCGCGGCCGCCAGCGTGTCGTGCCAGTCGCTCATGCTGGACGACATCAGCCGGTCGGACACCATCCCGGCCATGGACATCCGCTGCAAGCACGTGGACATCGGCCACGAGGCCACCATCGGGCGCATCGGCGACGACAAGGTGTTCTACCTGATGAGCCGCGGCGTGTCCGAGGAGGAGGCGCGCACGATGATCGTGAACGGATTCGCCGACCCCGTGTCGAAGGAACTGCCGCTGGAGTACGCCGTGGAGATGAACAACCTGATTAAGCTAGAAATGGAAGGGGCCATCGGATAATGGGAACCCTCACGATAGAACACGCGAACGCGATGCCCGCCCCTACCTGGCATCGCCTGCACGTCAACGACGTGGACATAGAGCTGCCGAGCGGCCTTGCAGCCGCCCAGCAGGTGGAAGTGTCGTGCGAGGAAGGGCTGTGGGGAGAAGCGGATGCGTTCGACCGCGCGCTCCTTTCCTTGGATGCCTGCGCCCCCATGGCCGCGGAGAGCGGAGCCTCCCCAGAAGAGGACGCTGCCATGGAGGGGCTCGACGCTCCCGCCCTCTCCCTCTACCAGCAGCAAGCGCTCGAGAACCGCTACCTCTCCCCCGCCGACGTCTTCGCCACCGGCATGGGCGACGAGGCACGCGAGTACCTCGAGTTCGTGGCGGGCGATCCCGTCGTGCTGGCCACGCGCCCTGACGAGCGCACCTGCGCAACGGTGCGCGTCGAGGGCGTGGACGGC
>NZ_GL622579.1:1029120-1034730 GCF_000185625.1 Eggerthella sp. 1_3_56FAA
GCCGATGCGCGGGTGGACGTCGCCGTCACGCAGACGCTCGACGACGGATGGGTCGCGCTCGACGACACGGGCATCGTGGCGAGCGAGCGCGCCCGCGTGCAGGTGCGCCACACCGTGCTGGGCGGCGGGCCGGCGCCTACACGGGGCTCGACGCCGACCTGCGCGGCGACGACGCGCGCCTCGACATCGACACGCGCTACCTGGGGCACGCCTCCCAGCAGCGCGACTTCAACTACGTCGCGCACCAGCGTGGACGGCGCACCGTGTGCAACCTCGACGCGAACGGCGTGCTGGCGGGCGAATCGGAGAAGACGCTGCGCGGCACCATCGAGCTCGTGCACGGCTGCAAGGGTTCCGTCGGCTCCGAGCAGGAGACGGTGCTGCTTGCCGACGAGCGCGTGGCGAACCGCACCGTGCCCGTCATCCTCTGCGACGAGGACGACGTGGCCGGCAACCACGGCGCCACCATCGGCCACGTGCGTCCCGAGCAGCTGTTCTACCTGGCCAGTCGGGGCATCTCGCCCGAAGACGCCGAGCGCTTGTTCATCACCGCCTCCTTCGAGGAAGCGGCCATCAACGCGCCCGACCAGCGCACCCGCGCATCCGTAACCCGCCTCGCCGCCGCCCGCGGCATCGAGATCGAGGAGGCCGTCGCATGAGCATCGACATAGCCGCGAACCCCTACAAGCAGGACTTCCCCCTGCTGGCGGCCAACCCCGGCCTCGCCTTCCTCGACAGCGCAGCCACGGCCCAGCGCCCTGCCGTCGCCCTCGACGCGCAGCGCCGCTTCTACGAGAAGATGAACGCGAACGCCCTGCGCGGCCTTTATCGCCTGTCGGTGGACGCCACCGAGGCCATCGACGAGGCCCGCGCCCACGTCGCGCGTTTCATCGGCGCCGCCGATGCGCGCGAGGTCGTGTTCTGCCGCAACGCCAGCGAAGCCCTGAACCTCGTGGCGAAAGCGTTCGCCCCCACCGTGCTGGAACCCGGCGACGAGGTGTGCATCACCATCATGGAGCACCACTCGAACCTCATCCCCTGGCAGCAGGCGTGCCGCGCGGCGGGCGCGCGCCTCGTGTACCTGTTCCCCGACGAGGACGGCGTGATCGGCGAGGAGGAGCTGGACGCGAAGATCGGCCCGCGCACCAAGATTGTCGCGGCCGCCCACGTGTCGAACGTCCTCGGCATCGAGAACCCCATCGAGGCCATGGCCGAGCGCGTGCATGCGCACGACGGCTTCATGGTGGTTGACGGCGCGCAATCGGTGCCGCACCTGCCCGTCGACGTGCGGAAACTCGGCGCCGACTTCTTCGCGTTCTCGGCGCACAAGGCGCTGGGGACCTTCGGCGTGGGCGTGCTGTGGGGCAAACTCGACCTGCTGGAGGCCATGCCGCCGTTCCTTACGGGCGGCGAGATGATCTCGTCGGTCACGCAGGAAGGGGCCGTGTGGGCGCCCGTACCCGAGAAGTTCGAGGCGGGCACGCAGGACGCCGCCGGCATCGTGGCGACCGCCGCCGCGCTGGGCTATCTCGAGGGCATCGGCTGGGATGCGTTGCAGGCGCGCGAGCAGGCGCTCGTCCGCGCCGCCATGGAGCGCCTGGCGGCGCTGCCCTACATCCGCATCATCGGCCACCCCGACCCGGCGCAGCATCACGGCGCCATCAGCTTCGAGGTGGACGGCATCCACCCGCACGACGTGGCCAGCATCCTCGACGAGCACGACGTGGCCATCCGCGCCGGGCACCATTGCGCCCAGCCGCTGCTGGCGTGGCTGGGCGTGGAGTCGTGCTGCCGCGCGTCGCTGGCGTTCTACAACGACGAGGGCGACATCGACGCGCTCGTCGACGGCCTGGACAGCGTTTGGAGGACCTTCAATGGCTAGCATCTACACCGCGGCGCTCATGGAGCACAACGCGCATCCCGACTACAAGTACCAGATGGAAGAGCCCACGTGCACGCACGACGGCGTGAACCCCAGCTGCGGCGACGAGCTGACGTTGGCGCTGCGCCTGAGGGGCGATCGTATAGAGGAGGCCGCCTTCACCGGCCACGGTTGCGCCGTGAGCCAGGCGGCGGCCGATATGATGGCCGACCTCGTCACCGGCGAGACCGTGGGCGAAGCGCGCCGCTTGAGCGGCCTCTACCTCGACATGATCAAGGGACGCCCGCTCACCGACGAGGAGCGCGCCGACCTCGACGAAGCCGCCGAGCTCGAATCCATCGCCCGCATGCCCGCCCGCGTCAAATGCGCCGAGCTGGCCTGGAGAACGCTGGAGAAGCTGCTGGACCAGCAACTGGCGCAAGCATAACCCCTCTACCACGCAAAACGCTTCCTCAATAGCGCACTCGCGAGCCAGATACTCGTGAGTACGCTATTCTGCGCAACGACCTGCTTCTTGTTTCAACCGCCGACCTCTTCGAAGACCTGTAAGCTCTCCCATCGCGGGGCGCCCTTCGCGCAGGGCGCCCCGCATGCTCGCTCACACCACCTGGTGCCGCCTGAACGCGCAGGCGGCCAGGGGCACGCACGCCGCCAGCACGAGGGCGTAGACGCACGCGAGCAGACCCACGAGGTCGATGACGAACGACCCGACCGGATACGATACGAGCGAGTTGAACAGCACCTGATCGTTCAAGCCGTTGATCGGGAACAGGTACAGCGCGTGCAGCAGCACGGCGTTGCCGCCAGAGGGGATCATGCCCGTAAGGAAGATGAGCGCCGCACAGGCGGCGAAGATGGCCAGCTGGGAGCGCAGCTTCGACGACAACAGCAGCGTGAGACCCGCCAACCCCAGCGTCATGAGGTAGGCTATCCCCACCGCCGTCCAGGTCGCCTCGGCCATCGTGAGGTCGTACGGGATGGACAGCGACAGCACCTGCACCGGCAAGTCCCCGCCCTCGGCGCCGAAGAACGCGAGCGCGATGCCCATGATGATGAGCGTCGCCAGCGCGAAGTAGGCCGTGGCGAAGGCGAGCGCGGCGACGATCTTCGCCGCCACCAGCTTCGAACGGCCGTAACGCGACGAGAGCAGCACGGCGTCGGTGCGGTCTTGGTACTCCCCCGAGAACACGGGCGTGAGCGCGATGCAGACGGCCACCATCGCGAAGGCGAAGAACCCGAGGCATGCCAGCACGTCGCTCCATCCGCCCGCGTACCCGTAGGCCAAAGGCTCGCCCACCCCATCCTGCTTCTCCGTCCAGTACGCGCGCTCGGCATCGGAATACGTCCACGTACCGCCCATGCCGTTGTCGAGCGTGCGCTGTAGCTTGCCCGCGATGGCTTCGTAGAACCCGTCGGCGGCGCCGTCGTCGAGCTGCGCCGCCACCTGGTACGGCTCGAGGGCGCCTGCCTTCCACGGCGAGAACAGGTAGACGTAATACGGGTCGTACAGCATGCGGAACTCGTCTTCGCCGTACGCCTGCTTCATGAGCGCGTACGCCGCGTCGTCGCTCAGGCCGGCCACGTCGGCGGGATCCACCTTCGAGAACGCGAGCGCCCGGTAGGCGGCCACCTCTTCCCGCACGCGATCGGCGTCCAGCACGCCCTCGTGCGCGACGGCCTTCTCCTTCTGATGCGCGATGGCGGCGGTGCCGGTCAGCACCTCGTCGGCGTTCGATGTCGTCCTCGTCTGCGCGACGTTGAGCGCCATGATGCCGCACAGCATCACGAGGATGCCTGCGCAGGCAATGAGCGACGTGCGGCGCACGAGCAGCTTCTTGAGTTCGAATCTCACCAGATCAAGCATGGTATATTCCTTCTCTCACCAGTTGAATAAAAGTCAGCGAGAAGCGTCGAGGTGCTCGAGATCGCCCCGTTTCGCGGCCGAGCGTGCTTCGCACGTGCTGAACAAGCCAGTGGCTTGTTCAGTGCCACACTATGCGCCCGAGCGGGCGCGCTCTGCGCAGCTTCGCTGCGGCAGAGCAAAAAGAGGCGAGATCAAGTGCATCGACGCTTCGCAGCGTCGGCACGTTCCGCCGTCCGTCAGGACAGCGGAACCACCTCGTCGCGGAACACGTACAGGTACACATCTTCCAGCGTGGGATCGAGCGCCCGCGCGCCGGCCACCGGAGCCTCGTCGGCCACGACGCGCACCACCGCGTGCCCGTCGGCAGCGTAGTGGACGTTGCTCACGCAGCTCGCAGCCGCCAGCTCGTCGGCGCGGCGCGCGTCCACATGGCACTCCCACACCTTGCCCGTCACCGTCGCGACGATGTCCGTCGGCGCGCCCTGCATGATGAACGCACCCGCGCGCATGACGAGGATTTCGTCGGCGACGTACTCGACGTCGGACACGATGTGCGTGGACAGGATGACGATCTTGTCTTGCGCGAAGCTGGCGATGAGGTTGCGGAACCGCACGCGCTCTTTCGGGTCGAGCCCGGCCGTGGGCTCGTCGAGCACCAGCACCGCCGGGTCGTTCAGCACGGCCTGCGCTATGCCCAGCCGCTGCTTCATGCCTCCCGAGAACGTGCGCACCTTCTGCCGCGCCACGTCGGCGAGGCCCACCGTTTCCAGCAGCTCGAGCGAGCGGCGGCGCGCCGCGCGGCGATCGAGCCCCTTGAGCGCCGCCAGGTAGCACATGAAGTCGAGCGCCGAGAAGTCGGGGTAGTAGCCAAAGTCCTGCGGAAGGTAGCCCAGCCGGGCGCGGTACTCGTCGCCGAGCAGGCGCACGTCGCGGCCGTCGAAGCGTATCTCGCCGGACGTGGGGCGCAGCACGTCGCACACTATGCGCATGAGGGTGGTCTTGCCTGCGCCGTTCGCTCCCAGAAGGCCGTACACGCCGGGCGTCAACCGGGTCGACACGCGGTCGACCGCGATCTTTGATCCGAACTGCTTGGTCAGGCGGTCTATCGTCAGGTCCATGCCATGCTCCTTGTCATCATAGAGTCGTCGAATTCCGGGATTCGCCGGCATCGCCGGGCTCATCGGGCAGCCGACGCGGGGGCGAACACGTCGAGGCCGCCCTCGATGCCGCGAATCCACGTGCGCACCTCGTGCGCGGCCCAGCCGAGCGAGCCCGCCGCCACAAGCGCCCATGCCCATGTCGACGCCTGGGCGTACGCATCGGGGACGAGGGAGAACGCCGCATACGTTCCCGCGATCACCAGCAGCGCCCACGCGCACGACAGCGCCAGCGCCTGCGATGAGGGGCACCGGCGCGCCACGAGCAGCGCGCCCGCGCACGAGAGGAAGTAGGGAACGCACGCGTGCACGAGCGACGCGAAGGGATCGGCGCCGAGCATGACAGGCGCCGCGAGCGCGATGGCGGTGACCGTCACCACGTCCGAACACCCCAGCACGATGAGCCGCGCCAGCGCGACCGCGCGGCAGTCGAAGCGGCAGGCGTACTCGAGTTCGGCCACGCGGTGCGCAGCGCTGGCTAGCAGCTCGGGCAGGCCCACGAGCACCGTCGCCGCCGCCAGCATGCCCGAGACGACCGGGATGCCGTGCGCCATGCCGCTCGACGGGAGGCAGAGGACCGCCATGACGGCCACGAGCGCGAGCTGGGCCACCCATACGCGCGGATGGATGAAGCGCGCCTGAGCGGCGACGAACCCGGCGAACGTCGCCTCACGGCTCCGCTCGCCCACGGTTGCGCCCGCCGCGGC
>NZ_GL622579.1:1034950-1064139 GCF_000185625.1 Eggerthella sp. 1_3_56FAA
TGCTCCGACGCCACCGCCGCGCGCACGGCGGCGAGGGCCGCCGCCTTCGACATCTCGTCCGGCGCGCCGCGCTCGGCGCGGTAGTGCGCCCGCAGCAGCCGCTCCACGTCCCGCTTTCCCACGTCGCTCATGCTTCGTCCTTTCCTTCCAGCCCTCGCCGCAGCTCCGCGAGCGCACGGTTGAGCCGCCGGTTCACCGCGAACCGCGACACTCCCAGCACGTCCGCGATCTCGCCCACTTTGAACCCCTGGTCGAAGCGCAACTCCACCACATCGCGCAGCTCAGGGGAGAGCGCGTCAACCAGCGCACCCACCTCGCCGTCCCCGATCGCCATCGCCGGGTCCGCATCGGGCGAGCCGTCGGGCACGTCCACGTCGAGAGGCCCGACGGGAAGACGCCGCGCCCGCGCGGCGTCGATGCAGAGGTTGCGCGCGATGGTGAACAGGTACGCGAGCGGCTTGCCGTCGAGCGGCGAGCGCCCGCTGCGCACGAAACGCAGGAACGCCTCCTGCGCCACGTCCGGCGCGTCGTCGTAGAACGGAGCATGCCGCCGGCAGTACGCCAGCACGTCGTCGTAATGCTCTTCGACCAAGCGATCGAACGCCTCGCCGTCTCGCAGCCTGTTCTTCAAGCCCCGCTTCACCTCCTCTATCCTCTATAACGAATCCTACGATCGATCCGTGCGGGTTCAGCTGAAAAATTTCCGGACGCATTCGCCCGGATGCCCCTCGTGCTTCACCCAGCGAAGCGGTATACTTTCCCAACCCTACCACCTTCGAGAAAGGAATCCCCTGTGAAGACGCTTGCCAAGATTAGCGACTTCGCGGGAAAGTACATGGCGATCATCGCACTCGCCGTCGCGATTATCGCCTTGGTCTTTCCCGACCCCGTGTCCGCCGTCGTGAAGACCAGCTACGTGAACATCCTGCTGGGCATCGTGATGTTCGGCATGGGCATGACCCTCAAGCTGGCCGACTTCAAGGTGGTGTTCACGAAGCCGAAAGCTGTCATCGTGGGCATCCTGGCGCAGTTCGTTATCATGCCGGTGCTGGCGTTCCTGCTGACGATGGTGTTCCAGCTGCCGCCCGAGCTGGCCGTGGGCGTGATCCTCGTGGGCTCGTGCCCCGGCGGCACCAGCTCCAACGTCATGACGTATCTGGCGAAAGGCGACGTGGCGCTGTCGGTGGGCATGACCGCATGCACCACCATCATGGCGCCCATCGTCACGCCGCTGCTTGTGCTGCTGTTCGCCGGCCAGACCGTGGACGTGAACGTGGTCGATATGTTCCTGTCCATCGTGCAGGTGGTGCTCGTGCCCATCGCGCTGGGCTTTCTCATCAACTACTTCTTCGAGAAGGCGGCTCGGGCCGCGTCGGCCGTTCTGCCGCTCGTGTCGGTGATCGGCATCTCGCTCATCATCATGGCCGTGGTGGCCGCCAACCAGGCGAAGCTGCTGACGGTGGGGCCGCTCGTCATCGCCGTGGTGATGCTGCACAACCTGCTGGGCTACGCGCTGGGATACCTGACCGGGCGGGCGCTGCGCCTGTCGAAGGCCCAAATGCGCACGCTGTCCATCGAGGTGGGCATGCAGAACTCCGGCTTGGCCACTTCGCTCGCCACGGTGCACTTCGCCAGCATGCCGCTGGCCGCGGTGCCCGGTGCCGTGTTCAGCGTGTGGCACAACATCTCCGGCGCAGTGTACGCGAACATTCTCGCCCGCTCGGCCGGCAAAGACGCCGTCGAGGCGGACGAGGTCGAACAGGCTGCCGCGTAGCGGGCGCACGTTGCCGCGGGAAGGCCCGCACGAAGCACACGAACGAAGCCTGCCGGCTTAGCGCATGGGGCGCAGGCCACTCGTTCCACCGCCCGAACCACGCGTCACGAAATCGGCGTTTGGTGCCGGGGCGCCGCTGGCGTACAATCGAATCCAGCATGAAAAGCATCGCGCGGCGAACGCACGCCCGACGGAAAGAGGACATAATGGCGGACACCACAAGCAGCATCGAGCTCGGCTTCATCGGGTTCGGCAACATGGCCCAGGCGATGGCGCAGGGCCTCGTGGACTCGGGCGCGCTTTCGGGCGAGCACATCCACGCGTGCGCGGGACACTTCGACAAACTGCAGGCCTCGGCCGAGAAGCTCGGCGTGAACGCCTACCGCGAGGCGGCCGAGGTGGTGAGAGCCAGCGACTTCGTCGTCCTGGCGGTGAAGCCCTACCTCATCGAACAGGTGGTGGAGCCGGTGCGCGACCTGCTTGCCGACAAGGCCGTGATCTCGGTGGCCGCCGGGCGCGACTTCGCGTTCTACGAGGGCGTCCTCGCTCCGAACAGCCGTCACCTCAGCACCATCCCCAACACGCCCATCGCCGTGGGCGCGGGCGTGATCGCCTGCGAGCAGCGCCACTCGCTCACCGACGAGCAGCTGCAGACGTTCGAGAACCTGTTCGGCCGGATCGCGCTCATCGAATGGGTCGACGGCAAACTGCTGTCCACGGCCAGCTCCATCGCCGGCTGCGGCCCCGCGTTCGCCGCGATGTTCCTGGAATCGCTCGGCGACGCCGGCGTGAAGCACGGCCTGCCGCGCGCCACCGCCTACCGCCTCGCGGCGCAGATGATGATGGGCACCGCCAAGCTTCATCTGGAAACCGGCACGCATCCCGGCGCGATGAAGGACGCCGTGTGCTCGCCGGGCGGCACCACCATCAAGGGCGTGGCCGCGCTCGAGAAGGACGGCTTCCGCGGATGCGTGATCGACGCCATCGACGCTATCGAAGGCGAGTAGTCTCTAGGCGCGTCGCGCAGCAGAACCGCCTCCTCAAAACGCTGTCGCCCGAAACGGACGGTTTTTCGCGAAAAACCGTCCGTTTCGGGCGACAGCGGGCTCTCACGACGAAGGGGCCTGCCGCGCGGCAGGCCCCTTCGCGTCGCGGCTCCCTAGAATCCGAACATCGCCGTCGTCAGGTAGCGCTCGCCCGTGTCGGGGAGGATGACGACGATGGTCTTGCCCTTGTTCTCAGGACGGCGCGCCAGCTGGGTGGCGGCGGCCACGGCCGCGCCCGACGAGATGCCCACGAGCAGGCCCTCCTTCGCCGCCAGCTCGCGACCCACCGCGAACGCGTCCTCGTCGGCGACGGCGATCACCTCGTCGTACACCGCGGTGTCCAGCGTGTCGGGCACGAAGCCCGCGCCGATGCCCTGGATCTTGTGCGCGCCCGCGCGCCCCTCGGACAGCACCGGCGACGCGGCCGGTTCCACAGCCACCACCTGCACGTCGGGGTTCATGCGCTTGAGGTACGCGCCGGCGCCGCTCACCGTGCCGCCCGTGCCCACGCCCGCCACGAAGATGTCCACGTCGCCGCCCGTAGCCTCCCAGATCTCGGGGCCCGTAGTGGCTTCGTGGACAGCCGGGTTCGCCGGGTTCGTGAACTGCCCCACGATGAACGAGTTGGGAATCTCAGCCGCCAGCTCTTCGGCACGCGCAATGGCACCCTTCATGCCCAGCGCGCCGTCGGTGAGCACCAGCTCGGCGCCGTAGGCCTTCATGAGATTGCGGCGCTCGACGGACATCGTCTCGGGCATGGCGATGATCAGGCGCATGCCGCGTGCAGCGGCGATGGCGGCCAAGCCGATGCCGGTGTTGCCCGACGTGGGCTCGATGAGCACGGTGTCGGCGTCTATCTTGCCAGACGCCAGCGCGTCGTCGATCATCGCCTTCGCGACGCGGTCTTTGACGGAGCCGGCCGGATTGAACGACTCCACCTTGCCCACGATGACGGCTTCCAGGTTGTTGTTCTTCTCGTAGTTCGTCAGCTCCACGAGCGGCGTGCCGCCGATCAGCTCCGATACGCTTTTGTACACGGTCATGATGCGCCTGCTTTCCCGTCTTCCGATCGCGCGCCGCGCGGGCGCCGACCGATGCCCGCGCGCGGCGGGTTCCCTATGTGTCGCGCTAAATCCTACTGTATCACTATACATTAGTCAAGCAGCTGTCGACGGCATCGATCTCGAAGCCTTCCGCATCCAGCCGGGGCGCGCCCGCAGCCACCCGCCGCGCCACGAGGCGGCGCGCCGCGGGGATGGACGACAGCAGCGCCGCGCCCATGACCGCGCTTGCTGCGATCACCATGATCCACACCGGCGCGAACGACAGGAACGCATCGAACATCACGCCCGACACCACCGCGCTCACCGCGGCGCCCAACAGCTCGAACGCCGTGACGATGCCGGTGACCGTGCCCAGGTCCTTCTTGCCGTACTCCTTCACCACCATGATGGGCGGCGCCACCGTGCCCATGCAGGTGGCGAACCCGAAGAACAGGCAGGCCAGGATGGGACCCCAATCGGTTGCCGGGAACAGCAGCATCACGCCGGCCAGAGCCGACGTGATCGTGCCGAGGATCGTGCCGGTGCGCATGCCCCAGCGGTCGTAGATGGCGCCGAGCGCCACCTTCGCCACAATGACCACGGCCAGGTAGAACGACCACACGCTGCCGGCCCACAGGGTGGAGTGCCCGCCGGTGACCACCTCGGTGCCGCCCACCGTCACGCTCGTCATGTTCGCGATGGAGTTCGTGATGATGCAGCCGTTCGTGATGCCCATGGCCACGAAACCGATCACGAGCAGCCAGAACGCCGCGCTCGAGCGCAGCGTCTTCCATCCCACCGACACGTTGACGGGCTGGTCGGGCGAGCGGTCGGCCTTCGCTTGCTCCACCTGGCCCGCGCCGTACGGCAGCAGGCCCTCGTCGCTGGGCCGGGTGCTGAACGTGGCCAGCACGAGCGGCAACGCCGCCACGAGGCACACGACGGCCAGCAGCAGGAACGCAGCGCGCCAGCCGGACGCCTCGATCATGACGCTCGTGGCCGGCGACAGCACGACGCCGCCGACGCCCGACCCCGACAACGCGATGGAAACCGCCAGCCCGCGCTTGAGCGTGAACCAGTTCGAGATGACCACCGAAACCAAGAGGCGCGTGCCGGCCACCACCACCATGCCGGCCACCACGCACAGCGCGTACAGCTGCCACACGGCCGTGATGAACGAGAGCCCCACCAGCACGATGGAGCTGGTCAGCACCGTCACCGTGCCCAGCACGCGCGCCGAGCACTTGTCGGTGAGCCGCCCGATGACCAGCGACGCGAACACCGCCACCACCGTGGTGATGGACACGCCCGAGTTGAACTGCCCCACCGTCAGCCCCAGGTCGCGCACGATGTGCGTCTGGAACAGCGGGATGCAGTTCACGAACACCGTGTAGCAGGTGGCCATGATCAAGAGGCCGCCCGCCACGATCCACCACCCGTAGAAGAACCTCCCCTGCTTCGGCGCCTTCGCCGCGCCTGCCGCCCCTGCGGCTCGTCTCTCGTCGGCCACGATGCCTCACTTCCCCAATCGGTCGAGATGCCGGATGAATTCGGTGTAGAACCCGACGCCGCGCTTGAAGCTGTCCACGTCGAGGTTCTCGTCCTGGCCGTGCACGCGGTTGCGCTGGTCGCCCTTGAACAGGATGCCGGCGAAGCGGTACGTGCGCGGGCAGATGCGATGGAAATGACGCGCGTCGCTGCAGCTGGTCTGCACGTACGGCGCGATGCCGGCCGTGGGGTACACGCTGCGGATGACGGCGCGCAGGTACTCGAACGCGGGATCGCCGTCGAACGGCGCGATGGGCGAAGGCTCGCTCACCTCGAACAGCTCGTACGTCGTGCGGTCGTCGAAGCGCTCCTTGATGCGCGCGAAGGCCGCGTCCACCGTTTCGCTCGGATCGACGCGCACGTTCACCGTGGCGCCCGCCCCCTTCGGAATGACGTTGTGCGCAGGGCTCCCCTCGAGCTGCGTCAGCGCGTACGTGGTGCGCACCATGGCCGCCGTCTCGGAGTCGCCCTGCATGATGCGGACGACCAGGGGCCGGAACAGCCACAGGTTCGCGAACACGATGCGCAACCCGAAACCGCCGTGCGCCGCCAGCTCGCGCAGCATGGCCGCCACCGGAGCGGACAGTTTGGACGCCGGCGGGTTCTTCTGCAAGCCGTCGAGGCCCGAGACGAGCTTCGCCGTGGCATCTTGAAGCGACGGGGTTGCGGCGTGCCCGCCCTCGGCGCAAGTGGCGATGCGCGCGTTGAAGATGCCTTTCTCGGCCACGCCCACGACGGCGAACTGGCCGTTCACGCCCAGGGGAGGGTTGTCGATGACCGCGCCGCCCTCGTCCAGCACCATGTACGGCACGCGCCCGATGCCTTCGAGGCGCTCCACCATGTGCGGGGCCGTGTCGCCGCCGTCCTCCTCGGTGTTCGACGAGAAGAAGTACACGTCGCGCGGCGGCACGTACCCTTCCGCCAGCAGATGCTCGGCCGACTCCATGAGGGCCGCCCAGATGCACTTCGTGTCCACCGCGCCGCGCGCGAATATCTTGCCGTCCGCGATATCGGCGGCGAAGGGGTCGTGCGTCCACTCGGACGCGTCGGCAGACACCACGTCATGGTGCGCCATGAGCACCACCGGCGCCAGCGCGCGGTCGGCGCCTTTCCACAGAAGCGAGATGCCGTAGCCGTCGATCAGCTCCAGCTCGCAAGCATCGAACACGCGGGGGTACAGGCGGCGCAGCAGGGGGACGAACTCGTCGAACGCGCTGCGGTCGGCGTCGGGGTTGTGCAGGTCCCACACGGTGGGAAGGCGCAGCAGCTCCTGGAAGCGCGCGACCGCGGCATCGTCGCCGCGCGCGTCGCTTGAGGGCAGCGGGTTGGAAACGGGCGTGGGCTTGAGACGCGCCGCGTTCGCCACCAGCACGATTGCAAGCAGCGCGACAAGCGCGACCACGACGGCAAGCACGATCATAAGGGCTCCTCCCCTTCGGCTGACATGGGGTCATTATAGCCCTTCTGCCTGATGAGAGGCGCCGGGAAGAAATGGAGCTCGGGGCATTGACCCTCACGCGACGTGAGAGCGTAGGATGGGGCTCCCCCGACGAAAGGAGATCCCGTGTCCCGCAAGAAACCCGCCGCCTCAACTTCCCCTGCGCCGCCCGCCGTGCGCGCGCTGCGCACGGGCGACGCGTACGCCCGCATGATAGCCGCACCCGCGGAAAAGCGCGCCGACCTCTACCGTCACGAGCTCATGGCGCCGTTCAAGGCGAAATGGGACTGTTACCATGTGCCGCTGCGTCCTGCGCAACCCGGCGGCTACGACGCGGTGATGGCCAGCGAGATGCTGGGCATCCTGCCGCCCGAGCGTGTGGACCAGAGCTGGGCCGACGCCGTTCGGCGCCTGGCCGACGAGGAGCTGTGGCGCGCAAGCCGGCAGGCCGTCGAGCACGCGCTCGCCCGCTTCGTCGAGCGCGGCATCGAGCTGCGCGTGCAGGACTACCTGTTCTCCGTCCTGCTGGGCGACCCCGACAGCCCTGCGCTAGCCGCGAGCGACGGCTACTGCGGCGACGGCGGCATACCCGGCTACATCCTGGCGTGGCTCGTGCCGAACGACGATACCGTGCGCCGGCTGCCCGCCGCGCTCGCGCACGAGACGAACCACAACGTGCGCTTCCAGTTCGTCGCCTGGCACGACGACATCACGCTCGGCGAGATGATGGTGAGCGAAGGGCTGGCCGAGAACTTCGCCGTCAGCCTGTACGGCGAAGAGCACGCCGGGCCCTGGGTGACGAAGACGAGCGCCGACGCGCTGGAAAAGACGATCAAGCCCGCCATTCGCGCCGCCCTCGACGTGCAGGGCATGGCAGGGCTGTCGGCGTACCTCTACGGCGACGAGATCGCCACGGCGCAGGGCTACCCGACGGTGGGCCTTCCCTACTGCGCCGGATACGCTTGCGGATACCACCTGGTGCGCCGCTATTTGGACGCCACCGGCACCGACATAGCCGACGCCACGCTGCTGCCCGCCGAGGTCATCATGCAAGAAGCGGAGGCGGCGGGGTTCTGGGGCTAGGCGCCCTCCCCTTCGGCTCGCTGCTCGGCCAGCAGCAGGTCCACCATGCGGCCGTAGCTGCGCATGCCGTCGGCCTGGTCGTTCGCCTTGAGGTAGGTGTCGTTGGCGGCGTTGGAGATGTCTTGGATCGGGCCCTCGTACTGCGCCCAGTGCTCCGCGCGCTGGGCGAGATCGCGCCGCACCGCCGCCGACAGCCCCGAGCCGATCGCCTTCGCCGCCTCCGAATCCACCTTCCTCAGCGCCGATACGGCGTTGTCGTACGCCAGCAAGTAGCCGCTGTAACGCATCAGCGCGTCGTCCGACTGCTTGCAGGCCAAATACGCGATGAAGTTCGCCTCGTCCTCGCGCATGAAGCCGCACTGATGCGCCAGCTCGTGGGTCATGGTCCACGGAACGACGAAGAACGGGTTGTCCACGTTGATGTTCGACTCCATCGTGAAGGGGAAGAACATGCCGCCGATGTTCGCGTACGACATCAGCTCGGAGGCGAGCACCGGCTTCGGCGGCGAGTACAGCGGCCGATCCAGCACCGGGTACTGCTCGGCCAGCTTCCGCATGGCCTCCACCGACTCCTGCGCGTACTGCTCGAACTGGCCGGGCTCGGCGTCGAACAGGTCCGCGTCGTCGCCCAGCTGCGCTCGCGTCTGGCCCAGGTCGTCGGCCAGGGAGGACGCGAGCCGCACGAGCTCCTCCTGGCGCTGCGCCGCATCAACGTCGGCTTCTTCCACATCGTAGCCGGTGTGCCGGGTGAAGGTGTAGCGGTAGTAGTTCAGTCCGCACAAAGCGGTGAACAGGAAATACACCACGCAGCAGATGGACACAGCCCCCATGACGGCACGGTAGGCGACCGTACCGCGCTCGCCCTTGCTCACGACGAGCTTGCGGACGCAGTACACGACGTATCCCACGCAGAACAGCAGGAACAACGCCGCAACCCACTCGGCCACCGAGAAGCTCACAAGCGACGGCAGAAATCCCACGACGCTGGACAGCGCCGGGTACACGCCCTGGGCGTACACGTGCTCCGCCCAATCGGGATACTTCCGCGCGTACGAGGTCGCCGCAAGCGCGACGATGCCGAACGGTACGAACAGCATCCGCTTGAGCAAGAACTTCCGTATGCCGCGCTTCGGTTCGTCGGTTTCCATAGGGTGACAGTATAGCCCGACGAAGCACGCGCACCGCTCCCCCGCCACCATCCTCACCGCATCACCCAAAGCGATGAGCGGGTAGCGCCAGACGCAGACGGGACCGCTGCAAGAAACCCGGGCGTTTCTGCACAAAAACCCGCGACGTTTGATATCGAAGGGGCCGAACGCTGAGAGCCGTCGACAGCGCGTCCCCAAAATGCCCGATCAGGATCGCAGGCTCTCGCAGCCGCAATGCGGGAGATAGACGCGAAGACCTTCCAAAGCCATACGTCGGCGTTTTTTGTGCAGCGCGCAGCGTTTTTCGTGCACGGCAGACCGAGACGGGCAACCCGAGAGCAAGCCCAAACTCCCGCCAACGAGGGTGCGCAAGCGGGAGCGACTCGCACCCTACAGGTCGTCCACCAGGGCGCTCGACTTGGCGTAGGCGGTGCTGCGGGCTTCGAAGAAGTCGGTCTTGATCATGTTCGCGTTCGAGAACTGGCTCACCCACGACATGCTCTCCGGCTCGCGCTCGTGTCCCTCGTACAGCGGCTCGAAGCCCAGCTGGGCGCAGCGCAGGTTGCCCAGATACTGGATGTAGTCGGTGACCATCTGCTTGTTGAGGCCGGCCACGTCGTCGCCGATGGCGTAGTGGCCCCAGCGTATCTCTTGCTCGCAACCCTCCTTGATCATGGCGCGGTACTCCTCCACCAGCTCGGGCGCGAACAGTTCCGGCTCCTCCTCCTTCAGCTCCAGCAGGATGTTACGGAACAGCCACAGGTGCGTGTTCTCGTCGCGGTTGATGTAGCGGATCTCCTGCACCGACCCCGGCATGAGGTTGTTGCGCCCCAGATTGTAGAAGAACATGAAGCCGCTGTAGAAGTACACGCCCTCCAGGATGTAGTTCGCCACCAGCACGCGCGCCAGCGCCTCGGGGCTCTTGTCGTCCTGGAACTGGTTGTACAGGTTGCCAATGAACTCGTTGCGCGCCAGCAGGTGCTCGTCCTCCTTCCACTGGTACAGCACGTCGTTGCGCTCCTGCGGCTCGCAGATGGTGTCCAGCATGTAGCTATAGCTCTGGCTGTGCACCGTCTCCTGGAACGTCTGGATGGCCAGGCAGAGGTTCACCTCGTTGGCCGTGATGTACTCGCCCACGGCAGGCAGGTTCGCCGATTGCAGGCTGTCGAGGAAGATGAGGAACGACAGGATCTTGTCGTAAGCGCGCCGCTCGGCCGCGGGCAGCTTGCGGTAGTCCTTGATGTCCACCCCGAGGTTGATCTCCTCAGGTATCCAGAAGTTGTTCATAGCCTGGCGATACCAGTCGCTCACCCACTCGTACTTCATATTGTTGAAGTCGTTCAGGTTCGTCGTATTCCCCCCGATCATCCGCCGATCCAGCACATCGGTGTCGCCAAGGGGGTTGAACAACGGCTTCTTCTTCAACTGGCTCATAAAACTCTTCCTTCCAGAAAATCAGCTACGGACGAACAATGGCGCAAAGGGCGAGCGAAGCGACGCCCGTCAGGTTGAACCACGATCAGGGAGGGGGTTCGGCGCGTTCACCAAGCGACCTGCTTGCAGGCAGCCGGGGCGCGGTGCCCACCAAGCGAGTTCCATCACGTCGGGGCTGGGGGCGGTGCCCACCAAGCGAGTTCCGCAGCGAAGCGAGGACTGTCTGAGCGACTGGGCATTGCCCCCAGCCCCATCTCACAGGTGGAACCCGGCGACTGGGCACCGCACCCCGGCTGCCGTCGCGCAGGTGGAGCTCAGCGACTGAACATGCCGGACCCCCTCCCGTCCCCCAGGTTCAACCTACGACGAACACACTTCGCATTCTTCCACTTCCAGGCTCTTCGACCGCACGTAATAGATGGTTTTCATGCCTTCCTCCCAGGCCAGCAGGTACAGATCCAGCACCCGCCTGAACGTGTACTCGTTCGTGATGTACAGGTTCATGCTCTGCGCCTGATCGATGTGCCGCTGGCGCACGCCGCAGGCGCGCACCGACCACGCCTGGTCGATGAGGTGGGCATTCTTGTAGTACCAGAACGTGTCCATCGACAGCTCGGGCGCCACACGCGGCATGAGGCCGTTCTTCTTCTCCTCCAAAAAGTAGCGGTTCATCACCGGGTCGAGCCCCGCAGTGGTGCCGGCGATGATGCTGGTGGAGCTGGTGGGCGCCACGGCCAGCAGGTAGCCGTTGCGCAGGCCGTGCTCGGCCACGTCGCGCGCGAGCTCGGCCCAGCGCCCGTCCGTAAGGCCGCGGTCGCGGAAGTACTCGCCCGTCTGCCAGCCGCTTCCCTCGAAAAAGCCGTACGCGCCCTTCTCCCGCGCGATGGCGCAGCTGGCGCGCACCGCCGCGTAATGCACGTCGCCGAACACGCGCTCGGCGAAGGCCAGATGCTCTTCGCTCTCCCACCGGATGCCGCTTTTCGCCAGCAGATGGTGGTAGCCGCTCACGCCCAGGCCAATGGGACGGTACTGCCGATTGTTGATCTGGGCGTAGGGCACCGGGAAGAAGTTGAGGTCGATGACGTTGTCCAGCGCGCGTACCGCGCTTTCGGTGACGTGCGCAAGCTCGTGCGGATCGCCCATGTCGATATGACCCAGCGACAGGCTGGCCAGGTTGCACACCACGAACGCGCCCGGCTTCGTCACGGTGACCACCACCTGCTCGCCGTCCACGTCCTCGATGCGCTGCTCGAGCTGCTCGATGGCGCCCATGTTCTGCGCGATCTCGGTACACAGGTTGCTGCAGTAGATCATGCCTCGGTGCTTGTTCGGGTTCGCCCGGTTCACCGCGTCGCGGTTGAAGGTGAACGGCGTGCCCGTTTCCACGGCGCTCTTGATGATGAGGCGGATGACGTCCTTGATGGGGATCGCGCGCTTCTTGATGCGCGCGTCGGCCACGCACTCCAGGTACTTGCGCGTCCATTCCTCGCCGTAGCAGTCCTCCAGCGCGTAGCCTTTCACCGTGAGGATCTCGTGCGGGCACATGAGGTACCAGTCGCCCTCGATGTTGTCGCGCGCCTGCTGCCAGAAGTAGTCCGGATAGCACACGGCCGGGAACACGTCGTGCGCCTTCATGCGGTCGTCGCCGTTGTTCGTGCGCAGAGCCAGGAACTCGGGCAGGTCGCGGTGCCACGCGTCGAGGTACACCGCCACGGCGCCCTGGCGCATGCCCAGCTGGTCCACCGCCACGGCCGTGTCGTTGGCCAGGCGGATCCACCGGATGACGCCGCCGGCCGCCCCGTCGAAGCCGCGGATGGCGCTGCCGCTGGCGCGCACCTTGCCGAAGTACAGGCCCATGCCGCCGCCGTACTTGCTCACCTTCGCGAAGTTGTCGATGCTGCGGTAGATGCCGTCCAGGCTGTCGGGCACCGTGTCGATGAAGCACGACGACAGCTGATGGAACGGCTTGCGCGCGTTCGACAGCGTGGGCGTGGCCATGGTCACTTTCAACGTGGACAGCATGTCGTAGAAGCGGCGCACCCACCCCATGCGCTCGGACGCGCGCTCCTCCATGGCAAGGTGCAGCGCGATGCCGAGGAACATCTCCTGCGGCGACTCCAGCGGCGCGCCCTGATGCGTGCGGATGACGTAGCGGTCGAGCAAAAGCTGCAGGCCGGCGTAGGTGAACAGGTCGTTGCGGCTAAGATCGATGAAGCCGGCCGCCTCGTCCAGCTCGGCGGGCGTGTAATGCTGCAGGATGTAGTCGCCGTACAGGCCCTCCTCGGTAAGGAAGGCCACCTTCTGCGCGAACGTCTCGATGTGCCGGGCGGCCAGGCGCTCGGCCAACGCGCGATCGAACTGCACCATCAGCAGGCGCGCGGCGATGATCTCCCAGCGCGGCGCCTCCTGCGTGGTCAGCTCCACCGCCGCCTTCACCAGCATGGCCAGCAACTGGCCGTCGGCAGCGTCGGGCTTGGCGAACGACTGGAACTTGGCGCTGAGGTGGGCAAGCTCGTACTCCTCGCCGGGGAACTCCTTCTGCACCGACGCCAGCACGCCCGGCAGCGCGGGCACGCTCGGCAGCTGGGCGCACAAACGCTCGCGCGCGGCGCGCTTGCGGGCGCGGTCCTCGCGGTACAGGATGTAGCTTTTCAGCTCCTCGTAATGGTTCGCTTCCATGAGGGCGCGCTCCACGAGATCCTGCACGTCCTCCACCGAGACGGAGCCGCCTTCGCCCTGCTCCGCGCTCGCCATCGCGCGCTCGATGCGCGCGATGAGGCGGTCGGCCTCGTCATCATCTAGCACCGTGCCCACGCTGGCGAAGGCCGCGCCCATGGCGCGCTTGATCTTGCCAGCCTCGTAGGCTTCCACGGTGCCGTTGCGCTTGGAAATCTGCATGATGTCGTCTCGCCCTTCGTTCTCCGATTGCGGTGCGTTTTGAGAGCGACCATCGTATCACAATATGTTACAAAAATCGCAACATATTGGGGAACGGATAGGCAACGCCCACCACATCGACGAAGGCGACTGACCCGCCGAGCGCGCAAAAAACGGCAGGCGACGCAGAACGGTCGCCCGCCAACCTGCAGCTTCACGGCCGAAAGCAGCGCGCAGCCGACGGGAACGCGACCCCGGGCGACGAGCCGGAGGATCGATGTGCGGCGAAATCGAGCTTTTGGCAGTCTGAGCCCGGTTTCTTTCGCCGTTTCGAAACCGCAGGAAAACGCGACCTGGGGTTTTTCCTCGCGGCATTCCGGACAAAAACCCGATGACTGCCAAAAACCCGATTTCGCCGCACATCAAGCGAGCGGAACCGTCGCACCCGTCGCGAAACCAACCCGACCGAGCAGGGCGGTCGCCTACTTCTTCGCGCGATCGTACTAGTCGGCGCCGACGACCACTTCCACGGAGCTCCCGTCCCCCACGACATCCCCTCCACGAGGGGCTCGACGGTTTCGATGCCCAACTCGTCGGCCACCTCCTGCGCCTGCGGGCGATTGCCTCCTCGCTCCGAGAACCGTCACGAGCAGTGCACGCCTTGCCAAGCGCGAAGGTGCGGTTCGGCTGCTGGGGTATAATCCTGCATACGTGGGAAGGGGATGCATGAAATCGCTGGAACGGGTGCACGGGACGACCGGCATCAAAATCATCATCGGCTCGGCTTTTTTCTGGGCTTGGCTCGACGCGTTGTTCATGAGCATGTTTTTCGTCCGGCCGGAGGCCGAGGGCTTCATGGCCGAGATGGCCACTATAGCCGTGTTCGGTCTGAGCCTGCCGTGGCTCGCGCTGTCGCTGGCCAAGCCGGCCGCATGCAACGGCCTGCTGGCGAAGAAGCGCGTGCCGCTCGCGTTCGCCGCGCTGGGCACGGCGGGCTCGCTGCTGCTCCTGCTTGCCGGCATCAACCTCAACTGGATCGCGCTCGTCGCCGGCGGAACCTGCGCCGGCGCGTTCATGGCAGCCTACCAGCTGGCATGGGGCGCTGCGTACTGCCACGACGGCGAGCGGAGCGCGACGCCCTACGTGGCCGGCGGCTTCGCCTGCGCCATCGTCGTCGACGCGCCGCTTCTGTTCATGATACCCGAGGCCGCCGCCGTGTTCTCGGCGCTGCTGCCCCTCGTCTCGGGCGCGTTGTTCGCGAGCATCGACCCCCAGTTGCGCACGTACCGCCGCACCGCCCCCGTCGACCCGCTGCCGAAGCGGAGCGTCCGCTCGCGCCTGAAAGCGCACCTCGGAACCTCGATGATGCTGTTGTGCGCCGTGGCCCTCGTCATGACCGGGTTCGGCTACCTGCAGCACCTCGTTTCGTTCTCGCCTATCGCCAGCGACGGCTATCCCAACGGCATCCTCGTGCAAGTCGCGCGCGGCGTCACGGCGGTGCTCGTGTTCGCCATCGTCGTGCTGGGACGGCGCCGGGCAAGCGCGGTGTACCGCGTGGGGCTCCTGGCCATGATCGCCGGC
This sequence comes from Eggerthella sp. 1_3_56FAA, assembly GCF_000185625.1. Classification (NCBI taxonomy): domain Bacteria; kingdom Bacillati; phylum Actinomycetota; class Coriobacteriia; order Eggerthellales; family Eggerthellaceae; genus Eggerthella; species Eggerthella sp. 1_3_56FAA. The sequence continues at coordinate 1,049,923 of NZ_GL622579.1, forward strand.
TTCATGCTGATGGCGTTTCTGTTCGGCACGAACCTGTTCTGGGTGTCGGGCGCCATCATCATCAGCGGCTACACGATCCTCGACCTGCTCATCTGGGTCGCCTTCTCGCAAATCGCCTACGCGCAGTCGCGCGACCCGCTGAAAACCATCGCGCTCATGCGGCTGCTGGCCGTGCTGTGCTACCCGGTGGGCGCCGTCGCGGGCATCATGCTGGTAGGCAACGGCGAGACGATGCACGGCAACGTGGCGGCCGAGACCACCGTGGTTGGCTACCTCGTGGTCATCGCCACCGTGCTGCTGCTCAGCAGCGAGGACATGTGGATGCTGACGGGGCGCCAGCAGCCGAGCCTTTCCGGCGACGACCGCGCCACCCAGGAAGAGCGCATCGACGCCTGGTTCGACAGCATCGGCCTCACTGCGCGCGAGCGCGAGATCGGCCTGCTGCTGGCGTACGGCCGCACGCAGCCCTGGATCGCCGAGCGTCTCAGCATATCGGAGAACACTGTGGGCACCCACGTGCGCCACATCTACCAGAAGGCGGACGTGCACGATCGCCAGCAATTCATAGATTCGGTTCTTTCACCTGATCAGACGGCATCACCCGAACCACGTGATCAAGCCCGCTAGATCACGGGACCTGCCTGATATTCGCAAATAAGGTCATTTGCGCGTTGTGCGGCCGCGCGTCTTCCCGCACCCTGCTTTCAGCGCAACGCACCGTTGCGCAGCCCGCCCCGCGGGCGCAAAGGGAGAGGGCCCGCGAAGGGTCCCGAGGGAAGGGGTATCTGGATGGATATCAACCGCAGGAATTTCTTGAAGGGCGCGCTCGTCACCGGCGCCGCCGCAGCCGCCGCCGTCGCGCTTCCGGCATGCAGCCCGGCTGCGCCGTCCGACGCATCCGACGCCAAGAGCTCGTCGAAGGGCGGCGAGACGACCGGCGCGAAGCACACGTGGGAAGTCGCGCCCGAGCCCATCGCCGACATCGCCGAGACGCAGGACTTCGACGTGGTGGTCGTAGGCGCGGGTCTGGCGGGCATCAACGCCGCCGAAGCCGCCGCCCGCAACGGCGCGAAGACGGTGGTCATCGAGCGCAACACCACGTTCTCCGTGCGCGGCGTGGACGTGGGGCACATCGGCAGCAAGTACCACAAATCGAACGGTTTCGACCTCGACCCGCGCGTGGCTGCGCGATTCCTGCACCAGGCGTCGCACCAGACCACGAACTACGACCTCATCTACGTGTGGGCGTCGCGCTCCGGCGAGGTGTTCGACTACATCGAGGATCTGGGATCCAAGAACGGCGTGAGCATGGTGCCCGCGCTGTCCGGCACCGCGAAGTACGGCAACTGGTCCACGTTGTCCGACCGTTGGCGCGTCTATCCCGATGCCGTCTCCTTCGTGCGCGGCGGCGAGACGTACGACATGCGCGATGACGGCCAGCCGGTCAACGTGACGCTGGGCGAGCTCGTGTACAACTCCGCCGTGGACAACGGCGCCGAGTTCGTGTTCGAGGCGCGCGCCGAGCAGCTGGTGGGCGACGCGGCAAGCGGCATCACCGGCGTCGTCGCCACCACGAAGGACGGCAAGCACGTGCAGTACAACGCCAAGAAGGGCGTGATCCTGGCCACGGGCGACATCGGCGGCAACCAGGAGATGGTCGACGCGTTCTGTCCCATCTCGAACCGCTCGGACTCCAACTGCTACGCGCCGGCCGGGTTCAACAACGGCGACGGCCTGCTCATGGGCATGTGGGCCGGCGCGGCCATGTCGAAGAGCGAAGCCGCCCCGATGATCCACCAGTTCACGCTGGACACGCTCGAGTTCAACCTGACCTCGTTCATCATGAGCTGGCTTGCCGTGAACGCCAACGGCGAGCGCTACGGCGCCGAGATGCCCTTCGAGCCCATGCTGACGAACGCCCGCATGAACACCCCGGGCAACGTGGCCTGGTCCATCTTCGACTCGGACTACGAGACCTACATCATGCAGCAGCAGCCCGAGCGCTACGATCGCTTCACCGACGGGCTGGACGCCGTCATGGAGAAGTGGCTGGGCAACGGCAAGCTGATCAAGGCCGACACGCTGGATGACCTGGCCAAGCAGCTGGACATCCCGGCCGACACGTTCAAGGCCACCGTCGAGCGCTACAACAGCATGGCCGAGGCCGGCGAGGACGTCGACTTCGACGTGCCCGCGCAGTGGCTCGCGCCCGTGAAGACCGCGCCGTTCTACGCCACGAAGAACGTGTGCTCCACGCTGACCATCCCCTTCGGCCTCCACGTGAACGCCGACTCCCAGGTGCTCACCGCCGAGGACGAGCCGATTCCCGGCCTGTTCGCCATCGGCAACGTGCAGGGCGACTTCTTCGGCAAGGACTACCCGGTGCACTGCCCCGGCGTCAGCCACGGCCGCTGCGTGACGTTCGGCCAGCTGGTCGGCGAAGCGTGCGCCAAGGACACGACCATCGGCGAGCTCGACTTCGCCTAAGCGCGAGCGACCGACCCACGAAGGCGGGACCCCTCCCTCTTCCGCCTTCTTCTCGATGCGGCCGTCCTCCGGGGCGGCCGCGGTCGTTTCGCGACCCACAGGGTTCCCGCCGATACCGGAGGCTCTTGTCAGCCGATCGCCGCCAGCTCCAGCCGCAAGCACAGCCAGCGCTCGCCTCCGCGCTGTTCCAGGCACGCGTCCAGCGTACCGCCCATCTGCCCGACCAGCGAGCGCGCGATGGCCAGCCCCAGGCCCGACCGCTCGCCCGAGCGCGCCGCGTCGGCGGTGTAGAAGGGCTCGAACAGCCGATCGACCTCGCAGGAGAACGCCGCGTCGACATCGTTCGCGAACGTCACCGTCACGCGACCGCCGAGGGCCTCCCCCACCTCCACGTCGAAGGTCGAGCGCGCGTACTTGCCGGCGTTGTGCACGAGGTTCTCCACCACCCGCTCCAGCGCGCCCTCGTCGCCCCGCACGCGAACCGGCCGGTCGGGCACGCGCAGGCGCACTTCCAAACCGCGCTCCCCGAACAGCCGGTAGCGCCCCGCCACCGACTCGCGCACCAAACGGCCCGCCTCCACCGGCTCGCACGCCAGCGGCGCATCCTCGTTGCGTGCCTGTGACAGCTCGTAGAACTGCGCGATCAGCCGCTGCAGCGCGTCGGCTTTGCGGCGCACCGTGGCAAGCGACGCGCGCGTATCGGCGTCCATGCCCTCTTCATCCAGAAGCGCCAAGTACCCCACGATAGCCGTCAGCGGCGTGCGGAGGTCGTGGCTGATGGATTCCACCTGGGCCTTCAGCTCGGCCTCGTGGCGCGCGTACGCAACCCCCTGCTCGCGCACGGCCGCAAGCGCCTGGTTCACGGTGCCCAGCAGCGCCTCCAAGTCTTTGTCGGGCTGCGGCAGCTTCACGATGCGGTTGTCCTCGAGGCCGCGCACGATTTCGGCCAGCTCGCCGTTCGCCCGCCAAAGCGAGCGCTTGAGCAGCGCACAGCGCACAGCGAAGAACACCGCCGATCCCAGCGCCAGAACCGCCACCGCCCCGAGGACTGCCGTCATTGCCGCATCCTTTCCCGTCGCGCCCCTACAGCTCCGTCTTGCTTGCGCGCCACAGACCCGCGATGCCGAACACCGCTACGCCTGCGAACCCCGCGATCAGGCACTTCGCCAAACCCGCCGGCGTGTCCCACAGAAACTCGGCCAGGCCGCTCTGGTTGATGGCCACCTCGTTGGAGAAGAAGTTGTACGGCAACCAGCTGGCCAGCGCGCCAACCGGCTCCACGACCATTCCCACCGCGTGCAGCGCCGAAGGCACGATGGCCACGATGGCCAACCACACCAGAAACGCAGCGCTCGTCTTCGGCAGCACGGAGCACACCGCAACGCCCAGCACAACGCAGGCGACGGTGAACGGCAGCGCCGCCGCCACGCCCTTGAGCAGGATGGACACCGCGTCCGCGGGCCCCTCCAGCAGCAGCACGGCGCTGCCCACGTACACCGCCAGGATCACCGTCATGCTGGCCAGCCCCAGCCCCGTGGACACAAGGCACTTGCCCACGAACAGATCGCGTCGCGAGCAGCCGTCCGCGACGGCGTTCTTGAACGTGCCGTCCTTCCTATCGTCGGCGAACAGCACCCAGACGAGCAGCCCCGCCAGCAGAAACAGCGAGGGCAGCATCGAGATCAGATTGCTGAGCGAGAACCGCACGGTGGCGTAGGGGAAGTCGGGCGTGCTCGCCATCGCCCACAGCAATACGCTCGATGCCAGCACGATGGCGCACGGCACGCCGGTGAACAGGTACAGCTCCCGGCCGTGCACGATGCGGTAGAGTTCGCTCTTCATGTAGTTCAGCATCATGCGACCCCCTTCTCCTTCAGCTCGAGATAGTACTGCTCGAGCGACATCTTCCTGCGCTCCAGCTTGGACACGTCCATGCCCGCTCGGGCGGCCAGGCCGCTGTACGCCTCGATGCCCGCCGCCGGGTCGAAGATGCGCACGGTGCCGTCCAGCAGCACCAGGTAGCGCTCATGACGCAGCTCCTTCTCCAGCAGCGCGGTGAAGCGCGCGGCATCCGACACGGCGATGTCCACGTAGTCGGCGCACCGCTCTTGCAGCGTGCGCGCGCTCACCTGCTCCACCACGCAACCCCGTTTCAGGAACGCGTAGGTCGTGGCCATCTGCTCGAGCTCCGCCAAGTGGTGGCTCGATATCACGATGGTAATGCCCTTGTCGCGGTTGAGCCCTTGGAGGAACGCGCGCATCTCCACGATGCCGCTGGGGTCGAGGCCGTTCGTGGGCTCGTCGAGGATCAGCACCTCCGGCTCGCCCAAAAGAGCCATCGCCAAACCAAGACGCTGCTTCATGCCCAGGGACAGCGTGCGGCAGCGCCGATCCTTCGCATACGCCAGCCCCACGGTGTCCAGCACGCGCGCCACCGCGTCCTTGCCCGGCACGCCCTTGCGTATGCGGCAGCATTCCAGGTTCTTCTCCACGCTCAAACCCGGATAGAAGCCGGGGCTCTCGATGATGGAGCCGATGCGCGTGCGCTGGCGCTCCAACTCGCGCGGCTCGTGCGCGCCGAACAGGCGCACCTCGCCCTCCGTGGGAAACGCCAGCCCGCACAGCAGCTTGAACAGCGTCGTCTTGCCCGCGCCGTTGTCGCCCACCACGCCGAATATGTCGCCGCGGCGGACGCTCACGTCCGCGTCGTACAGCGCGCAGACGTCCCCGCCGTAGCGTTTCGTCAGCCCCCTCGTCTCGATCACCGTGTCCATGGAATCGTTTCTCCCTTTCTTCCGCTTGCCTTGTCGTTTTGGGGAAACGATACGATGCAGCCTGGAAATAAGTCCTCAAGAAAGGTTAAGGAAAGCGTAAAGGCCCGCATCATGCCAGCTTGAAGCCGATGCCCCACACGGTTTTGATGTAGTCGCCCGCCCCTCCGGCCGCCGCCAGCTTCTTGCGGATGTTGCTGACATGCACGTTGACGGCGTTCTGCTCGCCGTAATAGCCGTTTTTCCACACCAGCTCGTACAGCAGCTCGCGCGAGAACACCTTGTCGGGCGAACGCATGAGCACGTGCAGGATGTCGAACTCGTGCGCGGTCAGCGCCACCTCGGCATCCCCGAGCGTCACGCGGCGGCGCGCGACGTCCAGCCGCAGGTCGCGATGGACAAGCGCCTCGTCGTCGGGGCAGACGCCGCCCGCGCCCGCAGCCGCGCTCGCTCCCGCAGCGCGGCGCAGCACCGCATGAATGCGCGCGGCCACCTCGTCGGGGTCGAAGGGCTTCGTCACGTAGTCGTCCGCGCCGGCCGCGAGCATGCCCACCTTGTCGGCCGAGCCCGCCTTCGCCGACACCACGATCACCGGCACGCGCGAGGCCAGCTCGTCGCGCATGCACGCCATCAACGTCGGCCCATCCATGCCCGGCAGCATCATGTCGAGCAGAACCAGATCGAACGCCGCGCGTTCCATCTGCAGCAGCGCTTCGGTGCCCGAATACGCCTGCACACAGCCGAATCCCTCGCGCGCCGCGATCTTCGCCAGCAGCGCGTTGATATCCGCGTCGTCCTCTACGACGAGAATGGTGCGCTCGTCCACAGCCTCGCCCCTTCCGGCGCCGTCCTTCCGTAACCGTTTCAGGATACCCGAAAGGGAACCGCACGGCCACGGAGAGCCCGCGACGCGCTATCATAGCTGCGACTGAACGAAAGGAACGACTCATGACCACCGATAACGCCTGCACGCAACGCCCCTTCGACCGCGAAGCGCTCGGTCGCCGCGCGCTGGAGCTGCACGGCATGAAGTACAACTGCGCCCAGGCGGTCGCCTGCACGCTCGCCCCGCTGATCGGCGCCGACGAGGAGCTGTGCTTCCGCGCTGCCGAGGGACTGGGCGGCGGCATGGGCGGCCTCACCGAAACCTGCGGAGCCGTATCGGGCGCCGCCATGGCCATCGGCCTGGCGAACAGCAACGGACAAGACGACCGCACCAGCAAACAGGCGACGTACCGCATCGTGCGGAAGCTCGTGAGCGATTTCCGCGAGCAAAACGGCTCCACCCTGTGCCCCGAGCTCAAGGGGATCAAGACCAAGCAGCCCCTGCGCAGCTGCGACGGCTGCATCGTCGACGCGCTCCAGCTGGCTGCGGACGCCCTGGCCGGCCTCCCCGCCGACAAACCGCTCGACGCGTAGCCGGACGATGCACGCGGTTCGCGTCGTCCGACGAAACGGCGCGCTCGGCGAACGGGCCATCCGGTATCATGGAGGAGATCGAAACGAAACGCACGCGGAAAGAAGGCGGTCCACATGTCCCCCATCGCTTCCAACGTCAAGTTGACTAAGACCCTCCGGACGGTCGCGCTCCTCGCCGCCATCGCGCTCGCAGCTGCCCTCGGCGCCTGCTCTGCTCCGCCCGCGCAAGAAAAGGCGCAGCAAGCGCAGCCGGAGCCGCTCGTCGTGAACGACACGCCGGCGCCCCCGGTGCCCGACCCCGAGTACATCCTCGTCATCGGCGACGACTCCTGGGAAGAGTACACGCCGGGCCACGCCGACCTCATGATGCTCATGCGCCTCGATTTCGAGAAGCACCTGATCACGCTCGTCAGCGTGCCTCGCGATACCGCCTACGTTTTCCCTGACGGCAACACCGCGAAGCTCAACCAGATGCTGACCAACGCCGGTCCCGAAGCGCAGTGCCAAGCCGTGTCCGACGTCGTCGGCGTGGACGTCTCGCAGTACGTGGTGGTCGGCTTCGACGGACTGCAGAGCATCGTGGAGCATTTCGGCGGCCTCGACGTGGACCTGCCCTACGGGCTGACGTACAACTTCTACACGAAGGACCATCCCGACGAGGTGTACGAAGCCGGGCCGCAGACGCTCACGCCGTGGCGCGCCATGGCGCTGTCACGTGCGCGCACCGGCTACAGCGACACCGGCTACCAGCAGGAGATGATCCGACAGGTGGTGGATCGCCAGATGATGACGCGGTTCATCGAGCTGGCGTACGACGACCCTGCGCAGACCGGCGCCCTGCTGACGCTTCTGCAGGGCTTCGTGGAAACGAACGTGCCGCTCGACGACCAGCTGGCCTGGGCGGACGAGCTGGCAAGCGGCGACGAGATCACCGTGCACAGCACCACCGGCCCCTACTACGGCGATTTCCTGGAGGAAGCCGGCGGCCTATGGCTCGTGCCCGAAAGCCGCGAGGAATGGAAAGCCGTCATGAAGGCCGTCGACGCTGGCGAGGATCCAGCCCCCGCCGTGAGCGTCTGGAGCGCCGAGACGGAATCCCCGGAAGCCCCCGTCAGCGTCACCACGGTGATCGACCTGGGGTAAATCTCCTCTCGACAAGATAAAAACATCTGCCCGATACCTGGATGAGCCTTGCGTAACGCCCTGCTCGGCAGGGTTCGCTTATGCTACGATGAGGTTCAGAGAAAGGACGGCATGCATGCCCATCAACAAGGCGGTTCTTGCCGCGTTCAAGGCGGCAACACGGCTTCGGCCCGACATCAGGGAGTTCTACAAAACGCAGCGCCTCGCCGAGGACGTCAGCGCCAAGCTCGTGCTGCCCAACCCCCGCTGCCGCATCGACGAGGCTTTCGCCACGATGCCCGACGGCTTCGAGGTGCCGCTGCGCGTGTTCACGCCGCTTGACTTCGACTTCTCGCTGGCCGAGGGGCTGAAGGTATCCGAGGACTCGCGCGGCACCGTCCTGTTCTTCCACGGCGGCGGCTGGGTGAACGGCACGGTTGACTTCTACATCGACGCGTGCACCACCATGGCCATCCAACTGGAGCGACGCGTAGTGTCGGTCGACTACCGGCGCGCACCCGAACACCGCTTCCCTCAGGCGGCCGAGGACTGCTACGAGGTGGCGCGCCAGCTGTACGCAGGCACGCTGCTGGAGGATGTCGACCCCGAGAACGTGGTGCTGTTCGGCGACAGCGCGGGCGGCAACCTGGCGGCGGTGCTGTCGCTCATGGCGCGCGACCGCGGCGACTTCCAGCCGCGCACGCAGATGCTGCTGTACCCCGTCACGTACAACGACCACGACCCGTTCACGTCGTGGTTCGACTCGGTGCGCGAGAACGGCGAGGACTACCTGCTCACCTGGCGCGACATCGAGGGCTACATGGACCTGTACCGCTCGGCGCCCGCCGATTTCGACGACCCCTACTTCGCGCCGCTGCTCGACCCCGACCTGTCGCGGCAACCGCGCACGCTGGTCATCAGCGCCGAGTACTGCCCGTTGCGCGACGAGGGAGAAGCGTACGCGGCGCGGTTGGAGCTGGAAGGCGACCAGGAGGTGCAGTGCTACCGCATGCTCGACGCCGTGCACGGCTACCTTCTGTATCCGTCGGTGCTCAGCCTGGTCAAGGACACGTACCGCATCATCAAGCATTTCTTGGACGGCGACGATCTCACGCAGGAGGGTGAACCCGCATGGCTCGGGATACTTGGTACCGACTAGACAACGTCGGCAAGTTCTACTCGTCCCAGGCGGGCAGCTCGGCCCAGACGGTGTTCCGCTACGCAGCCACCATGCAAGACGACGTGGATCCCGCTGCGCTGCAGCATGCCCTCGAGAAGACGGCAGGCGTCTTCCCCAACTTCAACGTCTGCCTGCGCAGCGGCATGTTCTGGCACTACCTTGAACAGTCCGCCCAGGTCCCCGTCGTGCAGCAGGAGAACCTCCCCATCTGCTACGGACTGCACGTCCACGCGAAAAGCGTGCTGTTCCGCGTCAGCTACCACGCCGCGCGCATCAACCTCGAGGTGTCGCACATCGTGTCCGACGGGCGGGGCTCGCTCAGCTTCTTCAAGGCGCTGCTGCACGCCTACATCGAGGAGCGCTACGGCGTGGAGGGCGTGCCCGCAGAATACGACGGCTCAGACCACCAGAAGTCCGAGAACAGCTTCGACAAATACTTCGAACGCGACAAAGCCGCCGCAACGCGGGCACCGAAGGTATACCGGCTGAAAGGCTGGCGCGACGAGGCCGATCCCACGTTCTTCGAGTACCACCTCCCCGCGAAGCGCGTGCTCGCCCTGGCGCGCAGCTGGGACGTAGGCGTGACCGCGCTCGTGATCGCCGTCATCATGTGCGCCATCCGTGCCGAGATGCCGCGCCGCGACCGCAGCCGCGCCATCCGCATGGACGTGCCGGTCGACCTGCGCCAGTTCTTCAAATCCACCACCGTCAAGAACTTCTTCGGGCTGGCGTTCGTATCCTACGTGCCCGGCGACGAGGACGAGCCGGTGGAGACGGTCGCCCGCATCGTGCAGGATCAGCTGAAAACCGCCACGCAGGCCGAAGAGCTCAAGAGCCGCATGAACCGCATGATCGCGCTGGAGAAGAACCCGCTTCTGCGCCTGGCGCCGCTGTTCGCGAAGGACTTCATCCTAGGGCTGGCGAACCGCCTGGCCGCGCGCGACGTGACCACCACCATGTCGAACCTCGGCCCCATCCGCATCGACGAACGCCTGGCCCCCTATATCCGCGACGTCAACATCCTGACCTCGACCACCAGCCTGAACTTCCTGATGTGCGCGTTCGGCGACGATCTGAGCATCGGCATCTCCACGGTGTACTCGAACCCGGACGTCATCAAGAACATCTGCAGGTTCTTCTCCTGCCAAGGCATCGAGGGGCGCATCAACATCAACAAGACAAAAGAAGAGGTGGCGGAAGACCGTCTTGAAGCCAAGATCGAGGCCTCGGTGAAGCGCTGGGGAGGGCAAACCCCCGCACGCGAAGGCGCGAGCGCGAAGAGCGAGGCGCCGGCGCACAACGAGACGGACGCGAGGGAGGACGACGGCCGATGAAACGATGCGAGAAATGCGGCGTGCAGTTCTCGGGCGACCTCGACCGGTGCCCGTTGTGCCAAGCCGAGCTTTCGGGCGACGCGTCGCCCGCGGTGTTCCCGCGCAACGAGGTGCGCAAGTCGGGCGCCATCGCGCTGGCGGTGCTGGCGTTCGCCACGGGGGCGTGCTTGCTGGTGATGCTGTTCTTGGGTCATCTGCTCCAGCTTCCGGGCGACATCGTGGTCACAGTCTGCGTCGGCCTCGTGGTGAACTACCTGTTCGTGCGCAACATCCTCACGCACACGCCCGACTTCCTGCGCGTCGTGGCGCGCTACTTCCTCGTGCTGCTGGCCATCGCCGCCATCTGGTTCCTCGTTTCGCGCAACCCGGTGGTCACCACCTTCGTCATACCCGGCATCTGCCTGGTGGCGCTCGTGTTCGACGGCGTGCTGCTGGCGGTGTTCCGCGGCACGTTCGTCTCGGGCTACGCGAAGTACCTGCTGTTCGACGTGGGGCTGGGCCTCATCCCGCTGGCGCTGCAGGCGCTGGGGCTCACTACGTGGGACGTCCCTTCGCTCGTGAGCGCGCTCACCGCCAGCGTGTTCCTGCTAGGGCTGGTGGTATTCGCGCGCAAGCAGCTGACAGCCGAAATCCGCAAGCTGTTCTCGGCGTAGGGACGCTAGCGCGAAAACGCCCGACCCCGCAGGGGATCGGGCGCCGATCGGTTCCGCTCGAGCAATGATGCGCGGCCGATGCAGGCTTACAGCTTGCCCACCAGGTCGATGCCCGGATGGAGCACCTCGGAGCCCGGCACCCAGCGCGCGGGGCACACGGAGTCGCCGTGCTCGGCCACGAACTGGCTGGCCTGCACGCGGCGCAGCAACTCGGCGGCGTTACGGCCGATGTTGCCGGCGTTCACCTCGTAGCACACGATCTTGCCCTCAGGATTCACGATGAAGCTGCCGCGCTCGGCCACACCCTCCTCCTCGATGTACACGTCGAAGATGTCGGCCAGCTTGTGCGTGGGGTCGGCCAGCATCGGATACGGCAGGTTTTTGATGTTCTCGGACGCGTCGTGCCAGGCCTTGTGCGCGAAATGCGTATCGCACGACACCGCGTAGATCTCGCAGTTCGCCTCCTGGAACTTGTCGTACAGCGCGCCGAGGTCTTCCAGCTCCGTCGGGCACACGAACGTGAAGTCGGCCGGGTAGAAGAAGAACACGCTCCACTTCCCCAGCACGTCGTCCTTCGTCACCGTTTCGAAGTCGTCGTTATGGAACGCCTGGACGGTGAAGTCGTCGATTTCCTTGTTGATCATGGACATGGTTGCTGCTCCTATCTCTTGAAGACGCTTCCGGCGGGATCCGTCTTCGCCAAGTTGTTATCCAAAGCGAACTTTCTCATAATTGCTACTCACAAGCTATCGTATTCTAACGTCTCCGGACAATCTCCAAAAGCACGCCGGCTCTCCGAGGCCGTCCGATGGAAGGTTTGTCATATTCTCGACAAGTTTCGCCCGCCCGAAGCGCGGCGATGGCATACTAAGCCGGCTTCGCGAGAAACCCGCGCGGCAAAGAGCGCTCCTCTCGCCGCAATCCGATACTCCCCGTCCCGAAGGAACCATCCATCCTATGAAGAAAAGCCTGCTCGCCCTTGCCACCGGATCGTTCGCGCTCGGGTTCGCCGAATTCGTGATGATGGGCATCCTGCCCGCGACGGCTACGGGGTTGCGCGTCAGCGTGCCCGATGCCGGCGATTTCATCTCCGCCTACGCGTTGGGCGTGTGTGCGGGCACTCTGTTCCTCGTGTTCGGACGGCGCGTGCCGCCGAAACGGCTGCTGCTGGGGTTCGTCGCGCTCGTGGCCGTCGGCAACGCCGCGGCCGCCTGCGCGCCGAGCGCCGAAGCGCTGGTTGCGGCGCGCTTCGTGTCGGGACTGCCGCACGGCGCGTTCTTCGGCACCGCCACCATCGTGGCGCGCGAGCTGGCCGACCCCGGCCGCGAAGGCCAAGCCGTGTCCATCATGGTGCTGGGACAGACCGTGGCGAACATGGTCGGCGTGCCCGGCGGCACGCTGCTGGCAGCCCTTTTGTCGTGGCGCGCGACGTTTTTGTTCGTCGCCGTATGGGCCGTCGGCTCGCTTTTGCTGATCGCGCGCTTCGTGCCCGCCGTACGCCCCATCCCCGACGCGGGGTTGGCCGGCCAGTTCCGCTTCCTGAAGAAGCCGGGTCCGTGGCTGGTCATCGGCGCGGTGTTATTGGGCAACACCGGCATCTTCTGCTGGTGGAGCTACGTCTCGCCGTGGCTGACCGACATTGGCGGCTTTCCGGCCGACGCGCTGCCCGCACTGCTCGTGCTGGCTGGGTTCGGCATGGTGGCCGGGTCGCTCGTGGGCGGACGCCTCACCGACCGCACGTCGCCCGGAAAGATGGCGGCGGCCGGCCAGGCCATCGGCTGCGCTGCGCTGCTGCTCATCTTCCTGTTCTCGGGCACGCCGGCCACCGCGGCGGCGCTCATGTTCCTGTGCGCGTTCGGCATGTTCTTCGTGTCCAGCCCCCAGCAGCTGCTCATGGTGAAGGTAGGCCGCGGCGGCGGCGAGATGATCGGCTCGGCCTGCGTGCAGGTGGCCTTCAATCTGGGCAATGCGTTCGGCGCCATGATCGGCCAAACCGTGCTCAACGCGGGCGCGTCCTATGCCTGGCCGAGCCTGGCGGGCGTCCCCTGCTCGCTCGCCGCCGTCGTGTTGCTTGCCGTGTTCTTCACCAGGTTCGAACGCCGCTACCGCCCTTCGACCCGATGACGCCGATCGGATGCTTCGCCAAGGAGGGTGCTTCCCGAAGACAGCCATAACGCTTGCTTATCCGGGCATAAGCAAGCGGACGGTTACCGCGCCCCGCGAGCAGGACTACAATAGCGGCGAAAGACGATCTTCGAAAGGAACGCCATGAAAGAGTACGACATCGTCATCGTAGGCGCCGGCCCTGCCGGCGTGAGCGCAGGCATCTACGCCGCAAGCCGCGGGCTCGAAACCCTCATCCTGGAGCAAAAGGCCGTGGGCGGCATCATCGGCGGCGTGTCCACCGTCACCCACTACGCCGGCATCCTCGACGACGAGACGGGCGCCACCTTCGCCCGCCGCCTCGAAGCCCAGGCGTTGGAAGCCGGCATCGAGATCGTCTACGACCAGGTGGAGCGCGCCGCCCTTGCCGGAGAGACTAAGACGGTGTTCACCGGCACGGAATCTTACCGAGCTCCACGCGTCGTCCTCGCGAACGGCAGCACGCCGCGCAAGCTGGGCGTGCCCGGCGAGGCCGAGCTGCAGGGCAAGGGCTGCGGGCTGAACGCGGCACGCGATGCGACGACGTACGAAGGCAAAAGCGTTTACGTGATCGGCGGAGCCGACGGAGCCGTGAAGGAAGCTCTCTACCTGGCCCGGTTCGCCCGACAGGTGTCCATCGTCTGCGTGGAAGACGAACTCGCCTGCATCGCGGAATTCCGCCGCAAGACGGCGGCAACGCCGAACATCCAAGTGGTTCCGGCCACGCGCGTGGGAGCGCTGCACGGCGCGGACCGCGTGGAAGCGCTCGACCTCGTGTCGTTGGCGGACGGCCGAACGCGCACGGTAGAGGACGACGGCTGCGGCGTGTTCGTCTATGCCGGGTCGGAGCCCAACACCGCCCTCTACGCCGGAGAGCTGCGCCTCGAGAACGGTTTCATTCCCACGAACGAACGCATGGAGACGAGCATCTCGGGCGTGTACGCGGCGGGCGATATCCGCGCGAAGCAGCTGCGCCAGGTAGCCACCGCCGTTTCCGACGGCGCCATCGCCGCCGTCAACGCCGCAACCCTCTAGCGCACGCTCGCCTCCGAAGGCTCCTCGGGTTCCGGCGTGCCTTCGAAGGCACGGTCGACAGGCGCCTCCGGCAG
>NZ_GL622579.1:1064335-1088270 GCF_000185625.1 Eggerthella sp. 1_3_56FAA
GCCCATCTCCCGCCCAGCTCGCGCCTCACCGACGCGATGGCCGCCACGCACGGCGTGTACAGCAGGCAGAACACCAGCAAACCCAGCGCCGCCAGCGGCGTGATGGCCGCCACCAGGCTGGCCGTGCTGCCGAACAGCACCGACAACGTGGACACGACGCTCTCCTTCGCCATCACGCCCGTCACGAGCGCCGTCGAGATGCGCCAGTCGTCGAAGCCCAGCGGCGCGAACACGGGCGCGATCCAGCCGGCCACCACGGCCAGCATGCTGTCCTGCGAGTCCGCCACCACGTTCAGCCCGAAGTCGAACGTCTGCAAGAACCAGATGACGATCGTTGCCAAGAAGATGATGGTGAACGCCCGCTCCAGGAAGTCCTTCGCCTTCTCCCACAGCATCTGCGCCACGTTGCGCGCGCTGGGCATGCGGTAGTTCGGCAGCTCCATGACGAACGGCACCGCCTCGCCCGAGAACATCGTCGACCGCATGAGCAGCGCCGCCAGCACACCTACCGCGATGCCGCCGAAGTACAGCCCCACCATCACCGCCGCGCCATTGGCCGGGAAGAACGCCGCCGTGAAGAACGCGTAGATGGGAAGCTTCGCCGAGCAGCTCATGAACGGCGTCAACATGATGGTCATCTTGCGGTCGCGCTCGGACGGCAGCGTGCGGCTGGCCATGACCGCCGGCACCGTGCAGCCGAAGCCCACCAGCATGGGAACGATGCTGCGTCCCGACAACCCGATGCGCCGCAGCAGCTTGTCCATCACGAACGCCACGCGCGCCATGTAGCCGGAGTCCTCCAAAAGCGACAGGAAGAAGAACAGGGTGACGATGGTGGGCAGGAAGCTGAGCACGCTGCCCACGCCGTTGAACACACCGTCGATGACGAGCGACTGCAGCACCTCGTTCACGTGCGCCGCCGCAAGCCCCGACGCCACCACGTCCGTGAGCGCGGAGATGCCCGCGTCCAGCAGCTCGGACAGCCACGCCCCCACCACGTTGAACGTGAGCCAGAACACCAGCGCCATGATGGCGACGAACGCGGGGATGGCCGTGAACGGGCCGGTCAGCAGCTTGTCGATGGCCGTGCTGCGCGCATGCTCGCGACTCTCGCCGGGCTTCACCACCGTCCGCTCGCACACCCGCCCGATGAAGCCGAACCGCATGTCGGCGATGGCCGCCGAACGGTCGAGCCCGCGCTCGGCCTCCATCTGGCTGATGATGTGCTCGAGCGCGTCCTTCTCGTTCTGGTCGAGGTCGAGCCGCTCCAGCACCAATCGGTCGCCCTCGGCCAGCTTGCTCGCGGCGAACCGCGGCGGGATTCCCGCGCGCTCGGCATGGTCCTCGATGAGCGCCATGATGCCGTGCAGGCACCGGTGCACGGCGCCGTCGTGCTCATCGGGTGCGCAGAAGTCCTGGCGCACGGGCGGCTCCTGGAACCGCGCCACGTGCAGCGCGTGGTCCACCAGCTCGCCGATGCCCTCGTTCTTGGACGCCGAGATGGGAACGACGGGGATGCCCAGCAGCTTCTCCATCTCGTTCACGTCGATGGTGCCGCCGTTGCCCTCCACCTCGTCCATCATGTTGAGCGCCAGCACCATGGGCATTCCCAGCTCCATGAGCTGCATCGTCAGGTACAGGTTGCGCTCCACGTTCGTGGCGTCCACGATGTTGATGATGCCGCGCGGCTTCTCGTCCAGCAGGAAGCGGCGGGTGACCACCTCTTCGCTGGAGTACGGCGACATGGAGTAGATGCCCGGCAAGTCGGTGACGCATGCCTCGGGATGCCCCTTGATGCAGCCGTCCTTGCGGTCCACCGTGACGCCGGGGAAGTTGCCCACGTGCTGGTTCGACCCGGTCAGCTGGTTGAACAGCGTGGTCTTGCCGCAGTTCTGGTTGCCCACGAGCGCGAACGCGAGCGGCGTGCCCTCGGGCAGGGGGTTCTCCTCGGAGCGGTCATGGAACTTGCCGCCCTCGCCGAGGCCGGGATGCGGGACGGGCTTGCCGAGCGGGCGGCTCTCCTGCGCGTCGGCCGCGTCGCGCATGTCGACGATCTCGATCTTGCGCGCATCGTCGCGCCTGAGCGTTAGCTCGTAGCTATGGATGCGCACCTCCAGCGGGTCGCCCATAGGGGCATGCTTCACCATGGTCACGTCGACCAGCGGGATGATGCCCATGTCCAGGAAGTGCTGTCGAAGCGACCCCTCGCCGCCCACGGCGGCCACGGTCGCGGTTTTCCCGATGGGAAGATCGTTCAGAGTTGTCAACGCCCGTCTCCTCGCAACGGCCGGGCAACCCCCTCGCCCTGCCGCTTTGCTCGCTTACAGTCCGAAGCACATGGTACCGCGAAACAACCCGTGACGCACGAAAAAGTTTCCCATGGTGAACGATTGACGCACCGAACCGCCGGGCACGTGCAGCTTCCCGGCGATATTTCAGGTAGAACATTCGCGTTGGATCGACCGGCAGCATGCTCTTCGCCATCTTGAGCGCACGTCGAAGCCGTCTCGGCGCCCCACTGCCCGACCGCTTCGGCGAAGTTCCCGACTTATGCGCACCTCTGCCATGAAAAGGGGGCAAAACGACAATGTAGGCGAGTTATGCGCACATGGCAGGAAGCCTGGATTCGCCGCTGCGGACGCTTAGAAAACCGTGCAGCCCTCTGAACAGGCGTTTCTCCACCCCTTCATCCCGCGTGGCCAAACTCGGCCCCGCAAAAGCGCGCGAAACGCGGGAATAGGTGTGGCAGAAGTGCGCATAAGTCGGGGACTTGATGGTTTTCGGGCCTTTTCGATGGCAGAAGCCTTGCAGCGGAGACGCGCAGCTGGCGCCGGCAGGAAAACCCTCCGGCTGACGCCGCACGGGATCCTTCGACTCCGGCCTACGGCCTGCGCTCAGGATGACAACCTGAACCCTACATCCTGCGGGCGGGACGACAGGACGGGCCGGTGCTCGCCGAGACTGGCTGAGGGGGGGCTCGCTCGCAGCGCTTCTTCGCGCCAAATGAAAAAGCGGAGGGAAAGGGGGTTCCCTCCGCTTGCAAGCGCGACGGATAGCCAGACGAGAGGAGCTTCCGCCGCCGGGTAAGCAGAATCGTGATCGAAAGCCTTGCAATGATCGAGGAACCACAGCTTATCCGCTTGGGATCCGCTCGCTCGATCGCTTCGCTTTCGATGGAAGTTATATTAAGCTAACAATCGTCACGACGCAATACGAGTTAGCCAAGGCATACATTTCCTTCACATCTCAGCCGACCGCGCCCTCCGCCGCCGAACGCCGCCCCGCCCCACGGGGCCGCCCGGCGCGCACGAAAAAAGGGCCGCGCCCCTCTCGGACGCGGCCCTTCC
Source organism: Eggerthella sp. 1_3_56FAA (assembly GCF_000185625.1). Lineage (NCBI taxonomy): Bacteria > Bacillati > Actinomycetota > Coriobacteriia > Eggerthellales > Eggerthellaceae > Eggerthella > Eggerthella sp. 1_3_56FAA. The sequence continues at coordinate 1,067,683 of NZ_GL622579.1, forward strand.
CTGTCGTCACCTGGATCGACGACTTGCAACCTGCGGCGCGGCACAGCGCGACACGGCGCGGCGCCGACAGCGACTACTCGGCCCAGTCGTGAATGACGGCCTCGATGTTGTTGCCTTCGGGGTCGTGCACGAACGCCGCGTAGTAGCCCGGATGGTAATCGCGCGGGCCGGGCGCCCCGTTGTCCGTGCCGCCGGCGGCCAGCGCCGCCTCGTAGAACGCATCCACGGCAGCGGCATCGGCGGCGCGCAGCGCGACATGCGTCGGGACGGCCTCGGCGCCCTCGGGCAGCGGCGCCACCCACACGTCGCCCGGCTCGCCCTCCACCAGAAGCTGCATGCCGCCGGGATACTCGATGCCGCGCGCATACCCCAGCGGGGCGAGCGCGGCCTCGTAAAACGCCTTCGCCTGCTCGACGTCCTTCACCTTGATGCTCACGTGGTCGATCATAGCATGCTCCTTTTCTCTAGCCGTTCTGCGTGCTCAGCTCTTCGAGATTGCCCTCCAACGGCAACGGGCCGTCCATCTCCTCGTCTTCCGCAGCCTCCATGCCGGCAACGTCCTCGTGGCCGGGCAGGATCATGTTCAGCACGATGCCCACCACCGAGCCCACCGCCAGACCCGACAGAGAGATGACGATGCCGCCCACCGGCACCACGATGGCCCCGGCAGCGCTATAGGCGATGCCCAGCGACAGCACCAGGATCAGCGCGGTGATCAGCACGTTGCGGCTCTTCATGAAGTCGACGTGGTTCTCCACGAGGTTGCGGATGCCCACGGCCGAAATCATGCCGTACAGCACGAGCGACACGCCGCCGATGACGCAGGCCGGCATGGCCGCGATGACGGCCGCGAACTTCGGGCAGAACGAGAACGCGATGGCGAAGCAGGCCGCGATGCGGATGACGCGCGGATCGAACACCCTGGTCAGCGCCAGCACACCCGTGTTCTCGCCGTAGGTGGTGTTGGCAGGGGCGCCGAACAGCGACGCGAGGATGGTGGCCAGGCCGTCGCCCAGCAGCGTGCGATGCAGGCCGGGTTCGGCGATGTAGTTGCGGTTGCAGGTCGAGCTGATGGCCGACACGTCGCCGATATGCTCGATCATCGTGGCGAACGCCAGCGGCATGATGGTGATGACGGCCGTGATGGCCAGCCCTGCATCGAAGTTCGCACCGACGATCGAAAACACCGTCTGATCCCAGGCGAACGGCAAGCCGATCCACGCCGCCTCGGCCACGCCCGTAAAGTCCACCTGTCCCGAGACCGCAGCCACGAGGTACGCTCCGATCACGCCCAAGAGGATGGGAATGATCTTGACCATGCCCTTGCCCCAGATGTTGGCGATGACGATGATGGCGATGGCCACCAATGCGATGGGCCAGTTCGTGGACGCGTTCGTGATGGCCGAGCTGGCCAGGATGAGCCCGATGGAGATGACGATGGGCCCGGTGACCACGGGCGGAAAGAAACGCATGACCCGCGTGGCGCCGAACACTTTGAACAGCGCCGACAACACGAGGTACAGAAGGCCCGCGCACGCCACGCCCAGGCAGGCGTACGGCAGCAGATCGGCCTCGCCGTTCGGCGCGATGGCCGCATAGCCCGCGATGAACGCGAACGACGAGCCCAGGAACGCGGGCACTTTGCCCTTCGAGACGAAATGGAACAGCAGCGTGCCCAGGCCCGCGAACAACAGCGTCGCGGAAACGGACAGGCCGGTCAGCGTCGGCACCAGGATGGTGGCGCCGAACATGGCGAACATGTGCTGCAGCCCGAACACCGCCATCTTCGGCTTGCCGAGCTTTCGTGCGTCGTAGATCGCTTCCGGGCTGTCTTGAGCCCCCATCGTCGGCGTCGATTTGCTCTCGCTCACGTGATACCCCTTGTCTGTCGAGCCTTCGGCTGATGGCCCGTCCGACCCCTGGAGCACGCGGACCGACCGGTAGTATTTTGCCACAACACGGCCCGCCGTGCGGCATCAATGCCGACGAGTCCCCTTACTTTTCCCGGGACGGCGTTCCCCCGCCGACTTGCCCGACCGCCCTCCGCCTTGCGAGGAGGTCTTTCCGGTCGAAGGCTTCGGCTTCGGCCGAGCCTTTCCCGGCCCGCTCGGCCGCGCTTTCGACGGCGCCTTGCCCGAGTCGTTCGGCTTCGACTGCGCCTTCGCGCGCACGTCGGCTCTCGTGCGGGCGCCCTTGCCGCTTGCCGCCGGCTTGCGCTCCTTGCCGCCGCCCTCGCCTTGGGGTCTCAGCAGGCATTTCGGGCCATAACCCACCAGATCCATGCGCCCGGCGCGGCGTAGCGCCTCCAGCACCAGATCGCGGTTCTTCGGATCGCGATATTGGATGAGCGCGCGCTGCAGCGCCTTCTCGTGCGGGCTCTTCGGCACGTACACCGGCTGCATGGTGCGCGGATCCACGCCCGTGTAGTACATGGCCGTGGACATCGTGGAGGGCGTGGGATAGAAGTCCTGCACCTGCTCGGGCATGTAGCCGAGATCGCGGCAGTACTCAGCCAGCTCGACGGCCTCGTCCAGCGTGGAGCCCGGATGCGACGACATGAGGTACGGCACCAGGAACTGCTTCATGCCCAGCTGGCGGTTGACCTGCTCGTAGCGCTGCGCGAAGCGCTGGTACACCAGGTTGCGCGGCTTGCCCATCACCGACAGCACGGCATCCGACACGTGCTCGGGCGCCACCTTCAGCTGGCCGCTGACGTGGTGGGCGCACAGCTCGTTCAAGAACGCGTCGCCGTGCTCGCGATCGGCCAGCACGTAGTCGAACCGGATGCCCGAGCGCACGAACACCTTCTTCACGCCCGGCAGCTTGCGCAGCCGGCGCAGCAGACCCAGGTAGTCGGAGTGGTCGGCCCTCAGCTGCTTGCAGGGCTCGGGGTACAGGCAGCGCTTGTGCGGGCACGCGCCCGCCTTCAGCTGCTTGGCGCAGGCGGGCGCGCGGAAGTTCGCCGTGGGGCCGCCCACGTCGTGGATGTAGCCCTTGAAGTCGGGCTCCTCGACGATGGCCCGCGCCTCGTCCACCAGCGAGTCGTGGCTGCGCGTCTGCACGATGCGACCCTGGTGGAACGTGAGCGCGCAGAACGAGCACTCCCCGAAGCAGCCGCGGTTGCTGGTCAGGCTGAACTTCACCTCGCTGATGGCGGGCACGCCGCCGGCCGCCTCGTACATCGGGTGGTACGTGCGCGCGTACGGCAGTCGGTACACGGCGTCCATCTCGCTTTGCGTAAGCGGCGCGGCGGGAGGGTTCTGCACGACGAACTCGTGGTCGGAATACGGCTCCACGAGGCGCTTGCCAGTGAAGGGATCGCTGTTCTCGTACTGCACGGCGAAGCTGCGCGCGTACTCCAGCTTGTCATCCTGCATGGCGGGAAACGACGGCAACGTCACCGCGTCGTACACGTGCTCGAGCGACGCGGCGCGGTACACCGTGCCGTCGATGAACGTGAGGTCCTCGATGGCCAGCCCCGCGTTCAACGCGTCGGCGATCTCGATGATGGAATGCTCCCCCATGCCGTACGACACGAGGTCGGCCCCCGAATCCAGCAGGATGGAGCGCTTCAGCTTGTCCGACCAGTAGTCGTAGTGCGAAAGCCGCCGCAGGCTGGCCTCGATGCCGCCCAGAATGAGCGGAGTCTTCTTGAACGTGCGCCTGATCAGGTTGCCGTACACCACGGCAGCGTGGTTCGGACGCCGGCCCGCCTCACCGCCCGGCGAGTACGCGTCGCTGCGTCGACGCTTCTTCGCCACCGTGTAGTGGTTCACCATCGAGTCCATGTTGCCGGCCGATACGAGGAAGGCCAACCGCGGCTCGCCGAACACGGCGACGCTTTCCGGATCGTTCCAATCGGGCTGCGCGATGACGCCCACCTTGTAGCCGTTCGCCTCCAGCAGACGCGTGATGATGGCCATGCCGAACGAAGGATGATCGACGTAGGCGTCGCCCGACACGTATACGAAATCGACCCGATCCCAGCCGCGTTCGAGCATCTCCTCGCGCGTTACCGGCAGAAACGCCGCTTTCATGGCACCAACCCTCCCGTTTAGTATGCGATTCGAGTCTACCTTAAACGAACGGGCCGTCGAAGCACAACGCTTCGACGGCCCAAAATCGCACAACAACGAGAGGGATTCAGCCCTGCATGGGCGGTTGACCGGCGGGCGGCACATGCGGCGGCTGCTGAGAAGGCGGGCAGCCCGCCGCTCCCGCCAGCTCGAACGGCATGGGGTCGTCCTGGCCGCGCCAAGCCGGCACGTCGAACTGACGCGTCCAGTACCCCAGCGCACGCACGATCATCATCTCAACGAACACGTACATGCCCGCGCTCAGAACACCGCACAGGACTGCGAGCACGAGAACGACGCCGCCCGTGGCGAACACGATGGCCCAGACGGCGGCACCGGGATGCGCCGATTGGATGTTCAGGTTGCCGCCAGTCATCGCGAAGCCGACGAACAGTCCGATAAACACGAGAACGAATATGAGGACGGATGCGACGATGCCGATGGCGATGGCCAGCAGGAGGGCCATGCCGAGAATGCGCAGCAAGCCGCCGAAATCGTGACGGATCATGGCCCAGATCTTACCGAACTGGAACCCCGCGGCCAGGCGGCCGTATATGCTCATGCGCATGGAACCCACCCATGAGAACAGCGTCGCGAAAAACGCCGCCGCAATGATGAGCAGCGAGAATACCATCGTCGACAGTCCGACGAACAGAAACACGCCGCCGTGCCTGCCGCCCGACCATGCGGTACCCAGGCCCATGACGCCGCCCCATACCGCTTCCAGCACCCACGGAGCCAGCATGAACACGAAGCCGATGACCATCGCGAAGAAGCCGCGGCTGTACAGCTTGCCGTCCTCGTTGCCGAAGATGCGCTTCGGCATGGGACCGTGCACGTCCCATGCGATGTCGCGCGCCCATCCGTACAGGTAACCCAGCACGACCAGCCAGCCGAAGATGGGCACGAAGCTGAGCAACGACAGCAGAATGAGCTTGCCGAACCACCCCGGCGTGTTCTTGATATCCTGCCAAGCAGCGTTGAAGTAACCGGTTTGCATTAGCGACCTTCTTTTCCGTTTGCGTTTGCCACCACTATAAGCGCGCGTATTCCCCAGAATCCGTTTCGTTGCCATTCCGTCAGTAAGACGAAACCCGCTCTCGAATGCCGTCAGACGTTAAGAGACCCCCAGGATCTGGGGGTCTCTTCTACAAGCATGTTCGACGGTCGTAAGACCAACGAAGCGGAAGTTACTTGAGGGTGACGGCCGCGCCGGCTTCCTCGAGCTTGGCCTTGATCTCCTCGGCCTTCTCCTTGTTCACACCCTCCTGGATGGCCTTCGGAGCGCCCTCGACGGCCTCCTTGGCTTCCTTCAGGCCCAGGCCCGTGATCTCACGGACGACCTTGATGACGGCGATCTTGTTGTCGCCGAAGCCCTCGAGCACGACGTCGAAGTCGGTCTTCTCCTCGGCGGCAGCGCCACCCTCGGCCGGAGCGGCAGCGGCCACGGCCACGGGAGCGGCGGCGGAAACGCCAAACGTCTCCTCGATGTCCTTCACCAGTTCGGACGCCTCGAGCAGGGACATCTCCTTGAGGGCCTCGATGATCTCTTCGCGAGTAACAGCCATGTTAGTTTCCTTTCAAAGTGGCCGGGTCTCCCCGACCGGTATGTGTAACGTTCGGTTTAGGCAGCGTTCATCACGCTGCCAGCACTGCGTTTAAGCAGCTTCCTTCTGATCGGCCACGGCCTTCGTGACCTGAGCGAGACCGCTGGGAACGCCGTTGAGGGCAACAGCGAGGCCGCGGGCGACACCGGAAATGGCGCCGGCGATCTGGGCCAGCAGCTCTTCGCGGGACGGCAGCGACGCGATGGCCTCCACCTGAGCGGCGGACACCTGCTCGCCTTCCATCAGGCCACCCTTGATCTCAAGGTTCTTGTTGGCCTTGGCGAACGTCTTCACGGCCTTGGCGGCCGCGGCGACGTCGTTGCCGGCGAACACGAACGCGCTCGGGCCGGCAAGCATGTCGTCGAGCGTGGGCAGGTTCGACTCCTCCAGGGCGATGTGCATGAGCGTGTTCTTGTACACCTTCAGGCTCGCACCGGATTCGCGAATAGCCGTGCGCAGGGCCTGGATGTCCTTCACGGTAAGACCGCAGTAGTCCACGACCCACATGGCGGAAACGCCATCGAGATCTTCCTTGATCTTGACCAGCGTCTCTTGATTCTTCACGTTGGGCATGTAGTACACCTCCTTCTTTTCAAACTCGGGTTCCGCCCCTCGCGGGTGGGAATCGTCGCTTGAAAACAAGAAACGACCCCCGCCGTCTCGTGACAGCAGGGGTCGTCAAAGCGCGAAACTTATCAGAACCACCTCGGCGGGCCGCATCTCTGCGATTAAACCTTGCGGTGCCAGCTGTCTTGGGCAGCGGAACGAACTAAACAACTTGCTTATTGTACCCCGCCCAAAACGAATGTCAAGCGTTTTCCTTACGCCGCGTCGCCCTTGGCGTCGGCCGTATCCTCGGCCTGCTTCGTGGTTTCCTCGGCCGCCTTCTCGCCGATGTTCGTCTTCGTGTTGCCGATGATCTCCTCGACGGGGCTCGTCGGCTCGGCTTCCACGTACTTGAACGCGATGGCGTCGCCTTCCTTGTACCCGACGATCTCGATGAGGCCGGGCAACGCGAAGTCGTAGATGCCCTTGTCGCCCTCGAGCGTCACGTAGAAGTGCGAGTTGCCTTCCACCACCGCCTGCGCGATGTGGCTGATCGTGCCTTGCGCCTCAAGCGAGCCGGTGCCCACGTTCGAATCGGCCAGCACGCCGTTCGTGGCCAGCAGCGCCTGGTAGGCTTTCTGGCACTCGGCCACCGTGTTGCCCACGGCCACGTTCTGGTAGCGTTGGATGTCCAGCATGGCGAACTGCTTCACCAGTCCCGCGTCGTCCTTGAGCGCCATGAAGTACGTCGGCTGTCCGGACACGTTGATCAACAGCGGGAACGTGGCGCGGTAGCGCAGGTTCTGCACCTGGCCCTCGGCCGACTGCATCGCCGAGTCCTCGGTCGCGCCCGACACCGAGTAGAAGTGCGACTCGGCCGTGCGCTGGTTGATCAGCACGAAGCCCACGATGGAGTTGTCCGCCGTGGCCGAGGTGACGCCCGTGTACACCCACACGTCGTCGTCCTTGGCGATGTAGTTGTACCCCAGGTTGCCGTCGGTGCCCGGCGTGGTCTGCACGACGTTGCGCTGGCCCAGCACGGAGTTCAGCCAGCCGTCCTTGTACTTGCCCGACCAGTTGTACTGCTCAAGCAGCAGGTCGGTGGGATAGGCGTGGTCGACCCATTGCGGCACGTCTTCGATAGCCAGGTCCTGCGTCTCGCCCGTAGTGGCGTCCACCATGACCACGCGCTTGATGGTGGTGCCGCCGAACAGGCCGATGGTGCGCGTCTGCACCGGGCATATCCACCACGGATGGCCGTCGTCGTCGATCTCGAACGACTTCTGGTCGAACATGTAGAACGGATAGCTCAGCTGCACGTGACGGTCGATGTTGCGCACGAGCGGCTCGGACTCCGAGTAGTAGATGGGGCTGTCGCCCAGCTTGACGATCTCGGCGTCCTGCGTGGTCATGTTCACCAGGGCGTACGCCGGGATGCCGCCCTCGCGGTTCGTGAACCACTTAAACAGGTCGGCGTAGCCCAGCGGACTCACGCGCACCGGCGCGCTCTGATAGTTGATCTGGCTGTACAAAGGCGAGATCTCGAACTGGCTGACGTACTCGGGGATGGAGCCCATCTCGCGGTTGCCCAGCAAAATGGCCGAGCTGCGGTCGATGACGGGGATCTCCGAGTAGTTCACCTCTTTGATGTCGTCGGCGAACGTCTCCTCCACCGTCTGCAACACGTTGGCGTACTTCGCCGCGTTGCCCGGGAAGATCGACAGCGACGCCACGGCGCCCAGCACGCCGACGACGGCCACCAGCACCGGCAGGCACGACGCCCACTTGAAGGCCTTCGCCTTGCCCTCGTTCGGCTCGACCTTGCCCGTGCCGTTCTTGTAGCTGTGCGACTTGCTCCAGAACAGCAGGAACAACGGCAGCAGGATGAACACGGCCACGAACATCCACGTGTCGGTCGAGTGGATGTTGATGGGCGGATGGAACCACCAGTAGGCCGCGAGACCCACGAGGATGATGACGATGGCGGCCACGATGAGCGCGCGCTTGCCCCACGAGGCCATGCGGTCGGCGAACGGGATCTCCACGTTCACGTGCGGAGGCTGAGCGCCGCCGCCCCCGCCTCCGGCGCGTCCTGCCCCGCCCGACGGCGCTTCATGGTCGGCATCGAACCGACCGTCCACGTTTACCCCTGATTGTTTGAGCGCTTCGATCAGCGCATCGAATCCGGATGTCTGTTTCACGGCATCCCTTCCCAAGCGTACCGATAGTTAAAGTATCCAGTATACGACAAAGCGCCCGACCGCTCTTCGCAATCGGGCGCCGACGTTACCTCTTCTTTACAAAAGGCTGCGCAGCACGAACGGCAGGATGCCGCCGTGCTGGTAGTAGCGGCCCTCGGTGGGCGTGTCCACGCGGACGGTCGCCCGGAACGTCGTCGTCTGGCCGTCCGCGCGCTCGGCGGTCACGTCCACCACGCGCGGCTCGGGCAGCCCCTGCGAGAAGTCGATGGGCGCCACCGTGTACAGCTCCGAACCGTCCAGTCCCAGGCTCTCGGCGCTCTCTCCCTCTTGGAACTGCAGCGGCAGGATGCCCATGCCGATGAGGTTCGACCGATGGATACGCTCGAAGCTCTCGGCGAACGCGGCGCGGATGCCCAGAAGCGCCGGGCCCTTCGCCGCCCAGTCGCGCGACGAGCCGCTGCCGTACATCTTGCCGGCCACCACCACGAGCGGCGTTTCCGCAGCCTCATAGTCCATAGCCGCGTCGAACAGCGGGCGCACCTCGCCGGTGGCGAAGTCGCGCGTCCAGCCGCCCTTCTTCCCCTCGGCCAGCTTGTTCTGCAGCTTCACGTTGGCGAAGGTGCCGCGCATCATCACCTCGTGGTTGCCGCGGCGCGCGCCGTAGGTGTTGAAGTCGGCCGGAGCCACGCCGCGCTCCTCCAGGTAGCGGGCCGCGGGCGAGTCGGCGGCAATGGAACCCGCCGGCGAGATGTGGTCGGTGGTGATGAAGTCGCCCAGCAGCGCCAGCGCGCGAGCGGCCTCAACGGGCTTCGGCGCGGAGGGCTCGCGCTCCATGCCGTCGAAGTACGGGGCGCGGCGCACGTAGGTGGACGCGTCGTCCCAGCTGAACGTGTCGCTGGGTTCGCTGCCCAGCGCGGCCCAGGCCGCATCGCCGTCGTACAGGCCGCGCGTGCCCTCCTCGTACAGGGAGCAGTCCACATGCTGGGCCACCAGCGCGGCGATCTCCTCGTCGCTGGGCCAGATGTCGGCCAAGAGCACCGGGGTGCCGTCGGGGCGCGTTCCCAGCGCGTCGTGCTCGAGGTCCGCGTCCATGGTGCCCGCCAGCGCGTAGGCGATGACCGCGGCGGGAGCCGCCAGGTAGTTCTGAGACACATCGGGCGAGATGCGACCCTCGAAGTTGCGGTTGCCCGACAGCACGCTGGCCAGCTCGATGTCCTCGGCCACCTCGTGCAGCTCGTCCAGGATGGGACCCGAGTTGCCGATGCAGCTCATGCAGCCGAAGCCGCACGTGTAGAAGCCCAGCGCCCGCAGCCCGTCCAGCAGCCCGGCGCGCTCCAGCAGAAGCTCGGTGGCCTTGCTGCCCGGAGCCAGCACGCACTTCACCCAAGGCTGGGGCTTGAGGCCGGCGTCGGCGGCCTTCTTCGCGACGAGGCCCGCGGCCAGCATCATCGAGGGGTCGGTGGCCGTCGTGCAGCTGGTCACCGCCGCGATGGCCAGCGCGCCGTGGGTCAGCTCGCACGCTTCGCCGTCGAGATCGACCGCCACGCGCTTGGACAGGTCGAGGCCGCGCTCGTCGCACACGGCGCGGAAGCGCTCCTGCACCGCCGACAGCGGGATGCGGTCGTGCGGGCGCGACGGGCCGGCCAGCGAGCGCTCCACGGCGCCCAGGTCGAACTCGATCACCTCGGCGTACGTGCGCGCGGGCGCGTCCGCGTCGTTCCAGAAGCCCTGCGCCTTGGCGTAAGCTTCCACGAGCGCCACCTGCTGCTCGCTGCGGCCGGTCAGGCGCAGATACGTCAGCGTCTGCTCGTCCACCGGAAACAGCGTGCAGGTGCTGCCGTACTCGGGCGTCATGTTGGAGATGCACGTGCGCTGCGTGGCGCTGAGCGCGTCGAGGCCCGGGCCGAAGCACTCCACGAAGCAGCCCACCACGCCCTTCGCGCGCAGCATCTGCGCGAACGACAGCGCCACGTCCATGGCTGCCACGCCCTCGCCCAGCTCGCCGCTCAGGCGCACGCCCACCACCTTCGGCACGAGCGTGGTGATAGGCTGGCCCAGCGCGGCCGCTTCGGCCTCGATGCCGCCCACGCCCCAGCCCAGCACGCCGATGCCGTTGGCCGTGGGCGTGTGGCTGTCGGTGCCCACGAGCGTGTCGAAGTACGCCGTTGGCTGCTCGCCGGGCGCGCCGTCGGCGGTCATGGTCACGTGGGCGAACTGCTCGATGTTCAGCTGGTGGCAGATGCCCGCTCCGGGGGGCACGATGCGCACGTTCTCGAACGATTCCCGCGACCACTTCAAGAAGTCGTAGCGCTCCTTGTTGCGCGAGAACTCCAGCTCCATGTTCTGCGCGAGCGCGCCCGCGCAGCCGGCGACGTCGGCGATGACCGAATGGTCGATCACAAGGTCGCAGGGAATCTGCGGGTTGATCTTCGTCGGGTCGCCGCCCAGCTGAGCGCAGGCCTCGCGCATCACGGCGAAGTCCACGAACACGGGCACGCCCGTGAAATCCTGGAACAGCACGCGCGCCGGTGAGAACTCGATCTCGCTGCCCACGACGCCCGCACGCCCCGCTTCCACGATGCGCGCGGCCAGCTCCTCGGCCGCCTCCGGCGTTTCGGCGTTGCGCAGCACGTTCTCCAGCAGCACCGTCAGCGAGTACGGCAGCTGCTCCGAGCCGGCGACGGCCGAGACCGGATAGTAGGCGTACGTCGTGCCGTTCACGTTCAGCATCGAAGCGAATCGGCTGTTCTCTTGGCTCATAGGTTCTCCTTACTCCAACGTTTTAGAATGCCGCGATCAGGGCATCGGTGAATTCCGTGCAGCTTGCCACCGGCTTGGACGAGCCGGTGGCCTTGCGAATGTCGGCGGTCAGGTGCGCGCCCTCCGCGTACACGGCGCGCACCGCGCGGCGGATGCGCTCGGCCGCCTCCGCTTCGCCCAGATGGTCGAGCATCATGGCCGCCGACAGTATCTGGGCGGTGGGGTTGGCCTTGTCTTGCCCCGCGATGTCGGGCGCCGAGCCGTGCACCGCTTCGAACACAGCGTACTCGTCGCCGATGTTCGCGCCCGGCGCGATGCCGAGGCCTCCCACGAGACCTGCGGCCAGGTCGCTGGCGATATCTCCGTAGAGGTTCGGGAACACGACCACGTCGAACTGCGCAGGATCCATAACCATGTTCATGCAGAACGCGTCGACGATGCGCTCTTCGAACGCCGCATCTTCGGCGCGCTCTGCGGCAACCTCGCGCGCCGCACGCAAAAACAAGCCGTCGGTATGTTTCATGATGTTCGCCTTGTGCACGGCGGTCACCTTGCGGCGTCCGTGCCTGCGCGCGTAGTCGAACGCGAAACGCACGATCCGTTCGGACGCCGCCTTCGAGATCGGCTTGACGGAGATGCCGGAATCGGGACGGATAGCGCCCGCGCCCTCTTCCTCGCACAGCGCGATCAGCTTGCGGGCGCCCTCGGAGCCCTCTTCGAACTCGATGCCCGCGTACAGGTCTTCGGAGTTCTCGCGGACGATGACGATATCCACGCCGTCGTAGCGCCCGCCCGCCCCCGGAATGGACAGGACGGGGCGCAGGCACGCGTACAGACCGAGTTCCCGGCGCAACGCCACGTTCACGCTCCGGAATCCCGTGCCCACCGGCGTGGCGACGGGTCCCTTGATGGCCACCTTGTTCCGCTTGACCGCTTCGATGGTAGAAGCAGGCAGCGGCGTGCCGTGCTCCTCCACGAGATGCGCCCCCGCCTCGGCCACATCCCAAACGATATCGGCGCCGCTGGCCTCCACCACCCGTTGCATGGCGGCCGACGTCTCCGGGCCGATGCCGTCACCGGGTACGAGGGCCACGGTATGCGATGCCATGTTTTCTCCTTCTGCAATTGTTCGAACGATGCCCCTTTGCGCCGCCTTCTGGGCCGACGCGACGAAACGAGCCCGGAAGGCTCGTAGGAATGCCGTGCGCTAGTTCTGCACGTTGTCGATGATTTGCTGCGCACGGCGCTTGAGCGGCCCTTTGCCGTTGGAGGCGTCGAAGGCCATGCGCGCGCCCAGCTCTTTCTTTACGGAAGGTGCCAGCTTGCCCGCCGAGAAGTCGATAACCGACACCAGCATATCCTGGAACTCCAGGTCGCCATGGTAGCACTGGATAGCCTCGTCGATGAGAGGCCACACACGCTCAGAACGGTTCTCCGTCGTAGCGCCCAGCTTGCAGAGGAACCGCATGGCCGCCAAACGCACCGGCCCGCTCTCCTCGTCGAACAACGCGGTTTCGGCTCCGGGAACCGCTTTGTCGCACGTGCGGGAATCGTGGTCGACCATCGTGGTGAGGATATCGAGGCACTCCCAGCGCGTCTGGGCTTCGGGGCGATTCAGCGCGTCGATGACGGCAGCGCCGAACGGGATCATCAAATCGGGATGATCCTTGGCAAAGAAGGAGAGCGCCGCTGCTGCGTTCTGGCGCTCGCGCCTCGACGGACCCGACAGCGCACCCACCAGCTGCTTGAACTTGCGTTCGTTTCCGAATGCCTCTTCGGCGATGTTCCTGGCTCCCTGCGTCTTTTCGCTCACCGTTCGCTCCTCGTCCTCATGTGGGAAAATGTATAGTATTCTCCCTTTCCATTATACCCTCGGCCGCCAAGCGCCCCCGCAGCAAGCGCAGAATTAACATGAGCGAAACCGATAGACGGCAGCCGAAAACCCGGCAATACGACTGAGCGGACGCAAGCGTGGTCGAATGCGAAAGCGGCAGCCCGAAAGGGCCGCCGCTCAAAGCAGTGTGCGTGTCAGTCGAGGTTATTCCGGCAGCTCGCTGGCCTTGTTGTCGCCCGACTGGAGCTTGCCGATGCCCTCGTCGTACTTCGACTTGATATCCTGGATGCGCTGATCGTACGTGGAATAGTCGAAGGGCTGTTCCTCGGTGGCGCTGTCGATTTCCGTATACAGGTCGATATAGGAGTTCAGCGCGTCCTTGAGATCGGCCGTGCCGTCGACGTACTCCTTCTGGATATCCTTGAGGGCGTCGGGGACGTTGAGGTTGTTCAGGTCGTCGATAGCCTTGAACGCGTTGTCGGCCTGCGTGCGCATGCCCACCACGTCGCCGCGCGATACCGCATCGGTAAAGCTCTCCAGACGGCTCTTCAGGTCGTCCATAGTTTGGTTGACCTGAGTCATGTACTGACGGTTCTCGGATTGCTGTTGCGCGGCCGCCGTATCCTGCTGCGCGCATCCGCCCAGAGCCGCCACCATCAAGACGCCTGCGAACATGGCGACCAGCACCTTGGCGAATCTCGTATGTTTCATGTCGTACCTGCTCTCTTGCATCGAATCATCGTTGAACTATCGTAGCGGTTCGCCCGCCGTCGCGCCGGGGATGCGACGCGTTCGTATCGGAACGGTTTCCGGGTCCGCAACCTAGCTTGCCGGCTTGTCCGTCGTGCCTCCGGGGTCGGGCGTAGGCGTGGGAGTGGGCGTCGGATCGGGATCCGGCTTCGGCGTCGGATCGGGGGTTGGAGTAGGAGTCGGATCGGGCGTGGGCGTCGGCGTGGGAGTAGGCGTCGGCGTCGGCGTCGGCGCAGGATCGTCCTTGCCCTTGTCGGCGTCCTTGTCCTCGGCGTCCTTCTTCTTCTCGTCATCCTTCTCGTCGTCGGTGTTCGACGAGCTAGCGGACCCTCCCACATGGTAGGTCGGATCGGAGAAGTTCTTGTACGTGGGATCGGCCGCCTGTGGGAACTGCTCGGTCGGCTGGCCGTCGAGCACCGCGCTCATGAAGGTGCGGAACACGTCGCCGGCACCCACACGGGCCGGCAGCGTTTTGACATTCGCGGGATCGCCCAACCAGACGGCCACCGCCATCTGCGGCGTGATGCCGCAGAACGTGATGTCCTTGTACTCGGTGGACGTGCCCGTCTTCGCAGCCACCACCTGGCCGTTCGGCAGCGCCGCCTCCTGGCCCGTGCCCTCGGACGTGTTGACGACGGTCTTCATGACCTCGGTGGCCGCATGGGCGACCTCGGGCGAGATGACCTGCTCGCTATGCGTCTTGGAAAGCGAGGTATCGGGCGTGGTGTTGTCGACGATCACCTCGCCCTTCGAGTTGGTGATGGTGAGGACGGGCGTGGGATCGACGCGCACGCCACCGTTGGCGATGATGGCGTAGGCGCTGGCCATGTCGAGCATCGTCACGTTCGACTGGCCCAGCGTGAGCGAGGGGTTCGCCTCAAGCGTCGAGGTGATTCCCATCTTCTTGGCCGTCGCGATCACCTTGTCGATGCCGAGCGCCATCTCGAGGCGCACGAAGCCCGTGTTCGACGACTTCGCGAACGCCCGCTGGATGCTGATGGTCCCGTAGTTGTTGTTGTCGATGTTCTGCAGGGCGTTGGCTCCCGTGTATCCCGTATTGGGAATAGTGGCCGGCGACGAGCAGTCCACCATCGTCTGCGGGCTGATGCCCGCTTCGAGCGCTGCGATGAGCGTGAACACCTTGAACGAGGAGCCGGACGGACGGCCCGGATTGGGAACGCCGCGCTCGCCCGTGGCCAGGTTCAGCTTGTTGTTCTCCCAGTCGTCGCCGCCCACCATCGCCTTAATAAAGCCGGTTTCGGGCTCGATGGCCACGAGCGCGCCGTTGATGGCCGGATCGAGGCTCTCCCGCTTCTCCTTGATGGCGGCCTCGGCGGCCTCCTGGGAGTCGACGTCCAGCGTGGTCTGGATGGTCAGGCCGCCCTTGAAGATCTCGTCCTCGGAGTAGCGGTAGTCGCCGTCGGGATCCATGAGCAGGTCGCGCACGTAGCTGCTGAAGTAAGGATACTTCTCCAGGCCATCCACCGTGGTCTCGGTCGTGTTGAGCACGATGCCCTCCGCTTGGGCGGCATCGTGCTCTTCCTGGGTGATGTAGCCGTTCGTCAGCATGCGATCCAGCACGAGGTTGCGACGCGCGAGGCAGTTGTCCTCATGGTCGATGGGATTGTTGTACGTCGGCGACTGCGGAATGCCGATGAGCGCGGCCGCTTCGGCCAGCGTGAGCTCGCTTGCATGCTTCGAGAAGTAGCGCTGCGACGCGGCTTCGATGCCGTAGGCGCCGGAACCGTAGTTGATGGTATTGAGGTACATGAGCAGGATCTCGTCTTTGGAGTACTGTTCCTCCAACTTGACGGAGAGATACATCTCGCGCACCTTGCGCTTGAACGAGATATCGTTCATCTCGTCGGCCAGGATAGTGTTGCGCACGAGCTGCTGCGTGATGGTGGACGCGCCCTCCTTGCCGGAACCGGTGAGGTTCACGTACACCGCGCGCGCGATGCCCGCGAGGTCGAAACCGCCGTGTTCGTAGAAGCGCTCGTCCTCGGTGGCCACGGTGCCCTCGCGCACGTACTCGCTGATCTGGTCGAGCTCGACGGGGTCGCGGTACTCGACCTGGAAGCGGGCGAGCTCCGTACCGTCCGACGCCAGCATGATCGACGGCAGCGACGAGTTGAGCTGGCCGGCATCGGACACGTCGTAGTCCTCAAGGTCGCCGATCCACGACGAACCGAGGGCGTAGACGCCTGAGAAGCCGGCGACGATCACGGCCAAAAAGACCGTGAACACCGCAAGGAAGCCGATGGAAGGATGTTTTTTCTTGATCCCCGGCCTATTCTTTATAGAACGTGAAGCCACGTGTCACCTCCAAAAAACTCCGCCCATTGTAACATCGGGGCACAGGCCCCCATGAATCAACACAAGTTCGTTGGAAAAAAGTCACACGGGAAAACGCCCGGTCGGGAGCTCAAAACGTGGTTGATGCAAGCAGGGTGCAGCGCTTTTTTCTCGGGCGCGGGAGCCCGCTTGCGGTCCGTTGCGCGCGCGCCGCGCCGATTCGAGACGCTCGCAGCGTGCGATCGGCGCGGCGAAGGACGCTCGGGCCTCAGGCGGTGCCCCCGCGCCAAAAGGCGCTGCGCTTATCCCGCAAGCACCGCCTCGTCGGCCGCGAGGGCGTCTTTCGCAAGCGCCAGCTGCGCGCGCACGGCCGCGTGCCCGGTGCCGCCCTCGGTGGTGCGGGCCGCAACGATGCTCTCCAGATCGAGCGAGGCCGTGATGTCCTCCTCGAACAGGTCGCTTTCGGCTTTGAAGTCGGCCAGCGTCAAGTCGTCCAAGTCGCAGCCGCGCTGCTCGCATACCAGCACGAGGTGCCCCACCACCTCGTGGGCGCGCCTGAACGGCATCCCCTTCTTAGCCAGGTAGTCGGCCACGTCGGTGGCCGCCAGGTAGCCCCTCTTCGCCTGCGCCGTCATGGCCTCGGGCACCACGCGCATCGTCTCGATCATGCCGGCCGCGCACACGAGGCAGTCCTCCAGCGTCTTGGCCGCGTCGATGGCGCCTTCCTTGTCCTCTTGCAAGTCCTTGTTGTAGGCCAGCGGCAGCGCTTTCAGGGTGACCAGCAGCGCCACGAGGTCGCCTACCACGCGGCCCGTCTTGCCGCGGATGAGTTCGGCGAAATCGGGGTTCTTCTTCTGCGGCATGATGGACGATCCCGTGGAAAACGCGTCGGACAGCTCGATGAACCCGAACTCCGAGCTGGACCACAGCACGATCTCCTCGCACAGCCGCGACAGGTGTATGCACGACACGCTGCACGCGTACGACAGGTCCAGCAGGAAGTCGCGGTCGGACACGGCGTCCAGCGAGTTCGGGATCACCCGCGAGAAGCCCAGCTCGGCCGCCGTCATCTGCCGATCGAGCGGGTACGTGGTGCCCGCGAGCGCCGCCGAACCCAGCGGGCTCGCGTCGGCCGCCGTGCGCGCGGCCGCCAGGCGCTCGAAGTCGCGCGCGAGCATCCACACGTAGGCCAGCATATGGTGCGAGAACAGCACCGGCTGGGCGTGCTGCATGTGCGTGTAGCCGGGCAGGACGACGTCGAAGTGCGCCTCGGCCTGCCGGACGAGCGCCTGGCGCAGCGCCACGTTCGCCGCCATGAGGTCCTCGCAGCGCTGCTTGGCGAACAGGCGCGTGTCGGTGGCCACCTGGTCGTTGCGACTGCGGCCGGTGTGCAGGCGCGCTCCCGCGTCGCCGATGTCGGCGATGAGCGCGCGCTCCACCGACATGTGGATGTCCTCGTCGTTGATGTCGAACGCGAAGTCGCCCGCCTCGATGCGCGCCTTCACGCGGTCGAGCCCCTCGACGATGGCCTCCGCATCGGCGGGCTCGATGACGCCCGCCGACGCCAGCATGCGCGCGTGCGCCTGCGACCCGGCTATGTCCTGCGCATACAGCGCCTTGTCAACCGGCAGCGATGCGCCGAAGCGTTGGGTGAACTCGCTCACGTTCTCGGTGAATCTGCCCGACCACAAAGCCATAGCGTCCCCCTTAAGCCTTCTCGGCAGCGCCCTGCAGGGCCGCTTCCGCTTCTTCGACGACCGCCGCGTTCTCAGCCTCGGCCACCTGCTTCCACACCGGCGTCACGTCCTCGTACGCACCCTTCGTCAACGGGCCGACCTTCTTCTGCGCGTCGAACAGCTCGGCCGGTGCGCCCTCCTGCCGACGGTTCGAGGCCCACGTCTTGGCCGACAGCGTCTGCAGCTGGATGAAGCCCTTGGCCGCCGCGTGGTCGAACGAGTCGTCCTTGTCGTAGGTGGCCAGCGCGTAATCGTACAGCGAGTAGGCGCTCTTGCGGCCCACCACGGTGCAGGATCCCTTGTAGAACTTGAGCTTCACGGTGCCGGCCACGCAGCGCTGCGTGGAGGCGAGGAACGCGTCGACGGCTTCCTTGAGCGGCGAGAACCACTGGCCGTTGTACACGCACTTCGCCCACTCCTGCTCCATGCCCAGCTTGAAGTGCAGCACCTCGCGCTCCAGCACCAGGTCTTCCAGCGTCTTGTGAGCCTGAATGAGCGACAGCGCGCCCGGCACCTCGTAGCACTCGCGGCTCTTCACGCCCACCAGCCGGTTCTCGATCATGTCGATGCGGCCGTAGCCGTGCTTGCCGGCGATCTCGTTCAGCGCGTAGATGATACCGAGGAAGCTCTTCTGGCTCCCGTCGATGGCGTACGGCAGACCGCGCGCGAACTCGAGCTCCACGTACTGCGGCTCGTCGGGAGCTTCGGTGGGATCGACCGTCATCGTGTAGATGTCCGTCGGCGGCTCCATCCAGGGATCCTCCAGGACGCCGCACTCGATGGCCCGGCCCCACAGGTTATCGTCGATGGAGTACGGCGACTTCTTCGTGGTGGGAACCTCGATGCCGTGCGCCTGAGCCCATTCCATCTCCTCGGAGCGGGTGTGCAGATCCCATTCGCGCACCGGGGCGATAATCTCGATGTCCGGATCAAGCATGAGGATGCTCGCCTCGAAGCGCACCTGGTCGTTGCCCTTGCCCGTGCAGCCGTGCGCGATGTACTTCGCGCCGAACTTGTGCGCCGCGTCCACAAGGTGCTTGGAGATCAGCGGCCGGGACAGCGCGGACACGAGCGGGTACTTGTTCTCGTACAGGGCGTTGGCGGCCAGCGCCTTGGACAGGAAGTCCTGGGCGAACACGTCGCGCATGTCCACGACCAGGCATTCCACGGCGCCGGTTTTCAACGCCTTCTGCTTGATCTTCTCAAGGCCCTCATGCTCCTGTCCCACGTCGCCGACCACGGCGATAACGTCGAGGTTCTTCTCCTCCTGGAGCCACTTGATGCACACGGACGTATCCAGTCCGCCGGAATACGCCAGCACCGCTTTGTCCTTCTGCTGGGTTTGCTGAGTCTGCTGCTGAGCCATGGTAGGGTCCTTCCCCCGTGTTCGGTTGTCGTCGGGATGCCCGGTCATGGTGCGGCTGCGAAGGCGCCTCCCCCAGCGCTCGCCGGACGGTAGGGGTATGCGCGCGCCCATCGCGGTTCTCACCGCGCAAGGCTGTCGTCGTGCGCACCACGGCTTTTCGTGGTGACAGGCATCAGAGCCGGGCGGCTCGGACGCTGTTGCTTGTACTAAGCGTGGGGATGAGTGCAGGGAGAAAAGCGTCCCCGCCAAGAAATGTAGTCGACGACTAGCGTCGTCGCAGTCGGTCGATGGCGCGCTCGACTTCGACGGCAGCCTCAGGGCTCTCCGCCGCGATCATGATCGTGTTGTCGCCGGCCACCGTGCCGAGTGCTCCGCGCAGGCTGGCTTTGTCGAGCGCAGCAGAGACGCCGGCTGCTCCGCCGGAGAACGTCTTCACTACGACCATGTTGCCTGCCACGTGCACCTCTTCAACCAATTCGGATACCATGCGCTGGAGCCGCATTTCCTCAGGGAGAACGTAATAGCCCTCACGAGACTTCACCAGGCCCATGTCCATGATGTCGCGGGAGATCGTGGCTTGAGTGCATTCGTAGCCAGCGGCCTGCAGCTGATTGGCGAGATCGCGCTGCGTCTTGACATTATGTTCGCGAATGATGTCGCGAATGATGTCGTGCCGTTGTTGACGTTTTCTCATGCCCTCGATACTCTCTGTTCCCGTTCAAGAACGATCACATACGGTTCCGATCACAAGTACCTTCGCGGGGTATGCAGAATTGCGCAAGACCCGACGAAAATATGCATTAAATAGTACCCTATCCGTGAGCGTTCCGACCCCAGAATTTCAAAAAGTGCAGAAAGATTTTCGACGAACGTCCTTGCAGTCGTTATCCTAAACGAGCGCAGCGGCCCTGTCATCCTGAGCAAGTCGAAGGATCCGCAAGGTGCCAACCGTGAGACTTCCTGCTGTCGCCGCTCGGGATCCTTCGACTCCGCGCTTCGCGCCTCGCTCAGGATGACAGTCTATGGCGCCTCGCTCAGGATGACAGCTGCCCTTTCAGGACAACAGCGCCGCAAGCTTCTGCACCAGCACGTCCACGTCCTCCTTCGAACACACCAGCGGAGGCAGGAAGCGCAGCGTGCGCGGGCCGGTGAAGTTGAGCAGGAGGCCCTCGTCCAGGCCGGCCAGCACCACGTCGGGGGCGCTCACGCCCTCGGCGAGGTCGCAGGCCACCATGAGCCCTAGGCCGCGCACCTCTTCCACTTGCGGCAGCGCCGCCAGCTTCTCGCGCAGGTACGCGCCCGTGCGCTCGGCGTTGCCGGCGGCGTCCTCGGCCGCCAGCGCCCGCACGGTGGCCTCGGCCGCCGCGACGGCCAGGCAGCTGCCCCCGAAGGTGGAGCCGTGGTCGCCCGGATCGAA
>NZ_GL622579.1:1089343-1091662 GCF_000185625.1 Eggerthella sp. 1_3_56FAA
CGGCGCGCACTCCGTCCTCGTCGGCGCCGGCGGCCTCGGCCGCAGCCATCGCGCGCTTCTTGGCGTGCAGTCGCGCCAGCTTGAAGGCGCATTCGTTCGCCTCGGCACC
Organism: Eggerthella sp. 1_3_56FAA; assembly: GCF_000185625.1. Classification (NCBI taxonomy): domain Bacteria; kingdom Bacillati; phylum Actinomycetota; class Coriobacteriia; order Eggerthellales; family Eggerthellaceae; genus Eggerthella; species Eggerthella sp. 1_3_56FAA. Next base: position 1,089,453 of record NZ_GL622579.1, read on the forward strand.
CGAGTTCGCGAAGAAGCTCTGCCACGGCTCGCGCTCGGCCTCGTCGACGCACTCGTTCAGCAAGTCGGATACGAGGTGCGCCACCTCGCCGCGATGCTCGATGTAGTAGTAGTTGCTCACATGGACCAGCGTGCTCGCCTGCTCCTCGATAGCCGACACGAGCGCCGGATGGCAGTGGCCCAGGCTCACGGCGCCCACGCCCGACACGAAGTCGAGGTACGTGCGGCCTTCCGCATCCTCCACCCGCATGCCGCGCCCGCGCACGAGCTCCACTGGCTTGCGGGCGTACGTGCCCATCACGTATGCGGATTCAAGCTGCTGTTCCTCGATAAAGCCCATGGTCGTCCTTCTTTCGCTCGCTTAGAAAATCTTGTTGTTCGGCGTCGCGCTGGCAGCATGCTGGCGATTCTCCAGCAACTTGGAGGCGAAGTTGCCCAAAGGATGGGTGTCGAACGTGCACGACTCCTCCGTGGAGTGCATCGTGGTGCCCACGCCGGTGCTGGTCAGAAGCTCCAGCAGCAGCGAGTGCGGGGTGATGCCGTTGATGATGTGCGCGCGGAACACGCCCGAATCCAGCGCGTGGATGCACGACTTCAGCTTCGGGATCATGCCGGTAGACACGATGTTGTTCTCCACCATGTACTGCGCCTCGAACAGCGTGAGGTTCGAGATGAGCGAGTCCTTGTTCTCGAAGTTCTCGTACAGGCCGTCCACGTCGGTGAGGAACACCACCTTGTGCGCGCCGATGGCGGCCGCGATGTGGCCCGCCACCATGTCGGCGTTCACGTTGTAGAAGCCGCCGTCCTCGCCCAGCGCCACCGAAGCCACGACGGGGATGTAGTCGCCGGCAACGAGGTCGTCCAGAAGCGGGCTGTTGATGCGCGTGATGCGGCCCACGCGTCCCAGCTCCGGGCTGGCCTGTTCGGCCACGATGACGCCCGCGTCGGCGCCGCTGACGCCCACGGCGAAGTTGCCGTGCTCGTTGAGAGCCTCCACCAGCTCCTGGTTCACTTTGCCCATCAGCACGGTGCGCACGAGGTCCATGGCCTCGGGCGTGGTGACGCGCTGACCGTCCTTGAACTCCACGGGAAGCTGCAGGAAATCCATGGCCTCGGTGATGGCCTTGCCGCCGCCATGCACGATGACGGGATTCACGCCGACGATCTTCAGCAGCACGATGTCGTTCATCACGTCGGCGCGCAGCTGCTCGTCCACCATGGCCGAGCCGCCGTACTTGATGACGACGGTCTTGCCGGTGATGTTCTTGATCCAGGGAAGCGCTTCGACCAGCACCTCCGCCGCTTTGTTCGCTACGCCCTTCGGGCGGGTGTCCTTCGCGTACTTCATGAGCGATAGTCTCCGTTGATCGTGATGTACTCGTGTGTGAAATCGCATGTCCAAACCGTGGTCCTCGCCTCGCCTGCGCCGAGGTCGACGTCGATGACGATCTCGGGCTGCTCGAAACGGCGCAGCGCCTCGTCCTCGTCGAACGCTTGCGCAAGCCCGCCGCGGCACACCGGCAGGCCCATGATGTCGATGGACGCATCCTCCTGGCGGAAGACCGCGCCCGACTTGCCGATGGCCGCCGCGATGCGGCCCCAGTTCGCGTCGCGGCCGCAGACGGCCGTCTTCACGAGCGGCGAGTTCGCCACGGTGCGCGCGGCCAGGTCGGCGTCGGTGTCGTTGGCAGCACCGGTCACATGCACGGTGACCAGGCGCGTGGCCCCTTCCCCGTCAGCCGCCATCATGCGGGCCAGCGTCTCGCACACCTCGACGAGCGCCGCCTGGAAGCGGGCGAAGGCCGGGCCGTCCGGATCGAACGCGCTTGCGCCCGCAGGTGCTGCGGCGCCGCTGGCGAAGAGGAAGCAGGAATCGTTCGTCGACGTGTCGGAATCCACCGTCACCTTGTTGAAGCTGCGATTCACGGCGTGCACGAGCGCCCTGTGCAAGGCGGGCGCGGACACCGGCGCGTCGGTGGTGAGGACGGCGATCATCGTGGCCATGTTCGGCATGATCATGCCCGAGCCCTTCGACATGCCGCCCACCGTGAACGTGCAGCCGTCGTAGCCGATTCCGTCGCCCGAGAACGTGACGGCGGCCTCCTTCGGACGCGTGTCGGTGGTCATGATGGCGCGCGCCGCATCCGCGCCGCCGCCGGCAGACAGCAGCGACGCCGCCGCAGGCAGGCCGATCCCGAACGGCGCCAGGGG
>NZ_GL622579.1:1092475-1116911 GCF_000185625.1 Eggerthella sp. 1_3_56FAA
GCGAGCGACGTGGCCGTGGGATAGCAGCCCGCGCAGGCCACGAGCACGCCCTCGCCCGCCGCATGGGCGGCCGCGACGCGCGCGAGATCGTCGGGGAATAGCTCGGGCAGGCCGAAGGCGGCGCGTTGCAGCAGGTCGGTCGCCGTGTGAGGCGTGGCGTACCAGCGCTCGTAGACGGCGGGGTCCTTCAGCCGGAAGTCGGCCGACAGGTCGACCACCGTCACGCCGCGCGCGACGAGTTGCGGCGCCATCTTGAGCGCCGCGGTGTGCGGCACGGCCAGGAACACGAGGTCGCACGCGTCGAGCGCTGGGTCGTCGTGCGTGGCGAAGGCGAGATCGGTGGCACCGGTGAAGCCGGGGTATTCCGCGGCCACGGGCGTGCCCGCCAACTCGTTGGACGTGACCACGCGCAGATCGAGGTCGGGATGACGCAACGCGAGCCTGGTCAACTCGATGCCGGCGAAGCCGGCCGCTCCAACGATGCCTGTCGTGATCGCCATGTCGATCCCCTTCGTACCCGTCGTCCGATGCGCGGACGCGACGCTCAAGCCGTTGCGTCGCCTGTAATTTGTGCGCATGCACAAAATTGAGGCGTTTCGAATGCTGTTGTCCATCCTATGAAAGAACGGCGCGTTTGACAAGATTCGGGCGCAAATTGACGGCTCCCCCATACACATTATCGGCCGAAAAACACGGATTTATGCGCAAAACCGTGTTTTTCGGCCGATAATGCGGCGGACGAGCTCGAGGCGCGGAAACGGCAACCGTGCCTCACGGAAGCATTTTCGTCAAATCGCGCGCGCCGTACAGGAACCGGCGTACCTCCATCACGTCGTCGAGCACGACGTAGAACACCATGTAGTTCCCCACCTCGAACCAGTAGTACGGAAGAGGTCTGGGCTTCGCCGTCTTGTACGTCGTCGCAAGCGTGGGATTTCGGGAATGAGCCAAGATGCCCGCTTCGGTTGCGTCGATCAAGCGCTCGGCAGCTTCCGGAGCCTTGAGCACATCGGCAATATAGGAGACGGCCTCGTTGAGGTCGTCCCAGAAAAGAGGTAGGTACTCAAGTCTATAGCGCCGCGGCTTCTCGTCCATTGCGAAGCCCTTCCCGAATGGAACCGAACACTTCTTCATGCGTGTAGCGCAGAGACGTCGTCGCAGCTTGCCGATCGGCCGCATCGAGAGCGAACTCGACACCGCCGTTGATATGCTCGAATTGCTCTACGCTCATGACCACCATCGAGCCGTACCCGTTCTTCGTCAGGAAAACGGGACCGCCCTCGATGACATCCCGCTCGACGTCCGCGTAGCGGTTTCTAAGATCCGATATCGGCCTGATGTTCATAGGCACCTCCTTCATGATAAAATTTTATCGTAATTATATCATGATCGCGTCTTGGCGCGAACCAACCGCTTATGCATTGTCGCCCGAAAAACACGCTTGGAGGCCGTTTTCCGTGTTTTTCGGGCGACAATGCAGCGGGCACGCGACGCGTCCATGTCCGAACGCGCCTCGAGGCGCGCCTCTTCAGGATACCTTGTTGGGGGTGTGGCGATAGGTGCAGACGGTTTTCTCCAGCACGTGGACGGCTTCCTCGTCGGTGAGGGTGAGTGCGGCTTCCAGCTCGTCCAGTTTCTCAGCCACTTCGGTGTAGCTGATCTCCTGGCCGGTGGAGATGAGGATGGAGTGGTTGTCGGTGGGCAGCGTGCTCTCTTCGTCCATGAGCAGCTCCTCGTACATCTTCTCGCCCTCGCGCAGGCCCGTGAACACGATTTTGACGTCCACGTCGGGCGTGAGGCCCTGCAGCTGGATGAGGCCCTTCGCCAAGTCGACGATCTTCACCGGCTCGCCCATGTCGAGAATGAAGATCTCGCCGCCCTTCGCCATGCCGCCTGCTTGGATGACCAGGCGCGACGCCTCGGGGATGGTCATGAAGAAGCGCTCGATGTCGGGATGGGTGACGGTGAGGGGGCCTCCCGCGGCGATCTGGCGCTGGAACACGGGGATGACGCTGCCGTTCGAGCCCAGCACGTTGCCGAAGCGCACGGCGGAGAAAATGGTCTTCGACGTGCGCGCGTAGTACTGCATGACCATCTCGCCCATGCGCTTCGTGGCGCCCATGACGCTGGTGGGGTTCACGGCCTTGTCGGTGGAGATGAAGATGAAGCGCGCGGCGCCGTAGGCGTCGGCGGCGCGCACGGCGTTGAGCGTGCCGAACACGTTGTTGTGCAGCGCCTCGCGCGGGCATTGCTCCATGAGGGGCACGTGCTTGTGGGCGGCCGCGTGGAACACGGCGCCGGGGCGGTACTTCGCGAACACCTCGTTCAGGCGCGCCTCGTCGCAGACGTTGCCGATCTCGATGACGAGGTCGATGTCGTCGTATTCGGCCAAAAGCTCGTTGCGCAGCATGTAGGCGTCGTTCTCGTACATGTCGAAGATGACGATGCGGGCGGGCGCCACCTTGCACAGCTGGCGGCACAGCTCGCTGCCGATGGAGCCGCCGCCGCCCGTGACCAGCACGGTCTCGCCGGCGATGTAGCCCGACACCGCGCGCGTGTTGAGGATGATCTCCTCGCGGCCCAGAAGGTCGGCCACGTCCACGTCGCGCAGGCGCACGTCGCCGATCTCGTCGAGCGACAGCTCGCGCACGTTCGGCAGGGTGCGCAGCTTGCAGTCGGTCTTCGTGCATTCGCCGTAGATGCGCTTGCGCTCCTCGGGCGTGGAGGACGGGATGGCCACGACGATCTGGTCGATGTTGTGCTTGTCCACGAGGTCGACGATGTCGTCCGTGGAACCGGCCACCCTTACGCCGTGGATGCGCGAGCCGCGCTTGGTGGGGTCGTCGTCGGTGGCCACGATGGGGATGCCCGGCATGAGCGGGTCCTTCGAGGCCATGCGCCCGATGGCCAGCGAGCCCGTCTCCCCCGCGCCCACCACCAGCGTGCGCGGCCGGTCGCACGCGCGCTGCGTGGAGACGAGCGCGCGCCTTTTCTGGCGCATGACGCGGAAGATCAGGCGGATACCGCCCATGAAGAATATGAGCATGAAACACGAGACGAAGAACACGCGGATGGGCAGCCGCACGTCGATGATCCAGAGGAACACGGCGCCCACCAGGGTTGACAGCACCACGGCCAGCACGATCTGGATGGCTTCGTCGACGCTGGCGTATTCCCAGAGGTTGTTGTACAGATGGAACAGCCCCAGCACGGCAACGTTGATGAGTGCGAGGATGCCCAGCATGAAGTAGATCTCGTTGTTGACGAACACTTCGCCCTCGACGTCGGTGAGCAGCGATGCGAGCCAGTACGCGGCGTACGTCGCGACGATATCCAGCAGCAGCAGGATCGCTGTGCGTTTTGTGATATGAGCGTCCAAACCGGGCCTCGTCTTCGAGTAGGGCAGCGAAACAATATGGATTTGCCGACATGTCGACATGCTCGGCGACCAAAGCGGTATTGTATACAAAGTAACGCACGATTGCATAGGACACGCGAAGTTCAGGAGCTTGCTACATGAATAAAACAGCCGCAACCGGGCAGGAGCAGCCCGCACGCGAAAGCAACATCAACGCCATCGTCAGCTACTTCGAAAGCGGCATCAAAGCCTTCGGCGGCCCGGGCGAGCTGGGCATCGAGCTAGAGCAGATCATCGTGCACGACGACCTGAGCCCCGTCTCGTACAGCGGCGAGCACGGCGTGGCGTGGGTGCTGCGCCAGCTCGCGGCCGACTACCCGCGCACCACCACCGACGAGCACGGCGACCTCTTGGGCGTCGCCCGCCCAAGCGAGGCGGTCACCATCGAGCCCGCGGCGCAGATCGAGCTGTCCGCCGGCCCCTTCGCCGATCTCGCGACCGCGCGAGACACGTTCGAAGGGTTCGCGCAGCGCCTTTCCGACGTGCTGGAGCCCGCGGGAGAGAAGGCGCTGGCGATCGGCTACCATCCCTCCGCCACGGCGCGCTCGCTGGAGCTCATCCCGAAGCGCCGTTACCAGTTCATGGACCTCTATCTGGGCGAACGCGACATCTACGGCCCCTGCATGATGCGCGGCAGCGCCTCGACGCAGGTGTCCATCGACTACACCAGCACGGCCGACTGCCTGCGCAAGCTGCGGCTGGCGTTCGCGCTGGTGCCGATGCTCTCGCTTATGTGCGACAACGCACCCGTGTTCGAAGGCAAGCCGCGCGAGCATCAGCTGGTGCGCACGGACATCTGGCAGCATGTGGACAACGATCGATGCGGCCTCGTGCCCGACGTGCTGGATCCCTCGTTCGACCTGCGCCGTTACGCTGAGTACATCCTGGACACCGTGGCCATCCTCATCCCCTGCCAGCAGCAGCGGTGGTGCTACTCCGACCGCACGTTCGGCGATATCTACGCCGCGCGCACGATGACGCGCGCCGAGGTGGAGCACGCGGTGTCCATGTTCTTCACCGACGTGCGCCTCAAGACCTACATCGAGATCCGCCCCGCCGACGCCATGCCCATCCCCTACGTCATCGCCTACGCGGCGCTGATCAAGGGGCTGTTCTACGCGCCGACGAGCCTCGACGCGATGGACGGGCTGTTCGCCGACGTGCGGCGCGACGACTACCTGGCGGCGCAGGACGCGCTCATGGAGCGCGGCTACGAAGCCGAGGTATACGGACGACCCGTCGCCGAGCTGTGCGACCGCATCGTGAAGATCGCGCGCGACGGCCTTGCCGACGAGGAGCAGGGCTTCCTGGAGCCGCTCGCCGACCTCGTCGCGCGCCGCGTGACGCTGGCCGACCTCGCGGAACGGAGCGAACGGGCGTGAGCAACGAGGATCGCATGGTGAAGGTGGCCTACCGCGGCTACTTCGACGACGGCGCCACCTTCATCGATCAGACGAGGCAGCCCATCGAGTTCCCCTGCGCAGACGGGTGGATGCCGCCCGCGTTCGTCGACGCGGTGCGCGACATGGCCGTGGGCGAAACGAAGCGCGTCCGCGTAGGAGCCGACGAGGCGTACGAGAAGCGCACCGAAGAGCGCGTCATCGAAGTGGAGCGCGCGAAGATCCCCGCCAATATCAAGCTCGCCGTGGGCGATGTGATGAGCCTCGAACGGCCGGACGGGCAGACGTATCCGGCACGACTCGTGGAGCTGGACGAGGAGCGCGCCGTGTTCGACCTCAACCACGACGCCATCGCCAAGGCGCTGAACTTCGAGATCACGCTGCTCGACGTGCGCGATCTCCCGAAACGGTAGCACCGCGGGAGACTGGAGCTGGGGCGAGTTGTCATCCTGAGCGCAGCGGCGAAGGGAGCAGGGGCCTCGCAACCTCCTTCCAGGAAGGCAGGAGGCTCGGTTACGGACTTGTGGCGACTTGGAGCAAGTTTCGCGCCGCGAACGGGAAAGCTCGAACGGCTCGGGTAGACTGATGGGCATTGCATTCTCTCGAAAGGAGCTCTTGATGAGCAACGAAGGCAAGAAGGTCAAGGTCCACTACACGGGCACCCTCGACGACGGCTCGAAGTTCGACTCCTCCGTCGATCGCGGCGAGCCCATCGAGTTCACCTGCATGGCCGGCCAGATGATCCCCGGGTTCGACTCCGCCGTGAAGGACATGGCGCAGGGCGACACGAAGAACGTGCACATCCCCGCCGCCGAGGCGTACGGCGAGCGCGACGAGGCCATGGTGCAGCAAGTTCCGGTCGATCAGATCCCGAACGGCGACCAGCTTCCCGTGGGCCAGACCGTGTACATGATGGGTCCGGGCGGCCAGCCCTTCCCCGTGTTCGTGCGCTCCATAGAAGACGGCATCGCCACCTTCGACATGAACCACGAGCTGGCGGGCAAGGACCTCAACTTCGAGATCACGCTTGTCGAGGTTGCCGACTAGCACGTCGACGGCATCAGCTTCGTTCGGGAACAGGCGCCTGCGGGCGCCTGTTCCCGTTCTCGCCCCGTTATCCTCCTCTCCGACGATCGCTTCAACGAGCCCCTGCCGCTCAGGCCTTGCCCAGACGGCGCGCCACGTCGAGCAGCAGCAGCCAAAGGGCTTTGCGGCTGTCGTCGTTGAGCTGCGCGACTCGCACGATCATGCTATCGCGGTAGTCGAGCTCGAAGCGGTCGGGTTCCACGAGCCCGAACCCCTCCGCCTGCCGGCGCCGCTCGTCGGACACGGTGCGCGGAGGCTCCGAGGGACGCTCGCCGGGCACGTCCTTCCCCACCAGACGGCGCGCCTTCTCCTCTGCACGGCGCGCGCAGACGCGCTCGTACTCGAACCCGAAGTACGTCATCTCCCAGAACGCTGCCGCCAGCACGAGGTAGCGCTCGCGGCAGCACCGAGAACCGCCCAGCCACACGCGGCTCGCAAGCGTCCGCTCCCACGGATCGAGCGTGTAGGGACGCGGCTGCGGCCCCTCGGCTTCTCCGGGCGGCGCGGCGTCGGAGCGCTGGACGGCCCTGCGCGCGAGCGGCACGTCGTCGAGCGAAAGCAGCGCCGCTGACACGTGGCGCTCGATCAAGCCGCTGCGCGCGTGCAGCACGAACGACTCATGCGGCAGCAGCAGGCTGCCCCGCGCGCCCTTCTTGTCGAGCGGCAGACCCCGCATCGTGGCCAACGTGGCTGCCAGCCGCTTCTCGGCCGCCCGCTTGCGCTTCGCCGGAAGCGCATCCCAATCGCCGGCCAGAACCGCATGCTCTTCGACGATAGCGCGGACGAGCAGCCGCTCGTCGCAGCAGCGCAGCAGGGCCTGCAGCGAAGGAACCTGCTTGATGGAAAGCGCCTCGCGTTCCCAGGCGCTACCATCCGACATGACCGACCTCTTCCAGAAGCGCGAATGCTTCGGCGCACGGCATGACCGCGGCGCATCGCAACGGGCGCGCGAGCATGCTTTCCGCTTCAACCTCCTCGTCGAACAGGGGAAACTCGGCCGGAACCTCCTCTCCCGGCCAATCAGACGCGAGGATGCGGCACAAAGGCAGCGCCTCGACGAGCACGAGCGTTTCAGGGTAGGAGCACGACGTTTGATTTCCGAATGCAGGCATAGTACGACACCTCGTTTACCGTGTTCCAGGTCGTGGGAGGATGCTCGATCCTGCAAGCGTGGTACGGATCGCGTGGAACACCGCGGTCATCAATGGGCTGCCCGTCCTTCGGGAGGCGTCGGGTTCAGCGCTTGCACTGGTTCTTTCGTTCGAGAACAGTATAGCATATGATACGAACATTTGTTTGTTAAATTATTCAAATAATCCCAGCAGATCGGACAGCTCGTCGCGCGAATGGATGTCGAGCTTGCGGTAGATATGGCGGATGTGCGTTTTGGCCGTGCCGTTCGCAATGAACAGCTCGCGCTCGATGGATCCCACGGTCTTGCGCTGCGCCAGCAACAGCAGCACCTCTTCCTCGCGCGGCGACAGGCCGTACGAACGCGCCAGCTCCTGGCATCGGTTCGCCAGCTCTTGCTTCTTGACGATGGCCCGGTCGCCCGCCGCGCCATCCTCGCCCAGAAACGACACGCCCCAGCGGCTGGACAGCTCCTTTTCCGAGAAGAGGATCATCGTGGCTGCCACCACGAGGATGACCACGAGCCCGCTGACAACGGCATCCGATCCGGCCAGTCCGAACGACGGCGCGCCCAACAGCTGCTCGGTCTGGCGTCCGAACAGGGTAAACAACGCACGCACGCCGCGCTCGATGCCGAACAGCCACACGGCCGACATCCCGTAGCGATAGCACAGGTTCGCCATGATGAGCATGATGAGGATGGAGAACGCGGTGTAGGACGCACTCGTGCAGAAATCGGACGCGGCCTGCCCCAGGACGCCCACGTTCGGCAAGATGAGGAAAGCCGCCACCATGAGCGGCAGCGCGATGCGGTAGATCACGCCGAAGTCGAATTTGCCGCCGCGCGCTATGACGCCGACGAACACGATAGCGGCCACCGCCAGCGTGCCGAACGCCGAATGCGGGCCGAACGTCGACTGGTACATCGACGATTCCTTCAGCCCGTACGCGAACGCGTAGATGGCCATGAGCAACACGATCTTCCAAGGGAACGAGAACTTCGACGGCTTGGCGCGCGGAAGCTCGCCGGAGGGCAACGAGCGGAACCCCGCCGCGCAGGCGGCAAGCGACACGACGGGCAGCACGAGCACGACGGCGCCGAGCCACGGTAACAGCAAGCCCCTGCACAAATAAATGAGGAGCGCCGCCACGATCATGGACGCCGAATAGTACAGCGCGACGCGAAACGGATTGAGACAGCCGTACAGTTCCGACCACAGCAGAATGACGAGCGCGATGCCAAACCCGCCCAGCAGCACCGCCGGCACGGCAAGCGCATCCGCCGACCTCGGTATCCAGATGGACGCGAACATGCACAGCGTGGACACCGTAAGCGCAACGCCGGACACGGCGTACAACGAGCGCTTTCCGAACAGCGGGCCGATACGCTTGGCAAGGGCGGCGCACAAAAACATCGTGGCTATCATCACGAGATCGAACGCGTCGTGGCCCGCGACAGCAGCTGCGGGGAACTCGACGAACGAGCCCACGAACACGATCTCGATCCACGCACGGTACACGCCCAGCCCGAGGAAGAACAGCGGGATGGACGGCAGCCACGGCAGCAATGGACCCGGCGCCCGTGCGCCCGCAACGGTGCCGTCCTCACACGCGGGCGCGTCGGCCTCCCGCACGCCGACCGCTTCGTCGTCCGCGAAGCGAAGCTCCGCGCTCTCTCGGGGTCGATCGAACTCCCCGGATCCCTTCGTTTCGCCGTTTTCCATAGCATCGAACCGACGCGCTGCCCTCGTCGGCACCCCCTCCCCAGTGTTTCGATGGTTCACCATTCTAGCGAAACTATCGCCCTATGCCCAGGGAGCTCCGCACCTCGACCAGAGCCTCGATCCCTCATTATGCCTGCTCAACGATGGGATGATAGGTAAGGATGATGAAAATAATCCCCGGTTCCCGACACGTGGACGAACGACAGGCGCGCGCCACGAGGCTATGGTGCGTCTCGAGGGGTTCGCCTGAAACGGATCGGGCGAACGCGAAGGACCGACACGCTAGGAGGGCATCATGCACGAGCACGTCAACGGAATCAGCAGGCGCGATCTGTTCAAATTCGGAGGCATCGCGGCAGCGGGCGTCGTGGGCGCCGGGGCGCTGGCGTCATGCGCGCCGCAAGGGGCGGGCGCCGCAGGCTCGGCCAGCGCAGCGAGCACGACCGACGAGGCCACCACGGCGGCAGGGCACTTGCGCACCGGCATGCCCAGCTTCCTGACCGCACCCGAGGCCATCGCCGACGTCAAGGAGACAAAGGACTACGACGTGGTGGTCATCGGCGCCGGCGCGTCAGGCGTGCCGGCCGCGCTGTCGGCCTTCGAGGCGGGCGCGAAGGTGGCGCTGCTTCAGAAGGAATCGCAGGCCATCGCGCAGGGCAACTCGGGCAGCGGCATCGACCTGGCCACGAGCGACCCGGCCGACATCGCCAACCTCGTATCGCAGCTGATCGCCGACAGCCAGCACCGTCCGAATCGCGAACTGGTAGAGCTGTGGGCGCAGAACTCCGGCGAGGCTGTGAAGTGGGTCATCGAGAAATCGCTCGAAGGCGGCGCCCAGGTGATCGACCAGGGCAACCTGCAGCATATGCCCCTCATCAACAAGAAGGGGTACAACATCAATTTCGTCACCTCGTTCTTCGGCCCCAAGCCCTACAACACCGGCGACGGCATGCGCGCGCTGGCCTCCACGGCCGAGAAGGAAGGCGTCGAGATCTTCTACTCCACCCCCGCCGAGCAGCTGGTCACGGGCGACGGTGGCAAGGTGACCGGCGTCATCGCGAAGGGCAAGGACGGCTACATGCAGTTCAACGCCTCGAAGGGCGTGATCGTGGCGTGCGGCGACTACCAGAACGACGAGGAGATGCTGCACTACTACCAACCCGACATGACGAACTTCGAGCCCAAGCAGACGAACAAGACCGGCGACGGCCACAAGATGGTAGTGTGGGCCGGCGGCAAGATCGAGGACCTGGCGCACACGAAGATGCTGCACGACTTCGACGCAGGCCCGGCCTCCATGTGCGACATGCCGTTTCTGGCCGTGAAGATGGACGGCACGCGCTTCGTCAACGAGACGGTGGAGATGTCGCTCATGAACTGCTACCTGCGCTCGAAGGAGGATTCGGGGCACTACTGCCAGGTGTTCGACAGCAACTACATGGAAGCGGCGGCCGAGTGGCCCGGCAAGCTGGTGGACCCCGAGGGCCTCAAGGTGTACATGCCCGAAGAGGACGTTGAGCGCGAGGGCGTGTTCGAGGGGCAGATCAACACGTTCAAGGCCGACACCCTGGAGGAGCTGGCCGACAAGCTGGAGATCACCGACAAGGCCGCGTTCGTCGATAGCGTGAAGCGCTACAACGAGCTGGTTGCCGCTGGCAAGGACGAGGACTTCGGCAAGCCCGCGAACTACCTGGTTCCCGTGGACACCCCGCCCTTCTACGGCATCCACCGTCACGTGCGCATGAGCGCCATCTGCTCGGGCGTGGACGTGAACGCGAAGCATGAATGCCTCACGCCCGAAGGCGAGGTCATCGAGAACCTGTACGCCATCGGCAACTGTTCGGGCCACTTCTACGGCGGCATCGACTACCCGCTGACCGTGTTCGGCCTGTCGCTGGGCCGCTGCTACACCGAAGGATACGTCATCGGCCGCATGGTGGCCGAGAAGTAGCAGGTCACGCGGGAGAGCCGACCCCCTCCCCGGCTCTCCTGCGAACGGCTTCGATGGTCGCGCCTATATCAAAGCCTTCGTGATACCATAAGCTAAAGCTCAGCAGAGGAAGGGGCCTTATGGAAGAACAGACCAAGTATGACGAGATTAGAGTGAAGCTGGGGTCTCGCCTACGCAAAACCGGTCGCCACCCCTTTCTGTTCGTAGGCTCAGGCATTCCTATGAGGTATGCAGAGCTCCCCAATTGGGAATCCCTCTTACGAGGGATATGCGCGAGAATATCCGACAATCCATTCGCACTCGAGAGATACGACAACGAGGTGTCCGGCACAGGGAAATTTGAACGATACCCGGCAATCGCTACACTGATGGAGAAAGACTTCAATCGCACTGCTCTCGCCGATCCATCGTTCGAAGGGTTCAGGAATGAGCATTTCGACCAGCTGAAGGCCGGGACTTCCGCTTTCAAGCTTTTCATCGCCCGCTATCTCGACACATACGAACCGACTCTTTTGCACGAAGAACTCTCTGTCCTTCGTGCAGCATCGAATAAGATCTCAGGAGTGATCACCACCAACTACGACCGCTTCATCGAAGGATTGTTCCCCGGCTTCAAAACCTACGCAGGCCAAAGCGAGCTGCTCCTCTCAGATATATACGAAGTGGGGGAGATATACAAAATCCACGGGTCGGTTGACAATCCCGACAGCATCGTCATCACCTCATCGGACTACGATTCGTTCAACACGAGAAAAGCCTACCTGGTCGCCAAAATTCTTACTGTTTTCGTCGAATACCCCATTGTGTTCATGGGCTACTCCATGAACGACAAAAACATTCTCAACATCCTAGAATCACTCGCCGAATGCCTTGGGCCTGAAGGGCTTGGCAAACTGCGCGACCGAATGATTTTCGTGCAGCACGGCAGCGACGTCGGTATCACATATACCCGTCAATCGTTCGGATCCGAAGCTTCCATCGAAATGACAACGATCACTTCCGACGATTTCACCCCTATTTACCAAGCAATCGCGAAATCGGAAACGCTTTATCCGCCTAGGCTTATGAGGACGCTGAAAAAGAAGATATTTCAAATGGATCTGTCAACACATGGCACCGTAACCACTCGAGGCTTCGACGGAATCTCATCTTTGCCCGAAGATGCCAAGATAATCATCGGAATCGGAGCGGATACCACATCCAAAGGGAGCCCCGTCAAGGCTAACGACATCTATCTGGATGCCGTGTTCGACAATATGAACCTCAATCCGAGGCTGGTGGTCGAGCAATATCTGCCCGATTTGCTCAAGCACAATACCGGTGGTTTGCCAATTTTCAAATACTTGGAGGTGTACGAAGGGGAGCTTTACGACAAAGTTTCCGAATTCGCGAAAAACCATACCGCCATCGATTCGTATTTAAACAGTGCCTATCGCAGCCAAAAGAAAAGCTTCCGTAAACAACTCGATGTAAAAACAGTCAGTGCGATAATCGAAATGGAACGCACAAGCGAGAACAAGCCCGACAGCCTCTACAGAAAGCTCTGCTTTCTCGAAATCGAAGAATACGATATCGACAGCTTGGAGACGCTGCTCAAGACGGACATAGGGAACAACCCTCGCATTTTCAACGATTGTCCGGAAATAAAGAGGCTGATCAGGATTTACGATTTCCTTAAACACGGAAGCGCCCCGGACACCGTCACCACTAGTGCGAACACCTAGATCGAGTGTCGGGACGCTTTCCCCGAAGCCACCTTCACCACTAGTGCGAACACCTAGATCCGGTGGTCCTTTTACAGCAGTTAGTATACCATGGTGTCCCGGGCGCCTTCAAAAAACACAAGTCTTTTTACCTGAACGAAACGTTGCATGCGCCTCGAGGAACGACAACCGAGCTGTTGTCCTCTACCAGGAAAGCAGCTCGTGGCCGTCTTCCGTGATGGCGACCTGCACTTCCCACTGAGCGGTGTCGCTGCCGTCGGCAGTGCGCACGGTCCAGCCGTTCGGGTCGCTCATGTCGATGGGCGCCTCGCCGGCGTTCACCATGGGCTCGATGGTGAACACGAGCCCCGGCACCAGCACCATGCCCGTCCCCGGTTCCGACACGTGGCTGACGAACGGGTCCTCGTGGAAGTCGAACCCGATGCCGTGGCCGCCGAACTCGCGCACCACCGAGAAGCCCTGCGCCTTCGCGTACGCGTTCACCGCCGCGCCCACGTCGCCGAGCAGCCCCCACGGCTCGATGGCGGCAAGGCCCGCTTCCATGGCCTTCTTCGTCTCGTCCACGAGGCGCGCTCGCTCGGGCGACACCTCGCCGATGCGGAACATGCGCGACGAGTCCGAGTAGTAGCCGTCGAGGATGGTGGAGCAGTCCACGTTCACGATGTCGCCTTCGCGCAGCACGTCGTCCTCGGACGGGATGCCGTGGCACACCACGTCGTTGATGGAGGTGCACACGCTTTTCGGGTAGCCCTCGTAGTTCAAGTCGGCCGGGATGCCGCCGTGCTCCACCGTGTAGTCGTGCACCCAGCGGTCCACCTCCTCGGTGGTCGTGCCCGGTCCGATGCGCTCGGCCACGTAGTCCAGCACCCCGATGTTGATGGTCGCGCTGCGCTTGATGCCCTCTATGTCGGCAGCGCTTTTCAGCGAGGCGCGGTCGGGCAGTTCGAAGCCCTGCTCGTACATGCTCTGCAGGCGCTCGTCGAAAGCGAGGTGGCACTTCTTGTACTTCTTGCCGCTGCCGCACCAGCATTCGTCGTTGCGGCCCGGGTTGGTTCGTCCGTCGTACATACGCGTATCCTTTCGTTTTGCCGGCTATTGTACCGCTTGTTAGACATCGCGAACATCGGAAAGAGAAGGAAGATCGGGAGATCGCATCCCACTCTGCCCGTCCCGCCCGCTCCGTTCGCCAGCAAATCCCGCGCCATACCCCTGGAGGACATTCGTAATTATGACCAAAACACCTATGGACAAAATGGGGAGTTTTCTCTAGATTCTGAAGACCGTCGCACCGCCCCGCTAAGCGCATCGTCCGCCTACTTCGCCGCTCCTCCCGCACCCCCGTCGCGCTGGCGCTTGAAGCGATGGTATGCGAGCGCGCCGATCACCACGGCCGCGGCGGTGACGCTGAACACGATGGCGGTCGCCCGCCAATCGCCTGCGGCGGCGAACGACGATCCCAGCGTGATGGCCAGCACCGACGGCAACCGACCGGCCGTGGTGACGACTGCAAGATGCACGGGATGCATGCCGGCGAACGCGGCGAGGTAGGCCATGAGATCCTTCGGCAGGCCGGGGATGAAGAACGCCGCGAGAATAGCGAAGTCGAACCTCTGCGCCCCGCGCAAGCGGGCCAGCCACTCGCGACCCTTTCTCGTGAGGACGAGCTCGAGCACGCGATCGCCGCCGAAGCGCACTACCGCGATGATAGCGAAGCAACCGACCACGCTGGCGGCAAGGTACACGAACGCGCCCTCCCAGAACCCGAACGCGTAGCCCGCGGCAAGCTCCAGCGGCTCGCTGGGAACGATCACCGTCACCTCTTGCAGAACGACCAGCAGGCCGAACACCACGGGCGCAAGCGGCCCCAAGCGCTCCACCTGCTGCTGCACGCGATGTCCGTCGGTCAGGAAAGCCAGCGCGTCGCGGCCGAACAGCAGCGCCAACACCCCGACGATGCCGGCGAACGCAAGCAGCGCCGCCGCCACAGCCATGCGCCGCTTGCGCAACTCCCTATCCTGCGTGCCCACCGATTTCGCCATGCCGCCCCTTTCGCCGTCCGCATAATTGTCGTACGGCGGCGCCGCACGCAGGTGTGCGTCCGTTGACGAACCGGTAACGGGATTGCGCTATACTGGGGAAACGGAACCGACGAGGAAAGGACGCCCCCATGCGCCAATCCAACCGAACGTCCCTTCTGACGACTAGCCTCGCCTTCGCGTTCGCGCTCGGTATAGCATCGTTTTCCGGATGCAGCGGGAGCGATCTCCCCGTCGAGCCTGAAACGCACGAACCCTGATCGAAGCGCTTGCAATCATGGGGATGTAAGGCAGATACCGCGCTAGTCTTCGAGCAACCGCAGGCACAATTCCCGCAGGGCGGGAATGCTTGTTATAGCTGTTTCCCAAACAATCGCAGGCTTCAATTTTGCATAACCATGGGCGATTCGATTGCGCATGCCATATGCCTGAACCCACATATCCGAAGGATAGAGTTCCTGCAAAGCATCGAGGTATCCGCCTCCGCCGATCAGTTCCCCGATCTGAAATATCGGCATCAGCAAAAGATCGAGATGGTCGTCGTTCAGGCACACGCTTTCTCTGGACATCGAGTAGCGCGCGATTCGGTCGGATACGATATCGCAAAGCGGCACCATCAGTTCGATGCATTCGATCGCTTCAGGATTTCTCATAGATGAGCTTTCTGTCTCGCTCGTAGCGCTCGCGCGCACGCGGGTAAAACGAATCGTCCCCGCACACCACGTCGACCGGCACCCCCAACGCCTCTTCAAGATGGCTGCCGAAGCCTCCAAGGGAAAAGAGCGTGAACCCGTCGTCAGGCTCAATGCACAGATCCACATCAGATGCCGCATCCGCATCGCCGCGCGCGTGCGAACCGAACAGGTACGCTTTCACAACTCCGTAACCAGGAGCAATAGAGCGCACAGCCGAAGCGATGGTATGTTGGTCGAGCACTTTCATGGCATTAGTATACCACCGCCATCGACATGCCGACCACCCGCCGGCCCCCTGCGTCCCCGTCGTTGCTGGACGGGACGCAGGGACAGCACGGGCGAGCCTGCGCTCGGGATGGCAACCCGAGCGCCAGCCGCGCCTGGAGGGCGGACCTACCCGCGGACTTCGGCGCCGGTGGCGCTGGACACCTTCTTGACCAGGCGCTCGTGAGCCTTGTCGACCTCCTCGCTGGTGAGCGTGCGGTCGGCGGCGCGGTACGTGAGCGCGTAGGCCATGGACTTCTTGCCCGCGCCCACGCGCGCCTCGTCGCGGTACACGTCGAACAGGCGCACGTCCTCCAAGAGCTTGCCGCCCGCCGAGGTCATGCACTGCACGAGGCGCTCGTGGGTGACGCCCTCGTCCACGACGAACGCCACGTCCATGGACACGGCCGGGAACGTGGGCACGTCCACGTAGTCGCGTGCGGGGCGCGCCGACTTCGCCAGGGCGTCCACGTCAAGCTCGAACGCCACGACAGGCGCCGTCGCGTCGAAGGCGTCCACGGCCAGCGGGTGCAGCTCGCCCACCCAGCCAAGCTCGGTGCCGCCCGACAGCACCGCGGCCGCGCGGCCGGGCTGCAGGTGCGGAGCCTCGTCGGCCGAGAGCGCCTTGAAGCGCAGCTTCGGCAGCGCCAGCTCGCGCGCGAGGTTCTCGATCGCGCCCTTGCCGTCGAAGAAGTCGAACGCGGCCGGAGCGCTGTTCCAGCCGGCGTCGCCCATGGCGCCCGCCATGACGCCGGCCAGACGGCGGCGCTCCTTCGGCTGCTTCTTGCCTTGCGTCGCGAAGAACACCGCGCCCATCTCGTAGAGCTGCACGTTCTTCACGCCGCGGCTTTGGTTGTAGGCGACGTTGCGCATGAGGCCGGGGACGATGCTCTGGCGCATGACGGACTGGTCGGCGTTCAGCGGGTTGATGAGCTCCACCGGCTGCCCCAGCCCCTCGTGGCTCATGCGCAGGCGGTCGAGGTCGCCCGGCTCGGCGAACGAATAGGTCATCGTCTCGTTGAGGCCGCTCGCGCACATGGTGCGATGGATGATGTCGGACACGTGCTCCAGCTGCGAGCGCGTGCCGTAGCGGCCGCGGCCGCCCGGCAGCGTGGCCGGGATGCGGTCCATGCCCCAGAGGCGCACCACTTCCTCGTACAGGTCGATCTCGCGCTCCAGGTCGGGGCGGAACGTCGGCGCCGTCACGGACAGCACGTCGGCGTCGTCGGCATCGGACACCTCGCAGCCCAGGCGGCTGAGGATGTCGACGACCTCCTCGCGCGGGATCTCGGCGCCCATCATCGCGCAGAAGCGCGGCACGCGGAACTTCAGGTCGACGGGCTCGGTCTTCTCCAGCCACACGTCCACCATGCCGGGGCACACCGAGCCGCCCGACACCTCGGCGATGAGCGCGGCGGCCATGTCGGCGTTGAGGGCCACCGGGTTGTCGTCCACCCCGCGCTCGTAGCGCATGGACGACTCGCTGATCAGGCCCAGGTTGCGGCTCGTGCGGCTGGTGTGCGCGCGGTCGAACGCGGCGGCCTCCAGCAGCACCGTGGTGGTAGCCTCGGTGACCTCGGTCTCGAGGCCGCCCATGACGCCGGCCAGCGCCACGGCGCGCTCGGGCGTGGCGATGACGGTCATGTCGGGCACGAGCTGGCGGTCCTCGCCGTCGAGCGTGGTGAACCGCTCGCCCTCGGCCGCCGGGCGCACCACGATGTGCGCCTTGCCGTCCGCGCCTGCCAGCTTGTCGAAGTCGAACGCGTGCAGCGGCTGGCCCAGCAGGAACAGGATGTAGTTCGTCACGTCCACGATGTTGTTGATGGAGCGGGCGCCCGCGGCGGCCACGCGCTCGGCCAGCCAGTCGGGGCTCGGGCCCACCTGCACGTCCTTGATGACGCGCGCCGTGTAGCGGCAGCAGCGGGACGCGTCGGCGATCTCCACGCTCACCTGGTCGGACGCAGGGGTCGCGTCGGCGTCCTCCACGAGGTCGATCTGCGGGCGCTTCACGTCGGTGCGGTACATCGCGCCCACCTCGCGCGCCATGCCCGCCATGCTGAGGCAGTCGGGGCGGTTCGGCGTGACCTCGAGGTCGAGTACCGTGTCGGACAGCTTGAGGTAGTCGGCGATGGGCATGCCCACCGGCGCGTCCTCGGGCAGGATCCAGATGCCCTCGTGGTTGCTGCCCATGCCCAGCTCGCGCTGCGAGCAGCACATGCCGCAGCTAGTGACGCCGCGCAGCTTGGACTTCTTGATCTTGAAGTCGCCGGGCAGCACCGCGCCGATGGTGGCCACCGGCACCTTGATCCCCTGCGCGATGTTCGGCGCGCCGCACACGATCTGAACCGGCTCGCCCGCACCTACGTCCACGGTGACCACGTGCATGTGGTCGCTGTCGGGATGCTGCTCGCACGTCTCCACGTAACCCACGACCACGCCGTCGAACGCGTCGCCCGTCTTCTCGACCGCCTCCACGCCCGTGCCCGTCAAATCCAGCCGGTCGCAAAACGCCTTCGTATCCGAAGGCACGTCCACATACTCAGACAACCATTTCAAAGATACTTTCATCAGCTCTTCCTCTTTCCACCAAGCCCCCGTCTGACTGAATACCGCAACTCGGATCCGAGCCAGTCAGCAGGCGCATCGCAACAACGTCAACAGTGCGAAGGGACGCTTGGCGAGGTCCACCAAGCGAGTTCCGCAGCGCAGCGAGGACTGTCTGAGCGACTGGGCCTCGCCAAGCGTCCCGCCAGAAACCTAGAATTGCCTTAGGAAGCGCATGTCGCCTTCGACCAGCATGCGCAGGTCGGGCACGTTGTACTTCAGGCAGGCGATGCGCTCCACCCCCATGCCGAACGCGAAGCCCGAATACTTCTCCGGGTCGATGCCCGACATGGACAGCACGTTCGGGTCCACCATGCCGCAGCCGAGGATCTCCAGCCAGCCGGTGCCCTTGCAGAAGCGGCAGCCTTCGCCGTGGCAGATGCCGCAGCTCACGTCCACTTCGGCCGACGGCTCCGTGAACGGGAAGTAGTGGGCGCGGAACCGCGTCTTGCGCTCCTCGCCGAACATCTGCTTGCACAGGTAGTCGAGCGTGCCCTTGAGGTCGCCGAACGTGATGCCCTCGTCCACCACGAGGCCCTCGATCTGCGTGAACTGGGGCAGGTGGGACGGGTCGGCCACGTCGCGGCGGTACACCTTGCCGGGCGCGATCACGTAGATGGGCAGCTCGTTGTCCTCCATCGCGTGCACCTGCACGCCGGAGGTCTGGGTGCGCAGCAGCACGTCGGACTCGCCGCGCACGGCCGCCTGCGCGCCGGAAAGGTCGCGCACGTAGAACGTGTCGGCCAGGCTGCGGCTGGGGTGGTCGGCCGGGGCGTTCAACGCCTCGAAGTTGTAGTAGTCGGTCTCCACCTCGGGGCCCGTGGCCACCGTGTAGCCCAGGCCCAGGAAGATCTCGGAGATCTCGTCGGTGATGCGGTTGATGAGGTGGCGCGTGCCCACCTGCTGCGAGCGGCCCGGCAGCGTCACGTCCACGGCGGCCGCGTCGATGGCGGCGGCCAGCTCGGATGCGGCCAGCTCCTCCTTGCGCGCGGCCAGCGCGCCTTCGACGGCGGCGCGCACCTCGTTCGCCGTCTTGCCCACGGCGGCGCGCTCCTCCTTCGCGATCTGCCCCATCTGGCGCAGGTACCCGGTCAGCGTGCCCGCCTTGCCCAGCACGCCGATGCGCACCTGCTCGAGCGCCGCGGTGTCGGCCGCCTGCGCGATCTGCGCGATGGTCTGCTCGCGCAGCGCCTCCAGTTCCTCCACGATTGCCATTCTGCCGTCCCTTTCCGTCTCTCGCCCCGCGCCGCCCGCCCGGCGGCGCACATGAAAAAGAGCCTTCTCTCGTCCTTGCTCCTGAGGGCATGCGCCCAAAGTCCAAGGACGAGAGAAGGCTCTCGCGGTACCACCTCGGTTGACGGCCGCTGTGCGGGCCGCCCGCTCGTTCGCTCTGTGACGGGAGCCCCCGGCGCATCCTACTTAGCGTCTCGCGGGGCGGCGACCAGGGTCGCGCCTCTGCGTCCGCGTTCAAACGCGCTGCTCGGAAGGGAATCGTCGCGCTTGCTGCCCGGGAGCTTTCAGCCGGTGGCACCCGTCTCTGCCGGCAGCCGCGTTGCGCGGCGCTGTCTTCGTCATCGCATGTAACGATGCAGTTTAGCACATGAGCGCACGCCGTGCGGGAAATTTCACAAGGACGCGTCGCGGCGTTCTACAGGAAGCGGTAGTTGACCGTGCGCAGACCCCAGTCGAGGCACGACGAGAAGCCGAAGGCCTTCCATACGCCGGGCTGCAAGTCGAGGGATCGGCTGCCCCCGCCCATGCCGCCGCAATCGTTTACGGTGGCCAGCACGGTTTGCCCGTTGTAGGAGATCTCGACGGTGCGACCGAAATACGAGCGAAAGTTCGGCCACGACATCGGGATGGCCACGCCCATGGAGTTGTCGTCGCACACCGACCCGTTCGCCGTGGTGCCGGGGTTCGGCGTGTACGGATCGGTGGAACCGCCGTACGCGGACGCGATGCCGGTCGACCAGCTGATGCCGGGATCAGGAGCGGGACTCGGCGCCGGATCGGGATCGGGCGAGGGCTCGGGAGCCGGCGCCGGAGGGTTCGGATCGGGGTTCGGCTGGACCGGGGTGTTGGAATCGACCACGTCCTCGCGGCCGATGGTATCCGCATTCTCGTCGATGACCGGCCCGGTGGCGCCATCGGCAGCCGCCAGCTCCTCGGCCTTCTGCCTGAGCGCTTCCAAACGCGCGGCCTGGTCGCTTTGGGCGTTCGACAGCTTGGAGCTCGCCTGGGACAGCACGGTTTCGGCTTCCGCGCGCTTCGCTTCCAGCTCTTCGAGCTTCTTCTCCTGCTCGTCTTTCTGGAAGTTCAGGTCGTCGATGAGCTTCTCGTACTTCGCTGAGCGCTCTTTTTGCGCCTCCACCTCGTCGGCGTGGAACTGCATGATCGAATCGAGATAGGTGAGATTGCGTATGAGGTCGCTGAAGCTTCGCGCCTCCAGCACCATGGTCACGAGCGATTGCGACGCTCCCCCGTTGAGGTACTCGTGCACCGCCGTCTTCCCGAGAGCCGCGCGGCCTTCGATGACCGCCTGCTGGGCATCCATGGCCTGGGCCGATATCTCGTCGACGCGCGCTTGCAGCTCCTCGACGTCCTGCTTGAGGGCGTCGTAGTCGCCCGCGATGCTTTCCATATGCGACTCGGCGTCGTCGAGCGTGGCCTGCGCATCGTCGACGGCCTTTTGCGCCTCTTCCGCTTCGTCTGCCCAGGCACGCGAGAAGACCCCGCCGCCGAAAACGGTTCCGCCCGAACACAGAGCAAGCGCCAGAACTCCCGCGAGCATCGCGTTCGGTACGCTCCAGCGTGCGGATCTCATGCTACGCCTCCTTCGAACAGCAGGCGATCGTGCGCCGCCCCCAACGCGGACGCAAGATCGACGATCAGGTGCTCGTTGTCGGTGAAGTATTCGTCATCGTAATCAGCATCGGACATGATGGCGATTACGTAAACATCAGTATCGGTGACCACGAGGCCAGCATCGTTGAGCGCGCCCATGTCGTACCAGGGCGTATCGATCTCGTAGCCGGGCTTCGACAAAACACGACGGCCCTCGCCCAGTGCCGTGCGCAGGAACGACAGTTCAGTCTGCTGCAGCACGTCGGCGAGCCACGGCGCGTTGCCCTGGCCCTCGGCCACGTAGGCGCCGACGTTCAGCCACATCTTCGCCAAGTCGCGCGGCGTGTAATAGGGATACCATTCGCCCTGCCAAGCGGCGGCGTCCACGTCGGCCGCAGCGCACCAAGCCTGGAAATCGTTCTGATCGAAGCGTTCGCGCAACAGCCCGTAACCGGTGTTGTCGGAGTGCACGATGGTGTTGGCCATGACGGTTTGCAGGTCGTAGCGATCTATGTCGTCCGACGACATGATTCCGGTACCGTCGAGGATGACGTCTTCGACCACCTCTTCATCAAGAGAGGCTCGGCCGCCGTCCACCATATCCTGCGACGCGAAAGCCACGAACGGTGCCTTGACCGTGCTGGCAGAGAAGAACCATTGATCGGCGTTGTACCCCACACCCTCGTGCGTGGTCAGGTCGTACATGACAAAGCCCACCTCGTAACCCGCATCGTGGTATGCCGCGATGGCGCCTTCCACATCGGAGATCTCGTCGGAGGACAGGGTGCGCGCGATGCCGGTCACCGAATTGAACAGGTTCACGTCTTCGGTGCCCGATGCGGCGTCGAGCGCTGTGCGCGCATCTTCGGCGACGGCACGCGGGTCGACGGCTTCTTCGGATTCCGCTTGCGAAGGCGTGCTTTCTTCCGCCTGCGCGGTCGCCTCGGGAAGCACGGCGACCACCTCGTCGGCCACGGCGACGGGATCCTCGGGTCGCACGGCGTTCGCAGCCATCGTGCCCACGCCGATGGCCAGCACCGCGGCCGCGCCTACGAACACGCCCGCCACGAGGGCCGGCCGATGCTTCAACCGATGCTTGATCGTTTTGAGAACCTTTGCCACAACAGCCTTTCCGGCGACTCCGCCCCATCGCTTCGAGCTTTCCGGGTCTTTCCGTCTGTGCAGTATTCCCTAACGAACAGGAGTATACAAGTACGCAACGACCAAACAACATAGGAGCGCCACGGGGTCGCGCTAGTCGGAAGAGGCGCTCGAAAGGGCTATTCGCCCAAACGCATGTCAAGCTGCTTGCGTAGTACATAAGTACATATACAGCACAAGCCCGATCGAAAGCATGATGAACCCGACCTTGTAGATGCGATTCGTTTCGGCCTCGACGCGCTCGTCCTTCGGGCCGCGGTACGCCTCCCAATGTTGAAATATGCTGCAAAATCGAGTTTTTGGCAGTTGACCCCCCCCTTGCAACGATGGTTTCGTCACCGCGAGAAAAACGTGATCTGGGGTTTTGTCCGAACCTTTTTCGATGGAGAGCGCCCAGCGTGCCAAAACCTCGATTCTGCAGCATATAGATGAGCGGAATCGTGCCAGCGGGGCCAGCTGACGAACAGGGCGCAGCCATCCTTCTCCGAAGCACGCTCGACGCAGGTTCGATCGGAAGCCTCGAACGCGCCAAACGAGGGCGCGGACGCCGGTTGCATGCTCGTGGTAGTATGGGGACGCGGTTCTGCCCAGACCGTGCGCACCGCCTTCCCTTCCGGCACGAAAGGATCGAACCGATGGACTTCTCCCCTTGTGCGACCAGCGCGAACGTACGGATCGCGGCGCGCGGCGACGCGGAAGCCATGCGCGCGGTGTACGCGCCGTACGTCGAGACGCCCGTCACCTTCGACACCGTCGCGCCCTCGCGCGCCGAATTCGCCGCGCGCATGGCCGACGCGATGGTCGACTATCCGTGCCTCGTCCTCGAGCAGGACGGGCGCGTCATCGGGTTCGCGTACGCACACGCCCAAGCCAGCCGGGCGGCCTATCGATGGAACGCGGAGCTCTCGGTGTACCTCGAACAAGGCGCGACCGGGGGCGGCCGGGGGCGCACGCTGTACGACGCGCTGCTGAAACTGCTGCGCGCGCAGGGCGTGAAAAGCGCGTACGGCCTGGTAACCGTGCCGAACGAGGCAAGCGAGCGTCTGCACGCCGGCTGCGGGTTCCAGCGTTGCTGGGTGCAATCGCACGCCGGCTGGAAGGCGGGTTCGTGGCACGACGTGACCTGGTACGTGAAAGAGCTCGCCCCCTTCGACGACGACCCGGCGGATCCCGTTCCTTTCAGCGAACTGGCTCGCACGCGCCCCGACTTCGTGCAGCAGGTGCTTGACGAAGCGAACGCCGCGCTGGAAGCCAACGTCCCGACCGACTGCGCATAAGGACGAAGCCATGCAGCCTCAACGTCTGTTCGAAATCGTCTACCTGCTGATGGATCGCGGCACCGCCACCACGGGCGAGCTGGCGCGCAAGCTGGAGGTGTCCGAGCGCACCGTGCGCCGCGACATCGACGCGCTGTCGGCCGCGGGCGTGCCGGTGTACATGACGCGCGGCAAAGGCGGCGGCGTGCACCTCATGGACGGCTACGTGCTGGACCGCTCGGTGCTGAGCGAGCGAGAGCAGGACGACATCATGGCCGCGCTCTCCGCGCTCAACCGCACCGGGGCCAGCGACGATGCGAGCGACGAGACGGCCGTGCGCCTCGGCCGCCTATTCCAGCGCGAGAACGTGAACTGGCTGGACATGGATTTCTCATTCTGGGGCGCGCCGCCGAACTACCGCGCCGCGTTCGACACCATCCGCGACGCCGCCATCGGGCGGCACCCGCTGTCGTTCGCCTACTTCGACGCCGAGGGCAACCGCACCGAGCGCACCGTGGAACCCGCCCAGCTTATGTTCAAGGAATCGTCGTGGTACCTGCGCGCATGGTGCCGCGAGCGGGATGCATGGCGCATGTTCAAGCTGTTCCGCATCGACTGGGAAACGTTGGATGTGCTGCCGGAAACGTTCGAAGCGCGCGAGCTGCCTGCACTTGATGAAGGCGGGCACATGAAAGGCGACGACGTGCTGGTGATGCGCTTCGCCGCGCAGGCCGAGTCGCGCGTCCGCGAGGAGTTCGCGCCCGAGACGATCGTGCGCGAGGCCGACGGCAGCTGGCTCGTGACCCTTACCTGCGACATCACCGAACGCACGCGCTACTATCTGCTGTCGTTCGGCCCTCTGCTGGAAGTGCTCGAGCCGCCCGACGTCCGCGCCTGGCTGTTCAAGCACGCCGAAGCCATGGCGCGCGCTTACGCTTCCGACGGCCAGTCGGCCAGCAGCGCCCCCAGGTAGGCCGCCGCCGCGCGGTAGAAGGGATGGCGCGCCTCGGCGGCCAGGCGCTCGGCGAAGGCTGGCATCCAGGCTTGGGCGTGCCCGGAGAGGAACCGCCCGTAGGCGGCGGCCGGGCTCCCTCCGGGGAGGCCGGCGCCGTCCGGGGCGCCCTCGGAAGCCGGGGCGCCGG
>NZ_GL622579.1:1117328-1129637 GCF_000185625.1 Eggerthella sp. 1_3_56FAA
GCCTCGTCCCACTCGCCGCCCGCGGCGGCCTCGGCCAGCTCCGAGCCCGGGTAGCGCAGGCTCAGCGCCGCCAGCTCCCAGGCGGCGGCGCGGGCTTGCCAGAGCTCGTCAACAGTCATCGTCATTCGCCTTTCACAGGTTCCAGTTTCAGCTCGCGGACGATGAAGCCATCCGCGGTTTCTTCCAGCACGTTGATCGATCGACACAATACGACGGGCAGCGCTTGCACGATAGAGATGTGACGCGGATGGAAAGCCAGGCTAAGGCCTTCATCCTCAAGCGAGAACGCGCCGACGCCGCACGCCTCCAGCGCGCGCCGCGCCAGGGAGACGTCGCCGTCGAACGCTTTCACCGTTTTCAGGAAGAAATCATGCGGATCGCGCTCGTACACGCCCGCATCGACGGAGCAAGCG
Organism: Eggerthella sp. 1_3_56FAA; assembly: GCF_000185625.1. Taxonomy (NCBI): domain Bacteria; kingdom Bacillati; phylum Actinomycetota; class Coriobacteriia; order Eggerthellales; family Eggerthellaceae; genus Eggerthella; species Eggerthella sp. 1_3_56FAA. The sequence continues at coordinate 1,117,742 of NZ_GL622579.1, forward strand.
CCGTTTTGAACGCAGATCTGATCGCGATGCTTGTTCTCGAGCGAGCAGTAATGCACGCCAAGGGACAACCCCTCGTCAAGCGCGTACTCCAACAACTCCAAGCACAAGAGCTCGCTGCCCGCCAGCGGCAGACCGCCTGCGTAGCCGTAGTCGTACAGCACGGGAAACGGCGGGTTCTTCACCGAAAAGCCGCGGCGCTCGAACTCGTCCCAAGCTCCCATGGGGTAGCAGAACTCAAGAAGGTTGATGCCGAACGCGCCGACTTGATCAAGACGATCCAGCAGACGACGCATCGCCTCGCCCGTGCCCGGCATCACGGGCATCTCCACCATCACCTGCGGGATGAAGCGCTTCGCGCGGGCAAGCACGTCGACGGCGTCATCGATGATCTCATCGGCGCGATCGACGTCGAGAACGTCCAGCTTGATGCTCATGCGCAGCTCGTCGAGCCCGGCGTCGCGCAAGCGATCGAGCAGCGGTTCGTCAAGGAAATCGCCGGCGGTGTACAACCTGATATGGGCACGGGGAAAGCGCTGGCGAACGTAAGCGCAGAACGCCACGGACTCGTCGGCATGGAGCAAGGGTTCGCCCCCCGTCAACCCTACATGGGTGACCTCGCCGCCGCACGCATCGGCGAAGGCATCGACCTCGTCGCGCCACGCATCGTTCACGCGCAGGCGATCGGCGTAGTCGGCCTGGTTGGCGTTGAAGCAGAAATAGCAAGATCGATTGCATGCAAGCGACAGGAAGAACGTCTTGCTCCCCCGCCCTCCCGTGCAGGCCACGCACGCCGACGACAGGTTGCCGCAGACGATGCCGGCATCGCCGTTGCGGAACTGCGCGCCCTTCTCCCGCAGCCGATCCTTCGCCGCACGGACCACATCCGCATCCGCATCACGCGGCGCGATGCGGATACCCCAATCGGCAAGCCGAGCCAGATAATCGGCTTCGATGGCGGCATATTCGTCAAGCCACGCGCGCAGCGTGGGCCTCGCCTCAAGCAGATCGGCGCTCATCGTCAAAACCTCCGTCGTCATGCGCGGCGGCCTTTGCAACGCCGCGACGTTTCAGCAGATTGTACAGCGAACCCGTATGCACGGCCATATGCACGAGAAGAAGCGCGAGCAACGCCTTCGCCGCCGCGGCATGCAGAGGCGACCACGTATAATACCCCTCGGCATACAGGCCGAACGTCTGCAGCACCGTGCCCGACATGCCCAATCCCGACACGAAGACGGTCGAGAGCGCCACGAGCAACGCGGCATCGAGCGCCAAGCGCCCGCAGTTCCGCAAACGCGCCTCGCGAACGCATCGCGGAAGGGCGCGCGCAACCCGATCGACATGCTGCGCGCAATGGACGAAAACGGGCGCCAGCAAGGCCAAACCAAACCATTCGTGCGCAGGCACGCCCGTCAACGAGGGAAGCGCTGCAAGCGCATAAGTCAGAAACGCCGAGAAATCAACAACGAGCATCCGCTTCACCAGGTCACTTCCCCTCTTAAAGCTTTCGCACGATCAGAACAAGCAGCCCGACGAGCACGACCGGCGCCAAGATCCAGAGGTTCAAGCTGGCATCGGACGCGCGGCGATAGCGCGTCGCCAGCGTATCCCACGCATGGCACTCGACGCTGGCGCAGCCCGCCTCGGGACAGGCCATCTCGTGCACGCCATCCGGCTCGGGCACATCGCCGAAACCATGGCACGACCCCGACGCGCACCCGACGACCGGGCAAGGCGAGTGGGGCTCGATAGGCCGGGGAAGCCCCACCGCCGGACTCGCAGCCGCAACAGCCCCGAGCACGACGACCCCCGCGAAAAAGAACGTCGCCAAGGTGATGATCGCTTTCCTCAGCATCTCGTTCGCCACCCCTCCATGTCGCACGGCGGGGCGCCCGATGGTTCAGGCGCCCCGCCGAAAAACGGATCGTATCTAGTGCGAACGCTCAGTCGGCTTCAACGGGAGGAACTTGAGGCCCAGCAGCAGCATGAGCGCGCCCAGCCCGAAAACGCCCAGCACGACGCCGAATTCGAGCATCGACGGAAAGTACACCATCGATCCGCCTGCGCTCTGCAGAGCCGCACCCGCATCCGTAAGAGCCGGACCGGACACGACGGCGGGCATATCGAGGTTCGGGATCTGGAAGCCGCCCACCAGCAGCTGCACGCGCTTGCAGAAGATGCCCACGATGGCCAGCACCGCTGCGATCACGATAAGCGGATTCGTGCGCAGCTTCGGCACGAAGGCGATGACCGCCGTGGCGGCGCACCCGACGACCTCGATCCAGAAGAAAGGAGCGAGCGGACCCGTGGTCAGCATGGCGACGACCTCCGCCCCCGATCCGGCCGGGAAGCCCTCGGTCAGCAAGTCGCAACCGAAGAAGTACAAATCCACCATCACGAACACCCCGAGGAGCTTGAGCATCTTGACGACGTGCTCCTGCGCGAGCTCCAGGTAACCAGCCTTGCGCAGCGCGATGACCACGACGAGCACGAGCGCCACGCCGCACACCAGAGCCGACGACACGAACCAGGGGCCCAGAAGCGCGGTATGCCACATCTCGCGACCCTGCTGCAAACCGAAGATCCAAGCGGTGACCGAGTGAACGAGCACGGCGCACACCAGAGCGATGGCGGACACCACGCGCAAGGCAGCGGCAGAGCCCTTGCCGCCCTCGAAGCGCAGCATAGCCCACAAATACACGATGGACAGGATCAGGTACGTGCCCAGCACGATGATGTCCCACATCAAAGGCGAGCCGAGATTGGAGTACACGAACAGCTCCCAAAGGCGCAGCGGCTGGCCGAGGTCGATCACGACGAAGCCGATCGCCAGCACCGTGCAGCAGATGGAGGTCCACACGGCGATCTTCGACACGCCGCCGAAACCCTCCATGCCGAACACGCGCGGAGCGCTCGAGATGATAAGGCCGCCGGCGGACAGACCGACGAGGAACATGAACATCGTGATGTAAAGCCCCCACGAGTCCAGATTGCGCATGTTGGTGTTCACCATGCCGCTGGTCAGCTGAAATGCCCACAAAGCCAAACCGCCGACGGTGAGGATAGCCGCCACCACGATGGCGACAGCAACCCCTTTGCCGCCGAATCCGGCAGCGGAAACCTTGGCGGACTTCTCCGCCGATACGTTCTCAGACATGATCAATCCCCTTACACGAGGTAGTACACGGACGGCTTCGTGCCTTCGCTGGCCAGCAGCTGCTCGTAGGAGCGCTCTTTGACAAGCTTCGACACCTCCGAATCCGGATCGTCGAAGTCACCGAAGTGACGGGCGCGGGCCGGGCACAACTCCATGCATGCCGGCACCTCCTCACGGGCAAGGCGCTGGTAGCAGAAGGTGCATTTCTCGACCACATGCTTCTGGTGCTTCGGGACGTCTGCATCGCCGACAGCATGGTCGACGGGGTACTTCGGCTCCTCCCAGTTGAACGAGCGCACGCCCGTGTACGGGCAAGCCGCCATGCACATACGGCAGCCGATGCACTTGTCGTAGTCCTGGCGCACGACGCCCGTCTCGGGATCTTTGTAAGTTGCCCCCACAGGGCACACCTTCGTGCAAGCCGGGTTCTCGCAATGCTGGCAGCCTACAGTGATGTAGCGCATCGACACGTCAGGGAAGACGCCGGCCGGCGTGTCGATCTCGTCGCCGCCCTCCGTGAGGACCCGGGTCCACCAATTAGTCTCGGGAAGGTTGTTCGTTATCTTGCAGTTCACGGAGCAGGCGTTGCACCCCACGCATCGCTTCGTGTCGATGACCATGCCGTAGCGGGCCATTACCTCACACCCCCTTCGTACTTCTCGACTTCGCAGAGGAAGTCGTAGAAGGCGCTGTTCGAGCAGAAATCGTTCATGTACACATTCGTCAGATCCTGCGTATGCCCCTCGACGAACTGGCTAGCCTGGAAACCGTGCGGAATAGAGACGACTCCCGGCTTGATGCCCTCGGTCACACGCGCCTTGAGCACAGCATAGCCGTGATCGTTGTAGACGCGCACGTAGTCGCCCTGCTGGATTCCGCGCTCAGCGGCATCGGTCGCGTTGACCTTCAGCAACGGCTCGGGCTCGAGCTCGCGCATGACCGGCGTGTACGCCAGCTGCGAATGCACGTGATACTTGCTGTGCTCGCTGCATCCGAACAGCGGATACTTGTCGCGCAGCGGATTCTCCTCGTATGCCTCGTTCGCGTGCTCGTAGTAAGGCAGACGCTCGCAATCGGCGATCTTCTGCCCGAAGTTGTTGCGCGGCGTGGGCTTCTCGAGGTAGTACTTCAAACGCTGCGCCTCGGCGCTGCCGAACTTCGGCACCATACGCGACTCGGTGTAAGAAGCATCGCGAACCAGCTTGCCCGTCTTGAGCTCGTCGAACGTGCAGCCCTGCTTGACGTTGGCCTCGGTATCGATGACTTCCTTCAAGAAATCATCGTCCGATTTCGGGTAGATGTCCATGCCCATCTTCGCGGTCACCAGACGCATGATCTCCAGATCGGTCTTGCATTCGTACAGAGGGTCGAGCACTTTCTGGGTGAACGTGGGATACGGCACCGAGCACACCGGGTCGAAATCCTGCACCTCGAACGAATGGGGCACCGGCAAAAGGATATCGGCCCACTGCGCAGTGTCGGTCATGTTGACGTCTGCGCACACCACGAAGTCGATCTTCTTGACCGCGTCGATGAGGTCTTGACGGCCCGACTCGCAGGACAGCATGTTGCCGTTGCAGCACCACAGAACGCGGATCTCGAGATCCTGCCCCGCCCACTTTTTCTCCTCCATGACCTTCGGGAGGTACATGCCGCAGAAGCTGGCACCGGGAGTTCCCAACATGTAGGCTTTCACGTTGTAGCCCACCATGCCCGTCGATGGGCTGCCGCAGATGGAAGCGCCCGGCTTGCCGGCGTTGCCGGTCAGAGCCGCGAGGAACGCGAGGTTCTTGAAGTTGTGATGGGAGTTCGCATGGTGTCCGAGTCCCTGGAACGTCATGACGTACACGGGGCCTTCGGTGGCATACACGCGGGCCAGTTCCTCGATCTGCTCCTTCGGGAGGTCGCAAATGTCCGCAGCCCTCTCGACGGTGTATTCGGAAATGCTCTCCATGACAACTTGGTAGACCGGTTTCACGGCGAAACCCTGCACCTCGAACGATCCTTCGATGGCGGGCTTCTGCGCGGCATCGGCGGTCGCAGGTGCGCCGGCAGCCTCGTCCCACACCGCAACCGGATCGATCACGGTGGGCTTGCCCGTGCGAGGATCCACCGGACCCTCGGTGGCAGGCGTGCCCAGATCGCTCATGTGAAGGTACGTGCCGTCCTCCTTCACCAAGAACGGAGACACCGTGCTGCTTCGCATGAACTCTTCGTCCATCAAGCCGTTCTCGATAATATGATTAGCCATGGCCAGCATGAGCGCGCCGTCAGTGCCCGGCCGGACGGGAACGTAGACGTCGGAGTGCATGGCCGACGCGGTGAACTGCGGGTCGATGGTGATGAGCTTTGCGCCCTTCTCGCGCGCATCGCACACGAACTGCCACGCATGCACGTACGCTTCCGCCGGATTGCCGCCCCACGAGATAATGGTCTTGGCGTTGGCGGCATCCACGAAGTCGTTGCCCGAAATCCCCAGCAGCGTCGACTGCTCATGCTGCTGCGCCGTATCGGCACCGGCTCCCAGTACCGAGCCCCCAACGGCCGTGATGAAGCGACCGTAGGCAACGGACATGTAGCCTGCCATCGCACCGTTCAGAACGCCGTACGAACCATACGAGGACCAAACGGCAACCGATGTACCACCGTAATCTTTTATGGCCGCGCCCATCTTCTCCGCGATGGTGCTAACAGCCTCGTCCCAGCTGATGCGCTCCCACTCGCCCGCTCCGCGCTCCCCGACGCGCTTCATGGGGTACTTGAGCCGGTCGGTATCGTACACGCGCTGCGGCTGGCTGAACCCCTTCACGCAGAAGCGCTTGCGGACGGCATCCTCGCCGGGCATATCCATGGGACGGGCTTTGACCACCTTGCCCTCGCGCACCGTCACCTCCAAGGGGCAGCGGCTACCGCAGTTGCCGCGGCATGCGCTCCTGAACGTCTTCTCGCCATCGGCGGATGAACTTCCCTCCGCATTCGCCGGCATCGGCGCCAGCGCAGCGCCCGTGCCTGCGACAGCCGCGACGGCCGTGACGGCACCCGTCGTCTTCAGGAAGCCTCTACGCGTGAGTCCGCCGAGCGGGCTCTTCGTTTCAGACATGTCTCCTCCTCCATTCATGTTGCAGAATGCCTGGGGATCATCGTAAGAAGGTGAGTGTTCCGCGTACGGGTATCCCCCTCCGGCTGCATGGGTGCGCGTGCGCTCCGATACAGGTTCCGATATTCCCCCTCATATCAGAATCGGCCGATTCCTTCTTGTCATAGTCTGCCATACGTCACTATGATTATCAATAACAATGTATGACAGGATATGACAGGAAGTTATACTATTTTGAGGATATAGAGGTTGAACTGGGAGTATAAAGGGTTATCATGGAGGTTACAGTATGAGAGCCGACTGCGGCATTCGGCCGCAGCCTAGCTCATATAGTAGCCAAAATCGGCGCGTTTCGCACCTTTGGCTCGCATGTTGGCCGCTGCCGAAGAGGCCACTGGCCTGAAGCCCTTCAACCAAGGAGCTTCGTTGCGCACTTAGGAGACGCCGCTCGAAGCCCGCGCTACTCCCCCGCTGCGGGCCTTCCCGCGGTCGCCGCACCCCCGGTTTCAGGCGCGAAACCCTCGCTGAAGGCGCTGGGGATGACCAGCGTGCCGCCCGACTGCTCGACGCTTTCGTAGGCCAGATGCATCGTGCGCAACTTCATGGCGTCCTGATCGCCGGCGTACACTTCGGAGGCGTCCTTCAGCATCTCGGAGATGTCCTTCTCGGCCTCGGCCAGCACCATGCGGGCGTTCTTCTTGCGCTCGGCCACGGCCTCCATGGCCATGGCCTCCTGCAGCTCCTTCGGAACGACGATGTCGCGCACCTCCACGTCGATGATGTCGATACCCCAGGGGCTGAGCTTCTCCTCGATGGCGTCCTTCAGCTCGGCGTCCAGCTGATCGCGTCGCATGGCCACCTCGGCCACGGTGGCGCGCCCGATGGCCTTGCGCATGGCCGTCTGGGCCACCCAGGCCACGGCGGCCGAGTAGTCCTCCACCTCCACGCACGCCTTCTTGGCGCTGAACACCATCCAGAACAGCACGGCGTCCACGTTGATGGGCACGAGGTCGCTCGTGAGCGTCTCCTCGGCACCGAAGTACGTGGTGGCCACGCGCTGGTCGATGCGCAACGTGTAGAACTCGACGATGGGCCAGGTGAACACGATGCCGGGGCCCGCCACGCGGTTGAACTTGCCGAAGCGCAGCACCACCGCCTTCTCCCACTCCAGCACGATGTGCACCGACGAGGACGCCAGCCACCCGACGATGGCCGCACTTACGAGGGCGACGAGGCCGATCTCCCCGAACGCCGCCTGCGCTGCGGCCAGCACGATGCCGAACGCCAGCACGAACACCACCACGGCGAACACGACGGCCCCGTTGCGGGAGGCGCGGCTGCGGTTGGTCGCCGAACGGATGTTGTCGGGGGCGCTGCGGCCGTCGGAATACGCAGGCAAGGTGCCCGTCGGGAACCCCGCCGGCCCGACGCCCGCTTCCGCGCCTGCTCGCTTGTCGCGTTTCATCGTTCGATCTCCCTTCGCGTTCGGGCGCGGCCTCTAGCCTGCGTCCCGCTTGGTTTTCGCTTCGCTCAAGCTGAGCGCGAACTGCTGCTCGATGTCCTCCAGCGACATGCCCAGCTCGAAGCAGCGCTTGAGGTACTCGCTCGTGACGATCTCGGCCGTGGACGAGATGCTGACGCCCGGCTTGTCGGACACATCGAGGACAAACGCGCCCTGGCGGCGTTTGGACTGGATGTAGCCGTCCTGCTCGAGGCTCATGTACACCTTGCTCACCGTGTTGTAGTTCACCTCGACGTCCGCGGCGAGGCCGCGCACGGTGGGCAGCTGGTCGCCCGGCTTGTAGTACCCCGAGGTGATGAGGTAGATGAACCGGTTCTTCAGCTGCAGCCAGATGGGGATGCTGCTCTTCTCGTTTATCTCGAATAGGGCCACGTGTCCGTTCTTTCTATTCCAATCGAAGTTCGAGCCCGGTCGGCTCGCCTTCGGACGTTTGCTCCGCCGCCGCGCCTTCCAGCGCGAGCTCGCGATGCGATCCCGCCTCGGCCAGGGCGGTGCGCATGCTGAACCCGCCCACCAGCACGAGCACGGCAGCCACGGCCAGCCCCGTTCGGCACGCCTCGGAGAAGGAGCCGCGCGCTGACAGCACGCCTTCCACCGCCAGCGGCACGACGAGCCCGCACAGCGCGAAGCCCACCCACCACCACAAAGCCAAGTCGCCCTCCGCAAGACGCTGGGCGGACGCGACCGCCCCCGGATGGTCGTCGGCAAGCGCGAACGCAACAAACAGCGCCGCGGCCGCGGCCTCTAGCACGACGATCAGGGCGTCGACGCGCGCGAGCATGCGGAAAAGCCATGCCGTGGCCGCATCCGCCGGCGCGAAGTACGCCGCCAGCAGAAGCGTCGCGATCCCGCAGGAAAGCGACGACAGCAGGAACAGCACGGGCACGAGCGGAGAGCTCCACAAGGCCACCGCGCCCGTGTTCTGCAGCAGCAGGCCGGTGTACAGCATGACCACAACGGCCACGACCGCAGCCGCGGCCTCGACGGCTCGGACCGCTCCGCGCGGCACGCTGGGCAGATAGGCGAACCGCACGGCCACCAGCAGCGCCGCGCATGCCGCCAGCCCCGCGAGCGCGTAGGTGCCCACCGTGAGAAACGAGAGCGAGGGCCGCAGCAAGAGCGAGGCGACGCGATCGATGCGCCCGAGGTCGAACAGCAAGAACAGCATGCCGAGCGCGAGCGCCGCGAACCCGGCGAGCATGCCGACGGCCACCGTGCGCTCAAGCGGCGTCGCCTCCCCGATGCCGATGCGCGACGCATGCCCGAATGGAGCCCTCACCCACGCGAGGTCGAGGATCGACGCAACCGCGATGGCGCCTGCGCCCGCGCCGCCGAGGAACAGATAGCCCACCGCCAAAACGCTGAACATCGTCCCCCTCCTTCGCCTTCCGCGCGCCCGAGCGCTTTTGCGCTGGGGTCAGTATCGCACAAAACGGAAGCGTTTGATATGACAACGTGTCATACGCGGGGTGGGTCGCGCCAGTCGGCGGCCGCCCTTCCCCGCTGCGTGCCGGGCGCATGGCGAAGCCCTGACAGGTTCCGCACAAAGAGCGGCCGCGAGGTGGGATTGCGGCCCTCCCCGGCCATACTTGGCGAATCGACGGATCATCCCCGCAAGAAAGGCGACGGCTCATGGCGAAATGGATGGACCTGCGCCACACCTACAACCTCAAAGGCAAGCTGCTGCTCTCATGCCTCGGCGTCGTGTGCATCGCGCTGGGCACCACGGTGTGCCGCGTGGGAAACGTGGGCGTCGACCCGTTCACCGCCATGAACCTGGGGTTCAGCGCGCGCGTGGGCATGGACTTCGGCACGTTCCAGCTGCTGGTGAACCTGGCGATCTTGGCGGCGGTGTTCGCGCTGGACAAGTACCAGATAGGCCTGGGCACGCTCATCAACATGGTGGGCGTCGGCTACCTCATCGAGCTGTTCACGTGGCTGCTCGGCTTTCTGCCGAAGTTCGAAGGCCTGGTCAGCGCCGGCGTTCATTTGGTCGTCGGCACGCTGCTGTTCACGCTGGGCGTGTCGCTGTACCTGAAGACGCGCATGGGCGTGGCGCCCATCGACGCCATCGCGCCCATCGCCGCCGAGCGCCTGCCCTTCTCGTACACGGCGTGCCGCATGACGCAGGACATCTCCGTGACCGTCCTGGCGGTGCTGGCGGGCGGGCCTATCGGCGTGTTCACCGTGATCGCCGCGTTCTTCACCGGACCGTTGATCACGGCGTGGAATCGGTTCGCCACGCTGCCGCTGTACCGCCGCTTCGGAATTCTGAACCCCGAGGAACTGGCGGAGGAGCGCTCATGAGCGCCGATGTTGCTCCTGCCCTGCGGCGGCTGTTCGTCGGCAGCTACACCGACGGCGCCGATCGCGGCGGGATCCGCACGATCGTGTTCGGCGAAGGCGGCGGCGAGGCGCACGTCGTGCGCGCGGACGGCTGCGGGGCGAACCCAACCTATCTGGCGCAGCGCGGATCGCTGCTGTTCGCCGCTCACGAGCTGGACTCCTGCGGGCGGATGGCCGCCTACGCCATCGAGCCGGACGGCTCGCTGACCTGCCGCGGAGCGTGCACGGCGCCCTACGATGCGGGCACGTGCTTCGTGCTGCCCGATCCGAACGGACGCAACCTCTTCGGGGCGAACTATCTGAGCGGATCCGTCGCCTGCTGCGCGCTGCTGGACGACGGGCGTCTGGCGGCGGGCGTGCCGTCGCGGCGCCACGAAGGGCGCGGCCTGCGGGACGATCGGCAGGAGGGGCCCCATGTGCACTCGCTGAGCTTCGTGCCGGGAACGCGGCTGCTGGTCGCCGTGGACCTGGGGCTCGACGCGCTTGTGATCTACCAGGTTGACGCGTGCGGAATGCTCGCGCCGACGGCTGCGGAAACCGTGCGCGTGCCGGCAGGGTCGGGGCCGCGCATAGTGGCGTACCACCCGCGTCTGCCGATGGCCGCGCTGGTGAACGAGCTGGCGTGCGACGTGCTGGTGTTCCGAATCGACGAAGGCGGGCTGCATTGGCGGATCGTCGAGCAGCTGAGTCTGCCGCAGGCGCCGAGCGGCGACGCGCTGGCGGCGCATATCGCGTTCTCGCCCGACGGGCGGCAACTGTACGCGTCGGTGCGCGGAAGCGACCAGTTGGTCGTCTTCCCGGTGGACGGCCAGGGACGGGTTGCGGGGCGCTGCGACGTTGCGTCCGGAGGGAAGGGGCCGCGGCACTTCTCGCTGTCGCCCGACGGGCGCTTTCTGGCCGTCGCCAACCTCGCGAGCGACGACGTGCGCCTGTTCGAACGCGATGCCGACGGGATGCTGCGAGCGGTCGCGTGCGTGGACGTGCCACAACCGGCGTGCGTCATCTGGGACGCGTAAGCCGCGAGCGGCGGCCACACAACGGACGACCGAAACGCGCCAAATATTTCGCGCTTTCAACGCACGTGCGATTGCGTCGGCAGAATGTGGCAGAAAATCACGGACTGGGCACGACATAGGCCGACATCGAGATGCTTTACCAGGGATTTCCGCGTTATCAGGCTTCTTCGAAGCCACGAAGCACCCCGATCTGCGCCTGAACCGTGAATCTCTGCCGGATTTCGCCGCCTCGACCGAACGCGAGACGAAGCGGCCGAACAGCCGCGTTACCAATACGGTCGTTTTTTGCCACGCCTCTGACCAGGTAATATACATTGTTTTACCTGGTCAGAGGATCGCGGAAAGATGGCTGGAATCGGCCGGTTTGGCAACGTCCTACCCGACGAGCGCCCCCAAGTAGGCCGCCGCCGCGCGATAGAAGGGATGGCGCGCCTCGGCGGCCAAGCGCTCGGCGAACGCGGGCATCCAGGCTTGGGCGTACCCGGAGAGGAAGGCCTCGTAGGCGGCGGCCGGGCTCCCTCCGGGGAGGCCGGCGCCGTCCGGGGCGCCCTCGGAAGCCGGGGCGCCGGCCGCGCGCAGGGCCAGGCGCTCGAGGAGCTCGCACTCGGTCGCGACGTGGTCGAGGGGCTCGTTGGTGCCCTCGGGGCGGCCGAGGCCGCAGGAGCGCATGAAGCGCTCGACCTCCATGGAGCGGGGGTTCACGAACAAAAAGCGGCTGCACCCCGTCGGACTCTGCGGCCCACACGCCCTCGTAGGGC
>NZ_GL622579.1:1130078-1139683 GCF_000185625.1 Eggerthella sp. 1_3_56FAA
GCCTCGTCCCACTCGCCGCCCGCCGCGACTCCGGCCAGCTCCGCGCCCGGGTAGCGCAGGCTCAGCGCCGCGAGCTCCCAGGCGGCGGCGCGGGCCTGCCAGACGCTCGCGTCCGCAACTTCATTTCCCATGACGTTCCCCTTTCCCGTTCTTGAAGAAACCGACCAGCCAGCGCCAATGCGCCACGACGTGCACGAGCAGCAGCGCGAGCAGCGCCTTCGCCGCGATCGCGTGCAGCGGATCCCAGAAGTAGTAGCCGTCCGCGTACAGCCCCAGCGCCGGCAGCACTGCGCCCGACACCATGATCCCCGACACCGTCACCGTCATGAACGCGGCGACGATGAGAAGGTCGAGCGCAAGGTTCCCCGTCCGCGCCCACGAAGGCCGCGCGAACGCAGACCTAACTGCCTCGACGGCCCAGTCGACATGCATCGCGGCATGCGCGAAGAACACGACCAGCACGCCGAGACCCAGCCATTCGTGGATGCCGATGCCCGTGAGAGCCGGGCTCGCCGCGACCAGGTAAACCAGCAAGCACGCCGCATCGACGGCGAGAAGCTTCCTATCCATACGGCATCACCCCACCTTCCGCACGATCAGCACAAGGCCCACGACCAAGGCCACGGGCGCAAGCACCCACAGGTTCAGGCTCGCGTCGGACGCCTGGTAATAGCGCGTGGCCAGCGTGTCCCACGCATGACACTCGGTCGAGGCGCACGACGCCTCCGGGCACGTCATCTCGTGGACGCCGTCGGGCTCGGGCACGTCGTCGAAGCCGTGGCACGACCCCGACGCGCACCCGACGGCCGGGCAGGGGGAATCGGCCTCGATCGGCCGCACCCCCGTCGCAGGCTCGGCCGCGGCACCCGCCGCGAGCACGCACGCGCCCGCGAGCAGGAAGGCGACAAGCGTCACGAGCAGTTTCTTGAACATGGCTTCACCTCGTCAGACAAGGAAGGAGCGCGCGAAGCCGCGCTCCTTCCGAAGCGTCCCTATCAGCGGTCCTGATCAACCGGCTTGAGCGGCAGGTACTTGAGGCCCAGCAGCAGGAGCAAGGCACCCAGGCCGACCACGCCCAGCACGATGCCGAACTCGATCGGCGTCGGCCAGTACACCATGCCCTGGTAGGCGCCCGTCATGCCGGTAGCCCAATCGGTCACCGTGTACTGCGTCATGGGACCGGCGTAGTCGAGGTTCGGGATCTGGAACCCGCCCACCAGCAGCTGCGCTCGCTTGCAGAAGATGCCGACGATGGCCAGCAGGCTGGCGACCACGACGAGCGGGTCCGTGCGCAGCTTCGGCGTGAAGCACACCGCGGCGCACAGCGCGCAGCCGACGACCTCGACCCAGAAGAACGGGGCGAGCGGGCCGGTTGCGAGCATGGCGACGATCTCGGAGCCCGAGCCGCCCGGGAAGCCGGCGGTCAGCAGGTCACAGCCGAAGAAGTACAGGTCGACGACGACGAACGCGCCCAGCATCTTGACGAGCTTGACGACGTTGGCCTGATCGAGCTCGAGGTACCCGGCCTTGCGCAGCGCGATGACCACCACGAGCACCAGCGCCACGCCGCACACCAGCGCCGAGGACACGAACCAGGGCGCGAGCAGGGCGGTGTGCCAGAACTCGTGGGCCTGCTGCAGCCCGAAGATCCAAGCCGTCACCGAATGCACGAGCACGGCGGTGACCAGCGCGACGACCGAGATCACGCGCAGGGCTTTCTCCGACACCTTGCCCGCCTCGGCGCGCAGCGTCGCCCACAGGTACACGACGGACAGGATGAGGTAGATCGAGATGACCGCGATGTCCCACATGAGCGGGCTGCCCAGGTTCGAGTACGCGAACAGCTCCCACAGGCGAAGCGGCTGGCCGAGGTCGATCACCACGAAGCCCACGGCCAGCACCGTGCAGCAGATGGACGTCCACACGGCGATCTTCGAGATGCCGCCGAAGCCCTTCATGCCGAAGGCGCGCGGCACCGAGCTGATGATCAGGCCGCCGGCCGACAGACCCACGAGGAACATGAACATAGTGATGTAGAGGCCCCACGAGTCGAAGTTGCGCATACCCGTTTGGACGAGGCCGCCGGAGAGCTGCATGCCCCAGAGGGCCAGCCCCGCGACGGTGACGACCGCCGCCACGACGATGCCGATGTTGAGCCCCTTGCCCCCGAATCTGGCAGCAGGAGCCTTGGCGGCAGGCGCCGCCTGAGTGTTCTCAGACATTTCATTCTCCCTTTCTGCTTAAACGAGGTAGTAGACGGAGGGGTTCGTGCCGCGCTCGGGCAGAAGCTGCTTATGGGCGCGTTCGCGAAGAAGGCGCGACACCTCGGATTCGGGATCGTTGAAATCGCCGAAGAAGCGCACCCGTCCGGGACATACCTCCACGCAAGCCGGCTGCAAACCCTTCGCCAGCCGATGCCAGCACATCGTGCACTTCTCCACCACGTGCTTCTGATGCGTCGCCACGTCGGCATCGCCCATAGCATGGCCGATCGCATGCTTCGGCTCTTCCCAGTTGAACGAGCGAACGCCCGTGTACGGACACGCCGACATGCACATGCGGCAACCGATGCACTTATCGTAGTCCTGACGAACCGCACCGGTTTCAGGATCTTTGTACGTTGCTCCAACAGGGCACACCTTCACGCACGCAGGATTCTCGCAATGCTGGCACGCAACAGCGATATTCTCCATCGTCAAATTCGGGTATGCTCCCGCCGGAGTGTCGGGATTGTCCCCGCCATCCGTCAAGATGCGGTTCCACCAAACACCGTCAGGCAAGTTGTTCTCCACTTTGCACGCCACCGCACACGAAGCGCAGGCAACGCACCCTTTCATATCTATGACCATACCCAGCCGCTCGGCCATTATCGAGCACCCCCTTCATTCCACACGCGAATCTCGCAAAGCACGTCCATGAAGTTGTTGTTCACCGCGAACACATCGAACTCCGTGGAGCTCAGCTCCGACCAACCGCCCGCCTTATGCTGCGACAGCTGCCATCCCTTGGGATACACCAACATGCCAGGTCGAATAGCTTGCGAATACACCGCCTTGGCAACAGCGAAGCCACGATCGTTGTAGCACTCGACGTAATCTCCGTCAGAAATGCCGCGCGCCTCGGCATCGGCGGGATTGATCTTCACGTACGGCTCGGGATCAAGCTCGCGCAACAGCGGCGTGCTGAACCATTGGGAGTGAACGCGGTATCGGGGACGCTCGCTCATGAGAACAAGCGGGTACTTTTTGTACAACTCGTTTTCCGGCCACGCCTCGAGCGGCGGGAACCAGCGAGCCATGCGCTCGCGATCGATCTCTTCAGGAGTAGGCGTCTTGGTAGTGGCCGCGCGAGGCATCGGCATCTCGCGATAGAACTCGAAGCGACCCGATGCCGTGCCGAATTTCCCATCCGCATACGCGATATGGGGATCCGTCTCCGCATCTCCGGGAATGAAGCGTATCTGCTTTTTTTCACGCAGGTTGCCCATGTCCATACCCAGGGCCTTGCCCATATCGGTGTCGTACATTTCTTCGAGGATTCCACCGTTGTCAAGCTTGAAATAATCGCCGAGCCCCAGCTTCTGCGCAAGCTCCGTCACGATTTGCGGATCGGGCTTGCTCTCGTAAAGCGGATCGATAGCCTTCTCGCTGTAGTGCAGCGAGGAGCACTGACCCGCATTCGCAACCTCCTCCAGTTCGAACCACTGGGCGATGGGAAGCACCATGTCGGCGTAGCGTGCGGAATCGGTCATGACCGAATCCGCCACCACGACGTATTCCATAGCCGGAATAATGACATCGGTCCACGCATGCGTGTCGGTGTGGGTGTTCAGCGGATTGGCCGAATACATCCACAGCATTTTGATCTGCGCGGGCTTGCCGCCGAACTTGCCGGTTTCCACCACGTTCTTCAGGTCGACGCTGGGAATGGCAAAACCCGTGCTGGGACCGTTGGGGGCAGCATACGCGGGATTGACCCCCATATGGACGCCCCAGAACGCACCGTAAGAAGCTCCCGGCTTGCCCAAATTGCCCAACAGGGCGCAAAGGGTAAGACCCGCCATCGTGGTATGGCCGCCGTTGTTGTACGCCTGGGGACCATAGCCTTCATAGTGGTACACCGGGGTGTCCATGCAGATTTCGGCCAGCTCGTAAATGTCATCGACCGATACTTCGGTAAGCTCCGAAACCTTCTCGGGCGAATGATCGAGGATCTCCTCTTTCAGCAGCGCATACGCCGTGCGACACTTCACACCGTCGAGCTCGTACGATCCTTCGATGTCGGGCGCAGACGTTTCGTCGACAGAAACGAGTTCGCCGTTCGAGAGAACCATGTACGGATCGTCCATGACCTCCTTGCCCGTGGTAGGATTCATCACGCCGGTGGGAACCGGGGCGATGCCGGTGTCGCTTCTGCGCACGAACATGCCCGTATCGCTGCGCACCAAGAACGGTGCGACGGTATGCTGTTGCAAATACGCCACATCCTGCGCGTCCTTTTCCAAAACCACGTTCATGAGAGCGTACTTCAGCAGCGTGTCGCTACCGGGGCGAATGGGAATCCACCTGTCGGCTTTTGAGGCGATCTGCGTGTACACCGGATCGATAACCACCAGCTTGGTGCCGCCCTGCATGGCCTCCTTGACCAGGTGCCAGTTCTGAACCTGCGCGTCGGTAATATTGGCGCCCCACACCACTATGGTCTTCGCGTTCTTGGCATCGGTCGGCTCATTGCCTTCCCACATCTGCAGACCCATCAAAGGGCTGATGTACAAGCCGGCAACCGCCTGCATGCCGTAATAACTGCCCATATCGAGGCAAGCGCCGATGCTGCTAGCATTCATAAGAGAGGAAAGTCGGCCGTACGCGCTCGTGATCGCGCACGACTGATTGCCTGAAGCGGTAAGGAACGCCACGGCGCTCTCGCCAAATTCGGTCTGGATAGACTTGATCTTCCCGGCGATCTCGTCAAGTGCTTCGTCCCAACTCACACGTTCCCACTCGCCTGCACCGCGTTCGGTTCCCTCCACGCGTCGCATTGGATACTGCAAGCGCGCCGGATCGTAGATTCTATGCACATGCGAAAGTCCTCGCTGGCAAATGCGATCGTAGCATTTCTCGTTGTACGGAGCACGCGAGGTTTTGACCACTTTTCCGTCTCTCACATGCACGTTCAAGTGGCAGAACGCGAAACAGTTGGGACGGCATACTCCGCGGAAGATCCGTTCCTGCTCGCTCTCTTTTTGACCTGATTCGTAATCGGCCGCCAACGCCTGCAGCGTCGGCGTCGCGACGCCCATCACGGCAGCCGCGCCTGCGACGGCGCCGGTTGCTTTCAGGAAGCTTCTGCGCGTGAGCCCGCTGTGCGAGCTGGTTGCTCCTGACATCTTTCCTCCTCAAAGATCGTGTCAGGATATCCCCTTTGCGGATGGTGTCGGGAAAACGGCTCGACGAGCAGACGTCTTTCGCGCAACGCCTTCGAACCCCTCGTCCCCAAGCGCACTCTTATCGGATATCCCCCTGTTGCTCCTGATAAGAATTGGCCAAATCCTTGTGACTGTCACATTATCACAATGCATTGCGACAATCAATCTAATAAACATGCCTACTTCGAGGATAAATGATGCTGGAAACGGTAGGATATTTATCGGTTCATCAAGCGATACGGTACAGATGTTTCACGTGAAACATCTGTACCTGGACGAAACCGGCATTGTGACACTTTGCGGATCGACAATGCAGAGAGGGACGGCGGGACGAATCGGCTGACGTCGTACAGGGTGCTTCGCGGACGCCCTCACCCCCCTCTCTCTTGGCGCGACAGAGACGCGCCGATGCGCGCGCCGAACACCGCACCGGTCGCATATCGCGAGCATCGCGAATCGCCGCGACACAAGTTTCTTCGTCCACAAGCAAAGGCTCGCGCCCAAGAGGGTACAGCGCCCGCCCAGCGCGGGTCGCCTACGCCCGCGTCAGGCTTTTCTGGGCCAGCCGGGCTTGGACCAGGGCCAGGATGTCGTCATCGGCCATGCCGGCGTTGGCGCAGGTGCGGATCAGGTCGTCCGCCAACAGCTCGACGGGGTTGTCGGCGGCGAGGGCGGCGCCCACGGCGTGGCGCTCGGCCACGAACGTGCCCCTCCCCTTGCGCGTGGAGATGTACCCCTCTCGCTCCAAATCCATGTAGGCGCGGTTCACGGTGTTGTAGCTGATATCGAGGTCGACGGCCAGCGAGCGCACCGTGGGAAGCTGGTCGCCCGCTTTGTACTCGCCTGAGCCGATGAGGTACGCGATGCGGTTCTTCACCTGGATCCACACCGGCAGGCCGCTGTTGTAGTCGAGTTCGAATGAGGCGAGCGGGTTCATGGAAGCCTATCTCTCAGTAGTTCGGTCGCCGTTCATCATAGCACTATCCGTGAAGCCGTCGCTCATCGCGGTGGGCACGGTTACCACGGTGCCCTTGGATTTCTTCACCGTGTCGTACTGCATGAGCATGGTGCGCAGCTTGAGCGCCGCCTCCGGGTCGCCGTAGACGCGCGCGGCCTCGGCCAGCATCTCGGCCAGCTCGGCTTCCACGCCGGCCACGGTCATGCGCGCGTTCTTCTCGCGGTCGGCCTGCGCTTCCAGGCTCATGACCTCCTGCAGCTCGTCGGGGATCACGATGTCGCGCACCTTCACCGAGATGATGTCCACGCCCCAGCCGGCGGCCTCCTTCTCGATGTCGTCCTTGATCTCGGCGTCCAGCTGGTCGCGGCGCAGCGCCACCTCGGCCACCGTGGAGCGGCCCACCGCCTCGCGCAGCGCCGTCTGGGCGAGGAACGACACGGCCGCGTAGTAGTCCTCCACCTCGGTGCACGCCTTCTCGGCGTCCCACACCACCCAGAACAGCACGGCGTCTACCGTGACGGGCACGAGGTCGGCCGTGAGCGTCTTCTCGGCATAGAAGGGCGTGGCGATGGTGCGCTGGTCCACGCGGATGGTGCCGTGCTCGATGACGGGGATGGTGAAGTACAAACCCGGCCCCACGACGCGGTTCAGCTTGCCGAACCGCAGCACCACCACCTTCTCCCAGCTCAGCGCGATGTGTGTGGACGACAGCACCAGCAGCGCCGCCAGCAGCATGGCAACGATCGCCTCGATTCCCACGCCTCCCGTCGCCGCAAACGCGATGCCCAGCACCGCGGCGCAGGTGGCGATGAACGTCGCGATGTTGAAGATGACCGCGCCGTTGCGCGACGATTTGCGCGGCACGTAGGACGTGGCCGCCCTGATCTCGGCATCCTTGTCGCGCACGTCGTAGGGGGCGTCCTTCACGAACCGCTCGCCTGCCCGTCGTCTCGCCATCGCACTCGCTCCTTATCCCGTAAGCCCGAACGTCGAAAGCCCGTACAGCGCTTCCGGCATCTGCGTCACATCGTATGCGCCCGCGCCGACGATGCACCAGCGCAGCGCGAACCCTCCCACCAGCAGCAGCGCCGCTATCCACAGAAGCTGCGTGCGGCTGTTCCCATGCGTGAGGAAGCGCTCCAGCACCAGCGGCACGGCCAGCCCGCACACCGCGAGCACGCCCCAGAACACGGGCGCCAGCTCGCCGAACGCGAGCGCCCGAGCAGCCGCGGCCGTCTCCTCGCCCGCGAACGCGAGCAGCACGAACGCAGCCAGGCAGCCAGCCTCGACGACCACGATACCGCCGTCAATCCGCGCGAGCCACACGAGCGGCCCGCGGTGCGGGTGCCGCGTCTCCACGAACGAGGCTGCCAGGAACGCCGTCGCGATGCCGCACGATGCCGACGACAGCACGAACAGCACCGGCACGAGCGGCGTGCGCCACAGCAGCACCGACGCGAGGCTTTCCAGCAGCACGCCGGTGTACGTCGCGGTCACCGCCGCCGACAGCGCGCCCGCCGCCGCAAGCGCCAGAACCGCCGCACGCGGCAGGCGCACGGTGTCCAGCAGCGCGCCCAACGAGAACGCCGCCGCACAGGCCAACGCCGCGACCAGCGCGAACGACCCCGCCGCCATGACCGACGGCGCAGGCGAGGCGAACAGGCCGAGCAGGCGGTCAGGGCGCCCCAGGTCGACCAGCAGGCACAGCATGCCCGTCGCCAGCGTCACCGTGCACATCGGCCATGCCCGGGCGAAGAACTCCTCCGGCATGGCCAGCGCGCGCCACCGCAGCACGCGGGCGCACTCGAGCACGCACAGGACGGCGAGGGCGCCCGCTCCCGTTCCTCCCAGGAAAAGATAGCTTGTCGTGAGCACGTTGAACACGCGCCGCCCCGCCCCTCGTCCTCGCCCGCAACTCCCCATTGTCGCAATGCAGCAATTCATTGGTATTATAGCACCGCTCGCGCAAAACGGACGGCAAAGGGGCGAGGGCTTGGCATGCTTCGACACACCGAGTCGAAGCATGCCGTCGTCATCCTGAACGCAGCGCCGAAGGTGCGGAGTCGAAGGATCCCGCGCAACGTCAGCTGGAAGTCTCACGGCTATCGCCGCACGGGATCCTTCGACTCGCTTCGCTCGCTCAGGATGGCAAGGGAGGAGCTTCCTAGTCGTCGGCGTCGATGCGGAACTCGCCGCTGGCCAGGCGCGCGTTGATGCTGGCGCTTCCGTCGCCGCTCGTGTACACGTTGCCGTTCTGCGAAAGTGAGAAGGAGCTGCTGAACCGACCAGACGCTTTCTCGATGCGAGCGGTGAAGCCGCTGCTCTCGGGAACGGCCACGCTCACCGAGCCGCTGGCGATATCCGCGTCGATTGTTTTCGGACACGCCTCCCGGCACACGATGCGCGTCTGGCCCGACGCGGTGCGCACGTCCACGCGGTCGGCGAAGCGGCCCTCGACGTCGAGCTGCCCGCTGGCCACGTCGACGCGCAGCTCGTCGGCTTGCAGGTGCTGCCCGTCCACATCGCCCGAGGCCAGCTTGAGCTTGAGCGTTTCGCAGCCCAGGCCGTTCACGTCGTAGTCGCCCGACGCGCCGTCGATCTCGACGGCGCCCAGGTTCTGGGCGTAGCTTTTCGGAATGCGCACCTGCAGGTCCTTGCGGCCCAGCGCGAAGCACGAGAACCAGGTGCCGTAGTCGATGGACAGCGTGTCGCCGTTCACGGACCAGCGCATCTGCTGCGCCTTCGTCATGCCGCGCGGCGCCGTCTCGACAAGCTCGATGGCGTCGCCCTCGTCCACGACGTCGATGTTCACCGCGCCGGAGGCCCACTTGACGCTGAGGTTCTTGACGCTGGCCGCGTCCACGTTCGCCGATCCCATTTCCGTTCCTCCCCGCATTCCGAAGCGCATGGCCGAGCATCCGCCGAATCCGATGGACCCCAGGATGAGCAAGCCGAGCGCGATGATGAGCGTGATTTTGACGTACGACGCCGTCGTGAGTTTCGTCATGATACGGCCCTTCCGCTAGCGTCGGTTCGCCCGATAGTTCGGGTCGTTTTCGATGATGTGGGCGATCCAATAGTACAGCGGGATGGTCAGGAAGACGAACCAGCCGGGATGCCACCACCCGAAGAGGAAGCCGCCCCCGAGGAACACGAGCACGCAAAGCACGGGGTACGGGAACGTCGACCAGGGGCCGCGCGGGCGGCGCAACTGGGCGTCGT
>NZ_GL622579.1:1140209-1164837 GCF_000185625.1 Eggerthella sp. 1_3_56FAA
CGCGGACGGCGGCCTCGTTGGCGCGCACGGCGGCCTCCTGCGCCTGCGCCTCGGCGGTGGCGTCCTTGTCCTTTTCCTCGAACGCCACGTCGTCCACCACGTCGTCGTCGATGCGCAGCAGGTCGTCGAGGGACACACCGTACAGCTTCGCGAGCGCGATGAGGTTTCCCGTATCGGGCGACGACTCGGCGCGCTCCCACTTCGACACCGCCTGCCGCGACAGGCCGAGCCGTTCGGCCAGCTCCTCCTGGCTGTATCCTTGCTCGCGTCGCATGGCTGCTAAGCGCTGGGCAATCTCGACGTTCATGAACGATCCCTTCTTCGACGTTGGGGACATGGCGTCCGCTCCTTCTCGATTACCAGCCTACGGTTGCCCGGCACGTTGCACCAGCATGTCTGGTTATCTTTTTACGCAACCGGCGGTTGCATACGCCTGCGAAGTGGGATTTCATGACATCGGTCATGCCGACTTTTATGCGGTCGTCCTTCGATGCGCTTGGCTGCGGCGAAGCGGCGGACGAATCCCCCGATACCGGCGTTCCAAAACGGCTGCGCGTTCGGACCTCGCGCATCGCCGTCTGCGCAACGCGCCGGCCCTCCCCGCGCGCTTCGACAAGCAACGGCTACCGGCCGGCGCCGATGCGTCCCGCATGTCCTATACTGGAACGATCGAGCCGAAGGAGGCGTCCATGGAAACCGGAAAGACCGATCGACGCGTGCAGTACACGAAGCGCGCCCTCACGAGCGCCCTCATCGACCTCATGCGCGAGAACCACATCTCGAAAATATCCGTGAAGGCGCTGTGCGCCGCCGCCGACGTGAACCGCAGTACGTTCTACGCCCATTTCCGCAACCAATACGACCTGCTGGCGTACATCGAAGCCGAGGCGCTCGAAGATCTCAAGGCGCGCCTCCTGGCCGACGGCGAGCCGCGCACGCGCAACGTGGAGAAGATCCTGGAATACGCCAAGGAGAACGCCGACGTGTTCCTCATGCTGCTGGACGAAAGCGAGGGCGGCTTCCAGCGGCAGATCATGGAGCTGGCGCATCTGGTGGACCTGCAAATGTCCGACCAGGATGCGGCGGTGGACGCCGACGATCTGGAGTACATGTACCTGTTCGCCGTATCGGGCGCTCTGGGCATGCTGTCGCACTGGCTGAAGAAGGGCACGCCGCAATCCCCCGCCGAGATGTCCGAGCTGCTGATGAGCATGATCCAGCACGGCGTGGAGGAGCGCGCCTGAAGCGAGCGAGCATCGGGCAACGGCGCCGCGCGCCCGCTGCGAAGTTGCGAGTCGTTTCGCCGACGCGCCCGCCTCGTTTCCGAGTTTCGCCCGAAGCACCCTCGCCAACCGGAGCGTCATCGTTCGCGAGACCGGATTGCACACGGATTTTCGGCCGCGGTTTCGCATTCTGGCAGAGAATCACGGTTTAGGCGCAAAATCAATGTCTCCCCTCCAACCAAAAGCCCAGATATCCAAAGAAGCACCAGGTCAGGTTTTTCGGCAGCCAACACAGACGCAGGAATCGCGATGCAGTTGCGCCCAAACCGTGATTCTCTGCCAGATTATGTTACGATGACCTGATGGATATACTTATCGGATACGAATCGGCGCTCGACCACTGGAGAACGGTGGGGCCGAATTACTTGCGCGGCTACGATGCGCGGCAAGCGGCAACAAGACGTGCGCGACGTGCGCTCGCTTCAAGCGAGCGACCGACCCTTTCCGAGGGAAATCGGCGTCCTGCCGGATGCACCCTGCCCCTGTGCACGCTGGTGGGCAGCGTCGACGTCCGGACGAGAACGCCTGCCGTGCTCAGCAGCTTTTGCTCCGTCCTCCCCGAGAGGTCGTTCGTCGACGCGGGCGAGGGCTTTTTGATGAGCACGCCGGAGTTCTGCTTCTTGCAGATGGCGAACCGGCTGTCGCTCGCACGGCTCATAATGCTGGGATACGAGTTGTGCGGAACGTACGTCCTGGTAGACAAGGGGCCGGCACCGCGTCGCGACGCGCCGCTGACGACGGTCGCCAAGCTGCGGACGTTCGTCGAAGGCGCCTCGAACGCTCGCGGGAGGAAGAAGGCGCTGCGGGCTTTGCACTACGTGTTGGACCGATCGGCCTCGCCGATGGAGTCTGCGCTGGCCATGCTGCTGTGCCTGCCGTACGGCCTGGGCGGGTACGGATTACCCGAACCGCGACTTAACTACCGCGTCGACGTGCCGCCCAGCTTCCGCGCCATGGCCGACCGGAAGCACTGCGTATGCGACCTGTGCTGGCCCGAATCGAAGCTGGCCGCGGAGTACGACAGCGAGCTGCACCATGTCGACCCCGAACGGCGGGAAAGCGATGCGCGACGGCGCAGCACCCTTATCACGCTCGGCTTCACCGTGGTCACCGTGTCGAAGGGGCAGGTCATGGACAGCGGGGCGTTCAACCGGCTGGCGCATCAGCTGGCGAAGCGCCTGGGAAAACGCCTGCGCTACGTCGACCCGGGCTACACGCGCGCGCACCTCGAGCTGCGCGCCGAGTTGTTCGAGGCGATCGGGATACGCGAGAGGTGACGAACGGGGGCGCCGACACCCCCGTTCGCGCTACCCCTGGAACAGGGCGAGGAAGCGGTCCCAGATGGTTTGCTCTTGCTCGGGCTCTTCCGGCTCGGGCGCTTCAGGCTGCTCGATGGCGGCCGTGGTCATGACGAACTGCACGGCTTCCACGTTGGCGTTCTGCGGCGACACGAACGACACCGGGTCGAACTTCGGGAAGTCGAACTCGGCAGTCATGTCGGCGATCTGCCGCTTCATGGTTTCGGGCAGCGTGATGGTGGACGCGTTGAGCTGGTTCATGCCGCTGCTGAGCTCGCCCGCCCCGCCGGCCAGCTGGCCCGCGCCGCCGGCAAGCTGGTTCGCGCCGGACTCGAGCTGACCGTAGTTCTCGGCAAGCGCCGACAGGCCCGACGCGTACTGTGCGAGACCTTCGTGGAACCGACCGTACTCGCCAGACAGCTGCGCGATGCCGTCGACGAGCTGGGAGAGCTGGTCGAGCTGGCCGCCGCCCACGGCCGTTTCGAGCGCGGACGCCATGGAGCGGAGAGCGGCTTCTTGCTGGGCGAGGGCACCGCCGCTTTGCGCATCGGCCGCCAACGCGCCCAACAGCTGGTCGGCGCCGGAGAAGGCGTCCTTCGTCGCGGCGTACGTGCCCTTGACGGTTTGGGCAGCCTGGTAGTTCGCGAGGAGCTGATTCACCGTGACGAGGTCGTCGGGGTTCTGCGACGTGCTTGCAAGGGCCATCAAGCTTCCGATCTGCTCTTCTGTCAACGTGCCGGCGGGAATGCCTTCGATGGCGCCCTCGAGCGCCGGGAGCGCCTGCGCGTAGCCCTGCTGGACGCGAACGACCTGTTGACGCAGCTCCGCAAGCCCGTCCGCGAGCGCGTTCAGCCCGCCCGGCAGCTGCCTCAGCTGGTCGAGCTGCGACAAATCAGCACCCTGCAAACCGCTCGCGACAGCCGACAGCGCAGCGTTGATCTGGCTCGACGCGCTCACCAACTGGCCGGACGAGCCGTTGAGCCTGTTCAACCCCTGACCGAACGCCGCAGCGCCCGACGACAGATCCTGTGCGCCGCCGGTCAGCTCGTCTACGCCCGAGGCGAGCGACGACGTGCCCTCCGCCAGCGCGCCGACCGCGTCCGATAGGTTCGTCATGCCGCTGACCATGCTTGAGGTGTCGGGCATCTCGACGACCGACGAGTACGGCAGCGCGGCGATCTGCGCGCCCGGCATCTTGAAGTTCCGCACCTTGGCCGTGAGCGTGAAATCGGCATCCTGACCGGGCAGGACGGTGAAGGCAGCTGTAGCGTCTTCGCCGGATTGCGCGATGGTGGCTCCCTCGCCCTCCACGTCGGAGGCGACGTCGCCCGGCAGCGTGAACGTGATCTGCAGCATGAAGCTATCGTAGAACGCGGGGTCGACGGCCTCGTTGCGCGCGGTGGTCACGTGGACGGCCAAGTTGCCCGAAGCGCCGGCCAGCTGGTCGGCCTCCATCTTCTTGCCGTCCAGTTCGTAGGACAGCGACACGTTCCACGGCAATGCGGCGTTTGCAGCGTCTCCCTGGTAGTACAGCGTGCCCGTTTCGGCTTCGAACGTGGTGGCGTCGCCGAGGCGCGTCAGCTCGGTCTCGTTCGTGAGGTTCTGCACGGTCGTGTAGTCGCCGTGGTCGACGACGGTGCCCGGCGCCTCCACATCGAAGCGGTTGACCACGTACACCGCTTTCGGCGCGCCGCTCGCCGCCAAAGTCGCGTACACCACTTCGGACTTCTCGTACGTCGCCGCGGACGAGGCGGAAGCGGCAGATGCAGAGGAAGAGCTCGCCGCATCGCCCTCGGCCAGCGCGAGCGCGCTCGGCACGCAGGCGACGGACAGCGTCACGGTGAGCAGCGCGACGACGCAGGTGCGCAGACAAGGATGCTTTTTCATGATTCGTCTCCTTTGGACGCGGGGAGCGGAGCGGGTTCGGCGCCCTCGGGCACCGCGGACGATGCGACGTCGGAAGCCCCGGCCGTTGCGGGCACCGCAGGCTCGGCAGCCGCGACAGGCGCGAAGTTCGCATGCCAGGTGGTGCGCCGGATAACGCGATCAAGCAGCACGAGCAGCGCCGGCAGGAAGCACGTGACCAGCGTCAGCGACAGCAGCGCTCCACGGGCGAGCAGGAAGCCCAAGCTGGACACCGCCGACATGCTGGACGAGAAACCCAGCGCGAAACCAGCGGTGGCCAGGATGCCAGCCGACACGAGCAGCGACGGGAACGTTTCGCCCAGCGCAAGGTGCGCGGCCTTGCGCGCCGGGACGCGTCGACGGTGACGCAGGTAATGCGTGGTCAGCAGAATGCCGTAGTCGATGGTGGCGCCCAGCTGCACCGTGTTGATGACGAGGTAGCCGATGAAGTTCACCGACTCGCCCATGAAGTACGGGATAGACAGGTTGATCCAGATGCCCGACTCGATGGTGAGCAGCAGCACGAGCGGCAGCGTGAGCGAGCGGAACGTCACCAGCAACACGATGAGGATGGCGATGATGGCTACGGCGCTGACCACCACGTTGTCCACCGCCACGATGTTCTTCATGTCGTAGAGATTCGCGGACTGGCCGGCGGTGTAGTACGTGTCGTAGTGGCGCGCAGCCGCCTGCTGTACGGCTTCCACCGTGGAGAACGCCTCGTCGCTTTCCACATCGGTGCTGGTGTAGGCGATGATGCGCGCGTAGTTCGGCGAATAGAACTGGTCGATCACGTTTTGGTCGAGGAAGCCCTGCGGAATGGCGGCGCCCACGGTGGACGCGTACGAGATGACGCCCGTTACATGATCGACCTCGGCCAGGTCGCGCGAAAGCGCAGCCTCGGCGGCCACGTCACCGCGCGGCACCAGCACCACCACGGCGTTCTGTTGGCCGAACTCGTCTTGGATCATAAGCGTGTCGGCGCCGGCACGCAGGTTCGGGTCGGGCTCGCTGTTCTGATAGGTGAACACGGTGTGGCTCTGACCCAAAAACGCGGGAACAACGAGCGCCAGCACGAGGACGAGAGTCGGGACGCGCACCTTCGACAGTACCTTGCCCACGTTCTTGAACGAGGGCATGAGCGGCCGATGCCGCGTCTTGTCGATGAGCTTGTACAGCGAAAGCGTGACCGCCGGCAGGAACACCATGACGGTGAAGAAGCTGAACACGATACCCTTCACCAGGTTGATGCCAAGATCGGCGCCGATTTGGAACTGCATGAACGCAAGAGCGGCGAAACCGAACAGCGTGGTGACGGCGCTGGCGGCGATGGTGGACAGCGACCTGCGCATAGCCAAGGCCATGGCACGCTCCACGTTCGGCGTGCGCTGGCGCTCGGCCGCGAACGCGTGCAGCAGGAAGATGGCGTAGTCCAGCGACACCGCCAATTGCAGGATGGGGCTCACCGAGAACGTGATGAACGAAACCTGCCCCAGCACGATGTTCGTACCCATGTTGATGAGAATGGAAACGCCGATGGCGGCGATGAACAGCAGAGGCTCGATCCACGACGTGGTGGACAGCACGAGCAACAGGATGATGACGGGCACGAGGATGAGCGCCGCGCCGCCGGCCTCCTTCGACGTGCTGGCCGTGGTCTGCGCGGTATCGGCGGCCTCGCCTGACACGGCGTTGCCCGGGCCCGCCTCGTCCACGAGGGCGCGCAGCGCGGGGACGGCCGTGCTTTCGGAGCCTTCGGCCACGGTGACCTGGAACAGCGCAGCGCCATCGCGATAGTACGTCTCGACGGTGGAGGCGTCGGCCATCTCGAGGGGCACGGTGACGTCGACGACGTCGTCGAGCCACATGACGCCCTCGACGCCTTCCACTTCGGCGATCTTATGCTTGAGCGCAAGCGCCTGGGCAATGCCCACGTCGTGGACGAGCACATTGGCGTTGGGGACGGCCTGGGCGAACTCGTCGTTCATGATGGAGACGGCCGTGGTGGATTGCGCTTCGTCGGGCAGGTAGTCCACCATGTCGTAGTTGACTCCCACGAACGGGATCATCGCGGCGCACACGACGGCGACGGTCAAAAACGCCGCCACGACGGCTTTGCGTCGCGCGATGATGCCGTCGATGATGCGATCCATACCCGCCCGCCTGTCCGCTTCGCCTGCGCGTATACGCGCGCTTGGTTACCCTACATCATGCATGATAACCAACACCGTGTAGCGAAACAACCAACAAGGGATGCCAGAACTGCCCGTAACCCGACACACGGTTGACCAAGTGTCGGAGATTCACGAAACCGTCACCTTCGAGTATGCCGTCCGGTTACCGGCCCGCTCCGTCGCGGAGAGCTTTGAGCTTGGCGAGGGTGACGGGGTCGATGCGGGAGGCCACCGTGTTCTTCTGAGCCACCTTCGGGGTTTCGTCGAGGCGCGCCTCCTCGTAGTACATCCCCACCTCGCGCGAGAAGCCGTCGGCGCTCATGCGATCCACGCCGAAGCCGAACGTGGTGTCTTGGATGGTGGCGTCGCTGGTAACCACGAGGGTTTCCACCTGGCGCTCGCGCGCGTCGTGAGCCAGCTTCTCGATGACCTTGTCGGCCGACTGGCCCGCCGGCGAGAACACGATGCGCACGCCGCCGACGGTTTCCGCCTCGCCGTTCGAGAACGCGTTCTTCGCGCCATCGAACACGATGACGGCCTTGTAGTCGCCTCCGGCGTAGTTCACCACGTCGTTGATGAGCATCTCGCGCGCGGCGTTGAACGTGTCGTCGGTGTAGTCCTCGTCGGGCGCGTTGCGGTAGCGGCTGCCGGAACGCAGCACGTTGTACCCATCAACGATCAGGAGTTTCTTACGTTGCTTGGCCATGATCCACCTACGTCAACCTGCGCGTCCGCCGTTGTCCTACTGGTTCTGGCGCAGCCACTCGTACATGCAGGCGGTGGCGGCTTGCGCCACGTTGAGGGACGCCACTTCGCCCTCGATGGGCAGCTTCACCAGGAAGTCGCAGTGCTCCATCACCAGGCGCGAGATACCCTCCTGCTCGTTGCCCATCACGAGCGCGATCTTGCCCTTGAGGTTGGCCTTCCAGATGAGGTCGGAGGCGTGCTCGGTGGCGCCGGCGATCCAGAAGCCCTCCTCCTTGAGGCGGCTCATGGTCTGCACGAGATTCGACACCTGCGCCACGGGCACGTGCGCGATGGCGCCGGCCGAGCTCTTGTACGTGGAAGCCTCCACGTGCGCGCTGCGCTTGTTGGGGATCACGATGCCGCATGCGCCCACCGCTTCGGCGCTGCGCGACACGGCGCCCAGGTTGCCCGCGTCGGTGATGTGGTCGAGGATGATCACGAGCGCGCGGCCGTCGTGCTGCTCGGCCGACTTGCCCGCCGCGTCGATCACGTCGCCGATGCCCACGTACGGAAACGACGCGGCCTTCGCCATGACGCCCTGGTGGCTGCCGCGGTCGGACTTGCCGTCCAGCACCTTGCGCGGCACCATCTCCACGGTGGCGCCGGCGCGCTTCGCCTTGCGCAGGATGTCCTCGATGAGGCCATCGCGCTGCACGTTGTCGGCCATGAGAATGCTCTTAATGGGCACGCCCGTGCGCAGCGCCTCGATGACGGGGCGCTTGCCCTCGATGAAATCAGCCATGTTCCACGATCCTTCGTATCTTCTCCCGCGTCGATCCTGGCATGGCATCGCACGGCACATTGTTGATTCGGACAGTATGGCAGATAGGAACGCGCCCGGGGAAGCCCCCGCGCGCATCTTCAGCGTATCGCCACGTGAAGGAGGGAGCGCGAGCGCCACACGGCTTCGAACACGTTGCCTCAGTCGCGTTTCTCGTGGTTGCGGCGCCAGCGGCCGCGGCGGCGACGCTCCTTCTGCGCCACGGTGGCATCGCCGCCGTGCAGGAACACACCGGACACGACGCGCCGCACCTTGCCCACGCCGCGCGCCACATGGGGGGTGAGGTCGGCCTCGTTGCTGGTCTTCCAGTCGAAGTACACGCTCCAATAGCGCAGGAACACGACGACGAACACGCAGGCCACACCCGCAAGCGGCAACGGGCTTCCCGCATAGGCCAGGGCCACGAACGCGAACGATCCGCCGAGGCCTGCCACCGCGTAGAAGTTCGACTGCTGGAAAATGCCGGGCGTCTCCCCCACGCAGATGTCGCGCACCGCGCCGCCGCCCACCGCCGTGATGGCGCCGAGGATGACCGACAACACGAAACCCTGCTCGAGCGAGAACGCCTTGCTGGCGCCGGCCAGCGCGAACAATCCCACCGACAGCGCGTCGGCGAAGAACACCGTGGCATCGAGATGGCGGAACAGCCCGCGGAAGTAGAACACGAACGCGCAGATGGCGATGCAGATGAGGATGAGATCGGGGTGCGAGGTGAAGTACACCCCGTGGGTCTGCAGCAGCATGTCGCGGATGATGCCGCCACCGTACCCGGTGACCAAGCCCAGCACCACCGTGCCGATGATGTCGAGCTTGCGGTCGCACGCGAACAGAGCGCCCGTCAACACGCCAACGACGACGGAGAAATAATCGATGCTCCACGGCACCGTGAGCACCTGCGAATCGGAGAACGCTTGCTGCAGAAATGTGGTGTCCATACGCCCCTTTCGGAATCTGCGCTTATGAAACCACACCTGCAGGTTTTGCGCTAGGGCGAATGTTCGACGCATGTCGCAACAGGATGCTCACACATGTTGACCGAACTGGTATGATACTACCCAAACGCTATCGGGTCGCGTTCGCGCGCCCGCGCACCGTATGGAGGGATCCACTTTGAACAAGAAGATCATTGCGACCGCCGCCTGCGCGGTTCTTGCGCTCGCGCTGACCGGATGCGGCTCGAAGGCCGAAGAACCGAACCTGCCGAACCCGAACGCCAGCGCGTCGAACAGCGGCTACACCGTTACCGACGCGTCCAAACTCAAGTCGCTTTCGGTTGGCGAATCGGCCGTGTGGCGCGACTACGAAGTGGCCGTGAAGTCGATCGATCGCGCAAACGACCAGCTCAATGTTCAGATCGAGGTCAAGGCGCATTCGAGCGCGCAAGAGCTTTCCACCGAATGCCTTCTTTCGTTCGGCATGCCTCCCGTCAGCTCGACGTTCGCAAACAACACCATCTCGGTGCCCGCGGGAGAGACGGCCTCCGGCACGCTCACGTTCGACGACCGCTACTCCTCGCAGCGTTTGTTCTGGAACGACGGCGCCACCGAAGCTACCTGGCTGCTCGATCAAACCCCGGTAACCGCAGAGCCGGAGCCGCAGCCCGAGCCCCCGGCAGAGCCCGCAACGCCCGAGCCCGCCGAGGATCCGCAGGCCAAGGCCGTCGCCGCCGTGGAAGCGGCACTGCCGGGGCTCATCGCCGACAACACGTACTACACGTACCAGAGCTTCGACCCCACCACGGCGAGCGTCACGCCGACGGAGGGCGGCTATCAGTACGCCAACGACGTTTCGATCCTCGACGGCGAAGGCAATGCGACCGTGACGAACGTGCTGCTCGTTTGCGATGCCGACGGCAACGTGACGTCGATGACCATCGACGGAGCGCTGCTTTTCTAAGACGCTTCGCCCGTCATCCTGAGCGCAGGCGGCGGACGGCTACAGCGCCACGCCTTTCTTCGGCATACTGAGGGCATCTACATCGATGCCCTCGATTCCCAACAGGGCGATCTTCTTGTCCAGGCCGCCGGCGTAGCCGGTGAGACTGCCGGTCGACCCCACCACGCGATGGCACGGCAGGATGATGGAGATGGGGTTGCGGCCGACGGCGCTGCCCACGGCGCGCGCCGACGTACGAGCTCCCGTCTGCTCTTCGATGCGACGCGCGATCCAGCCGTACGTGGTCAGCTGGCCGTACGGGATCTCGGCGAGCAGCGCCCACACACGCTGCTGGAACGCGGTGCCGCGCGGGTTCACGGGCGGAAGCGCGCCGGGGTCGTCGCCTGCGAAGTAGCGTTCGAGCCATGCGCGCGCCTCGACGAGTACCGGCAGCTCGGGACGATCCTCGGCAGCTTCGAGCGTCGCTTCGAAGTGCTTCTGCCCCTCAAGCCACAACCCGACGATCGCCTCACCGTCGCTGGCGACGGTGACCGAACCCACGGGCGAATCGATCGTTGCAAGGTAATCCATGCGAGCCTCCTACACGCGCAGCGCTTCGGCATGCCAGGCGAGCAGAGCTCGAGCCAACCCCGCAAGCGAGACGAAGTAGCCGTCGGGTGCCGCCTCGGCGATGCTCGCGCGGAACGCGTCGACCCAGCTGAGCGGATGCTTCTCGATGAAGTCCGCCACGGATTCGAGCACGGGGGCATCGGCGGCGTCCACGTCTGCGCGGGCGCACAGCGACGAGAGGTACAAGAGCTCGATGCCCAGGTGGTCTTCGTACTGGTTGTTGACGTTCCGCACTTCAAGCCCCGCTTCACGCAGCAACTCGCGCATCTCGAACGTGGCCTGACCGAACCCCACCGTCACGTTTTCGCCGCGGTACATCGTCTCCCATGGAGCAGCCGCGGGCGACGGCGGGCCCACGAACAGCTTCGTGTATTCGACGGCCGCGCGCTGAGGCTCGTCTTCGCCTGCTTCCGCGCGCTGGACGGCTCCTTCGGCATAGCGCGCGCATGCCGCGACGGCCTCCGCCACGGCCTCGTCGTCGAACGAGGGAAACGCTTCCCAAAACGCCGGATCCAACCCCACCGTCGACGTCATCGTCATCGGCTTGAGCAGCGAGTTGCCGATGAACGCATAGGCTTCGGACAGGGTCTTCCAGGGAATCTCCTTGGCCATGGCGAAAAGCTCCTTTCAGCGCAGGACGCGCAACGTGAACCAAGATGATGCATAGCATACCGCACCCGAGCCGGGATCCCTGCGCCGCGGGAGGGAAAGCGCCGCCAAGGATCACCGGACGGGAGACGCGGTTGGGACGGCTAAGCCGCCTCGCCCGCCGGGCGCTCGACGGCAGCGGCCTCGGCATCGCGCGGCGCCGCGCGTCCCGGCAGCAGCTTCTGCGCGAGAACGAGGAACGCAAGTGCGCCGAGGGACACCACGCCGATGACCACGACGATCTCCACCCAGGTGGGAGCGTACGTCCCCGTGAGCGCCCACATGCTCGAGCCGCCCTGCTGGGCCGCCGCGGTGCCAAGCGAGACGCCCGGCGCGCCCGCCACGTTGAACCCGACGAAGGAGGTGAGCAGCAGCCACACGCGCTTGAAGAACACGCCGGCCACCACGCACACGCTGGCCACGGCCACCAAGCCCATCCGCACGCGGTTCTTCGCGAACACGAGGATGCAGAACGGGATGAGGATGCCCACGACGATCTCGAACCAGAAGAACGGGGCAGTTGCGCCCGTCGCCATGATGGCGAGCGTCTCGGCGCCGGCGGCGCCCGGGTACGCCATAGTCAGCGCCTCGCAGCCCACGAGGAACCCGTCGACGGCGACGCACACGGCCAGCAGGCCGGCCAGGTTCGACAGCAGCTTCTTGTCGGTGGCGAAACGGCCGGACTTGTTGAGACCCATGAGCGAGAGCAGCAGCAGGGCCAGGCCGGAGTCCATGGCTGATACCACGAACAGCGGCGCCATGATTGCCGAGTACCAGCCTTCGCGCGCCATTTCCAGGCCGAAGATCCACGCCGTCACCGAGTGCACGAGGATGGCGACAGGCAGGGCGAAGCGCGACACGACGGCCACCTTGCCCTGCGCGCCCGGCTTTTTCGACTTCATGAAGTACAGGTACACGACGTTTATGACCAGGTACAACGTGATGACGCAGATATCCCAGAACAGAGGAGACATCGGGTTCGGTCCCGTGAGGATGCGCCACACGCGCCCGATGCCGCCAAGGTCGATGAGCACGAACATGCCGGCGCAGCAGATGCACACCGTGGACAGGACGACAGCGGGAAGCGCCACCTTCTTGTACTCGGCCACGTGGAACACGCTGGCCGACGAAGCCACGATGAGGCCGCCGGCCGACAGGCCCACGAAGAACATGAAGCACGTGATGTAGAGGCCCCACGACGTGGAGTTGCTCATGCCGGTGACGCCCAGGCCGTTGACCAGCTGGTAGATCCAGGCGGCGACGCCGGCCACGGTCAGCGCTGCGAGCACGCCCGCGGTCGCTTTGAACGTTGTCGAGGTTTTCATGGTTCGCACCTCCTCCTTAGTTGAAGTAACGGACTTGCGGGCGGGTTCCCTGCTCTTCGAGAAGGACGCCGGCCTTGCGCTCGCGGACGACGCGCGAGATCTCGCTGTCCGGATCGTCGAGGTCGCCGAACGTGCGAGCCTTGGAAAGGCAGCATCGCACGCACATCGGCTCGTCGCCGCGGTCGGTGCGCTCCTTGCAGAGCGTGCACTTCTCCACTACGCCCTTGCCGCGCACGGGCACGTCCTTGTCGCCGTAGTTGAAGTCAGGATCGCGCACCGGCTCGTTCCAGTTGAACACGCGTGCATTGTACGGACAGGCCGCCATGCACATGCGGCATCCGATGCACTTCTCGTAGTCGATCTCGACGCGTCCCTTGTCGTCCTTGTACGTGGCGCCCGTCGGGCACACGCGCAGGCACGCGGGATTCTCGCAATGCTGGCAAGCTATCGGCAGATGCGAACGCGAGATACTAGGATACGTTCCCTGCACGCCCACCTCAAACTCACAGTTTTCGTTGAGCACGCGATTCCATGTCATGCCCATAGGTACGTTGTTCTGCATCTTGCACGCCATGGCGCATGTGTTGCAGCCCGTGCAACGGCTCAAATCGATGGCGATGGCCAACCGAGTCATCTAAATCACCTACGCTTTCTTCACTTCGATAAGCGTGTCATTGAAAGGAGTGACCCTCCCTTTGGCGAGCGCTCTTCCGCGAGGATTTGCGGCATCGTTGGTCACATTCTGCAGGTTTCCAGAAACCATATACTTATCCCAGATGCCTTCGATGATAACCGCCGTTCCCGGACGTACGGCTTCGGTGGCGACGCATGCGCATTGAAACGATCCTCGCTCGTTGAACGCTTCGATCACGTCACCCGACTCCAATCCACGCGCCTCCATGTCGATGGGATTCATTTCCAACGTTGGCTCGCAGTATTGGCGCAACCACGAAGCATCCATGAAGTTCTGATGGATGAAGTATTTCGATCGACGTTGCGTCATAACGAGAGGATACGCATCCCGCAGCGGATTGCCTTCGTATGCCTCATGCGGCGCTTCGTACTGGGGCAAGGCCTGTCCATATTCGACCAGGTCCTCGTAATACAAATCGATCCTCCCCGACGTTGTTTTGTAGGTCTGATTACTGTAACTGCGCGCGATTTCCGGTTGGTTCTTCAAGGCGACCACGCCGTTTCCTGCTACTACCTCGTCGAGCGTTATGCCGGCGACGGCCTTGTCGGTCGCATTGTCCAATTGAAAACGCGCAAGCTCCTCCTGGCTCTTCGGAAGCGCATCCCCGTATCCCAATCGCTTCGCCATCTCTCGATCGATCCAAAAGTCCGTTTTGCTCTCAAACAGAGGATCGAGCACTTTTTGCTGCAAGAGCACATGTCCGCGTAAGGCTCGAAGAAAACCAATCTCCTCGTCAACCTCGAAATGGGAGCACACCGGAAGAACGATATCCGCCCAATCCACCGATGGCGTATGCCATATATCTTGAACTACGACGAAATCAAGCCCCTTCGCCCATTCGTTTGTCCGGTTCTGATTACCCGCAATCTGCTGGAACGCGCCGTTCTGCACCCACATGAATCGGATACCGCTTTCCTCGTCGCGATAGTCGACGCTCGCTTTAGGCGCCGAAGCGACTTTGCACTCGGATGGCAACGGCCAGGAAGCAAGCTTGCCCGCTCCAAAAATCTTCTGGTAAGCGTTTACGTACGCTCCCGCCCCCCAACCGGGGATGTCAGTTCCGAACGAACCGACGAGCGTAGCCAGCAATACCGCCGCATGACCAGCGACATCCGCGTTGTAAAACTTCTCTCCACCGCCAAAGCCGAACGAGAGAATCGAAGGACCGCAGTTTGCATACTTATCGGTGATTTCAACAAGCACGTCTTCGTCAATGCCCGTCATTTCAGCAGCCCAGGAAAGCGAGTATTGCTTTTGGGTTTCTTTCAACAGTTTGAACACCGTTGCATACGCTTCACCGTCAATGGTGGTTTCAAAATCAAGGGCAGGGCTTATCCCGTCGGCATCGTAGGGACTCAAACCCGAAGCGTTCTCATCCCACACCAAAAAAGGATTCTCGGATCCCGCTTGCTTAATATCGTCGACAGGGTCTTTTCTCAGAAGGGAACCATCCGAACGCTTCACCATAAAAGGCATGCTTGTATAGGCTTTCAGATACGGAGCGTTGTACCACCCTTTATCAAGGATCAGCGAAATCATCCCTAGGTAAAGCGCCGGATCTGTTCCTGCAATCATGGGGATCCATCGCGAACTCTTCTCCGCAGTCGTGCAAAAGTTTGGATCGATCGTGATGATCTCCGCCCCGGCTTCTTTCGCCTCAAAGAAATACCGCGCAGTCACCATGCAGGTCTCGAGCATGTTGCATCCGACATTCAGGATGGTCTTGGCATTCTTCCAATCGCTCACCTCATTCGAAGAGGCTCCTTGCTGGCCAGCTTCGGCAAGCGCCGGTGAAAACCCGTTGCCCATGCCTATGTCAATTCCGCGATGCGGTTTTTCTTGGCCTTTGAGCAGCTTGGGGAGAAACGTGGTCAACGAGTCAACGGCCGTCTGAATGGCTATAGCTTGTGCGCCGTATTTCTCTTGGGTTTCTTTCACTTTCTCAGCGATAGCGTCCAAAGCTTCATCCCAGGTGATCTCGACGAATTCTCCCGATCCGCGCTCGCCAACGCGCTTGAGAGGAACCTGAAGTCGCTCTTCGCTGTATGTATGCTGAATCTCAGAGATGCCTTTCAGACAAATTGTCTCATTACGTTTGTCAGGCCAATCATTCGGCTCGATCAAGACCAGACGCCCATCACGAACCGTGCATTTGAGATGGCAGTTACATTGACAGTGACGATAATGGAACGTATATCCGACCCGCTCCCCCGCCTCGGCGTGGGCTTGGGCTGGTGCGAGCCAAGTGTCGGTTGCGATCATGTTGGCCGCGCCTGCGAGGCCGAGCGCCCCCGCAGCAGCGCCGGTCGCCTTTAGAAAGCTCCTGCGCGTGAGCCCGCTGTTCGGGCTGCTTGTTCCTGACATGTCTCCTCCTCAAAGATGTCGTCAGGATATCCCCGTTCCGTCGACTGTGGTCTTCATACCTCCAGCCGGCAAAACCTCATACGAGGATACCCCCGTTCCTCGTGAGAATTGGCCAAATTCCACTGCGCCCACTATACGAAATTATCCTATGACAATCAATGATTGTCATAGGATAATTTTTGCTTGTCATTATACTATTTTGTGAATACTTTTTCGTGATTCCGCAGGTCATCTTCTTACTTTGTCGGCTTGAAACCGAAAGGGCGGCGAAGAATGCGCCACGCATGCCGGGGAATCGTCGAGACAGAAGCCCCGAATACCCGTCCGATGGACATCGCCCGGAAAACCCCTCGCCCAAGCGCCGCCTCAGACATCGGCCACCCTTTCGTGCAGCGGACGGAAGCCAAAACGGCAAAAAAGCATCAAATTCGGAAGAAGTCGCGTAGGCCGAGCAAGCACAGCGCGCACGACATCGCATAAGAGCGCTCTGCAAACAGGCAATATGCTGTATGAGCATGCCCGCCCCACCAGCCGCCCGCTGCGAAACTTCCGAATTCGATGACCTTTTGCCACCAACGGCGCATCGAGCGTGCAGCGGGCGGGCGCGGGAAGCGCGATTCGCGGCGCGAGCAAGAGGCGAAACTCGAAGCGCAATCAGGATCGAGGCCCCAAGCGGCCGACCAGAACGACCAAGCTCAACGCTCGTCGCCTTGGGCCATCACAAGCCCGACCCCTTCCCCAGCACATCCTTCGCCGCGTCGCCCAGCACGTCGCCGAAGCCTTCGCTGAAGCTGCTGGGCACCACCACCGTGCCACCCGTTTCGCGCACGCTCTCGTACAAGAGGTGCATCGCACGCAGGCGCAGCGCGGCGTCGTTCTTCGCATAGGTGTCGCCCATGTCGTCCATCATCTCGCAGATGTCCTGCTCGGCTTCCATGAGGATGATGCGGGCCTTCTTGCGCTGCTCGGCCTGGGCCTCCAGCGACATGACGTCCTGCAATTCCTTCGGCAGCAGGATGTCGCGTATCTCCACCGACAGCACGGTTATACCCCACGGCGCCACCTTCTCCTCCAGCACGCGCTTGAGCTCGCGATCCAGCTGCTCGCGGCGGATGGCCACCTCGGCCACGCTCGCGCGCCCGATGGCATCGCGCAGCGCCGTCTGGGCCGCCAGCTCCACGGCACGCGTGAAGTCGCCCACCTCGATGCACGCCGCTTTCGCATCCCACACGTGCCAGAACAGCACGGCGTTCACGTCGAGCGGCACGAGGTCGGCGGTGAGGGTTTCCTCGGCGCCGAAGGTGGTGGCGCGCACGCGGGTGTCCACGCGCATGGTGTTCTGCTCGATGACGGGGAACGTCCAGAACAGACCCGGGCCCGACACGCGGTTGAACGTGCCGAAGCGCAGTACGACCACCTTCTCCCATTGCTGCGCGATGTGCACGGCCGCCGTGGCCAGAAGCGCGCAGACGAGCGCCGTCGAGATGGCTGCGACGCCGATGCCGGCGATTGCCCACCAGGCGCCCAGCGCAAGGCCGAACGCCAGCAGGAACACCACCGCCGAGAACAGCAGCACGCCCGTGCTCGACGCGCGCTCGCCTACGATCTCCGTGCTCGCCTCGGGGACAACGTGCAGTCCGCGGCGCGACGATGCGGCAGACGGCACGCCGCCCTGCCCGCCTGGCATATCCCCTTCGTTTCGCCTGGTCTTCACCCGCATCACGCTCCCGTCCGCGCCTTGCGCGCCGTCGTTCCCACGTCGACCGGCACGATCCGCCCCGTCCCCTCGACCCGCTCGAGCGGGGGTTCGAGGCCCTCGTCCTTCTTGATCTGCTTGATCTTCTTGATCATGCACTTCTGCACGTCGTCCAACGACAATCCGAGGTCGCGGCAGGCCGCCACGCAGTCGCTCATGATGCCGTCGACGTCTTTCGTGTACTCCTCGTCCATCTCGGCGTCGAGGTCGCGTACGAACACGCCGCGCCCGCGCGTCGATTCCAGGTAGCCGTCGGAAACGAGGCTGAGGTACGCCTTGTTCACCGTGTTGTAGTTGATGGAAATCTCCGAGGCCAGGCCGCGCACGGTGGGCAGCTGGTCGCCCGGCTTGAAGTACCCCGAGTTGATCAGGTAGATGAGCCGCTGACGCAGCTGCACCCACAACGGCACATCGGTGGTCGAATCCACTTCGAACGGAAACATGTCACATCACTCCCATCGAGCTGAGCACCGGGTGGGCACCAGCTGCAACAACGCAGAACCGCATGACAAACCCGCCGACCAGCACGCATGCGGAGGCGAACAGAACGACGCCCGGCAATGGGCGGCGCCGCAGCGCGAGCAC
This sequence comes from Eggerthella sp. 1_3_56FAA, assembly GCF_000185625.1. NCBI lineage: Bacteria > Bacillati > Actinomycetota > Coriobacteriia > Eggerthellales > Eggerthellaceae > Eggerthella > Eggerthella sp. 1_3_56FAA. Next base: position 1,158,275 of record NZ_GL622579.1, read on the forward strand.
GATGTCCAGCGCGAACGGCACCGCCAGGCCGAGTACGACGAAGCAGCCCCAGAACAACTGCGCGTTCCGGCCCGCCACCAGCTCCCGCACCGATTGCGCCGCGGCGAGCTCGGTGCCGTTCGACAGCGGCGCGCCTGCCTGCGAAGCCGCGTATACGAACACCGCGACGATGGCCGCCTCGACCACGATGACCGCGGCATCGACGGCCGCCAAGCGCCCGAGCACGGCGCCGAACGCCGATGCCGCGCCCGTGATCTGAGCAAGCGCAAGCGCGCACGCGATGCCGCACGACAGCGACGACGCCGCGAACAGCGCCGGCAGCCACGGCGTGGCCCACAAGGGCACCGCGCCGAGGCTCTGCAGCAAAAGGCCGGTGTACACCATGACCACGAGGGACGCAAGCCCGGCGACCACATGAACGACGCGTACGAGGGCGACGTTCCAGACGCCGACGCCGAGCCATGCGAGGCCGAGCGCCGCCGCGAGCGCCAGGCAGGCTGCGAGCGCCCACGAGCCCACGGCCAGGTACGATGCCGTCGGGTGCACGAGCAGCAGAATCATGCGCTCGGCGTTGCCGAGGTCGGCCACCAAACACACGATGCCCAGCGCAAGCAGCACGAACGCGGCCACGAGCCCCGAACCGAGCAGTTTGCGGTACGCGGCGCTCGGATGTAGGTGCACGCCCGGGGGCGTTGACAAGCACGAACGGGGCACGAGCAGGCCGAGCACCGAGAGCACGAGGCAGAGCCCCGCCCCGGTGCCGCCAAGGAACAGGTAGCACACCACCAGATCGCTCAGCACGCCCGCCCCTTCCTTCTCGATCCGTTCGCATGCGGCTCATGCGAACCATCGCGCGCCACCGTCGCAGCCGCCTCGCCGAGCGGCTTTCGCTCCACGCGCTGCCATCTCCCCTCGATGCCGGAATAGTCATAGGATAATATTAGCACGCCCCGATGCGCTTCGCCATTGCGGGCGGCTTCTAGCCTTCCCTCCGCCTCGCCAACGCTTTCGCCATTCCGTAAGCGGCGAAGACCACGACGACGGCCGCAAGGTATCCGAAGGCGTCGAACGGGAGATCCTTCCAATCGAAGTGCCGAACCGGAACGAACAGCTTGTGCGTCTGGTCGAAAAGCGACCCCGCCATGCACGCTCCCAACGAGGCGAGCATCATGGTTCCCACGCTCATTCTTTGCGAAAACCAGACAATGACCAGCACAGAGGCGAGCGCGCCGAACGCGAAGAACTCGCCTGTATGCCCTATCCTGCGCACGGGTATCTGTTGGACGAGCTGCGCAAGCAAACCATCCGACCCTGTATGCGCGACAACGGATTTCAAGAACGCGTCGAAGCGGCTCGACAGCGCTACGCTTTCCGTCGGGCCTTGCGCGGTAAGGTAGAAGATTGCCGCGCAGATGCCGACGAAACCCAACGTGACGAGGGCGCGAGCCGCATTTCTCATTCGTGTCGACCGTCGAGCGATAGGGCCTCCTCGCTGCAGGGATTCATCGATCTGCTTTGAAAGCAAGGTTTGATTATACCGAAGACGCACCGACGTCGGCGGAAACGTGCAAGATGCGTCATCTTTCCAAGAAATCGTCCATATGTACTCTGGTGGATACAAGGGTGCGTATTCAACCGGTTACGCTTGCGACATGGGAAAATCCTCCGAAAAGAACACGCCGGCATATCACGACCCCCTTGTGCAGCAATACGCCTTCATCCTCGGCGAGAACCTTCGTCAGTTGCGCAAGGCGCAGGGCTTGACGCAGGAGCGGCTTGGGCTGATGATAGGCACCGGGCATTCTCGGATCAGCAACATCGAACGAGGCCGCGTGGTTCCGAGCGTTCCCGACATGATCAAGCTTTGCCGGGCGCTCGAGGCCGACCCCGTCGAACTCGTCGACACCGCCGCGTTCAAGCTCTCCGATTTCCCCGAACGCCAGCAGGGCCATGCGCGGCTTTACGCCCCTCCCCCGCGCCCCGCCGAAGCTACAGCTGGTCCACCAGGCTCTTCAGTTTGCGAATGAGTCCCTGCGAGAGCGGCACGCCCTCGCGATCCATTCGACGAGCTTCCTCGACGCTGCGGATAGCCGCCTGCAACGCGCGGGACGCATCGGCCGTCGTCTTGGGCCGCGACGCTTTGAGGTGGGCTTTCAGCTGGCCGAAGGTCATCTCCTGGCGCTGGTACTCGACGAACAGATCCAGCTGTTTCTGGTTCGGAAGCTGCGAGATGGCGCGCAACGTGAGCGGGTCGACGACCCCGGCTTGCGCCTCCACCTGCCAGTTCTCGTTCAGGTCGCCGGTGAGGAGCTCCGCCTGCTCGCGCGTTTCGCGCAGACGCTTCTCGGCCGCGATAGCGCGCTTGACCGTGGCGGGCGACACCGACTGCCCCGTTTCCTCGGTCACGATGCGTGCGATGATGTCGTTCGTGCGCACGCCCTTGAGCGACGGGTCTGCCTCGCGCAAAGCCGGCACCTCCCTGCCGATGGCCGCGTAGCGCGCGCCGCGCTCTTCCTGCGAAAGCCGGCGCGTCACGAGGTTGGTAACATTGAGCAGCACACGGGCGCGGGCGTCGTCCAGGTTGTCGACGAGCGTGACCGGGATGGTTCGGAAGGCCGCGTCCTCGCGGGCAAGGCGCCTGTACGCCTCGAGTCGGCGGTGCCCGGCGATCATCTGATAGGCGCCGTCCGGCAGCTTGCGCACGAGCGGCAGCTGCCCGAGACCCTCGGAGCGGATGGACGCGACGAGCTCCTGCATCTCGCTTTCATCCATGGTGAAGTCGTTCTCCGGGTGCGACTGGATGCTGTCGACGGGAAGGGCGAGCGTTTGGTAGGGAGTGGTCATCGGGATTATCTCCTTTGCATATTATTTCATATTTATGCAATTTTTTGTATAAATCAACGCTACTATTGAATAGAATAAAATCTTAAATTGAATATACTTCATTATAGACTGTCTAGCTTTTCGGCAATAGCCTCCGTTTCTCCAAACCCCTTACGCAGATCCGCCATGCCGTCTTCCCGTGGATCGCGAGTTTCGAAATCGCAGCTTCCAGCATAAGCGGTTTACCCCTCGATGGCAAACCCGATCGTTTTTTCTGCCGACGTTTCAAACGCTTTTCGCAATCAAAATATCGCCGCTTGCCGATCGACCTTCCCGTTCGTTTTGTCAAACGCGTCGTTCGTGACGACGCCCCGGATATTAATGGAAAACGATAAAAAACTTTCTATAATGCGAACTAGGCAACTCATAATTAAGTTGCCGGGCGGCACGCACCGATCGTCTCAAAGGAGGCACCATGTCGGATTTCAAAGAAATAGCGGTTCGCAACAGGCAAAACGGCGTTAGCGGCGAGCAGACGGGCAGGGATCTTTTCGCTCTCTCGCCCAACGGTCCGCTCGAAGATGTGGTGGAGGCTCTGGCCTTCGCCGGATTCCCTCCGCGCGACACCATCATGGGCGCTACCCAGTATTCTACGTCCCTGTATCCGGGCGAAAGCGAGTACACGCATCGCCAGGTGATCATCGACAAGATGAAGGCCGTAGGCTATCCGGCCAACGAAGTCGATGATGCCGTTGCCGACATTTGGCGCGGGTAGGCGCTTTCTTTCGAGAAAGGTGTCAACGGGGTTCCGCGCGACACGATTGCTGAACAAGTCGAGGCCGAGGGTTTCGAAACGACGGAGCGAAAGGAGAGCACGATGCTCGGAACATGGGAAATCGCGAAAATGAAAAAGTCAAGCCTGCCTGAAAAGGTTGCCAGCGGCTTCAGCGAGGCCACGAAGAACCTCAAGGGCGCGAAATACCGCCCGGTTCTGTACTGCGGCAAGCAGATCGTGGCAGGCACGAACCACATGATCATCTGCAAGCAAACGCTTTCGGACAGAGAGGGCACCGAGCATGTGGTGGCGATGATGCTGCACCAACCTTTGCCGAAGCAGGGAAAGAAATGGGAGATCGTCTCCATCACGCCCATCGTGTAAGGGCTCGAACCCGGTAGGGCCCTTCGGCGCTGCCTGGTTGCAAGGCTAGTAGGCGGGTCGTTCGAAGTGCCCCAGGGCGTTCGAGCGACCCGCCTTTTCGTTGCTGGCGGGGACGCGAAACGAACCCGCGGGGTCACCATGACCCCGCAAGAGCCCTACCTCGCCCCGCGGGCATGCCGTTTCGACGATAAGCGCGGTTATGTAAAGTCGAGTGCGGAGGTCGGGGATGCCGAGCCGATGGCCGCCTCCGACGTGGCGTTCCTGGCGCCCGAGCTGGTGTCGGAGGCCGAGGGCCCCGTGCCCGTCCCCGCGCCGGCGGAGGGGCGGCTGGGGTACCGCTTCGTGAAGAGGGCGTTCGACATCGCGTTCTCGCTGTGCGCGATAGCCGTGCTGCTGGTCCCCTCGATCATCCTGTGCGTCGCCATCCGCCTGGAGTCCCCGGGCTGCCCCATCTACTCCCAGAAGCGCGTCGGGCGCATCGGGAGGAGCGGCGAGGCGCGAACGTTCGACATGTACAAGTTCAGGAGCATGCACAAGGACGCCGACGAGCGCCTGTCCGAGCTCCAGGAACGCAACGAGGCCGACGGCCCCCTGTTCAAGATCAAGGACGACCCGCGCGTCACGAGGATCGGCAAGTTCATCCGCAAGCACTCCATAGACGAGCTGCCGCAGTTCCTGAACTGCCTCGCGGGCCAGCTCTCCTGCGTCGGGCCGCGCCCGCCGCTACCCTCCGAAGTCGCCCAGTACGACGAGCGCGCCATGCGCCGCCTGTCGGTCAAGCCCGGCCTCACCGGCTACTGGCAGGTGCGGGGCCGCAGCGACACCGGGTTCGAGGAGATGGTCGACCTGGACCTCAAGTACATCGAGGAGAGGTCGTTTCTGGTGGATATCAAGGTGGTAGCGAAGACAGTCGCGGCCATGTTCAACGGGAAAGGGGCCTGCTAGATGGGCGACGGGATCCGGCACGTCTACATCGTCGGTTGCAAAGGCATTCCAGCGCGCTACGGCGGTTTCGAGACGTTCGTGGAGAAGCTCACTGAGAACCGGGCGTCGGACCGCATCAGATACCACGTGGCCTGTGCCGTCGACGAGATGCCGGAGGATCCCGAGTACGAGCACAACGGAGCCCACTGCTTCTGCGTCAAGTGGCGCCCCCTGGGCGCTGCGCGCGCGGTCTTCTACGACCTCGACGCGCTCGGATGTGCGATCAGCCACGCCGAGCGCAACGGCTTCGAGCATCCCGTCTTCTACGTGCTCGCCTGCAGGATAGGCCCCTTCGTCGGGCGCTTCGCACGCAAGATCCGCGAGATAGGCGGTTCCCTGCTCGTCAACCCCGACGGCCACGAGTGGATGCGCGCGAAGTGGAGCGCGCCGGTGCGCCGGTACTGGAAGCTCTCCGAGGCGGGCATGGTCAAGCGCGCCGACCTGCTCGTCTGCGACAGCAGAACCATCGAGCGCTATATCCGGGAGGAGTACGCCCGTTTCTCGCCCGAGACGACCTACATAGCCTACGGCGCGGACACAGCCCCCTCCAAGCTCGACGACGACGACCCCGCCTTCGCGGGATGGCTCGAGGAGAACGGCCTGGAGCCGAACGGCTACTACCTCGCCGTGGGCCGCTTCGTCCCCGAGAACAACTACGAGACGATGATACGCGAGTTCATGGCGTCCGGTACGGACAGGGCCTTCGCTCTCGTCACGGGGGTCGACGAGGGGTTCCTCGACGAGCTCGAGAAGCGCACGGGCTTCCGCAGCGACCCCCGCATCAGGTTCGTCGGCACGGTCTACGACCAGGAGCTGCTCAAGAAGATCCGTGAGAACGCCTTCGCCTACCTGCACGGCCACGAGGTCGGCGGCACGAACCCGAGCCTGCTCGAGGCGCTCGCCTCCACCCGGCTTAGCCTGCTGCTCGACGTCGGCTTCAACCGCGAGGTGGCCGAGGGCGCGGCGCTGTACTGGACGAAAGAGGCGGGAAGTCTCATAAGACTGATCATGAGGGTTGAATCGGTTGATGACCAAGAAGCGAATGTCTTTAGAGAATTGTCTAGAGAGATGATTCGTGTTCGTTATTCTTGGAACTTGGTAGTCTCTTCCTACGAGAAGCTGTTTCTGGAGAATTGAATGCTTATTGCGCCGTTTTTGCTACACCGTTCCACGCTCCACTGCTACAGCGTTCCATGGCAGACTGCCACGTAGCAATGCGGGTTGCTCTGATTGCGAGGGGCGCGCAAGCGCCCCTCTTGGCCAATACGGCCGGTTATGCTCTTAGCCGATGCGCTTGCGCATTGACTCGTCGCCTTCAATATGGATGACGTCCGACCGATAGACTATGCGGTCGATGACGGCATCTGCGATTGCTCCTTCCCCGAGCTTTGAATGCCAGCCTGCTGGCGAGAACTGCGAGCAAATCAATAAGGACCCGCTGCGCAAGCGCGCCTCGACTATCTCTAAAAGCTCGCGCGCCGCCTTCCCCTCGAGCTTTTCCAAAAGCCAATCGTCCAGTATCAGCAAGTCGCATTTCGTGTAGCGCTTCTTCGCCTTGAGCCAATCCTCGTTCTTGCTCACGTTCAGCTCGTCGAGC